>JAHHHC010000032.1 GCA_019359515.1 Desmonostoc vinosum HA7617-LM4 | reverse complement strand
GTGCAAACCTGTCGCCGTCAAGGTCGGTCTGTGATTGATTTCTTTGTACAAGCACTACTGGCTGATTCTATTAATTATCAGTCTCGCCCGTCTCTACTTCCTAACTATTAGACCTGAATCCTTACTTTAGAAGTAGCAAACTATGCTCCAGATCCAAACTATCTTTTTTGAATTACCCCTTTGACTTTACCATTAAAGTCCGATTGCTTACCTCACGCTTGCAGCGATCGCTCCAAATGCCCTTTTATTAGTTTTTTTGTACTACTTTGCCCGTGCCTTACCTACCACTTTGTCAATATTTAGATGCGTTCGCCCTGCTTACAGGGCGCTCTGGCTTTATATATGAACTAAGGCCATAACATAAAATTATGCCAAGAAAAGGATGCGGGCTTGGCTTTGACTGCGCCTTAACCCTGTTTGATGAAACGGATGTTTGGAATGGAGGGGTTGCCCCAGGTAGTTCTTGTTAATCCTCATAGTGGAGTTTTCTCGCAAGGTGCAATGTGTCGTCCAACAATTGATAGACAGAAAGTTTCCGCCTAAGATCCGCAGTGGGCGGATAGGGTAGAGTCGATGGAGGGTATTATCCCTCGCACCTCTCTGTTAAATCTGGACGTGTAGTAGGGTAGGTAGCCAGTGAGTTACCATTTGTGGCACTTTTCCAACCACCCCCCTCCAAACTACGCATGACCGTTTCCGTATCACGTAGCTTTCCAGTAACCATTACGTTTTGAGAGCGTCACCATCGTAGCGACGCTCACGTATGATGTTCAGTATCGTTTTGGCTGTTCGCATCTCGCGTACCTCTCGATGTCTGTTACATCCAATTACCTGTGACACTTCGCTCTGTAAACGGTTCTCCCGTTCTCCCTGGTGGGGCGTTACTCCCACAACTACTATGCTCCCCAATCTACGATTCTGTGCGCCTTCAAAGAGAACTGGTATTAGCTACCCAACTATTACCCCACTGTTCCTATCTGTATAATCCGTACTTACAGTCACCTGCTGCCAAGCATCCAAATCCGTTTTAACCCATTCCAGTTTTTCCTGAATTAGGCTCATGGCATCCGTGCCTAACGCCAGTCGCATCGGTGGATGAGGACTTTCCACAGCTTGAATGATGGCTTGCGCTGCTTTCGCTGGATTGCCAAGTTGCTTACCATCCATATCTTTGAACCACTGCAATGAAGCCCCGCTCACCGGAACATAGGCATCAATGGATTGTTCGGCTGCTGCTAGAGAGCGTCCGTTGAAGTCTGTGCGAAATGCCCCAGGTTCAACTAAAGTGACTTTAATTCCAAAAGGTTCGACTTCTTTAGCCAGGGCTAAGGTGTAACACGACGGCGATTTTCGTGATACTTGTGAAAATTGCGGCGCAGAAATTAAACCTGATGCTCATGGCAATGTAGCCAAATTGACCCGTGTACTACCAATGGAAACTGCGATCGCTCGTCGTCGAGAACGGATCACTTGTGACGAGGAAGAACGGCTTAAATACGGCTACAACATTACAACTCACTTCCGTTACGCTAGTCAAAAGCGCAAATTAGCCAATGTTCAAGCGGCTTGTGGTACGCCAATGTTTAACTTAACCTACGGAGCTACAGCTACCATCTGGCGAATTAATCGCGGACTGAAGAAGAATAGAGAAGAACGAGGATTTAAGCTTAATCCAACAACAGGTGTATGGGGTGATAGTAAAAACCCACAAGCTCAACAAACACCTGACAGTCTACATACCGAAGTCAACTTAATGGTTGATGATACTTGCAATATCTTGGTTGTCGAACCATTAAATGTTCCAGCTGATAATAGAGAAGCCTTTATTGCTACCCTGCAATATGTGTTAGAAACAGCAATTCAGGCTGTGTATAAGTTGGAAGCTAATGAACTCGACTCCGAACGTCTAGGTGAAGGTAAGTATTTACTATTTTGGGAAGCAGCAGAAGGCGGTGCAGGTGTATTATCTCAGCTATTAGAAAAACCAGAGGCATTTAGAAAAATTGCTGATGCAGCTTTAGACATCTGCCATTTCAAGGAGCCGAAAGACAGTTGCATCCAAGCTTGTTATGAATGTTTGCTTTCTTACCGCAATCAGTTTGACCATGCGCTGATTAACCGTCACCTCATCAAACCTTGGCTTGATGTGCTACTTGAAAGTAATGCTATTGCTCAAGTTAAAGGGCTTTCTCGTGATGAGCAATATCAAAAACTGCTGGAGCAAACAGACCCTAACTCTAATTTTGAGCGTGTAGTGTTACAGGAGATTTACCAACGGGGTTACAAACTACCTGATGCTGCACAGGAATTGATTGCAGAGGCTAACTGTAAGCCAGATTTTATCTACAAAGAGGAGGCGATCGCTATTTTCTGTGATGGTTCAGTTCATAATAGCCCTGATAAGCGTAGGCAAGATCAGATTGAACGCGATAATCTCCGTTATAAAACTGGTTATACTTTGCTGACATTACGTTATGACGAAGGGTGGCAAGACAAATTAATTTTACTAAGAAGTTTATAAATTATCCCAAGTCAAGAACCAAAAACCAACAATCAAACTCAACAGCTTTTCTTCGTGGGCTTCCTGTCCAACAGAGAGCGTAGTAGGTCAATACCTAAATTGCTTCTCACTTAAGGCATAAACTCTTTTTTGAAAAATCTAACAGACTGTAAGTGAGTCTGGACATATTTTTCAAGAACTTTATTAATTCCTGAGCGTACAGTTTTCCCATTTTGGCATGATGGTTCCAATTTCTTTAGGAGGATGCAGAGTGATTTTTTTCTGTTTATAAATCAGTTATGAGTATAGTTTGATAGATAGATTTCTATGTCTATTGAGCAATTTCAAGAATTCTTCAACATTCATCAGATTAAATACACTTAAATACACAAACATTCATTATCCATTTGCCCATACATTACAGGAACTAACAGACTATGAACATTAATTAACAACAAATTTAATCAACATAGATTAGCCGAAACTAACACATTATGAGTCATTCTACCAATGATTTAGCGGCAGATCGTACCGAAATGGCCAAATACCGCAGTTGGGCAGCAGCAGATCGCACCTTAATGGCTTGGATACGCACCTGTCTGTCGTTAATTGGTTTTGGCTTTGGCATCCCCACCATCGTAAGGACGATTGAAAATACTCACCTGAGTCATAACCTTAACCCAGTGAGATTTTCGGTTATTGTTGGGCTATCTTTTATTGGCACAGGAATGTTAGGGATGGTTTTAGGGTTAAAAGAACATCATCAGCTACTTCAACAAATCCAAAGCGATCGCTATACTTACGAAACCTCTTATAGTGTGAAAATTGTTGGGGTAGCTTTACTAGTGATTGGCTTAGTTAGTTTTATCAGTGTAGTAATTAAATCTTGGAATTTTTAACAAGTTCCGTGGTTTTAAGTCCCCCCGTTCCATAACCGGCAAGTTTTGTAATGGGATTTAACCCCAATACAAAACTGAATTACGTTAGCGCAGCGGTAGCGAGTCCGCGATAGCGTTAGCGTTAGCGAAGCGGTAGCGAGTCCTCGAGCGTCAGCGTAAAGCCTGCGGCATAGCTTCGCTTAGAGCGACACAGGAGCGTCGCGTCATTACGAATTACGAATTACGAATTATTTAATAGGAGTTTAAGTCTATGTCGCTGCGTGAATACAAACCTGGAAATACTTTCCCTGGTGTAATAGAACGGACTGTTGATCGTTCCAGTCCTGCTTGGCCAGAACCTTTACGAGCCAAAGAAGGCACACCAAACGTGCTATTTATCGTCTTCGACGATACGGGTTTTGGTCAATTTGGGAGCTACGGAAGTCCTATTAAAACACCCAATCTAGACGCACTAGCTGCCAATGGCTTGCGCTACAACAATCTACACACAACGGCGTTGTGTTCACCCACCCGCTCTTGCCTTCTAACTGGGCGCAATCACCATTCCAATGCTATGTCCTGTATTACAGAAGTGTCTACCGGTTATCCAGGTAGTAATGGGAATATTCCCTTTGAGAATGGGTTTCTCTCGGAAATACTACTACAGAAGGGTTATAACACCTATGCGATCGGAAAATGGCATTTAACCCCCTCAGACCAGCTCTCTGCTGCCGGCCCCTATGATCGCTGGCCTCTCGGTCGCGGTTTTGAACGTTTTTATGGGTTTCTCGGAGGAGAAACTCACCAGTATTATCCAGATTTGGTTTATGACAACCACACCGTTAAGCCAGAAAAGACCCCCGCACAAGGCTACCATTTGACCGAAGACTTAGTAGACAAGGCAATTAGCTTTATCGCTGATGCCAAGCAGGTTGCCCCAAATAAACCCTTTTTCATGTATTTCTGTCCTGGTGCGATGCACGCCCCTCATCATCTACCGAAAGCATGGGCTGATGACTACGCAGGCAAGTTCGATCATGGTTGGGAGGCATACAGGAAGGAAGTTTTTGCCCGTCAGCAGCAAATGGGGATCGTCCCTGCCGATGCTAAACTCTCCCGCCATGATCCCGATGTTCCCCACTGGGATACTCTCTCAGCAGCAGAAAAGCGTCTCTATGCCCGCATGATGGAAGTCTTTGCAGGTTTTTTAACCCATACTGACCACCACATCGGTCGCTTACTCGACTTCCTTAAAATGATCGGCGAGTTCGACAATACTATAATTATGGTCATCTCAGACAACGGGGCAAGTTCTGAAGGTGGGCCCACTGGTTCGGTTAATGAGAACCTGTTTTTTAACAATGTGCCAGAATCCCTAGAGGAAAATCTCAAAGCACTGGATAAACTAGGCAGCCCAGAGACCTTCAACCATTACGCTTGGGGCTGGACTTGGGCAGGTAATACGCCTTTCCGTCGCTGGAAACGGGAAACTTATCGGGGTGGAATCAGTGACCCCTTGATAGTCCATTGGACTCAAGGCATTGAGGCAAAAGGCAAAATCCTTACTCAGTATGCCCATGCCATTGATCTTGTACCAACAGTACTTGAGCTACTAGAAATTGAACCACCGACAACGATTAAGGGTGTCACTCAATCCCCCATTCAAGGTGTCAGCTTCGCCCATACTTTTAATAATGCTGACGTACCCACTAAGCACCTTACCCAGTATTTCGAGATGATGGGACATCGCTCTCTTTATCATGATGGCTGGCGGGCGGTTTGTCCTTGGCCTGGTGCTTCATTTACAGAAGCAGGTCAGTTTTTTGGTACACCAATCTCAGCTCAAACTTTGACAGACCTAGATACTTATCACTGGGAACTGTATCACGTCGCGTCAGATTTTGCCGAAAATCACGATATTGCTGCTGACAACCGCCCTAAGCTGATTGAGATGATTGCCACTTGGTATGTAGAAGCAGGGAAATATAATGTTTTGCCTGTGGATGGAAGGGGTGTACAACGATTTGCAGAAGAACGTCCTCAGATTGCTCTCAATCGTAGCCGCTATATTTACTATCCTGACACTCAGGCGATTCCAGCCAATAGTGCCGTCAAAGTCTTAAATCGTCCCCATAGTATTACGGCTGACATGGAGATTCCCACGGGTGGCGCACAAGGAGTATTACTTGCTCACGGGGGTAATGATAGTGGCTACTCCTTTTATCTCAAAGATGGTAAACTGCACTGGGTTCATAACTATGTAGCGCGATCGCTTTATCATGTTGAGTCTGGCTCATCAGTCCCAGAAGGTCGTCACCAGTTGCGCTTTGAGTTTAAAGTGACGGGTCAAGCAGATTTAGCCAAGGGGAAGGGAACACCAGGTCGCGCTCAACTGTATATCGATGAGAAATTGGTCGGGCAAGCCGATGTCCCGGTGACGACTCCCTTAGCACTAGGTCTAACCAGTGGCGTCACCTGTGGGATAGCCCCTGGCGCACCGATAACACCCGATTATCAACCGCCCTTCAAGTTTACGGGCAAGATTCATAGTGTGATAGTGGATGTTAGTGGAGATTTGATTCAAGATAGAGAAGCCGAAGTGCGTACTATTATGGCACGACAGTGATTTTCCTAGAATTATTTCTGGGTTATACATCAGCTACTGGGTATATCCCCATCAGGCAAGATGTTATCTATTCTGAGTACCCACGGTATCCCTTTGTCAATTGGAGAACTAACAGTAATCTTAGCTATGTTGGTAAACTGTTTTAACTGATCAGCAAAATGAGGAACAGTTTTCATGATCTGACGATAACTTTCCATATCGTGACAAATCATGATTAATGTCAAAATGCCACTATTGATTTGAAAATACCAATGACAACTAGATAATAAAATACGTGTCATTTTGTCGCACGCCAAGAAAAAGCTTTTTTTAGTTGCTTCTTCAAGTTGCCTAAATAGTATTTCACTCACCCTTCTTGTTTGATGTGAAGGCAAATCATCTGGAGGTAGGCATGGTTGATTCATAAGATTTTAACATGCAGCAAAGTACAAAAGCTGTGGTTAAGAGGACGATTACAACAGAGATGCAATTCTCATAGTTAGCGTTATTGTTCTTGAGTAAGAATCCAAAGTAAGTCTAACCACAAGTGGGGATAAGCCTGTTTGAGATTTGACAAAGGATCGCGCACCAAGTTGTTAGCATTTAAACAAACAACCTCAACTAATCCCACATATTCTGCTACTTCTCTCAGTAGGTTTTTTTCTGCTACTACCGCATTAATCAGTCTGTCAGGACAATAAATTCCAATGTATCTTGCATGTCTATGACGGATACATATTTTGATATTCGCTCTTGTTAAGTAAGGTTTAGGATTAATCACCTTCACATAACATTGGCGTAATAATTTCCATACACGTGGGTGAGTATGTTCAATAATTACGTTAAATTGTTGAGCTAAGTCTTGTTCGGTAATCATTATTCTCTCCATTGCTATAGCGCAAACAACTGTAATTTCATCTGAGGAGTGGCACACCTGGTAGATACCTAATTGTGCAATAGATGTCTGCATATGACTCTAAGTAAAAACAGTATTTTTAGTGAGGTAAATTTTACCTCACAGAGTTATCATTAGTTGGTGGTATATTCGTTACGGCTTGTATAACTCACCTATCAAGCATCAAAGCCCAAATCAATTTCTAAAACTGTATTGAGGGCTACTTTTTACCAATTTAGTTGGTAATAACCAAATATCGCTAAATCCTTTGTTATCGATGATTAGGAAGTTTTGAGTTATGACCAGCAGCGAAAAAACAATCTACAGCAAAAAAAATTGCGATTCGCAAGGAAAATTGCAAAAGGTATGATATTCTTTGAATATAGGGAATCAAAACAGCGAAAGCACACTCATCTAGTCCAAGAGAAATAATATAAACTACTAGACCATGCTTTCGCCTTGGCAGATGCTTTTTTAAATCCGCTACGGCTTTTAGAAACCTAGAGTACATTAGCTCAAGCCAATGAAGCAGGATAACGATCTCCGTAATAACTTGAAGTCAATTAGAACCCGTCTAGGTATGAGCCAACAAGATTTGGCTAATCTAGCTGGTGTTACCCGTCAGACTATTAGTGGTGTAGAGTCGGGACAATACGCTCCCTCAGTAACCATCACACTTCGTTTAGCAAAGGCACTTGGCTGTCAAGTAGAGGATCTATTCTGGTTAGAGCGGGATTTACCTGAAATTGAAGCAGTGCTTGCCAAACCTGTTCCTGCTGGTCAGCAGACGCGAGTTAGTCTGGCCCGCGTGGGAGGACAATGGGTAGCTTATCCCTTAATTGGCAAAGATGCATTTCGCCAAGATATGATTCCGGCCGACGGTGAAGCAGTTGCGGTGAACGGGTTTCCCGGCATAAGCAAACTGCTGTTCCCCGAAGGGTACACGGAGGGAGAGAGTCAGGGTCAAACAGATACAGATAAAGTTCGAGTACGTCTTTTGGACGATAATCTAGACACACTTCACAACACAGTTGTGATTGCTGGCTGTGCACCTGTGATTTCATTATGGGCGAGAGCCACCGAACGTTGGCATCCCCAACTGCGAGTGCAATTTAACTTTGCCAATAGCATGTCTGCATTACACAGTCTATGCCGAGGTGAGGCGCACATTGCTGGGATGCACCTGTATGATCCCCAGACTGGTGAGTATAATACTCCTTTTGTTCGAGATGTTCTGGCTGGAAGGCAAGCAGTTCTGATTACCCTCGGTGTTTGGGAAGAGGGACTTTTAGTAAAGTCTGGTAATCCGATGTCAATCAGAACAGTTACAGATTTAGTGTCACAGGAAGCTACTATTGTCAACCGTGAAACTGGTGCTGGTACTCGTTTACTTTTGGAACAAACACTCCAAAAAGAGCAAATACCGTTCCATGCTGTCCAAGGTTTTGACCATATTGTCACAAGTCACCAAGATGTTGCCCAAGCTGTAGCTCTAGGAATTGCCGATGCAGGTATCAGTATGGCATCTGTAGCTACTGCCTTTGGTCTAGGATTTGTCCCTCTACATCAATCAAGATACGACTTAGTGATTCTCAAAGAATATCTCGAAGTTGCGCCAGTACAGCAGTTGCTTAGTACTTTGGGACATCGGATGGTTCACTCACAATTTGAAATACTCGGCGGCTACGATATCAGCAGAATCGGGGAAGTTGTAGCAACTGTTTAGAGTAGATTGCAATGCGAGGTTGGTTGTCTGGTTTAGGGAAGAATGCGTAAATTTGAATTTCTGCTGCGATCGCTCTCAAGAAATAGTGCTGAGTGCTGAGTTAGGAGTAAAAACACAGAGTATTTCGTTTTTTCATCGAAAGCCGCCCCTAGAAGTGCAGGTAATGGGTAATTGGTAATTGGCCTATTACCAATTACCCATTACCAAGTTTGTTGGTAAGTAAATATCTCGAAATTTGGTAATAATACATAAGGTGTTTTTTTAATATCAATAATGCTTGATACCTACCACCTGACGGATGTTTGGGTAGGTTAGGTGGTTTATTTGCTTGCACCCTTAAAAATTCACTGAATTTGTCTATGAAGTCTTAAATATAACAAGAGTAACTGTAACACGTCTTCTACAGCAGTTTGAGCAAGAGGGAAGCCTGCTACGCCACAAGCGTAAAATCATCTTGTGTGTCAGCAAATAACAGTCTAAAAAATAGTTAAACTTAAACTAACTACTTTGTAGAATTTTTATTACCAAATGAGTTGGTATTTACCAAACAATTTGGTAAATTGTTTATGTACATTTACCATACTAAGGAATAGTAAAAATTTTTGTATTTTCTATCTATAGCCATACATATTAATTTAACTACTTGTTATTATTTATAGGTAAAGAAAAATACCAAAAAGAGTTAGAAAATGCAAGTTAGCGCTCGTAATGCTCTCAAAGGAACTGTGAAAAACGTTATCGTCGGCTCTGTAAATACTGAAGTGACAGTAGAAGTAGCACTAGGGGTAGAGGTAACTGCAATTATCACCAAATCATCGGCAGAAAATTTGAAACTTTCTGAAGGTAAACAAGTCTACGCTATAGTAAAATCATCGGATGTCATGATTGCTGTAGACTAATGTAATTATTGACATTCTTAAGTAAGGGGCAGCTTGCCCCTTTTTAATTTTAGTTTTGCTAAAACTTTTCTACAACTGGGAACAAACCTCGTTAACTATCCCATATTTGAATAAATTATCCTATTTTGACCAATAGTAGCGATTTTTACAATAGTGATAATTTTTTAATAAATAGACAATTCTGTCTATGTTAAACAATCTTTTTTATTAGATATATTAAATATTCCTTAACTTGAATAGATAGACTCTTCTAACTAGATATAAAAAGAGCAATGAGCAGTATTTGCTCGACTAAAAATAACATCAACAACACAATTATTAGCTTTCAGACTTTCTAGTCATTAACTAATTGTAACTACGAATACTGTTTGTAAATTTATTGGCTAGCGCAAGTAAATTGGCCAAATGTATGATATTCTTTATTTATAGGGAATCTAAATCGCTAAAGCACAAAGGATCTCCAAGCATTTGCGCTGTAGTGAAGAAACCAAATCCCATAAGTTAACCAATAGTTAGATGAACTGATGGTCTTGCTCTACAAGTTTCTGGAGGATTGTAGAAGTACTTGATCGGTAGCAGTACTGTGAGTTTAGGGAGACTTTGGTCTGCTTGCAGTTCATCAATTACTATTGGGTTAAACGTTCTCTTATAAAGAATCTAAAGCTTTGGTAAATCAAAAAATAGAATAAGTAATCGATAACAGTGTTTGCAGTTTAGGCAACTGAATAAAGCAAACTCAACTCAACATCTATCTAGATGAAACACCCTGATCTTTACAAGAATCAAAGAGTGGTTAAGGGTGTTTTCTAATTTCCAATTTCTGTTACCTTGACACTGTCAATTCAAAAAGCTAGATAAGTTTGCAGTTTAAACAATTATGAAATTGGGAAAATTTTGATCATTTTTATTGATCAGGCATTTAAGTATTACACATTATTCAAGGATGTAATCTAAATGAATAAACCGAAAACAACCCGTAAATCTGTTCACGATCGCATCCTGAATACGGCATCAGGTTTGTTTTATCGAGAGGGAATTCGTAACGTCGGTATTGACAGAATTATCGCAGAATCCGGCGTTGCAAAAATGTCACTCTACAATCATTTTAAGTCAAAAGATGCATTGATTGAAGCATGGTTGCGACAACAGGATGAACAATGGTGTGAATGGCTCAAAACCACGATTGAACAACGAGCTTCTAACCCATCCCAACAACTATTAGCGATATTTGATGCTTTGAGGGAATGGTTTGAGGGCCCAGATTTCCGAGGTTGTGCATTTATTAATGCATCAGTAGAATTAGCCAATGCTGACCACCCTGGACATCGAGTAGCATTAGAACATCAACAATCGATTTATCACTACATTAAGAGCCTAGCTCAAGCCGCAGAAGTTTCATTACCAGAACAGTTAGCTAGACAACTGCTTCTTTTAGTACAAGGTGCGATCGTGGTTGCGATGATGGAAGGAAGTTGGTCAACTGCTTCACAGGCAAAAAAAGTAGCAGCAACTCTAATCCAGACTGCACCAAAATCCAGTGTTACATAAAATCTATCATGTGATTTAATAGAAGAAATCATACTGCAATTGAGTTCGGAGCAGTCAGGGATGAGAATTCATTACTTACAACACGTACCTTTTGAAGGACTTGCTAGTATTGAACAGTGGGCGACAAAGAAAGATTATATTATCTCTGCAACTAAGTTTTATAACGATGAGATTTTACCATCTGTTAATGACCTAGATTGGTTGATAGTAATGGGTGGGCCGATGAATATTTACGACGATGATAAGTATCCCTGGTTAACTTTAGAAAAAAATTTTATTGCAGAGGCAATCAATCAGAATAAAGTAGTTATTGGTATTTGTCTAGGTTCGCAATTAATTGCTGATGTTTTAGGTGCTAAGGTTTACAAAGGTCAGGAAAAAGAAATAGGTTGGTATCCAATTCAAGTGACAACAGAAGCACAAAACTCTCAAGTTTTTGCTTCATTTCCTGAGTCTTTCACTGTGTTTCATTGGCATGGTGATGTTTTTGACTTGCCTACAGGTGCTATACGACTAGCCTATAGTGAAGTATGTGCAAATCAAGCTTTTATTTATGGAGATAGAGTATTAGGTTTACAATTTCATCTTGAATCAACTCAAGACAGCGTTCGTCAAATTATTGAAAATTGCGCTTCGGAATTAGTTGCAGGTAAATATATTCAGAACCCTAAAGAAATGCTGGCACGGGATGATGATTTTAGTAAGATAAATACTGCGATGTGTAAAATTTTAGATTATTTTGCTACTTTATGAAATAAATTATTATTGAGCAGCAAATTCTAAGCAAGCGCTGATATCTGCTTCTGTCAACTCAGGAAAGTCTTCTAGGATTTCAGAGTGAGACATACCTGCTGCTAGCCAACCCAGAACATCGTAAACAGTAGACTTCTTGCAAAAATACTTGAACCGTCAGAGACTCAAGTCTCTGCATAATAGCAAAAGTCCGTTGAAACGGACTAAAAATACTGTTATTAGTCGGTTTCAACCGACTTGAGTTATCAGCCAGAAAATTTATTTTCTGGCGAGTATCCGACTTTTGCAAGAGGTCTAGTGATTCTCATTCGTCGAATACAGGGTTTACCACCTCGTTTGTCGGGTTCTATAGTAATGATGTCACGATAGCTCATGTTTATTTATAATTTACGTCTGATGTGAATTAGAATACCGTTGATGAATGCAACAATAGCCCTCATCTCCCAACCTCTTCTCCCACACTTGGGAGAAGAGGAGCAATTTCAAAGTCCCTCTCCCAAATTGGGAGAGGGATTTAGGGTGAGGGCAAAGATTTATGACATCAGCAAGACCAATTTTTCCCAACTTAATTCACATTAAACGTAATTTATAAGCTGTATGGTATGTCTCTAAGTCTAGAGTAGCCTAACACTGCGCTGCAACGGTCAAATAAAGTGACTAATCTGACGCGATCGCGCAATTTATTTGATATCAGGAAAAGTGTGGCGTAAAGCTATAATTTGAAGCAGGAAATTAAGGCTATCCGTACTATAATGCGATCGCCAGGCGTGCAAACCATCGTTGTGAGTTTATCTGCGGTGGGTCAGTAACGCTATTTTTTCTACACAAAATGTGCATCTGCAACATTGAATGCTAGCTTAATCGTTTCATGACGATGCAAATTGCCTGATATATGATTTTGAGGCACTCTGGCGATTAAAGTTTGTTCTCCCACTTTCACCCAAATATTATAAGTCCCTATACCATTTAAAACTCGTTCTACTAGCCCTTCAATAATTACTGACCAAGGTTTGTGCTGCATTGCAGAACTTGCATCGCACAGATTGAAAGTATCGCTAGACAAACAACATGCTGTAATTGACTTTTTGATTTCTCCAGGGTAGGAAAATTTGATTCCGTTTGCCAGCTTGATAGAATAACCACGGTTACTCTGTTTTACTTGGCACGGAATAATGTTATCTATACCTACCAGTCTTGCAAGCTGCTCGTTAGCTGGTCGGCGGATGAGGGTTTCTAATTTATCATCTTGTACAATACAGCCGTCGAATAAAGCGATCGCCCTTTCCGCAAAACGTAGTATATCTGTAAAATTATGACTGATTAATATTACCGATGCTCCTGTTACTTCTGCCCATTGTCTAATTTTCTCTATCATCTCGGTACGTATTCCCAGATCCAAAGAGGCAGAAGGCTCATCCAAAAGCAGCAGTTCTGGATCGGTTACTAACGCACGAGCAATACAAACACGTTTCGCCTCCCCACCCGACAATGAATGAACTGAACGATTTGCTAGATGTTCACAGCTAAAATCAGCAAGTGTAGTATGTACTTTGTGCTTAATCTCTTTTGCTGATGTCCCACGAAACATTAATGCTCTAGCTACATTATTAAATACAGTGTCATTTAACAGTAACTTCTCCTGAAATACCAAAGCAGAACGACGACGTAAGAGTGTTTGATTGGCATTGCATACATCCTGTCCAAATAATTGCATTTTGCCTTGATAAGGATGCAATAAATTAATTGTCCTTAACAGCGTGCTTTTGCCAGCACCATTTGGGCCAAGCACCGCTACAAGTTCCCCAGGACGTAGTGCAAAGTTTTCAATATTAAGAATATTTTTACGTGCTTTGCTACCTACGGTAACTTGCTGCATATTTAGGACATATTCGTTCATAGAGACCTCCAAAAACGCACATTTATAAGGAAGCAACTAGAGTTTACTAGACTTGTTATGTTGCAAGATGGTCAGCAACACAATCACGCTGTATGCGACTATCAATAAAATTAATGAAATTGCGATCGCCACATCATAATTACCTTTGCCCACCTCCATCACAATCGCTGTAGTCAAGACTCTAGTCTGTCCTTTGATATTGCCGCCTACCATCATCGATGCGCCAACTTCTGAGATAACACGACCAAAACCGGCAATCACAGCAGCCATTAACCCTAACCGTGCTTCCTTAATCAGCAACAAATTTGCTTGCCAGCTCGTCGCTCCCATTGATAAAAGTTGCCAGCGCAGTTTTGGATCGATACTGAGAATTGCTGCAAAACTTAAGCTAGCTACAATCGGCAGAGCAATAATTGCTTGGGCTACAATCATCGCTATGGGCGTATACATTAACTCAAGGTTTCCCAGTGGCCCATATCGCCATAAACATAGGCTCACCCCTAAACCTACTACCACTGGTGGCAATCCCATACCAAAGTTAACTAAGCTAGTTAACACCTGCTTGAGCGAGAAGTCTTTTAAAGCTAGCCATAATCCTAATGGTATACCCAGTGCCACACTCATAGCTGTAGCAGTTCCAGACACTATGAGCGTCAGCGCCATCACTTGAAAAACATCGCGCTCACCACTAGCTAAGAGTTCAATAGCTTTCATCATTCCTTTTAAAATCCGTAATCTTTTTCGGTCTTACCACCATCAACAAAAAACAGTGGTTGTCCGAACTTGTCTTTTCCATGAGCTGCAATCAGCGCTTGTCCTTCAGAGGACAAAAGGAAATCACTAAAGGCTTTAGCTCCTATAGTGTTGACTCTGGAAAATTTCTGGGGATTGACTTCCATAACATGGTAAAGATTTAGCAGTTTACGGTCTCCTTCCACCAGTACAGGCAAAGACAGGTTTTTCTTTTGAAATATATATGTCGCCCGATCTGCTAAGGTATATCCCAGTTTTTCATTAGCGACTTGCAAGGTTTGCCCCATCCCCGCACCTGTTTGCTGATACCAAGCGCCAGTTGGTGTGATACTAGCTTGTTTCCATAAACTATTCTCCAATTTATGAGTTCCTGAGTCATCGCCCCGTGATACAAATAACGCTTGGTTTTTGGCAATCAGACTGAAGGCTTCTACAGCATCCTTTTTCCCTTGAATCTTTGCCTGATCAGCAGTCGGCCCGACAATAATGAAGTCATTGTGCATCACTAACCGCCGATTAATTACTGCACCGTCCTGCAACACTTTTTGTTCGGCTTTGGGCGAATTTACAAACAGTACATCAACTTCACCTTTTTCAGCCAGAGCCAAAGCCTGTCCAGTACCAACAGAAATGGTTTTCAGCTTGTATCCTGTTTTCTTTTCAATTACAGGAACTAAATCATCCAAGAGGCCGCTATCTTCTATGCTGGTTGTCATCGCCACTATCACATCTTTCTTCGCTGGGGCTTGTCCAGTAGTTGCCTCTAGCTTGACTGGGTTACTACTACAGCCGACATAAAGAAGTACCAACCAACTTACTAAAAATGCACCCATCATCCTCTGAACCATAAAACCTCTCGGTATCTGATGCAACCTTGAAATGTTGTATGTCTAGTGGGTTGAATTTTGAGGAACTAAACTCAGGAATTATTCAACAAACTATTTGCTACGACTGATGTCATAACAGTTGAGAATTTTTAATTGTGTTTACGAAGTGACTCCTATGGAGTATCGCCCTTTACCGCTCCCTTGGGAGCATTACATCATTGACTTCAGGTGATTGCAAATATGCATATCTAGCTTTATAAGGCTGTATTCCTTTACTTGCCAGATTTTTGTTTTTGCAAGAAGTCTAGTAATTTCAGATTTTTATCCCTCTTGCAGCAAGTATACCATACACATTGCCAAAATAATTGCTTAGAATAAAAAGTTTTTCCTTGTATTTTCTGAGAAATAGTGTATTTATATATACAGAAAATTTTCTACTTTTATATAAATGATGAAAGATTTTAGTACTCGTGCCACATATTAATCATTAGATTTTTATTAGCGATCGCAATTGATAGTCTTGAAATAAGTTATCTTTGTAACAACGTATTAGGCTTAGGTATGCCAACCCTAGCTTCCTCAAACCCTCCAAAAGTTCAGCAAAATGAAGCTTTTTACGAAAAGATTTTTAGTGAATTAACTTACAATCGAGACAATCGCAATCCTCCTGATAATCGAAGACGGGCGCAGTTCAAAATTGGATGGGAAAATGTAACTCCACAGCGAAGACTTTATACTAACGAAACCCTGAATGCAGTTCTTACGTGGAACAATTTGGGTTATCGCTTTGGAGCAAAGTTAGGACATGGATCTGAATCAAAAATCAATAAAGTCTATGACTTTCTCGCTCAATGATACTTGATGAAAGGCGCTGAATTAAGTTCTAAAAACACTGCTAGGTTTTTTCCTGATGAAGTAGATTCAACGGTAATATTTTGTGAAGGTACAGTACGCCAAGTTTTGATCGCAATAGAGTAAAAAATGAGTTACCCCGTTTATGATAAAGCCATGCTAACTTGATAATGGGAATGCTGAATATTACCTGCATTTCAATGAGAACATATTTTTCAAAAAAGGTAAATTAAAATGGCATTTAGTAATTATAAAAGTATTAGTGCAGTCATTAAAAAATTTCAAATTAAGTATGTGCAGTCTAATTTTATGTTAGAAGTAAACTTTCCCATTCAACAATCTTTTAAAGAAGAGATAGATTTGCTATTTCTAGATGGAGTTATTGATAATTCTGAAGATGCTATTTGTGAAAATCTTATCTATCCAGTATTGAAAGAAGTATGGAAACATTACCGAAGTAAATTAACACTTTGGAGTCATGAAATATTAGCTTACGATGAAGATTTGTCAGGGATTCCAGATTATACAGTGGCACAAAGAAATCCTCTAGGAACGATTGTTTTTGATAAACCTTATTTTTTAACAGTTGAAGCTAAACAAGACAAATTTGAAGAAGGTTGGGGTCAGTGTTTAGCTGAAATGATTGCAGTACAGCGAATTAACGATGATTTTGTTAGCGATGTTTTTGGAATTGTTTCTAACGGGAAAATATGGCAATTTGGAAAGTTGATTGCTGATGTATTTACTCGGAATAAAAATTTATATGTGATTCAAGACTTAGAGAAATTGTTTGCTGCGGTGAATTATATTTTTCAACAATGTGAATTAAAAATACAAAAGTATTGAAGAAGAATCTGACTATTGAATAAGCGATAATGGTTAGTAACTCAATGGTTGGAGTACTTTTGTGATGACCGAATTACTTGAAAAAGCGATCGCCCAATTGAAAACTTTACCTGCTGACGAGCAGGACGCGTAGGCGTAGCCCGCCGCAGGCATCGCTGCTCGTCTCCTTGCTAAATCGAGGATGAGCAGACATGGAAAGCTCAGTGTAGGGAATTTTAAAGGTTAAGCACAGTCCGTTATACTGCTCGGCTATGGATGCATAAAACCAATGAGTCATTGTGAGATACGAGATTATTTTTTCACCCGAAGCTGAAGAAGATATCGCTGCCCTGAAAGCTAGCGATCGCGCAAAAGCCTTGGATGCAATTGAGACATTTCTGAGATACGAACCAGAAAAAACGAGCAAGAGCCGGATCAAGCGCCTTCAAAAGATGCAAAAACCTCAATATCGGTTGCGGATTGATGACCTGCGAGCCTTCTACGATGTGAGTTACACTGATGATGGAGATGGCGCAGTAGAAGTCCTTCGGATTCGAGAGAAATCGGAGGCAATGAGGTGGTTAGCCGAGTTTGGTAGGAAAGAGGAATGAAGCAAGTCTCAATTGATGAAGTCAAGAATGACCTGTCAGGTTATTTACAAATTGCCGAGAGGGAAAGCGTGATTATTACCCGTGATGGACAACCTGTAGGCATTTTGATTGGGTTAGAGGATGCGGAAGATTGGTGGGAAGAACTAATGCTGTGCAATCCGCGTTTTGAAGCAGAGATTGCTCAAGCTCGTCAAAGTTTGAAAGAGGGAAAAGGCATAAGCATTGAAGAGATAAAGGCTAAATACGCAGTATAACAACCGTGTTCTAAAAAAGCTGATTTCCTACTCACGCTTTTTTAGGGCTAATCTCAAACGCCGATTCAGAATTTTCCTCTGCTAATGCCTTTGCTAAAACATCAGCAGCTTCAAAAGAATCATATAAACCTTGACTAGACACCCTACCTTGAGTGTCTAATGGAACTAAACCCGATTCCTTCAACAATTCAGCTAAGCTGTTCCACATATAACTTGCATAATTAGGGCGGGCAAGATGCCCACACCACAAGAGTTTTATTTAATTTGATTATGTAATTTTAGATGTTTTTTAGCTTACCAGGAAATTTAATAGCAAGAGCTTGTCAGAGTGAGATAATTCTTGAAGCAGAGGTAAAAGTTCAGCTAGAGGCATAAATTATTTGATGAATTTGTGTTGCATCTATATTTAGAGTCTTTTTTAGCATAGTTGCGATCGCCTTCATTTAAAGCCTTCATTTAAAAAGGCTATGAGCCGGATGATAAAGCTTTCAGTAATTGGGTAAGCGATAATGGTTAGTACCTCTTTGGTAGGAGTACTTTTGCAATGACCGAATTACTCGAAAAAGCGATCGCCCAATTGAAAACTTTACCTGCTGACGAGCAGGATGCGATCGCAGTTCGTCTCCTTGGAGAGATGGAGGATGAGCAGACATGGAAAGCTCAGTTTGAATCTACCACGGACGAGCAGTGGGATCGGATAGCCCAGATCGTAAGGCAGGAAATTGCTGCTGGTGATATCACACCTCTAGATGAGGTTTTTCCCTTACTCAAGAAACTTTCGCCAGAGCGATTACAAGTGCTTGCTGATTTTGCGGCTTATTTAGCAAATGCTGAAAGCGAAGCTGCAACCCAAGAACTTTTGGCAATTCCTGGATTGCTAGAGCGAGTTAAGCACTCATCAGCAACCCCTAAAACCCTTTACACACCCTGGAGAAACCTTCGCTCTGATGTATGAAGTTGTTCTCCATCCCGATGCCCAAAAAGTTTATATCAATGCTGACAAAGCTTTAGCAAAAAAATTGCCCGATGTTTGCAGCAGTTAGAGCAAACTCCCCAGTTCCACCCTCATATCAAAGCCCTCAAGGGAGATTATGCAGGGTACTATCGCTACCAAATCGGAGATTACAGGGTCATTTATTCGATAGACGATGAACTAGTGCAGGTATTTGTGATAGCGATCGCACATCGCAGTGAGGCGTATGAACCGTGAGGTTATCTGCGGCAAGGTAAGCGGAACATGTTGTATGTCTTAGCGGGGCGACCGTGGTAATCTTAATGATGATTCAGTTTTGGTGATGTTAACCAGGAACTTGCTACCTCGATATCCGCAGTGTAAGATTGCAATTTTGAATGAGGTGTTGGTTGAGTGGGAGAGTTAGCGATTTTAGTCGCCAAATTAGTGCTGTTGTTAACAGTTTTTGCTTCTTCCACAGCTTCTCGACCTGTAATCAACCTAGAGCGACGACTACGAGTGATATAGTTCCATGCCCATTGAAATACTACTAGTAATTTAGTATCAAACTCGATTAAGAAGTAGATATGAACGACTAACCAAAATATCCAAGCAAGGAAACCTTGGAGTTTGATGAAGCTTAAATCTACAACAGCTAAATTTTTGCCAATCATTGCCAAACTGCCTACGTCATTGTAACGAAATCGTGGTAGCGTTTGACTTTGAAGGCGTTTTTGAATGAGTTTAGCTGCATACTCTCCTTGTTGTTTGGCTACGGGTGCAACACCAGGTAAGGGTTTTCCATCTTGATGAGAGAAGTTGCCTAAATCTCCGATAACAAAGATGTTTTTATAACCCTTAATCGTCAAGTCTGGTTCTACAATCACACGTCCAGAGCGATCGCACTCTACACCTGTGCGGTTTGCTAGAACTTGCCCCATAGAGGAACCTTTCACACCTGCTGCCCATAATATAGTTTTTGAGGCAATTTCTTGAACTTGATCGCCTTGCTTGAAAGTAACGATATCATTTTCAATATTCGTCACCCTGGTATTTGTGTTGACTACCACACCCAACGTTTGCAAGGATACTTTTCCTACTTCTGATAACTGTGGAGCCATATGAGGGAGGATGCGATCGCCCCCTTGCAATAACAAAATCTGAGTTTCTGAGGTGTTGATGTTGCGGAAATCTTCTTTGAGAGTTTTATGTGCCAATTCTGCGATCGCACCCGCTAATTCTACACCTGTAGGGCCACCACCGACGATTACAAAGGTCAACCAAGCACGGCGTAGTTCGGGATCGGTTTCTTTTTCTGCCGCTTCAAATGCCGAAAATATCCGGCGACGCATTTCTACCGCATCTTCAACTGTTTTCAAGCCAGGAGCCAATGGTCTCCAGTTATCCTTACCAAAATAGGAATGGTTAGCACCTGTGGCAATAACTAATGTATCGTAGGGTATTGTTCTATCACCGAGAATAACTTCTTGGGTTTCTGGATCGATATCATTTACTTCTCCCAACAACACTTGAGTATTTTTGCTTTTCCTGAATACAACTCGTAATGGTGAGGAGATATCAGCAGGTGATAGCGTACCTGTCGCAACTTGATATAAAAGCGGCTGAAATAAATGAAAGTTACGTTTATCGATGAGAGTAACATTGACATTCGCTTTGTTGAGAGTCTTTGCTGTATAAAGTCCACCAAAGCCTCCACCAATGATTACAACCTGATGTGGTGCATTCTTCTCTAGTGAAACTACCATAAAAAATATTTCCCTGTGTTAAGAGACTTGTAACTTTTCTTAACAAAGATGTAGCAGAATTATGATCTTCGTTGCTGTTTATTTAGAACAATTGAAAAATACTGAAAGTAGGCTAGTTATACCAATTCTCTAAAATTTGGCATATAGATTATACCAATTCTCTAAAATTCGGCTACACATTCAAAATCCGAAACCCATATTAAATAAGAGTTTCTTAATTACGAACTACGTTAGCGCAGCGGTAGCGAGTCCTCGATAGCGAAGCGTTAGCGACGCAGGAGCGTCGCGTCATTACGAATTACGAACTACGAATTACGAATTAGTATTAGACCTCTTGTATAAATCTTTTGGCAAAGTTTCCCCAGTGGGGGATTGCGTGTGTGGATGGAGCGCTGGTGAAGTGGGATGAGTAGCGATCGCTCCTAAGTAGGACTTGCTGAATTCTGCTTTTTGAATTTTGAATTGTTTTGTTATTAAACACATCTGCAAAAATTGATTGCGTAAATTCACTAATTTACTGAGGTAAGAAAAGTAAGAAAAGTGGGATATTTTATAGTAAACATTGACTATGCTGTTGATATCCTGTAATCTCGTATACTGCAAGTCTCTAAAAGTAACACTTTTTACTTTTATATAAAACAAGAACCGTAAAAGTCCCTAAGAAGTTTAGATTAGCAAAGTATTTATGAGAACTGAGGTGCGATCGCAATTCACATCTCGCTCGCACCTTTGTTTGAGCAGTGGATGTATGAGTTTATGGGCAGACGAAAAAGCCAGCTTATACATAAGTTAACTTGAGGCGATCGCCTTGGACACAAAGCAGGTGAAGTCAAAGAGCGGCAAACTTGGCTTCACCAGTTCTAACCCAGTCTCGAATCAAGAGTTACTTTTTACTACCAAATATTTACCAAAGGAAACCAATCATTATGGCTCTCAGATCTCAAAACAACAGCAATAACCCCTTCAATGGCACTTCATCTGAGAATATTGACATCAGAGCGGAAAACCTGATCGTCATTGACCCAAATGTTGATAACTATCAGCAGCTAATTGCAGGTGCAGTATCAAAAGCAGTAATCTTAGTACTCGACTCATCAAGTGA
The DNA here is from genome assembly GCA_019359515.1 of Desmonostoc vinosum HA7617-LM4. Taxonomy (GTDB): domain Bacteria; phylum Cyanobacteriota; class Cyanobacteriia; order Cyanobacteriales; family Nostocaceae; genus Desmonostoc; species Desmonostoc vinosum. The sequence continues at coordinate 52,925 of JAHHHC010000032.1, read as the reverse complement.
TGGTGTCAGCCAAATTGCCGCAGCATTAGCTAAATGTTCGCACCTAAGCGCTGTTCACATCGTTTGCCACGGCTCACCGGGTAACTTATATCTAGGTAATTCCCACTTGGGACTAGATAATTTAGAACATTATGCCCAGCAGCTAAGAACTTGGTTTTCCTCTACTTTGGGTGTGCATTTGCTCCTCTATGGCTGTAACGTGGCAGCAGGCGATGCGGGAGCAGAATTTATTCAAAGATTGCACGAACTTACAGGCGCAGAAATTATGGCTTCTGCCAAGCTCACGGGTAGCCAACTCAAGGGAGGCGATTGGCAACTAGAAATCGCCACTGGGGAAATGACTAATGCTAGAGCATTTTCCCCCCAAGTCATGGACACTTATACTGGAGTTTTTGCTGAACCAGACGATACTCTGCTCCAAGCAAATGCTACAGGAATCAACGGTGTCGGAACTTTCCTCGGCAGTGGTATCATTGGCGACGATCCTACCGATGTTGATTTATACGAAGTTCAACTCAACGTTGGAGAGCTTCTCAACATCGATATTGATGCACGAGCGATTGGTTCCGGCCTCGATTCATACGTGCGGCTGTTCGATTCAGCAGGAAATGAAATTGTCAAAAATGATGACATAGACAGTCGTGACTCTGGGCTAGACTTCTATGCTCGCACTGCTGGTACTTACTACGTTGGCGTGAGTAGCTCCAAGAACACAAGCTACAATCCATCGGTTGCGGGCAGTGGTAGTGTTACTGAGACTAACACTGGCATTTACAACATCAAGCTTAATGTTAGTCTTCCTAACTTTCGTCCTGAACCGAACGACATCCTCTCCCAAGCAATCGACACGGGAATCAATGGAGGGGGAACCTTTTCCAATCGTGGCTTCATCGGCGATAATTTGAATATTGATGCCAAAAAAGATGTTGACTTATACAAAGTTCAACTCAACGCTGGAGATGTCCTCACAGTTGGGATTGATGCACGATCGATTGATTCTGCTCTAGATTCATACCTACGGGTGTTAGACGCAGCAGGCGAGCGAATCAAACGCAACGATGACTTGTTGGGGAGTGACTCTGGGTTGAGCTTCTTTGCCCGTGCTGCTGGCACTTATTACATTGGCGTGAGCGATTTTAGCAACAATGACTACAGCGCAGAAACCGAGGGTAGCGGCAGTGGTGGCAAAACAGGCATTTACAACGTGAAGTTTGATGTTAAGGCAACTAACTTCGTTGAACCTAATGACATTCTCTCGCAAGCGATCGATACGGGAATCAATGGAGGGGGAAGTTTTTCTAGCAACGGCTTTATCGGCGACAATTTAAACATTGACGCTGGAAAAGATGTGGACTTATATAAAGTCCAACTGAATGCAGGAGACTTTGTTACTTTTAGCATTACTGCCCAGTCAATTGGTTCCGACCTTGATTCTTACCTGCGGCTGTTCGACTCAGCAGGCAATGAAATCAAACGCAACAATGACTTTGATGGGGATGATTCCTTAATTTCCTTTACTCCTACCGCCACTGGCACTTACTACATTGGTGTGAGTGATACTGATAATCAGGACTACGATCCATCGGTTGCCGATAGCGGTAGTGATGGCGACACTGGTGCCTACACTCTGGATATTCAATATAATGTCGGGTTTTCTGCTACCTTGGCCACCGCTCCTGGTGATGGTGGCTTTAAGGTCAAGCTTGACCCCTATGGCAGTTTCGGCTCTACCACTAGTTCAGCTGTTTCTAGTGATGCTACTTACGATCCTGTGGGTGAGCTAAAAGCAGGCGATACTATTTATGCCTCTGCTGTGGCTATTCGCATTGGTGATACAGGCAAACGAGATGCCTTATCTTTTGAAGATGAGATTTTGAATGAGACACCTGCACTCACCAATGCTATTTATACTGCCATCAACCCGACCGACGCTCAGAGTAAGTTTACTTACAAAGGTTTAAACTTCGCTCTCGATCAAAGGGTCAGTGACCAGTTTACTTCTGGCACACGCACAGGTGGTCAACTCATCCAGACTTACACCATCACTAACCCAGGTTCCACAGCCGTTAATTTAGAACTGATTCGCTATCTAGATGGTGACTTGGAGTTTGATGGTAGCGATAATGATGCAGGTGGTCTTTTGAGCCAGGATGGCAAGCAAATTTTATTTGAGACCGATTCTGGGAGTAGCTCAACCACACCCAGCACTTTTGTTGGCATTACAGCACTAGGGGGAAATTCGCTGCCTGGTAGCTATGAAATCAGTAGATTTTCCTTGTTACGTGAGCAAATCTACGAGGGTGAGTCCTTAAGGAACTATATCACTGGTGATAGCGATGGTGACCAATTTGTCGACTCCGCTCCCTACGATATCACCCTAGCTCTAGGCAGAGGTTTTGTGATTAATCCTGGTGCCTCAGTCACCTACACAACCACCACAATTTTCGGCGATGGACAGCCGATACAGGTTTCTACCAACACTGCTCCTGTGGCTGTTAATGACACTGCTACTACTAATCAAAATAGACCTGTAAATATTAATGTCCTCGCTAACGACAGCGATGCTGACGGAAATCCCCTCAGCTTCAGTATTGCTACCAACCCCACTAACGGCACGGCTGTAGTTAACAATAACGGCACTCCTGGAAACTTGAGCGATGATTTCGTTGTTTATACCCCCAATACTAACTACAACGGTACTGATTCCTTCACCTACAACCTTAGTGATGGTCAGGGTGGAACTACCACTGGTACGGTAAATTTGACTATCGAGGCCAACAAACCGCCAACTGTTGCCAATGCGATTCCTGATAAAGTTACCACAGAAAACAGTGTCTTCAACTTCACTTTTGATGCCAACACCTTTAATGATCTCGATGCAGGCGATACATTAACTTACACTGCCACTCTTGACAACGGCAATCCTTTACCCTCATGGCTAACCTTCAACGCCAACACCCGCACCTTCAGTGGCACACCAAAAGCCGCCAATGTCGGTAACATCAACGTCAAAGTTACTGCCAAGGACACAGCTAATGCCAGTGTCAGCGATATCTTTAATTTGAGTATCACTCCCCTTAACTTAACGGGAACTCCCAATGCCGATACTCTAAAAGGCACAGCTAGCAACAATATTATTGATGGCAAAGCTAGTAACGATACCCTTACAGGTGGTGGTGGAAGAGACACCTTTATTATTCGCCCTGGCGATGGCACTGACACCATCACCGACTTTGGCGGTGTTGGCAAAGGTACAAATCCCAATGCAACAGTAATCGCCAATATTGACACGCTGCAATTTACTGGTACTGGCTTAAGTGCTAAAAATCTGCTACTAACTGCAAATGGCAACAATCTAGAAGTCACTTTTGATAATGTTGCCAACACCAAAGTCATAGTGCAAAACTTCAAGCTGGAAAACCTAGATAATCTGCCCGCATCAGGTAGTAGACCGGCTTTAGCCAATATCCTGTTTGATGGACAAACCAGCCCCAGCGACAGTTTTGATGTCTTCGATGCTAACTTTAATGCTAGCGGCATCTTCCAAAAGAATGCGGTGACGTTCCTCAATGACCTGAATAACAACACCTCTGGTTTTGACAATTCCAATGATGTAATTAACGCTCAAGGCGGTAATGACAGAATCGATGGCAAGAGTGGCAACGATCATCTGCGTGGCGAAGCAGGCAATGATACTCTCATCGGTGGTGCGGGGAATGATACTCTCGCTGGTGGTGCTGGGAATGACGTGCTAACAGGTGGAACTGGTGCTGATAGATTCCTTTTCAACACTAATGCTACTTTCACTCAGTCTGGTGTTGGTATCGATAAAATTACTGACTTCAAGCGTTCTGAAGGTGACAAGATTGTTTTGGATAAAACCACTTTCAGTGTCCTTAGTTCTAATCCCGGAAATGGTTTCAGTAGTGCAGGTGATTTTAAGAGTATTGGTTTTGACTTGTTCCAATTGACTATTTTGGAGGGCATTAGCAGTGCCAAGATTGTCTACGATGCTGTGAATGGACGCTTGTTCTATAACGAAAATGGTACTGCGCCTGGTTTTGGCACTGGTGGTCAGTTTGCCACTCTCGATGGCAAGCCAAGTTTAACTGCTAGCGATTTTATGATTCAAGCGTAATTCGCGCGCCAACTATATATTAAATGGCGATCGCTTCAACTGCATCTGTAAAAGGGGCGATCGTTATTTTATATGTGTTACTCGACTCAAATGCAGAGTCAAACACCAATTAAAAAACCAAGAGTTAGAAGGTTAACAAAAGAACAAAAGAAATCTCATCGAGAACTCAATCGATTAAGAATCACTGTTGAACACGTAAATCGTCGTCTAAAAATCTTGAAAATCTGGAATTATAGATGCAGTTAATTAGCGGTGTAGTGGTGGTAGATTGCCGTAGTGGACAACAAATTGGACTTTTTGAATTTACCAGTGGAGTACAGGAACTATGTGAAGTGCAATTTCTCCCCGGAAAAATGCGCCCCACCATTCTCAATACCGAGATGGAAGCAGTGCGCGATGCCTTTACCGCACCGGATGCCTATTGGCTACATCCAGAATCTTTAATGGATGAATTTCAACCTCAAAACTCACTTTGGAGAAACAAACAATGCCAGTAATACCAGTCGGTTCAGAATTCCAAGTCAATAGCTTCACCACTGATAGGCAAGCAGATCACGCAATCACAGTGGACGCCAAGGGCAACTTTGTGATCACTTGGGAGAGTTCCGGTCAGGATGGCAGTAGTGAAGGAATCTACGCCCAACGCTACAACGCGGATGGCACCACAAATGGCGGCGAATTTCAGGTCAATTCTTTCACTACCGGCAGTCAAGATGACGTTACTGTGGCGGTGGACGCCAAGGGCAACTTTGTGATCACTTGGGAGAGTTCCGGTCAGGATGGCAGTGCTGATGGAATCTACGCCCAGCGCTATAACGCGGATGGCACCCCCAATGGCGGCGAATTTCAGGTCAATTCTTTCACTACCGACTTTCAAAGAGACCCTGTTGTGGCAGTGGACGCCAACGGCAACTTTGTGATCGTTTGGGAGAGTATCGGTCAGGATGGCGATCTCAATGGGGTTTACGCCCAGCGCTATAACGCTGATGGCACCACCAATGGGGGCGAATTTCAGGTCAATTCTTTCACTACTAGCACTCAACAAAACCCTACTGTGGCAGTGGACGCCAACGGCAACTTTGTGATCGTTTGGGACAGTTCTGGTCAGGATGGCAGTCTTGAAGGAATCTACGCCCAGCGCTACAATGCCGATGGCACCACCAATGGCGGCGAATTTCAGGTCAATACTTTCACTACTGGCAGTCAAAGTACCCCTGCTGTGGCAGTGGACGCCAACGGCAACTTTGTCATCGCTTGGCAGAGTACTGATCAGGATGGCAGTAGTGATGGGATCTACGCCCAACGCTACAACGCGGATGGCACTACCAATGGGGGCGAATTTCAGGTCAATACTTTCACTACCTCCTCTCAAGCAGACCCTGCTGTGGCGGTGGACGCCAACGGCAACTTTGTCATCGCTTGGGAGAGTAACGGTCAGGATGGCGATCTCAATGGGGTTTACGCCCAGCGCTATAACGCTGATGGTACCCCAGATAGCGGTGAATTCCTGGTTAATACCTACACCACCAACAATCAAGACGATCCCGTTGTGGGAGTGGACGCTAACGGCAACTTTGTCATCGCTTGGGAGAGTACCGATCAGGACGGCAGTAGTGATGGAATCTACGCCCAGCGGTTCGCGTCAGTCAACTTGACAGGCACTCCCAATGCCGATACCCTCACAGGCACATCGATCAACAATATAATTGATGGCAAAGCTAGTAACGATACCCTTACAGGTGGCGGTGGAAGAGACACCTTTATTATTCGCCCTGGCGATGGCACTGACACCGTCACCGACTTTGGCGGTGTTGGCAAAGGTACAAATCCCAATGCAACAGTAATCGCCAATATTGACACGCTGCAATTTACTGGTGCTGGCTTAAGTGCTAAAAATCTGCTACTAACTGCAAATGGCAACAATCTAGAAGTCACTTTTGATAATGTTGCCAACACCAAAGTCATAGTGCAAAACTTCAAGCTGGAAAACCTAGATAATCTGCCCGCATCAGGTAGTAGACCGGCTTTAGCCAATATCCTGTTTGATGGACAAACCAGCCCCAGCGACAGTTTTGATGTCTTCGATGCTAACTTTAATGCTAGCGGCATCTTCCAAAAGAATGCGGTGACGTTCCTCAATGACCTGAATAACAACACCTCTGGTTTTGACAATTCCAATGATGTAATTAACGCTCAAGGCGGTAATGACAGAATCGATGGCAAGAGTGGCAACGATCATCTGCGTGGCGAAGCAGGCAATGATACTCTCATCGGTGGTGCGGGGAATGATACTCTCGCTGGTGGTGCTGGGAATGACGTGCTAACAGGTGGAACTGGTGCTGATAGATTCCTTTTCAACACTAATGCTACTTTCACTCAGTCTGGTGTTGGTATCGATAAAATTACTGACTTCAAGCGTTCTGAAGGTGACAAGATTGTTTTGGATAAAACCACTTTCAGTGTCCTTAGTTCTAATCCCGGAAATGGTTTCAGTAGTGCAGGTGATTTTAAGAGTATTGGTTTTGACTTGTTCCAATTGACTATTTTGGAGGGCATTAGCAGTGCCAAGATTGTCTACGATGCTGTGAATGGGCGCTTGTTCTATAACGAAAATGGTACTGCGCCTGGTTTTGGCACTGGTGGTCAGTTTGCCACTCTCGATGGCAAGCCAAGTTTAACTGCGAACGATTTTATGATTCAAGCGTAATTCGCGCGCCAACTATATATTAAATGGCGATCGCTTTAATTGCATCTGTAAAAGGGGCATCTTCTACAACTCCAACTTTGGATAATGCAGACAACATCAGCAAATTCTACCCCAGCGTTAAAAATTGCCGCTAGTCAACAGTTTTCCTTGTGGCTAGCACAGGAGAATCTAAGTCTTGCTTGCACCACCTACCAAACCAACCGCCTTTTTTTCGTCAGTAGCCAAGCACAAGGACATCTGAAAGTACACGAAAGACTATTCGACAAACCGATGGGACTATATGCAGCAGGCAGTAGCCTCTACATGAGTAGCCGTTACCAACTTTGGCATTTCGAGAATCTTTTAGAGGCAGGAGAAAAGTATGGGGAATGCGATCGCCTCTATGTCCCCCGTACCGCCTACTTTACAGGAGATATCAATGTCCATGATGTTGTCCTGGAAGATGCACATAATCTAATTTTTGTCAATACCGATTTTAGCTGTCTGGCGACGCTCAGTCCCGATTACAGTTTTGTTCCCCTGTGGCAACCGCCGTTTATTTCTAAGCTGGTGGCTGAAGATCGCTGTCATCTCAATGGTTTGGCGTTAGTGGAGGGAAAACCCGCTTATGTCACCGCTTGCAGTAGTACCGATACGGCGGCGGGTTGGCGGCACTGTCGCTCAGATGGAGGAGTGGTTATCGATGTTCCCAATAACGAGATCGTCGTGAGTGGTTTATCGATGCCCCATTCACCCCGTTGGTACAAGGGGAAGTTGTGGCTACTCAATTCCGGAACGGGAGAACTGGGATATATTGAGGGCGGTCAATTTGTCCCCATCGCTTTCTGTCCAGGATTTGTCAGGGGTTTGGCGTTTTGGGGGGATGTGGCACTGGTGGGATTGTCCAAACTCAGAGCGCGGACGTTTAGCGGATTAGTCTTAGAGGAACGGTTAGCCAAGCAGGGAAATGTCCCTCAATGTGGACTAATGGCAATTTCGCTGACGACGGGAGAAGTGCTGCACTGGCTTCAGTTAGAAGGGGTGGTCGAGGAATTATTTGATGTGGTGGTGCTGCCGGGAGTGCGCCGTCCCCAAGCTTTGGGATTGCAAAGTGATGAAATCGAGCGTCTGGTGACGTTTCCCGGTTCGGAGGGCATTGTGATTACCAAACCCACCGCCGAACGCCCCAGTCAGGGAGCTAAAGCACCTGTGGCTGGATTGCCCAAATTGAGGGAGATTACCCCTTCGGCGATTAAATATCAGCGTGTGTACCATCTCAACCCAGGAAATTTGCTGCCTTATGATGCTTTGACCTTTCCCCGTCTGAGCCAACGCTGGCTAACTCAACCGCAACGGGGAGAATTGCTCGGACTTTCCGCATCGCTAGACGGGGAAATCGTCGGTTTTGCTATAGCCGAACTCTTAGATAATGGCGTAGCCGAACTGATTTCGTTTTTAGTGTTGCCGGAGTGCCGAAATCGAGGCATCGGCACCCGCACACTCCAAGCCTTAGAAGTCGAATTGATGAAAAACGGATGCCAGCGAGTACAGGTGAGCTATCCGAAGGACGACTTCACCAATCTTGCCCTCGTGCCATTACTACGCAAGTTGAACTGGCAATGGGAGCAACTCAACCAAGCTGTAGAAACAGCTTTCAAACACATATCTAAAAAAGGAGAAAACCAACCATGACTGACCCAAACTTTTTATCCCCTGTGACTAACCCTTTCGGACTCTCCGATGTGGGGACTATTGCCACGCCCACCCTGGCTGATATCGATGGGGATGGGGATCTCGATGCTTTCGTCGGGAACAGGGACGGCAATACGCGGTTCTACCGCAATACGGGAACGGCGACGGCTCCGGTTTTCAGCCAACAGGCGGGGAACTTCGGACTCACGAATGTGGGGGGTTCTGCCTCGCCCACCTTCGCCGACATCGATGGGGATGGGGATCTCGATGCTTTCGTCGGGGAACGTTTCGGCAATACGCGGTTCTACCGCAATACGGGAACGGCGACGGCTCCGGTTTTCAGCCAACAAGCGGGGAACTTCGGACTCACGGATGTGGGTTTAAATGCCACGCCCACGTTGGCCGACATCGATGGGGATGGGGATCTCGATGCAATAGTCGGGAATAATGACGGCAATCCGGTGTTCTACCGCAATACGGGAACGGCGACGGCTCCGGTTTTCAGCCAAGAGGCGGGGAACTTCGGACTCACGGATGTGGGATATTCTGCCGCGCCCACGTTTGCCGATATCGATGGGGATGGGGATCTCGATGCAATAGTCGGGAATTTTGACGGCAATACGGTGTTCTACCGCAATACGGGAACGGTCACGGCTCCGGTTTTCAGCCAAGAGGCGGGGAACTTCGGACTCACGGATGTGGGATATTCTGCCGCGCCCACGTTTGCCGATATCGATGGCGATGGGGATCTCGATGCTTTCGTCGGGAATAATGACGGCAATATCCTGTTCTTCGAGAACACTCCCGTTGTGTCTAACCAACCCCCCGTTGCCAATGATGACACCGCAACCACGGATGAAGATACCCCGGTTAACATCAGCGTCCTCGCTAACGATAGCGATGCCGATGGCGACCCCTTAAGCATCTCTAGCTTTACCAATGCCAGCAACGGAACCGTTACCCTCAACGATAACGCCACTCCAGCAAATACAACCGATGACTTTTTGGTTTATACTCCCAATGCCAACTTTAACGGCACAGACTCGTTTACTTATACCATTGCTGATGGAAATGGAAACACTAGCACCGCTACCGTCAATCTCACAATTAACCCAGTTAACGATGCACCTGTCGCTGTGAACGACAGTGCCAGCACCAATGAAGATACCCCGGTTAACATCAGCGTCCTCACTAACGATAGCGATGCCGATTCAGACCCCTTAAGCATCGAGAGCTTTACCAATGCCAGCAACGGAACCGTTACCCTCAACGATAACGCCACTCCAGCAAATACAACCGATGACTTTTTGGTTTATACTCCCAATGCCAACTTTAACGGCACAGACTCGTTTACTTATACCATTGCTGATGGAAATGGAGGCACTAGCACCGCCACCGTCAATCTCACAATTAACCCAGTTAACGATGCACCAACCCTAGCCAACGCCCTGCCCGACAAAACTACAACAGAAAATAGTGCCTTCAACTTCACTTTTGCTGCCAACACCTTTGCTGATATCGATGCTGGCGACACTTTAACTTACACTGCCACCCTTGACAACGGCAATCCTTTACCCTCATGGCTAACCTTCAACGCCAACACCCGCACTTTTAGTGGCACACCAAAAGCCGCCAATGTCGGTAGCATCAACGTCAAAGTTACTGCCAAGGACACAGCTAATGCCAGTGTCAGCGATATCTTTAATTTGAGTATCACTCCCCTTAACTTAACGGGAACTCCCAATGCCGATACTCTAAAAGGCACAGCTAGCAACAATATTATTGATGGCAAAGCTAGTAACGATACCCTTACAGGTGGTGGTGGAAGAGACACCTTTATTATTCGCCCTGGCGATGGCACTGACACCATCACCGACTTTGGCGGTGTTGGCAAAGGTACAAATCCCAATGCAACAGTAATCGCCAATATTGACACGCTGCAATTTACTGGTACTGGCTTAAGTGCTAAAAATCTGCTACTAACTGCAAATGGCAACAATCTAGAAGTCACTTTTGATAATGTTGCCAACACCAAAGTCATAGTGCAAAACTTCAAGCTGGAAAACCTAGATAATCTGCCCGCATCAGGTAGTAGACCGGCTTTAGCCAATATCCTGTTTGATGGACAAACCAGCCCCAGCGACAGTTTTGATGTCTTCGATGCTAACTTTAATGCTAGCGGCATCTTCCAAAAGAATGCGGTGACGTTCCTCAATGACCTGAATAACAACACCTCTGGTTTTGACAATTCCAATGATGTAATTAACGCTCAAGGCGGTAATGACAGAATCGATGGCAAGAGTGGCAACGATCATCTGCGTGGCGAAGCAGGCAATGATACTCTCATCGGTGGTGCGGGGAATGATACTCTCGCTGGTGGTGCTGGGAATGACGTGCTAACAGGTGGAACTGGTGCTGATAGATTCCTTTTCAACACTAATGCTACTTTCACTCAGTCTGGTGTTGGTATCGATAAAATTACTGACTTCAAGCGTTCTGAAGGTGACAAGATTGTTTTGGATAAAACCACTTTCAGTGTCCTTAGTTCTAATCCCGGAAATGGTTTCAGTAGTGCAGGTGATTTTAAGAGTATTGGTTTTGACTTGTTCCAATTGACTATTTTGGAGGGCATTAGCAGTGCCAAGATTGTCTACGATGCTGTGAATGGACGCTTGTTCTATAACGAAAATGGTACTGCGCCTGGTTTTGGTAGTGGCGGTCAGTTTGCCACTCTCGATGGCAAGCCAAGTTTAACTGCTAGCGATTTTATGATTCAAGCGTAAATCTCAATCTACTGACTCCTAAAACTGTGTTGTATAAAAACATAGTTTTAGGAGTTGGTAACCCAGATTCCGCAGGTGCGCTCAGAAAATGCTGTATTTTTGAAAATGACCTAGAGTATTCATCAGTTGGTGTACGGTAGCCAGCGTTAACACCAGGAATTGCGATCGCAGCGTCACCAGTAGTCAATAGACAAGCTGCTTTTTTGACGCCTTCGACAATTGTAATCGTTACATAGACAAACTCTGCTGCAACTGATTCTGAGAAAGTGGCATACATCAATGATGAAACTACTCCTAGCTTCAAACGTAGAGTAGCTAGTGCTTTACAAGCTGGCGGTGAAACTGCAATTGAAGAATTTTTAGATAATCCTTATATCAATGTTGGTAAAGCAATTGTTAAAGGTTGGATTAAGCCTGAATAGGGGTGTGAAGATGGCAACGCATAACAATCCTGTTGGAGCGGATAGCTTCAAGATATTAATAGTAATACAAAAGTTACTGGCTACCGCTCAACAGAAACGTTAGACCGCAGAGTTATCCGTTTGGGTACAACCGGGAAGCTGATAATTAGGCGAAATCACTAAAAAAGATATTAAAGTTCTGCTAGATCAACTTTCCGTCGATTATCCAAGTGATAGTCCTAGAGTTCTGGTTGCTAAAGCTGTGGATGAAGTTGAGAAAAGTCCTGAGCTAAAATCCCGAATTCTGCGGGGAATGAAAGCAGGAAGCTTCGCAGCTTTGGAAAAGATGATTGATCACCCTGTCGCTAAATTCTTTATTGAAGGTGCAAAAGAAGTTTTGAAGCCCTAAATGCATCATTGCAGGGTCGCGGTTTAACATAGTCCTTGAGCCAGACAGTTGTAAAATGGGAAGACCTCAAGCCTATTCCATATGAGCGAAACGGTCTACATCGAAACCAGCATCTTGGGCTATCTCACATCCAGATCAACCAAAAACCTAATCTTGGCTGCAAACATGGAGATCACAAAAGACTGGTGGGAATCTCGTCGAAGCGCCTTCACTCTTTATGCTTCTGAGGCTGTTTTAGAGGAAGTGGCACAGGGAGATCCAACGATCGCTGCTCAAAGGCTGGAGATGCTGCGCGATTTTTCATTGTTGTCATTAAACCAGGATGTGCAGAGTCTAGCTGCACAACTTCTGCTCCGAAGCAATTTGCCTTCAAAAGCGAGGGTTGATGCGATTCACATCGCTGCTGCTACCGTCCACGGCATGGATTATCTGCTAACTTGGAATTGTAAGCATATTGCTAACGCTCAAATCCAGGGAAAGCTAGCAGAAATTAGTCTCGACTTCGGCTATGTGCTGCCTGTTCTCTGCACCCCAAACGAACTGATGGGAGATTAGGTCATGTGGCAAGATGAGATTGTAGAAGAGATTCACCAAATTCGCGAAGCATACGCAAAGTCATTGAATTATGACCTGGACGCAATATTTGAAGACTTACGCAAGAAGGAAGCTGAAAGTGGCAAAGAAGTTGTGAGCTTGTCGCGAAAGCACGGTCTAACAACACGTTGGAGCGGACGAGCGAGAGATTTTGGTGAGGATGCAAAGGATACTAGCCGCCGCTCAACTTAGCCGTTAGCCTGCTAGTTTTTGGTGGAGACCTTGCTAGAGCGTTACCTGTGAGGTATTCCAGGTTAAATAGTCCTATAAGATCTGGTTAAGCTGTAAATGTGTACTATAATTTGCTCCTAGACGCTCGTGCGTTAGTAGAGGTCAGCAGGGGTGGTTAGTTCCAATCAAATTCTCAAGACAACCCAATTATCTTTAGAAGTTGTGGCAACGCCACAATTGATGAGACGGCAAGAACTGAAGCCTTTAACAGAAGGATTTCAACTGCAATATGAACATCCTCATGGAAAACTGTATCAGGGTAATTCAATCGACTGGCTCAAATCCCTTGAGGTTCAGAGCGTTGATCTAATTTTTGCTGATCCACCATATAACATTAAAAAAGCTGATTGGGATGATTTTGAGAATCAGGAGCAGTACATTGAATGGTCGCTTCAATGGATTAGTCAATCCTCTCGTATTCTAAAACCAACAGGTTCTCTCTACATTTGTGGTTTTTCCGAAATCCTGGCTGATCTCAAACATCCAGCATCAAGATATTTTAGAAGTTGCCGTTGGCTAATTTGGCATTACAAAAACAAAGCAAATTTAGGTAGTAACTGGGGACGCTCTCATGAAAGCATTATTCATTTTCGCAAATCTGATGGGATCAAATTAAATATTGATGATGTAAGAATTCCTTATGGTGCACATACGTTGAAATATCCTTCACATCCACAAGCAGAAACAAGTGCTTATGGGAAAGGATCATCAAAGAAGCGCGATAACTGGACACCCAATCCAAAAGGTGCAAAGCCTAAAGATGTAATAGAAATTCCTACTACTTGTAATGGCATGGGTGAGACAACACCTCATCCTACACAAAAGCCTGAAGAACTATTGAGGAAATTTGTCCTTGCATCCTCTAAAGAAGGAGATTTGATTGTTGATCCATTTTCAGGCTCAGGAACAACCATAGTAGTTGCAGAACAACTAAATCGACGTTGGATGGGGTGTGACTTCAATATTGAGTACAATGATTGGGCATCCAAACGTATAGAGAATGTTCGTCGCATGACCAAAGAAGAATGGATTGCCTTTGATCGTAGAAACGCGGCAAGAAGAGAATTTATACGATGAGTTTGGCGACTTTAGTTGGTCATGCAGCTGAACATCGTGCAGGTAAGACGCAAGAGTTAGATCCAGAAACATCGTAAAATGTTTGCCGATCTACCACAGCAGTTTCAGGAACAAACTCGTAATATTCTCTTACAATTGATTGTCTTACAATAGACACTAACTTTGAAGTTGCAAAGCAAGCGATGAGTACTATGGATAATTCCCCAATGGATAATAGATCGTCAGCAGATTTAGTATCTGTGACAGAGTTACAGCGCCAGCTTAGTAGGCTCCGATGCTCCGAAAGGAGCCGCCAAGCGCGATCGCAACAAGAAATAGCCAAAGTAGGAATTTTAAAGTGAGCAGAACAGCATTAAAATGAAGGTTTTTAAAAAACTTGCGACCATACAGGAGTTAAAATTTGGGTATTAAGCTCACTTGCGGCAATCCTAGCTATGCTCAGTACAACAGTGACCAATACCGGACAAATTACCCTGCCTGACGAAATTCGGCAGCATCTCAAGCTAGTGAGCGGCAGCCGAATCGAATTTGTGATCGACGAAGACGGTCAAGTCAAACTCTTTCCCCTCAACGTTGCCGTAGAAGACTTATCCGGCATCCTCCATCGCCCTGGCATTCAACGAGCGTCCCTTGAGGATATGGAAACAGCCATCTCTGAGGGTGCGAATGATTGGACTTGATACCAATATGCTCGTTCGATATCTCACCAGAGATGATGAACAGCAATGGCAACAGACTGTTACGGTCATTCAGCAGAATCAGCCTTGCTTTATCACCAATATCGTTCTATGTGAGTTGGTTTGGGTGCTTAGGGGAGCAAACTACGGCTTTCGCAAGGACGAGATCATTAATGTGCTAGAGGCTATGTTGCATAGTGCAGCCTTTGAATTTGAAAACCGATCAACGGTTGACCAGGCTCTACAGCAATACAGGCAGGGTAAAGCTGATTTTTCTGATTACCTGATTGGAGCAGTATCTCGTCAAGCAGGTTGCACAGACACCTGGAGTTTTGATGGTAAGCTGAAGGGTGAAAAGGGGTTTAAATGTCTGGAGTAGTGCCGCCAGCTAACACTGCGTTGGTGCGGACGGAACAGAGGTTATCTGTGAGAGTTCAAGGTTATTTTGCAAAGCTATCTTCCGCACAAAACTTCAAACCACCGAGTGTCATTGCCAGATATAAATCAGGATAAACAAAACAATCCAGATGACATCAACAAAGTGCCAAAAAATAGAAGTGGCATTGACACCAAAATGACCTGTGTCGTAGTTACCAGGAATGAAAGAGCGACCCAAAACAAGTATCTGCAATAAAATACCTGTGAGAACATGCAAACCGTGGAAGCCTGTCAGTAAGTAGAACATCCCACCAAAGACACCTGTGGTAAAGCCAAAAGCAAGATGACTCCACTCGATCGCTTGTCCAACTAAAAAGTAACTTCCCATTGCGATCGTTAACAAAAGAAACTGGCGAAATTTCATCAAATCGTGGCGTGCAAGGGCGCGTTCTGCTAAGTAGATGACAAAGCTACTGGAAACAAGAACTACCGTATTAATTGCCGGATTTATGACTTCCAGCCCGGAAACACCAGCAGGCAACCAGTCGGCAACTGTTGTTTTATAGACAATATATGCAGTAAAAAAACCGAGAAAAATGAAAGTCTCTGAAAGCAAGAACACAATGAAGCCGAACATCTTGCTGCCTTCTTCATCATGGGTATGCTCGTGCGATTCTTCTGAAATCATTGAACTTTGCATTGCTTGAATACTCCTATGTATTTGTCTCACGCAGAGGCGCAAGTTTAAATAAATGCGATCGCATTTATCTCATCTCAAACTCTCCGCGTCCCTCTGCGTTAAAACTAATTCTCGGCTACCAACGGTTCAGATTTCCCATATCCGTAAGGTTCACCCACAACAACTGGAATTTTCTCAAAATTCTCTACAGGAGGTGGTGAAGCAACTAGCCACTCAAGTCCAATTGCTCGCCAAGGATTCTTTGATGCGCGCTGGTCATGTATCCAAGAACCAATCATATTTAGAATAAAAGGCAAAGTAGACACACCTAACAAAAACCCTCCGATACTGGCGATAATATTCCAAAATTCATACTGTGGTGCATAAGAAGAAACTCGACGCAACATTCCTTGCAATCCTAATGGGTGCATTGGGAAGAAGTTGAGGTTAGTACCAATGAACGCCAGCCAGAAGTGCAACTTACCCAAGCCTTCGTAGTACATACGTCCAGTCATCTTAGGGAACCAAAAGTATATAGCAGCAAACATCCCCATCGTGACTGTGCCATATAGAACATAGTGGAAGTGACCCACCACATAGTAGGTATTATTGACGTGGACATCAATAGGAACGGAAGAAAGGGTGATGCCAGTAATACCTGCAAACACAAACAAGATTAATGCACCAAACGCAAATAGCATTGGTGTATCAAACCGTAGTTTGCCACCCCAAATCGTTGCAGTCCAAGCAAACACCTTAATGCCAGTGGGGACAGATACGAACATTGTTGTCAGCATGAAAAACATCCGCATCCAGCCGGAAGTACCACTGACATACAAATGGTGTACCCAGACTATACCGCTCACCCCAGCAATCAAGAGTGATGAAACAGCAACAATCTTATAGCCAAATAGAGGCTTACGAGCAAAAGCCGGGAAGATTTCTGAAAAGACTCCGAAGACTGGCAGAATGATTACGTAAACAGCAGGGTGGGAGTAGAACCAGAAAAAGTGCTGAAATAGAACTGGGTCGCCTCCTTTGGCAGGGTTAAAAAAGCTCGTTCCAACTGTTAAATCGAGTAAAAGCATGACTGCACCTGCTGTTAACACAGGTAGTCCAAATAGTTGGATAATCTGGGCGCTGAATACGTTCCAAACAAAGATGGGCATCCGGAAGAATGTCATCCCAGGTGCGCGCATCTTCACAACCGTGGTGACAAAGTTAATCGCCGCCATAATTGAGGAAACACCTGATACTGCCACTGCCAAAAGCCAGATAACCTCACCATTGATGAAGTTTCCTGTAGGGTTTTGTACGCTGACGGGAGGGTATGACCACCAACCTGCTTGGGCTGGCCCGCCAGGGACAAAGAAACTGACCATCAGTAGAATAGCAGCGACTGGTATCATCCAGAAGGCAACAGCATTGAGTCTGGGAAACGCCATATCTCGCGCCCCAATCATTAAAGGCACGAGATAGTTAGCAAAACCTGTAAGTATGGGGAATGTCCAGCCAAATAACATCACGGTGCCGTGCATGGTGAACATTGCATTGTAGACACTACGGTCGAGGAGGTCTGATTGTGGAGTAATTAATTCTCCACGAATGATCATTGCAAATAGACCACCTACTAAAAAGAGAATGAAGGCGGTAACGATATACTGAATACCGATAACTTTGTGGTCTGTGCTGAAGCTAAAGTATTGCTTCCAGTTTGTTTGAGGTTCGTGGTTAGGTATTTGATTTGTAATGTTAATGTTTTGGGCGGGAATATTTGTCATTTGTTTGCTCTTGCCACGCTTGAAGGATATTTGAAGGTTTGTTCCTCACGCAGAGGCGCAGAGGCGCAGAGAGGAAGGGAGTAAGATAAGTGATTAATTAGTTTGCTGGAGTTGACTATGGGGGCTTTTGCAGGTATTACTGTAGCCCAACCTTTGATTAGTTCTTTTGATTCTTGGGCATATTCGGAAGCTGCTTGATTATTTGCTATGCATGGTCTACGGTTTGCTGCTTCTGCTAGCCATTGTTTGTAATCTTCACGAGACTCGACAATGACATCGGCCTGCATGGTTGCAAAGTAAGTGCCGCTAAATTCGGAATCGGTTAATTGATATTTGCCAATGCGAGTAGGGGTGAATTCAAAGTCAATGTTGCGGTTGGGAATAATGTCTTGCTTGACTCGGAAGGCAGGAATATAAAAGCCGTGGAGAACATCTTCTGAATGCAAAGCTAAACGGATGCGATGATTGATGGGTAAATGTAGTTCGGTGGTACTGATATCTGTTCCTGGATAGCGGAAAACCCAAGCCCATTGTTTAGCATCGACTTCAATATCTTCAACAGGAAGTCCCTTAATATTCCCTGTGTCCTCTTGTCCCCTTTTCCCGGCTTCCTCTTTCCCCGCGTCTCCCTGTCTCCGCGTCCTCGTGTCCTCTTTGACTGGTGCAGCAGATGCAGATTTCATGACTGTTGGAATATGCAGATGCATAGCCTCCATTGGCCCTTGAATCCCCATTTGCTCGTAGATTTGGTAGCTGTAACCAGCAATCCAAAATACTAGTAATACAGGAATTGCAGTCCAGACAATTTCTAGTGTGATATTTCCTTCAATGGGAGGGCCATCGCTTGTATCGTATTTCTCTGCTCGATGGAAAATCGCTGAATAAATCAGTGTTCCTGTAACTCCCAGGAAGATAAATGCTCCCAACGTGATTAAAAAACTAAACAACTTATCGACGAGGTGCGATTCTGCTGCGGCTTGAGGAGGCATCCAAGAATACGTCCACTGTCCTATCTGAAGACTAACAGCAGTTAGGGCGATCGCAACCACACTCAAAATCAAAACATTTCGGATTTTCATGATTACCTCAGTAGTAAGTTGGGGTTTTTGCCCAAGCGCAATAACATGTCAGCAGTATTGTGAACCCCAAACTCAGCAGCTAGGTGCGCTCCTAGCGTACCGTGGATGAACATGATGAATATGATGAACAGTCCAGAATATAAATAAGCCCACTGCACCTGTTTACCGTCATCTCGCTCCCAAATATAGCGCTGCAATCCTCTCCAGATAGCCATCCCAACAATCAGCCCTAAGAGAAAAACACCACCTACACCATGCCAAAGCATTGTTTCCACGGCTTCTAATCCCCAGGCACTTTTTACCCCTGTGAGTGGTTCTGCTAACATGATTTCGTAAAAACCTGCTGCCACTGTAAACAATGTAATCAGTGCCGAAGCTAGCATGTTGTACCAACCAGCCTCAAAGAAGCTAGAACGATTAGCAGGAATTGCTAAAAACTTGAAGATTGGTCTTTGTAGAGGGAACAATGTACCGATGAAATCAAAGGTAATACCAAGGATAAATAAGGCTATAGTCAAATGAACTAGATTTGGGTGAATGGGTATAGGATAGGGCAACCCGTTTGCTCCCAAATGAGTTTTTAATTGCTCAACAACTTCAGGATTCATCGTAGTAAGCCCTCCTTCACGGCTTCAACAACTGGTACAGTGTGCAGTCCATATACCCAAACCAATTCATCTCCAAAATACACTTGTACGCCTACTAATACAGTTAAAAGTAGACTTGCTGCTAAGTAATAAATTGATACCTTTTTTGGATTACGACAATGAATTACATAACGCCAAGCTGTAACAGCTGCAAGAATTCCTGAAAGTGACCAGCCAAGGATAGTGTGTAAATTCAGTACTGGTTGAACGGCATCATAAGGTTGTGCTAAACCTGCTTCAAATTGACCAAAAACAACGGCGATGAAGATGGAAATTGTAGCGAAAAACATATTCCACCAACTCACCTCGAAAAGACGGTAGTTATTAGTAAAGTAGCCAATGACATCACATAAAAAGGCAAACAACACCATCGCAATCACAAAATGGACAATGATCGGATGTATCGTATCAGGATACGGTAGATTATGGTTGTTCAGAAGGCTCTCAAGCATGGTATTCTACTCATGTGTTTAGTGATTAACAATGTTGATTTCTACAACAACTTAGATTGCATTGAAAATCCTTCTAAAAAACAACAGCAATTCTGATTATGGAAATTCTTTCACAGAGTCGCTTAATTTTGATAGGCAAAAGCTCACTGGAATGAATACAGAATTGCAAGTTATTGAAAAAGGTTTTAGTGGTTGGTAAATGCTGACGAATGAGTTAAGTCAAACAAGGTATTAAAGAGAAACACACAGATATTAAATATCACTAATATCACTTGCTGTTTGATGCACTTGAGCAAAATTGAAGATGCTTGGCTGATTTGACTTTACTTCTACGTTGATAAGCTAGGGAGATACAAAAACCAGACTTTTAAGCGAAACTTCGTATAGCTCAAGTTCTACGCGGAAATTGTTGTTTTTAAGTGTGCTTTTGATTCTCCATATATAAAGAATATCATACATCTGGCAATTTTACTTGCGATCGCCAACTAATTTTTAAACAGTATTTATGGTTACAATTCATCAGAAGCTAGAGTATTTTTAGTCAACAATTGCTTTTTTTCTGTTGGTTCTGGGTTAGCAATTTTGACCTGTTCCAAAAACCGAGATATCCAAGGTAAAGCCACAATAATTGCTGTTAAAACTACTAGAAATACAGCTATACCGAAAATTTGGTCGCGGGGAATTTCGAGAACGCCGCGTAAAATTACCTCTCTCAAAGCAGAAACAATAGTAATTTCCACTGCTGCGGTCACGGATGTTCTTTGTTGTTGTAAATGATCGATTAACAAGCGAAACAATTCTACTAAAATCAAAATGAATAAGATATCAGATGTTACTTGTCGTAAATCTAAAGGGTGCAAAAAGGAGAAAAACATATCTCCTAGTCGGATGAGCATCACACAAAATAAACCAAGACACAAAGAAATGATAATAAAATCTTGGAAAAACTCCAGGTTACGTACAATACTATTTCGTTGTAACCAGTTGTTGAAGTTTGAAATTAGCTCTTTTAGCATAATATTTCCTAACAGTCTAGATTCATTTAAGTAGATGAACTCTGACTATAGTGGGCTGTCCAACCCATCCCACAATAACAATTAACCTCTTGTGGGGGAAGCGGGTAATGCCCGACTTGTAGACGCGTAGCGGTGAAGCAGCGACGGGTACGTAGAGGGTTTCCCCCATGAGCGACTGCTGAACCCGGAGAGCTTCCCGCAGGGTAAGAAGTGGCGTTAGGCGTCTCGCCTGCGGTATCTTCACTTTATTTACGTCCTTCCCATAATCAAAATAGTGCTGAGTATCTAGCGTCAATTACTCAGCACTTAGAAATCGGTACTTCCTATGATTGAGCTATGGGGTTCTACTCAGCGCTATTGAACTATTTTGAACCGTTAAGGTTATGTACAGTTTCTACGGTTTTCATCTTGGATGCTGCGGTTGTTAAGTTATTCGCAGCCTTGATGATTTCTTCTAAGGTTTCGTTCACTAGATTCTCATCAAGGGAAGTTTCTGATAAATAAGTCTCGATGAAAATCTCTACTCGATTAACAATTATTTTGCTTTGAGAGCGTAGTCTGTTGAGGTCTTTGGTAGACAAACTATTCATTGTTTGAAGCTCCTTTCTGTTTTAAGTGCGGGTATGATTTATTCACGCAGAGACGCCCCAGACGCAGAGAAGAAGTTTGCAATTTTAGCTACAAATTCAATCTAAAATCCCCAATCCCCATTGCCCCTTATCCCCAGAGGGGGCCCCGAGTTCCCCAGTACCCAATCCCCAGTCCCCTTTACAGCAACTTGAAGCCGAAGTTGTTGAGAGTTTCACGCAAGTACTTGCATCCTTTTAAATAGTCTAAGGTAGCGATTCTCTCGGCTGAGTGTTGCGACCAATCAACAGTAACATTCATCTTTTGTTCGGTGTAGAATTCTTTCATGATGTCGTTGTAGTGAGCGATCGCTTCATCTTGCTCTGCTAATTTATATGTTTCCCGGTGCAGTACGGCTGGTTGAGGTAAACGCGGCTTAATAGCAGGTTGTTGTGCATCAGGATCGGGATAACCGACACACAACCCAAATATGGGAAACACGAAAGGTGGCAAATTTAGTAATGTGGCTACCTCTTGCGTGCTTTTGCGAATTGCACCAATATATACTGTTCCCAAACCGACAGATTCAGCAGCTACAACAGCATTTTGCGCCGCCACTGAAGCATCGACTATTGCTTTCACCAACAGTTCGATGTAATCCAGAGCTATATGAGGTAGTCCGCGACTGTCAGCAATATGAGCCAGACGACCTAAATCTGCTAACCAAACTAAAAATACAGGAGCTTGGTTAATCCATGCTTGGTTATTAGCCAGTTTACATAATTCTGCTTTGCGCTCTGGATCTTCAATGGCTACCACACTCCAGGTTTGCATATTAGCCGAACTAGCAGCAGATTGAGCAGCAGCAACTAGCCATTCCAGGGTTCCTGATGGTAGAGGATTAGATAAATAAGACCGAACTGAACGGTGAGATACGAGTGTTTCTAGAGAGTTGTTCCAGTCAATTTCGTAGTTGAAGGGAATTTCACCATAGCGCGATCGCAATAATTCTGTAGGATTAGTCATAATTTTCTTTGACGGAAGTGACAACAGGAGGATAACGCTCTATCACTTTCAAGTTGATGTATACGGCCAGCAGGACTAACAGAAGCAGAGGCAGGATTTGGATTAGAATGTCCGTAAAATTGTAGAATTCTTTATTCATATCAAGCTTCCATAGAAAAATACTTGACTGCTAGGCAACTAGCTGGGTTTCTCCGAAATCTGAAGTTAAGCGATCGTTCCGAAAAAAAGCAACTCGCAAAGCCAGCCGACACTCAGATATAGGGCAAGTTAGCGGAGTTACCGTATGCCAAGAATTGTCAGAACGCACGATCGCAACAGAGGAATCGTTCAGGGGTAGAATATCTTGGAAGACAGATTCCGGCTGAGAGTCTTTGAGAATTCGCAAACAGCCTCCCCAGTCCATAGACCATTGTTGATTGAAAAATAGCAGATGAGTTAAAACTTTATTTGGCTCATCTGTATGGGGGTGATGCAACTGTCCTAACTTATACCGCCGAAATCCAATATCCATTAAACAGTCTTTTAGCTCCAACCCAGACATTTTAGCCATTGCTGCGCGGTAAGAATCTGTCCATAGTCCTTCTATCAACTGTCGCCAGACATTACTGAGGTATCCCAAGTCACAAGTAAGTCTACCTTGTGCCATCCGCTCTCGCCAGCGGCGATCGCTAGATTTGAGCATCAACGGAATATCCTCGCTACTGGCAAGCATCTTTCCCCAAGAGTATCCATATCCCTCTCCCTCTGACAAGCGAAACTCTTCGTGGGGAAAACTGGCAGCTAGTTCTAAGCTTGCTTCTATTGAGAGCAGGTTCTCGATCAAAGCCCAATTATATGGGACTCTTTGCATTGTTGTGGTACGAATAGACTGAAAATTAAGCATGGTAGAAAAAATACTTTAGTATAGTTAACAAATCCTGACTACCCTGGACATCAATTGGAGCGCCATCAACAATCTATTGACCTCTACAACTAGCTTTATCCCTACTCAAAATAGTTAAACATGTCAAGATCGACCTCTGTAGAATCAAACTGCTTACTCCGCTTTTTGAGTAATTTGGGTTGGAGAGTACGCAATAGAGAACGCAATACATCAGTTTTAGTGCGTTGAGACCGCTTGCAGTACTGCTCCAAAAGTTGCAGTTCTTCTCTTGACGATTGAAAGGTAATCCATCCTTGCTCTTTTCTCGGCATAGTTAATACCAACATAATTGGTAGAATTGTAGCAGTTAGTAGAATGATTGCGATCGCCAACACAGACAAAATTGTTATGCATTCTTAACCAACTTCACTTTATTCTTTCCCTACCTTCATCCTTGGGGAACCAAACTCAGGAGTTCTTCAACCGTGAGACTGCGTTTAACTTGTACTGACTGATGCTTGACAGCATCTAGCACCGATTGAATTTCTGGCTGAGTTAGCGTGATTCCATGTTGTTGCAGCACACTGAGTATCAGATGCCGCCCGGAATGTTTGCCTACAACTAAACGACGTTCCCAACCAACATCTTCCGGCGCAAACGGTTCGTAAGTACCAGGATTTTGCAGCACTCCATGAGCATGAATGCCTGATTCATGTGCAAAGGTATTTTCACCAACGATCGCTTTCCAAGGGGGAACTGGCCAGTTAGCAGCTTTAGCAACTAACCGTGATAGTTCCAGCAGCCGTTTTGTATCAATACCCGTTCGGATACCGTACATATATTTCAGTGCCATGACAATCTCTTCCAACGCCGCATTCCCAGCCCGTTCGCCAATTCCATTGACTGTGGTGTTGACAGATAGCGCTCCTGCTTCAATACCAGCCAATGAGTTCGCCATTGCCAGTCCAAAGTCATTATGTGTGTGCATCTCTATAGGAATAAATAGGTGATGCACAAGGGAACGAACTTTACTGTAAGTAGTTAGAGGGTCGAGAATTCCTACAGTGTCACAGAAGCGAAACCGAAAAGCTCCCCACTCCTGAGCAGCAAATGCTACATCTAATAGAAAGGATGGATCGGCTCTAGAAGAATCTTCGCCGCCAACAGATACAGCTAAACCGCGATCGCAAGCGAAATTAATCGCATCTCGCAAACGATCCAGCATTTTCTGTTGCTTACCGCTAAACTTGGCAGCAATCTGAATTTCCGAGACGGGAACGGAAATATGCACCCGTTGCAAACCACAATCTATAGATGCTTGAATATCAGATAAATTAGCACGGTTCCAGCCAAGTAATTTAGCGTTTAATCCCAAATTGACAATAGTACGAATTGACTCTGCTTCTTCTTGTCCCATTGCCGGAATACCAATTTCTAGTTCTGGAACACCAATAGAATCTAGAAAAGTGGCGATCGCAATTTTTTCTTCAACGTTAAAAGCCACACCTGCCGCCTGTTCGCCATCTCGCAAGGTGGTATCGTTAATTTGAATCGGATGTTTGTTCATAGTGAAGTGGTGATTCATGACCAACTAACCCGTAGTATGATTTTGATTGACTTGTGGAGACGCGATTTATCGCGTCTGTCCCATTAATTACGAATTACGAATTACGAATTATTTAGATATTCGCTACAACTTCCCCAATATGGCTAATGTCAAAGCCGCCGAGAATCTCTAATTGCGATCGCACTAGCCGATGTCCCAAGATACTGAGAAACTGCTGTACTGGTGACTCTTCCAAGTATTCTTTGAGAATTACCAAATCGTATCGCGCTCGATGTAGAGGGATAAATCCCAACCCAAAGGCAGCAGCTATAGATGCTGTACTGATACCTGCATCAGCGATTCCTGAGACTATAGATAAGGCAACATCTTGATGGTTGTGGACGATACAGTCAGATCCTTTAACTTTGTGCAATGGTACTCGTTCTTCTTGAAGTTTCCGTTCTAAGAGCATCCGACTACCAGAACCCATCTCATGGGTAACAATAGTTGCTCCAAATTCTACTAAGTCGGAAACTGTTTTAACTCCCCTTGGGTTTCCTGGTGGGACTAACAATCCTTCTTCCCAAACTCCCAGGGTAATCAAAACCGCACTCTTATCTGTTAAGGCTTCCCGCACAAAGGGAATGTTATGTTCCCCAGTTTGGGGATCATATAAATGCATCCCTGCAATGTGAACTTCACCTCGGCACAGACTACGCAATGCAGCCGTGCTGTGAGCGAAATGATAATGAATTCGTAGTTGCGGATGCCAGCGTTCAGTTGCTCTTGCCAAGAGAGAAAGCACAGGTGTACAACCAGCAATCACAACTGTATTGTGCAGTTTGTCTATATCATCCAGAAGCCGAACCAGAACTTTATTTGTACCGATCTGGTTCTGTGCTTCACCTGCTGGATGATGTTCGTACTTAGCTAAGATTGCGCGATCGCTAAGGCCAATGGCAGTTTGCTGATTCACCGTAACTGCTTCACCCTGCGGGTTAGACAGTTTGCTTATGCCGGGAAACCCTTTCGGTAGTTCTTCTTGGGGAGCCACTACGTTGTTTTGGTTCCCAAAGTTGTCGCAAGTGGCGTGGGAATCTTCAAGATCAGACTGTCTCACCACCACAACTGTTTCACCATCAGCTGGAATCATTTCCATACGAAAAGCATTGTTCCCAACGAGGGGATAAGCTATCCATTGATCCCCAATTCGCGCCAGACTAACTCGTGATTGCCGTTGCTTAGAGGCTGATCCGGCAATAATTGCCTCAACTTCTGGTAAATCTTCCTCGAACCAGAATAAGTCCTCAACTTGGCAACCAAGCGCCTTAGCTAAACGAAGTGACATAGCAACAGAAGGAGCATATTGTCCCGATTCCACACCACCAATACTCTGACGAGTTACGCCAGCAATATTAGCTAATTCCTGCTGACTCATGCCTAAGCGAGTTCTAATTGATTTCAGGTTGTTGCAAAGATTCACATCCAGTTTCATGAGGCTGTATCTCTCCGTTAGAAAAAGCCGCAGCGAACAAACGTAATCTGTTGGGACAATAGCAAGGTTTTCTGGTGCTTGCCACTTTTGCTGTCAGACATGTTAATGTTTTGACAATTTTGCTTATCTGCTGCAAGCATATCATACATTTTGCAAATATACTTGCATCTTTAGATACTATTTCGCCCAATGAATGCAACTTTCAGTTCAAGTATGGTAAGTCCCCATCTAGAGACCTCTTGCAAAAGTCCTTCTTTGCGTTCTCTTCTCTGCGCCTCTGTCTTGAAAAGTTGAGCCACTGCGTTGGACGGGTTCCCCGGCAGCCGCGCAAGTGGCGTTCCTACGGAGGGAAACCCTCCTTCTCCTGACGGAGACGCTACGCGAACAGAACTTTTCGCTGCGCCTCTGCGTGAGATAAAAAAATATTTATGCAAGAGGTCTTAGATATCAACTGCATTTTTTAGTTGGTACTGCCACATAATGAAGTTCCAACCACAGGATGGGGTTTCTTTCCTTTAATGTTGAGGCAGGATCGCGGATAATACGTGTGGCGTTCATACAAACAGCATCCGATGTCCCCAGATCTTTAGCAGTGCCCCTGAGAATATCTTTGTAGCGATTAACAGAAGCAAACAGCAGGTTGGGCGAAAATATAGCAAAATGTTGAATAAGTTGTGAGGGGCAGCCCCAATAGGAGTTTACGAGTTCGACGTGGCAGTACTGGAGCAACTCACCGAGTTGGGGACAGCGCCTCGTAGCTACGCTAATAAATTTTTGGACTAATACCTCTTCAGTCAACATAATAAGTTCTACTCCTTCAATGAGGTAGATAAATTTTGACGTGGTTTGCAACGTCGATTTCTCAAATGTTGGTAAGAAACTTACGCAGTTTTTTCTGCTTTTTCGAGTCAGAGGTTGCCAATTGCTCCAGATACTTTGTATGAAGGATAACCCTTACTGCATTGTCCTAGTCAAACAACCCAAACTTTACCAGCAGTTCCTCAAGCTGATGGTTAGACATAGATTTCGGAATCACAAAATCTGTGTTCTGATCAATTGCTGTTGCTAAGTTGCGATAGTGGTGTGCCTGTTCGCACTCAGGAGCATACTCAATCACCGTCTTGCGGCGGAACTCTGCCCGTTGCACCATGTTGTCTCTGGGTATAGAGTAAATCATTTGAGTTCCCAGTTTCTCAGCTAGAGCCTCGATCAGATCGTTTGCCCCATCAACTTTGCGAGAGTTGTAAATCAATCCTCCCAAACGTATATCGCCTATCAGGGCATACTTCTGAATGCTTCGGCAGATGTTGTTAGCGGTATACATTGCCATAATTTCCCCAGAAGTGACGATGTAAATTTCTTGAGCTTTGCGTTCTCGAATGGGCATCACAAACCCACCGCACACCACGTCACCCAGACCATCATAAAATGTATAATCAAGCCTAACCGCATCATCATAAGCACCTAATTGTTCCAGCAATCCAATCGATGTCAGGATGCCTCGACCTGTACATCCTACACCAGGTTCCGGCCCGCCCGATTCCACACACAGCGTCTTCCCCCATCCTTCCTGACGGAAGTCTTGTAAATTCACATCATCTTCTTCTTTACGCAAGGTGTCGAGTAAAATCTTCTGATGGAATCCCCCTAAGAGGAGCCGGGTAGAGTCTGCTTTTGAATCACACCCTACAACCATCACCTTACGACCCATATCAGTCAGTCCAGCCACAGTATTTTGAGTTGTTGTGGACTTGCCAATTCCTCCTCTTCCATAAATAGCAATCTTCCGCATAAGAACCCCAGTAATGGTGCAGACATGTCGATTTGGTTTCAGAATTATGGTGTAATCAAGCAGAGTGTTGAATTCAATAATAGTTGCAGTTTTTGAGAGAGTTTACTGCTGAAGTTGTAACAGTATCAACTTAGTCAAATAGTCGATATAGGCGTTTTATGCAACATTTTAAACTATCATCGGCTAGCTGCTATAAGTTAACAGTTTCTTGCAAACATAGCAGTAAATATTAGTGGGATGTGAGATACAACAAAGGTACTAAAAATTAGTCGCAATCCTGTTACAAGAGTTTAAAAACTTTCACAGCGATCGCAGGTGAAGGAGAAATTTCTACTTGATCACAGCCAAACAAATACTATGTTTCCTTGGCAGGAAGATACATAAAAATCAGTCCAGCCTACCTTATAGCAACAGCTTCGCCAAACGAAAAACCGATTTTTTGGCGGCTTTGCTCCACTTCGATTAACGTTGTGCCGTCACCAATAACTGATGAGGCTGGTCTGAATATCTGATTAGCAGGTGCTTGAGGAGTTATTGTGCTTTGGCAATTTAGATTCCCTATAAATCAAGAATATCATACATCCAGCAAAATTACTTGCGGTTATCAAATTATTTATAAACAGTATTCGTGGTCACAATTAGTGATCACCTAAAGAGCCTGAAAGTTAATCACTGCCATTTTTCTGTTGTTTTGAGTTGACCAAATATCACTGATTTTTCCCAGTGGCATATCTATAAACAGGACAAAAATTCCATCATTTATCTCTTCATATTTAGTTAGAACAGTCTGTCTATTTCTCTTGATCAAAATCTGATTTATCTTAGATAAGGCAATTTTAAATTTAGACAGAATTGTCTATTTACAAATAGATTAATCCTTAGTTTTTCTACATTTATTTCCATTTTTGTTATCAGATTTACTATTATTAATTAAAGATGTTGTTAGGATTTTGAAATCAAGGAACTCAAAGAAGTTCTCTTCTAAAAATACAAAGTCTTGAAGAATATTTCTTCTTCTTAGCTATTGCACAAGGAGCAATCAGCCATGCCAATGAAGTTGTTTAAGTGCGACCAAACCATTCCCGAACGGGAAAAGCACATATATATAAAAGAAAAGGGAGAAGATACAACCCAGTTTCTTCCCAGTGCTAACGTTGAAACGATTCCTGGCTCATTGTCTGAGCGCGGATGCAGCTATTGTGGCGCTAAGTTAGTAATTGGTGGTGTCCTCAAGGATACTATCCAGTTGATACATGGGCCTGTAGGTTGTTCATACGATACTTGGCACACTAAACGCTATCCTAGTGATAATGGCAACTTCCAACTCAAGTATGCCTGGTCAACGGATATGAAGGAACAGCATATTGTCTTTGGTGGTGAGAAACTGCTCAAGAAGGCTATCAAAGAAGCCTTTGCTGAATTTCCTGACCTCAAGCGGATGATGGTGTACACCACCTGCTCGACAGCTTTGATTGGTGATGACATCAAGCCTGTAGTCAAAGAGGTAGAAAAAGAACTCGGTGATGTTGATATCTTCACTGTAGAGTGTCCGGGTTTTGCTGGGGTGAGTCAATCCAAAGGACACCACGTTTTCAACATGGGCTGGGTGAATGAGAAGGTCGGAACCTTTGAGCCAGAGATTACCAGTCCATATACTATCAATGTGATTGGGGACTATAACATTCAAGGAGATACCTTTGTCCTCGAAAAGTATATGGAAAAAATGGGCATCCAAATCATCGCCCATTTTACAGGTAACGGTACTTATGACTCATTACGTGGGATGCACAGAGCGCAGTTGAATGTGACTAACTGTGCGCGGTCTGCGGGATATATTGCCAATGAGTTGAAGAAAAGATATGGTATTCCTCGTATTGATGTGGATACTTGGGGCTTTGACTATGCCAAGGAAGGGTTACGCAAAATTGGAACTTTCTTTGGAATTGAAGACAGAGCCGAAGCTGTGATTGCCGAAGAGGTAGCTAAATATGAATCTAAGTTAGCTTGGTATAAGGAGCGCTTGACTGGCAAAAAAGTCTGTATTTGGACTGGTGGGCCTCGACTGTGGCACTGGACAAAGGCGCTAGAAGACGATTTAGGCATGAAAGTTGTGGCGATGTCGTCGAAGTTTGGTCACCAAGAGGACTTTGAAAAGGTCATTGCCAGAGGTGAAGAAGGTACTATCTATATTGATGATGGCAATGAACTTGAGTTCTTTGAAGTGCTAGAGATGGTCAAGCCTGATTTGGTTTTGACTGGGCCACGGGTGGGTGCATTGGTGAAGAAGTTGCACTTGCCTTATGTCAACGGTCATGGCTACCACAATGGCCCTTACATGGGTTTTGAAGGTGCGGTGAATATGGCACGCGATATGTACAATGCCATTTACTCGCCTTTGATGAAATTGGCTAAAGATGATATCCGCGAAGATGTTTCTGTTGCTAATGGTAACGGTAAAAGCAATGGCAATGGTAAAGCTGCCAAAGATACCTCTGCGGACATGACTTCATTAATTCAGCAGTCAGCGAATAAAACTACTACCTCAGCAGTTCAAGCGCCAGCTGAAAAAACTACCTCACAAGTTAAATCGCCAGTGAAGGAAACCATTGCACCAGTTCAACAGCCAGCTAAAGAACAGGCAGCTAAGGAAACCACTTCACAAGTTAAATCGCCAGTGAAGGAAGCCATTGCACCAGTTCAACAGCCAGCTAAAGAACAGGCAGCCAAGGAAACCACTTCACAAGTTAAATCGCCAGTGAAGGAAACCATTGCACCAGTTCAACAGCCAGCCAAAGAAATCGCGTCATACATTCAAGAGCGAACTGAGGAAATTACCTCATTAATACAACAACGGTGTTTGTGGCAGTTTCACTCGCGCTCATGGGATCGGGAAGAAAACATCAGTGGCGTTCTCGGTCTGGCTGCGAAAATCTTGACTGGGGAACAGGTGGTTCTGGAAACCCTTATCGATCGCGCTTTTTATGCAGACGCAAAACTTCTTGTGAATGATTTGGAAAACAAGTTCCAATGGTTAACCAAGATGGATAACGTGCAAAAGAAAGCAGTGTTGGAGTCTGTTAAACACAAGCTGATCGATATTGCAATCACCAAGTCCTTAAATGGTGAATTGCACCATTCGCTTTATTAAGCAATTGGATCAGTAATTCCAATCAACGAACAGCGTTGCTCAATTGGAGTATGAATATGAATTAGAGTTTTGTCATCCTGTTAGTGTTTGTGCTGAAATTTGCCTAACGGAGCGATGCCTTTAACCGACGTAGCGCGATCGCCAAACGCATTCCCAAAAAGTAGCGTAGTGTTCTTGCACCGTTTTACAGAGAAGTTCTCGTTTGTTTGCAAGACTTTTCGGAAATTCAATTCTACCTTCTTCTGTAATCGATGCGAGGCGTAACTTACTAGTTCGGTGAGTGCGAAATGCGATCGCTTGTCGCAGGCATCGCTCCACTTTCTTAAACTCAAAATGACAATTCATCTCTTCGTGCAGCAACGCTAAACAAAATCACGCAATTTTTTACCATATAGGAGCCAATAGGATGTCTGTAATTGTCAAACAGAAGGAACGCAGCGGCGTAATCAATCCAATTTTTACCTGTCAACCTGCTGGAGCCGAGTATGCTTCCATCGGAATTAAAGATTGTATCCCTCTGGTGCATGGCGGACAGGGATGTAGTATGTTTGTTCGTCTCCTATTTGCCCAGCATTTGAAGGAAAATTTTGACATTGCTTCTTCTTCACTGCATGAAAATAGCGCTGTTCTTGGAGGCATACCACGGATTGAGGAAGGCGTAAAGACCTTAGTCGCACGATATCCCGATTTACGGATTATTCCAATTATTACAACTTGTTCAACCGAGACGATTGGGGACGACATCGAAGGAACCATTAACAAGCTCAACCGCCAGTTAAAGAAAGACTATCCCGATCGCGAGGTAATACTGGTTGCTGTGCATACTCCCAGTTACAAAGGTTCTCAAGTCACTGGCTATAATGTCGGCGTCCATGCGATCATTTCTACCTTGGCAAAAAAAGGCGAACCAACTGGCAAGTTAAACGTCATTACTGGGTGGGTTAACCCTGGAGATGTCACAGAAGTTAAGCGTATCTTAAAAGAAATGGATGTTCCAGGAAACATCTTAATGGATACAGAAAGCTTCGATGCGCCCACTATGCCCGATAAGACAAGTTTTGCCTTTGGGAATACCACCATCGAAGACATTGCTGATTCTGCTAACGCCATCGGCACTATCGCTTTATGCAAATATGAAGGCGGTAGCGCGGCTGAATTTTTAGACCAGAAGTTTAAGGTTCCTGCGATTGTTGGCCCAACACCAATTGGGATCAAAAACACCGACATCTGGCTGCAAAATATCAGCAAACTAACCGGTAAACCAATACCAGAATCTTTAGTTAAAGAACGGGGTAAAGCCATCGATGCCCTCGCCGACCTCGCTCACATGTTCTTCGCCAACAAGAAGGTAGCCATTTACGGAGATCCCGATTTAGTAATTGGTCTAGCAGAGTTCTGCTTGGAAGTTGAGTTAGAGCCAGTACTGCTGTTGTTAGGCGATGATAATAAAGCTTGTGCAAAAGACCCCAGAATTAAGGCTCTGGAAAACAACTCACCTACTGACATCGAAGTGATCACAAATGCAGACCTCTGGGAACTAGAGCGCCGCATTAAAGATAAATCCCTGAACATTGACTTAATTTTAGGTCATTCCAAAGGTCGGTATATCGGCATCGATAACAATATTCCGATGGTTCGGGTAGGCTTCCCCAGCTTTGACCGCGCCGGTTTGTGGAAATACCCTGTGATTGGCTACAAAGGGGCAGAATGGTTAGCAGATAATATCGCTAATGCTTTGTTTGCAGACATGGAGTACAAACGCGATCGCGAGTGGATCTTAAACGTCTGGTAAGAATGAGTTTTTAACACATAGGCGCTTCTCTACGAGACGCTACGCGTTAAGCGAAGCTATGCCGTAGGCTTTACGCCTTTCCGCAGGGTAGGAACGCCGAGTAAAACGCAAAGGATCGCAGAGTTAAACTTTGCGTTCCCACCGAAGTTATGAACGGCGGAAGCCGCCGCTCATACTTCTCTTTGCGCTAACCTTAGCGTACCTCTGCGTTAAAAAAATCAAAAATTGGAGAACCATAATGACTATAGATCAAAATATCGTATTTTACGGAAATCTGAGCGAACTTTACCAAATGGCAAAAGAGGGTAAGATTAAAACCACTCTACAAGGTAGTCATACTCGCCCTTGTAAATTTTGGACTGCAACAAAGATTTTAAGTGGTATTAAAAATGCGATCGTCATTTCTCACGGGCCGAGTGGCTGTGCTTATGGTGTCAAGCGGGCATACAAGCTGACCAATAGCCGCAATAGTGGTTCTCCTTATGAACCTGTGGTGACGACGAACATGAGTGAGAAGGCGGTAATTTTTGGTGGTGAAAAAGAATTAGCTGGTGCGATTCGAGAAGTAGATCAAAAATACCATCCTGATGC
Organism: Desmonostoc vinosum HA7617-LM4; assembly: GCA_019359515.1. Taxonomy (GTDB): domain Bacteria; phylum Cyanobacteriota; class Cyanobacteriia; order Cyanobacteriales; family Nostocaceae; genus Desmonostoc; species Desmonostoc vinosum. Next base: position 19,386 of record JAHHHC010000032.1, on the reverse strand, counting down.
GATCGTTGTTGCTACTAGTTGTGCATCTGGTATTATTGGCGACTGTGTTGATGATGTGGTGAATAAAGCCCGCAAGGAAATCCAGTCTGAGATCATGACGATACATTGTGAAGGATTTGCAGGGGAGTATCGTAGTGGATTTGATATTGTATTTCGGCAAATCGTAGACTTTATGGAGCCGCCAACTCCAGAACGTAAAGCACAATTAGCCGATTCTGTCAATATTGTGGGTGCAAAGATGGGCCCGGAAAGAACGGAAGTTGAGACTGATGTTAAGGAATTAATACGACTCATCGAAGCAATGGGGGCGAGAGTTCACAGTGTCATTGCTGGTGACTGTACTTTAGAAGAACTCAAGCAAGCGCCAAGTGCGGCAGTTAACTGTACTTTATGTTTGGATCTTGGTTATACCATCGGTAAAGCCATGTCAGACAAGTTTGGTACTCCATTAAATTCTACTATACTGCCTTATGGAATCAGCGCTACAGAAAAATGGCTCGAAGGGGCGGCAAAATATTTAGGGATGGAAGAACAGGCGGCTGCATTGATGGAAAGAGAATATGCCGCAATCAAAACTGAATTTGAAGCAGCCAAGAGTTATATAGAAGGGAAATTAGCAATTATCGAAGGACATGACGCTATTAAGTGCTTGTCTATCGCCCACATGTTGGAACGCGATTTTGGGATGCGTGTGGTCATCTATAACTTCCATCCCTGGAGTACGGAAGCACGAGAAACCAGTGTAGATTACCTGTTGGAAACAGGGTTAGACCCGGAAATCCTGATTACGAAAGGAACACTGGCTTTTGGTAAATACGAATCTATGAAACAAACGGAAGATGAATTACTCGATTTTATTGGTGGTCTAGATCCAGACTCAGTTGTATATTTTGGTTCTTCCTTGAGTTTCCCTCATATTCCTGTCGTTGATTTAAACGCTATCTTAAATCGTCCCAGATTCGGTTATCGCGGAGCCTTAAAGGTGGCACAGTGTATTAAAACAGCACTCCAATATGGCTTTAGACCTCGCAGTTCGTTAACCAAGCAAATGGTATTCCCTAAAAATGCTGGGTTGGCATCTGCTCAATCACTAACTGGAAAACTAGCCCAAGACCTGCCTGACTGTACCGTGTATGCAGGAAAGAAGCGGGGAAAATGTTTTAACGAGTAATAAGTAAAAATTGAAACCCAACAAACACAACGTTTTTAGATGTTGGGACTGAACTTAACCTAGACCTACCTATAGTCAATGCAATGCCCTTAAAGAAAGAGGAGGAGAAAATGTCTGCTGGACTAAATTTTGAAAATTGTGACCATAGTAAAGACCCAATTGTTGGCTGTGCCCTTGAAGGTATTGCAACTACGGTTGCTGGTATCAAAGATGTCAGTATTGTGATTCAGTCTCCACAGGGTTGCGCGTCTACAGTCGCGGCTGGGTATGATGCTCATGAGGTTGATTTCACCAAGCGGAAAGTCGGTTGTACTCGTCTTTTTGAGTCAGACATTGTGATGGGAGCAACTGAGAAACTCAAAGGGATGATTAAAGAGGCGGATAAATCTTTTGATGCTAAGGTGATGTTTGTTGTTGGTACTTGTGCGGCGGACATTATTGGTGAAGATATTGCGGGATTGTGCCACCAACTTCAGCCAGAAGTCAAAGCTAAACTCGTTCCTTTACTTGCTGGTGGGTTTCGAGGCAATGCTTATGATGGCTTGGATATGGGTTTAGAGGCTTTACTTCCTTTTATCAAAAAAAGGCAGACTAAGAGAAGGGGTAGAAAGCCAAGGATTGTAAATATCATTGCGCCACAAGCAAATTTGAATCCGACTTGGTGGGCTGATTTGCAATGGGTAAAGCAGACGTTAAAGTCTTTGAGGATTAGAGTACAGACGGTTTTCTCTCATAACACCTCTTTTGAAGAACTGGAGCAAGCTGGTGAGGCAACCGCCAATATTGTTCTCAGTCATGATGTTGGGTATAAGTTTGCTCGGAAAATGCAAAAAACCCATGACATCCCCCTCATCCTTGATGACATACCTTTACCAGTGGGTGTAAACAACACTACTCGATGGTTGAAGGCATTGGCGGCACATTTCAAGCTAGAAGAAAGAGTTGAGCCAATTATCAAACAAGGCGAAGAAATGGTTGTAGATACACTTCGCAAACGAGCATTGATGATTATTCCCCGATATCGTAACTGTAGAATTGCCGTATCTGCGGATGGGACACTTGGCATTGGACTAGTTAGAATGCTTTTTGAAGAATTGGAAATGATTCCGGAAGTCTTATTATTTCGTTCAGCGATGCCTGATTCTCGTTCAATTCTAGAGCGAGAACTACACAGCCTCGGTCTTTCTCCCCGCGTAGTATTTTCGGCAGATGGATATCAAATCAAACATGCCTTACAAGAGGTTGATGTTAATGCCGTTATTGGCTCGGCATGGGAAAAATACATGGCAGAGGAACTAGGAATACAAATTGCTTTTGATGTATTTAGTCCTACTAACAGAGAAACCTATCTTGACAAGCCATATTTTGGCTATGAAGGAATGATCAATATGATGGAGGTGATTGCCAACGATTGGGATAGAGCTTTTCGTTCAAAAGAGATTCATTGGACATAAAGAAGTGTTTTGCTACACGTCTCGGCAACGGCAATCGCCATCAAGGGGAGTTCTCCTGAAGCTAAAAATAAATCTATACCCCCACGCAAAGTTCGTGTAATTGACACTCAAGACGGACAGCACATAGCTGAAATTTTTGTTGATCACATTACAGATATTAGATTTAGCTTTGACAGTAGTCACTTATCTATAGCAATCCTATCTGATTTGTGAAAATTCGCGGTATCCATATCCCGGACTTCTCAAAGAAGTCCGGGATCTTAATTCTCATGAATGATATCATGTCTGGCTAATCACTTATCATAAAAATTTCTCCCTTCCGCGTCTCCCTATCTCCGCGTCAGCCCAATCATAAGTCTTTAAACGGACATGATATGATTTAGGATTGGTATAGTGGATTGGTGAGAGTATTGAAAAATATCAAGTGTTTAAAGCTGACATTAACATTAGCAATTTCCTCGTAGAATTTTATCAATAGGGTGTTTTATAGTATTCATTGGGAATGAAAAATGGGTAATTGTCATTAATAGACTCAAGCCTGCGTAAATCGGTATAGCCCTTGATGAGATGCAATTATGTGTCTGTTGTGGGCGTTGACAGATTCAATTTCCAATTGGCTAGAGTATGGCAGTTATGACCCCTAGTATTACAGATTCAGGTGTCAAGGCAGCGATCGCAGCTGTTGCATTGGAGTCAGCGACAGCAGAAGAAAAAATCCAGATGCTGCTTGAGATGGCACAAGGTTTTCAAAAAAAGCCCAAAGCCGCCCAAGATTTGCGGAATGCAGTTTCTCTGTATTACCGGGCATATGAGATGTGTGGTGAAGAGTATCCTCTACTCAAAGCCCGTGCCCAAGTGGGGATGGCAGGGACATTACAGATAATACCGGATGCAGGAACTGAACTGTTGTTGCAAGCAAAAGCAGGTTATGAGGAAGCGCTGTCAATTTTACAACAGTTAGCTACACCAGAGGAACTAGCAGAGGCACAGATGAACTTTGGGTTGGTGTTGCAGTCCCTTGTACCATTTAATTTGGCGCGAATTACAGACAGCATCCAAGCTTATCACGAGGCTTTGCGGATATTTACCTGGCAAGATTACCCACAAGAGTACGCGATTTTATATAACAATATTGCGGTCGCTTACCTTTCTATGCCCATGGCATCAGAGAGAGAATACTTGCGTCAAGGGTTAGCAGTGCAATCATTTGAAGTGGCACTCAAGCATATTAACTTGATCGATCATCCCAGAGAATATGCGATGTTGCAAAACAATTTGGGTAACGCTTTGCAATATTTAGTGAGTTCTCATCCTGTGGAGAATAATTTGAGAGCGATCGCAGCTTACGATGAAGCGTTAAAAGTGCGTAACTCCAAAGATACACCTTTAGAATATGCTAACACAATTTCTAACAAAGCTAACGCCTTATTCAACTTACCCGATGATCCAGAAAAACCAGAAGTAGGTAATTTGAAAAATCTTTTACAAGCGCGTACTTACTATCAAAAAGCATGGGAAATTTTTGCTTACCATCAACAAATAGAACAAGCAGAAATAGTTAATCAAGCGATACAAGAAATTGAAGTAGAGATAGGGGGGAGGGGATGAGGAAGACGCGGGGACGCGGGGACGCGGAGAATAATCAATTCCCAATTCCCCATCACAAATTACCAACCGGGAGAATATCAAATCATGGATATTTTGCACAGCCCAACTTTGAAACATTTCTTAACCAGTATGGTTACTGGTGAACTTAACTTAACTACAGAATTAGTATGGTTAATTATAGCAACTGCTTTATCAATGATTGGTGGTGCTATTGGTGGAATGATATTAGCTGGGAAAGATATCGGTTATGCTTTCTCAGCAATGTTGGGTGCATTATTTGCACCGGCTGGTACAATTCCTGCCATATTATTAGGGTTTGCTGCACTAACTTTACTCAGTAATTATTAGGAGGCAAAATGTTAGAAATAGGGTGGTTTTCTGCCAAATTATTTTTTAAAGGTAAGCTACTGCGCGACCCGATTTATTTTATCCGACAAACTGCGATCGCTACTAGCATAGGTTTGTTAATATTAGTGTTGCTAGCTCAAGTCGAAATTCCTTTTTGTTTACCAGTAACATTATGTAGCTTAGCAACTGGTATCATGATGCCATTTCTACTTAAGGATTTTAAAATGAAATGATCTGTTAGTTGTTATTTGTCATGCGTTCTTTATGAATAAGCCACGACAAATGACCAATGATTAATTACTAATGACTAATATAACTAATGGCTACCCTTGAAGAACTAATTCAAGAAATTAACCGCTTTGAGGCAATCATATCTGAGTGGGACGAAAATCAACGGTGTGTAGTAGTAGGACTTAAAAGAGCGATTGAAGCTTTACATAAAGCAGCATTAACGAATTTAATTAAAAGCTTGAAGCAAGAATCAATGTCAGCTTTGTGTAGTGCTGTTGACGATGAAGTAGTGTACGCAGTGCTACTTTATCATGAACTCGTCAAACCGCCAACACCTCCTTTAACACAACGTATCGAGACAGCCCTTGATGAAGTTCGTCCAGCTTTAAAAAGCCATAATGGAGATGTAGAATTAGTAGCAATCAAACTACCAGACACAGTAGAAGTAAAATTAATCGGAACTTGTAGTAATTGTGCTGCTTCCACTTTAACCTTGTCTCAAGGAGTTGAACAGATAATTAAAAAATACTGTCCAGAAATTACCCAAGTAATTGCTGTCAATAATCCCATAAGTAGTAACGCTAATTCTGCCCTCAGCAGTCCATTTTCTCTACCGTTAGCCTCTACTTGGATCAAAGTCGCAACTCTTGACCAAATACCAGAATCTGGTATTGTTGTAAAACAAATCGCAGATAATCTACTCATTCTATATCGTCAAGGTGTGAATGTGAGTTGTTACCGTAATGCTTGTACTCACCTGGCATCTCCATTAAATACAGGTAAAGTTGAGAACGGAATTATTACTTGTCCTGCTCACAAATTTCAGTATAGATTAGATACTGGTGAATGTTTAACCACACCTGATATTTATTTACAGTCATATCCAGTAAAAATTAAAGGTGATAAGGTATTTGTGCAAATCAGAAAATAGGAAACCAAAACACATCTAATATAAACTCTTTTCTTACTCTCTGCGACTCTGCGTGAAAAAAAATTCTCACATTCGTGCCAAAACCTATGACATTTTTTATCATTAATACACATCAATATACATCAGCATTTATCTGCGGTTAATGCACATCCCAACTACAGTTAATTTCACCCCACAATTGTCACCAGAAAAAATAATTACACTTCAAAATTTGCCCCTATCACCCCAAGGTGCAGAAGTTATTTTAGGCAATATTATTGAACCACAACAATTAGTCATACCCCTTGCACCCAGTCCCACAAAAATGTTTAGCCCTCGTGGTGCTTGTTTGTTACCAAATGGTCAATTATGGGTATCAGATACAGGGCATCATCGATTATTAGGATGGCAAAATTTACCTACCAAAGATAATCAAAACGCCGATTGGGTAATTGGACAACCAGACTTTTTTAATGAAGGACAAAATGCTAAAGGTACACCAGGCAGAACAACCCTAAGTGTACCAGTAGGAATTTGTGCTTGTAGTGAAGGATTAGCGGTGGCTGATGCTTGGAATCATCGGGTTTTGATTTGGCAAAAGTTCCCAGAAGATAGCAATATTCCGGCAGACTTAGTATTAGGACAGGCTAATTTTACAGATAACGAACCAAATAGAGGAAATCAAGCTGCTGCTGCCAATACGATGCACTGGCCATATGGAGTTTTCTATCACCAAGGACAGCTATTTGTTGCTGATACAGGCAATCGACGGCTATTAGTTTGGCATCAATTACCAACAGAAAATGGTCAACCTGCTGACTTAGTTTTAGGACAACCGGATATGCAATCTCGTAATGAGAACGGCGGTGGTTCTCCAAGTGCGGCTAGTATGCGGTGGTGTCACGATATTGCCTTCTGGGGAGACAATCTTGTAGTCACAGATGCAGGTAATCATCGTGTGATGATATGGCAGGGAATGCCCACTGAAAATAATACCCCTTGTGCAGTTATTTTAGGGCAAAAAAACTTTAATTACGTAGAAATGAATCAAGGAGTTTATTTACCGAATGCTAGTAGTTTGAGTATGCCTTATGGAGTAGGGGTTACTGATGATTGGCTGGTAGTTGCAGATACGGCTAATTCTCGCTTACTAGGATGGAGAAAGCCAGAATCAATTTTATCATTACAAGGTGCTGTGGCAGATGGGCTAGCTGCACAAAATACCTTTCATAGTAAGAGTGAAAATCGGAATTTTGGAATGCCCAAACGAGATAGTTTAAATTGGTGCTATGGAATAAAAATCTATAACAAGACTGCGGTAATAGCTGATTCAGGCAATAATCGAATTTTGCTTTGGCAGTTTAACTATGACAACTGAAAAAATTAGAGTTTGTGGAACTGTTCAAGGAGTAGGATTTCGCCCGACAGTATATCGTCTGGCTAAAGCTTGTGGGTTACTTGGGGATGTTTGTAATGATAGTGAAGGTGTTTTAATTCGAGTCTCTGGTAGTGAAGCAGCTTTAAATGAATTCGTCACCAAATTACAACAAGAATGTCCACCATTAGCAAGAATTCAACAACTAACAAGAACTCGATATCAAACAGAAATTAAATTTGATGATTTTATAATTTCTCCAAGTATTAATAGTGTAATTAAAACAGAAATTGCCCCGGATGCTGCTACCTGTTCACAATGTCAGCAAGAAATTTTTGACCCTTTTAGCCGCTTTTATCGTTACCCTTTTACTAACTGTACTCATTGCGGCCCTCGTCTCAGTATTATTCGCGCCATTCCTTACGACAGATGCAATACCAGTATGTCTGCGTTTGTCATGTGTCCTAAATGTGCAAAAGAATACCACGATGTCGAAAATCGCCGTTTTCATGCCCAACCAATAGCTTGCTATATCTGCGGCCCTCAAATTTGGTTAGAACGTACCGATGGTAAACCTGTTACCGCTTCCATGTTTTCTATGCTAGATGATGTTGATGCCGTTTGTACCTTGTTGCAAAAAGGTGAAATAGTAGCAATTAAAGGGTTAAGCGGAATTCATCTAGCTTGTGACGCAACGCAACAAGTAGCTGTACAAAAACTACGTCAACGCAAACAGCGTTATCACAAGCCATTTGCCTTAATGGCGCGAGACATAGCAGTCATTGAAGAATACTGTATGGTTAACGCTAAAGAAAGGGAATTATTGCTAAGTTCTGCTGCGCCTATTGTTTTGTTGCGGAAGAAGGGACTAGGGATTGGGGAAGGACGCAAAGACGCGGGGATGTGGAGAGAAGATAATCGTATCATTCCCTCTTCTATAGCTTCTGGGGTTGCGCCGGGGCAAAATACTCTTGGGTTTATGTTACCTTATACGCCTTTGCATCATTTAATTCTCAGGCGGATGAAACGTCCAATTGTGTTAACAAGTGGTAATCTTGCTGATGAACCACAATGTATTGATAATGATCAAGCTAAAGAAAAATTAGGTCAAATAGCTGATTATTTTATCCTACATAATCGGGAGATTGTTAACCGAGTAGATGATTCTGTAGTGCGGGTTATTGGTGAACAAGTGCAAACAATTCGTCGTGCTAGAGGATATGCACCTGCACCTATTAATTTACCACCAGGATTTCATCATGTTCCGCAGATTTTAGCGATGGGTAGCGAGTTGAAAAATACCTTTTGTCTATTAAGTGAAGGTAAAGCAATCCTTTCGCAACATTTAGGGGATTTAGAAAATGCTGCGGCATTTAATGCCTATCAAGATACCTTGAATTTATACTTAAATTTATATGAGCATCACCCAAAAGCCATAGCTATCGACAAACATCCTGAATATCTATCTAGCAAACTCGGTAAAGAACTTGCAACCGCTAATCAAATTCCACTTCATCAAATCCAACACCATCACGCCCATATTACTGCTTGTATGGCGGAAAATGGTATTCCTCTTAACTCACCTGCCATTTTAGGCATTGCATTAGATGGGTTAGGTTATGGTGCAAATGATACACTTTGGGGTGGAGAGTTTCTTTTAGCAGATTATGGCAAATTTCAACGACTAGCAACATTTAAACCAGTAGCAATGATTGGTGGTAAACAAGCAATTTGTCAGCCTTGGCGTAACACTTACGCCCAATTAGTAGCAGCTAATATTTGGGATATTTGTCAACAAAAATATACGGAGTTAGAAATTGTCAAATTTTTAAACCAAAAGCCACTCAAGCTACTGAATCAACTAATTGAGAAAGAAATTAACTCTCCAAAAGCTTCATCAGTAGGGCGTTTATTCGATGCAGTAGCAGCTGCAATTGGTATTTGTAGAGAAGAATGTAGCTATGAAGGACAAGCTGCGATCGCAATGGAAGCCCTAATCGATCATTATACCTTAAATAATTATAAAGAAACATCAAAATATCCTTTTAATATTAGCTTTTTAGATAGGATTTATTGTATAGACCCATCCCCAATGTGGACAGCCTTACTCAATGACTTACAGCAGCAAGTTCCACAACCAATTATAGCTGTCAAATTTCATCAAAGTTTAGCCAACATTATCGTAGAAATGGCTAATCGCATTTGTCAAGAAAACCTCATCAATCAGGTTGTTCTTACAGGAGGAGTATTTCAAAATCGTGTTTTATTAGAGCAGGTAACTAAGCATCTACAAGCATTAGAAATAAACGTATTAACTCACAGCTTAGTTCCAACTAACGATGGCGGTATATCATTAGGGCAAGCAATCATTACAGCTGCTCAATTAATTACCAACTAGGGAGTAGGATAAAAAACCTTTTTAATAAAGGAAAAATCACAATGTGCTTAGGAATTCCCGGACAAATTATCGAAATTACAAACATTAATCATAAACTAGCCACAGTCAACATTGCCGGAGTCAAACGCCAAGTAAACATTGCCTGCATCGTTGACGAACAACATCCTCCCGAAGCTTGTATAGGAGATTGGGTATTAGTTCACGTTGGCTTCGCCATGAATCGTATCAACGAACAACAAGCAGCAGAAACATTACAACTACTGGAAGAATTAATTGGGAATCGAGAAGAGGACGCGGGGACACGGGGACACGGGGACACGGGGACGCGGGGACGCGGGGACGCGGGGACGCGGAGAAATTTTTTCCCTCATCCCCCTGACTCACAAGTGTAGGTTTTTCACATTCAATCCGAAAAAGCCTATTTTCCGTTCCGAAATCTTTCTGTGCGTCTCCCCGTCCCCACGTCGATTAAAACGCAAAATATTAAAAACCTACACCTGTCAGCCACTCCCCACTCCCCATGAAATACGTTGACGAATTCCGCGAACCAGAAAAAGCTGAAGCCTTACGCCAGCGAATCGGCAAACTATCGCAACAACTAGAAAAACCCATCAAAATTATGGAGGTATGCGGTGGACATACCCATTCTATTTTTAAGTACGGTATTGAAGAAATACTGCCCGACACAATCGAATTAATTCACGGGCCTGGTTGTCCAGTGTGCGTCATGCCAAAAGGGAGATTAGATGATGCGATCGCCATCTCTCAACATCCTAACGTTATTCTGGCCACCTTTGGCGACGCCATGCGAGTTCCTGGTTCCCAAACTAGCCTCTTGCAAGCCAAAGCCACAGGTGCAGATATTCGCATGGTTTACTCTCCCATAGATAGCCTGCAAATTGCCAGAGACAACCCCAACAAACAAATAGTATTCTTTGCATTAGGCTTTGAAACTACAGCCCCTAGTACAGCCCTCACCATCCTCCAAGCCGCAGCCGAAAAAATCCACAACTTTAGTATGTTTTGTAATCACGTCCTGGTGATTCCTGCCCTACAAGCACTATTAAATAACCCCGACTTACAACTAGATGGATTTATTGGCCCTGGTCATGTCAGCATGGTAATTGGCACAGAACCATATGAATTCATTTCCCAGCAATACCGTAAGCCAATTGTCATCTCAGGATTTGAACCATTAGACATTCTCCAATCAACTTGGATGCTATTGCAGCAACTAATAGAAAATCGTTGCGAAGTCGAAAATCAATATAACAGACTCGTGCAGAAAGCTGGCAATACAATAGCCCTACAAGCTATCAATCAAGTTTTTACAGTGCGAGAAAATTTTGAGTGGCGTGGTTTAAATGATATACCTCATTCCGGCTTAAAAATTCGTCCTGAATACGCCCAATTTGATGCCGAAATTAAATTTACCATTCCTAATCTCAAAGTAGCCGACCATAAAGCCTGTCAATGTGGAGAAATTCTCAAAGGAGTCTTAAAACCTTGGCAGTGCAAAGTATTTGGTACAGCATGTACCCCTGAAACTCCCATTGGTACATGTATGGTATCTTCCGAAGGTGCTTGTGCAGCCTATTACAAATATGGCAGACTCTCCGCCCTTGCCAAAAAAGCAACAATCACCCTCACACAAGAACCCCTCCCCGCCTGCGGAATGTCATTAGATTAACAAATTCTCAGCGTACCTCTGCGTTTAAAAATTAATTTAAATATGAACATTTCCCCCACCAACCCAGCACAAAATCCCCTCTTGCAAACCCACCATCGCCAAGCTAAAGTACGCGATACCCACATCACCCTTGCACATGGCAGTGGTGGTAAAGCCATGCACGATTTAATAGACGACATCTTTGTTAATAATTTTAATAATCCCATTCTTTCTCAACTAGAAGACCAAGCCAGTTTCAATTTAGCTAGCCTTCTACAACAAGGAGACAGACTTGCTTTTACCACCGATTCCTATGTTGTAGACCCCTTATTTTTTCCTGGAAGCGATATTGGAGAATTAGCCATTAACGGCACAATTAATGATTTAGCAGTTAGTGGTGCTAAACCCTTATATCTGACCTGTAGCGTCATTTTAGAAGAAGGACTACCTGTAAAAACCTTACGACAAATTGCTGCAAGTATGCAAGCTGCCGCGAAAAATGCTGGCGTTCAAATCGTTACAGGTGACACAAAAGTTGTACATCGTGGTGCAGCTGATAAACTATTTATTAATACAACTGGTATTGGTGTAATTCCCACAGGAATTAATATTTCATCTCACAATATTCAACCTGGAGATGCAGTAATTATCAATGGTGAGTTAGGCAATCATGGTGCAGCCATTTTAATCGCCCGTGGCGAACTAGCATTAGAGACTAATATTATAAGTGACTGTCAGCCCTTACATAGTTTAGTAGAAACCATCCTCAATCAGTGTCCTCAAATTCATGCCATGCGGGATGCGACACGCGGCGGTTTAGCCACAGTTTTAAATGAATTTGCCCTCAGTTCTCACGTGGGTATACGCCTAGACGAACAATCTATTCCCGTAGACGAAAAAGTCAAAAGTGTGTGTGAAATTCTTGGTTTAGATCCATTGTATTTAGCAAATGAAGGTAAGTTAGTAGTAGTAGTAGGACGTGAACATGCGGACACCGTTTTATCAGCAATGAAATCTCATCCAGCAGGTAAAAACGCTTGTGTAATTGGCGAAGTCATAACTTCACCTCCAGGCATAGTATTGTTAAAAACAACTTTTGGCACTGAACGTATCGTTGATATGTTAATAAGCGAACAATTGCCACGTATTTGTTAATTTGTAATAGTTTTTTATGCATGAACTAGGAATTACTCAAAACATTGTGGCAATTGTCACCGAACATGCTCAAGGTGCAAAAGTACAAAAAGTTGTACTAGAAATCGGTAAACTTTCAGCCATTATGCCTGACGCCATACAATTTTGTTTTGACATTTGCACCCAACACACCCTTTTAGAAGGAGCAAAACTAGAAATTTTAGAAATTCCCGGCTTAGCAAAATGCCGCCAATGTAGTGCAGAAATCCCTTTACAACAACCCTTCGGTATTTGTAATTGTGGTAGTACACAATTAACCTTAATCACTGGAGAAGAACTTAAAATCAAACAAATAGAAATATAATATTAATTACGAATTAATATATTTATCAAATCACCTTCACAAAACATACCTCTTAAAATACTCTTCAACTCTCCGCGCCTCTGCGCCTCTGCGTGAAAATCTTAACCTATTTATCACAACCAAAATACTATTACTGTAGATAAAACATGTGTGTAACCTGCGGTTGTTCTGACAATTCCGAAACCAAAATCACCAATCTAGAAACCGATGACCTTGCTCACCATCATACTCACACCTTACCTGATGGAACAGTAATCACTCACTTTCACACTCATAAAACTCATATCGAAGCATCTCATATCCATGCTCAAATACACAACACAACTATATCTTTAGAGCAGGATATTCTAGCAAAAAATAATCTCATAGCAGCTCAAAACCGAGGCTGGTTTAAAGGTAGAAATATCATAGCCTTAAATTTAATGAGTTCCCCAGGTGCAGGAAAAACCACTCTTTTAACTCGCACCATCAACGACTTGAAGCATCAGTTATTTATGAGTGTGATTGAAGGCGACCAAGAAACAACTAACGACGCCCAAAAAATTAAACAAACAGGCTGTAAAGTCGTCCAGATTAATACTAATACAGGCTGTCATCTAGATGCGTCAATGATAGATAAAAGCTTACAAAAACTGAATCCGCCACTCAATTCAGTTGTGATGATTGAAAATGTCGGTAATTTAGTTTGTCCTGCGTTATTTGATTTGGGAGAACAGGCAAAAGTAGTAATTCTTTCAGTAACAGAAGGAGAAGACAAACCAATCAAATATCCGCACATGTTTCGCGCTAGTGATATAATGATTATCACCAAAATTGATTTACTACCTTACGTACAATTTGATGTGCAAAAATGCATAGAATATGCTCAGCAAGTTAATCCCCAAATTCAGATTTTTCAGGTATCTGCAACTCAAGGAACTGGATTAGATAGTTGGTATAAATGGCTAACGGAAAAAGTAGCAAAATTTGTATAATTAAATACAGCTTTTAAAGATACGCGGGGATGTGGTTCGACTTTGCTCACCAACCGGGGGATGAGGGAGACGCGGGGACGCAAAGAATAATCAATTCCCAATTCCCCATTCCCCAAAACGTTTAACTAGCGATATATTTTGAGAATCTATATCGCCTAAATTCACTGTTGTTTATTGAATCTATGAAGTCTTATTTAGCCGCCGCTATTCAATTGACCAGTGTGCCCGACTTACACAAAAACTTGGCACAAGCAGAAGAATTAATTGATCTTGCTGTACGTCGGGGTGCTGAACTGGTAAGTTTGCCAGAAAACTTTTCTTATATGGGAGAAGAAAAAGACAAACTCTCTCAAGCAGAAGCGATCGCCCACGAAACCGAAAACTTTCTTAAAAAAATGGCGCAACGCTTTCAAGTTACTATCTTGGGCGGCAGTTTTCCAGTCAAAGTAGAAAACACAGGCAAATTCTATAACACTACCATACTCATCGACCCCAACGGTCAAGAAGTCGCCCGCTACTATAAAGTACACCTGTTTGATGTTAACGTCCCCGACGGCAACACCTATCAAGAATCTAGTACTGTCATGGCTGGTAAGCATCTACCCCCAGTCTATCTTTCTGAAAAACTTGGTAAACTAGGACTCTCTATTTGCTACGATGTCCGCTTCCCTGAACTATACAGACATCTCTCAGACAAAGGAGCCGATGTCATATTTGTTCCTGCTGCTTTCACCGCCTTTACTGGCAAAGACCACTGGCAAGTATTACTACAAGCAAGAGCAATTGAAAATACCTGCTATGTGATTGCACCTGCCCAAACTGGTACTCACTACGCCCGCCGTCAAACCCACGGACACGCCATGATTATCGACCCTTGGGGTGTAATTTTAGCCGATGCTGGTGAACAGCCAGGAATTGCGATCGCTGAAATCAAACCTTCCCGCCTCGAACAAGTCCGTCGTCAAATGCCTTCTTTACAGCATCGGGTGTTTTAGGGATTGGGCAGATGAGGGGGACGCGGGGAGGTGGGGACGCGGAGAATAATCAACTCCCAATTCCCCATTCCCTGACGCTAAAAAGACTCAAACAGCTATACTGCTTGAGCCTATACTAAATTATTTTATTTTAATTTAGTAACGGTTACGGAAGCCACTGTTTCCTCGGTTTCCACCGAAAGAACCTCTATTTTCTTTGGGCTTAGCTTTATTTACTTTTAAGTCACGACCCATCCATTCAGCGCCATCGAGAGCATCGATAGCAGCTGATTCTTCAGCATCTGTACTCATTTCAACAAAACCAAAACCACGGGGACGACCTGTTTCTCGGTCAGTAGGTAACTGAACACGCTTAACAGTGCCATACTCAGCAAACACAGCAGTCAGAGCCTCTTGTGTAACTTCGTAAGAGAGGTTGCCTACGTAAACTGACATAAATCATCTCCAAAATCATCAACTGTGTAGAGATTTAGATTTCGGAGAGAGTCTGTAAATACCAAAAGGAAAAAGCCAATCAATACTAAAAACAAACGCTATCGCCGAATTCATCTCACTTATTATGATGACATACCAGCCAACTATCAGAGAGGGTACTAGAAAAATTTTCTATAGAATCCATTTGGGAATGGGCTTCTCCTGTCGGAGACGCTGCGCGTAGCAAGATCCCGTAGGGTACGACTCCGCTCAGTCCACGGGGAATTGGGAATAGAGGGTTGATTATTCTCCGCGTCCCCGCGTCTCCCTCATCTCCCCAGTCCCCAGTCCCCAGCCCCCAATCCCCAATCCCCACTAAAAAGGCAAGAACTGAAGTAAGACTGAACCCAGACTGCCTACGAAGTCGAAAAAACTCGGTTTACCAGTGCTAACTTTCTCGTTATGGGGTGTTTGTAGTTCTAGAATAAAAGCCTGGGCTGTTTGCGTACCAGGGCTATTGTTTTGCGATATGAATAGTTTTTCAGCGATTTGGGCATCTTGAAATGCACCTTGCCGATCAAAAATTTGGTAGCGAGCAACGCCACGGGCCAGAAAAGCACCTGCATATTCGGGTTTAATGGCGATCGCTTGATTAAAATAATTGATAGCTTGCTGTTGATTACCTTTTTGTGCTTCTGCTACACCCCAAGCATAAAAGTCTTCTGGTGTCGCAATTTGCGATGGTATGCCAACTGCACCTTGAAAGTTAGCACCATTTAAGTAAGCACTATTAAATTCAGCATTCGCAAGATGGGTATTTCTCAAATCAGCACCCGCTAGATTCGCTCCACTCAGTTTGGCTTCGCTGAGATTAACACCAAACAAACTAGCGCCACTCAAGTTTGCACTCCTCAAATCAGCACTACTCAAGTTTGCACGGCTCAAGTTTGCACTAGTGAGATTAGCACCACTCAAATTAGCTCCCGCTAAGTCAGCCATAACTAAACCTGCACCACTCAAATCACAGTTTTGACATTGTTTAGTTGCCAACAACTGTCTTACATGTTCGGAATTCGCTGCCTGAGCCGTTGCTGAAAAAGTGATTGTGGTTATAAATGTCACAGTAGCTAAAATTTGATTTTTCATACTTTTTACTCAATACCAATGAATATCCGAGATAAATTTATACCCCAGCATATGATATGAGCAATCTCAGCATTTTGCCCTCTGTATTCATTCAGATTGACATCAGGGGCTAGAGTACACCTCATATAGTTGGAAACTGCCAAAAACTTAAATGTTGCATATGAATTGTCATTAAGTATCTTCTTGGCATAACATAAATGCAAATCTTCATTCTTTGATGATAGGGAGTGGGGAGTGGGGAGTGGGGAAGAAATATTTTTATATTTCCTTGTCAAGATAGCTCATTGAGTTTTTGGTAAAAGTTCTATTGTTGTTAATTATTAATCTTTTATTTTTGAGTATTTTTAAAGTTTTGTTAATGCACAAAAAAAACTTTTTAACTAATCAATTTTCCTAAGAGAAATTTGAGAAAAATGTATTATTTAAGACGTAGTTTTATAGGTTAAAAGCTAGCCATTTAAAGTCTTTTGATTTTAATACACGGAAGCTTCCAAAAATATTTAATTCAAATTATTTTTAATTTTGCACTTTATTTTTTAGCCTGATTCAATTAATAGTTGTGATCAATCATTTGGTAGAGACGTTGCGATACAATGTCTCTAAAATCTCTAATCTGTAAAATTATTCCATATATTTTTTTACTTATTTAGCTAATTACACTTATATCTAATGATAGAGATAAAAATTACGCCGGCCGATTGAGGAAAAATTAATCTATAAATGCATAAATAAAACTATTGGTATTACCAAATTAGTGAAACAAAGTAATTTTAATTTTGGGAGAAAAAGCATGGTTGTAGGTGTGCGTAGACGTGCTGTAGGAGTGTTCCCTCATCGTCGAGATGCAGAACAAGCATTACATGAATTGAGAGATTCTGGTTTTCCAATGGACAGAGTTTCCGTAATTGCGAGAGATGCAGACCGCAACGACGATATTGCTGGTACCCAAGTGCGTGAAAAGGTGGGTGATAAAGCAGATGAAGGTGCTAAGGTCGGGGCAATTTCTGGTGGTGCTTTAGGCGGTTTGACTGGCTTACTAGTCGGTCTTGGTACTTTAGCGATTCCGGGAATTGGGCCGATTATGCTCGCTGGGGCTACAGCAACTACCTTAGCTACAACCTTGGCAGGTGCAGGTATTGGTGCGGCAGCTGGTAGTTTGATTGGGGCCTTGATTGGCTTAGGAATTCCTGAAGAACGAGCCAGAGTTTACAACGAGCGAGTAGAACGAGGACAGTATCTGGTGATCATCGAAGGTACAGATACTGAAATCAGCAGAGCAGAGGCAATTTTACATCGTCGGGGTATTGAAGAGTTTGGTGTTTATGATCATCCAAATGGTCAACATGTAACTACAGATCATGCCGTTGCGACGCCTGGTGTAGCTCATACGAATGTTGGTCGCATTAAGCGGGCCATTGGTGCATTTCCTCATTATCGGGACGCAGAAACTGCACTTACAGAATTGCGAAATTCTGGTTTCCCAATGAGTAGAGTTTCGCTGATTGCTAAAGATGCCAGTAATCAAGGAATTGCTGGTATGGATAGAAACGTTAGTACAGGCAACAAAGCAGACGAGGGAGCTAAAGCTGGAGCTGCTACAGGTGGTGTTTTAGGCGGATTAGGTGGATTATTAGTTGGTATTGGTGCTTTAGCTATTCCTGGTATTGGCCCTGTAATTGCAGGTGGTGCAGCAGCGACGGCTATAGCAACAACTTTAACTGGTGGTGCAATTGGTGCAGCTGCTGGAGGCATTGGTGGTGGACTTGTTGGTTTAGGAATTCCCGAAAATCGGGCACGAGTTTATGGCGATCGCTTCCAGCGCGGTGAATATATAGTAATAGTAGATGGTACAGAAGCTGAAATTCACCATGCTGAGTCAATTCTCAGACACCGAGGCATTGAAGAATTCGCCATTTATGATGCCAGTGATTTAAATACCGAACATCACTCTGGTTTCGACAGAACTCGTCATCAAGAAACACCAGTTACTGGCTACCCAACCGAGCATGGTAGCGGAGATCCATCTGTAGTAATTGTTGATCGTCGGGATGACATAGTTTAATCCCATTGCTTTGAGACCTTGCAAGGGTCGGGTGTAGGGGTGTGGGAGTGTAGAGAAAAGTATTGATTTTCTCGCTCGTATTTCAAGCGCGAAGTGCCTCTATGTACATATGAGTCTTTTGGCACACTTGAGAACCCAGTCCTCTTGCTGATCTTTTTTCCCTACACCCCGAATTTTTGCTCCAATAACTATCACTCTTCAATCCACAATTAAACATATGAAAAAACTAACTCCTTTCTTAATTGGTTGCTTTTTGGTTTTTGGTGCTGTTGCTTGTCAAGATACTTCCAGAACTAGCCAAGAAGCACCTGAGAATGTTAACACTAGTCCAGAAACACCAAACGCACAAACAACAGAGGCTTCTCAACAAGATGCACAGAGCAATGTCCGCAGAAGGCAATTAAATTCTGACATTCGCGCTCGTGAAGAGCGCAGTAATGTTACTGGTGGTGACACAGATAGAGCAGTAAAAGACCTCAAAAGTGAAGTTAGCTCAAAGTTAGAGGCTAATATACCCAATGGTTTACTTACTGTTGATGCCACAAAAGATGGGACTGTAACAGTTGCTGGAACTGTAAACAACAAGGATCAGCTGGCTAAAATTGAACCTTTAGCTAAAGAAATTAAAGGCGTTAAAAATGTAGTTGTCAAAGCAATTGTTGCCCCCCCCAAAAACTAATTAGGCTACAAACAAATGTCAGGGAGAATATTTTCTCCCTCCCCAGTACCCAGTTCTATGACATAAAGCATTAGTTTCAGAGCGGCGGAATGAACGCCGCTCTCCCTCTACATTTCATTTAGTAAGTGATATGGAAACTGATCAACAAATGGAATCTATCAATCCTACTTCCTCTCAAGAGATGCTAGCAATTGAAGGTGCAAATACTGAAAATTTGCCAAAGCTACCATCTGCTACTCAACCAGCATCTCAATGGGAGCAAACTAGTAAACAAATTTCTCAATCTTTAGAGCAACTGCCCGAATACTTAAATAGCTTTTTTAAAACCTATAGAACTCCTATTTGATTTTTGAAAAAGAGTACGAGATAATACGGTTGAGTGTAAAAGTGTAAAAGCAGACTATGATAAACCAGCATCTACAAACTGCAACACTAAAGACGGAAGTGGCAACTG
>JAHHHC010000031.1 GCA_019359515.1 Desmonostoc vinosum HA7617-LM4 | reverse complement strand
AAACACATTCACAAAAAAGATGGTTATAACTACGCATTTTAAATTAATTCTGACGGCGATTAAAATCGCCTGCCCCTTACCCCCATACCTGAAGGAAGAGGTTTCCACGGGGCGAGGAATCTGATGAGGGGGACGCGGGGAGGGGGGGACGCGGGGACGCGGAGAATAATCAATAACAAATGACGTAAAGCCTGCGGCATAGCTACGCTTAGAGCGTAGCGGTAGCGAGGTACGAGCGTCGCGTCATGACGAATGACAAATGACAATTCTCCACTCCCCATTTCCTTCAAAAATTACAACCAAGATTGATAGTAATCTGTGACAGAAGTTCAATCCAAAAGTTCATCTGAGATATTTCTCGAATCTCTGCATTTGCTATTGAAATATTCAATCTTCTATTGATGCGATTAAATTCTTGAGTCAATTTCAGACTACTATCAACTTTTAAACCTTTGCTCAAGAAATAATCAATAATTAAAAGTGTCGTAGCCATGTAAGAAACTACTATAATTATCCCTGCAATGTCGAAAACACCTGTAGGAGGTAGAAAAGATACAAAAATTCCGTAAGCTATTGCCCCTATCGATGACGAACTTGTAGTACTAAAAGTATTCATAGCTTGGGTAATTTCTTTCTTGCAAGGAAACTCACCTCTGTAAAGATATCCCAAGGAAGAAATAGCACTAACTTGACTAGCACCGATAATCGCAATACTACCAGGTAAAAAAATAGAACCTACTGATGTTACACACGCAGCAGCAATTATCCCCATAGCATGAGGTTGTTTTTGCTTAAGTTCTCTGGCCAAAAAAGCTACTTTCCCTACCTTAAAACAAGCTTCAAAAATTTGATTTTTTACCTCTGTAATTCCCTTGAGAGTTTGAGGGATACCATACTCATCAACTATAATTTCTTTTTTTTCTCCTGTAATCGGATCTAATAATTTATTTTGAGGATCATATCCCAGGCAGCAAACCTCATGAATAGACATATAAACTTTGAGATTTAAAGCCTCTCTCCACTGATGTTTAATTACTTGTAAATTTACTTTTGAATATTGATCGATTTTATTTAAAATAATAAAAATATGCTCTGCTCTTTTTTTCAACAAATTATAGTTTTCTATCTGTTGTTGATCAGGGTATCCTTGAACAACTATAATCCCGATATCTATACTTTTTTGAAAATTTTCTTGGGCTTTGATAAAGTTGGGTACATCTAAATTTTGGAGTATTGGAGTATCCCAAACTTGAATATGCTCTCCAATTCTTTGAAAGTATACATCTTGTTTAATCCCATAACCTGTGCCAATTTTAAACTTTGGTTCTTTTTTAGGATAATCAAACAAAGCATTTAAAAAAGAGCTTTTACCACTAAAAGGTTTTCCAGTAATTACTATATTTAAATAGTTATATATTTTAGCATTATATTCAATCAATAATTGCTCAACCTTACGTGCGATCGCCTCTTCGTTTAAATTAATATTGTTAATTGTCACTGCTTAAGCCTCCTAGTATTTTCTAAAATTAGAATTTTAGAGATATTAATAAAGCCTCTTATGTGCGAAATACGTAGCTTGTTTTTTGAGAAATGCTGTCTTCATTTAAGCCAGTACGTTGCGAACTTTCCCGCAGTTTTAGTAACTGGTATGGCGATTTAGTTTCACTATTTATTACTAATAGTTAAAATTCATTACTGCTATTTTTTAATATTATCCTGATTTCAAAAAAATGATTTTTAATTATTAAAAATAATAGAAAAGAAAGATTATAAATAAAATAATAAGCAAAAAATATTGATAAAAAACTATTTTTATAGGCAACATTATTTTTGACGTGATTTTATAAAATATTAATTGAAATTGTGTCTTGATTAATCTTCAAAACCTCATATAAATACTCATATAAAACTCATACAAATTTTTGGGGAGACCCCATGATATCATGTTCATTAATATTTTTTTGTTGGGCTACGCCCCGCTTCTCTACGAGACGCTTCGCGAACGCTAACACGCAGAGGCGCAGCGAAAAGTTCTGTTCGCGTAGCGTCTCCGTCAGGAGAAGGAGGGTTTCCCTCCGTAGGAAACTTTTCAAGACAGAGGCGCAGAGAAGAGAACGCAAAGAAGGACTTTTACAAGAGGTCTAGTGATTATCCGAACTTGATAAGCTAATAATCATTCAAATTGCATCCCCGCGTCTCCCCTTAAGCGCGTCCTCCGAAGTTTGCTCAACGGGGGGAACCCCCGCACGCAACTTCTCTCCGCGTCTTTCTGAGGCAAAGGATTATGCAAGTTAAAGGCAGATTAACTTATCACTCTTGCGGCTTAGTTTCCCTGTTCCCTTTCACTTATTTTGCAAACAAAAAGCAGGCATTTCGCCTGCTTTTGAGAAAACATTGCCAATTAAGTTAGCGAAAATTCCCAGGATTGAGACGAACTGGGGCTTGACGATTTGATGTTCCAGGCTGAGATTGACGACGAATTGCGACTCCATTTCGCAAGTTTATAGCAGTACCGCCATCTTTAGGGTCTAGGAAAGGCTTTAAATTAATCCCACGTCTAGATGTCGAAACCCGATTATTACCACTGCCCAAAAGTGTACTCCCTAAATTGTACAATTCATCTACATCACCTCTGCCGTTGCGATAAGTGTTAACGGCTGTGGTTTGTTGGCCGTTGTCAGCAGCCGTTAAGTTTTGGAAAACGCTATTGCGTACAGTGTAAGGGTCTCTATTGGGAGGTACTGTTAGTACAATTCGACAACTGGCATCAGCCTCGGTGGTGACGCAAACAGTATTTTGTCTATTTTCATAACCTGTTTGCAACTCAAGCAAGCCATCTTGGCGATAAGATTCTAAGCGGTTGGCAATGGTTTGACAGCGGAGTTGAGAATTCCAACCACCACCCAAAGTTGCTGGTGCTGCCCAAGGAAAGAATTGACCTGGTTGACTTTGGGGTTGATACATGACTGTATACTGACCATTGTAATATTGGCAGCCAAATCGAGCTATTCTATCAACGCCTCTTGAAGAACTAGGGATACTTGATGAATCTGTTGGTATTGGTCTGTCTGTTGATGTTGATCCATCCGATGGTACTGTTGGTACAACAACGCCATCATTACCAGAGTCAATTTGAGCAAATGCGGCGGAATTACCGATAAAAATAGATAAAGCAAGACTGCTCAAAGAAATTAACTTCAGCAGTTGTGACGACATAGAAAATTCTCCAAGGGAAGTTTACAACAGTTATCAGTTATCAACAAATCCCTTCCGGGTAGGGAACAGGGAAGAAAAGTTGTGATTATTTCAAATTTTCCTATTCTTTTCTACCTTAGAAAAACAGTGGGTTTGAGTTCCCCACTTACAGGTGTAAGTCTTGGTAAGGATTTGAGCAAGCACCATACACAATCACTGTTCCCTTTAACTGTTGATAACTTCAGTGACGAATAATTTTATCTTTTGATTCATCTAGAACGTCGCTTTTTTTGTGCTTGTTCTTTTTTCTCTTTTAGTAGCTGTTCCACCTTGGCTTTAATTTCTGTATGTCGCCCAACTCCTTCGTAAGCGTAGCGGTTATAGCCACTACGAGAGATTAAATTTTCTAAATCGTTAACTCGCTCATTACCGCCAGGGTGAGAAGATAACCAACTGGGAGGAGCGTTTTTTTGTTGTTTTTCTAGTGTGACCATCAAGTTCCGCAAACCATCAGCGGCATAGCCAGTGGCCACAATCAAACGCGTGCCGAGAGTGTCTGCTTGACGTTCCATGTCGCGGCTGTAACTGAGTGCAAAAAGTTGCCCGACAGTGCCGCCCAAGGGAAGATATTGAGTAACGTTAGAGATGAGGTTGCCTTGGGTGACTAGTTGAAAGCCGTGAGATAAAACTACGTGGGATAATTCATGCCCAATTAATCCGGCTAATTCTGCTTCTGATTTACTTTTAGCGATCGCACCTGCATTAATAAAGATTTTGCCACCTGGTAGGGCAAAAGCGTTAAGGTCTGCTTCGGGAATCACAAAAAATTCATATTTAAATTCCTCGCGTCCTCCTACCTTCGCTAGTTTTTGCCCAATTTCGTTGACGTATCCTAAAACATCCTCATCTTTAACTAAGTCCAATTGTTTTTTTGCTTGCTTGGCCACCGACTCACCGATAGCTTCTTCACCTTGTAGTAATACGATGGTGGAGTCAAGAGCTGAAAAAGGGCCAAGTAAACTACCGGTGACGGCGTAACCTAATGCACCCGTGATAATGTTAGCGAGGGCATTACCTCTAACTTCTCCTTGAATATGAGCCTTGTATTTTTTGAGATTTTCCTCGGCTAATTTTGTAAACTCCCCTGCTTGCGGGTCTTGAGGGTTGAGAATAGCATATTGACGCGCTGCTAAAGATGCTTCCATCCATTTTTTGGCATTAGCTAGGGCTGTAACTCTAGCTTTAATTAAATCTGGTTGGTTGGGATAAAGTGAAGATGCCCGTTCTAGTATATCTAACGCTGCTTTGAGGCGATCGTATTGTTTCAGTACTTCTGCGTATCGAATATGACCAGGAATAAATTCGGGATACTGTTCTACTAATAGTTGCAGTGGTACTAAAGTTCTGGTTTGTAACTTCTTGGCGATTCCGGCCTCTGATTCTCGCCAGTAAACTTTACCTGCTGGAGATAGTTGTGCAGGGTCAACTATTGCTGGTTTGCGTTCAAAAGATATAGTTGTTTTGGCAAAGGGTTCTTTGACCTCACGGTATAGTTTTTCTGCTTCTGGAATTTTTCCCGCCAGATAAAGCTTGTCTGCGGCGATAAATTTTTGCTCAGGCGTGAGTTCTTCAGAAATAGGTTGTTTCGGTTCAGTTACTGCACCCTCTGGTGCTGGGGTTGACGAATGTTGCAGTGCATCCCGTAACTTTTGAATTTTAGTCGCTTCAGTCGTTTCAACAGTGGTAGACGCAGGAGATTCTTGTGCCGGCAAGGGTGCTATCGGTTGCGTCAGAATAATTAAAATTGATGTCCCTGCTGACAGTAGTATCCAGTTACAGGCTAATAACAGAGACTTCCAGGTTCGTTTCATGCAGTAAACCACCTATGCAAAAAACTCTTTTTTTGAATGTTTGAAAATTGATTTTCGAGAATTTAGTAAACCGGAAACACCAAAAAATTTTGTCTACTTTCTTTGCCAAGAAGTATTTTAAATGATCCGCTACCAAGGCAAGGACTATTATTACAATATATGAATACTAGTAAATCTACTGAGGGCGATCATTAATTTACTTAAGTAAATTTAGTAGTTGTTTTTTTAACGGTGTCATAAATGCTTTTCTCACTAATTACTCACCGTTTAATAGCTGAGCAAAAAAGTCAAGTTTATTCGTTGATTTGCAAGCATGAGCAGTATTTTTCAAAGAAAAGCTGACTTTTTTCTCCTAGAGATAATGCTTAAATATCTGTGAACAACAATTCTTAAAATAAGGTTATTTTTGTTACATTAGTTTGATAAATATGCATCTCGGTACAAAGTATGATATTTTCTAACTAAACAACCAAACTTTAACTGGGATTGATGTTAGCTTTAACAAGCTTAACTTTAATTTATCGTCTTTAATGAAGATTGAGGAAAAATGCAATACTGTACACAAATAATCAATTTGTATAAAAATATGTAATATTAACCAGGTAATAACCTGGGCACAACTAGACTAACCTATCTTTTTTAAAACAATTCATCACGGTGGCAACCCTGATCACAAGTACTGATCAATGCAGGTCTGCAATTGAAAGATGTATCGCAACAAACCACTACCCCTAGTTTCGGTTATTTCTGGGAATTAGAGCAAGCATCCCTACGGAAATTACGTATGCACGCACAATAAAATACTACAAAACTTTTAGTACAGCAAAATTTTCAGTATTCAATTCCCAATACTTAGTAACCAGTACCGCGCAAAGCACCTCTGACATGACTTACACTAAAAACACCTTCTTTGAATTTCTCACCACCCTAGAGGGGTTTGACCAGTTACCAGATGAAGCGATCGCCAATTTATCACAGCAACTCAAAGCTTGGCGTTATCGCATTGGTCAAAAAATCATTGGCAAAGAAACGCTCCCCGAACAATTAACAATTATTTATGAGGGACAAGTGCGTCTGTTGGGATATGATCCCCAGACACAAATGCCAATTACCCTGAAACTGCTGCAACCAGGAGAAACTATTGGGGAAATTAGTTTGTTGCGTGATGTTGCTTGCGAAACGGCGATTGCTTCTACTGAAGTCGTATGTTTAACCTTAAGTGCCACAGAATACTTTAGCTTTCTTGCCACATACCCAGCTTTGGCGAATGTTCGCCAAAACCATAGTTACTTAATCGAAGTTTTCGATGTTCTCAGTAAACAATGGGAACAGCAAGCAAACGCCACGATCAACATCAAAGAACTAGCAGAAAAAGCTTTAACAGGGGCCGAAATACATTACCTTTCCCCAGGAAAAACACCACTGCATCAATTGGATAGAGAAAACATCTGGTTTGTGAGTGGTGGCGGTACAGTCACAAATTTATCTCCTGGTTCCCGCATCAGTCCGAACGATATCGAAGACGGCATCAAGGTGATTGGCAAAAATCCCGCACGTTTGATTGGTGTGTGTGCCTCTGATTTATTATTGCTAGATGCTCATCAAGTAGAGTTGGAAGTTAACGACAGCCAACCACAACTGACAGATGAGCTAGATATTCCCTACGCACCAGACGAAGAAATACCACAGGCTGATACCTCAGCCAAAGGCAGGCGAAAACACAAAAAATACCCATTCTTTCGTGGCAAGGGAGAATTAAATACCACCTTCGCCTGTTTTCAAATGGTCACGAAGCAGCTGGAAATCCCCTTTCGTCGAGAGGTGGTGCGTCGCATTCTCAACGAGCAAATCAAACGTCAGGGTCATCTCTCGTTTCAACTTTGTGCTTACCTATCAGAGTTAATCGGACTCAAATCACATCTGATAGATTTACCCGTCGCTTCCTTGACGCGCCTCACAACACCAGCACTGATTCGCTATGCTGATAGCTTTGCGGTTTTATATGAGATAGACGCGAATCATGCCGTAGTGGGTGTACCATCCCACGGGATTGTGCGCTGCAAACCCTCCCAATTGATGAAGCAATTGGAGATTGACGAAGCTAACTTACCACCACAATTTCGAGTATTACTGCTTACCACCACCAAAGAAACACCTCAAGAACGCTTCAGCTTGCGGTGGTTTTTACCCTATTTGTCGCGTTACCGTCGCGTACTCATAGAGGTATTTATCGCTTCATTTTTCGTCCAGTTAGCGGCATTAGCCAATCCGCTAGTTGTGCAGTTAATTATCGACAAAGTAATTGCTCAAAATAGCATCAGCACTCTGCATATTTTGGGAGTTTTACTATTAGTTGTGGGGCTATTTGAAGCAGTATTGACTACATTACGCACCTACTTATTTGTCGATACAACCAACCGCATCGATATGAGTTTGGGGTCACAAATTATTGACCACTTACTCAGGCTACCACTGCGCTACTTTGAACGCCGACCTGTGGGTGAACTAGCAACCAGAGTTAACGAATTAGAAAACATCCGCCAATTTCTCACAGGTACAGCATTAACAGTAGTGTTAGATGCAGTATTTTCGGTAGTTTATATCGTGGTGATGCTGATTTATAGTTGGCAACTCACATTAGTAGGTTTATGCACGATTCCCGTATTCGTGATTATTACCTTAATTGCCGCTCCCACCGTGAGCAGACAATTACGCGCCAAAGCCGAACGTAACTCCGAAACTCAATCTTATTTAGTTGAAGTGATGTCGGGAATTCAAACAGTCAAAGCGCAAAACATCGAATTGCGATCGCGTTTTTCCTGGCAAGAGCGTTATGGTCGGTTTGTCGCTGCAGGTTTTAAAACCGTTGTCACTTCCACCCTCGCCAATTCTACCAGCAACTTTCTCAACAAACTCAGCAGCTTACTCGTTTTGTGGGCAGGAGCTTATTTAGTCCTGCAAAATCAATTAACCTTGGGGGAATTAATCGCCTTTCGGATTATATCGGGTTACGTAACTAGTCCAATCTTACGCTTGACTCAAATCTGGCAGAACTTCCAAGAAACAGCCTTGTCTCTAGAGCGGTTAAGCGACATTGTCGATACACCCCAAGAAGCCGAAACAGACCGTGATAACATTCCCTTACCGGTTATTAAGGGAGCGGTAAAATATGAAAACGTTTCCTTCCGATTTGCCAATAGTGGCCCCCTACAACTTTCCAACGTCAATCTCGCTTTTGAACCAGGAAAATTTGTCGGCATCGTCGGACAAAGTGGATCTGGTAAAAGTACCATGATGAAATTGCTGCTGAGACTTTACGAAACAGAGTCTGGCAGAATTTTAATTGATGGTTACGACATCTCCAAAGTAGAGCTTTATTCCCTACGCAGACAAGTTGGTGTAGTTCCCCAAGAAACCTTGTTATTCGACGGTACAGTTCAGGAAAACATTGCTCTGACAAATCCTGATGTCACAACCGAAGAAATTATCGAAGCCGCGAAAGTCGCCTGTGCCCACGAATTTATTATGAACTTACCCAACGGGTATAATACTCGTGTGGGCGAGAGAGGTGCTGGACTTTCCGGTGGACAAAGACAAAGAATTGCGATCGCTCGTTCTGTCCTACAACGACCAAAACTATTAGTATTAGACGAAGCAACCAGCGCCTTAGACTATCCCACAGAGCGACAAGTCTGTCTTAACTTAGCTAAAGCATTCCAAGGTGATACAGTATTTTTCATCACCCATCGTTTAAATACCGTCAGTAATGCAGATGTCATTGTCGTGATGGATAGTGGCAGGGTTATAGAGCAAGGAAGCCATCAAGAATTGATGACTGCTAAAGGTCATTATTATTACCTGTATCAGCAGCAAGAGGTGAATTTATAATTTAGTCATTTGTCATTGGTCATTTGTTTAAAACTATTGACCATTGACAAATAACGCAATTAATAATCATGCAGTCTCAGTCTCATACAAATTCGTTAAAAGAATTACGAATTGATATAAAATCCACAACCTCAAACCCCAAATCACTATGACTCAACTTAATGGCAATCACATCAAAGACAATCATCGTAACGGCAAACATCAAAACGGCAACGGAGCAAAACGAGATTCACAAACAGCTGTAGCTCAAGGAAAAATTACCAAACAGTCTGCAATTAACTCCCATGAGTATGACTTTGAACAATCAGTAATTCTGCGTCAATCACCAATTTGGTCACGCACAATTTTGGTGACTTTAATGGGATTAGCCTGTTTTGGAATTGCTTGGGCTTGTTTTGCCAAAATCGAGCAAGTAATCCCAGCAATGGGCCAATTAAAACCTGAAGGAACAGTCAAAGAAGTACAAGCACCTGTCAGCGGAGTTGTGAAAGAACTCTATGTTAAAGATGGGCAACAAGTCAAGCCAGGAGATTTATTACTAACTTTTGATTCCATCGCCACCGTTGCTGAATTAAATTCTTTAAATAAGATTCGCACCGCATTAAACGCAGAAAACAAGATTTATCGTCAATTGATGGGAGCAAGTACTGCTACAGCCTCTGAGTTAGAATTTTTGCAGAGTAAGTTACCCCAAGAAGCAGCTTTTCTCCTCAAAAGTCGAGCAGCATTAGTTGGAGAAAACGAATTATTGCGGACTCAACTTAGAAATTCCGATCCAAGTACAGGGATGGGAATCGATGAACAACAACTTCTAAGAGCTGCTAGAGAAGAATTAGCTTCCCGCTCAGCCGCAGCAAGATTTGAAGTAGAAAAAATCAAAAAGCAGCTGACACAAACGCAAGTCAAACTCAACGATACCAAATCTAGTTTAGCCATCCAGCAGCAAATTTTAGGCAAGCTCAAAATCTTAGCCGAAGAAGGTGGTATTTCCCAGCTTCAGTACCTTAATCAGCAACAAGAAGTACAAAACTTGGCAGCAGAAGTAGCTCAATTAGTTGAAGAACAAAAACGCCTCGGTTTTGATATTGAGAGAGGAAAACAAGAATTTAACAATACTTTAGCTATCACCGATAAAAATGTCTTGGATAAGATAGCTGATAACAAAAAACGCATTGCCGAAATTGATACTCAATTTATGAAAGTTGTATTAGACAACGAGCAGCGTTTAGCAGATGTCAACAGCAAAATATCTCAAACGCAGTTAAACGTTAAATATCAAGAACTACGCGCTCCTGTTGCTGGTTCAATTTTTAATATGCAAGCTAAAAACGTTGGTTTTGTGGCAAATACCACTACAAAACTATTGGAAATAGTACCAGAAGATAAATACATAGCAGAAGTTTTCATCACCAACAAAGATATAGGTTTTGTGCGGAAAGGGATGAAAGTCGATGTGAGAATCGACTCTTTTCCTTTTAGCGAATTTGGCGATATTAAAGGAGAAGTAATCGGCATCGGTTCAGACGCATTACCACCTGATCAAAACAACCAATACTACCGATTCCCAGCCAAGATTCGTTTAGATAGACAATATCTAGAAATCAAAGGTAAAAACGTCACCTTACAATCAGGGATGTCCATCAGCGCTAACATTAAAGTGCGCGAAGAACGGACAGTCATGAGCTTATTTACCGAATTATTCACCAACCAAGTCGAAAGCTTAAAACAAGTGCGTTAGTCAAGTAGGGAGTGGGGAGTAGGGAAAGAGATATTTTCATACACTCATTGGGTGATTTTTCACACGAGAGGCTATATTGAAAATAATAGGTGCTTGCATCTTTTTCTGCTTTGGTCAAGCGGTAAATCTCTTCTTACTCTCCGCGCCTCTGTCTTGAAAAGTTTCCTACGGAGGAAACCCTCCTTCTCCTGACGGAGACGCTACGCGAACAGAACTTTTCGCTGCGTCTCTGCGTGAATAAAAAATATTTATGCAACAAGCTCAACGACTATTAAAATCAAATTAAGAATAAAATATAAAGATCCAAAAAATTAAATGGTAAGACCCCAACGCATCGAACCCGCTCCTGGACAAGAATCAGTTTGGGATTACCCCCGTCCCCCACGTTTGGAGGACACAAGCAAACACATTCAAATCATCTTTAATGGGGTAACAATTGTAGATACTCACAGCGCCAAGCGTGTGTTAGAAACCAGTCACCCACCCTCTTATTACATCCCTCCTGCGGATATCAAAATGGAATATCTGCTACTAACACCCCAATCGAGCTTTTGTGAATGGAAAGGTGGGGCAAAATATTATACAATTCGTGTTGCTGACCGAGAAGTCCAAAACGCTTGCTGGTTGTACCCAAATCCTACACCAGTCTTTGCATCTATCAAAGACCACGTAGCATTTTATGCTCATTTAATGGATGAATGCTATGTAGACGGTGAAAAAGTACAACCACAACCAGGTAATTTTTACGGTGGTTGGATTACCAGTGATATTGTTGGGCCGTTCAAAGGTGGTGCTGGAACTTGGGGATGGTAGTTTTTTATAGGGAACAGGGAACAGAAAATCTTCTGTTCCCTATTAGCATCTAAGGATTGCTAATAAAAATTGGTTCACCACCCTGTTCAAGAGATGCTGTTAAAGCAGCCAAAATTTCTACTAACTGCGTGCCTACCCAGCCGGATGAAATTTCTGGAGGAGTATTGTTGAGGACGGAAGCTACAAAGCGATCGCAAACTCGCTTTAATGGTTCGCCTGCCTCCAAATCTAACACGGCTTGGCTTTGATTTATCGGCATAAATTGATTTCCCTGCCGTTCAAACTCCCCATTAACTAGTGTTAGAGGTGATGAAGCTGACATTTCATCAAAAATCAAACTACCAAGGCTACCCACAACCCCCAACCGCCGCTGTTTATCAGGATTCAACCAGCATAAGTGAATAAACGCTTGAAAACCATCTGGGTAAGTAAGTGTCACCCATACCAAATCAGCTAGTCCCTTGGGAGATGAGGACACGGAGACGCGGGGACACGGGGACGCGGGGAAATTACTCTCTGTGTTCCCGCGTCTTTTCTTCTGTGCGTCTTCTTCAACTCCTTCCTGTAACCATACCTTACCCGTTGCTTGCACTTTCACAGGTAGCTGACCCAGCCAAGTATTAAAAATCGCAATATCGTGAATAGCTAAATCCCAAAGTGCATCAACATCTTGCCGGACAGGGCCTAAATGGGTGCGGGTGGCATAGCCATAGCGTAAATCACCCAATTTACCCGCCTCAACTACAGCTTTCCCACGCTCAACTGCTGGGTGAAATAAGTAGGTGTGATCAACCATCAGTATCAAACGCCGTTGCTGTGCCAGTTGGCAAAGTTCCCAACATTCCTTGGGGTCGAGAGTCAAGGGTTTTTCTGCCAAAACATGGTACCCCTGCTGGAGAGCATCTTTAATTAAAGCATAGTGGGTAACAGCAGGAGTAGCGATCGCTACCGCTGTTAACTCGGAAATTTGCTTGATATCTAACCATTTAGTGGTTAATAATACATTATTATCTAAGTTAAATTGCTGTTTTACCGCTAGTAATCTCTCTGGATTAGGGTCTACTACAGCAACCACAACTACTTGGGGATGTGCTAAAAAATTCCTTAATAAATGCACTCCCCAACGCCCAACACCGATGACCGCAATGTTAATCATTAGACCATAATTAATAAATTAATAGTCAATAGTCAGCGGTAAATCGTCAATCGTCAAGATTCAAAAATGGAACAGGGAACAGGGAACAGAGGAAGAATTAGCCCTGAATATGGGTCACTAGCACGATTATTTATTTTTTCGCTCTGACGTAGCACGAGAAACAGCGAAAAACGCGGTCTGATATCACGCTTTAAAAGTACTGTAGCTCCTAAGCTTTCTTTATTCCCAGCTGGCTCTATTGCTTACTTTTCACCCTGGTTGCCATACAATGTGCGAACGCTTCGCCAACAAACCCGCCAAGCGTTCCGCAAGGGCTAGGTTATCTTCCCTATAGGGTAAACCAACAATATTGGCATGGTTCACCGAATCCTGCTCCACATCCAAACCAATTTCCCGAATACGCCCAACCTCAAGACTGGCAACTCCATAACACTTGCGAAACAACCCAGCACACTGTTCTAGAGAACACATACTTGCCAGATTTACCGAAAGCCCAGGTTCACTAGCCCGTAGGAAATAAGCATCTGCCTTCACACAATTAGTGTTCTCATCAATCCACTGTTTACGCAGCAGCGCTCGATAAACAACTGCATCAAAAGGCAATGGCTCAAACTGACTCATGCTTAATTCAGCCACTCCAACCACTGCACCAAGATGGATGCTGTCACATCCCGTTCGATGGCGTAATTATCTCCCAATTCATGGTACAGATAGGCTTGTTGTTCGGCTGTCGCTGGGCAAACCAACCGGACTTCACGTTCAGGTAACGGTTTGCTCCATGTTAGTCGAATACTACCTTGCTCATCCGTCGAAGTCGATGCCAAGGGAAAGCGATCGCCCATTGCTTCATAGGCATCTATGATCAATCGTATCGCCAATTTAAAGGCGTATTGGCTCGGTTGTAAAATCCCGTACTCATCCGTCTCATCCTCTTCTAAAAGAGCAAGGAGCCGCTTCAATGTCACCATAATATCGCTGCTGGAGGGTTGTGCTGACTGAGCAACGGTCATGAAACTCAAGTATATTCATTCGGGAGATCGATACTAGCCTAACATGAGCGATAATCCAGAAGGCAGCGGAAGATTGAGGCTGCTATGTTCCCATGCTTAATAATGTGGAATTGAAACAAGGACATTCAAGCCTCACTCACATGTAGCCGAATGTGTTCAACTAACCGCTTGGTTTCACCGCCAGCTAATATGAGACACTGCGTTGCTTCTTTTGCAGCGATTGTAGAAGCTTCCCGCAGGGTACAAGCGTCATCTTTACCCAAGTACCTGTTCCCCGTTCCCTGTTCCCTTTTAACAGAGTTATTCCGGATTATTAATTGCTAAAAAAGCTACTTTAGCAGCTGCTTGTTCAGCAGCTTTAATTGAGCGTCCCTTGCCTTGACCAAGCTTTTTGTTGTGCAGCCACACCTCAGCCACAAAACGCTCTTGAGCGCGGTGAGGTTGACCAACTTCCACAACCCGATACTCTGGTAAAACCTTAAATTGTGCCTGAGTCCATTCTTGTAGAGCTGCTTTATAGTTAAGTCTAGCTGGATCGAGGCGAATTTCTGCCGCTAGTTGCTGAAAGTGTGGGTCTAGCCAAGGGCGAATCAATTCCAGATTTTGAGTACTTAAGTAAAGCGCCCCCAAAACTGCCTCAAAAGCATCTGCTAACCGTGACTCTTGACCGACTTTATCGGCGGTAGCACTGCCAGCGACTAGCAAATATAACTCTAAACCATATTCTCTGGCCAGTTGAGCGAGAATGCGATCGCTTACCAACACCGAACGAATCGCTGCAAAATCCCCCACTGGACAATCGGGATAATTTTCCCACAACACAATAGCCGCTACTAACCGCACCACTGCATCACCAACAAACTCCAACTGCTCATAATTTGCCGACTCCGAGACAGTGGGATGAGTCAGCGCTAAGTCCAGTAGTTGCCATTTTATCGGTACATCTGGTAGCAGACCTAATTTTTGTACTAAACTTTCAAGTTGTCGCTGACGACGGGGATAAGCAAGAGACATTAGTTATTTAATCATTTGTCATTTGTCATTAGTCATTAATAAATAACTAATAGCAAAAATAAATTAGCGCTCAATATCCTTAATTTACAAGGGATACGCACTTAAAACACTATTTCCGTAAAAATTGTGTACAAAAACAGTTAACTTTTGTTTCTGAAGTTACACATAATAATTTTTTGTTTTCACACAAAAAAGTTGAGTTAGTTTAAGTGCTAGCCTCAGTTGCTGTCGCGTCATTTCCTCAGCAATCAGGTAGTTGGATTCTTCTTCAATCTCTTTTCAGCGTTCTGGTGATAACTGTTCTAGTTTTCCCCATAAGTTATTTTTGATTTTCCTCCTCATGTTTTCAAGAGTATATTAGAGCTTGGCGATCGCTAAACAGACATCAAAAAACTCCCTTCAAGTGAACGAAGGGAGTTAGCAGAAAATTAAGGTGAGCTTTACATTTCTAGCAAGCTCACCACTTGTTCAAGCTTCATCTTAGCTGCGTGCAAGTTCAACAATCTCTCTTGCTCGTACCTATCAGGATAATTCATTCTCCTGCCTTCAAGGGTTATCCTTACGAGTGCTGCTTGTTCATCAGTGAGAGAACCCATCTCATCAATCGCTGAAGCGATGACCTGAATAGTAGGGAATGTAGGTGATTTCAATCCTTTACCCTCTTCTATTTGCTGAATCGCTAAAACAGGGAACGCCATTAGAGAAGTGATATAACTAACTTTGTAACCTGGGTTCCCTGTAGGACGGATGCCGTATCGACGGCATAAGTCGCGTAACTCGATTACTGTTTTGATTTCGAGTTCAGAACGTGTAAACATATAGTTGTCCTTCATCAAGTTGGATATGGGTAGCCGAAACTTTCCACGGTGAACAGCTACCCATAAAATACTATTTATACCTATGTCGTCTTAGGTTTCAATCTATATTTGCATTTTGCAATAATGTCTCCTAACCCCAAGGGCAACCCAGAAAGCTTAGAACCATACAAGTTAACCACTAATAGACCGGAACCACTAACAGCAAAGCTAACTGTCAGACTTCCTCAGTCAATGATGGATAAACTAAAGGCAATAGACAATTATCCTGAATTTGTCAGGCAATGTATTCAGGATGGACTAGACAAGCTTGACCAACTAGATAGCTAACAGTTGGAACAGAAATATATCGTATAAAATCCATACAAAAAATAATGAGGTAGAAAGTTGTAAGCCTTCATACCTCGTTATTAAATAGAGAGTAGGACATAAGCCGGGTTCTGTTCTCTTGCGTAGCAACGTTAATTTTAACGTCACTAGAAGAGGGCGGTTATCTATCTGGGACGCTTGTTACCAAACGCCTCTAGCGGCTCTTTGTGAGCGGAACTGGTAAAAGACCAACCATAGTCCCTCTGGCCTTGCTCCCAACCGGGGTTTACCGAGCCAGCACCTCTCGATACTGCTGGTGCGCTCTTACCGCACCTTTGCACCCTTACCGGGGATTGGGTACTGGGGATTGGGTACTGGGGATTGGGAAAATTCTTTCCCAGTCCCTAGTCCCTAGTCCCTAATCCCTATTCCCGGCGGTATCTTTCTGTGGCACTATCCTCGCGATCGCTCGCACTGGACGTTATCCAGCAAGTCTGGTCTTTCGGGAGTCCGGACTTTCCTCAAACCAGCCACTACGACTGATCTGCAACCACCTGCGCCTACTCTCTAGATCCAGTGTAATCTTGGATGATGTTCATGTAGTGCGACTGGTAGAGATTATTTCTTTTTGTTCCAAGGTAGGGCGTATGTCCAGGGGAGTTTTCTAACTGTGAAAGGACAATTGATAATGCATATGGGGGGAAAATCCGTACCTGGAGCTAAACCTATACGCACTTCCGATATCCTTAATACCAGTTGTAGCGAAAATTCTAACTCCTTTCTTCTGTTGATAAAGTCCCCGTATAACTTCTTTTGAGGAGGGCCGCCAGATTTTAACCCGGTAATATTCACCAAGGGTTTTTTCGCTGAATAAGTGCCACTTTCTTTATCGCGCTCGAAAACATCTTCTGCTGTTACTGTTTCTGTAAGCGTTTTTTTAGGAGCAATGAGACTAGGACTTTGGGGAACAGCCAAATCACGAGTTAAGTCTGGTGATTTGCGAATTACTCGGCGTGATTGCTTGCTGTGTTCAACTACCAATGAGCTATTATCCCAGTCAACGTATATGGCTATATTATCGGATTTATTTTCAACACTCAACGCCAAATCTTTGAGATCATCGTATGAATATGAAGGTTTGAGTTTAAAGGAAATGCCAATTTTATCTTGCAGATTTTGTTGATTTAATTGTTCCTCAACGACTGCCTTTTTAAACTCAAACTTGATTTGGTCGTCTATAGATTCAACCATCCGATTGAAGGCGTAAGAGACACCAATAATATAAATCGTTAAAACCACTAAATTCTGATCACCACTAGCTCTCATATTTAGAAATATTCACTCCTCATTCTCAGTTTTATATCTTCAATCATGCTTAATTATTAGAAGAATTGGCTAGCCAGCCCCGCCGCCAAAAAAAGAATAGTAATCCCAAGGCGATCGCAGCCATCGCTGCTAAGCAAATCGGGTAGCCCCAATACCAATTTAATTCCGGCATATTATATGGTGATTTTTCAGTATTAAAATTCATTCCATATACACCAACCACAAAAGTTAGAGGAATAAAAACGGACGAAATCACTGTTAGCACCTTCATGATTTCATTCATTCTGTTACTGACTGCTGACAAATACACATCCATTAACCCAGATGCCAGTTCTCGGTAAGTTTCTACCATGTCCATTACTTGTACTGTGTGGTCATAACAATCTCTTAAATAGATTCGCACTTCCTCACTAATCAGTTCACTACCATCTCGAATTAAGGCATTAATAGCATCGCGTTGTGGCCAAACAGCACGACGTAATTGTAGTAATTCTCGCCTAATTCGATAAATTTTTTGTAGTGTTTGCGGGGTAGGTTTGACTATCACTTCTTCTTCTAACTCTTCAATTCGCTCTCCGTACATTTCTAAAACAGGGAAAAAGCCATCAATGATTGCATCTAACAAAGCATAAGCTAAATAATCAGTTCCTTGTTTGCGAATGATACCTTTATTTCTTTCAATCCGCACCCGCACCCCCTCAAAGCAATCATGCTCAGGTTCTTCCTGCACTGTGAGCAAATAATGTTTCGCTAATATTAAACTCACCTGCTCACTATAAAAACCACATATTCTTTCTTTTGGTACTACCATATGGGCAATTATGAGTAATTGGTCTTCATAATCCTCTATTTTGGGACGCTCTGGTACATTAACTACATCTTCTAAAACCAGAGGATGTAACTCAAAAACTTGACCCAATCGCTGTAATATATCCTGACTACCTAAACCTTGTACGTCTACCCAAGAAACAGATTCAGTATCCAAATAATTAACACACTCTTCTGGAGTTGCTATTTGTTTGCGAACAACATTAGTTTGGTTGTAATCAATCAAGAAAATGATTGGTGGTGGCGCGTCCGCGTCAACTATGAGAGTTCCCGGCAGAGTTCCAGGTTGGTGATAAAATTCCTTTGTATAAAATCTAGATACTACTTCAGGAAGACGGCGGAGTTTTCTAATCATAAATTTTTATCGAGAAAATAATATTCATGAGTCAATGGTTAGTTCCATCGCAACTCACAATTTTTGATGCTATTAATCAAAGCACCATTACTCAGTTTTGGGCGAATATAATTCGCTACTACACAAGCGAAGTCCACCTCCTTTGGAAAACACGGAAAATCGAGTTCTTGAAACCCACGGAGGTGGGTTTTGTCTGTATAGTCTCGATTTCTAATCGCCGGGGTTAGTATTAATTTAGACTTTTCAAACAACCTCCTATACCCCTAGTTTTTGACGCACATTAGCTTAACACTACATCTTCTTTAAATCAGCTCAGATATAAAAAAACAGTTTGCCTGGATAAGGCAAACTGCTTACAGAGGTTCTATGTATGGGAAGTAGGGATTACATCATGCCCATGCCGCCCATGCCACCCATGCCGCCCATGCCGCCCATGCCGCCCATGTCAGGGGCACCACCTGCGGGTTTTTTCTCAGGTTTTTCTACAACCAAGGCTTCGGTGGTTAAAACCATGCCAGCGATTGAGCCTGCGTTTTGCAAAGCTGAACGGACAACTTTAGCAGGGTCGATAATGCCAGCAATAATCAAGTCTTCAAATTCCCCAGTAGCGGCGTTGTAGCCAATATTGAAGTCGGTTTCTCGAACTTTGACGACGATCACAGAACCTTCAGCACCGGCGTTGTCTGCTATTTGACGCAGAGGAGCTTCTAGCGCTCGTGCCACAATCTCAGCCCCAGTCCTTTCTTCAGCTTCGAGGCTGTTGGCGATCGCCTCAGCATTTTTAGCTAGGTGGATTAGGGTTGTGCCACCGCCAGGAACAATACCTTCCTCAACAGCCGCTTTAGTAGCGTTGAGTGCGTCTTCAATTCGCAGTTTCCGGTCTTTGAGTTCGGTTTCTGTCGCTGCACCCACTTTAATCACTGCCACGCCGCCAGCCAGCTTAGCAATGCGTTCTTGGAGTTTTTCTTTGTCGTAATCAGAGTCGGTTTCTTCTAACTGTTTACGAATTTGAGCAATCCGCTTTTGCACTTCTGGTTTGACATCAGTGCCAGCAACAATCGTGGTGTTTTCTTTGTCAATGGTGATTTTGCGAGCAGTTCCCAAAGCTTCTAGCGAAGCAGTGTCTAGGCTTAAGCCGATTTCTTCAGAAATCATTTGACCATCGGTAAGAATGGCAATATCTTGTAACAAAGCTTTACGGCGATCGCCAAATCCCGGTGCTTTGATTGCCGCTACCGTTAGCACACCACGCGCTTTGTTGACTACCAAAGTTGCTAAAGCGTCTCCTTCGACATCTTCGGCAATAATCAGCAAAGGTTGACCTAAACGGGCAACTTTTTCCAACACTGGCACCAAATCCTGGATGCTGCTGATTTTTTTGTCAGTAATCAGGATGCGGGCGTTTTCAAATTCCACCGTCTGCCGTTCGTTGTTGGTGATGAAGTAGGGGGAAATATAGCCCCTATCGATTTGCATCCCTTCAACGACTTCCAACTCCGTTGTCAAGGATTTGGATTCTTCAACGGTAATGACGCCGTCTTTGGTAACTTTCTCCATCGCTTCGGCTAGCATACTGCCGACTTCTTCATCGTTACCAGCTGAGACAGTAGCAACCTGGGCGATCGCACTTCCTTCAACTGGCTTAGCCACCTTAGCAATTTCTTTTACCAGCGCCTCAATAGTTTTATCGATCCCGCGCTTCAAGCTAACTGGGTTGCTACCAGCGGCAACGTTCTTTAAACCTTCCCGAATTAGTGCTTGTGCTAAAACAGTGGCAGTGGTAGTTCCATCTCCAGCCACATCTTTGGTTTTTGATGCTACTTCCTGGATGAGTCTCGCACCTGTATTTTCGAGAGGATCTTCTAATTCAATTTCTTTGGCAACAGTGATACCATCGTTGACAATTTGAGGTGCGCCAAATTTTTTTTCTAAAAGAACGTTACGACCTCTGGGCCCCAGGGTGATTTTTACGGCATCAGCAAGGGCGTTAACACCCCTCTCTAGTGCCCGCCGCGATTCCTCGTCAAATGCAATAATCTTCGCCATGTTTTATTTCTCTAGCGCTTCCATTAGACAATTTAGCACTCTTGACCTATGAGTGCTAATTTCTTAAACCATTCAGGTTACAAATAGAAATAAAAAAATTGATTATTATACAGTTGATGCTCATGTTAAATACTGGCAGTAATGGTTGTATTGGGAGATGAATCTAGACTCCCTTAAATCTCTTGGTATTGCTCAACCTAGCGGCACCGGCTGGTTAGCAGTGGTATTTACGTTTATTTTGGCTTGGCTTGTGACGTGGCGGTTGATTCCGACGGTACGGAAATTTGCTTTGCGTGTAGGTTGGGCTGACCAACCTAACGCCCGGCGACTTAACCGAGAACCTTTACCCAATGCAGGAGGGCTGGCTATCTACGCGGGAGTAATTGCCGCACTAGTTTTGGCTAGCCTCTTGAGACCCATTGAACTCCAAAACGTGTTAGCTCAAGTGCTGACTATTTTGTTGGGGGGTTCCATCTTAGTGCTTGTCGGCTTTATCGATGACCAGTTCGGTTTACCTCCTTCGGTTCGCTTGTGGGCACAAATTATCACAGCTCTGTTGCTGGTTGCCAATGGTATTAGCATCAAAGTCGCTTTTGGTACTCCCATCGACTCATTACTGTCAATGTCGCTGACTGTACTGTGGGTGGTAGGAATTACCAACGCCATCAACTTGATGGACGGTATGGATGGTTTGGCGGGAGGGATCAGCTTTATTACCGCCATGAGTTTGTTAGGGGTTTCAGCTCAATTTGATAATCGTGCCGCCGCCACCTTGGTTTTAGCAGCCTTGGGAGGGGCAGCACTGGGCTTTTTGCGTCACAACTTCCACCCTTCGCGCATTATCATGGGTGATGCTGGAGCTTACTTTTTTGGTTATGTATTAGCAGCAACTAGTATTTTAGGCAGGCTACAACAAAACACAGTCTATGCCCTCGTACCCACTGTTTTATTTTTGCTACTGCCAGTATTAGACACTACTCAAGTGTTTGTCAGGCGACTCTTAGCAGGCAATAACCCTCTTAGCACTCCTGGAAAAGACCATCTGCACCACCGCCTACTAGCTTGGGGATTTTCCCAGCGTCATGCTGCATTCACCTTGTGGTCAATCACCTTGATTTGCAACTTACTAGCCATGAGAATACAAGGCATGAGCTTGGCAGTAATACTTACTACTGCCAGTAGCATTATTATCTTGTTAGCCTTTACAGTCTGGCAAAGGATACGCCAACAACCTTGAGTTAAGTTTTGTTAAGTTTTGTTAATTGAAATAGGGAGTGGGGAGTAGGGGAGATGAGGGAGAAAGATAATTCAGTCCCCAGTCCCCATTCCCCATTCCCCATTCCCCATTCCCCATTCTCAAGACAACGGCTTTTGCACAGGTACACCAGTAGCACGTGGAAATTTAACTGGTGTGGTTGCGACTTTACGCAAGTAAAGATAGTGACGGATACTTGTACTTACAGGAGTGGTAAATTGTGCGATCGCTTCAATCACACCACCTAACTGTTTAACAGCATTTTGCAAAGTTGTTGTTTCTTCCTCTGTCCAATTACCACGGTAGATGATGGCTAACCCATTGGGCTTGAGCAGTGGTAAAGTATATTCTGCACACACAGAGGCTGTGGCAACAGCACGAACTAAAGCAACATCATAGTTTTGTCGATGCTGGTTTTGTTGACCGATTTCTTCAACTCTACCAGTGAGAGTTTTGGTATTGGTAAGAGCAAGAGCAGATAACATTTTTTCGAGAAAAGTCATTTTTTTCCGAGTAGAATCCAGCAAACTAACTGTCCAATGAGGTAAAGCAATTGCCGTTGGAATACCTGGAAAACCTGCACCTGTGCCAATGTCGATGAGAGAGGGGGATGTGGTTCGACTCCGCTCGCCAACCGGGGGGTAAGTGGATGAGGGGGATGATAAAAGGGGCGCA
The DNA here is from genome assembly GCA_019359515.1 of Desmonostoc vinosum HA7617-LM4. Taxonomy (GTDB): domain Bacteria; phylum Cyanobacteriota; class Cyanobacteriia; order Cyanobacteriales; family Nostocaceae; genus Desmonostoc; species Desmonostoc vinosum. The sequence continues at coordinate 54,661 of JAHHHC010000031.1, read as the reverse complement.
ATTCCTCGTAGAGAGTCCCAGAGATGTTTTTCCCAAAATTCTTGGGGATCGGTGATCCGAGTTAAATTTAGTTGACGATTGCCTTCTAAGATTAATTCATAAAGCTGCTGAAATTGCACCTGTTGTTGAGCAGTGGGTTGCCAATTAAGAGTCTGCTGCCATATCTCGCTCATCTCAGGCACTAAGTGAAGTTTGTCATTAGTCATTTGTCAAGAGTAAAAAGTCAACACTCAAGAATTTTTAATTACTGGGTATATGAATTACGAATTACGAATTACAAATTACGAATTACGAATTACACCACAGGTTGAGTTTCTTTGACTTTGCCACCTAAAGTCTCTGGGTCAACTGATTCTAGTTCACCGTGATTGAGAGTCCAACAACGATCTGCGATCGCTAACAAATCTCCAGCATCGTGTGTTACCACTAACAGTGTCCAATCTTGTTTTAGTTTTGCTAATAAAGTTACCAACTGCCGACGCATTGACCAATCTAACCCGGCTGTGGGTTCATCCAACAATAATAAATTGGGCTGGCGAATTAATTGCACTGCCAATGCCAAACGTCGCTGTTGACCACCACTTAAAGCATAAGGTGCTGCAAATGTGGATAAATGCTCTAATCCTACTTCTGTTAGTGCCTGCTTGACTCTTTCTGAGCCTAATTCAGGATGCCCTAAACGCAATTCTTCTAAAATAGTGCTTCCACAAAAATGCCGCTCTGGAAACTGAAATACTAACCCGGCCAGTTGTTGTAACTGTTCGGCAATCAGTTCTTGTTCTCGCCAGCAGACTGAACCGGAAGTGGGTTCAGCTAGTCCAGACAAAATTTCTAGTAAGGTACTTTTGCCAGAACCACTTGGGCCAATAATTAGACCTAGCTGTTGAGGTGCTAATTCTAAGTTGAGGGATTTGAGAATCGCTGTTGGGCAAGCTGTAGGATGATAAATTAAATTTCTGAGATAGAGCATTTGTTAAGATTACCAAAAAGTCAGCGAATTACTGATTAACTACACTGGGGGCAACTGGAATGTTCCGCAAGATTTAGAGCGTATTATCTGGGTTAGAACCTTAAATTTAGCAGTTAACAATATTTTCCTGCTTGCCAAATCAGACTTTTCTCCATTGTGGCAGACTTCTTGTTGAACAATGGCTACAACAAGCCTGGGAACCAAGAAAAACTACTGAAGTCACAAACAGGTAAAGGGGCAGCACTTCGACTTCTCTTGTCAAAGACGCTACGCGTAGCTAGCTTCCCAAAGGGTACGCTCAGTGAGTGGGGGCAGGGAGCAGGGGGAAGAACCCTATACATAAATGTATTAGCTTTGAAGTTACGACGATTTCAACCGCAATAATTCTGAGGGTGTCCATGATTCAACGATTTTTCCCTCCTCCATTAATATTGTCTACCAAACTTACTAGTTTGGCGAAGGTAGCTTTGGGAGTTGCGATCGCTCTCAATCTGTGCGTATATCCCTCCGTTGCTGGAGATCCTTTTCGTACTAGTGAACCTCACAAAATAGGCGATCAAACAGAAGCTGCTTTTAAAGCCATTTTTGAGATGGGTAACTATCCAGCAGCAGAAAGTTACCTGCAAAAAGCACTATCTGACGAACCAAATGAACCTTTAGCTCATGCCATCAAAGCATCTTTAGCATATAGCAATAAAGATTGGTCTGCATTAAATACCTACAGTCAAAAAACTTTAGAAACTGGAAAAAACCTGATTTCTAGCGATCCATTGCGTGGTCATTTATACACAGCTGTTGGCCATTTTTTAGAGGGAGCGGTCATCCTCACCCGTGAAGGTACAGTCAACGGAGCGCCGAAAGCTCTAAGTAAGCTACGGCAAGTTTATGAACATTTAGATAAAGCGGAAGCAATTTCCGCCAACGATCCAGAACTGAATTTACTCAAAGGTTATATGGATTTGATGTTGGCGGTTAATTTGCCTTTTGCTAGTCCAGATCAAGCAATTGAGCGATTAGAAAGAAATGCTGCTCCTCAATATCTTGTAGATCGGGGTATTGCTCTTGCCTACCGCGATTTAAAAAAATATTCGCAGGCACTAGAGTACGCCAACCGTGCTATAAAAACCACAGTCGATAATCCAGAAATTTATTATCTCAAAGCTCAAATCCTTAAAGAGCAAGGGAGAAAACAAAACGATCAACAACTAATTCAAGAAGCGATCGCAAATTTTGACAAAGCATTAACTAAAAAATCCCAACTACCAAGTCATCTGGTAAAACAAATTCAAGGCGAACGCAGCAGTGCTGTGAATCGATTAGCTGATCTTAGGAGTTCACCAACCTCGCCCTAGAAGGGCAAGGATTGGAATAACCAATTACAGCACTTTGCAAGTAAATGAAGTACACATCTTAACCCTTTTATGTCACTCTCGGAAAGTAATAATCAAAGCAAGATTCTGAAACTTTCATCCAATCTAGCTTTGAGCCTTTATTTTCTAACAGTAACTAAAATTTATAATCAAAAGCTTAAAACTAAAGCTCCAAAAGGCTTTCAGCGATAGGCTTCTCCCAAACTGACAAAACAGGGTTAATATGATAAATCTTGTGGGGTGGGCATCCTGCCCGCCCTTGTGTACTTCATTCAGATGAAATGTGCTGTATATGAGCGAGTCAGGGATGAGGAAGATCGGGGAGATATTGTCTTTGTGTCCCCGCGTCCTCTTCCCAATTCTCCTAAAATTTAAACAAAGTTAATTTTAATTGTAAGAAAATGTACATTCAGTTTCGTGAGTTTAATCCTTTTGATGTGTGGATTTGGCTGAAGTTCAGCACGATTCCTTCTGAACGTGAAAAGCAGTATATAGAAGAGGTTTTTAATTCTTGGTTTTATTTGGGTAAATTGGGTGCATTTAATGCAGAAAATATCCAAGTACAGGAGACAGGATTTGAGATTAGCTACATGAATTATGATGTACAAGGATATGATAAAAGCTTGTTGGCATTGATGCACAACATGGGTGAGTTTGAATATGAGGATGGGTGGGCGCGTTGTTGGTTTGATTTGGGTACTAGTGATGCGATCGCTTTAGATATTTTAATTAATGCTCTGACGCAACTTTCGCAAGAGTATGTCACCATTGAACAATTGTACATTGGTGGCGAAAATGAAAATTGGCCCGTCGAAGATAGCGACAGTCGCCTACATTCAATTTACGACGATAATTAATTACAAAAATGAATAAATCGGGTGAAATTAGGGTGATAGCCTTGGGATTAATTCGCGATCGCAATGGTTTAGCTAATGCCAAAGGCGATCGCATATTTGTTTCTGAAGGCTACGACCCAGTCAAGCAAGATGTATTTTATCGCGCTTTGGGTGGTGGTGTGGAGTTTGGCGAAACCAGCCGCGTAGCTTTAGAGAGAGAATTTCAAGAAGAAATTCAAGCAGAATTAATCAATATTCGTTATCTAGGTTGTATAGAGAACCTGTTCACTTTTAACGGTAGACAAGGACATGAAATTATTCAGCTTTATCAATGTGATTTTGCTGAACCAAAGTTTTATCAACTAGAAAGCTTAATTTTTTCGGAATCAGAGAATCATAAACATAGGGCACTGTGGATAGAGATTGATCGCTTCAAATCTGGAGAACTAAGATTAGTACCAGAGGTATTTTTTGAATATTTATAAACTTGCTATAGCAAGGCTAAATAGTAGATGCGATTGCGCGAAACAAAAAAATATTTATGCAAGAGGTCTATTGAATATGTGCAGAACTAAAAAAAGCTAGAGTAAGGTTATTGCTGCGCTTTTTATATTGGTTTCGCTAACCCTACCTAAACTTCGTTATAGGTAGGGACTGCGCTCAACATTTTTGTTCAATTGTGGGAAAGTACGTCAATTACTTCCTTTCTGGATGTGCTGCGGCTTCAGATGAAGGAATACCCGTTTGGTTAATTGCTGCAATCATCTGATACAAGCGTCCCAAATCGCGTTGATTAAAGTATAAAATCAGACGAGGTAGCCCAACGCTCTCGTCTTGGGCTTCTTGGGGTAATGCCTGACTTTTCTCAATCCGTCCTTTAACGAGAATGTCGCTAAAATCGGTATTTAGTTGCTCTACCTCAGAATCTGATAAATCTTTTGTCAGGCGGATAACCAATTGCTCACCAACATAACGACTTGAGTGGTATACCTTGTAAAAACCAGTAATGGCATCACAAGCAACATCTAAATTGTCTGTCACCGTGTAAAGACTGGGATCTTCGGGACTAACAAGACCTTTTTGCACTAACTGTTGATTGATATACTCACTCCAAGACAGCCAGTAGTCGCCACCAGGATGATCGATTAAAACCAAAGGCACAGGGCCAAACTTACCCGTCTGGCTTAATGTCATGCACTCAAATGCTTCATCTTGTGTACCAAAACCACCCGGAAACAAAGCTACAGCGTCACTTTCTTTAAGGAGAAACAGTTTACGGGTAAAGAAATATTTAAAGTGAATTAGCTTAGGATCACCCTCTATAATTGGGTTGGCTTGCTGTTCAAAAGGCAACTGAATATTTAAACCAAAAGAATTTTCCCTACCAGCACCTTCGTGGCCTGCTTGCATAATTCCACCACCACCGCCTGTCATCACCATAAATCCCAACTGAGAAACAGCGCGACCAAATTGAAGGGCCATGCGATATTCAGGTGTATCCGACGCTAGACGAGCAGAACCGAAAATAGTAACTTTGCGGACGTGTCGGTAGGCATGAAAGAGCTGAAAACCTCGCTCCATGTCTGCTAAAGATGCTGACAAGATCTTCCAATCGAGACGATCAATCTCGCTATCAGCAAGACGCACTATGGTGGCGAGTGCCTGTTTGATAAACTGCCGATTTTTTAAATTCGGCAAGTGTTCAATCAATTCAGCGATATCCGCCTGGAGAGCCTCTAATGTGTCAAACGACGCAGATGTGGTCATGAGAACTGCCGGAACAATGGCATTACATTTTACCTAAATTTAGTTGCAATTTACTAACAGCTTTGCAGACTCATGATTTATATAAACTTAGGGTAATTACTTAATTATTAAAATTTATTTGCTACTTTAACTACCCCAAATTTCGTTTGGTCGAGTGGATTTCGCCCTTGAATACAGCATTGCCACGCCCTACTGAACTGACACAGGTAAAATAGTGCATTGGATTTGTGGTTTAAGAAGGCGCTGTTCGCGGAGTATTACCGCAGGGTAGCGCAACTAATAAGAACCTTTTCTATTGCAATATTTTAGTTTTGTCAGTCCACTAGAGTGCGAAATCGTTCTTAATACAAAGCAACTAAATTGATTGATGGAGTTGTTAAGTTGGAATTTACACAAAGGGTTAGCCCTATTGAAAACTGCAAAAAGTTTTACAAAGGCGCGAAGTTCGCGCCTCTTGGACTTGTTTACAAATATTCACCGAAATCTAGAGTAAATTAATAACTCAAGAGTGTTTAATTACCAATTGAGTTTTACAGATGCTTTTCCAGAGTGTTAGCTAATGTAGTTTTAGGCACGGCACCCACTACCATATCAACTTTTTGTCCATCTTTAAAAATCATGAGCGTGGGAATACTACGGATACCGTACTTACTGGCAACACTAGGATTCTCATCAGTGTTGACTTTCACAACTTTTAATTTCCCTTCATATTGAATGGAAATTTCATCTACAACCGGAGCTACCATCCGGCAGGGGCCACACCAGGGTGCCCAAAAATCAACTAGAACGGGTACATCGCTTCCGAGTACTTCTTGATCAAAAGTAGAATCCGTAACTTGTGCGGCTGCTGACATGCCTAAAACCTTCGCCAATTCTATCTGAGTTTCGTGAAAATTCTACCATAGCAAAAACGCCAGCTTGGAATTAGAAGGTGTACATTTACAAAGAAACAGAATTTATTTACAAACATAAGGAACCGCCCGAACAGTAGTCCGGGCGGAGTGTGGTGTGAGGAGTGAACGGAAACATGCGTCTCCGCTACTTCTATTGTAGGCGACATATGTGAATTTTCCAGCGATTGTTTAAGGGGCTGGAAAATTTCTTTGGGAATGGGGAACTCAAGGCCCCCGCTCCCTCATTTCCCCATGCCTAGCTGTTGAGCTTTTTGGTAAACTTTGCCTTCGGTCAAGAGAGAGGGAGCAATCACAACTTCAACTTGTTGCATTTCTTTAATGTTTTTGGCTCCCAAAGTACCCATGCTGGTCTTTAAGGCTCCTAAAAGATTGTGAGTGCCATCATCTAACCCTGCTGGGCCGATGAGTATCTGCTCTAAGGTACCTGTGGTAGCAACGCGAATGCGGGTGCCACGTGGCAGTACAGGGCTGGGTGTTGCCATGCCCCAATGATAACCTCGTCCTGGGGCTTGGGTGGCTCTAGCGAAGGGAGAACCAATCATTACTCCATCAGCACCGCAAGCGATGCATTTGCAAATATCGCCGCCTGTGATTAAACCGCCGTCAGCAATCACCGGGATGTAGTTACCAGTTTCCTGATAGTAATCATCTCGTGCGGCGGCACAATCAGCGATCGCACTCGCCTGTGGCACACCTACCCCCAACACACCACGAGAGGTACAAGCCGCACCAGGGCCAATTCCCACTAGTACCGCCGCCGCCCCTGCCTTCATCAGATTCAAAGTAACTTCATAAGTCACGCAATTCCCCAACACTACGGGAATAGGCATAGAACGACAAAATTCTGCCAAATCGAGGGGTACTAGAGACTCTGGTGAGAGGTGCGCTGTAGAAACTACCGTTGCTTGTACAAAAAATAAATCTGCCCCAGTTTTGGCTACTACCTCACCATATTTACTTGCACCTGCTGGGGTAGCACTTACCGCCGCAATACCGCCTTGCTGTTTAATTTCCTGAATACGTTGCTCAATTAATTCCTGTTTTATTGGTTCGGCATAGAGTTCTTGCATGAGAGCGACAAATTCGTCTTTCCCTACAGAGGCAATCCGATCTAAAATCGGGTCTGGCTCAGCATAGCGAGTTTGGATACCCTCTAGGTTGAGGACGCCCAATGCTCCTAACTGCGATAAACGTACAGCCATCCGCACATCTACGACACCATCCATCGCACTAGCAATAATTGGAATTTCTCGCTCAATATTACCAATTTGCCACTTAGTATCGGCCAAACTCGGATCGAGCGTTCTTTTACCAGGGACTAGTGCAATTTCATCTATTCCGTAGGCTCTACGAGCTGTTTTTCCCCGCCCAAGTTGAATGTCCACGCTTTAACTTTTCTCAATTCTGTTTAAGCTAGGGTATCAAATTGTCGGGGAATTTGGAGCGGTTTTTTGCCACAAACTACGGAGGTTACAGAGTACTTAGTAGGAGATGGGAAGAGAAAAAATTGTTAATCGGTTTATGCACCTTCTTCGTTTAGAGTTCCTATCGGGGAGATTTATCTAAAAATATCGTTTAATTTCTCGTTTCTAGTTTAGCGATCGCGATTAATTATTTAAATTTGCTAAATTTAGGCAACTCAGTTTTCCCTGTTCCCTCTCATTATTTATTTTTATCTTCATTTACACCAGTGTAACCAGTTGCTAGCCAAAGTATTGCTCTTGCTCCATCACGGATAGATTTTTCGATTGGTTCAGCTGAAGCCCCAGAAGGTACTGATATGGGTTTGAATTCAATACCCCGGCTACCCAAAATAATCTCACCAATAACACAAGCCCGACGCATATGGTAGTCAGAAGTAATCAAATAAATGCTCTTGATGCCGCGAGATTGTAAATCATCTACTAGCGTCGTAAAATTAGTCACAGTGTCTACTGCTTCATAATCCAAGTGTAAACGTTTGGGATCAACGCCAGCTTTAGCAAACACTTGTTTGGTGAATTTTTGTGGGCTACCACCAGTAATCCAAATTGGTATATTTGGATGTTTACGAGCGAGTTCGGCTGTAAACTTTTCTCGCTCTAAACGTTTTGTTGAACCGCCCAATACTAACATCGCTTGCGGCTGGACAAAATGGTTATGTAGTTCTTTGTACCCCCACCACACCAAAAACGGTAAGGCAATAGCCATCAACCGCAAAGATTTATTTTTAAATAACAGCTTATTCAAGGCTCGATAACAATTAATTGAATTAGATTGGTATTTCTTATTGCTAGAAGAAAAACAACAATAGAGTAGCAAACTTTTACAGAATCTACTCAAATCCAAATTAAATTTCGCTGCAACGCGCTTAAGCTAGTCGCCGCAAACACTTACTGAGATTCTGATGCAATATCCTAACGTATAGAGGATAATCCATCAAACTTTTTTAACTGCTTGATTTTTTATACAGCTAAAAGGGGTTTAAAAACCCCATCCCTCAAGAATTGCTTGTTTTGTGCTGGGCTTTAAATATCCATCACAAAGCGTAATTACGAATTACGCACTTCGCAGCGTAAAGCCTTCTCCTAAAGGAGACGCTAAGGGCGAATGGCATAGCTTCGCTTAGAGCGAGGTACGAGCGTCATTACGAATTACGAATTATTTACCCGACGGGACTGGCCAGATTCGAACCGGCGACCTAGCGCTTCAGATTTGTGTGAGTTTCCCCACTCTCTGGACTATACCTTCACCATAGGCTGCTAACCTTTAGGTGGTGGCCGTTATGTTTTAAGAGATTTTTATTTTGTAGAGCATACTGTCCTGGATATAAGGACTGATGAATGAAAAAAATCTTTTCCCTTCTTGAGTCCCCATTCGTAAACGATAACAATCCCTACTTTTATTTAATCCCCACTTAAATCCCCATACTTCAGAAAAATAAGAGATGATCACCTCATTTTCTTCCTTGGATATGTAAGTATTTAGGGTGATTTCAAGAGCATGGATTTTACTGTTTTTTTTCTTGAAGGATTTAGAGCCATTATCCATGAACCATATAGCTATTCCATGCGGTGTTAATAAGTTAAGGAACTTTCTAGTTATGGTTTTAGTTCCTGCCTTATACAGCTTCTTAACTAACACTCTTGTCATGGGAATCAACTTAGGATCTATGCGAATCAAGCTATAGCCTTCATTTGTATTCCATTGTCGGGCATTCACTGGCTTTCCTGTTATTTGTTCTAGAAGATTTTTTTTAAAAAAAAGATAATCTTCTTGTTTAGATGAATGTTGGATAAAAAAGTTTTTTTCACTTCTTTTTCCATCACCTAATAACATTCCCGCTAAAATGCCTCTTTGCTCTACTTTTGATAAGACATGATAGTCTATCTTGCTTTTCTCCTTAAAACCAGTCTCTGCACCTTCTCTACCAAAACTAGGTAGAGCTTGGCTCAAGATTACCTTATCTTTTAGCAGACTTAGGCTTCCTTGAATTTGACCACATTCACTCATAAGGTTTCCCTTATAGTGCCCGATTATTCAGGAGGCGCTCGCTCTATCCAGCTGAGCTACAGCCCCATAAAAGTGCTACGTATAGGATTATAGCAGTTTTAGTGGGACTGCCAAGAGTTGTCCCATGGGCCGCCGCCTATTTCTAATCCACAGAGAAAACTTTGTGCTTTCAGGATTATTTTAGATTTCTTTGGACTTAGTTCTCGCAACTCCAAATTTAACTTTCCTTGCATGGTGTCTCGACAACAGAATGCTAAGCCGTTTACTGTTGGCGCACGCAGGGGTGTACCTGGTAGGTGCGTCGCTCCTGTCAACTCGATTTCGTAGTCTAGGTTGCGAGCGCGCATTTGCCATCTACCCCAAGGCTGAATTTCCCATTCTACTTGCGAATTCCAGGGAACGAATTCATAGAATTTACCTTGGTAGTGCAAGCCAATCATGGCGACTGATTCCATCCACCACAGTACACCACGTCTACCGCCACCAGCGGTTAATGCTAAGGCTGGTTCATTCTCAAAGGCATTACAATTTAGCCAAAACCATTTTTGAGGAAAAGCGCCACCCCAGTTTTTTTCGCTGTAAGCTGGGGCATTGATGAATTCGTAAATTTTGCCATTCCAGTTTATTTGGCCGCTAGCTAAGCCGTGAGCCATCAAAATTTGCCATCCTGGCTCAAAAATCGGTAAAAACGATAGCCAACCAGCAGTTGATTGTTGCATACTATCTTGATTGCCCCAACCGTATATTGGTTGAATTTCATACTGCCAACGGCAATAATTACCAGTAGTGCGATCGCTAATTATTCCTTGATTTAAAGTAGCTGTTGCTTGATAACCCTCTTGCACATGACGCTCAAACTCTGCGGGTAACAAGTAGAAAGGGGGGACATCTAAGTCGGCTTGGCCCCAATGACCCAAACCTAGAACATCTTTACTACCCCAAAACTTGGTGACATCAGGAAAAGTACGACATAAATATTCATCATTAGGGCCGAGAATTTGGGCCGCACCACCACTGTAGGGTTTACCACCGATGGGGTCTTCAATCGAGTACATGAAAGCAAATGTTTGCTGAATTTCTGGTATAATGACGCGATAATACCAACCTTCAAAAAAGCGACGACTACTACCATCCCAGTGGTAGCCGCTATGTGGCGTTTGGGTCAACTGAAGAAGATTTCCAGGAAAAGTTAACATAGATTTACACAGTTGCTTATTTCTTCAGTATGCGCGATCGCCTCGATATCAATCATGCTTATGAAATTCTTGGACTAAAACCTGGTGCATCGTCAGCAGAAGTTAAACGAGCGTACCGTAAATTAGTTAAAATTTGGCATCCTGATCGCTTTTTTGATGAGCAGCAAAAACGGGAAGCCGAAGAAAAAATTAAAACAATTAATATCGCTTATAACCAAATCAAATCTGAAGAACCAACTTCGCCAAATCCACCGCCGCGTGCAGATTCCCCAAAAGTATCCGTCAATCGTTGGGATGCCGAAACCTTTTATAATTGGGGAGTAGAGGATGTCAGTGAAGGCAGATACCAAGAAGCGATCGCCAATTTCACAAAAGCGATTCGTCTCAACCCTCGCTATATTGACGCCTACAAATATCGTGGGTTAGTTTGCTCTCAACTAGGATACGAACATCGAGCGACTTCAGATTTAGAAAAAGCCGCACAGCTAGAACAAAATGTTACTTACGCATACTCTCCACGGTCAAGACCATCAAGACATGCATCAAGACCTCAACCGCTTGTACAGAGGTTGTGTCAAAAAATCAAAAATTTTCTCCGGTTACATCGGTGAGAATGGGGAGTGGGGAGTGGGGAGTGGGGAAGAAATATTTTCCTTAGACCTATCACAACAACCCACGATAACGAATAAAAATCAAAATTACTGCCCATGATCCCAACGCAACTTTGACAGCGACAAGGATATTAAGCAGAGGCACAACCCCGCCACTAAAAAGTGTGCCCAATTCCCCGTGGGGTAATTCCATACCAGCCAGAGTAATCACCGACAAGACAATGAAAATAAGCACCGAAATCTTTTCCCATACCGCAGCGTGCCAACGTTGATAAATTCCCTGCATCCACTCTGGTGATGAGGTAATCGCCACAAGACCAATAGCCGTTCCACCAGCCACCCCAGCCGCAAAACCACCACCCGGACTCAGATGTCCGCGAATTGCCAACTCGATACCCACCAATGCGGTAATTGTCGCCCCTAAACGCGCCAAAACAATCGATGGCTGATCTTTGAACTGATAAATCGCACAAGAGGGTCTTTCATTTGCTAGCAGAAAATTGGCACCCAAGATGGCAATTGTAAACACCACCACTTCAAAAATAGTATCGTACAAACGATTTCTGAAAATGATACCTGAAACCGCATTAGGCACTCCACTATCTTCCACTACTGCTTTGACAATCGAGACTGCAAAGTCTGGTGCTGGGTTGGGAATGACGAGCATTTTGACATATAGTGCTATACCTGCTAAAATATATAACCATTTCATCAGTGTTTCTCCCCTGAGTCTGGTGTATTGACATATGTTATGGTTGTCCCTGGTGAGGAAAGTTCCTTGTGGATAATCTCATAGATGCGTTGCACCCTAATAGAAGTATAATATGGTTGCTTTTCATACCCAGCTTGATCGGTGTGTTGCGATCGCGCACAAGTTGCATGAACTTCTTTTTCCATCAGCGCTCGATGCAAAGCTTGGGCATTTGTATAGCTGACTAATTCCAGGCGCATGTGGCGTTTGCTGAAGATGGTTCGCAAGTCATCTATGAGTTGCTCAAAATGGTTCTTATCATCAGATTCAATCGATGTGTCTTCGAGTATGCCTAGACGCATTACTAGCGATGAGCGCACCGCAACCGCATAGAGAGTAATTGCGAGCATCGTCCCTACCAATGCCTCAGTTAAAGCAACATCTGCCGCTCCTAAAACTGAATATACCAATGCTGCTACCGCTCCCAGGATGCCACGAATTACCAAAGCGTGGTATGGATTCGCTTGGAGTACCAACATTGATGCAGCCAATGGTAGCAAAGCAATAATTACATATATATAGCTATCAATCATCGCTATCTCCGCTACTGGAACAGTATGCCAACACATATCCCAGCATCGTATTCCAGATAGCTAGGGAGATAATAGCCAGGATTAGTAACGGCCATTCGCTGGGGATCTTCAGAAGTAATCCGAAGATGATACTCATCGAGCCGAGTGTATCTGCAACCGAAAGACTATGCAGTTTGAATAATAGCGATCGCTTACCAAGGAGGTGAGAAGTTCCCCAAAACCAGAAAAAGATTCCTACACCAATGCAGGTATAGCTAAGCAGGTTGATCATATTTCACTCATTCGTTTCAATACATGTGCCAACAGCATTAATGCCGCATTCCCCACACTCAGGATAATGACCCCAACAACACCGATCATCCAATCATCACGCAAGACAGATACCACCAGAATCATGACTGATGTCTTAGTTGCAATACTCGAAAAGGCTAACATCTTCTGCCAGGTATCATCATCCTTCCATGCCTCGTAGATGGGAATGAGTAGGGCTAGAATCATTGCAATCAGTACCAGATTTAGGTTCATGCCTTTTTCCTCCGTCGAACCCGGTGTACTTCGTACCAGCCATCCTCGTTGTATTTCAAGACAATAGTTTTTGGTGTAAAGGTAATCAGAAATATATCCAAGAATATAAGTCCGGGTGTCCGTCGTGGTTTGACTCTCTCGATGGTGATATCTTCTTCGTTATGCGGACGGAAGATAATTTCAAATGCCTCGATATACGCCTGCGGAATGGCCACGATGATCTCAGCCAACGCCCGTAGCCAATCCCTTAATACTCCTGTGGCTTTGTGTTTGTGGGGTAATAGCAGTGCAATCGTAATACCGATGATGATATTTGCCACACTCAGGTTAGCGGTGAGCAGAAACCAAATCACCAGTCGTAATATCAGATTCAGGTACCCAATCATGGAAATACCATCCAGAAGAGTAGGATCAACATTAGACTCATCACACCAATCAGATGCTCAAATTGCTCAAGCAGACGCGGTAACTTAAGTATTGTTTTCTGAAAAATCACCAGATACGCCAACCAGCCAACGCCAATGATTGCCAGTGGTTTGATGATATTGGCAACAGTATAGGCATCGAAATACACAACATTTGCGGCAATCAGTCCACCAATCAACAAAATTACAGGTGGCCAAAAACCAGGACGTATATCTGTTTGTCCTCCACGCGGCAGAAAGATGAATTTGGCAAACGATATAGCAGTTCCTAAAGCCGCAATATTCATGGCAATCACTTGCCAGGGCAATAAATTCTTTGTCGTCAACACCTTCGCCCCAAAGCCGGATAACATAGGAAAGCCCGATATTGAGAAACTGGCCATAACGAGGGCTATCCACACAGGTGTACTGATTGGTTTGTGTTGCAATTCCTGAAAGTTGCGGCTAGGTAAAGCTCCAGATATGAGAAAGAGTGCCGATTTGACCAAACCGTGTGTCAGTGCATAAAAGCCCCCAACTACGGGTGCAGCGAGGATAAAGCCTAACTGTGAAACCGTGTGAAACGCCAGCATCCGCTTAGTATCTTTTTCAAAGACGGCGTAGAACACTCCCAAAAGTGCAGTGCCAACTCCGAAGATTCTGATGATGGGATCAATTTCATCCAAAGTCAAAGCGCAACGTACCAACGGATAGACGCCAGCTTTGACCACAACTCCCGACAGCATGGCCGACACTGGCGTTTCCGATTCGGAGTGAGTCAACGGTAGCCATAACCCCGATACAAAGATGCCTCCCTTTACCAAGAGTCCCAAAAATATCAAGGCGAGTGCTTCTGGAGGCGCACCGCGCAAACTAGCAAATCCAAACGAGTGATTTGCCTTATACGCCAGCACCGCGCCTACCAAATAAAACAGCATCGCCACATTACTGACAAAAAGATAGCGCAAAGCAACCCAAATTGAGCGATCGCTTCGAGGATAGGCAATCAACAAAAACGCCGCAATCCCGCTCACCTCTAGCGCTACGTATAAACTGATAAAGTCTGAACAGACAAACGCGGCGTTAATACTGCCATGCAAAATGATCGTCTGTGCATAAAAAAAAGCCGTCTTACCAGTTTGCCAACAGTAAAGGATGACTGCGGCCGTTACTAACGCATTGGTTAAGATAAAGTAGCCGCTTAACTGGTCAATGACTAATGTGACACCGAAATTATCCAGGAGTTGCAGTGTCAGCGGTGCTTGTTCGGTAAATAGCAGCAAAGCGTAGACGCCAGAAGCAACAGCCATCCCCATTGCCAGGTAGCGATCCAATTTCGGAATGAGATAAATCAGGAACCCCACAAAAAACGGGAGTCCAATCCAAGCAATCGAAATGGTATTCATGGCGTATTATTCTTCTCGATTTCGTTGCTTTCCAAAGTCGGATTATCCCGTGAAAGTTTCATCACACCGACCAGCATCAAAGCTTGAATCGAAAAGCCGATCACAATGGCTGTCAGTATGACCGCCTGGGGAACAGGATCAGAGTAAATGCCATCTTTGACACTGGCAAGATCAGAAACAATGGGTGTAAATAAGCCATCTCTTGAGGCAATCAGTACGTAATAGGCGATGACCCCTGTACTCATGACATCCATAGAGATGATTTTCATCACCAGGTTCTTTTTGAGGATGATGCCAAAAAATCCGCACAGTATTGTTGCGAATATGCAAGCTTCTAACACAGGAATTTTTTGTGGGGTAAGGAGCGATCGTATAAGAAGTATTCTTGCACTGATCTTTTACGAAGTTCTATCTTATTTTCAATAGAGGAGCATTGATGTAACTCTATATAAGGCTCTCCAGTCCCCAGTCTTAAGAAAAATTTCCAAATTGTTGCGATAAATTAATGCTATTCAAGTTTGGTAAATATGTTGTGTTGCTGAACAAACATGGTGCTAGATTAAAAGCAAGGTACAAAAAGGTTAAGAGTTAAACCAAAACCTTCAAATTAGAGCCTGTGCCTCCTGCTCTAATAGTATAGCGATCGCTCCTGGTATTGTGGCATCCTTTGAATGTGTTTTCGCCTTGAGTTAATTAAGTTGTTTGGAGGTTTTTAAACGCACAGCCAGAAATGCCTGCCTAGTTGGAATTAAGGATGTGCAATTCTCAGTAGATAGATTGCGAGTACTGTCCACCTTAGTTGAGTTAGTTACTTCTGAATTCTTCAATCTTCCTTAATCATTGCCTCTTTGAGAAACCGCCCCAAACTACTGATACGTATCCATCGTAGTTTGCGGCGGTTTCTGGCGTGAGTTGTTTAAATTATAGTAATTACAGTCACTTCCGGTGGACAAAATAGTCGTCCTGGTCGATATGTTCCTAGACCCCGATTTACATACAATTGATTTTTTTCGACTTGATGAAATCCTTGTGCCCATTCCCAATATCGCACGACTTTAGTGCAGTCTCCTAGTAAAAGCGGTACCCAACGCCGTAGTTTTTTCGGAATTAGTTTCAGCAGCTTTTTATAGTAAAAAACCACAGGCCCAAAACCCGGAATAACAATATGGCCACCGTGAGTATGACCAGATAGTTGTAGGTCTACTCGCCATTGTGCGAGTATTTTGGCTGTATCTGGGTTATGGGATAAAACGATGCGAGGTATAGCAGGGTCTAATTGATTCAAAATTGGTGCGGGATTAAATTCTCGTGACCAATAATCAGCTAATCCTATTAGTGGTAATTCTTGGCCTAGTGGATAAGCAATTTCATTCCAAAGTACATGCACACCAATACTATTTAATGCCGTTGTCACCTCTTTTTGAGAATGACTGTAGTATATATCATGGTTGCCAAGAACAGCATAAATCCCACAGTGGCTTTGCAGATGTTTAAGTCTCAATACTAGTTGATGAATTGGCGTCGGGTCATCAGTTACATAGTCACCAGTTAAGAGAATTAAATCTGGTTCAGCTTCGTTAGTAATTGCGATCGCTTCCTCTAACATTGCTTCTGATAACCTTAAACCATCATAGTGAAAATCTGACAACTGTACTAGTTTTTTACCTTGTAAAGATGCTGGAAGTTCTGCAATCTTAACCGTTAATTTATCAACTCTTAAACGTCCCGTAAACAACCAGTGCATAGCGTAACCGATACTCCTCATACCAGCGCTTACAGCTTACCAAAAATCAAAATGTATCTTAAAGGGTTGCAATAATTTCTGTCATAAACTTTCAAGAAATACAGGGAGTGGGGGAAGAAAGTGTTTGTTTTATTTGTAGGGGGTGACGCGCCGCCTATGCGGCTACTCTCAAGGAGACAGATAATTAATAAAAAATTCAAAATTATGAATTACGCGCTTCGCAGCGATAGCAAGGTACGAGCGTCCGAAGGAGCGTCATTACGAATTACGTTGTAGCGTGATTACGGTAACTTCTGGACGACAAAATAAGCGTCCTGGAAGATAAGTACCCAAACCACGATTGGTATACAACTGATTTGTTCCTAGCCGATGTAAACCTTGTGACCACTCCCAATGTCTAACCGCAGCGAATGACCGTCGTAAACATGGTATCCGACAGCGTACTTTTAAAGGTATTTTTTGCACTATTTTTTTGTAATACATCACCACTGGGCCAATTCCAGGAATGACAATTTGACCCCCATGAGTATGACCAGATAATTGCAAATCTACTCGCCATGCTTGTAGTATCTCCGCAGTATCTGGATTATGAGATAAAACAATGCAGGGTTTAGCAGAGTCTAGTTGATTCATTACCGAACCAGGATTGAATTCTTTTGAACAATATTCAGCTAGTCCGACAAGTGGTAATTCTTTTCCTAGAGGATAGGCGATTTCGTTCCAAAGAACATGAACTCCAATACTAGTCAAAGCGGCCGTAATTTCGGGTTTTGAATTTGGGTAACGGATATCATGATTACCAAGAACAGCATAGATACCATAGCGACTTTGCAGATATTTAAGTCTTAATACTAGTTGATGAATTGGTGCGGGATTTGCGGTTACGTAGTCGCCGGTCAATAAAACTAAATCTGGTTTAGCTTGGTTGCTAACTGCGATCGCTTGTTCTAACATTTCTTCTGATAGTCGCAAACCATCATAGTGAAAGTCTGACATCTGCACCAGTTTCTTACCTTGTAATGATGCAGGCAAACCTGCAATCTTAACCGTCAATCTCTGTGTACTCAACGGCCCAGATAATAACCAGTGCATAACACGCTCGATAAAACTTAATATTAGCGCTTACAGCTTAACGAAAAATCATCTAATTGGATGTAGCAGCTGAAAGAATTTAGGGAAAATTTTAGGAAAATTGGAGGTTTTAATGTGTTGTACAAACCAGCTATAAGGTCAATCGACCAATAGGAAAGCAGAAACGACTGTTAGGGCTAACCAGGGTATAAGTATAAGCCCCACTCAAAATTTGCTAGTATTTTGAGTGGGACTATATTTAACACTACTAAAATTATTTTACAAGCCGATATTCTTCTGCATGACCCTGATAAACAAACCAAGTTGATATTGGGGTTCCACCCTCTCTAGGTTGAAGCGGTTTTTCAAAAGTGACTTTCCAATGATCGCCACCATAATAATTTGCACTTTTAGAATCACGAGAACCGCGATCAACACCAGAGACAAAAAATAAATCACCTGCTTTAGCTACGTATGTTAGATCAGATTTTTTCAAGTCTTTTACCTGTTTTGGTGCTTGCTTAAAAGTAGTATCGCCCACATCTTCTTTAATTCTTAAAATGTTTGACATTGATGCATCTCCTTTAATTAGCTGTTTCAAGCATGAAGTTTACTTGATTTGTAATTATGATATCTTACTGAGTTATAAATGTTACGTTTAATGCCAGCCGTTACGCTAAACTTCTTTATGGGCAATCAGTTTTCTCTATATTCCCTTTTATTAGCATTTTTCTTTATTCTTTTTCCAATCAACTTTTTCCACTATTTCAATTAGCTGTTTAGTTGATTTTTGACGGTTTACCATTAACCGAGGAATTTCATAGTTATTTTTTAAGCAGCCATAATTTACTATTTCATCGTTGTATAAATAGCTCGACAAATAATATTTGGATGTGTAGTTTTTTACTTGTTTATTATATGCTCCATATGGATAAGCAAAATGAGCAGCAACTTTGTCATCTGGATCTAAATCATGAGTACATTTTCTCAGTTGACTTCTCGATTGTAAGAGTTCATTAACTAATTGATAACGAGAGAGTTTCGTTAAATCTTCATGATTTAAGCCATGGGATTGAATATCATAAAACCCTTTTCGTAAACCTTCTCTCAACTCTCGACATCCTAAGTGAGTTGAAGCAATGCTTTTTGAAGTAGCTAAAGTACCTGGATTGATAAATAAAACGACTTTTACTTTTTTACCATATTTCTTTTGCAGTTTAGATAAAATAGGAAAAAAACTTGTATGTATTGTTTTATATCCATCATCAAAAGAAATCATAATTGGTTTTTGATTTCTATGCTTTGTAGGAATTTTTCGAGATTTGTTTAAGAAAAAATCATATAAATCTTGAGTGGTTAAAAACCAGTAGTTATGAGTAATAAAATATTCTAAAAGTTTTTCTATATCTTGTTTGGGATAATCCATCTCTCCTTGGGGCGATCGCAACATATTATTTTTACTATCAATAATTCCATGAAAACCCAAAACAGGTATGATCGGTTCAGGATGTTGAAAAGTTATCATTGGGAAAAAAATAATCAACGCTAAAATCAAACTGAAGGGAAAAGTTTTGGGCGATCGCATTTTCAAAGCACTCTACAACCTTTTTGTTTACTAAACTTCTATCGCTAAATTTACCTACAAGTAATGAAGAAACATAAATCTTAGTTCTCACGACAAAATTTTTATTAATCATTACCTAAAAATAAGGGCTAGATATTGACTAGCTTTGTTTCTAATAGCTTAACGCTGGCATAGATAGCATCAATATAGGGTGTGGGTAATGAAGTCAGTTTTCCTAGTTCTACCACTGCCCCAACGATCGCGTCTATTTCTGTTGGGCGTCCAGCTTCGATATCTTGTAGCATGGAAGTCTTATGGGCACCGACTTTTTGTGCCCCATTAATTCGCTGTTCTAAGGTGATACCAAAATCGATACCCAATTTCTCAGCAATGGCTTGGGCTTCCATCATCATGTGTCGCGCCAATTCGCGGGTAAGGGGATACTGACAAATCCGTTCTAGAGTAGCACCAGTCAGGGCGCTAATTGGGTTAAAAGCTAGATTTCCCCACAGCTTAATCCAAATTTCAGTGCGAATTTGATTGCGGATTGGTGCTTTGAATCCTGCTTGTTTAAGAATTTGTGCTAACAACTGGATGCGTTCTGTTTTTACCCCGTCAATTTCACCCAAAGTGAGGCGATCGCCTTCAATGTGCTTAATAACACTTGGTTCTATAATCTCAGTAGCTGGGTAAACAACACAACCAATCACTCGCTCAGCACCAATGTTAGCCTCAATTATCCCATCTGGATCAACAGCTTGAATGCGTGTGCCTGCATACTCACCACCATGCTTGCGGAAGTACCACCAAGGAATCCCATTTTGGGCTGTCAGCACCATTGTGTGAGCATCATAGAGAGAAGGTAGAGAGGGAGCGATCGCCAAAACACTGTGAGCCTTAACAGTTAAAATGACTACATCTTGTACCCCTGCTTCTCCTATATCGTTAGTTGCCAATGTCGGCATAGCAATTTTGCTGGAACCGTCTGCCATCAATAGTCTCAGTCCATGTTTTTGAATTGCTGCTAAATGCGAACCACGGGCAATCAGCGTTACTGCTTCACCTGCTAGTGCTAACTTTGCCCCCAAATAACCACCAATCGCACCTGCACCAACAATACAAATTTTCATTTTGTTATTTGTCATGGTAAAACCAAGTTTGTCACTGACATTATCATGACCCAGCCCTTTTGGGGTGGAATTTTGGGTTATATGGATAATTTTCGTTTTTTGTAATTATTTTGACTGAATTTTCAAATACTGTTGCGATAATCTTCAAGACACAGGGAAAAAGTTTTAGTCATTTATCCTAGAGGCAATGCTCAAGCATTTGCTAGTAAAGTACTAGTATTTATTCAACAATTCTGCATTTACCACTCATCATCTTCAATCAATTATATGGAGTGGCAACTTTTTGACCAGTATTATTAAGTAATTTAAATTACTGCGTTCGCCCTACGGATTACTTGTGTAATAATTTTACATGAACTAAGGCAAATGTTAAACGCAGGAAGAGAAGATTTTCCTTAATATTAATCTTGATATTTGCAGATTTATCTTCTTGCTAACTTCTGCAATAAGTTCATCATACGCAAACACTTTTTGGCATTTTGGCACAATCACACATAAAATTCACGATAACCTATTAGAAGTAGCTCAATTTTCCTTGCGATCGCAATAACAAGAAATAATTTCTACAATCTAGCTAAAAGTAATCACTTGTAGCTATTATTCATCTTGTTAATAAGTTTTTTTAATACTAGAAAATCAATAATAAGGCTTTTTAAATTTTAGTAAATAAAATAAAAAATTAATCCAATAAACATCTTGAATAGTCACAAAATTAAATAAAATATTAAGAGGGTGCTTGAAAGCTTTGATAATTTTATGAGCTAGTTAAAAGTTATTCGATACATAATTATCTCAAGTTATTATGGAACATATTTCTCAACTGACAGCAACAATCAGAGAGAAAACAGCATACCCAGATATTCTGGTTATATCTCGGATATTTTTGCCGAAAGGGGCTGTAATTGGGGAATATATTTATAGCCGCTGCCTCCAAGATCCCGAACGAGTTATTGTACTGACAGCTGGTTGTGCAGGAGATAAATTATTTGATGAAGTGCAAAAGTTTCCTGTATATCGTTGGCCACACTCTAGATATTTGTTAAGTAGCTTGGTGGGTAATATATTCCAACCTTTCCTCAATATAGTATGGTCATTTGTGCTAGCAATTAGACTCTATCTCCGCTATCACTATCGTTATATTGAGTGGGGTCATGGCTATGATTTTCCTGCTTTATTACTATTAAGCTATTTGCTGCCTATCCGTTTTTTTATTTATTTGCACGGGAACGACATTGTTTGTGCTTTAAGCAATCCCATACTGCGATCGCTATTTAAATTAACACTTCATAGAGCTGAAGGAATTGTTTGTAATAGTTCTTATACTCAAGATTACCTTAGAGCAGTTTTCCGTTTAAATACTCCAACTCACGTAATTAACCCAGTAGTTAGACCAGAAAAATTTGGCACTACAATAAATCAAAACCATCTTGATGATTTGCGTCACCGCGTCCGCCAAGCTTATAATATTCCTGAAACAGCAATAGTGATTCTTTCAGTAGGAAAATTAGTCAAGCATAAAAGTTTCGATCAATTAATAGACAACATCCCTTTATTACTGACTTTTGGTGTAGATGTTCACTATATAATTTGTGGACAAGGGCCTTGTGAATTGGAATTAAAATCGCGGGCGCATCGCTTGCGAGTAGACAAGCGAGTACACTTTGCTGGATATGTACCAGAATCTGAACTAGCCGGCTACTATACAGCTTGTGATATATTCGCCATGCTGACTTTGTTAAATACCAAAGCTAAGAATATTGATGATTTTGGCATCGTTTACTTAGAAGCAAGTTACTTTGGTAAACCAGTAATTGCTTCTCGCGTAGGCAGTGTTTTAGATGCAGTTCGGCACGAAGAAAATGGCATACTTGTTAATCCCAATTCAGGCTATGAAGTTTTTCAAGCATTCAATCGATTATGCAAAGATAAACAATTACGTGAGCAACTTGGCCGCAGAGGTAAAGAATTAGCTAAACGCAAAACCCTGCATCGTTCATTATATAAACCAGAATCTTGCCCGCTCAAGTAATAAGCTGTTGCGCTTTTAATTTGCATGGTTCAAACGGGTAATGAGCAACCACCATAATATGAGCGATTTTACACCCAGTCCCCAATCCCTATTTTTAAGGCAGGTCTAATAGACTTCTTGCAAAAATACTTAAACCGTCAGAGACTCAAGTCTCTGCCTAATAGCAAAAGTCCGTTGAAACGGACTAAAAATACTGTTATTAGTCGGTTGAAACCGACTTGAGTTATCGGCCAGAAAATTTATTTTCCGGCGAGTATCCGACTTTTGCAAGAGGTCTAATGATTAAAAACCGCTGAAATTTTGAAATTGATTATTTCCTTAAAATACTCATTGGTTTAATCTTGCGATAAGTATTAAGTAAATCCAGGAACTTATTAAAGTCAAAATTTATTGGATCAACTTTTTGACCAGAACGGTCTACTTTTTGATGAGTGGTAATGCGTTCTTCAGGAATTTGGCTTTGAGCAATTAACCAAGCCAAAGAATTATATTGAGCTTCTGTATAGCCGCTATGAGTTTGTGGACTGGTATTCCCATAACTGTCTGGCGGTGTTTCCAAAGAAACGTGATAAGCAAAATTATTTACAGATGGCGGTAAATCTGGATTAGTTTTGACAGTTTCTAAGCCATCAGGGCCATCAAACACAGAGTTAGCTGCTCCAAAAGCCCGCTTTTCTGGTGGTACTAAATAAACAACCGTTCCGTCTATCTTGACTAGAGTATGATAACTGGCTTGAACATCTTGATCATCATGCGGTGCTTGAAAAAAATTAATCGCGCTAGAAGCAGAATAGCTAGTTTCATGAAGTACTATGATTGGTTGATTATTAAGAGGTACGCCGTTAATATCTTGAAAATAACGTTCTCCATAGTTGCTTGGATGAACCGAGGTAATTTCATAATTAGGTCTGTATTGTGCAAAAGCTTGAGTTGTTTTATACCTTGCTAAAACCTGGCTTGTTGGACTTGGAGATTGAGTCACCCTTGGAGTTTTGCTCTTTTTATCTTGTGTTGGTTGCAATTGTGTTTGGGGATATGGACTCCAATCTGTAATATCTGAGTTTGATGCAGTTGGATTGTTTTGTAGTTGTGCTGCTTTACCGAGAAATAGCACCAAAATTAGAGCAGCGAACATCAGAGAAATAATCATTACTCTGGTCGCCCAGTCTGTAAACTTCATATTTTTAATACTAGTAAAATAGTTAAAATTAATCTTGATATGCTAATTTTACTGAAAAATAGGTTACTAGTATACTGAAAACGAAGATTTACAACTGATATCTGCAATAATCGCACCTGTAAAGGCCAGGACGATAAAGATACAGAATTTAAGGTTGATTGTTGTAGGCGATCGCCTTTTCTAATTTGATTCTATATCAGGTTCAATACCAAGCGAGCGCAATTGTGCTACCAAACGTTCAGTGCGTTGTCTTTCTTGTTCAGCGCGTTGCTTTTCTAGTTCAGTTCGTTGTCTTTCTTGTTCAACAGGAGTCAACACCCAGTTACCCGCCTGATTATACCAACGTAACCAAGAATGTTCTATATCCTGATAGCGCCCTTGCCACACACCCAAACCTAATTCTAATTCTGGTATCCAAAAGCGTTCATCTTCTAACTCTACTGCTCTGTAACGACCGCCATCTAACTTGAACATCTGGAAATTCTGACTATAACGGTCAAAGATGGCGTAGTAGGGGATACGCAGTATTTGCTCATATACTTGCCATTTTGTGGGGGGTTGTTCAACTGAGCGTAATGTTTGCCCTAAGTCTTCTTTTTCTGTGCCTGGGGAAAGCAACTCCACCATAATAAAAGGATTTACCCCTTCTTGCCAGACTACGTAGCTTAAACGTAAATCTCGTTGTTCATACAAACGCTCGCCACCGACGACTGCAAACCAATCTGGTCTTTTGTACCAGAGTGTGTGTCGCACATCGTAATACAGATTGAGGTCGCTGGCAACAAATATTTGCTCGCTGGGGTAGTTTGGTGGGCGAAAGGTTTCGTCTAGTAAACGCGGCTGTAATAAATGAAACTCATCCGGCAAACCTGGTTCCTCTGGATCTTCACTAGGAAGATCATACATGGTTGGTAATACTTCTTTTGCTGATAGGGGTGGCTCACTTTGATACATCATTGTAGTTCAAGTTAATCTATATCAGGTTCAATGCCAAGCGATCGCAGTTGTGCTACCAAACGTTCAGCGCGTTGCTTTTCTTGTTCGGCGCGTTGCTTTTCTTGTTCAACAGGAGTCAACACCCAGTTACCCGCCCCATCATACCAACGTAACCAAGTATGTTCTATATCTTGATAGCGCCCTTGCCACACACCCAAACCTAATTCTAATTCTGGTATCCAAAAGCGTTCATCTTCTAACTCTACTGCTCTGTAACGACCGCCATCTAACTTGAACATCTGGAAATTCTGACTATAACGGTCAAAGATGGCGTAGTAGGGGATACGCAGTATTTGCTCATATACTTGCCATTTTGTGGGGGGTTGTTCAACTGAGCGTAATGTTTGCCCTAAGTCTTCTTTTTCTGTGCCTGGGGAAAGCAACTCCACCATAATAAAAGGATTTACCCCTTCTTGCCAGACTACGTAGCTTAAACGTAAATCTCGTTGTTCATACAAACGCTCGCCACCGACGACTGCAAACCAATCTGGTCTTTTGTACCAGAGTGTGTGTCGCACATCGTAATACAGATTGAGGTCGCTGGCAACAAATATTTGCTCGCTGGGGTAGTTTGGTGGGCGAAAGGTTTCGTCTAGTAAACGCGGCTGTAATAAATGAAACTCATCCGGCAAACCTGGTTCCTCTGGATCTTCACTAGGAAGATCATACATGGTTGGTAATACTTCTTTTGCCGATAGCGGCGGATCGCTTTGATACATTATGAAGCAGTCCTGACGAGACTCTCAACTCTATTATGGAATGTAGGCTTGAGTGAACTACCCCACCCTAGCTTAGCTTGAGGGTGGGGCTTCTGTACTCACAGGCGAGTGCCGTAACTTGGACTTTCGCCCTAGTTTTGGTCTTACCTCCCCTCCGACAGCAGAGACGGCTGAACCATCCGCCTTTAGCCCTTCGGCTACTCTCAGGGCAAGCATTCTGATACCTTCTGCTCTAATATTTATCGCAGCGTTTCCATCTCGGTCGTGGTAAGTGTTGCAGTGGGGACAAGTCCACTCACGGACATCCAGGGGCATCTCACCCATTTGATAGAAACAATTAGAGCAGAGCTTGGAACTGGGAAACCACCTATCAATTTCAATCAACTTTGCGCCTTTGCGTTCTAGCTTATAAGACAAGAAGTTGATAAATGTTCCCCAACCTACATCAGATATTGCTTTAGCCAAATTATGATTACGATAGCGAAGCGTTAGCGAGTCTTCGAGCGTCACCATGCCTAGAAGGTGAAGGTTTTCTACTATGACAGCTTGGCTATCGCTGACCAACTTATAACTAAGTTTATGTAGAAAATCTTGCCGCGAATTGCTAACCCGTTCGTATACTTTGGCAACAACTTTTCTATATCTATTCCTTGACTTACTCCCTTTTTGTTTGCGTGCTAATTTCTGTTGTTTACGCTTGAGGTTCTTTTGGTGCTTGGCAAGGTGCTTAGGATTGTCGTATTTAGAAACTTTTTCACCGTCAGTAACAACAGCAAAGTGTTTCAATCCTAAATCAATGCCATAAATCTTACCTTCTGTATTTGTTGGATTGTCTGCTTTTACTTCAGTCAGAATAGATGCAAAATATTTACCTGACGGCGTTTTGCTGACGGTGACAGTCTTGATTTTCCCTTCAATCGGTCTATGTATTTTGGCTTTGACTACTCCGATATTACCTGGAAGTTTGACATTGCCATCCACAATCTTGACGTTTTGAGGATATTGAATTGACTGTTTACCGTGCTTAGATTTGAATTTAGGAAACCTTGCCCTACCATCGAAAAAGTTCTTATAAGCTGTGGTCAAGTTAAGCGTCGTAGCTTGTAAAATTTGGCTATAACAATTAGCTAACCATTCTGTATCTTTTTCTTTTTTGAGCTTGGGTAATAGTCCATTGAGCGCTATCTGAGCAAGTCCTTTACCTGTTTGTTTATAAGTTTCAATTGATTTATTCAAAGCATAATTCCACCACCAACGAGAACATCCAAATGTCTGCGCTAATAGTATTTCTTGCTCTTTCGATGGGTATAAACGAACTTGTACGGCTTTATGTAGCACTCAATATCACCTCCAAGTTTTGATATCTTACTACTATCTACACTTACCAGTAAAGTAAATTAGGAAAAATATTTGGAAATTCGTCATATATCTAGAATCTGTTTTTACTTGCGTAAAAAAACAATTCTAGATGCAATCCTCATTTCCCGCTCCCTATCCCCACCCTAGCAAAGCTAGAGGGTGGGGACTTCCGCGTCAAGTTAAATGTTGTTAGGATTAAGAAATCCAGCATTTCTGGGGGGTCAATATGAGTTTGTTCCTTGTTGCTGTGATTGATGGTGCAAAAGCGCGTTTTTTCACATTAGAACCACAAGAATTTCCTGAGTATGAGTCTGGCCCTAATTTAATTGAACATCAAGCTTTATCGAATTCTGTCAAAGAGCTTCCAGGTCAGGAACTTTGGGCAAGTACTAAAACTGGACGCAATCGAGGCGCAGGTGATCAAGCCCACAGCTATGATGATCATCGTGAAAAACACATGATTGAATTTGAACGCCGTTTTGCTCAAACAATAGCTGCTCACATTGTTAACTTAATTCAAGTTCATCACTCTCAGCAGTTGCTGATGATTGCCGAACCTCAAATATTAAGTTTGATGCGAGAAGCCTTGATAATTGTGCTACCCAAAAATCTTAAATTTAGCGAGTTAACCAAAAATCTTTGTCATCTCAAACCTCATGAACTCCATGAGTATGTTGCTAGTAAAAAACTTTTACCAGCTTACAAGAGAGTCTCTGGTTAGGGAATTGGGAATTATGTTAGCGTAAAGCCTACGGCATAGCTTCGCTTAGAGCGAGGAACGAGCGTTCGTGGTAGCGTCATTGCGAATTACGAATTAGTAATTATTTAGTCACAATTGCGGGAAACTGAAAACAGGTCTATTAGGAAGGAGAACCTAATGAGCTGGACTAAAGTTCTTGCAGCTGATGCACTTTCCCCAGGTGCGCGACAAGTGGTGAAAGTTGGCAAGCGGAATATCTTGCTTTTGAACCACGAAAATCAGCTTTATGCTGTGGATAATGTTTGTCCTCACTTAAAGTTGCCTCTTAAGGGTGGCAAAATCACAGAAGATGGAGCAATTGTTTGCCCTACACATCGTAGTGCTTTTGACTTGCGTACTGGCGAAGTACAAGCCTGGTGTCCTTGGCCGCCTGGCGTCGGAAAGGTACTTTCGTTAATTTCGCAACCCAAGACACTGCCCGTGTTTCCTACCCGTATAGAAGAAGGTAGCATTTGGATTGATTTACAGGAAGAATAATCACCTGTGAAGCAATGTCTTGCGATCGCCAGAGTGGTTGGGTGAGTGTAAAAATTGTACTGGCCATACTACTGTGGCGATCGCCTTCTGAGATTAATGATTTTGCCGTCAAGCTTTTTAGTGTGTACAGTTGATAGAGTAGTACTCGGCTGTTTGCAGATACTCACAAAAATGATGTTATGTGTGCAAAATTTAAAGCTGTTAGAACTGCAATATCAGGTTACGCGACTAAAATTTAAGATTCCCACTCAAGACTATGGAGCAAAGCCAGCAAAAACAGCGCCACGCTGCCGCCAATGAGTTTTTACAATCTCTCGATCAATTAGAGGATATTTTACAAGAACATCCTACTGAAATCGAGGGAACACCACACTTACACACCGCTGGTACTACTGATGCGGAATTAGTAGAAAATTTGACAGAGATTGATCTGGCAGCTTTTGAAGATGCTGTTGCAGATATTGAGCAATATCTAGAAGAGAAAGCAAATTAGAGGGAATAGGTTATCTGTGAGGATTTAAACCCCAACCAAAAGAAAATATGGGCGGGTTTATTAGTATTCTCGTTAATTGCCAAGGTTGTTTGTAAATCCGCCCCTACAAGGTTTACCGTTAAGAGTCTCTGTTGGACATCACCGCGTCACCGCATCCTCTCTTATTTGCCGCTGAGCTTCATACAACATCAAAGCAGCTGCGATCGCCACGTTCAAAGATTCTACACCAGGACTGAGGGGAATTTTGACTTGCTCGTCCGCGATCGCAGCTAAATCTGCTGACAAACCCGCACCTTCGTTTCCTAGTAAAATCAAACTTGGTTTTCGCCAGTCGACTTCCCAATAAGTTGAAGTCGCACTAGGCATGGTTGCTACCACTTGCATACCGAAATGTTGACTTTGTTTGACTGTAGCTTTTAAATTTTCACTCACCGAGGTAGCTAAGCGAAACCACTGACCTGCACTCGCTCGTAAAACTTTCGGATTGTCTAAATCTACGCTGTCTGCACTCACCCACAATCCAGATGCACCAGCGGCGGCGGCGGTGCGAATCATTGTCCCTAAGTTGCCTGGGTCTTGTACGGTTTCCAAAGCTAGAACTAAACCAGTAAACGGTACTTGGCTTTGATGCTCGTCTCGTTTTGCTGTGGCAACAACACCGTCTGGTTGTATTGTAGTGGCGATCGCTTCTAAAACTTCTTCGCTGACAATTTCAACGCGATCGCATCGACTACAAGCTGCTTGCCACAATAACGGATGAGCTGTTTGCCATTCTGGGGTACAACATACCACTGCTAGCGGGTAATTTACTGCACAAGCTTCCTCTAGCAGGTGCGTCCCTTCCAACAAAAATAACTGCTGCTTGTGCCGCTCTTTTGTGGAGTGCAGTTTGCGGATTTGCTTTACTAAAGGATTCTGTAAACTAGTCAACATATTCAACAGGGAACAGGCAAGAGGGAACGGGCAACAGGGCGTAATCAAAAGGGGATTTAAATAATTCGTAATTCGTAATTCGTAATGACGCTCGAGGACTCGCTACCGCTGCGCTAACGTAATTAGATTTTGTAATGGGGATTTGACCCCAACACAAAACTTGCCGTTTATTGAACCGGGGGACTTAAACCCACGGAACTTGTTAAGCGTTCCCTGTTCCCTTTTATATAGCTATGCGGAACCCGGGACTTGAACCCGGAAGCCTTGCGGCACTAGAACCTGAATCTAGCGCGTCTGCCAATTCCGCCAGTTCCGCTGGCATCTTAATTGAACAACAGTCTTTTATTATTGCTGAAATATTTACATTTGTCAAGGTTTATTTGGAATAAAAGTCTGGCGATCGCCTCCATAATCCATAAAAAAATTGGGAATTATTAATACTGGTTAGATTTTGGTCTGCCAATTACTGAGTCTCTAATAGCTAAGGTATGT
Organism: Desmonostoc vinosum HA7617-LM4; assembly: GCA_019359515.1. Classification (GTDB taxonomy): domain Bacteria; phylum Cyanobacteriota; class Cyanobacteriia; order Cyanobacteriales; family Nostocaceae; genus Desmonostoc; species Desmonostoc vinosum. The sequence continues at coordinate 24,939 of JAHHHC010000031.1, read as the reverse complement.
TACCTTGCTTTCACTGAGTATTGAATTTTATCTAATGGTAATGCTTTACTTTCATCATTTATGAAAATTGGCTAATGCCTAAAAAGCATTCATATACTTAGTTTCAGGCTTCAGGTTCCGCCGAAAAAACATTGAGTAACTCAAGATGTAGTTGCAAAATTGTGGACAAACTGAATCTTTACTGTAGAATCAAAACCAACTTTAAACCTTGACAATACGTAATTTTTTTGGAGGTAGGCTTATTAATTCTTCTAGCGGCTTACCAGATGCCAAATTTTCCCCTCAAGCAGACTCCTCAGTCTTGCAGGTTTGGGGTGGGCATCCTTTGCGAGGTCATGTAAAAATTAGCGGGGCCAAAAACTCAGCACTCGTAATCATGGCTGGAGCCTTGCTGTGTTCGGGAGATTGTCACATCCGCAACGTTCCCTTATTAGCGGACGTAGAGCGGATGGGTCAAGTTTTATCAGCCTTGGGTGTGCGCGTGAAACGGCAAGGCGATATTTTGGATATCAATGCTAGCGAAATTACCACCTCCAAAGCTCCCTACGAACTAGTTACCCAATTGCGGGCCAGTTTCTTTGCCATCGGCCCAATACTGGCAAGACTAGGAGTAGCACAAATGCCACTACCAGGCGGTTGTGCCATTGGTGCTAGACCAGTTGATTTGCATGTCCGAGGACTGCAAGCGATGGGGGCTGAGGTACAGATTGAGCATGGTATTTGTAATGCTTATGTTCCGGGTAGCGTCGGCAGATTAAAAGGAGCCAAGATTTACTTGGACACTCCTAGTGTGGGAGCCACAGAAACTTTGATGATGGCAGCTACTTTAGCAGATGGCGAAACAATCATCGAAAACGCCGCACGCGAACCTGAAGTAGTGGATTTAGCTAATTTCTGTAACACGATGGGAGCTAAAATTCAGGGTGCAGGCACAAGTACGATTACCGTCGTCGGTGTCCCCAAATTGCATTCTATCGAATACAGCATTATTCCCGATCGCATTGAAACAGGAACATTTTTGGTGGCGGGAGCCATCACGCGCTCAGAACTGATACTATCACCAGTGCTGCCGGATCATTTAATCCCAGTGCTAGCCAAGCTACGGGAAATTGGCGTGCCAATCATCGAAGAAGCGCCCGACTGTTTACGCATCTTGCCAGCAGAAACCCTCAGGGCTACGGATATTGAAACCTTGCCCCATCCAGGTTTCCCCACGGACATGCAAGCACCATTTATGGCTTTGCTGTCATTGGCGGAAGGCGACAGTCTAATTAACGAATCTGTCTTTGAAAATCGCTTGCGTCACGCCTCCGAGCTAAATCGCTTGGGTGCAGACATCCGCGTTAAAGGCAATGCTGCCTTTGTTCGGGGTGTCCCCATGTTATCGGGCGCACCAGTATTGGGTACGGATTTACGGGCATCAGCAGCACTAGTTTTAGCAGGACTCGCAGCCGAAGGACAAACCACGATTCAGGGATTACACCACCTTGATCGCGGCTATGATCGATTTGATGCGAAGTTGCAGCAGTTGGGAGCTAGAATCCTGCGCGTGGGAGATGTACCAGCAGATGCGGAAGTTGCTTCCAATAACAGCACCCCCTCAGCATCGATTTCAACCTAGTAGTTAGGTGGGCGTTGCCCACCCTACTTAATCGTTATACTAATTGTGAGAGGTTGTTGATCTGAGCATCCTAATACTATGAGTCGCATTTTTTATCGAAAAAAGCAAAAGTTTTAAACCTTGCCCACAACGCCAAAAATCCTTAATTTACCCTGTTCCCTTTCATAGCTTGCTGCATCATGTCCTTCCTCAAAACCCCCCTGATTGGTTTAAAAGCAGATTCGTTTCGTCATCCCCTAGACTTGGAAGCTACTAAAACTCTCAAGCAAATACCAGGCATAGATATGATGGTACGGAATGTGCTTGGGCCAATGGCAGAGCAGGTTTTCTACGTGGAAAATATTGCCTCTAGTATTCTGGTAGGCGAAAAACAACTGCCAGATTTACACAAGCTTTTGTTAGAAGCTTGCACAACTTTGGATATAGAGCCTCCCCAGTTGTATGTGCGGCAACATCCAGCACCCAACGCCTACACTTTCGCCATGCGGGGGAAGCAGCCGTTTATTGTGGTACACACATCCTTAATTGATATCCTCACACCAGAGGAAATTCAAGCAGTGATTGCCCATGAATTAGGTCATCTCAAGTGTGACCATAGCGTTTATTTAACTCCCGTAAATTTGTTGATACTAGCTGCAACAATTGTGCCTAGTGTGGGAGCGTTTATCGCCCAAGCAATCCAGACACAACTTTTAGAATGGGTACGCTGTGCTGAGTTTACCTGCGATCGCGCCGCATTACTAGCAACCCAAAACCCCAAAGTTGTGATGTCCGTATTAATGAAACTAGCTGGTGGTTCCCCTACTCTGGCACCACAACTGAATCTTGATGCCTTTGTTGCCCAAGCCCGCGCCTACGATGATATTAGCAAGACCGATTTAGGTGAAATGGTCAAAGCCGCTCGTACAGCTCAATTAACCCATCCAGTTCCAGTACTGCGAGCCAGAGAAATCGACCGTTGGGCAAGCAGCACAGAATATCAATCCTTATTGCAAGGTCAAGGACTCAAGTTTACCAATGAAGATGCACCCAAAGGCGGATGGCGAAACTGGTAAGGCATCAAGTAAAAATAAGTAGTGCGAGCATCTTGCTCGCGCGGGCAAGATGCCCGCACTACAAATATTAAAAATTCAAAATTTGTCTTGGAAAGTCTGAGCAGAGGAAATCTCCGCTCAGACTTTTCGTAAAATTTAAAAATAATAACTTTTAGCTGCTAATTGATATTTAACTTTTTTATAATTACAAATTTCTTAGTATAACTAATTATGATAATTGCTAAATTTAAGTAGAAATTTCTGAGTTTGCTATATTCTCAATTCTGAGCGATCGCCATCCGAAAATTGTCAAAGTTGTAACGAAAACAATATGTTGCAGCTGACTTTTCAGATCAAAAAAATAGCCGCTATCATAACTCCATACTGATCACCGTCAAAAAGCTTGTATATTGGCACAGTAAGTAAAAATTAACTACATGCTACACAGAGGAATAAAACATGCTGGAATTGTTGAGTTCAGGTTTGGTGTCGCTCTGGCTAGAAATGGCTGGGGTAAAGCTCCAGCCTTTAGATGCTTTAGATGCATTAGCTTGGCAAAGTAGCCCCAGCCTGGTTATTGCCTCTGATCCCAATCCAACTGGCGCTACCACGGTACAACAGTATCTCAAAGGGCTAGTAACATCGAAACTAGTAGTGCAAAATTTAACCGACAGTCAAGGCATTTGGATGCAATCTGGGCCAATGCTGATGGCAAATCACCAAGGTACAACACCTCTACCTGCTGCCTCTTTAACTAAAATTGCCACTTCCCTCGTTGCTTTGAAAACCTGGGGCCCAGACCATCGATTTGAGACATTGGTAGGTACTACCGGATCAGTGGTTAAGGGTGTTGTGCAAGGCGATTTGGTAATTACTAGCAATGGCGATCCCATGTTTGTTTGGGAAGAGGCGATCGCTTTAGGTAATACTCTCAACAAGATGGGGATCAAGCAGGTAAAGGGAAATTTAGTAATTTCTGGGAATTTTGCGATGAATTTCCAGCGTCATCCCCTGCTAGCAGGTCAATTCCTCAAGCAAGCACTGAATTCTAAAACTTGGACTCGCCCCATAACTCACACATATTCAATCATGCCCAAGGGGACACCCAAACCCCAAATTGCAATTGCAGGTGGGATCAAATTTGCCGCGCAACCCAATCCCCAACAAACCTTGCTAGTACGTCACTATTCTTTACCCTTGCGGCAACTCATCAAAGAGATGAATGTCTTTAGTAATAATGAAATGGCACAGATGCTAGCAGAGTCAGTAGGGGGATCGTCCATAGTGCAAATAAAAGCTGCAAAGCTAGCACAAGTGCCAGAGTCGGAAATCCAATTAATCAATGGTTCTGGATTAGGCCAAGCAAATCGCATTTCTCCAAGAGCTGCTTGTGCGATGTTGATGGCCATTCAACGAGAAGCAACCACATATCAACTAAATATAGCTGACTTGTTTCCAATGTCGGGTTTTGATCATCGAGGAACAATGCACGCTAGACACATTCCTCCCGCCACAGTGATTAAGACGGGTACTCTCAGCGATGTGAGTGCTTTAGCTGGCGTCATGCCCACACGCGATCGCGGTTTAGTTTGGTTTGCGATTATCAATCGTGGTACAAACGTCTGGGGTTTCCGCACTGGACAAGATCAATTACTCCAACGTCTAGTAAAACAGTTGCAAGTACCCGCAACAATCCCTACCACCCTCACTCCTCACTCAGCTATCAACTCTGTACCTTTGCTGGGTGCAACCAATCGTAATGAAATTTTGTATTGATAGGATGTTTGTAAAGCGATTAGAAATCGCGCGCCAGTTGCTTCAACGCTCTTAACCCGCGCAACGCACTGGCTTGGCTACACAAACAAAACCCACGGAGGTGGGTTTGAAAAACATAGTTTTTGGTTAGTCCACGAAGGTGGACTTCGCCTGTGTAGCAGCGAATTCTATTCGCCCAAAACTGAAGTGGGTTTCTATTGATTCTTAAATTGTTCTTTGGGAATAATTTCCGTAACTACTCTAGTGCCAGGATTCCCACCACCACTAACAACCATGTTTTCCGTTTGAATATTACCAACTGCTTTTTCACCAGTAAATGTCAATACTGGGTCAGCTTGTCTATAAACTACATTACCTTGAGCTTCTACTAATTTTTTGTCAAGATACCAAGTTAATATGTTGGATCTCAAAGATTGACGACGTTGCCCGATCCCATTGACGTTACCTGTTAAATAAACTGTTTTTTGGGGGATTTTCATTGTGCCTTGATTAGCAGTTACGGTAACATTTTCGGCACGGTGAAACACTCGTATGGGTGAGTTTGTTGTCACAGTTTCGGCGTTCATATTCCAGTTTATAGAGTTACTAGTTATTTGCATTGGTGGGTCTAGTAAATCTAGTCGGGCATTTTGTTTGACAGTGGCAATTTTTGTTTTTAAGTTAACTTCAGCCGTATTTCCCCTACCACGATCGGTAATTTGATTGTTTTTATAGCGGTCAATTTGTAAGGGGTGATCGCCAATTAATTTTTCTTCTTTAATTTTCCAGATCAAATGCTCGGTTCGCATTTGCAATTGGGGATCAGCAGAGTTGGCTACAACTCCCCCAGAAAATTCTATGCGTTGTTCGCGGGTTTTCACTCGCGCTTCTTGAGCTATTGCTTGCAGTTGCTTGTGGGTGCCGTTTAGCTGGTTGCGAACAATCAGCAAATCTTCTTTGGGACGCCATTCTAATTCATTACCTCGTAACACAATGCCATTAGTTGGGTCTGTGGCGAGGATTTTTCCTTTTAAAAATAGTTGTTTGCCATCTTGTTCAATATCTGCTTGTTCTGCTGTGATTTGGTAAACTACTTTGCCATCTTGGTATAGTTCACCATAAGGACTTTTGGCTTGACCAATTTGTTTTTCTTTGGTGTATTTTGCTGTTTTAGCATTCACTTTCCAAATCGGTCGTCCCACTTCATCAAACTGCTCTAAGGCAACACCAAAGAAAGTCAAGTTACTCTCTTGATCAGATGAACCCGAAGCATTTTTTTGAGAATTTGTGGAAGATTTACTTCCACAAGCAACCAAACTAATTACTAACAACAAAAGCCAAGGTAAACTGTACCAATTTATTTTCGGTTGTAAATAAATTCGAGAGTTAAATAAATAGAAGCGGGGGGAGTTTATTTGACTTCCCCCCTGTTTTTTTGGAGCTTTTTCTTGCATTCTTCCTAACTTGAAAAAGTTATGAGTCTTGAGTGCTAAGTACTAAGTAAAAAATACTAGCATCTAGTACATAACAGCGGAAATAAATCTACTATTCAAAATTAGCGAAAAGCTTATCGTCTAGGCATTTTGAATCTCACCTTGAATTTTTAAGAATCCTGAATTTCTAAGTGTCCATCAGCTTCTCTGGGATCTTCCAAAAAACCCATGCTAGATAATGGTCGATATGGATAGCTTTGACGGGGAGTTTTTTGAATATCTTCTTTGATGGCTTCTAAATCAATGTAGCGATCGCTAACATTAATTAAGCTGTCGCTTGTCATCGAACGCAAACTCACAACCTCTACCCGCACACCCCGATAGCTAACGGAATTCACTGCATATGCTAGATCCCCGTCACCACTAACTAAAACTGCGGTATCATAAGAGTCTACTAAAGCCATCATATCAACAGCAATTTCTACATCTAAATTGGCTTTTTTAGAACCATCCGGTAGCTGTACTAAATCCTTAGCAATCACTCGATAGCCATTGCGACGCATCCACAACAAAAAACCCTGTTGTTTCTCATTTGTTCTGTCTACACCAGTGTAGAAGAAAGCTCGCAATAGCCTTGATCCCCCAGTTAATCGACATAATAACTTTGTGTAATCAATTTCGATTCCTAGTTGTAGCGCAGCATAAAACAAATTTGAGCCATCAATAAATATGGCTACACGACCCCGATTTTCCAAAACTTGTTCTGGCGTAAATATCGAGTCGTTTTCCAAATTATTCAACATTGTTGTCATACCTCAGTTCTTATCCTGTTATTTTTGATACAAATTATCGATTTTTATGTGCTACTTGGAGCGGTTTATGATAAACTTATGGGACTAAGCTGAAGTTAAGCCCCGATAAATTTTTTGAAACAATTAGAAATTGAACAAAATCAAAGTTAGAGTCGTACTAATCGTTTTGCAAGGGTTCTATGCGTTTAAAAATGGGTTGGGGTGTTCCCAGTTGTTGTTTACTGGATAGTACTCCCCACGTCGCATGAATAGCAAAAGGTGCGGTAATTGAACTTTGTATCTGATCGTTAAAATCTATTCCGAAGCCTAGCTGCTGATAAATTTCGCTGCTGATATTCGGAATAATTGGGGATAGGAGATAAGCTGCTAGTCTAACTGATTCTAGAACTGCATATAGCAATTCTTCGGTTGCCTGTTGCTGTCCTTGTTTATATAATGACCAAGGAGCTTGTTCATCAATAAACTTGTTGCTGGCTTGTACAAGCAAAAGGACAGCCTCGCAGGCTTGATTGAAAGCTAGCGCCTCATAGGCTTGTTTTACCTGCTCCCCCAGACATAAGCCAATTGCTTTAAGAGGGTTATCTTGGGAAATTACCTCATAGGCAATTGATGGTACACTACCCACACAGTATTTCTTCACCATGTTCAGAGTTCGATTGAGCAAATTGCCTAAATCATTCGCCAAATCTGCATTCAGAACATTAATGAACCTAACTTCATTAAAATCTCCATCCTTGCCAAATTCGATTTCCTTAAGGAAGTAATAACGAACGGCGTCACTACCGTAGCGTTGGACGAGTGCTACGGGATCAAGAGTATTACCCAGAGTTTTCCCCATTTTCTGACCATTTTTGGTCAAAAAGCCATGCCCAAATACTTTCTCTGGCAAGGGTAAACCAGCTGACAATAGCATCGCTGGCCAGTAAACTGCATGGAAGCGTAGAATATCTTTACCAATGAGGTGCAGGTTAATCGGCCACCATGTAGTTAGGGCATTTGCTAAAGTAGGCTCTGCATCTGGTTCTAGCAATGCTGTGACATAACCTAGCAAGGCATCAAACCAGACATAGAGAGTATGTTTTGGATCTCTAGGAACAGGAAAACCCCAATCGACATTGACTCGCGAAATAGAAAAGTCTTGTAAACCCTGATTGACAAAGTTTAGGACTTCATTTCGCCGACTCTCTGGTTGAATGAAATCTGGTTGAGATTGATAAAGCTCTTGCAGTTGGGTTTGGTATTTGGATAAACGGAAAAAATAGTTCTGCTCGTCTCGCCACTCGACTTGTTTATTCGTATGGATGGGACAGTAGTTTCCTTCTAGCAATTCTCTTTCTTCTTTAAATTCTTCACAGGATACGCAATACCAACCTTTTTGTTGTCCCTGGTAGATGTCACCAGCTTGCCACACCCGCTCGAAGAATTCTCTGACGATCGCTTCATGACGCGGTGCAGTCGTCCGACTAAAGCGATCATATTTAATATTGAGCAACTGCCATAGGCTCACAAAGCTAGGCACAATTTCATCACAGAAATCTTGTGGTGCTTTCCCTAAACTCTCGGCTGAACGCTGAATTTTTTGCCCATGCTCGTCTGTACCAGTAATCAGCAGTACATTATGTCCCAACAGTCTCTGAAAACGCGCCACAACATCTGCGGCTAGTGTTGTATAAGCACTGCCTATATGAGGGACATCGTTTACATAATATAGGGGTGTTGTCAGTGCAAATGTCTTTTTTGTTTGATTCACTAGATTCATCGACAATAAAAAACAAATTATTAAAACGTTTTTTAATTTACTTATGTTGGAAAAACCACGTAATTATATAACATTACTCCTATTTTTTCAAACAGCATCTTAATATTAGCAAATTTCTATGGTAAAGGATTTTTTCGTGATATGTATAAAACCAGCTATTTTATGCATAAAAAACGAAAACTAGTGAATAATAATTCCTTTGAAGGCTTTTTATAGCACATCTTCTAATGGCAAATACATCATCCATAAGTCGGAAAATATCAGCTTTGGTGTTACCGAATAATGTTGATAGTAGCTTGCCAAGGTGCTTAATGGAACTATAATTTCCTCCTCTTTTAATTTTGAATTGCTTGATCTGCTCTATGGTTTAGACATTTCTATCTTAAGACGGTCGTAGTATTGGTAAAGAAATGTAAAAATTAAGTCAAGATAAGCTACGTTATTTTCCTAAAAATATATTTAATTAGGTATGAGTCTAAATAGCTCTTTAGAGATTTCTCACTGGTTTTTAGCGGGACTCTCAACACAAATGTTTCGCTATTATGAGGATCGTATTCCTCGGGATGCGAGCGTTTTGGTAGTCAGCAATCATCGCAGCTTTATGGACGCCTTAATTTTAATGGAGGCGCTATCAAGCCCGATTCGGTTTGCTTGCCATCACTACATGGGACAAGTACCAATCATGCGAGAGATTGTCACAGGTCAATTAGGGTGTTTTCCCTTGGAGGAAACCCAAAATCGCCAGCAAAGCTTTTTCATGCAATCTCAGCGACTATTGCAGTCGAAGCAGATGGTAGGAGTATTTCCTGAAGGAACTGAACCGATGGTAAAATTTACTCAGCCAAATTGCTTAGGCGAGTTTCAGCGAGGATTTGCTCACCTAGCATTGCGAGCTAATGTGAAGGATTTAGCAGTTTTGCCGATCGCGATCGCCTCTTTAGAAGAAATGAACACACCTGGTTTTCCATTACGAATTTTGAGTTTATTTGACCCGTCAGAACCTTTATTTAATCAATCTGGTTGGCATCCCCTAGTAATTTATCGTCGGGTTGCCGTATTAATCGGCAATCCCTACTGGATTACGCCCCAACATCAAAAACAATATCATGGTAAACAAGCCAAAATTGTTGTAACTGAACTAATGGAACATTGTCACAATGAAATTAGTAATTTATTGCATCAAGGCTGTTACTAAAAGCTTTTGACATGAAATCAAAGCCCGCTTTGGCTGAGTTTTTGTCTTGAAAGATTTGATTGCTGTATTGCTTGATTTCAAGTCAACAATCGTTGGCAATTTTAGCTATTTTTAACGTGGTTATCACTACTCACGTTATGATTCTATCAGATATTTCCTTGCTTGTTGCGCTTTCATCCTCGTGTGATCTAAAACGTAAAAGTATGGGATTTACATTCAGGAAAGTTTATAACATCAATAAGAAAATTTAAATTTTACAATGCCAGAAGTTGAGCTAAACCCGTGTTTCCTTACTCCTAAACGAGTACAACCAGAGTATCCGCTGTTTGTATATTTGCCAGGAATGGATGGAACAGGTCAACTATTGCGATCGCAAACTGCTGGACTAGAAGTTGGCTTTGATGTCCGCTGTTTAGCAATACCACGCAAAGACCTCACCTCCTGGAACGTGCTAACAAAAAATGTTTTAGATTTAATTCATACCGAATTAGAAAAAAGTTCTCAAAGAACAATTTATTTATGTGGTGAGTCCTTTGGGGCTTGCTTGGCGATGAAAGTGGCAACTCAAGCGCCGCAATTATTTCAACGAATTATCCTCATTAACCCAGCTTCGGCTTTTCATCTGCGTCCTTGGTTAAATTGGGCATCTCTATTAACTTATTTGGTACCAGAATGCTTATATGATGTCTCAGCCTTGGGATTATTGCCATTCATTGCATCTTTACCACGCATCTCTAGAAGCGATCGCCATGAACTATTAAAAACCATGCGTTCTGTACCAGCTGCCACTGTTCTCTGGCGATTGGCTTTGTTAAGAGAGTTTGATGTGACTGAACAACAGTTGCGTCGCTTGACTCAACCAGTTTTGCTGATTGCTGGTGGTAGCGATCGGCTTTTACCCTCCATAACCGAAGTCCAGCGGATAGCAAACATTCTACCCAATGCCCAGGTAGTGATATTGCCCCACAGCGGACACGCCTGCTTACTAGAGAAAGATATTTATCTCTATAAAATTCTCAAAGCCAACAAGTTCTTAGATAGTAGCGTGGCGATCGCTCAAAGTTTAGAGATAAAAGGTTAGGCGCGTTGGTTTTAAGAACAGTCCAGGTAGGGGCAGGTTTAAGAAAAAAGGTAAAGGTTAAAAACCCGGCTTGGGCTACGCTCTAAGCGAAGCTATACCGTAGGCTTTACGCCCCGTGGTGAAGTTTTCCCCATTCCCCTATTTGTCTTTCAATCTAATATCAATAACAGAAGCATTAAAGTTGTAATTAAAGCCTTCCAACTCAAAAGGCATTCCAATTTTCACTTTATTGTTACCCAAAACAGGGCCATTTGCCGTCACTTGAGCTTTACCATCTAGAGTTAAAATCATATCTGTACTAAAATTATTAGTTTTTGGATCTGGCAACTCTTTAACAGTACCATCGGGTTGAAAAACGTTTACTTTTCTGGGTAGCGTTTGAATAGATTTAATTTCAATCTGTCCGTATGGTTGACCGCGGACAATCACATTAGTTTTTTGGCCTTTCTTTAATTCATTGTTTAATAATTTTTCCGGATCGCGGACATTCAAACCACGAACAACTAAATCTACCTCCATTGGTACTGTTTTTACCCCAATTTGGGCGACTGAACCGGAAGTTCCAGGGAAGACAAAGATGCCAAATATAACTAGCAAAATTACCAGTCCAGCACCTAAATCGAGGAGGTTGATTTTACCGAACAAGCGACCTTTGGAATCTAAAATAGCCATAAAAAATTTTCCTAAATACGAGCTAAGTAGTTAATTTTAACCACGAAGTTGACCAAAATCAGCAGTGAGCAGCACTTCGACTTCTCTTGTCAAAGACGCTACGCGTAGCAATATCCCTCTCCAAAGGAGAAGGGTACACTCAGTCAGCGGGGCAGGGGAAGAAATAAAAGCGGCTGGGGTTGTAGTCATGCGACAGTCTATCACGAGTTTGGAAGTTCCGAGCAGGTAGTTCATACCCTATTGTTGAAGAAGGCACGGAGACGTTCTGACGCAAAGACGCGGGGAGACCCCATAGAAGACAGCTAGGGGATTCAAGTAAGGAATCGATTTTTTGTCTCCACGACTAAAGTCGGGGGCTTGTGATCAGTGCTTCGATCTTAAGAAGGGTCGCGCTCCGCGTCTCCCCTTCCCCCTGTCTCCGCGTCTTCTTGGTCATGATCAAGCCTGCAATGGGCGTGGGTGTAGGGGCAAAAAAATGTGTTTTCATCCGGTATGTTTAACCCAAAAGCAGGGTTGAGAACTGCAACTAAGTTAGCCTGTGGACTGGATAGTGCCGACACTACCAGAATGAAGCAGGAAATAAACGAAGCCCAGAGTAGATATTTCCAGCAATGGGTAACTTTGGGTAGGCTTTATGTAACGGAAAAGATTTCTACTACACCTTACCCCTGTTCCCTACTGTAATTATTTGAGGAAGAGAAATGTTGTTTTAGCACGTCTAAACGCGAACAATTCCAGTAATCAATGTGAGAGATAATTAAATTCTCTGAGTTGAGACCTAATTCACTCCAGCCGGGGATAGAGATACGTGGTTTCCAAGGCACGGGAGTATTCCAACTAAGTGTCCACTCTGTTTTAATTGTGTCTTGCAAGCGTTGAATGTTGTGTAAATCCATCTTGGGTTCGATAAACCAAGTCTGGATAAAACCAATCATTTGTTTATAGCGTTCAACGCCACGAAACTTATTTAATGGGTCTTGAAAATAGACATCTGGAGCGTAGATACTATAAGTTTGGTTGATAGGAAATCTTTGATAGTCCTCTTTGAGGATTTTAATGATATCCATATTAAAAAAATTCAAAACAACTAATGAAAATCTCTTGCTATTTCCAATTACGAATTACGAATTACGAATTACGACTCATTCCATAAGCGTTTTAACTGACGCTGCCAAGCAGCTAGTACTTGTTCCCGTGCTTCTGTTGTTTGGTCAATTTCACCCATTAACCCCTCTGCATAAAACCGTTCTAGATTTTGCATGGTAGCTTGTAGGGATTGTCCTTGCTGTTTTGCTGCTTGAATAATCTGTCGAATACGGCTTTCAATTAGTTTATTAAAAACTTCATCTAACCCAGCTTCATGCAGAGAGATTAATCGATTGATCGCACTAGAAAAATCTTCCGGCGTTAAGGTAGTACTGTTATGTTGAAATACTCCCCAAATTACTCCTTCATACAAAGCGTAGCGTACCTCTTGAGTGTCATCAAAGTTGGCTTCTAGGAACTCTGGTAAATATGATTGGGCTTCTTGTATTGGCACAATCGGCAGTAAAATACGTAACCAGCTATTATCTTCGGAAAGCAGCACTAACAACCGAAAAGTCGGAGTGTCCACTTGCCACGCTTCAGGAGCGATCGCTTGTACTGTTGTACCAAATAGTTCTGTCAGTGTTGCTGTGATTTCTGCATGTGTCATAGTCTTTTGGCAGTTCTAGCCTCTAGCGTACAGCTTTTGGTTCACAGTTGCATACTGAGATGATGACTGGCGATCGCATATCCGCTATATTTGTCAAGGTTACGGCTAGGTGCGATCGTCAAATAAACTTGCGCTGATCCGTTTCTAAAAGTCCAAAATTTTAGAATTAGTAATTTGGTTTATCTCAGTACAAAATTTACCAAAAAAATCTGAACTATTTGCCTATAGGGGTTTTGTCAGTGATATTAATAATAGTGGTCAGATGGTAGGTGGTCGGATAGACTTAAATGGACAATATCATCCTCTTTTAGGTAATCAAAATACGGTTACTGATTTAGGCTCCTTTAACGGTATCACTAATTTCAACAGGGCACAGGCAATTAACGATTTAGGTCAGGTAGTTGGTGTTGCAATCACTACCAACTCGTTAGGTGAAGAGCAATATTTAGGTTGGTTGTGGAAAGACGGGATCAAAACAGGTTTGAATTCTCCTAAAAACCCATCTTTTTCCCCTTCAGAAATTAACAATCTCGGTCAAATTGTTGGTACTTCTTTTGCTCTTATTAAATCCCCTATTTATGAGTATCATGCTGTTGTATTAACTTCAGATCAAGTAATCGAACTCCCTGCACTTAATGAGTCATTGGAGAGTGCTGGTAGTGATATTAATAACAAAGGTCAGGTGGTTGGATTTTCAGATGATAAAGCTGTATTGTGGTCTGATGGTGAGGTATTGGGTTTAGGAATTCTTGGTGAGAATCAAAATACTTATAGTATAGCTACAGCTATTAATGACTTAGGTCAAGTCGTTGGTTACTCAAGTATTTCTGAAAATTCTCTTCTAACTGGAGGGCGCCATGCTTTTTTGTGGGATGGTCAATTAAAAGATCTGAATAATTTAATAGTTAATAATTCGGGTTGGGAACTAGAGGATGCAGCAGATATAAATAATAAAGGGCAAATTGTGGGTATGGGGATATTAAATGGTCAATATCATGCCTATCTCCTCACACCTCTATCGGATTCTGAACCTGTTCCCGAACCGCTGACTATCATGGGTTCATTGACAGCTGCTGGCATTGGTATAGCTTTGCGTTACAAACAAAAGCAGCAACAAAAAGATGCCATTAAAGATTAAGTTAATCGCCTAGTTTTAACTATGGGGTAATACTCGCACTACTGAAATTAATTCACTGCTGACTGAGCTTCTTGATAAACTATTTCCTGAAATTGAATCAAATCTTTTTGAGGATCAGCGTGGCTAACTTTCACTAATAGCTGTTCACCTAATCCGATAGAACGTCTAAAAGACATGGGCAACTGTAAGCCCAAATCTTCTAAAAGAATGAGCGCCAAGTTGCTATCTTCTCGTAACCACATCAATACTGTGACGTGCCAAACTTGTTCTGGATGACGACGCAGATACTCTAATGCCCAATATCTGTTGGTTTGCCGTTCTACCATGATTACCTCTTGGGTAATGGTGCTGACAGTCATCATCACTTCTTTGAGTTGTTCTGCGGAAAATGGCAGAACTTCACCGCGCAAATGAGCTTTCAGTTGAAAGTGAGTCAGCAAGTCGCTGTAACGGCGGATGGGCGAAGTTGCTTGAGTATAAGTATTTAAACCTAAACCAGCATGACGCAAAGGTGTGATGCTCATCTCACTCTTGGGCATACAACGCCGCATGGCACAGGCACGAACGAATCCGGCTGGTAGCTGGAGTAGTTCTTCATCTGGAGGTAATTCTGGCTGCGGTTGACCGCGAAAAGGCAGGGGTATGTTGTGTGTCTGACCGTAGCGAGCTGCGACTTCACCAGCTAAAATCATCATTTCTGCTACTAGCTGCCGCGAAGGTGAGTCATCTAAAATATCGATGTTAATCTCGTCACCTTTGACTTTGATCGTGGCTTCGGGCATGTTGATGCTGATTGCTCCTTGAGCATATCGCCAAGTTTTGCGCCGCTGTGCCCAGGTGGCGATCGCTTCTATTTCTGGTTCGGCTTGCACACCTAATTCCAGCATTTCATCGACATCTTCGTAGGTGAGGCGGTATGTCGGTTTGATAAAGCTGGGATGAATGCTATAGTCTTCTACTGCTCCGGTGGAATTTAAGACTATCCCAAAACTGAGAGCGCAACAAATTTGTCCCTGTACCAAACTCATTGGCCCAGTTGCTAATACTTCAGGGAACATAGGTACCATCCCTGTAGGTAAGTAAACTGTACTCCCCCGTTTTCTCGCTTCTAAGTCAAGTTCATCTTCTGGAACTAACCAACGGGTAGGATCGGCAATATGCACCCACAATTGTTCTCGTCCATCGGCAAGTAATTCCCAGCTCAGGCCATCATCAATTTCTGTGGTACTTTCATCATCAATTGTGTAGACCTTGAGATAAGACAAATCTAGGCGATTTGTATCTAAGTCAGTCGGTGGAAAATCCAAACGCTGCTGCGCCACTTCTAATACCTTGTTTGGGAACTGAATCGGAATTGATGAACGACGCAGGAACAAGTTTTCATGAGGACTCCACCAACCCAAGTCTACTAAAAGCGCAAAGGCTCCTTGGGGAGTTGCGGGGCGTCCTAGCATGGTCATAGTTTCCAAGACTGATGCTGGAGGGGGATAAGCACGAGATAGGGTATCGTAAGTTACTCCCGTCCGCACGGTATCAGCAATTAGTGCTGCATATTTTTCCAATCCTTCTAGACGCTGGCGATCGTGGCGCTGCCATTCTACTGCTTCACCTTTGAGCGCCTGTTCTACGCGAGCTAAAAATTCTTGCTGTCCCTTAGCTTTAAGCGCTTCTACTTCGATTTGGTGCTTACGTTCTGCTACTTGAGCAGCGGTTCGGGTTTCGTATGCTTCTCCTTTTTGCTTGAAATAGAGTTTATCGTCTGATAACAAGCAATGGGCAGCGTAACAATAAGGTGCCTCTGATTCTGAAAACAGCAGATTTGCCATTTGGCTTGGGGTAACTGTTTCCCCATCCTCAACCAATAACTCCCAAGCTACTTCTAAGCTTGATGGATCGAGATAAGGCTGAACTTGTTCCAAAAAAGAGGCAATCTCTGACGGCTTGTAGGTTTGTCCGTTAACCGTGTAAGTGATTTGCCGAGGCGCGAGGCTGTGGGATTGACCACGTTCATCTACCACAAACCAGCGGGTTTTACCGTCTGGACGATCTACCACACCCAGACGGCGATCGCCTTGAACCCTAAATTCAACTAGCGTCCCCTTCTCCACAACTCTCGCACTCTATTATGATAAACAGTTTAAATAGTTTAATCTAAAGTCGAGAGTCTAGGTAAGCTAAAACACATCTAAATTGCATACTTACTTTATTTGGTCGTTACTTGTCATTTGTACTTACAAAGGACAAATAACTAAATGACAGTCTTAACCAAAGAATGTGCAACTTAGACGCACATTAGTTTATTACCTCTTGACTCTTGACCCATAGCTTTTTTAGCCTTCCGCATTGATAAATGGCAACAAAGCCACAATCCGCGCACGTTTAATCGCTAATGTTAAGTCTCGTTGTTGTTGACATGTCAGTCCAGTAATCCGCCGGGGTAATATTTTGCCACGTTCGGTGACAAACTTACGCAACAAATCAACATCTTTGTAATCAATTGGTTCTCCAGGCTTAATCGGAGACAGGCGACGGCGGTAATAGCTCATGGTCGTTTATTTAATTTCCTTGTGAACGGTATGTTTATTGCAGTGGGTGCAGAACTTTTTCAGTTCTAGCCGATTGGTGGTGTTGCGACGGTTCTTCATGGTGGTATAACGCGATACACCTCGAGAACGTTTGTCGGGGTTAGTACGACATTCAGTACATTCTAGTGTCACGATGATGCGGACACCTTTACTCTTAGCCATAATCTTACAAAAAGTAACGCCTGGAGAGAATTAACACAAATGACTATCTTCTCACATTACGCCGTACATTTGCAACTAGTCTCTTGAATTTGATATCCAGGGAATAGCCACGACGCGACGAAACTATAAAAGTTTTAGCATAGCGATCGTGCAAAGCCTGCCGCATCTGGGTATCAGAGAAGGCTGCCCCACAATCGATTGCTAGAGGAAGTACTAGCAGTATAGCAGTGGGATTAGCTCTAATGTTGCCTAGAACAATAGAAACTAGAAGGGCACCCAAGCCAACGATCGCCTCTCGTTTTAAGAGTGCCTGTACTTCTGGAATTCTGCTAACTATTCGCCCATCTTCAACTTCTAGCACTTTTAAATCGAATGCCCAACGTCCTAAACTTTGTCCTTGATTGTTGTAGACTACCAACACCCGCAAAATCAGCCAAGCGATCGCAAAAACCAGGATTTGAGCAAATTGAATGCCGGGATTGCCGCTACCGAGTACAGAACTGATTAACCAAGCAACGAGGAAATCAAGCCCCAAAGCCATACCTCGCCGTCCAAGTTCAGCCTTGGGGTAGTGTTTTTCGCTTACTCGTTCGATAGTCATACTAGCTAGGGGTTAGGGGCTGGAGAGTATCTCATTTGACATACTCCCCCGAATCCACTTCGTTAAATTCGGGGGATTCTAGGCTCAAACAGCAATTGCAGGCATAGCCCGACTGACATCACCCTACGGGTTCAAAATCGCTCTTTGAGGGTTTCCCTCAAGACCGCGTTTTTCACCTAACCTAACAGTCGATGCCCCGACTGCACAAATATTGCGACTAGCGTTCTCATCCCTTCCATTAACTGATTGACAGGACGGGCAACGCCACTCTCTAATGGACAAATCTAAACTTTCTAAAACATGACCGCAACTAGAACAAGTCTTAGTAGATGGATACCACTGATCCACGAATACCACTTGTTTATGTTTCTTCTTGGCAACCCATTCTAGAATTTGTAGAAACTCACCAAAGGCTAAATCTGAAACCTTGCGTCCCCAAAGACGATGCATTCCTTTGAGATTAAGTGTCTCAAAGCACAACACATCAAACCTTGAGGTAAGTTCATGGGCCAGTTTCCAAAACCAATCACGCCTTCGGCTAGCAACGTTTTCATATTTGCGTACCAAATTCTTTCTCGCCCGTTCTTGGCTCATTGAACCTTTTAGCTTCAGTGAATGCTGACGACTTGCTTTTTTTAAGCCATTAAGTGACTGTTTAAAAAACTGGGGTGACTCAATTTTAGATCCGTCTGAGCAGGTGAGAAACGTCTTAAGCCCAAAATCAAACCCCGCTATCTTACTAGTCGTGAATTTGACTTGTGGGTTAATTACATTGTCAACCACCACAACCATAAACAATTCACCCAATGGAGTGCGTTTAATGGTCAGAGTTTTGACTGTTCCCTCTATTTCTCTTGACTTCCAATATTGATAAACCCGATTTCCAATTTTGACCCTATTGCCACCTAAAAACTTATATCCTGCTTGCTTGAGAGTGAACGATTTGTACTTTTTAACTTTCTTGAATCCTGGTGGTCTAACTCCCTTGTTATTGTGTTTAAAAAACAATTGGTATGCTTTTTCAATACGTTGACAAATGTCCTGTACTGCTTGAGAACCTACCGATTGCCAAAATTGGTTTTTCTTCCGCAATTTGGCAATGTGAGCCTGAAGTTTTGCACAATTTAAATGCTTGCCCCACATCCGGTAATACCGCTTATGAAGGGCAATGCAATAGTTATAGATAACCCCAGCAGCGTTAATTGACCGCTTGAGGTGTCTATTTTGTTTGTGTTGATATAGCTTGAACTTCAGTGTTTTCATGTGGTTATGATACCATTTTTCATGTAGATAATCAACACTCATCTACATGAAAACTGTATATAATCATTACAATCACGCAATTGGCTTGGCTACTGTTCACTTGGTCTGGATACCATGTCGGCGCAGAAGAATATTTGCTAATAATGAATCTTTAAAACTCCGATGCATTGAAATATTCCAATCTGTTGCTCATGACAATAAATGGATTATCAAAGCCTTAGAAATTGCACCAGACCACGTTCATTTGTTGGTTGAATACGATCCGCATCATTCAATATCTCAGGTAGTCAAGGCATTTAAAGGACGTTCATCTAGATATTTAAGACAAGAATTTCCAGAATTAATCAAACTTCCTTCTCTTTGGACGCATTCATATATATTTGATACTACTGGCAAGGTTAGTACTCAGAAAGTATTAGAGTATATTAACGATCCACATCACGGATAAATTTATTTATCCTGTTCGCTTATATCCCACGGTTGGAAACACGGGGGCTTTACGCATCACGACTCGTAACTGGGAACTGCTGTGATTTCTCCTGTTTTTTATATTAAGGTAATGAGTTATGCGATCGCTGCTGACAATCAGAACTATTGGTTTGTCACCTGTTGCTAGGAGCGATCGCTCCTAGCAATATAGTATAGGAATGATTGTTGTGATTGGGATTTGGGAAGCTACAGGTGTCATCCTGGGTAGTCCTCAAAAATACAAATAAATCGGAGGCGATCGCAATGCACTCAGTCAGCGATGCAGAAGCAATAATTTTAAACTTGGTGCAGCCATTAGATAATCAGCAGGATACAGAGATTGTAGATTTATTGGCAGCGCATGGACGCATTTTGGCAACACCTGTTACTAGTTTGCTAGATTTTCCTCATTGGGATAATTCCGCAATGGATGGCTATGCAGTTCGTTATGAAGATGTGCAGCACTCCAGCCTTGAACAGCCAGCTGTTTTAGAAATTGTCACAGAAATTCCTGCTGGTTCTCAACCCAATTCCACTATTCAACCAGGACAAGCAGCACGAATTTTTACAGGTGCAGTGATCCCTCCAGGCGCTGATACTGTGGTAATGCAAGAAAAGACTCGCCGGGAAGACAACAACGTTTTCATCCTCACAACGCCAAAACCTCAAGAATTCGTCAGACATCAAGCATCTTTCTACAAAGCTGGAACACCACTAATACCAGCAGGAATCAAGTTAAATGCCCCAGAAATTGCTGTGTTGGCAGCAGCACAGTGTCCACAATTAAGAGTTTATCGCCGTCCGCGTGTGGCGATTTTTTCGACAGGTGATGAGTTGACAACGCTTGAACAACCACTGCAACCTGGTCAAATTGTGGATTCTAACCAGTATGCCCTAGCAACTTTGGTTAAGGAATGTGGGGCAGAACCGTTAATGTTAGGTATTGTGAAAGATGAGCTTGTTGACCTTGAGCAAACAATCACTCAAGCTGTAGCTAATGCTGATTTAGTGATATCTTCCGGTGGTGTTTCTGTGGGTGATTATGACTATATTGACAAGATTTTGGAGACGCTAGGTGCTAAAACTCACATTTGTGCTGTAAAGATGAGGCCGGGAAAACCTCTGACTGTTGCTACCTTCCCAAATTCACACTCACCACTTTACTTTGGTTTACCAGGAAACCCGGCTGCTGTCTTGGTGACTTTCTG
This sequence comes from Desmonostoc vinosum HA7617-LM4, assembly GCA_019359515.1. Lineage (GTDB taxonomy): Bacteria > Cyanobacteriota > Cyanobacteriia > Cyanobacteriales > Nostocaceae > Desmonostoc > Desmonostoc vinosum. The sequence continues at coordinate 4,456 of JAHHHC010000031.1, read as the reverse complement.
GCGGTTTGTGCAACCAGCAATTAAAAAGCTGTCGGGACTGGCTGGAGGTTGGAAACCGAAGTTTGTCAAAACGCGATGGCGTGATCAGTTGCGATTAGATGGCAAGCGCGAAACCTATATTTGGGGTAGCTTGCATTTAATTGATGGAGTTTATGAATTTCACCAAGCTGGTAGTAGTCAAAGTTCTGGTAATTTAATTAATTTAGCTCAAACTAATGCTTTGGCTATTTTACCAATGGGTAAAACTTTAATTGATTCTCAAGAAGAAGTACAGGTATTGCAAATCGAAATTTTATAATTCAATACGGTTCAGTTGTACAGGGAGAAGTTCAGTTGAAAGTTTCGCTTTTATCTAATAATTTAGCGGTAGCATTTACAACAATTTGAGCGGCTCCTGTGAAGAAAGAACGCTCGATATTTGCGGGAATATCACTGGGTTTATGGTAATAAGGTGTACGCAGATTAGCAGTATCTGTTACTAATACAGCACCTACTCCTTGATACCAAAAAGGTGCATGATCGCTACGTAAAGTGTCAGGTGCTAGTAAACCTTTTAGGGGAATTGGTAGTGTCAGTACTGATGGTAGACTGCCTTTTCTCTCCTTACTAAAAGCAGTAGGAAAAATCATTGATGAGTTTTGAAAAACACTCAATAAAGGTAAATGTTCAGCATCCCCAACCACGACTAAAAAATCCCCCTTATTGCTGGGTGGGTTAACTGGCAACCCTTTAGGATATTGCTGACATCCAACAGAGTAACAAGCATAACCTACCATATCCATAACAATAACTCCGCCGATTTTTTGCAAGCGTGCAGAATTGGATACAAAAGCTTTACTACCCAGAAGCCCTGTTTCTTCTTGATCAAAAAAAGCTAGCTGCAATGTCCGTGATGTTCGACTTGCACCCAGAAGTCGGGCAATTTCCAGTGTGACAGCAACACCAGTGGCGTTATCATCTGCGCCTGGTGAGGAAGCAACAGTATCGTAATGAGCTGCAACAAGAATTGCTTTTGCTGCAATGTCCGTTCCTGGGCGTTCGGCAAAGATATTAACACCGTTAGAGAACTTTTCTAGCTTGGGTTTCCAGCCTAATTTTTTTAGTTCAGTTGTGATATAAGCACGAGAACGCGATCGCTCTGTTATTGTATAACGCGGATAATTTAACTTTTGAACGTGGGCTAACAACTTGCCAACAGAGACTTTTAGGGTACTAACTGTCTGAGACTGTGCCTTTGGTTGGAGTTTTTCGGCTGGAATCCGCTCAACAATGGTTGGTGAGGTAGGTTGCTGAAAAAATTTGTTGAGTGCAGTACCTCTACTACCCACTACGGCAACTGCTACCAATACCACTAGCATTACCCAAATCCATTTTCTCATGTGATTATCCCTAGCAGTTGACTGTAAAAACGTCATGCGATCGCCAAGTTTTACGACTTGTCTTTTGACAAAGTTCAAAACTTAACTTATTGTTCCGCACTAGATAAGTACTGAGAAAGAAGCAATCAACAAAAATTTTTGATTTTATTTTGCCACTCAGAACTCAACACGCGGCTCAACGCCCCCCTACCGCTAACAGAACTCAGGACTTTATTTATGCTAGATTTGTTGCTGATCGCCATCCTGGGGTTTCTAGGCAGTTTTGGACATTGCTTTGGGATGTGTGGCCCTTTGACGGTAGCATTTTCCTTGTCTCATCAGCCAACAACCCCCAAGACAGTTTCCTCCAGACGAACAACCACCCTAGAAAAGTCCGTTACTTGGCGACAGCAGTTAGAATTTCACATCCTACTAAACCTGGGGAGAGTGTTGAGTTACGCTTTGGTGGGTGCTGGCATTGGGGCGCTAGGTTCAGTACTACTACAAGGTGGACAGTTAGCCGGTGTTGGCAGTGACTTACGTCGGTGGCTAGCAATAATTACTGGTGTCATGCTGATTTGGTTTGGACTAGGACAAGTCATGCCCAAACTATTACCTCGCATTCCCTTATTACATCCCCTCATACAGGACAGTTTACACAATCGTCTGAGTACTGGAATGGTCAAGCTTTCCTTACAAACCAAGTGGTGGACACCAATGCTTTTGGGAATGACTTGGGGTTTAATGCCTTGCGGTTTTCTGTATGCTGCCCAAATTAAAGCTGCTGAAACTGGTAACTTATGGATGGGTGCAGCAACTATGCTAGCTTTTGGCTTAGGAACTCTACCGACTATGCTAGGTGTAGGTGTCTCTACATCGTTAGCAAGTAAAGACAGACGTAGCCAGTTGTTTCGCTTGGGAGGGTGGGTAACACTCACTATTGGCGCTATCACTTTGCTGCGGACTGGTGACACAATGGTAGATTACAGCGGACATGCTGCTTTAATCTGCTTGATTATGGCGCTAATTGCTCGCCCAATTAGCAGCAGATGGGCATCACCTTTACGTTACCGCCGTGCTTTGGGGGTGGGAGCTTTTGTGCTTTCTGTGGTTCACACTGCCCACATGATCGAACACTCATTACAATGGAATTTAGCCGCCTTTTTCTTCTTGCCCCCAGAGTTTCAATGGGGTATGGCTGCGGGTGCTGTCGCAATGTTATTGATGACTCCTGCGGCTTTAACGAGTTTCGATTCGTTACAGAAATCTTTAGGCAAACATTGGCGACAAATTCATTTATTAAGTGTGCCAGCTTTAGTTTTGACTGCCATTCATGCTGTACTAATTGGTTCCCATTACTTAGGTTCTTTACAATTAACTTGGGCAAATAAATTAGCAGCCGCGTTAATGGGAATTGTCACTTTTGGTGTACTACTACTGCGTTGGCAAAACCCAGGTGATTCGTAATTCGTAATGACGTCCTCGCTCTAAGCGAAGCTATGCCGTAGGCTTTACGCTACCGCTGCGAAGCGCGTAATTCGTAATTTTGATGGGCGTACTTCATAGGTTTGTATTTAAAGCAAGTAATTTCTTATTTATTAATAGTCATTGGTTATATAGTCAGTTATTATTTTTACCCCAATTCCCCATTCCCAAACATGTCCCTTTTACAAAGTTCTAGCAAACCACAAAAATATCTATTATTCCTCTGTAGCTTAGTCATCTCAATAGCTAATTTTCAACCTGCTGTTGCTCATAAGATAGAAATAGCAGGAAATGTTGGGGCTACTCTCCACATTGAACCAAATGATAATCCTCGTGCCGGAGAACCGACGCAAGCGTGGTTTGCACTTACTCGCAAAGGTGGAAAGACAATTCCTCTGGCTCAATGTAATTGTCAGTTGGTTGTTTATGCCGAACCTCATACACCCAAGGAACCACCACTACTAGAGCCAGCTTTAAAACCTGTAACTGCTGAACGTTATCAAGATATTCCAGGTGCAGAAATTACCTTTCCTAAGCCAGGTATCTATCAGCTACAACTGCGAGGAAAACCAAACTCTGGAGCGAGTTTTAAACCCTTTGGATTCAAATTTGATGTCACCGTTGCAGCAGGAGGAAATGCACAAAATGTGCGAAATGTCAATGAAGATGTAGTCCAGAGTGAATCGCTACAGTTTCCATTATGGGCGATCGCTCTCCCCATTCTTGCAGTTATGGGTATCTTATTTACCATCCTGCAAGGCAGAAGAAGAGGAGGATAATACCTTATTGACATTGATCCTGCCATGCACCAGCAGAATAATCCTCAGCCTGTAACAGGGTAAAGGGGATTGAGAATGGGGAATAAAGAATTGGCAAGAGGACACGGGGACGCAAAGACGCACAGAAATTTTCTCCCTCATCCCCCTCATCCCCCTCATCCCCAATCCCCCGAAATACTAACTTTCTTGAGATTCTTCAGATATGGGTTCAGTTTCTGGCTCAGTTTCTGGTTCAGGTTCTGTTTTAACAATGGGCTTGATTTTAGAAGGTTTCGGGCCACGGGCTAACGCAGGATTGACCGGCGGCTTGTTTTCATCTGCATAGGCTGCTTTTTTCCCTTTACCAGACGAGCGATTACCACTTGGTTTTGAGCTTTTGGGAATAGGAGTGGATTCTATGGGAGGCACAGAATTCGTGTTTTCGGAACTGTTGTCAGCATTTGCTTGGGCTTGTCGTTCCGATTTTTTAATTGGACGTTCTACCATTGTTGATTTTTATAAAGCTATTTGTATGGTACATTGCTTCGGTGATTCCCAGGCTGTCGTCCTCTTGAGGCATGGGAACAGTGATCACAAAGCTGCCTGTAAGGGGTGGTTGATGTCATTATTTCTGAGTGGTTAGCAGGTGATCAGAACCCCGACTCTGAAAAAGTCGGGGTTCTAGCAACTTATCAAGAATTTGGGTTGAAAACCCCGTCCTACGCTGTGCTGAAGGACGGCTTTTTCGCAACGAATTTCGTATTTACACACGATGGCGTTTAGTGTAAAATACCCTGATGCTAAACATGACGTGGGAATTCAAACTAGAACCAACTCCAGAACAAGCGGCACAAA
>JAHHHC010000030.1 GCA_019359515.1 Desmonostoc vinosum HA7617-LM4 | reverse complement strand
AATGGCGTATATAAATGACCCACATCATGAAAGGCATTAATATTGAATGCAGATAAATCTGCACGAGTCGCTTTTCCACCCCTGGCTAAAGCCGAGGGGCTACCAAGCTCTCGTACTATTCGCGTGTCAGACCAGTAGGTGTGTTATTAACTCATCAATTCCCATTCTTTTTAACTGCACTAATGGTTTGTAATAGTTGATTTGCTGTATATGGTTTGCATAAAAAAGCTTTGATACCGATATCATAAGCTGTATTAACTTTGTCGTTCGCAGCCAAACCGCTAACGGCAATGATTTTTACATCTGGGTTAATTTTTTGCAAGGTACGGATGGTAGTTAGCCCATCCATGGAGGGCATGAGCATATCTGTCAAGACAAGGGATATTTCATGCCGATGTTCTGCATATAAAGCTATTGCTTCTATGCCATCACTAGCTGTGATTGCTTTGTAATTATGGCTTTCTAAAGATGTTTTAGTAACATCTCTAATAGCTGCTTCATCATCCACAACTAAAATTAATTCTCCATTACCTGATAGTAGTTCTTGTTCTTGTTCTTCAATAATTTCTTTGGTTTCTTGCGCGGGTAGATATACTTTAAACTGGCTACCTCTTCCTTCTTCACTATGTACGTTAATAAAACCACCATGGCTTTTAATAATACCAAGCACTGTCGAAAGACCTAAACCAGTGCCTTGACCGGGTTCTTTTGTAGTAAAAAACGGATCAAATATGCGCTCTAGTGTTTGCGTTTTAATCCCAATTCCAGTATCAGTTACAGTAATGACAATATAGGAGCCTTCTTGAGCATCTAGATGCATCTGAGCGTAATGATCATCAATTAAAAAGTTTTCGACGGAGATTTTTAAAGTGCCGCCATTAGGCATGGCATCGCGAGCATTTACACATAGATTCATCAGTACTTGATGTAGTTGAGTAGCATCGCCAGATACAGTCCAAAGATTTTGCGAAATGTAGGTAAAAACTTCAATAGATTTAGGAAAAGTTTCTTTAATGATTTGCTTAATTTCAATTACTAAGTGTTTTAATTGTAAAAGAGTACGCTCACCTTCAAGCCCCCGTGTAAAAGAGAGTACTTGTTTGACTAAGTTTGCTCCTCGTTTAGCGTTGGTGATCAATATTGGTAGTAATCGCCGCGATCGCTCGTCATTAACCTGTGCTTCTAAAAGCTGTGCTGTCATCAGAATGGGTGCAAGCACATTATTCAGGTCGTGGGCAATACCACTCGCTAAGGTGCCAATACTTTCTAATCTTTGGGCACGGAGAAATTGCGCTTCTAGTAGTTTTTTTTGTGTAATATCTGTGTTAACAACGAGGATTGATTGAGCTTTATGATCAAACTCATTTAATAGTGTCCAACGGCTTTCAACTATAATTTCTTTGTCGAATTTTGTTCTTTGAGTTAACTCACCCACCCAGTAACCATTTTTCATTAAAATATTTACTGATTCTTGTAATTGCCACAAGTTTTTTTCATGCCAAAGGTTTCGTGATTTTTGAGCGATCGCCTCTTCTTGTTTCCAGCCATAAAGACTCTCAGCTGCTTTGTTCCAAAATAAGATTTGATCGTCTAAATCACGCACAAAAATAGCATCGGTGGCAACATCTAATAAGGCAGCTTGTTCGCGGATTTTCTTTTCTGTTTGTTTGCGTTCAATGGCATAGCGAATAGAACGTTCTAATAAAGGTGCTGTTAATTGGCTTTTTTCGAGATAATCTACAGCACCAGCTTTCATTGCTTCTAGATCTATTTCTCGGTCTCCTTGACCAGTCAATAGAATAATGGGAACGGTACAACCGTTGTTAACTGCTTCATGCAACAGTTCCAGTCCATTATGTAAGCCTAACTGATAATCTACAAGATAAATATCATGTTTTTGCTGAGCGATCGCATTTCTGCCTGCTTCATAATTATCCACCCACTCCAACTCACAACCAGCTACTTGAAATTCACCGAACCAGTAACAAGTTAAAATATAATCATCTTCGTCATCATCAATTAACAATACCTTGATTAGACTGTTGTTCATTTTCTCCTCCCACTTGTTCTAGCGGCAGTTCCGCAATTTCAAACCAGTATTTAACTAAAATCTTAATTACTTTCACTAAAGCATCAAATGTAGTTGGTTTAACGATGAAAGAATTGGCACCTAAATTATATGTATTATGTACATCTTCTTCTGCGCTAGAGGTTGTGAGGACGACAACAGGAATCTGATGGAGTTGAGGATCAGTTTTAATATCTTTGAGTGTCTCGATGCCATCTTTTTTAGGCATGTTCAAATCCAGTAAAATTAATCCTGGACGCGGTGCGCTATTCTTATTCACATATTGACCACGGTGATGCAAATAATCCATTAACTCCTCACCATTCTTGACAATATGTATTTTAATGGGTATCTGAGTCTCTGCTAAAGCCTCACACACCAACATACCGTCTTCGTCATCATCGTCTGCCATCAAGATAGTGACAGTTGTTTGCTGACCCTTCACTCTAATTTTTCTCCTGATAACATTTATTAGTATGAATCTTACTAGCTACTTGCTAGATGATGGCTAACAGCACGTTGACATAATAACCAAAATATGCATATATATTTTTAGTACTAAAGCCTGATTTTTGCTAATAACAGAGGATGTTGACGTTATCTATATTTCAGGTGGCAAACAATAGTGTAAATTGCTGAATGTTGCTAACGCATATCAAGATGAATTTATACAATATGTAATTTCCTAAAATTCCACCTTAGAACTTTACAATTAACCTAATTTTTGGGTCTGTCAGTAACCCCTCTCTAGAAATAAAAATCAGTTAGGAAAGTTAATAGGCAATGTCACAATAAATTTTGCTCCTTGCCCCGGCTTGCTTTGTGCGGTGATCTTTCCGTGATGACGTTCGGCAATTTTGCGGCAAATAGCTAAGCCCATGCCAGTGCCTTCATATTCACTACGGCTATGCAGACGTTGAAAAACATTGAAAATCCGATCAAGATATTTCTCTTCAAAACCAATGCCATTATCTTCAATAATGATCTGACAGTTATCGCAGCAATTGCATAATTTCTCTGATTGATTTTTCCACAATTGACTAAAGATTTTGACGATAGGTGGTACTTGGGGACGATGAAATTTGAGGGCATTGCCAATGAGATTTTGCAATAATTGACGCATCTGTAGGGGATCAGCTCTGATGGTTGGTAACTCTCCTATCTCGATGTGTGCTTTTGTTTGTTGGATACGCACTTCTAAATCAGATAATACCTCTTGAGCAATCTCTGTTAAATTCACTGGTATAAAAGGCTGCGCTCTAGTGGTCACTCGTGAGAGTGTCAGCAAGTCTTCAATTAATATCTGCATCCTGGAAGCTGCACTTTGCATCCGTTCTAGGTAATCAAGCCCTTGTACAGTCAATTTGTCACCAGAGGTGGCTTTGAGCCTTTCGCCAAAGGTTTTAATTTTACGCAGTGGCTCTTGCAAGTCATGGGAGGCAATAAAGGCAAATTGTTGTAGTTCTTCATTGGAACGGGAGAGTTCCTGACGCTGACGAGTTTCCTGTTCTAAAATCTGGCTTTGAGCTAATGCAATGCCTATTTGGTCTGCTAGTTGTCGTAAAAGTTCAATTTCCCAATTCGTCCATTGGCGGGGATGAGCGCACTGATGAGCAATGAGCAGTCCCCAGAGTTGACTTTTGAGGAAGATGGGAACTACAAGGTTGGCTTTGACATGAAATTTTTGTAGTAGTTCGATGTGACAGGATTGGGTACCAGCCTGCTTGATATCATTGATGGCACCAATCGCTTCCAAACGATATTTCTGAATGTAAATTTCTCGAAAGCAGGGGTCGTTAATTTCCTGCCCTAAAATATTAGGTAAACCGGGAACCACTGCTTCTTGTACTGCTACCACAGAGCCATTAGAATGAAGCCGCATGATTAAAACTCGATCTGCGTGCAATAATTTTTGCACTTCTGTGACGCTGGTTTGGAGAATTTCATCAATTTGTAAAGATTGTCGAATTTTTAAGGTGACATCTGCGAATAATTGCGATCGCATGTTTTGGCGTAGTAATTCGGCTTGGGTGCGTTTGCGATCGCTTATATCCATCATTGCACCAATCATCCGCACTGGCTTGCCTGTGTGATCGTGAACAACGTAACCGCGATCAAGAATATAAGCGTAGGAACCATCGCTGCGGCAAAAGCGATATTCGTTTGACCAGAATTGTTGACCACTATTGATTACAACACCTATATCAGTAGTGATTCTGTGCCGATCATCTTGATGTATACGTTCATACAACCAATTCACACTATCAATTACTTGCTCTGTTGAGTAGCCAAAGAGTGTTTGCACAGCTTGACTAAACCACATCTGATTTGTAAGCAAATTCCAATCCCACAACACATCATTAGTTGCGCGGGCAACTATCTGGAAACGCTCCTCGCTTTGACGCAGTTGTTCTTGTGCTAATTTACGTTCTGTGATATCGTTACCAGAGGTGACTATCTGCGCTACATTTCCATCTTCGTCCCATACTGCCTGAGTGTAATCAGATCGAACTTGATGTTTGCTGATGGTTAATAATTCTTGTGCTTGCTTGTATTTGGTGATGTCTATATTTACCCCAGACAACCCCACAGCCGCACTAGCTTGATTATGTAAGACATTTCCTTTGCTTGCTAAAGTGCAGATGCTACCATCAGATAAAATCACTCGAAATTCGATTTCATATTCTACGCCATCTTGAATTGCTTGCTGATGCGATCGCTTGACAAAATCCCGATCTTGGGGATGAATACAGTCAATAAAAGCGTCGTATGTATCACTGCTACCACTTTTATCTGAGCAGGTAAATTTGTTAGTTAACAGATTCCAATTCCAAATGCTTATACGAGCAGCATTTAATACCGTCTTGATTTGTGCCTCTTGCTGCTGCAACCTCCTAATTGTCTGGCGAGTTTCCAGAAAGTGATGCAATCTTTGACGCAGCACTGGCCATTGAATTGGCTTGGTAATACAATCCGTTACACCTATAGCAAAAGCCTGCTCCACATTTGCTTGCTCATCAGCAGCGGTAATCATTAACACTGGTGTATCTTTGCTATTAGGCAAAGCTTGTAATTGAGCGCAGCAGCTAAACGCATCCATCACAGGCATTGAGGCATCCAGCAGAACAATATCTGGGTATAGCTGAGTACAGATAGCTAGCGCCTCTGAACCATTACTCGCCTCTACCACTTGATATCCTGCTTTTGCTATCTGTTCACAAAGATATTTTCGCTCTAAATCTTCATCGTCTACAACCAAAATCAGATTGGTCATTTGTCCTCTCTTCAAAAAGGGAGTGGGGAGGAGCCACTGCGTTGCTCTGGTCGAGAGAGTTGTAGCAAGTGGCGTTGGGGAGCTTGTACTGAGCGTACCCCAAAGGGTAAGCAAGCTACGCGTAGGTTTCCGACAAAAGAAGTATAGGGAGTGGGGAGTAAGGAGCAAGGAGAAAGTTACACATAGATTTCGCCCTTTGCATTGGCGTACCCCAAAGGGTAAGCAAACTACGTGCAGCTTCTTAATTGTCAACTTAGAGCAACCTCTTCGCTGCAACAATTTCTGCAACAAGAGAACTCTAACAAATAAATTATCTAATTTTTTGGACTTCGCTTTAACAGCCAATAACTGAACTCATGCTGCTCATTAGTCTACCTAGCTATCATTGCATTTGATAGCTAAATAGTATTACGGTATCATCTAAAATTGTACAACAAGCAGATAACTTGATTACTAGCAAAATTATAATACATTTTAAGTAAAATTATGCAACAACATAGTCAATTGTGTAAATTTATAGAAACTTTATAAATGAGAATTGGGAATTGGTGTTTGTTATTTCTCCCCCATTCCCCTAATCCCGACTCCCTGCGGGAGCGAGCGCCCCGAATTCCCCCTAATCCTCACTCTCTCCGGGAGCGGGGCCCCGAGTTCCCCATTCCCCACTCCCAGTTAGACAAATTTTTCCTAATTTTCAAACAAGTAACAAATGAAACTTGAGATAATGTGTGTTTACATTGTAGTAGTTCATACATCAAACTAATTTGATCAAGCTACTATTTACACCATTGTCAGGTGAGTCTATCTATGATAAACAATTCAACAAGGAATCCCATTGTTCTGATTCATGGCTACTCTGATCAGGGTAAATCTTTCGAGGTGTGGAAAAAAAAGTTAGAACAGCGAAACTACGATACTAAAATTATTCATATCTGCAATTATGTAACCCTCACCAACGAAGTGACAATTAAGGATATCGCTGAAGGGTTTGATCTGGCGTTATCTGAAAAGATAAAAGAAGAGGAAAGCTTTGATGCGATCGTGCATTCAACCGGGATGTTGGTGATTCGTGCTTGGTTGACTACATACGCCAGCAAGCGGTCTAATCGGTTGCATCGACTAAAACACCTGATTGGACTAGCGCCAGCAAGCTTTGGTTCTCCGTTGGCCCATAAGGGACGTAGTTGGCTAGGTTGGATGGTTAAAGGGAATAGAGAGATTGGCCCCGACTTTTTAGAAGCTGGGGATTTAGTGTTAGATGCTCTTGAATTAGGAAGTAAGTTTACTTGGGATCTAGCACATCAAGACTTGCTTGCAAGCAAACCATTTTACGGGCCGAACAGTGATACACCTTATGTGTTTATTTTCTGTGGTACAAGCCAATATCAGAATTTGCGACAGTTAGTAAATACCCCTGGTACTGATGGTACTGTGCGATGGGCAGGCGCAGCACTGAACACGCGCCGGGTAATGATTGACCTCACAAAAGAGGCTGATGATGATCAACGTATAGAGTTTGGTAAATGGGTCAACGTTGGGATTAATCCGATAGTACCGATCGCAGGCTTGAACCACGGTACAATTATGAGACAACCAAACATTGAGCTTGTCAATCTGGTTGATCAAGCACTAAAAGTAACATCTCTCCAAGATTTTGAATCTTGGTATAAAGTCAGCGCAACTGAATATATACGCTCCAAAAATGAACTCAAATCATTAACACCTTGGCAGCAGTTCGTAGTTCGTGCTTTAGATGAACGCGATGATCCCATCACAGATTATAATATTCAGCTCATGAGCTACACAGATGGCGAATTAAGACAAATCGATGAGCTAGAGATGGATGTACATACATATAGTAGTGATAAAAGCTTGCGCTGCTTCCACATCAATTTAGAGCCAATTCTCAATAGCAATAACAATGAAAAAAAGTGGTGGCCAATACGTTGGTGGACACACCAAAACAACATTTTGAATAACTTATACATGTACATTACTGTTTCTTCAGGCTCACAATTAGTTGGTTACAGAGGCTTTTTACCTAATGATTTCCAACTTCATAATGAACAAAATCCTGAAGAATCAGGCACGTGGTATGGAGCGATAAATATCTCAAATCTGATTAAAGATGAAGATAAACAATTATTTTGTCCATTCACAACCACACTCATTGAGTTACGACTTAACCGACAACCACACCCAGCCAAGCTATTGACTTTTCCTGTGCTTGAAAGTTGAATTGGGGATTGGGGACTGGGGACTGGGGAATTGGGGAATTGGTGTTTGTTATTTCTCCCCCTGCCTCCCCTGCCCTCTACTCCCTACCTCTTATGGGTAGGTTTTTTAGATTTCGCGTTTTGGTTGACGCGCTTACGCGCTTACACGGTGAGACAGCGAGTAAAGGAGGGTTTCCCTCCGCAGGCGACTGCGTTAGCGAGCTTGCGAGCGTCACCCGAAGGGGGACGCAAAGAAAGATTTCGGAACGAAAAAATAGGTTTTTTCAGACTGAATATGAAAAACCTACCCTTGAAAGCTACTCCCTACTCCCCACTCCCCACTCCCCACTCCCTATTCCTTAGGTATATATTGATTCTGAAGCAGTAGATGATGCTAATTAATATCTTTCTTCAGAAATTTGCTGTTGGGAAATTGATGATATAGATTAGTGCTGAAGTTTGAATTACAAATTTATCGACTAATGAAAACTCTAGAAACTAGCTTAACCACAAAAGAAAACAAATCTGCCAAAAAGAAACAATCATCTTTCCCTGGCATCGTGGGTACTCCTAAAGTACCATTCCGCAAACGTAACAAAGCTAAACAAGAGCATGAGTTACTCAGCGATTGGAATCATGCAAGTTAATTTTAGCTAAAAATCTTGTACTAAATAGGGCGTGGGCATTTGGATTGCTCTTTTGAAATGCGTTGTAAAATATTGGCAATCAGCTTTAACAAAACATAAGTAACAATCTTGTAACCGTTATGGTTCTAGCCGCACCTCAGCGCCAAAACCCTATAGTTACTTGGGAAAAACTCCCAGACGATTTTATTCTTCCTGATGATCCGGTGGAAAATCTTCAACAGCCTTCCCTGGCAGCAGCACTAACGGATGCTTTAGGTGCAGCAAATCGAATTAACCAAGAGATACTTATAGCATCTAATTTTGGTCTTGTTGCTAATATCAATCAAAAAACTGTTGTCAAGGCCCCAGATTGGTTGTATGTACCGCATGTATTACCTGTGGGTGCAGGTATAGTTCGTCGTAGCTACACACCTAATGTAGAAGGCGCACCTGTGGCTGTGGTGATGGAGTTTCTTTCGGATGCTGATAACGGAGAATATTCAATTCGTCCTACCTTTCCTTATGGGAAACTATACTTTTATGAGCGAATATTGCAAGTTCCCACTTATGTGATTTTTAATCCTGATGAAGTCACTCTAGAAATACGTCGTTTGGAAAATGATCAATATATTTTGCAGCAACCATCTGAATTAGGACGTTTTTGGTTTCCTGAGTTGGAGTTATTTTTGGGAATTTGGCAGGGAACTCGTTTAGGATTAAATATTCATTGGTTGCGATGGTGGGATGAAGCAGGTAATTTATTGTTGTGGAGTTCCGAACAAGCCCAAGCAGAACGTCAACGCACTGACGATGCAATCGCCAAACTTGAAGTGGAACGTCAGCGCCAAGCAGCACTTGCGGCAAAGTTAAGGGAATTAGGTATCGATCCAGATTTGGTATAACTACAAATGAGAGTACTAGCGCCAACTCTACAACAATTCAAAGCGTGCTTGGAAGAAACGGAGATATTTCGGCTCATAAACCATCTTGAGTCCACCCAGGCGATCGCGGTTATAATAAACTTCTTCTACCGCTTCAGCAGTTAAATCCATATGTGCTTGAGTATACACGCGTCGGGGAATAGTCAAGCGCACTAGTTCCAATTCTGGATAATAGTTATCACCAGTTTCTTTGTTGCGTCCTGCGGAAACGATGCCCCGCTCCATTGTCCGAATTCCAGCTTCTAAATATAATTCTGCTGCTAGGCGTTGTGCAGCAAACTCATCTTGGGAAATATGCGGTAAAAAGCGTTTAGCATCCAAGTAGATTGCATGACCACCAATTGGTACAACAACCGGGATATGCCAATCTAGCAATTTCTGACCGAGATATTCAACCTGTCCAACACGGGCACGGATATGATCGTCTTGAACTGACTCTTCAATACCCCGCCCCATAGCTTCCATGTCTCGCCCCGCCATGCCACCGTAAGTATGTAAACCTTCATATATTACTACTCGGTTACGTGCTTCCTCGTAGATATCATCATCGTTGAGAGCCAGCCAACCGCCGATGTTAACTAATGCATCCTTTTTGCCACTCATGGTACAGCCATCGGTGTAGGAACAGAATTCCCGTAAAATGGTAGCGATCGCCTCTTGGTTGTAACCCTCTTCTTGTCGTTGGATAAAATAGGCATTTTCTACAGCACGAGTGGCATCTAGAATCACGCGGATACCGTGGGTTTGAGCCAGTTGGTATACTGCTCGCAAGTTTGCCATAGAAATCGGCTGTCCACCAGCCATATTTACAGTTCCGGCAACGCTAATATAAGGAATGCGTTCCGCCCCAACTTGTTCAATTAAGTCTGTGAGCTTTTGCAAATCTACATTCCCCTTGAAAGGGTGCAGTGATGTGGCATCATGGGCTTCATCAATGATCACATCTACAAATGTGCCCCCTGCCAACTCCTGATGCAGCCTGGTTGTAGTGAAATACATATTGCCGGGTATGTAGTCGCCAGGTTTAATTAGGATTTGCGAAAGAATATTTTCTGCACCGCGTCCTTGATGGGTAGGTACGATATATTGATAACCGTAGTATTTTTGGATGGTTGCTTCTAAGAAATAAAAGTTTTTGCTACCTGCGTAGGCTTCATCCCCCAACATCATTCCTGCCCACTGATAATCACTCATTGCTGAGGTACCACTGTCAGTCAGCAAGTCAATGTAAACATCTTCAGAGCGTAACAGAAAAGTATTGTAACCGGCTTGGGCGATCGCTTGTTCGCGTTCAGCACGAGTAGTGAGCTTCAATGGCTCAACCACCTTGATTTTATATGGCTCCGCCCAGGAGCGACGACGCTGTATACGGTTAAGCTTGTCATTAGTCATAGTTATCAAAAAATTGGGTTTAAAACCCCGTGCTTCTAGCACGGCTTTACTTTTGCACAATTCTAATTTAATGCGATCGCATTAAAAATGACTCTTGCAGGAAGAGCCTTTATTACTAAATGTTAATTTCAAGTAGTATTTGTAGTGTTTTGTGCTACAATAGTAATGATATACCAAACAAATTCAGTACTATTCTTCGCTCTCTTCTGTATCTTCATCATCCCGTTTGTTACGAAAATATCTATCCAAGCGGTCATTAGCATCTTGAGATATTTTTTGCATCAAAAATGCAGATCCTTCTAAGCTAAATCCCCCTATGGTGGTTGAGATGCCCAACTCTGTTTGACCAAAGCAAATCATCCCAAAACCTACAATGTTCATAGTTACGCCTAGCGTACCTGCAAACAATGAGCCGTAGAAACCCAACTTAGCTTTTTGGAAAAGTAGCTCTTGGTATCTTTTTATTGCTTCATCATCTTCTAAAGAAGGTTTAATACCCTCTTTGAGCTTCAGGTGGGTAGTTTGGTTAACAGTCAACTTTCTCGCCAGCTCCCATTGAGCATTTTGAAAAATGTTTTTCAGATTGCGTACTATACCACCTTTCTTGTACCGACTGCGTCTTCGACGTTCTAAATGATCGCCCCTCAATTCTTCTTCATTGTCTTGAGCTGACGGCAGAGATTGCCAATTGCTCTTTCGAGCTTTAGATTTCCTTTGTTTATCCATGTCCTTGCCTTGTGTGCTTGCTGATCATGCAGATGAGGGACGGAGTACTTTGAGCATTGCCTAATTTCTTCTGCTTCACAACTTTTCTAATCTACTGACAGTGCTGCTAACAGACTGGTTTTATTTTAACTGTACAAAAGCGATATAGCTTGCTTAAATACAATTTATCAGTTCAGCAAAGTAAATAAACTATGCTTTTAGTACTATTTTTTACAAAATTGTCAGTAAGTTACTTGAATAGCGTTCTCATAGCTACCTTTATTTCGGCTGCTAATACGCAGCAGATATTTCTATATTAGTTTTTATTTTAGATAATGTGTACAAAAAAGATATATGTCATATAATAGTCATAACTGAACACATGTCAGTTCACTCAAAGTACTTACTTTCTTTGTGGGGAGTAATGTAGGCGCAGAGCAATCAATTAATATTTAAGCCCTCCTAAGAGGGTTTAGGGGATAGCCAAAGCCGGAACAACAAAGATCAAGTTAACTTACGTCTTTCGTTTGTGCCATCTGCAAATACCAACCAATGCTGATAAACACATCTCAGCTATCCTTCCTCAGTTCTTATTAGAACTAAGGAATATTTTTCTGCGCCTTCACAAATTATTAATCAAAAACAAACACAAACATAGCTTCGTATCTCAAGAGGAAAATATGGAGGATACTTTCAAGAACAAGAATCATACTTATCTGTCTTGGATAAAGGTTATTGCGTTAAAGCTTTTGGAAGAAGGCAATAGCAAATATCTTGAGCAGCTAAACAATATATTAGTTGAGAAAAGGAGAGAAAAACCTCATGTTGTCAAAGAACAGAATGATCGAGAGTTACATATACTTTCGTCCGTTGAAGAGGATATTCTTTCTGTACTTTATCCGAATAAAGAAGTCTACGGTTTGGCAATTATCAACACAATTGAAGAGGTTAGTAAAGGTAAAAGGAAAATTGGGCCTAATACTTTGTATCCGACGTTGCGCCGAATGGAATCTAGCGATAAGGGATACATAACCTCGCGTTGGGGAGATGAAAGACTAGAAGAGCTTGTTGAGCGAGGAGGTGCCCGTCGTAGATATTACAAGCTGACTGACAAAGGTCGAGAGGCATTAGAGGCTGTGTGGGAGTATAGAGACAATCTTCTTGGCATTGGGTTTAATCAAATATCGAACCTTTGCTAAATCCTCATACTCTCTATTTGGGAATTTTTTCTTGTCAAGTTATTGAATTCAACTCTTCTCGTCGCAAGAAGACAAAAATTATGAAACTTCATCTCAATGATCATAGTCTACTGTTTAAGTTGACTTGTAAGGTAATCAAGTATCTTTTATTAACTCTACTTGGTTTTGCAATTACTTTTGAAATCTTCCTGACTGTGTCTGATATTTTTGGTGGTGTTCCAGTAGTTGGGATATTATTAGCCTCAAGTATATGGATGTGGTTTTTGCAGATAGCGAGGATAGCAATGTTCTTGTTTTGTATTTTTGCGATCGCTATCATCTTTGAGTCTTGGCGTTGCAGAAAATACGCTCTTTTGTAGAGTAGTCATAATTTGAAAATGGCTCGCAACTAAAAGAACAATCAGGATTTGCCAACTGAATCTATAAATGCACGCACTCACCTATCTCGGGTAAAGAGGCAGGGGAGCAAGGGGGAGAGGCACGCCTACGGAGTTTTTACACCATTTCAAGAAATTATTGATACAAATCACTTTTCTTACTTCCCCTGCCTCCCCTTCTCCCTCTGCGGTGATTAGTCACTCTCATCAGCGCTATCAACTTTTTTGTCAATTTATATTGACTGTTTGTAACAATATTGTTATATTTGTTTACATAAAGTAACAAACAAAAGAAAAAGCTATGTATACCACTGTTAACGAAGACGGCGTTCTCAACAATTACTCAACCGAACCCAAAGTTTACTACGCTGAATATCCAGCAATTTGGGAACAGCGCAAATACCTTATACAAGGTGTCTTTGCGACATTAATCGTCACTACTCTAGTTTTAGTTGGTATTAGTGTTAGCTGATAATTTTTACTTCTGTATCGCAATATCTCATATCTCATTGTCATTTGTACTTCTCTCTCGCCTCGGTGCTAAACGCCGGGGTTTTTTGTTGCTGACAAACACTCAAGCAACAGCCCGGCAAGTGCGAATTTGCTCAGCCCACTCTCTATTCCTCATTCCCACTTTGTAATAAATAATTAACTTTTATGACTTATTTAATTGACAATACAGAGAAACAACTTTATTTTTAAACTTTTATAGTCTTCACAATTGGAAGAGCTAAAGGACTGAAAGTGCCGTCAAGCATGGTTTTAAATGCTAATTTGCAATATTTAAACACCAGATAAATATTGCTTAAAGACAATTCAGTAGCCGCAAGTAGCGTTTTTTATAGTAAATTCAGTACCTGAGAAGAAAGATCATAGGGATGTATAATTAGCGCGTCTCCTTCTACATAAAAAGATAAAGTTTAAAACTACTGATCTACTTTCTAATTCTTCATACCAGGATATGGGGCATATGTGGCAACGAGAAAAAAAAGATAATTCGATAGTCAGCCTAGCATTATGGCTTGCTCTGGCTGCGACACCGATGACAGGAAGCCTTTTGATTTCAGCACCGATGCTGGCGCAATCTTCACCGGAAACCCCAGCTTTCCCACTACCGCAGTCAGTGGAGAATGGGACGGTTGTGCGGATTGATGGTTCAAGTAGTTTGACTACAATCAATCAAAGCCTGAAAGAAAACTTTGAAAAACAATACCCAGGCACAAAGGTAGAAATTGCTGCCAGTGGTACTGATACTGCTCTGCAAGCTCTGCTGGATGGCAAAATTGATGTAGCAGCAATAGGTAGGGGATTGACGCCACAAGAAAAAGCCAAAGGTTTAGAGCAACTTCGCTTACGGCGCGAAAAAATTGCGATCATAGTTTCTCAGGACAATCCTTTCAAGCAAAGCTTGACTACTAGGCAATTCGCTCGAATTTTCCGAGGAGATATTACCGATTGGTCGGAATTAGGGGGGCCTGCGGGTAAGATTCGAGTAATTGACCGTCCAGCGACGAGTGATACTCGCGAGACTTTTCGTGATTATCCAGCTTTTAAAACTCGCAAGTTTACTACAGGTGCTAACTCGACGCAATTGGCAAAGGATGATACAGCAGAGATTATCAAACAATTGGGTAAGGACGGCATTAGCTATGTGTTGGCTAATCAGGTATCGAAGTTGCAAGGCGTGCGAGTTCTGCCTTTACATCAAACCTTGCCAGATGATCCCAAATATCCTTTCTCGCAACCTCTGGTTTACGTTTATAAAAAAAATCCCAGTACAAGCATCACAGCTTTTTTGGCTTTTACCCTTGCACCACCAGGACAGCAAGCTATTGAAACAGCTAGAGTAGCTGAAGCACAAGCGATCGCCTCAGGTATATCACCAACATTAGCTGCTATACCTACTACCACTACTTCCCCAAGTGCAGAAGCTACACCTAATAGCAGTGTTTCCCCTGGTGCAGAAACTACGCCTAATGCCACAGCCCCGGCGGGTGAGCAGCCTATGGTAGCCCCTGCAACAAATAGTCCAAATGTAACCAAAGAAACACCATTCTGGTTGCTATTACCACTGTTTATTGCTGCTGTAGGCGGATTTGTGTTGTGGTGGCTCTTGCGAAAACGCCCATCGTTGGCTGAGGAAACAGCATCTGGTGTCAGCCTTGCTGCTGCCGATAACGATGAACCGATATCTTTTGACTCATCTTTCTCAAACTCGCAGGAAGAAGGCGATCACACTGCTTTTAGCATCTACAATCAAACACCATCAAATCTATCGGAGAACGGTACTCAAACATCGCCTCATCTGGCACACGAAACAGCCAACGCTACCTCTAAGCTAACTGAAGCTACAAACGGTGTATCCAACACAGCAGCCGCCTTGGGGGGTGGTGCAGTCTTAGCAACAGGTATTGGGGCGGGGATTTGGTCTAAAATTTCTGGCAAAGATAGAGAAAGTACTGTTGAAAACACATCTTCTCAGTCTGGTGAAGTGGCATGGGATATAGAAGCACCAGCAGCTGTAGTCAATACGCCATATACCCAATTACCCAATATTCCAGAAGAGGCACCTCAGACAAAATTACCTACTACTGTCACTACAGCTTCGTTACCAAAAATACCAGGTATCCCTGAAGTTACAGATGACGAAGACTATTGGGAAACAGAGGAAACAAAAACTCTCATCAATTCACAACCTCCAGCAGAATCAACCCCACCAGAGAATATCAATTCCACTGAAGAGGTGACATCTGCAAATACCATAGACAATATGCCTGACGTGATATTTGATACGGAATGGCTGTCACCGGAAGTTACATCTTCGCTTTCCGAATTACCAAACTTACCAGAAGACACATTTAATGTAGTGGCGGATGCGGCTGAACCGATTATCGAATTGCCAGAAATAGATACAGTAGCCCAGCTACCAGAACAGACAACTGAACCAGAAAGCAACTGGCCAGAGGATAATATCGAAGCTAACCCAACAGACTCTACCAGCGATGCTGTACTAACAGCAGGGGCAGGGATTGGTGCATGGGCTACTATTTATGGAATTCAAGAAACTCCAGTACCATATGTGCCAGCACAATCTCATTCTCAGGTTGATGATATACCAGTAGTTGAAGAAGCTGTTGATCTGCCAGATAATGAAGATTACAGCAGAATTACTCTCTCACCCCGCACACCCAAGTGGGCTTATGTTTTCTGGCACATTTCTGACACTGATAAAGAAGCGCTACAGCCACAAGGTGATTATCAATTGGTAGTGCGGCTTTATGATGTCACTGATATCGACTTGAGTTATCAGAGTCCCCTGCTTGTACAGCAGTATGAATGTGAAGAAGCGACACACGATCGCTTTGTAGCTATTCCAGCTAGCGATCGCGACTATATGATTGAAATTGGTTACATCAGCAATGGCAACTGGTCATTCATTACCCGTTCCGTTACCACTCATATCTTTAGTCGTCCCTATGGAGAGTTCTGGTTTGAAGCCGATGCTGAGTTAGTTATCCACGGCTCGACAGTGCCAAATACAACTGTAAGCATCGGCGGACATGCCATCAAACTCAAACCAGATGGAACTTTTCATCTACGTATACCATTCCCAGAAAGTTTAATGGACTACCCAATAAAAGTAGTTTCTGCGGATGGGGAACAGACCAAAACTATCCACAAGAGGTTTTCTCAAGAAACTTCGGAGGATTAGGGACTGGGGAGTGGGGAGTGGGGAGTGGGGAGTGGGGAGTGGGGAGTGGGGACTGGGTGTTGTTATTTCTTCTCCTGCCTCTCTTGCCTGCCCTGCCCTCACAGGTGTAGGTATTTTACATTCAATCAGAATAAAGCCTATTTTTTCGTTCCAAAATCTTTCTGTGCGTCTCCCCGTCCCCCTCACCTCCCGGTTGGTGAGTTTCGGCTACGCTCAACGTTCCCTGTTCCCTATTCCCTGTTCCCTTTATTAGGTTTAATTCTCAGTTATAATAGTGCAGAGACGCGCAACGGCGCGTCTTAGCGCCGAGATTTAAGATGAATTGATTGTATATTCTTGAAAAGATTTATAAATAAAATCTAGGGAGCTTGCAGATTTAAATCATTTGGTCGCAATCACAAATAGAAAATGATACAAAGTATCTTGTCAAACTAAGTCAAGTTTTTCATAGCCAAGAGCGATCGCCGATATGCGAGTCTCTACTAAATTAAGCTCTGGTAATGAAGTTGACTAGCAAACAGGAGTGACATGCGAGTCAAAAAAAAATTGCCCGTACTACTTTCAATATTTATGATCGTCGTTAGTTGTTGCTATTGCTTCCGAGTGGATGCACAAACTGAGAACAAAATCAATTCAATTGCAACGATTATTAGCGACATGAATCCGCCGCAAAATGAGGGGATGCCGCATGGCGTTCCAGAGAGTTATGACTGGGCATCTGGTGCGCGTATAGACATGGGGAACGATCCAGAAAACTTTCAAGCCATGATCTCATGGGGACAATTATACGAGGCTGCCGAAGGTAATCCCGCTAATAATACTAGGGTGCAGATCAAAGATATCAAAGCTTACATGCTCAGTAAGCAAGATAGTCAATGGCATCTCCTGCAAAGCTCGACAGGGGTTGAGGGGGCTGCTTATCGAGAGGATTTTGCTGATGACATTAGCAAACGCGCAGACATTCGCTATGAGGAGGATGGGAGTATTTCAGCTAAAGCAGGTGATGGTTATAACTATCACTTTTGGTGCCAAACTGGTCGAGCGCCAATTCAACCCTATGATGTAGCTGGTATGTTTACCACTATTCAAGCGCGGCTAGTAGTAGATGATACGCAAGCATCCGACGATCGCAGTCAGGCTCGCTATTTGTTGAGCATGGGTGGTGATTACTGGTTAGATTTAACAACCGATTGGGACAATTTGACCACAAACGGCGATATTGCGATCGGTAAATTTAAGTACGTCACATCAGAATGGCAAGCTTTCAACATGACAACTCTTTCACCAGATGAAATCTGGCGAAACCCGCCGCCGGTTTAGGGACTGGGGACTGGGGACTGGGGATTGGGGACTGGGGACTGGGGACTGGGGATTGGGGACTGGGGACTGGGGACTGGGGACTGGGGACTGGGGATTGGGGACTGGGGACTGGGGATTGGGGACTGGGGACTGGGGACTGGGGACTGGGTTTGTTATTTCTTCCCCTGCCTCCCTTGCCTGCCCTGCCCTCACAGGTGTAGGTATTTTACATTCAATCAGAATAAAGCCTATTTTTTCGTTCCAAAATCTTTCTGTGCGTCTCCCCGTCCCCGCGTCCCCGCGTCCCCGCATCCCCGCGTCCCCGCGTCTCCCCGTCCCCGCGTCCCCGCGTCCCCGCATCTCCCTATCTCCGCGTCAGCCAAATCATAAGTCTTTAAACGGACATGATATGACAATTCCCCATTCCCCATTCCCTACCTACGCCCAATTAACTCAGAAATCGCTGTCAGTAATTGCTCTGGTGCTATGGGTTTGGAAAGGTGTTTTTGAAATCCGGCTCTGATTGCTTGCTGCTGATTGATTTCGCCAGCATAAGCAGTCAGAGCGATCGCTGGCAAATATTGTCCTCTATGTTCGGTATTACTGAATGGAGGGATAATAACATCACCATAAAATTTCTCCCCCTGCCCCTCTTCCCCTGCTTCCAAAGCCCGTATTTGTTGTATAAGCATGTAGCCATCCATCTCTGGCATTCCAATATCACTGAGCAAAATATCTGGTTGAGACTGTTCTAATAGTTGCAGTGCTTCAAAAGCCGATGCTGCTGAGGTAGCGATCGCCCCAAATTGCTCAAGCACAAAGCATAAAAATTCACGGGTATCGTGATCATCATCTACAACTAGAATCGTCATACCCATGAGGGGAGAGGAGTCAGAAATGGCAGTTGCAGTAGAATTTATACCGTCTTCGCTGATTTTGCCACTTTTCATCAAGGGTAGCTTCAGACTAAAGCTTGCCCCTTGACTTTCGCCGGGGCTTTCTGCCCACACAGTTCCACCGTGCAGTTCTACCAAGTGGCGCACGATCGCTAAGCCTAATCCTAATCCACCAAATTTTCTGGTTATTGTACTGTCAGCCTGACGAAAATAGTCAAATACATAAGGTAAAAAGTCAGGCTTGATACCTTTACCTGTGTCATTGACAGTAATTTGAGCTTGAGCATCTCTGCATTCCAACTGGATATTTACCCGCCCTCCACTGGGAGTAAATTTGACAGCATTTGAGAGCAGGTTCCACAAAACTTGCTGTAAACGGGCTGAATCACCCAAAACCGGCCCCACATCTGCATTAAATATTGTTTCAATCTGAATATTTTTAGCTTCTGCTGCTAAACGTACTGTTTCAATTGCTGCTTCAATAATGGTTATTAAGTTAACAGATGCCATCTCAAGGTTAATTTTACCTTGGAGGATGCGAGAAACATCTAGTAAGTCTTCAATTAATTGAGCTTGTAATTGAGCATTGCGCTCGATGGTTGCTAAGGCTTTGGCAAGTGTAGTTTCATCAAGTTTGTGGGTTTGGAGGAATTTCGCCCAACCTAAAATCGGGTTCAGGGGCGATCGCAATTCATGAGACAGGACTGCGAGAAATTCGTCTTTAATCCGATTTGCGGTTTCTGCGTCACTACGGGCTATCTGCTCAAGTTGGAGGAGGCGATCGCGTTCGGCTTCAGTATGTTTGCGTTCAGTGATGTCTTGAGCAACACCAACTACTTGATAAATTTCACCCGCTGCGTTACGAATTGCAAAACCGCGATCGCGAATCCAGCGAATTGAACCATCAGGACGAACAATCCGGTATTCATTTTCTACATAGTCCTCGTGCTGGCAAGTTAGGGCTGTAGCTTTGACTTTTTCTCGGTCTTCAGGATGAATCGTTTCTAACCATGTTGTATAGTTCTGGTAAAGTTCATTGCGAGAGCGCCCCCAAATCTGTTCATAAGCAGGGCTAACATAGAGAATCTGCGGTATGTTAAAATCTGTAATCCAAAAGACATCCTGAATTTTTTCTGCCATGGAGCGGAAACGAGCTTCGCTGCGCTCTAGGGCTGCTTCTGCAAGTTTGCGATCGCGGCGTTCTTGAGCTTCTCGCAATGCCCGTTGAATTGAGGGAGCCAACCGCCCTAATCGTTGCTTTAATACATAATCGATTGCACCGTTTTTGAGAGCTTCAATCGCTAATTCTTCACCCAAAACTGCGGAGACAAAGATAAAAGGAGTATCTGGACAGTGATTTTGAGCTATTTCTAGAGCAGAAATGCCATCAAAAGCTGGCAGAATATAATCAGAAAGAATCAAGTCGAAAGTCTCAGTTTGTAGGGCGGCGAGAAAGTCAGCATCACTTTCGACTCGCAAGAGTTCGCAATCAATTCCCTCTTGCATTAGCGTTGTTTGGATGAGCAATGCATCTACCACACTGTCTTCTAAAAGTAGGAAACGCAGTACACTCATAAATTGCTCACTTACTCACGATTTGGTGCAGTAGGTAAAGTACTCAGGGGTGGTTGGTTAATCACTGCCCAAAATAGCCCAATTCCCTTGATGGCATAGACAAAATCATTGAAATCTACAGGCTTGACGACATACGCATTAACGCCCAATTCATAACATTTCATCAAGTCTGGTTCCTGACGAGAAGACGTCAATACTACAACAGGAACTACTCGCATTTCCGGGTCAGATTTGAGGTGTGCCAGCAACTCTATACCATCGATTTTAGGTAATTTTAAATCGAGCAACACCACAACAGGATGTCCCTCCATCCGTAAGCGAAACAGCCCACGCCGATAGAGATAATCTAATGCTTCCTCTCCATCACGTACTACCACGACTTCATTGGCAAGATGGTTTTCTGATAATGCGGCTAGCACTAATTCCGCATCGTTGGCGCTGTCTTCAACTAGTAGAATTCGCTTGAGTTCGTTCATTCACTCTCCTTGTTTGACAGCTTAGGTAAAGAGAAATAAAAGGTAGCCCCGTTGCCGACTACACCCTCTGCCCAAACTCGACCTTTATGTCGGTGAATAATGCGTTGTACATTTGCTAATCCCACACCTGTACCCTCAAATTGCGGATCACTATGCAATCGTTGAAATACTCCAAATAACTTATGTACATATTGCATATTAAAACCAATACCATTATCTTTAACAAAAAAAATCACTTCATTTTCATTATTAGTACTACCAATAGTGATTTCTGCTGAGGGTTGAGTTTGCGTATATTTAACAGCATTCCCAATGAGATTACTGAGAACAAGCCTAAGCATAGAGGGGTCGCCTTGCACCTCTGGTAGTGCCTCAATGTGCCAATTAATTGTACATTCTGAAGTTTCTATAGTTAAATCGCGTTTGACTTCTTTTACCAACTGCGTCATATTGACAGTGATGTAGCGCATTTCTGTACGTCCCATCCGGGAAAAAGCCAGCAACTCATCAACAAGGATTCCTGCTTGTTTGGCACTTTGAGCGATTGTCGTTAAATAGTGCTGAGTGAGAGTATCTAAGTTTGTTGGTTTCAGCCGCTTTTCTAGTAAGTCTACAAATCCGCTGATATGGCGAAATGGCGCTCGCAAGTCATGAGAAACTGAATAGCAGAAGGATTCCAATTCTTTGTTAGCAGCTGCCAATTGTTCTGTGCGCTCTTGGACTCGTTGTTCTAGGATTTCGTTGAGTTGTTGCAAGACGGCCTCAGCTTGTTTGCGCTCGGTGATATCTAAGAATGCAGCTACACATCCTCTAGACTGTCCCTGTTCATCAAAAAGTGGTGCAGTCGAGACTAAATACAGGGCAATTTCTCCATCTTCGTAAACAATCTCAACTTCTGCATTGATCACCTCAACACCATTAGCAGCAGCATACTGCATAGGTAGTTCGTCAGCTTGTAATTCTCGACCATGGCGATATACTTTAAAATTTGAGGGCTTTTCGTCATCCGCAGCACTTAAAGAAGCATTAGCATCCAGAGGAATCTTTAATTGCCTAGCTAGGGTTGGATTAACTCTAATCCGCCTACACTGAGCATCTTCAGCAATGCCAATACCAATGGGAATCACCTCAAGTAATGTCTGTAGTTCTTTGAGACTCCGAGCTAAAGCTTGGTTGAGTTCAACGATTTCGGCTTTTGCTTGTTTGCGATCGCTAAAATCAAGCACAAAGCCAATAATTGTACTATCTTCATGCTTGACAAGTCCTAGCATCACAGGAATATGACTGCCATCCTTGCGAATATATTCTTGTTCAAAGGGTTGACATTTGCCGTTAATTATGATTTCTTGAATTGCTTGCTGACTGACTTCAAGCGATTGAGATGAGGTGATCTGTTGCTGATATATTCGACCAGAATTGAGATCCTCGCGCGTATAACCAATCATTTGCAAAAAGGCATCGTTGGCTTCAATGATGCAGCCATGCATATCAGCCACAATCATGCCAATAATATTCGATTGTGCCAAACGACTAAACCGTGCTTCACTTGCGTTTAGAGAATTCAGACTAGCTTCAGCTTTCAATAGAGCTGTGCGGCGTGATTCATTGAGTGAGCTGATTAACACTGCTGCTGTCAAAAACACCAGTAGCGGTATTAAAGTATTCAAACTTGCTGTGTTTAATGAATAAAGCGGTTGCAAAAAGAAGTAGTTAACTGCCAAAGTAGACAAAATAGTCGCAAGTAGCCCTGGAGCCAAACCACCATACCAAGCACTGATCATTACTGCAATAAAAAATAGTGCAGTAGGTGTTGCAGTCAGATAAGAGTTGAGCAACTGGCTAATCACCAATGCTAAGGCAACCGATAGCACAGCTATACCATAGTGTAGCGATCGCTCTTTGATGAGTGTGCCCTTCCTTCTCATGCCAGTAATGATATTTTCTAATAATGCTCTTACTTGATGGGTTATGGCCTAGTTAAGTCTTTGGAAGTACTGGCCTAGCAGTATTTTACCAGTTTCATCTTTGATTTATTAATATCTAGCTGGAAAATGGGGAGTGGGGGAAATGAGGAATAGATAGTTAAAAAGCTTTTAAGCCTGAAGCAAATGTAATAAAGTACTTTATTACATTTGTGTTTAATTACATAATTACATTATTACAACTGTAATTCAGGCTGAAAACCCTGCTTATTGATCGAAATATGAACGCTCACAAGATAGAAGTCGTTATCGACTGCCGGCAACATATCCACAAAAAATGTGATGGAATATATTGCTCACCAAAGAGATTAAGTCAAAGAGTCCTGAAGGACTTAAACCGTTTTCATCCCTGGCATAAATGCACAGGGATGAAAACGAGTATCTTTATAAACTGTTGAGTCGGGAACAAGAAGGATTTGTGATTGAATCTTCCACACTTCAAGCGTTTAAAACCAAAAACATAGTGATTGGCTTACCTCTAGACTATCCCCATTTCTGGAATGAACAATCAGAAGATGATACTCGCCAACAAGTAATACAAGATCCGCAAGTTTGGAGAAGTGCGCTAGGACGTTCTCTAACTCCTCAAGGCTTGGTCATACCCGTAATCCCTTACTATCGAACATTTCCTTGGGTAGCTGTGGCAGGTAGACGGATTTTTACACAATTAGAAACAGTTTTTAGCGATCGCTACTTTATGGCATCCAATGAGCTAAATCTTCTCAACACTATCCTTCTTGAAGACGAAGCAGACAATTCTTAAAAATTCTCAATTCCAAATTCACGCATTCATAGATTGTACTTCTAAAGATAGGATTTACTAGAAGAGTTGAATTATTTAGGAGTAAACCTCTGTCTTTGCAATTTGTTACTTTTCCACCTTCGACTTCTAAACCTCCCGTCGGTTTAATCGTTACCTTGCATGGCTGGGGTGCAAATGCTGATGATGTGGCATCTCTACTACCATTTTTCAACTTGCCAGACTATCAGTTTATATTTCCCAATGCACCTTTTCCTTATCCTCATTCTCCTGCGGGTAGGGCATGGTATGACTTGAATCAAGAAAATATGTATCAGGGATTAGAAGAAAGTCGCCAACTTTTAATAGATTGGTTGCTATCTTTAGAGAGTAGTACAGGTGTGCCTTTGGCGCGGACTATTTTGAGTGGATTTTCTCAAGGCGGGGCAATGACTTTAGATGTAGGATTGAAATTGCCCCTAGCAGGTTTAGTTGTCATGAGCGGGTATTTACATCCTGGTGCAGCAACGGCAGCTAAAGGTGGTTTGCCGCCAACTTTAATCATGCATGGTAGATATGATGAAGTTGTGCCCCTGCAAGCTGCCCACAAGGCACGAGAAACTCTAGAATTACTAGAAGTGGAATTAGAATATCACGAATATGACATGGGGCATGAAATCCGTCCGCAAATGTTAGAGGTGCTGCGAAATTTCGTTGTTAATACAATTGACTAGTCAGGGTTACAAATTTTTTACAAAATCTGGTATGAATCCTGAAAATTTTCACGAAATCAATGCCCTCTAATGAGTAATATATATTGGGTGGCTACGTCTAGTACGTAACTTAACCCATGCTGAAGGCGAATGCTGCATAAGGGAGGGGCGAGCATTATGACAACTCTAAGCATTTCCAAGAAAGAAATTGCTGCCATGACTGTGGCAGAGGTAGAACAACTGGCAACACGTCTAGAGTTAGATAATTATAGCAATGCTTTTGAGGGTTTAGATGATTGGCATCTGCTGCGAGCGATCGCCTTTCAGCGTCCAGAACTAGTAGAACCCTATATCCACCTTCTAGACTTAGAACCCTACGACGAAGCATAACAGCTGGGGATTTTAAATTTGCAACTTACGCCTAATGTGAATTAAATAGGTTGAAACTAGAATGTGAGAACATCAATGCCGAAATGGCTATGTAGACAAATTCTTACTTCTTTTGCTTTTTTCCTCATTCACACTAGGCGTATTTCATTTAACGAGTTCCGTGGGTTTAAGTCCCCCGGTTCTATAATCGGCAAGTTTTTAGGAATTACGCATTGACAAAGTAGTCAAATAGTGTATTGATAAGGTGACTTTGCGCTAAATCCCATTACAAAACCTAATTACGTTAGCGTTAGCGAAGCGGTAGCGAGTCCTCGAGCGTCAGCGGTAGCGAGTCCTCGAGCGTCAGCGGTAGCGAGGTACGAGCGTCAGCGGTAGCGATAGCGTAGCGTAAAGCCTGCGGCATAGCTTCGCTTAGAGCGAGTCATCGAGCGTCGGTACGAGCGTCAGCGTAAAGCCTACGGCATAGCTTCGCTTAGAGCGACGCAGGAGCGTCGCGTCATTACGAATTACGAATTATTTAAGTGTCCATTACCAAATATATACAAATAGTATGACTGGTAGTTGGTTAAGCTGGCCCAGAGGCGCAGGTTGCATGTCTCGATAATCCAGCAGCTGAACAATAATTAAGTAAGCGATCGCTAGAATAACAGAAATTGCACCTGTAATAATTGCTACTATTTTTGAACGATTCATCAGTATTTCCTCAAGAATAAGCCACAAAGCCGCAACTACACTTAACATTGTCACAGACAACGCCAATCCCCAATCCCCATTCGTATCGAAAGATTAAGGAATATTGCATTTACATTAAAACCCAGAGGTAGAGCGCGAATTCACCCAAAAGACCGTGGTACGATGCTTTCGGTAAATGTCAAGATTGGGAGAAGACCTTTGACACTACGGGTTGCTGTTATTGGGTCAGGCCCTGCTGGTTCATCTGCTGCTGAGACACTGGCTTCATCTGGAATTGAAACCTACCTGTTTGAGCGGAAGTTAGACAATGCTAAGCCCTGTGGGGGTGCTATTCCCCTATGTATGGTGGGTGAATTTGACCTACCACCAGAAATTATTGACCGTCGAGTGCGGAAGATGAAGATGATTTCGCCCTCGAATCGTGAAGTTGATATCAATCTGGTAAATGAAGAAGAATATATAGGAATGTGCCGTCGTGAGGTGCTGGATGGTTTCTTGCGGAATCGCGCGGCCAAATTAGGTGCAAATTTAATTAATGCCACCGTTCATAAACTCGATATACCCGCAAACAATACTGACCCCTATACTATCCATTACGTTGACCACACAGAAGGTGGCGCACAGGGCATTGCCAAAACCCTGAAAGTGGATTTAATTATTGGGGCAGATGGGGCTAATTCCCGTGTTGCTAAAGAAATGGATGCAGGGGATTACAATTATGCGATCGCTTTTCAAGAGCGGATTCGCTTACCCCAGGATAAAATGGCATATTACAACGACCTTGCCGAAATGTATGTCGGTGATGACGTTTCTACCGACTTCTACGCTTGGGTTTTCCCCAAATATGACCACGTAGCTGTGGGTACTGGTACGATGCATGTCAATAAAGCTAGCATCAAACAACTACAAGCCGGTATCCGCGCCCGTGCCGTCGATAAATTGGCAGGCGGTCAAATCATTAAAGTAGAAGCGCATCCCATTCCCGAACACCCCCGCCCCCGTCGCGTTGTTGGCCGCATCGCCTTAGTGGGAGATGCGGCTGGCTACGTTACCAAGTCTTCTGGTGAAGGTATTTACTTCGCTGCTAAGTCTGGGCGGATGTGTGCCGAAACTATTGTCGAAGCTTCTAACGGTGGCAACCGGATTCCGACAGAGGAAGATCTCAAAGTTTACATCAAGCGTTGGGATAAAAAATACGGTCTCACTTATAAAGTGCTAGACATTCTCCAAAGCGTATTTTATCGTTCCGATGCTACTCGCGAGGCATTTGTGGAGATGTGCGGCGACCTGGATGTACAGCGGCTAACATTCGATAGCTACCTGTATAAAACTGTTGTTCCAGCTAATCCTATTACCCAACTGAAAATTACTGCCAAAACTATTGGTAGCTTAATTCGGGGTAATGCTCTTGCCCCCTAACTGATTAGTCATTTCTCATTTTGTAGTGGAACGACACAGCTAAAGTAATGCATTAGATGTAGGTTGGGTTGTAGCAAGATCCCGTAGGGTAGGAAGTGAAACCCAACATGGACTCGTGTTGGTTTACCCTGCGGGAAGCCGCCCGGAGGGCGTCTATGTTCCTCAAATGCCACTTCACAAGGGTGGGGGTTCCCCCGCACGTGAGTGGCTCCCCAACCTACAATTTTTTTTGCAACATTTAAGGCTTGCCATATTTTTCAGAACTGATAGGGCGCAGAGCAAGCACCAAATCAAAGATTTTGATGGTCTTTAATTGACTTTAATGATCGCAACTAAAAACCTACCGTTCTAAATAAATTGGCATCACTAGTCAATTTTTTGGCATGGCGGGTCAATCCATACATTAGCAGGAAGCATTACCTTTGGACTATCAGTAATTGCATGAAATTACATAGCTACCACGGGTATTTATGATGACAAGCAAAAATCTTTTCCCAAGTAAAACAACATTCTTAGCACAGCCAGAACTGATCATGAATTCGGTGATGAGCGATCGCATGACTATTTACAGTATCGCCAATCTTATTTAACTCAGTCATGAACACTCTACATCGAATTATCGACACAGGACTACTGCTAATTGCATTAATACTATGGGGAGTTCAAAAACGACTGGTTCAGAACTGATACCATTATTAGACTTATTGCAAAAATACTTGAACCGTCAGAGACTCAAGTCTCTGCCTAATAGCAAAAGTCCGTTGAAACGGACTAAAAATACTGTTATTAGTCGGTTTCAACCGACTTGAGTTATCAGCCAGAAAATTTATTTTCTGGCGAGTATCCGACTTGTGCAAGAGGTCTATTGACAACCTCAACTTACGTCGAAGTATAGTTGATGTCCTCAACTATACATAAAACCCAAACACTAAGAAACTTTCAAGCCTGTTAAGAGTTCCCTGCTATATTGGGCGCGACAGGGGCTTCCCCAACAAACTTGACCAGGAGGGATTTTTGTAAATACGCTACTACGCGCACCAATGACAGCGTTAGCCCCAATTTCTACTCCTGGTGCTACAAAACAATCTGTAGCTATCCATGCACCATTACCAATGGTGATGCTGGCTGTTTTTAACCCAAAGGCAGGATCTTGGATGTCGTGACTACCAGTACACAGGTAACTTTTTTGAGAAATTATACAGTGTTCGCCAATATTAATTTGGTCGAGGCTGTATAAAACCACATCATCTCCAATCCAACTGTAGTCACCAATGGTGATTTTCCAAGGGTAGGTGAAGCGGGCTGTAGGTCGAATTAATACGCCTTTGCCAATATGAGCGCCAAATAGCCTTAGCAAAGTGCAACGCAGAATATTTAATGGTTGAGGAGTCAGGGGAAAAGCGATCGCCTGTACAAACCACCACAATAAAATATACCAACCCGATCGTCCCCGATCAAACCAGGATTGGTCATATTTGCGTAAATCTACTAAAGGTTGGTCATTTGTCATTTGTTATTTTCTTCCCCCACACCCCCGCACCCTTACACCCATGTTTCTTGAAAATACTGATAGTTATCACTCATTACCCTATCTCTCTCATCTGCCTCATCTGCCTCATCTCTTCTTTCGGATTATTTGCCGTATTTAATTGCCCACCGCAGTTACGTAGTTCGTACAGTTTGACTCCTATTTGATATTCATATTGGCTCAACAGACGCGCGTATATATACCCGGCTTTGCCATCCAAAAAACCACGTTGAATTATATAGAACAAAATAAATCGCAAAACTGGTTTAAATGGTAAACGCACCCAGACTCTTTTCAAAAAGCGCTTGCGTTGCACTGCGTCACCAAATAGATTCGCGCCAATAGTGCCGTGGTCATCTTTACCTGTGAGCAAGTTAAAATAAACGCGGGCTTCCCAATTGGAATAGCGATTGTGTCGTTCTAACCAATGGTAAAGGTCACGGAAGTCCTCATGAAGCATATCGTTTTTGAGATATCCAACTTTACCTTGCAAAATAACGTGTTCGTGAACTTCGTTATCGCCTGTGTTAGGAATGTCTTCGGTATTAAGGTTTTCGTATCGACCTTGTTTATGCTTAAATAATCGCAAATTCCAATCGGGATACTTACCACCGTGACGAATCCATTTTCCTAAGAAAAATACGCGACGGTTGAGATAGTAACCGTTATTTTCGCTATGATGAATCACTTGGTCGATTTCTTCCCATAATTCGGGTGTAATGCGTTCATCGCAGTCTACAATTAGCACCCATTCGTTACGGAAAGGCAAATTATCTAAAGACCAATTTTTCTTTTTCGGCCAACGTCCATTAAAGTTGAACTGTACGACATTTGCGCCGTAACTTTGAGCAATTTCAATACTCTTATCGGTACTTTGGGAATCTACTACAAATATTTCATCTGCTCTAGCAAGACTGGTAAGGCAAGCAGGTAGATTTGCTTGTTCGTTTTTTGCTGGAATCAGCACAGAAACTGGTATTTTTGATGCCATCTTAAGTTAATTTTGTACTAATTAATCAGACTTTATATCTTCAATTCTGGGAGTTTTAGTATAGGGTTTATCGCTTTATTTGGGTGATTTGGAATTGCTGATCAGTCCATGAATAGCTGCATTTAAGTAACCAATTTGACCATAAGTATAAACAAATTTATCAAATCTTTCTGCGGGATCTGAAAAATATTGTAATGTTTTATACAATCCTCGCAAAAACCTTTCGCTGCCTCGCCGCAACTGGGCAATACCAGCTTGACCAGCTAATTGTTCGCGATAACATTCGCTGATGCCTTGCCACCAGCCTCGGTTTAAAAACCAGGAGCGTTGCAGACGTTCTGGGGCAACATTGTGAGCTACTAGGGCTTGAGGAAGATAAGCAACTTGCCAACCACGCTGTAGAGCAAATTCGGTCATTTGCAGTTCTTCATTGGATAAGAGGTTTTTGCCCACTCGACCAAGCTGGGGATCAAAACCTCCTATTTCTTTGAGGAAAGCGCCGCGGATTGAGTAATTCAAACCTCTAGGAGTTAAACCAGGCTGTTTGATGTAGACAATGCTGTCACCTAAGTCGTATAGTCCTAAGTTGGCAGCTAATCCAGAAGATAGCCAGTATGGTTGTTGAATGCCTTGGGGCCATAAAAGAGTAACTTTACCACCTGCGATCGCTAGTTGAGAATTATCTTGATAAGCATCGTATAAAACCTGCAACCAATTGGGACTAGCAACGGCATCATCATCTAAATAAGCCAGAATATCAGCACTAGCGACTTTAGCACCAGTATTACGAGCTACAGATAAACCGATAGTTGGCTCAAATACATACTTCAGCCGGGAATCACTGGCTCTTTGTTCTACTACTTCACGGGTGCGATCGCAAGAGCCATTATCAATTACCACAACCTCAAATTCAGCAGCGAAATCCTGCCTCAATAGGCTATCAATCGCTGCACCTAAATAGGTATCTCGATTGTGAGTACAGATAATGGCAGAGATTTGGGTATCTGGCATTTTTTCAGTTATCACACTGTTTACAAAACTTAGTGCTGAGTGCAGAAAAAGCATTAAGTACTTATGTACCAATTAGTGAGTGCCCAGTAGGGAATCTCACTTAGCAACGCAGTGGTTCCTCAGCATTTTCAACTCAGCACTGTTTATACTAGCTGCCTGTTAATCTAAACCAAAATTTACTACCCACCAACCGAGTTTTTTCGGAAATCACCTTTAATACTTCATGTTTGTTGGAGTTGACTATGTAAACCTACCAGTGTTTCGGCTAGTTGGCTGAGGCGGGTTTCTAAGTATTGCTTGCGTCCCAGTAGTTGACGTAACTTTTGGTAACGAGCGATCGCCATACTAACATTGGCAACCTGTTCCGCCGGACAAGGACGCGACCAAACTTTACCGGAATTATCCAAGCCACACAAACGATAACCACTGCGAGGTGCTTGATTGGATGCTGGCCCAT
Source organism: Desmonostoc vinosum HA7617-LM4 (assembly GCA_019359515.1). Classification (GTDB taxonomy): domain Bacteria; phylum Cyanobacteriota; class Cyanobacteriia; order Cyanobacteriales; family Nostocaceae; genus Desmonostoc; species Desmonostoc vinosum. Next base: position 47,158 of record JAHHHC010000030.1, on the reverse strand, counting down.
CAGTTGAGCAAATTTCTTCTACATAGTCCATCAGACGCTCAACTTCCGCATGGCGCAATGTTGCCGTTCCTCCCTGTTCTGTTTCCTGGGGATTGGATTCTAACCAACCATTGACAATCGGGCCCTCTATATAAATATCTTGTATTTGTTGTAAGATTTGTTGCAATTCTATTTGCCAATCAGCGACAATTCCCTGAATTTCTTGCAATAAATTCATGGCTAATGCCGGATTCGCCCCATGACGATGGCTACTCAAGCTAGGAGTTTTTAACTTAGGTAAACTAGGTATTTTGTTGCCACCCTCTTGTGTTTGAAAGGTTTGTACAGACTCATGCTGAGGAAATAAATTCTGTTCAACAAGAGAATTATTCTCGGTATCTCCATCAGGGTCGATTGTTTTTGCTTGCATTTCTAATTCTGCATTTGGAGCCTCGGTACTTTCTGTAGTTTCGTTTGCTCCAACGCTGATCCTAAAAGATAAAGACTGCTTTGTGGAATCATCTGCTTCAGTTGCAGAAGCGTCGCCGCGAGACTTTAAATCGTGTAAGGTAGCCTCAATACGTTTTAGACCTGCTTTCATAAAGATATCCTGACGTTTACTGTCCCCACCAGTGTTGAATGATAGACAATGGGGTTGTTGGGATTTTCGACTTTTGCCAGTCATGGCATCAATAGACGCTGGTGCTAATTTTATCTCTTAAAAGTTAATAGGAGCAAAAAATTCCCAATTCCCTACTCCCCACTCCCCACTCCCTATTCTCTGAGGAAACAGCTTTGGGTAAAGTTATCTTAGTGACGGGGCCGGCGCGTTCAGGTAAAAGTGAATGGGCAGAAACTCTGGCGTTGCAGTCGCGGAAAGTTGTTGTTTATGTAGCGACAGCCATCGAAAATCCCAATGATCAAGAGTGGCATCAACGCATTCAAGAACACCAAAAACGCCGTCCTCAAGACTGGCTAACGCTCTGTGTACCTGTGGAACTTGCTGCTACTCTTGGTGATGCCAAGCCAAATACCTGCCTTTTGGTTGACTCTTTAGGAACTTGGGTGGCTAATCTCTTGGAACAAGATAAGTTAAAGTGGGAAGACACCCTTGCAGATTTTTTGGAGACAATAGAATTGGTTGCTGCTGATATGATATTTGTCGCTGAGGAAACGGGTTGGGGTGTAGTGCCAGCTTATCCCCTTGGGAGGACGTTTCGCGATCGCCTGGGTTCTTTAGTCCGGCAGTTGGGCACGCGCAGTGAAGTTGTATATTTAGTTACTGGCGGTCATGTCCTCAATCTCAGCGCTCTCGGTTCGCCATTGCTAGCACCCAATTCTTAATTGAAAATTAAGTATTCAAAGTTTAAAATTTCTCATCTGAAACCTAAGATTATGGTATGGCAAATCAACAAGAAGTAAAAAAATATCTTGCCTACTGGTTTCAGTTGGGTAAGAGGGTGGTGACGGGCAATGGTCAGGCAAGCTTTTTGCCTCAACCAGTGCTAAAAGGCAGCAGCTACAGTCCAGAATTTGAAGAGTGTTGGCAAAAAATTATCTCGCCAGAATCGGGTGACTGCTATCTAGAAGGGACACACGAAACCATTGCAGAACTGTTGACGCCAGCATGGGAAATGTTACCATGCGGTCGTTGTGAGATGCCAGTTGTCGCTAAAAGCGTTGGAATGCCAGCACTGCTGTGTCCCTGCAACGACTTACTCACCTGGCCGAATACCGAACTACCAAAGCCTCGTAGCCCAATTTGTAGCCAAGAGCAATTGAGAGTAATTCGCGATCGCCTTTTGAATAATTAGTATACCCTTGACACTCTCCAACCTAAAGGTGCGGAGATTCTTAAGACCTCACAGACTTAATATCCTGTTTACACAGGTACGCGCGGCTCACTACGTTTGCCCCATAGGGCGTAGTGATAAGCTAAAAAACATCTAAATTACATAATCAAATTAAATAAAACTCTTGTGGGGTGGGCATCTTGCCCGCCCTAATTATGCAAGTTATATATGGAACAGCTTATCTCCTCAAGGTTTTTCGGGCGTAGACTTCCCCCCAGTCCGGGGGTAGGTTTTGAAATCTTGTACTGATTAGACTATTTTAACATGGCTGAGACAATAAAGGACTTAATTAGCCTTCATCTAGGCTGTTGACTTTGTTGGTTTTTAGGCGATTTTGCGGAAAATTATTCGTGTTCTTTTTTGTTTGTGGAAAAACGGCTGGAACAGCCGTTTTTCCACAAAAATAGTCAACACACTTTCTGCATGAACCCTTATGGGCAAAAGAGTACAAAGTTTACAGCCTAGCCTTCATCCCCTGCATAAAGTACGCTTGGATGCAACTACGTTGCTGTTCGGAGAGGGTTTTCGGCATATTTTTTATAAAATACTCAAGTAGGTTTGCTCAGAATTCATCGGCAAAACCCGCAACTGACGATTTTTTAGGTCTGGTTCTAGCCCTAAAACTTCCATTGGTGTTACACCCAAAAGGGCATAAGGCACTTCTGTAAGTTCTAAACAATCAAACGTCCCTCGGCGTTCTCCAATACAGAGTTCAACATCTCGAAAAATCCTGCCTTGTTTCACTCCAGCCGCAGTTTCTACATTGGCCTCCCCACCTGGAACTAAACCTAGTTGACTAATAATATTTGCAGGTAAGCACAGCAAGGTTGCGCCCGTATCAACTAAAACATCATTTAGGCTACAATAACGAACCTCCTCAAGAGAAATAAAGCCTCTTTGGGCTAAAACTTGATCAATTCGATTAGTGACAGTGAGGGTAACTATTACTTGCCCCATTTGCTTACCCCGAAGATTTGGCATGATTAGCTTACCCATTTCAGCCAACTCCTAAAGCTATACAAAAAAGCCCCAAGGCGCTAAGAAAACTCTGTGTCTTAGCGCCTTGGCGCGAAATTAATCTTTGCCCATAATTTTAAACCATCTCTGACGATGTTTGTACCATTGCCTGCGGTTGGGGCTGGAACATAAACAGCGAGTAGACTACATCTCGGCGGATGTTAACCATCATATCCAAGAATAATTCATAACCTTCGCTCTTATATTCAATCAGCGGGTCTTTTTGACCGTAACCGCGCAGTCCCACTGATTCGCGTAAAGCATCCATTTGTTGGAGGTGTTCTCGCCACAGGGTATCGATGCGTTGCAAAATAAAGAAGCGTTCGGCTTGCCGCATCAGTCCGGGCTGAATTTGGTCGATTTGGGCTTCCTTAATATCGTAAGCAATTCGTACCTGTTCTTGCAGGAAGGCTTTAATCTCACCAACAGACATATCCTCTAGTTGACTTGGTTGTAAATCCTCTAGCAGATAGACAAATTCTTTGACTTTATCGACTAGTTTGGGTAAATCCCATTCTTCTGAGGGTAGGTCGGGGTTGATGTAATAGTCAACGATGTCATCCATCGTTTTTTCGGCGTATTTAATTACTTGTTCTTTTAAGTCTTGACCTTCTAATACCCGACGGCGTTCGGCGTAGATGGCGCGGCGTTGATTGTTCATTACCTCGTCATACTCAAACACCTGCTTGCGAATGTCGTAGTAGTAGGTTTCGACTTTTTTCTGTGCGCCTTCTAGACTGCGGGTAAGCATCCCAGATTCGATGGGCATGTCTTCTTCTACTTGAAAGGCATTCATTAACCCGGCGACGCGATCGCCTCCAAAAATTCGCAGCAAGTTATCCTCTAAACTGAGGAAGAATCTTGTCGTTCCTGGGTCGCCTTGTCGCCCTGCCCGTCCGCGTAACTGGTTGTCAATGCGGCGTGATTCGTGGCGTTCTGTACCAATGACGTGCAACCCACCTAGATCCACAACTTCATTGTGTTCACGGGTAGTGAATTGTTCGTACTCTTGTTTGACACGGTTGTAAGCTGAGCGCAATCGTTGAATGATTGGGTCATCGATGGGAGCTTTTTCTACAGCTACAGCGATTTTGTCTTCTGCTTCCAATTCGGGTAAGCTACGCTCACCATATTCTTTAACTGCTGACTCTACAGCATCTTTGAGTAGTTTTTCTATCTCTTTGGTTAATTGAGTGGGAAAAATTTCTGGTGAAGCCCGCCAAGTTTTAACCTTTTTGCCTGGAACAAAGCCGTGACCACCACCACTGCCTGTAGGTAGTCCCGCCGCTCTTTGGATACCAAATACATCTTCGTCTTCTGGCTGAACAATCCGGGGCATAAAGTATTCCCGCAGTTTCAGACGCGACATATACTCGGAATTACCACCCAGGATGATATCTGTACCTCTACCTGCCATGTTTGTCGCAATAGTTACAGCACCCTTGCGTCCTGCCTGAGCCACAATTTCTGCCTCACGCTCAACGTTTTCCGGTCGAGCGTTGAGCAATTCGTGGGGAATCTCCATTTGCTTAAGCAATTGGCTGAGATATTCGGATTTTTCGACGCTGGTGGTTCCTACTAACACAGGTCTGCCAAGTTCATGCATTTCTGCACATTCTCTAGCGATGGCTTGCCACTTGCCTGGTTCTGTTTTAAAGACCATATCAGACAAATCTTCACGTCTTCTAGGTCTGTTGGTAGGAATTACCGTCACTTCCAGTTTGTAAATTTTTTCAAACTCTGGTTCTTCTGTCTTGGCTGTTCCAGTCATTCCACCCAATTTTGGATACAGCAAGAACAAGTTTTGGTAAGTAATTGTTGCTAGAGTTTGCGTTTCTGGTTGAATTTCTACGTGTTCTTTGGCTTCTATGGCTTGGTGCAGTCCATCACTCCAACGCCGTCCAGGTAATACCCGACCAGTAAATTCATCTACAATTACTACTTCTCCATTCCGCACGATGTATCTTACATCTTTTAAGAATAGTTCTTTAGCTTTAATCGCATTAAACACAAAATGTGCCCAAGGATCTTCTGGATCAAATAAATCATTGACATTTAACAGATTTTCTGCTTCAGCAAAGCCTTCATCTGTCAATAGCACGTTTTGAGCTTTTTCGTCCACCTCGTAATGCTCATCTTTTTTGAGTGTCGAGGCTATTTCTGTGGCTTGCAGGTATTTTTCTGTAGGTCTTTCTACCTGCCCAGAAATAATTAGGGGTGTGCGGGCTTCATCAATTAAAATCGAGTCTACCTCGTCAATCACGCAGTAATTGAAGGGTCGCTGTACCACATCCTTAAAATCTGTGGCCATATTATCGCGTAGGTAGTCAAACCCTACCTCGCTATTAGTGACATAAGTAATATCACACTCATAGTTTTTCTGGCGTTCACTGGGAGTCATGCTTGCTTGAATTAGCCCCACACTCAGCCCCAAGAAGCGATGCACCTGTCCCATCCACTCTGCGTCCCGACGAGCCAGGTAATCATTGACTGTGACTACATGGACACCTTTACCAGTCAGGGCATTTAAGTAACTCGGCAAAGTCGCAACTAACGTTTTACCCTCGCCGGTTTTCATTTCTGCAATTTGTCCTACATGCAGAATTACACCGCCTAAAAGTTGGACATCGAAGTGTCGCAAGCCCAAGACTCGCCGCCCTGCTTCTCGGACGACTGCAAAGGCTTCTGGCAAAATATCATCCAGAGTTTCGCCTTTGGCCAACCGCCCTTTAAACTCTGCGGTTTTACCTTTTAACTCCTCATCGGAAAGAGCGTTGATTTCTTCCTCTAGCAGGTTTATATCAGTTATGTAAGGTTGGTATTTTTTAAGCTTACGAGCGTTGGGATCGCCCAACAAAATTTTTAGCATGGCAGGTTTTGGAGCTGAATCAAGGGGGGATGGGGATTAAAGGTCTGGCATTGATTATAAACTTTTAACCCAATAGTCTTAAACGTAGATAGGTTTGAAATGAGAATTAACTTAAAAGCTGAATGGCAATTAGCCAATCATCGAACGAGGGAACAGGGAACAGTTTTTGCTATTTCCTGTTTTTTGTCTGGGAGTTAGGAGACTCGTACAAACATTCAGTGGTTTGTTTTTCTTAAGTATAAATCTCAAGAAAAACTCACCGTTGTCTGTTGCTCGTTAAGAGTTCCCTCTTGAAATTGAGCTAACTGGGTGGTTTTAATTTACTATCTTATATTTAGACTTTATTCATAGTATCATTTTGCCTCCAGATGGGGCCACACAAGGCTGCCTATCGGAGGTAGCGATCGCCGTCCTCTTAAAATGGGGAGTAGAGAGTAAGGAGTGAGTATTTGTGATTTCTCCCCCTGCCCCCATCACGAATCCTGCCATTGTGAACTCAAGCGTCGGAAATTATACTCGCTAGCGCTGGGATGACAGTTTACGCAGCCGTTGATCTGGGCGGGATGCAGTCCCTGGACTTTCGGATGCAAAGCTTTAAAATAGCGTGAGTTGTTAACGCGATATGGTGTTTCTTCGTCTTGTAACTGGGCACGAGAGAAAGTAGAAAGATATCTCCACACCAAGATGCGTGGTGGATCTACTAAAGGCTTGAGTTGTACACCGTAGTGTTGCGAGTCTTGCAGGAGATTTTTCCAAGTTTGGGTAGGCAAAACGGCTGGTGGTAAGGCAATGTGACAATTAGAGCAGTTTTCTACGTATAGTTCTTGCCCCAACTGATATTGTGGGGGTACTACGTCAACTGTACCAACTTCAGCAACGAGAGTAGGACTTTGAGCGTTAGTTATTGAAGCTAAAAGCCAACCCATAGCTAGACTCCAAGCGAAAATGACTAAAAGCAACATCAAAGGCTGCCGCTTGAGTTGATGATGGGATTTACGCTTAACAAAATTTGACATTCCTCACATTCCCAGATACTTGATTTAGCGCCTTTAGCTAATCATAAGACTTATACAGTATCAGTGATGTTGCAGGCTTGGTGTAGATATTTTTATGATGCAAGATAGCGATCGCAATTTATCTTTAGGCTTGATTTACTGCATCAAAGATTTGTGATGCTTTGAGATTTAGTTGACTAAATTGTGGAGATATAACTAAATCATTACAAGCAAAGTTACCGATTTCAGTATAAGTTTTGTCAACCAGTTCTAGGACTAATATAGTTTGAGTTTCAGGGTCGATAATCCAATATTCAGGAATTCCACAATCTTGATACTGCGAACGCTTAGCAATAAAATCTCTATCTCGCTGCAATTCTCCTGGGCTAACTACTTCAACTACCAGTAGAGGCGGAAGCATCTCTAAGCGAATAGTATTACGTTTTGCTAACTGCTGAATATGCTCTTGACGAATAATTGTTAAGTCAGGATAGCGGTTTCTGGGTTCTCCTCTAACTTCCAGTTCTAAACCATGTCCCCGAACTCGATTAATCCCTACAATCGTCACAAAAATCAGGAAAAGACGATTGGCAATCTGAACATTAATTCCTGATTCTGGAAGCATCTCGATTAACTCTCCATTAAACAACTCATAGAGTTGATCTGAGCCATCATCATAAGACAGATATTCTTCAAAGCTTTGAAATCGATGTTTAATTTGTTGCATCAGGATAGCTCCATGATGAGTCTTAACTGGAGTTTAGCTAATTTTGCACACATTCGAATCGCAAACCAATCAAAGTATGTGCGTACAATCTCTGCTGAATTTAAATGGGGAGTACAAAATATTCAACAAGTTATTCAGATGGAGTGAGCTGTTTAAATAATTCGTAATTCGTAATTCGTAATTAAGTTTTGTAATGGGGATTTGACCCCAACACAAAACTTGCCGATTCTATAACCGGGGGACTTAAACATCCAAACCCTCAAACCTAAATGTAAAATCCTATGGAATAGGAAGCGATCGCAACAGCCGCTCAACAATACCTCTGGCATTACGTCCTCCTCTGGGGATGAGACGATGGCAAAGAACATGAGGAACGAGAAACTTGACATCATCGGGGATAGCATAATCGCGTCCTCGCAGAAAAGCTAACGCTTGGGTAGTCCGTTGCAAAGCCACTGAACCGCGCGGACTAACACCTAGAGCAATTTCCTCATCTTGTCTTGTTGCCCGCACCAATTCAATAATGTACTGTTGCAAAGAAGTTTCCACCCTCACTTGCGAGCAAATATCACGCAATTCCTGAATTTCTGCCAAGGTAATACAAGGTTGTAAATCAGTAACCTTGACACCATTTTGCAAACTTTCCAACATTTGGAGTTCTTCTTCTTCAGAAGGATAACCCAAACTCAGCGACAACATAAACCGATCCATTTGCGCCTCAGGTAGAGGAAAAGTACCTTGGTACTCAATGGGATTCTGAGTGGCAATTACAAAAAAGGGCTGGGGAACTGCACGCGAGACACCATCAACCGTTACTTGATGTTCTTCCATGACTTCCAACAACGCTGACTGAGTGCGGGGTGTAGCACGGTTGATTTCGTCAGCCAGCAGGACATTAGCAAACACGGGCCCAGACAGAAAAGTAAATTCACCACTTTTGGGGTTCCAGATGTTAGTACCAGTGATATCAGTTGGTAATAAATCCGGTGTACATTGTAGACGTTGAAACTTGCCAGCCACTGAACGCGCCAGGGATTTAGCAAGAAGAGTTTTGCCAACACCAGGAACATCTTCTAAAAGAGCATGACCACCAGCTAAGAGGGCGACTAGTACTAAACGTATTGCCTCAGTTTTACCAACGATGGTATGACTCAGATTTTGTGTTAAAGCGTCAATTTTTTCTTTCATGAATTTAGGAATGGGGAGTGGGGAGTGGGGAGTAGGGAGTAGGGAATTGAGAATGGGTTTTTACCTTGATTCCCCTAACTCTTTTTTCTGTTCAATACCAATTTCTCTAACCACATTGTTCCCACTCAGCACTCCTCACTCCCTACTCCCTACTCCCTACTCCCTACTTCCTACTCCCTACTCCCCACTCCCTAACACTTCTTTAGCAGCCACACAATCAAGCTGAATTTGCATTTTGAGGGCTTCTAGGGAAGGAAATTTTTGTTCGGGGCGTAAAAATTTTACTAGTTGCACAGCCAGTTCTTTACCATATAAGTCACCAGACCAATCGAAAAGATGTACTTCCACAGATGAATAAGCACCATTGACTGTGGGGCGGTTGCCGATATTCATCACGCCCAAACTCTCGGTAGAGGGAGTATCTGGGGTTTCGCTCAGATGGAAAACGCGAACAGCATAAACCCCATGGCAAGGAATAAACTTTTCTTTTGGGAGTTGGATGTTGGCGGTGGGAAAGCCAATTGTTCTACCCAATTGTTGACCTTGAACAACTGTACCAATTAGGGTGTAGGGGCGTCCTAGTAGGAGATTTGCTCTTTCGATGTCACCGCGCTCAAGAGTTTGACGGATAAGTGAAGTGCTAATGCGGGTATCTTGAGTCGGGGCAACACTGATGCAGCTTTGATTGGGTGAGTCACCTGTATAAGTTTCTAGGGGGACGATGGTAACGGGTATGTCGTATTTAGCAGCAAGTAATTGCAAATCTCTAGCAGTACCAAGGCGCTGTTTGCCAAAACAAAAATCTTGACCGACGCTAATTCGCTGACATTTGAGTTGTTGTACGAGAATTTTTTCGACGAATTCTTCGGGGGTTAAAGCTGATAATTCCTTGTCAAAGGGTAGTAATACCAGTTGTTCTACCCCAAGCGATCGCAATTGTTGAACTTTTTCATCCACTGGTGTTAACAATGTACGAGGTTGCCCCGTAAAAAACTCCTGTGGATGAGGATGAAAGGTGACAACTGTCGAATAAACATATTCTTGATTTGTCAGTTGGGAATTTTCGTTTGACTGCGAACTACTAACAACAGACAACTGACTACCAGCGTGCAAAACTGGTTGAATTACCCTTTGATGACCAAGATGGACACCATCAAATTTGCCAAGAGCAACAGCAGTTGGTGTTAGCAGCCCTTTGGTCGAAGAAGCAACCCACACAGAACACCCATTTTGAGACAAATTTAGCACGTGGATTCTGGGATTTTAGGTTTATTTGAGCTATCAGCCGCAAGCTACTTGAGCAGTAGTGAGCGATGAGTTGCGAGGAGCCAGTTGCTTGTGAGGGGAACCCCCGTTGAGCTAACTGGTGTTGCTGAGTGGGAATTTTCACTCATTATTTATGACTTGCAACTCAGCACCACTTGCATTCTCGCGCTGAAGGCTTCTGATCACCAATCTAATCTAAAATCTCTAATTGCTCCGACTGCAATCTTCAAGGAGAAAACTTGCTAATAGGAAAAGATTCCGATAAAGAAACTGAAACTGGAATGGAAAGGATCAGTCCTTCCCGGGCCATAAATGCCTCTGGAAACTTAGCTACTGCTTGTTTCCCCACACAATCTAAAAAGTCATCATCATGTGCGGGGTCGTGGTGATAAATTACCAGAGTTTTCACATTGGCGGCTTTTGCTACTTTGACAGCTTCTTGCCAAGTGGAATGTCCCCAGCCAATTTTGGGAGATGTTGAGCAATAATATTCCTCATCAGTATAGGTGGAATCGTAGATCAAAATATCGGCATTCCGAGACAGCCACAGCACATTTTCATCGAGTTTGTTGGGAAAATGTTCTGTATCGGTAATATAAACAGCAGCACCACCACACCAGTTAACTCGGTAGCCGACGGCTTCACCGGGATGATTTAAAGATGCTGTTTCTACAGTGATGTCATCAATTTGGATTGCTTGCCCTGGATGAACATCGTGAAAATCCAAATTAGCTTGCATAATCTGCAAGGGTACGGGAAAATTTGGATGCAGCATCTGATCGTTTAAGCGCTGTTCTATGGTGGAACCATCTGGTGCGATCGCCCCGTAAATATCAAAGTTATTGCCTTTGACAAACCCTGGCACAAAGAAGGGGAAACCCTGCATGTGATCCCAGTGAGAGTGAGTAAAAAATATATGAGCTTCTATCGGCATTTGACGCAATAAAGATTGCCCCAAAACATGCAGTCCCGTACCACCATCAAAAATTAAGCGTCTACCGCCCACTTGCATTTCAACACAAGGAGTATTGCCGCCATAACGAACGGTGTGTGGCCCTGGACTGGGGATGCTGCCCCGAACGCCCCAAAATTGCACTGTAAATTGGTTCTCTATCCTAGACATGGGTGTTGCTTGCTGGACTGAGCGGGCGATCAATTAAAAAAATGTTACTTATTGTGTTTAAGTTTATGCTGTATCCTGCCTTTGGTAGAGAAGGATTTATTGGTAAAACAGCATACTCCGTTTCTGGCTGATTGTGTAAAAGAAGGGGAAGTATTACAAAGCACAAGTTTTTTTGTCTTTGATCTTAAAAGCGCTCCTACTTTATAGCCTACATTTTCTGGTGATGTATTCAATTAACGAAGTCAGGAGGCAGGAGGCCGTTTTTGTCACGGGGATTTATACCCTGATCCCCAAAATTTTCGCCTTAAAAGGCGAAGTTTGAGACCCGATTGTTGCGATAACTCGATTTATTTGTCTATAAGCACCATAATTTAAGGAAACTGGAATTTCCATTGTGATAATTTATGTAGTCCATTTGCATAAGTAAGATTGTATTGCAATGGCGTTATACTGATGTAGTTTTTACGGATAACATGCACATCTGTAGGTATGTTTTGAGGCAGGTTTAATCCGGTTGGGGGTTCTATGTCTTCAATTACTTCTCCGGTTAACCAGTAGTACGTTTTTCCTCGAGGATCGACTCGCTTATCAAACACGTCAACATAGCGGCGTACTCCCTGACGAGTAAAACTGACTCCGGTAATTTCTTCCCATTTGACAGCAGGAACATTAACATTCAGCAACATCAAATCAGGTAGAGGTTCTTGTGCTATTTTGTCTACTAAAATTTTGGCAAACTGAGCAGCAGGTTGAAAATCCTTCGAGATCCCACTAGCAAGACTCAGCGCTATACTGGGAATGCCTTCGATCAGACCTTCCATTGCTGCTGAAACAGTGCCAGAATAAAGAATTTCTGTACCTAAGTTAGCGCCTTGATTAATACCAGACAGCACCAAATCGGGGGGAGACTTTAGCAAAGCCCACAGAGCGAGTTTTACGCAGTCTGAAGGAGTGCCATCGCAAGCCCAAGCTTTAACAGCAGGGTGAAAAACTGATTCGATAATTTCGGCGCGAATTGGCTGGTGCATAGTTAATCCATGTCCAGTTGCCGATCGCTCCCGATCAGGGCAAACTACAGTGACATCATGCCCTGCTTCTGCCAAACAGTTAGCTAAGGTACGAATACCTAAAGCCGAAATGCCATCATCATTGCTAACAAGTAATTTCATGTGTCAGTGGTCAACAGTCAACTGGCGGTCAATAGTCAATGGTTAACAGTCATGGTTCAATTGTCAATGTTTGATATCACAAGTCCAGAACAAAAAAAAACCTCTGACGCTCAATCCCTTCTAAACTGGTAAAAAGAAATAGTATTATTTGTCCTTTGTCATTTGCTAATGACTATTGACTATTAACCATTGACTAATAACTAATGACTAACAATTTAGAAGCTCAACTATTAGCATTACAGCAAGAAGGAGAAAAAGCGATCGCAGCCGCCGATACTCTAGAACGCCTAGAGGAACTTAGAGTCAGCTATCTAGGTAAAAAGGGGCAATTGGGGGCATTGTTGCGTAGCATGGGACAGATGAGTGCAGAGGAACGACCGAAAATCGGGGCGATCGCCAATACAGTTAAGGAGTCCCTGCAAACTAGTCTAGACCAGCAACGCACCGCCTTGGAAACAGCACAAATTCGCTTACAGCTAGAAGCTGAAACTCTAGATGTAACTATGCCAGGGATTTATCGCCCCCAAGGTCGCATCCATCCCCTCAATGGCATTATTGACCAAGCGTTGGATATCCTTGTTGGTATGGGCTACACCGTAGCCCAAGGGCCAGAAATGGAGACAGACTACTACAATTTCGAGGCTCTCAATACCCCACCCGACCACCCCGCCCGTGATATGCAGGATACCTTCTACCTACCAGATGGTAATCTGCTACGGACTCACACCTCATCAGTGCAAATCCGTTACATGGAAGTTGAAGAACCATCCATCCGTGTTGTAGCACCAGGACGAGTTTATCGACGAGATAATGTAGATGCCACTCACTCAGCCGTTTTCCATCAGATAGAACTTTTAGCAATTGATGAGGGACTGACATTTACAGACCTCAAGGGCACTATTAAAGTATTTTTACAATCAATGTTTGGTGATCTACCAATTCGCTTTCGTGCTAGCTATTTCCCATTTACCGAACCATCTGCGGAAGTGGACTTGGAATGGAATGGACGCTGGTTAGAGGTGATGGGTTGCGGTATGGTCGATCCCAATGTCCTCAAAGCCGTGGGATACGACCCAGAAGTGTACACTGGATTTGCTGCCGGTTTTGGTGTAGAACGCTTTGCCATGGTGTTACACCAAATCGATGATATTCGCCGCTTATACGCCAGCGATTTGCGCTTTTTACAACAGTTTTAGAACTAACAATTTTTTTAGAGACGCGCCATGGCGCGTCTTCTGAATATAAATTTGCTAAAATATCAGCACGCAACTTACCTTTACGCCATATGACCGCAATCGCTGGCAAACGGCTAACGTTGGAAGAATATTTAAAATATGACGATGGCACAGATAACCAATATGAGTTGGTGGCAGGAGAGTTAGTTGCAGTGCCACCCGAAAGCCCAAAAAATGTACAGATATCTCTATTCTTACTAGTAAATTTACTCAAATTTGTTCCCATCAATTGCTTAAGTAACAAAGTTGAAATTGTGATCTCTGGTTCTCGTGCAACAACTCGCATTCCTGATTTAATCGTGCTGACGGATGAACTAGCAACAGCTTTAAAAGGCGCAACGCAATCCACAATTACACTGGATATGCCGCCTCCATTATTGGTGATTGAAGTTGTTTCTCCTGGCAAAGCCAATGAAGACCGAGACTATCGCTACAAACGTTCTGAGTATGCTGCAAGAGGAATTGCTGAGTATTGGATTGTTGACCCACAAACAAACAAAATCGCTGTATTAACCTTGGTTGACGGATTTTATGAAGCAACCAAATTTATAGGAAATACGGCAATCGTTTCTACCATCTTCCCTGAATTACAGCTTACAGCACAGCAAATACTCAATGCTGGAGAAAGTGACTAATAGCAATTCGTAATGACGCTCGATGACTCGCTACCGCTACGCTAACGTAGTTCGTAATTAAGAAACTCTTATTTAGTATGGGTTTCGGAGTTTGAATGTGTAGCCGAATTTTAGAGAATTGGTAGAACTGCAAACAAGCAAACAAAAACATACAAAAAACAAGGGGAAGTGTTGCTTAACTTCCCCTCATTTCTTGGCCTTCTTCGTTAACTAGCTTTTAGGCAGCGTCTCTAATTGTTCTGTTAACTTTTGCGCCTGCGTCATCAACGGTACGTTGAGCGTTTCTTTTCACATCCTCAGTCCCACGTTGAACATTTTTAGTGAGGTCTTGGGTATTTTCTTTGATGTTTTCAATTCCGCGTTGAGTTCCTCTAACTACACCTTCGCGAACTTCATCCGCTGAACCACCGACATTCTCACCCAAGCGTTTTACTCTTTCACCTAAAGGCGTACCTTGGCGAAAATTTTCCACATAATCTGCTGGGTTGTTAACTCCCTTTTGATTAATGTTTTTCTGGGCATTTCTTACCAACGCTTCAGCTTTGTCCTGTGCTGCTTTCTCGGCTGTTCTTGATCTTGGGTCTACATCACTAAAGTTATTCATTCCCCGTTCAGGAGAAGAGAGAGGATAACTTTTGGTAGGATCGTAACGTTCAGCATTAGGTACTTGGGCACCGGGTTGAGGTGGTTGAGCTGCGATGTTTGGACGGTTACAGGCTTGAGTCAAGAATAGAAAAATTCCTGCCAAGAAAACTGTTAAAACTTTCACTGGACGAATATTTTTCAACCAAGCGATTACTCTTTGCATAGTTCTACTCCTTGCTTTTTTGTATTCCAGTTAAATGTCAAATCTCCAGCCTTATCTGCGTACTGCTGGATTTGCTTTCAATTCCGGTCTAATGCTGGCTTCATCCGCTTTATTTTTGAGAAAGCCAGACGCTTCTCCAACTTCCTCTGTTACAGTTTCCAGCCGTTCTTTAACTCGAGTTCCTATATTAGGTTCACGTTGAATCAAGTTACCTGGTTCAGGGCGTTGGAAGTTTTCTTTAGTAATGATTGGTAGTTCTGCCTCTTTTTTGAGTCTGCCTACTGGTGTTTCCGCACCGGGATACAGTAATTCAGATTCTTTATTTGTGGCAATTAGCAACTGTGAATTTAGCTGTAGAGTAGCTTGTTCACGTCCTTGATTATCTTTTTGGTTGGTTATTTTTGGGTCAGTAGACATCCTATAGTTACTATATTTGTCTCCACCACCTTTATAGGGATTATTTGCTCTACCAGCTTGCACAGCAGGGTTTTGGGGATTTGCACCTTGAACATTTGCCCCACTACATCCAGTGCTAACCATCAACAATATTCCAGCCAAAAAGACAGTTAAAATCTGGCGCAGTTTTAGTTTTTTCAACAAAGCTATCAAATTGTTCACCTATTCCTCCTTGCATTTAAGAATAAGCCCATAACTTGACTGAAGAATTATTTTATTCATTCAGTAAGTTTTTGTACTTGTTTTAGCTAGTTAGTTTTTGAATAACCCTCGTTTAAGATACGAATAATAAAATCACCTTTACATCTAGCGCAGGTCACATATTAATTAGGATCAGAATACTATTTTTATCTAACTGTAGAGAGATATAAACTAAGAGCAGAAGTTTTAGCCTATATTGTTTGTATTAAAGGTTTTTAGTAGTATGTAATTTGATGACAAATTGAGAATTGAATTTCTGCTTACTGACATAAGTCTCTAGAAAGATAGTCAACTACCTTTGAATATATAGTAATCCATTTTGATTTTTGAAATTACTTGCGTGGTACGCGATCGCGAAGCGTCTCGCAGAGAAGCGCAGCACCAGCGCGATAGGCTATGAGTAGGAAAAACCCTTTTCGATTGGTACTGAATTGTTTCAGAGATTAAATAGGAGTCTTATATCAAGAATTTTATTTAAAAAGAGTGTTGCAGAAATAATGTAGGATAATTTTAGAGATTTTCCTTTGTGCCTTCGCGTCTATGCGTGAGACATTGATCCCTAGATTCAGCAACATCAAAAACCTTAGTTGTTTGGTTAAAATAGCATAATATTTGTGAGTTCAGCCTAGATTTCTCGAATCTTCAATCACCAAATTCATGAAGCAAATTTTCCGCTGGATAGTTTTGGGTGGGACATTGTTCTTTGTAGGTAAAGCCATAAAGGATCATTGGCTAGAAGTGAACGCGATCCGCATTGATGGAGTAGGGTGGGCGATTTTAGCGATCGCTACAGTTATTACTCTACTGGCGCATACTTGGGCAGGCTGGATTTGGACTTGGGTTTTGCAAGAGTTAAATCAACCTGTGCCAGTTTCCCAGTTTATCCAAGTTTACCTCAAAACAAACATTGCTAAGTACTTACCAGGTAATGTTTGGCATTACTATGGACGAATTGTTGCAGCCAAAGAAGCTAATATTTCTGCTGGTGCTGCTACTTTAAGTGTTTTGTTAGAACCGCTACTAATGGCTAGTGCCGCGTCAATTGTGATAATTTTATTTGGTAGCCAATTAGCAATAGCTAATACTAATTTTGTTCTACAAATACTACAATTATTCAGCTTATTTCTAGTTCTTTGTACTATTCATCCTCGGTTTTTGAATCCGATTATTCGCTTTCTATACAGATTAAAAACTAAAAAATCTGCTACTACCAGTACCCAGCTAAATATTCCCTTATATCTTCAACGCTATCCCCTCAAACCTTTGTTGGGAGAATTAGGCTTTTTAGGATTGCGTGGTACTGGTTTTATATTAACTGTATTTGCTTTAAGTTCGTTCAATATAAGTCAAATTCCGTTGTTGCTGGGTGCTTTTAGTTGCGCTTGGTTATTAGGTTTGATTGTTCCGGGTGCGCCTGGTGGGTTGGGTGTGTTTGAAGCAACTGCGATCGCTCTTTTGCAACATCATTTTCCGACTGCTTTAGTAATTAGTGCGATCGCTCTATATCGGCTAATTAGTATTTTAGCTGAAACAGCTGCTGCTACCTTAGCCTTGATCACGGATTAATAGGGATTACTGGATTACACGGAAGATTAAGATGTTGATCATGGATTAGACGGATTTCAGGATGACAATTATGGTGGTTGCATCACCCACCACCAAATTTTAAAAAACTTTTCCCAGTCCCCAGTCCCCAGTTGACTATGCAACTTTTGCTGGGTGGCGGAAGTTTGGAGTTTCCTCACTTGGCTGGGCAAATTTAGCGACGATCGCATCTAGATTTTTCTTAGCATCGCCAAATAACATCCGGGTGTTATCTTTGTAAAATAGGGGATTTTCAACTCCAGCGTAGCCACTGGCCATACTCCGCTTCATGACTACAACGCAGTCAGCTTTCCATACCTCTAATACTGGCATCCCTGCAATCAGGCTTTGAGGATTTTCTAAAGCACTGGGATTAACTGTGTCGTTAGCACCAATCACTAATACAACATTCGTTTGGGGGAAGTCTTCGTTAATCTCATCCATTTCTAAGACAATATCATAGGGCACTTTTGCCTCAGCTAAGAGGACGTTCATGTGTCCTGGCATCCGACCGGCTACTGGATGAATACCAAAGCGAATTTGGACGCCGCGATCGCGCAGCTGCTTAGTAAGTTCTGATACAGTATGCTGGGCTTGAGCTACTGCCATACCGTAGCCAGGGACGACAATTACACTTTTGGCTGTTTGCAAGAGTTCCACGGTATCCTCAACTGTGGCGGTGGAGACGTTGCCTTGAGGCTGTTCTCCATCTTGAGGAGTTGCTGGGCTTGTCTGCTCACCAAAGCCACCGAGAATTACACTAATGAAGGAACGGTTCATAGCTTTGCACATAATGTAGCTGAGGATGGCACCACTACTACCCACCAACGCACCTGTAATAATTAATAGGTCGTTGGAGAGCATAAAGCCAGCCGCCGCCGCCGCCCATCCAGAGTAGCTATTGAGCATGGAAATTACCACTGGCATATCAGCACCACCGATCGCCATGACTAGATGCACACCCAAGATGGAAGCGATCGCCATCATTGCCAACAGCGCTTGCAATCCAGTCAGATTTGTTGTTGTCAAGAACTCGAAACCCAGCCAGACGGAAGCGGTAATCATCCCCAGGTTAAGCAAGTGACGCCCGCTCAAAAGTAAAGGCTTACTGCTGATAATTCCCCGCAATTTACCAAAGGCAATTACCGAACCTGTGCAGGTGATTGCACCAATAAACACACCCACAAAAATTTCGATTTGGTGGATTGTGGACTCAACAGGGGTAAGCGATGGCGACTCTTGCAGATAATTGGCAATCCCTACCAGAACTGCTGCCAACCCGACAAAGCTATGCAGCATCGCCACGAGTTCTGGCATGGAAGTCATCGCCACACGAGCAGCCACGATCGCACCGATTGCGGCTCCTGGGATGACAACTGACGTGAGGATACCGTATGTAGTCAGGTCTAGCGAGAGTGCTGTAGTCAACAAAGCAATCAGCATCCCGATGATGCCATAAACATTGCCTTTACGGGCAGTCTCTTGATTAGAAAGCCCCCCCAGGCTGAGAATGAATAAGACACTAGCCACAATATATGCGACTGTCAGTAGGTTGTTCGACATGAGTTTCCTTTTACTTTTTTCAACAAGAAGGCTCACACCTACCCGGTAGGGAGGTGTTGAGATGAATTGTTGGACGATGACGAGTTGACCTCCGACCAATATCAATCTCTAGGTTGATAAGGGAGTGGGGTCGAGGAGGAATCGCCAGTTTTCTGACTTGGCAACCTATCGATCCAGTCTTCGACAAGTTGAGTAACTGTCTTTTCTTTGCTTTCTGCACAACTCTTAAGTTTGTTATATCTTTTCTCAGACAACCTAACTCTAATAGATTTTTCCTTCATAAACGTATCCATATCGGTGATACGTTTATGGTAATATCTAAATGGTCGATGACCCTCCTGAATGTATGGAACAGAAAGGCTAACTTCAAAGTAGTGAGACTTGCCGCAGCAACATGACTAGATCAGGGAAGACGCAAAGGAAAGCTGGTTGGCTATTGCCGTGATTCCAAGACAAGCGTGTTGCAAAACAATTAAACTGCCTATGGAAGATGGGCGGCTGCCTGGGTTCTCCCTTGAGGAGATAAAGCTGAGAAATCAGCAGAGACGCTGTGTAAGACCAGATTAAACACGGGTTTAACGAGGCAAGGGCGAATGAGACGGGAAGCCTACACTTACCTTCGGGTAAGTGTAGGTACTTCACTTTTGGAACATCCTGAGCATACGTTGAGTGACTAGAAAGCCACCGGAAATATTGATTGTCCCGACGAAAATAGCGATCGCTCCCAGGATGGTAGATGAACTTGATAGCTGGGAAATTTGCAGCATCCCGCCAATAATAATGATGCCGCTAATCGCATTAGTGACACTCATCAGCGGTGTGTGCAGAGCAGGCTTAACATTCCAGATCACTTGCCAGCCCACAAAACACGCCAGCACAAACACAATCAAATGAGATAGAAACGAAGCCGGCGCACTCACGCCAATACCAACAAGAGCTAAACCAACAAGCGGCAGCCAGAGGAGGGAAGAGGACGCGGGGACAGAGGGACGCGGGGACGCGGGGATTTTTTCAGTATCTTTATGTGTTCCTGCTTCCGTATTTACTCTTACCTGAGTCTTTGCTTCTCCCCCTCCCTGAGTCTTTGCTTCTCCCCCTATCTGAGTCCCCGCGTCCCCCTGTCCCCGCGTCCCCGCGTCCTCTTTCGGTGGTGGCCAAGTAATTTCACCGTCATGAACTATCAAAGCGCCGCGAATCGCCTCATTCTCGCGATCGACTTTGTAGTCTTTAGCTCCACCCATTTCTTCGAGGAGATGGTAAAGATTGATGCCATAAAGCTGGCTGGCTTGTTGAGCCATGCGACTGGGTAAATCAGTTAAACCGACAATCGTCACTCCCTGGTAAGAGTAAACTTCACCAGGATGAGTACGGGCGCAATTACCGCCCTGTTCGGCCGCCATATCGACGATCACCGATCCTTCTTTCATACTCTCAACCATTTCCTGAGTAATCAACACAGGCGCTCTTTTACCTGGGATGAGTGCCGTTGTGATGATGATGTCAACCTCTTGGGCTTGAGCGGCAAACAGTTCCATCTCTGCTTTGATAAATTCGTCGCTCATCACCTTGGCGTAGCCGCCCTCACCTGTACCATCCTCAGCAAAATTGAGTTCCAGAAACTCTGCCCCTAAGCTTTCTACCTGCTCTTTAACTACAAGGCGCGTATCAAAAGCGCGGACAATTGCGCCCAAGCTTCTGGCGGTACCGATGGCTGCTAGTCCAGCGACACCAGCACCAATTATCAGCACTTTCGCGGGTGGTACTTTGCCTGCGGCTGTAATCTGTCCGTTGAAGAAGCGTCCAAAGTGATTCGCAGCCTCAATTACCGCCCGGTAGCCTGCGAGATTTGCCATTGAACTCAAAGCGTCCATCTTTTGTGCCCGTGTAATCCGAGGCACTGCATCCATCGCCAACACTGTGGCTTTGCGTGCTATCAGTTTTTCTAGTAAATCTGGGTTCTGGGCTGGCCAGATAAAGCCGATTTGCGTACCTCCTGGGCGTAACAGTTCAGTTTCATGTTTACCAAGTTCTGGGTGTATTTGGGGTGGACGCACTTTGAGTACGATATCTGCCTCTTTCCAGAGAGTGGAGGCGTCTGGCACAATCTGACATTCTGCTTGGATGTAAGCATCATCTGTAAAATTTGCACTTGCGCCTGCATTAGACTCAATTAGCACGTCGAAACCCAGTTTAGCCAGACGTTTAGCTGTGTCTGGTGTAGCTGCTACACGACGTTCACCAGGGTAGACTTCTTTTGGGATACCAACCTTCATCTGTGTTCTCCTTTTCATTTAGCTGAGTTTCCCAGGTAAAGAGAGACACTAAACTTATTTAGAGTTTTGAATTATCGCTTGTCATGACAAAGATATTGAGGATTTCTTTATCGACCCCTATTTTTGATCAACCTGCTGGTTGATATTGTTTAAAGGTCAATTTTTCATCCTCTGCCTGAGCTGCCGCTACCAATTCGGAGTACCGAATTCAGTAAGGGACTTACAGCGTGATAGTTAAAGATATCATTATGAGTAAGTCTTTATATCTATAGCTGTTTTAATTCTTCACAACAGCAGACAGTCTTTAATCCCAAATTTGGCAAAAATGGAAAAAATTGTTAACTAGTTCCGTGGGTTTAAGTCCCCCGGTTCTATGCTTCTTCCCCTACTCCCGGCTTTTGTAGTGTTTTGTAGTATAAAATTTACAAAGATGCTCAAACAAAACTTAGATAAAAATGGCACGAGTGCAACTTGTTTATCCAAAAATCCCAGATAGCAAAAATTGTCCTTGGGAGCGTTGTATAGCTTTTGAGAAATATGATGGTACAAATCTCCACTGGGTTTGGGAGTCGGAACTGGGGTGGTATGCTTTTGGTACACGTCGCGATCGCTTTGATTTGGATAAGCAGGGGATTGCACAATTTAATGCTGCACATCCAGGGTTAGAAGCAGCCTCTAAAATTTTTAATAGAGATTTTGCTAGTGCCCTAGAAATAGTATTTCGAGAAAATGAAAATTATCGGTATCCAGAAATTACTGTATTTACTGAATTTTTTGGCATTAACTCATTTGCTGGTACGCATAAAAATGATGATCCAAAGCAATTAATTTTATTTGACGTGCAGACTGATCAATGTATTATTCCTGCTGAACAATTTCTGCAAGATTTCAGTCACCTCAACATTGCACGGGTTGTTTATCGCGGTAAGCTCACTGGTAAATTTATCCATGATGTCCGTGAAGGTAAATATGATGTCACCGAAGGTGTTATTTGTAAAGGAGGTAAAGATATTAATAACCTATGGATGGTCAAAATTAAAACATATTCTTATCTAAAAAAATTGCAGCAATTTTTCCAAGATGATTGGCGGTCATATTGGGAATAAGGTATTGCAATCGCTCTTTATTTGGTCAATGTTCAAAGGTGGCGATCGCTATTCTAAAGTATATTTAATTAAGTTATTATTTAAACTGAACACACAGTACCATCAGTATATTCTTGCGTGTAAATAAATTTATTGATCGCGCGTAACACCCCATCCCCTTGTGGGTGGGGCGGTTGACGACTAATCAGTTACAAAATAGCGATCGCCATTATGTAAGCAAGTTTCATATATTTGAAGGAGGCGATCGCTATTGTTGAGTGCAATTACTTAATCTGTCCTTAACTCAGCACATAGTATAATCAGTATATTCCTACATGTAAATAAATTTATGACCTCAACAGTCACTTATACCTACAATACTAAAGTCAACTCCTTGTTTAATGAGATTACCGAAAATAAACTCATCACTGAGAGGATTGATAATAATGGCGATGGCGTAGCAGAGTCAGTCATCACCTATGATCTAATATCCGACACCTATGACTTTGACGGCGACGGCAACGCAGAACAAGTTACAAGCTATACTTATAACTCCCAAGGCAAAGTCCTATCAGAAATTACTGATAATAGAGGCATCGACCCCTCCAAAAAGATTAATCTTAATACCTATGATGCCGCAGGCAATTTCACATCCAGAAGCTTTGATGACAATGGCGATGGTAAGCCTGAGTCTGGCAGCATTTATACTTATGATGACAACGGCAATCTGACATCAGCTAAAAATTACGACTCAAACTTAAAGTTAGAGTCGTTCACCACTTTTATCTATGATGCTAAAGGCAATTACATAACATTTAGTTCTGACAGCGATGCAGACGGTATACCAGATGAATTTGGTGATGAATATACTTACGATGCCAACAGTAGAGTCATCTCTGAGAAAAGCTATGGTGTCACCACTACTACTTACAATGATGACGGTAGCGTGGTGCAAGTTGAAAATAAGGGTTTTTCCCTGGCAAAAAATACCTATGATATCAAAGGCAGACTCATAGAAGTCGAAGGTTATCAAGAAACTGAAAGAGGTAGGATAAAAACCAATACTACATATAGCTACGATGGTGAAGGCAATCTAGTATCGATAAATTCTAAATCTATTTATGATATTGAAACCGAATCTACCGATATCAGAACTTATACTTACGATGCTGAAGGCAACCTGACATCTGAACGCTTTGAAAATAATTTCATTAGGGACATTACACAATATACTTACGATAGTGAAGGTAACAGAACATCCAAAAGCTACAGCCGCTATGAGTATGACTACGAAAATGAAGTATTCAATCTTCAATATCTCACCATTTCAACCTACGACAGCTATGGCAAACTGATATCTGCAACTACAGACAAAAATGATGACGGTACGCCTGAAGTAGTTCAAATCTATACATACGATGCTAAAGGCAACTTAATATCCAACAGCTATAATCAAGATGATGCATCTGTAGCTGATTTTACTTATACTTATACCTACGATGTCTATGGCAACCTGACATCTGCAACTAGAGACGAAAATGCCGATGGCACAATTGACTCGACTTTAATTTATACCTCTACCTACGATACCGAAGGCAAGCTAATATCCCAAAGCGCTGATAGCAATGGTGATGGCAAAATTGATAGCGTCAAAATTTATGGACAGACATCCAATAGCGTTGACACAGACGGTGACGGTCAAGCCGACGCATTCACCACTTACAACTACGATCCTAAAGGTAAGCTGATATCTGAGCAGACTGACAGTGATGACGATGATTTAACTGATGAACTTGTCACTTACAGCTATGATAGCGACGGCAAACTGATAACCAAGAAAGTTGATATTGGCAACGACGGCATCATCGATGCAGCAACCACTTATAGTTACAATCCTAATGGTAAGCTGGTGTCTGAACAACTCGATAACAATAATGATGGCGTCACCGATGCACTCACCACTTACAGTTACAACGCAACAGGCAAACTCACAACCAAGAACTTTGACAATAACACCGACGGCATTATAGATGAAACCACCACTTACAACTATGATGCCGATGGTAAATTGATATCCCAAGAAATTGACAACAATAATGATAGCGTCACAGATACACTCGTCAGCTACATCTATGAACGCAATGGTAAGCTTTTATCCAAAACGATTAACAATGACCCAGCCGAAAATTTAACCCTCAACGGTGGTAAGGGTAATGATGAGTTAATTGGTGATGCTGGCAATGACACAATTTATGGTCAAGATGGCAACGATGAACTGTTGGGATTGGGTGGTAATGACATCATTTATGGTGGTAAAGGCAACGATGAACTGGTAGGATTTGATGGTTATGACCAACTATTTGGTGGCAATGGTGATGACCAGCTTTCAGGCTTTGACGGCAATGACCAACTATTTGGTGGCAACGGTCGTGATACCTTAATTGGTGGCGCGGGTGGCGATATCTTAACTGGTGGTAATCTGCGTGATACGTTTGTGTTTGAGTCTTTGAGTGATTCGTTGCTGGCGAATTTTGATGTGATTAAAGACTTAAACATTTATGTAGATAAAATTGATGCACCCAAGGCTGTAAATGCTCGTAATCTGGAACAATTTGGTCAAATTAATGTATTAACTGAGTCCAGAATTCAACTTTTGCTGGATAGTAGTAGTTTTGTTGCTAATCAAGCGGCAACCTTCGGCTTGGGTACGAATATTCCTGGTAGAGATGATGAAAGTCTGCGAACATTCTTGGTAATTAATGATGCTACCAATGGATTTAGTGCGGCAACTGACGCCATCGTTGAGATTACTGGTTACAGCGGTAATTTAGGTGCATTAGCAATTGTTTAATTTGAGTGAGTAGGGTAGGCGAAACGCCTACCTTAGTCAAAAAATTTACAATTACTCACAAAATAGCGATCGCCCTCTCCAAGCATCAGTAATTCGCTATTATCAAGTATAATTACTTAAATTATTGCTTAACTCAGCATCCAATATAATAGACCTCTGGCAAAAGTCGGATACTCGCCAGGAAATAAATTTTCTGGCTGATAACTCAAGTCGGTTGAAACCGACTAATAACAGTATTTTTAGTCCGTTTCAACGGACTTTTGCTATTAGGCAGAGACTTGAGTCTCTGACGGTTCAAGTATTTTTGCAAGAAGTATAATCAATGTGTTCTTACGTATAAATAAATTTATGACCTCAACAACAACTTATACTTACAATGCCAACGGTAGCCTCGCCTTTGAGAGGATTGACAACAATAACGATGGCATCGCAGAGTCGGTTATTACCTATAACCTCATATCCCAAAAAACTGACAATGACAATAACGGCAAGCCTGAGAGTACCACCTTCTACACCTACGACAACAAAGGCAACCGCACATCAGTAAATAATGCCATTACCTATACATACGATGCCAATAACAACCTAACATCAGAAACTAGAGATTCTGATAACGATGGTATACCTGAGGAAGTTTCGACCTATACCTACGATGCCAATAGTAACTTGACATTTAGAAGCACAACTTATGATGGGCTGAGCTACTTCTATACTTATGATTCTAAGGGCAACTTGATCTCCATAGACCAAAGCTATGAGGGCAGCATACCTTATAATGTTGCAACCTATGCCTATGACGCTAACAGTAGATTGATTGCCGAATCTGGTTACAGAATTTATGAGGCTACTTACAACGCTAGCGGTAAGCTTATATCTACATTCATTAATGATTTTAGCGGAGGATATGATAATCCTGTTTCCAGTACATATATTTACGATGCCAGTGGCAAACTGACAAAAGTTATACGTCAAGCTTCAGGTATCCTCTATCGCCCTAATTATGAAGCTACAATCACTATCGATTATACCTACGATGTCGACGGTAAACTGA
The DNA here is from genome assembly GCA_019359515.1 of Desmonostoc vinosum HA7617-LM4. Lineage (GTDB taxonomy): Bacteria > Cyanobacteriota > Cyanobacteriia > Cyanobacteriales > Nostocaceae > Desmonostoc > Desmonostoc vinosum. The sequence goes on along the minus strand of JAHHHC010000030.1, from coordinate 21,230 downwards.
CATCTATCAATGAAGGAACCGATTTATTTGGTGCCGGTGTTCCTCAATTTATTATTGCCACCACTTATACCTATAATGCCGATAGCAACCCAGTAACTGTAACTTTCACTGATACCTTTAATGGTTTTATTTCTCCTTACACTAATTATAATTACACTTACGATACTTTTGGCAACCTTATATCTGCGACTAGTAACTTCTATGATATGGATGGTAAACCTTATGGGTTCAGCACCAACACTTACAACATCAGAGGGGATTTAATATCGCAAAGCTTAGATGAGAATGGCGATGGTGAGTTCAATGATTCTGATTCCTTCAGAACATATACTTACACTTATGATGATAAGGGTAATATCATATCTGAAAGCCTTGATAACAATGGTGACGGTAAGCCGGATGAGGTAAATTTTTATGCCTATGGGCCTACAAGTGCCAGCTTTGATACTGACGGCGACGGTGTGCCTGACACATTCAAGTTTTACAACTATAATGCTGAAGGTCAGCTGATATCTGAGCAGGTTGACAATAATAATGACGGTACAGTAGATGTACTTACTACTTACAGCTATGATACTGAAGGTAAACTCATAGCTGAGCAGGCTGACAATAACAATGATGGTACCGTAGATATACTTAGCACTTACAGTTACGATCCCAATGGGAAGTTGACAATCAAGAATTCTGACACAAACAACGACGGCATCATCGATACAGTCACCACTTACAACTACAACACTGACGGTCAACTCATTTCTGAAGAAATTGACAGCAATGGTGACAGCGAGACCGATACCCTTGTGAGCTATATCTATAACCGCAGTGGTCAACTTTTATGGAAAACTACTGATGAAGAGTCAGTAGATGGTTTGCTCCTGGATGGTAGCAATGATGACGATGAGTTAATTGGCGATGCAGGTAACGATACAATTTACGGCAAAGATGGTAACGATGAACTGTTGGGGTTAGGTGGTAACGACATCATTTATGGTGGTAACGGGAATGATGAACTGGTAGGATTTGATGGTTATGACCAACTATTTGGTGGCAATGGTAATGACCAACTCTCAGGCTTTGATGGCAATGACCAACTATTTGGTGGCAACGGTCGTGATACCTTAATTGGTGGTGCAGGTGGAGATATCCTCACTGGTGGCAATCGTCGTGATACTTTTGTGTTTGAGTCTTTGAGTGATTCGTTGCTGGCGAATTTTGATGTGATTAAAGACTTAGACGTTCATGTAGATAAGATTGATGCACCCAAGGCGGTAAATACCCTTAACTTGCAACAATTTGGTCAAATTAATCTGCTAACTGAGGCGAGAATTCAACTTTTGTTGGATAGTACTAGTTTTATTGCTAATCAAGCTGCAACATTCACCTTTTTTGATTTAAATGATCGGACTTTCCTAGTAATTAATGATGCCACCAACGGATTTAATGCTGCTACTGACGCCATCATTGAGATTACTGGTTACAGCGGTAATCTGGGTGCTTTAGCGATTGTGTGATTTGTGGTTAGTAAAGTTGCCTCAAATACTAACTTTTTTCAACGCAAAGAACGCGGAGTTTAGCGCAAAGGTACGTAGAGATTTTATGTAGGATAGTTTTGTGCTAAAAATTCTTTGGCTTCAAGCTGATCTGTAATCACTCTATCAAGAGTCGCGGCGAGTAAATCATCTAATATTTGTCGATACTGTGGCCCTGGCTGATAACCTAGTCTCCTTAAATCATTGCCGTTCAAAAGTGGCTGTATATGATGCCAAACTGTGAGATATTGCCAAATTTGTTGCCTGATTACTCGCGGACTTCGCAAAGCAATTAAAATCAGCATTGGTAAGTCATACTGTCGCAGTAAATGTACAATTTGACTGGGATGTTGCAAATTAGGTAATGAAGCCATCACCTCAGTTTCTGCTTGAGATAAATTCTTCAACCTAGCGATGCTTTCCTCTTGTAGTTGTAGATTTTTTGCTACTTTCCCTTGATGTTCTGGTATTAAATGAGCAATTAATACTTCTAGGCGCATTTGCCAGTGAATTAAGGTTTGTTGACTGTCAAATCGCCCTAAACAGCGTTCTAGCAAACGTAGTTGTCGTAGAAGTTCTGCATCTAGTTTGAGGGTAGGATGAATGCACTGTAACGCTCCTAGATTGTCGAGTAGCTGTAAAGCCGATTTCCAGTAAGGGGCTTCTAGGATATGCTTTAATTCTGTTTTGAGTCGAGTTTGGAGAGCTGGAGTTTTGCTATTCTCTTGAGCAGTGCGATCGTAAACACCACTATTGATAGCATAACGGATATACTCTTCTGTCTGCGGTTCAATATCAAATCCCAAGCGCACGGCAAAGCGCACACCGCGATAAATGCGAGTTGGGTCTTCAATAAAGCTATTGGCGTGTAAAACTCGAATTTGCTTAGCTTGTAAATCTACTAAACCACCAAAGAAATCAAGTAAATCTCCAGCACGGGGGGATGTAAGTCGCAGTGCCATGGCGTTGATGGTGAAATCCCGACGATACAAATCTTGACGAATCGAACTCGCCTCAACTTCTGGATTAGCGGCGGGGTAAGGGTAAAATTCTGTCCTAGCGGTGGCAATATCTATCCATAAGGAATCTAATTCTGAATCTTTATGCCATAGCAAGGCAGCAGTTTGAAAAGCCCCATGGATTTCTAAACGCGCACCTAAGTAAATTTGCTGAAGTACTTTGGCTAATTCAACACCAGCGCCAACAGCGGCTGTTTTGTGAAAACCATCCACTACAAGGTCAATATCTTTAATCAGCAATGTGCCCGTTGTTGCTTCAGCTAACAGCACGTCTCGCACTGCCCCCCCCACAAGATAAAGGTGCCAACCCCGTTTTTCTGCCTCTTGCGATGCTATGGTGAGCAATTGCCACAATTGAGGAGCAAGAGCAGAGGACACGGGGACACGGGGACGTGGGGACGCGGAGAGTAATGTTGTCCCCGCGTTCCCACCTTGCCCTGTGCCTGTGTCTGCTTGATGTAATTCGCGTAGCACATCGGTACGGGTAACGATGCCGACTAACTGCTCATTCTCCAGCACTGGTAGGCGTCCGATATCATATGTCACCATTAACGCCTCAATTTCTGGCAGTGTGGTATCTGGGGTGATAGTTTTGAGGTTGGTTGTCATATAACCCTTGACTGGTGCATGACTAAACCCGTGATGTAAGGCAATATCAATATCCCGTCGGGAAATAATACCTACCAATTGTGCTTGGGAATCAACTACAGATAAACCAGAGTGTCCATAGCGTAATAAAATACGCTGGGCTTCCGTAATTGTGGTGTCAGGGCGAATGGTGCGGACAGGAGAAGACATTAAATCTCTGGCTGTGGGGGGATGAGGAATTTGAGCTTTAATGCCATCGAGAAGTTGTTGCAGTATTGCTTGTGAGTCTACTTGACGCAAATTCAAAGATGCTGCTTGGGAATGACCGCCACCACCGAAATTTTGGAATAATATATTGAGGTTTGTCTGGGGAATTTGCGATCGCCCAATCACTGTTAAGCGTGAATCACCTTCCCCTAACGGATATTCGTTGGCTAACAGCAAAGCATCTATTTCGGTTAACTCCACAAGTTCTGAAGCCAGACTCGATAAACCTGGCACAAATCCTTCAGTTTTTAACGTCACCGAAGCGATCGTATATCCACGCAGGTCAACGTATGCTAAATTTTCTAGCGCTTGAGTCAATAACTGCTGCAATTGCACAGATAAGCCAGGATCGCAATAGGTGGAAATTACCTTTAAACTAGCACCTTGCTGCATCAACCAAGCCAAAGCTAAAGCATCTCTTGGTGTAGCTTGCTCAAACGTCAACGAACCAGTATCAACATGGATACCCAAAGCCATCACCGTTGCTTGGGCAGGAGTTAGAGAGATTTGCCGCTGTTGCAATTGTTCCACAATTAATGTTGTGGTCGCTCCCACAGCAGAAATATACGATTGCGTCACCGCAATACTAGGTTCTTGTCCTAAGTGATGGTCATAAATAACAATCTCTTTTAAGTGTGGTAAATCTAACCACTCCGCAGCCTTACCCAAGCGATCGCGGTTTTGTGTATCCACCACAGTTAGAGAGCGAATTTTCTCAGGATTAACCGAACGCCGCTCAATTAGCGGGTATTCATCCCGATGCAATGCCAAAAAATCCCTCACAGGTGGGTGAGAACCACCACTCAGCACAATTTTGCTCCCCGGTAGCAGGCAAGTTAGTCCTACCGCCGCCCCTAATGCGTCAAAATCAGCTGTTGTGTGGCAAAGAATTAAATCCATATTCAAGAGTCATTAGTCATTAGTCATTAGTCATTAGTACTTAGACAAAAGACAAAGGACAAATGACTAAATGACAAGAGTGTAACGATTTCTGATACCTTAAAAATAAGGAAAAACTATCAGTGTCGCCCTTAAAGATATTCTATCTTTAGCATTTCGTTATTTTGGGAGAAGCAAAAATGACCATCATATTCCAATTCGCTTTAGTAGCCCTGGTTCTGCTGTCTTTTATTCTAGTTGTTGGTGTTCCCGTTGCTTACGCAACTCCCCAAAACTGGGTTGAATCAAAAAGGTTACTCTGGATTGGTTCTGGAGTCTGGGTTGCATTAGTACTTTTAGTCGGAATATTAAACTTTTTGGTTGTGTAGGCCACGACTTCGCTCTAGCATCGGCACATAATATAAAAACTAGAGGAGCAGAAAAGCCAAAGTAAAAGGTTTAAGAGCTTTTTCCTGAGTGCGCTTTCCTGCTCCTCTACATTTAAATAAGAAAAGTATATTGCCAAGAAATATATTAAGAGGCAGTCATGGCAGTTTTCGAGGGAAGTTTTACTCAAACAGAACCTTTGCGGTTTGCAGTGGTCATCGGTCGATTTAACGACCTAGTTAGCGTTAAGCTCCTAGAGGGGTGTCAAGATTGCTTAAAACGCCATGGTGTAGATACAAATCCCCACGGCAATCAGGTAGATTATGTTTGGGTACCGGGAAGCTTTGAAGTCCCAATCGTCGCTCGCCAACTTGCACTTTCCCATCGCTATGATGCAGTAATTTGCTTGGGTGCAGTGATTAAAGGCCAAACACCTCATTTTGATTATGTATCTTCAGAAGTTGCCAAAGGTATTGCCGCCGCAGGTTTTCAAACAGGCGTACCCGTAATTTTTGGCATTTTAACAGTAGATACTATGCAGCAAGCCTTAGAACGAGCAGGTATTAAGAGTAATCATGGCTGGGATTATGCCATGAGCGCTCTAGAAATGGCTAGCCTGATGCGGCAACTACGCTCTAACCTAGCAGAACCATCATATCCTCATAACCCTCAGTCTTTGCCTGCATCTTTTCCCAACACCAGCGTTAACAATCTTGCCCCAGAGTCAGAACAACTGAGCTAAACAATTAAGAGGACACGGAGACACGGGGACGCGGGGACGCGCTTACACGGTGAGACAGCGAGTAAAGGAGGGTTTCCCTCCGCAGGCGACGGCGTTAGCGCAGCGTTAGCGAGCTTGCGAGCGTCACCCGAAGGGTGACGCGGAGAATGTAAATGAAAGTTTCTCCGCATTCCCCCATCCCTACCTCTTATGGGTAGGTTTTTTAGATTTCGCGTTTTGGTTGACGCGGGGACGCGGGGACGCGGGGACGTAAAGAAAGATTTCGGAACGAAAAAATAGGTTTTTTCAGACTGAATATGAAAAACCTACCCTTGAAAGCCCATCTCTACTCCCTACTCCCCACTCCCCACTCCCCACTCCCTAGTTAATAAAATTAGTAGTTGACAAACAATAGCAGATTTGAGATGATAGTATGTACATGAAAATTGCGGGTATAGCTCAGTGGTAGAGCGTCACCTTGCCAAGGTGAATGTCGCGCGTTCGAATCGCGTTACCCGCTTTTGAAGACAGCAAAATCTCTTAATTTAGCTAGTTTTTTAGTTGATGTACTACACTTAAACCAAGGTGTTTAGCAGTATTGTAAGGTGCAACACGTCTTTTGGTGGTGAAATCAGCCAAAATGTAGATAACATAAATTCTGATTTATGACTCCGCAATTGTTGCTTGATAACAGAGAAATTAGTCCTAAAAACATCTGTCAAAGGATAAATTCTCAAAATTTGTAAAAACGCGCTCAAGTTATTAGAACGCTTGTGCAATCTCAAAAACCTGAAAAAATAGATTTCAATACGGAATACCCCTGCCCCTGTCGTCGTCGGGGGCGACTAGTTCCGATTACGTTGACAGAAGCATTTGGTTGCGATCGCTGTCAGCAAATATTTGTACTAGAGGATAATGGTTATGTGCTAGAACAACTCTCCACAACCTATCCCTACAAGCGGGCTTGGCGCTGGATGGGCAATAATTGGCATGTTGTCCATCCCAAATTGGGAGAAAGCTATCTACCCATAGCACTAGGCATTATTTTCGTGCTAGTGATTATATGGCTGCCATTAGCACTGCGATTAGCAAATGGCTCTAGTATTATTGCTTGGGCAATGGTAGCAGTGCTATTGGCTATCCTGCCAGCACTAATGGTCTGGCTGACCTACAGACGTTAACTCAATGACTGTTGCAGCTGTGGAAGATAGCCCCGAACCCATGAAAAGCGCTAAACGCGCGTATCAAGCTTCCTTGAAATTGGGAACTACCAAGGGAGTAGACCGGAGTCGCGCTGTGTTGGCAATGGCACAAGCGCTAGAACGGGCATTTGATGATATCCTAGAAGCCAATACTTTAGACTTAGAAGCCAGTCGGGAAATGGCTGTGCCAGATTTAATCTTAGATTGGCTGAAGTTAACTCCTAAGCGCCTAGAGACTGCGGTGGACATTCTACAACGCTTGGGGGAACTCTCAGACCCGCTGCGAAGAGTCAGAAACGCCGACTATCAATTAGAAGATTCACAAAGTTACTCTCAGTTAATGCCTTTGGGAGTAATTGGATTTATTTATGAGGCGTTTCCTGATTTAGGTGCGATCGCAGCGGGTTTTTGTTTGAAAACTGGCAATAGTATAATTCTTAAAGGTGGTACAGAAGCTAGCCATTCTAACGCGGCGATTGCGGATGCTCTGCAAACTGCGATCGCCGAAGTTGGTTTACCATCAGGTTGTGTAGAACTGATTACAGCTGAACATGGTGCTTCGATTCGGGATTTAATCACCCAAGACCAGTATCTAAATTTAGTTATTCCCTATGGACGTTCCAGCTTAGTACAGCAGGTGATGCGCCAGTCAACTTGCCCTGTTTTAAAGTCAGCAATGGGTAACTGTTATCTCTACTGGTCGTTGAATAGCAGCTTAGAAATGGTGCGCTGGATAATTATGGATAGCCATCAAAGCGAACCAGACCCAGTTAATGCGATTGAAAAGGTATTAATTCATCGTCAAGCCTTACCTTCCTCCTTGGCAGTTTTGTGGAACAGCTTGAAGGAAAAAGGCTTTGAAATTAAAGCAGATGCCGAATTAGTACAAGCCTTTCCCCAGTTGCAGTTGGCGAAAGAAGGAGAATGGGAAAGTTCTTATTTAACTAAGACAGTAGCTTTTAAACTAGTAGATAGCTTAGAGGGTGCGATCGCTTGGATTAATCAGTACAGTAGCGGTCATGCTGACTGTATTATCACTGAATCCTATCAAGAAAGCCGCCAGTTTGCCTTGGGAGTTAACAGTGCCTCCACATACATTAATACCTCCCCGCGTTTTTCCCGCAATCCTTCACGGGGAGATTCAGTATTTTTAGGCATGTCCAACCAAAAAGGTCATCGTCGAGGATTTATTAGCTTGGAAACCTTGACCACTGTTAAGCACATTGTTCAGGGAAATGGCAGGTTTTAAGCGCTTTATAATCTCAAAATCACGTCAATCCTGTAAAGTTTTTAGAGGAGCCGGAAAAATAGATGAAAAGAGCAATTCAACTAGGTGTAGCTATTTCAGTTTCTGCGATCGCCTCGCTGGTCATATCACTGAAAGCAGAAGCTGCTAAAGTTAACCTTGAGGGCAATAATGCCACAGGTATCGAAGACTTACAGGTTGGGGACAAACTGTATGATGTAAGTTTTATTAATGATGCAGCTCTTAAATTGTTTGATCCTAAGAGTTCTACATTCCCTGGAGGCGGATCTTTTGAAGCGTTGCAAGCAATCAACAATACATTGAATAGCGTCACTACAGCAACTCTCGCTGGAGGACAAAATTACTATATCTTATCTGCTGGTTTACTTGGTGGTGATGCCACGGAAGTATCTATAGAAGCATATACTTCATCTTATGATGACTCAAGTGGATGGATACCAGATTATCGTGCCGAGCTGGGTATTGCAACTCCACTGACATTCACAGGTTCTGACTCTGGAAATTTTGCCATCTTAACTCTATCAGGTAACACACCTCCAGTTCCCGAACCTGCAAGCATTCTCGGTAGTATGACAGCAGCTGGTTTACTAATTGCGATGAAGAAAAAAGTTAGGCGTTGCTGAAATTAACGAGTGATATCATGTTCGTCTGAAGACTTATCATTAGGGCTGTTTCCCTGTGCAGGCGACTGCGTTAGCGAGGAACGAGCGTCACCCGAAGGGAGAAATTTTAATAATAAGTGATTATCCGAACTTGATATGAAATTTGATCAAACAAATATCTGTTCCCTGTTAAGAATTGACTTCTAGCAAAGTCCAAAAGTAACCATCTGGTGCTACAAAAGAGAAACTCATCTCGCCAAACTCATTGCTGGTGATATCTGTAAACTTTTGGACACTACTTGTTTTAATGCGATCGCAATACTCATATAATCCCTTTACACGATAAGTGTACAAACACATTCCCAAACTACCCGGCCTAGCTGCTTCAAAGCGTGACTCTAAATTAATCTCTTCGGGAAATCGAATCACATAAAGTCTACCGCTACGTGCAGCCATTAAATCAGACTTGGAAGAACGAGGATCATCAAAGGTAGTGACAATAAACTTTTCACCAGGTTTAAGATCGAAAATCTCTCTACCTGCTAACGAAGACTCATAACTCGTTTCAACGTCATCACGCACACGCAGCAAATTTAAAACTTCTTCATAGAACCGCAGAGTTTCTTTGCTGTCATCCTGAACGATGATTCCTATGTGAGTAAATTGACTAGTTTTCAAAGCGGCATTGTGGTTAATTTGCCCATAATGTGGCAATGTATACCCAAACCGTTGAAATAGAACCTGTCTAGCAAAAGGTTGGAGTAGTAACATTTCTCGCACCCCAACCGCCTGTTCCACAAAAGGGCGGCTTTTTCTCTCTTTGTTGTAAATTACTTCCCAATAAGGGTTAGTATATCTGATGGGCCAACCTGCCGTTTTTGCATCCTCTGCATGATTTAAGATAGTCAATGCATCAGCAGTTAAGGTAGTCGCCCAGCGATTTCCCTTAACTTTCATTGACTCTATTCCTAACCCTTGATGCGTAGGTTTTTGCCAAACCATCAAACGAATTAACCCATGATCTGCATTTTGGTGGTAAAGACGAATCGAGTGCAAAGACGAATTCACCCCATATAATTGATGGGCTGTAGCTGCGTCTAATTCTCCCACTTGTCCAATATGATAGCCAAATTGCTCCCAATATTGAATGGCAACAATTGGTTCAGGAACACCAATGCACACCTCATAAATACCTTCAATTGCAGTTTGCCCTTGAGTCATACTAATTCGTAATTCTTAACTAAGATATACTCTCGTTTGATTAATTGGCGACTGAGTAACGCATAACTAAACGGTATCTGTTTTACAATATATACCAATTAAATTCAATGATTAATATTTTTTAAATCTTGCATAACTGCAACGGTTGATTGATAGCGATCGCTAAAATTATATCGCACCATTTTATCTAAAATTATCGCCAATTCTTCGCTAACTTGTGCCATTTCACGCCACACAACATTTCCTGTTTCGGGATCTGGATGTAATTCCTGTGGCGGTATGCCAGTTATGGCTTGAATCCCAATCATTCCTAAAGCGTAAATATCACTACACAAACGGGGATGTCCAACAATTTGTTCTGGAGGCATGTAACCCCGCGTGCCAATAGCAACTGTTGCTAATTCTGTTTTCTCGCTAGGTGGTTGCATCAATTTAACTGCACCAAAGTCAATCAACACTAACCGATTATCTTGAGTACATCTAATAATATTACTCGGTTTAATATCTCGATGAATTACCCGATGCTGGTGAAGAAACCCTAAAACTTCTAAAACTTCTTTGAGCATCTCAATAACAAATAATTCATGCTGTATATCCCGCACAGGCGGTAATTCCTCATTGAGAGTATGTCCCTGAATATATTCTTCAACTAAATAAAATTCTTGTTCATCTTCAAAATAAGCAAGTAATTCTGGAATTTGATGATGTTTACCTAAAGTTTGTAAAATTTCTGCTTCGGTATTAAATAATCTACGCGCAACTTGCAAAAATTTAGTATCTTGTCGAGCTGGCATTAACTTTTTTACTACACAAGTTGGACGACCAGGTAGTTGAGTATCTTGTGCTAAATAAGTCCGACCAAATCCACCTACACCTAATACTTTAGAGATTTGGTAACGTCCACTCAAAAGAAAATTACCAGGTGTTTTGGTTTTTGTATCACTTATAGATGTAAAATTATATGTATCTGTAAATACTGTCTTATCTTCTAATAATATATTTAATTGCGCGATCGCCTCTTGTTGTTTTTCCACTTGCAGAATAATCAACTCAGTTCGCTGCTGAGCCTGGTAAGTATTGTACCCCATAATACTTAAGCTACTAAATATCATCGCGATCGCAGGCGGAATTAAAGGTATCCATCCAGCTAGAAAAAACAAACATACACAGATTCCCATCAAACTAATTAAGGTGATACTTGCTGCCAATACCAATAACAAAGGATACCGTAAACGCCAAGCGATCGCACTACCTAACAATGACCAACTCCACACCCAAATCAATTCTGCCCAATCAGGCCAGTACCAAATCAAAGGACGCTGATCCAAAACTGTACTAATAATTTGACTTGCTACTTGTGCCTGAATAAACATTGCAGGCATTCTTATTGGTTGCTGCGATAAAGTACTATATGGTGTATAAAAACCACCTGGAGGTAGATTAGCCGCAGTAGTACCGATAATTACCAGACGGTCTTTAATTAAACTAGGGTTTACCCGATTACTGAGGACTTGTGTGAGTGTTACTTGGTTAGTGAAGTGATTGGGGTGATGATAATTTAATAGTATTTGATAGCCATCTGCATCTAAATTTTGATAGCTACCCGAATTAGCCTCTAAGCGAGGAAAAATAGTTTTACCTAATTGAAAGTTCCCATCGTTGTTGAATTGATATTCAATCCCTTGTTTAGCTAAATAATTAATCGCAATCAGGGCACTAAACGAAAATGTAGTTGTGCATTTTTTTTCTGTAGAATAGGCAAATAATAAACCCCGACGGAGAACTTGATCGTTTTCATTATCAGGGATAACGTCACTAAAACCTATATTTTCTATAGGAAAATTAGGTAATGGGGGAATTTCATTTCTACCGACACTACTGAACAAGCAGGTACTGATAATATTGTCTGAATTTTGCAGATTAACAGCTAAACTTTTTTGTTCTGGTCGAAACAGATATAAACCGATAACACGCGGTTTTCCAGCTGCTAATTTCTCTAACAATCTATTGATTGTGCCGTCTGAGAGATGCCATTGTTCTCGTTCTAGATCCTCTTGAGTAATTTTTACCAGTAAAATGCGCTTGTCTGATGCTTCTAGAGGACGCGATCGCAACATCTCATCATAAACTCTTAACTCCCAAGGCTGCAACCATTTAAGTTCTCGAACTCCCCAGACAAAGGCAGTGACTCCCACACTAGTCAAAAGAATAATTGGTAGCCAGTTATTAGTAGCGGAAGTTTCACGGGAAACCTGATCTTTGGTAAACGCAGTACGGAGATATTCTAATAAACCACTGATCACAGCATTGCAGCAATAGCACGAAATTAGTAGATGCAGACGAGAAATTAAGGGTTAGAGTCACCACCAAGAGTTTTTGGACTCTCAGTAATTGACTCTTGATTGGAGGCTATTACGAAGGGAATAGAGTCAAGAGATGCGGTTGATGAACCTAATTGAGGTTGCTCAAGTGATGCTTCAGATGCTTCAATAGCTGTATCACTAAAGTATGAGCCAACAATCTTATCATAGTTGGACGCAACAGCTAAAAATGCCCCCCCCAAAATATAGATGGGTAATGGCAAATTAAATTTTTGTATCCAATCAAACAGTTCTGCTAAGGCAAAGAGTACCAAAAAGCAGGCAAGCCAAACTCTCATCTTTTTATCCCCTGCGTTGAAACAACCTAACTACTAGAATAAACAGCCTGCATCATATATACAATTTTAAAAGGCAGTAGGTGAAGTATACTGAAGGGAAGTAATTACGGACAAATATTTCGTAACTATAGTATAAAATAGCACTAATAATGCTCAAAATATAGCGGTTTTTACTTAAAATTTGTCGCAATCATTAAAGTAAACGTATATATTCAGTTCCAATCCCTAATAGGGATTTATATGCTTTTAGCAGAGGAAAAGGGAGGTTCTTCCCCCCTGCTCCCTGCCTCTTCAGTCAAATGGTTGAGGTCAAAATGTATAAATTACGACTATTTTCTTTGAGTGGCGATCGCTAATTTTGCACCCTCAACCTGGCGTACCTGATCCATTACTGCCACAACTTTACCATGAACAACAGTTTCATCAGCATTAATAATTACCAATGATTGCGGGTTAGCATTGACTAAAGATCTGATTTTTGATGCCAAACTATCAACCGCAATCGGTTCGCGGTTGACGCTAACATCTCCTTGGTCATTCACCGTGACAGTAATTTTAGTGGGGACTTGTTGTTGTTTAGCCGTGGCTGCCTTCGGTAAATTTACTGGCAAACCTTCTGAACGAGTTAAAAATAATGTTGACATGATAAAAAAGGTCAAAATTGCAAATATCACATCAATCATTGGCACAATATTAATCTGTGCTGGAATATCGGGTTCATCTTGTAGACGCATAAGTCTTCTCTCCTCGTTCGTAACGATGGCGGTAGAGTAATTCTAACTGTCCCCCATACTCCTGAATCAGTGCTATTTGGCGCTGATAAAGTCCTCGAAAAGTATTGGCAAATAGGAGTATAAATATCGCAACTATCAATCCCGATGCTGTTGAGACCAAAGCTTCACTAATCCCAGAGGTGACACCAGCTGTCTTACTACCTCCTACATCACCAAGATTAAGTGAAGCAAAGGATGTGATCAAACCTAACACTGTACCCAGAAGACCCAACAGTGGTGCTAGACTAACAAACGTCTCGAAAATGTTTTGAAAGCGTTTGAGTACAGGAATTTCAGCCTGTGACTCGCTTTCTAGTGCTAAACGAAATTCATCTGGTGTTGGCTCCTCCAATTCTAAAGCTGCTAGAAAAATGCGTGCGAGTGGTAAATCTGCATTTTGCCTGAGTTTATCCATTGCACCAACAATATTATCGAGTCGATACAGATTCAACACATCTCGTACCACGCGGTTTTGACGCTTGTTAATTCTTACCCAAAACCGAATTCGCTCGATAATCAGTGCCACGCCCAACAGCGAAAACCCTAGCAGGGGCAACATGACTATACCACCTGCTTCAAATAGTTTCAGAATTCCCATGTTTTCTCAACGTTGTCAACAACACATAGTTCAGACTACCAGAATTTAAAGAAAAGCTGATAGTTTTTCTCAATAAATTTTAAAATACAATGATTCTCTTTCCAAATAAGAGCATCATGATATTTATTTACTTAACTTGTTTAGTGACTTTACATAATTTAATATTATTAAAATAAAAATTAATATTGTATGTAAATCATGATAACCAAAGTTTTTTAAAGTGTTTTTACTGATGACGACTCAGTGATAGCCAGCGAAATAATTTTAATTTTTTACTTGCTATTTGTGACCATGCATTTTAAGATGACTAAATTAGTGAGAATAGGTAGCAACAGGCTATGAGCTTTTCTGGCATTACTGTCGAACAGCGTTCCAAAGAGATTGCAGCTCTCAAATATTTTCTGAGCTACAGTTTGATTGGCTCGCTAGCGCTGCATATCGGCTTACTGTCTTCAGGCATTGGTAATTATTTAACAAGAGTGCCTGAAGAAAACGAACCCATAGAATTAGCGATCGTTGATACTCCGACAGAAGAACCAGTAAAACCACTTGAAGAAATTCCCGAAGAACCCAAAAAGCCAGAAGTTATTGAAAAACAGCCAGAAGTAACTCCACCAATCCAAGATTTGACTGAAAGACCAAAACCAATCCCCCAACCAGAAAAAAATATAGAAAAGCCACAACCAACAAATAAAGAAGTTGCTACCAAGCCACAAACCCCGGTCACAACTGCTCCTTCTACCAATCTCAGAAACATTTTAAGCAGCATCAGAGACTCTAGAGCCAATCAAGGCAACGAGGGAGGCGAGAGTCCAGTAATCACAAGTGGTACTGATAATTCTGGCTCTGGTATTACAGTAGGTCGAGGCACAGGTACAGGTACAAATACAGGCACAGGTACAGGTACAAATACAGGCACAGGTACAGGTACAAATACAAGTCCAACCACCCAAACAGAAATTCGTCCCCCAATAGCAACAGCCCCCACACCACCAAGAATCAACAATCCAAGTAGTGGTAGTGGTCGTGCAGCTTGTCGCGAAGATGGATGTATACCCAAGTATCCAGAGTCAGCCAGAAAGCGAGGAATTGAAGGCAGAGTAGAAGTAGCCGTTGATACAGATTCTCAAGGCAACGTTACGAATGTGCGAGTTGTGAACTCCAGCGGCAATCGGGACTTGGATGAAGAAACCATCAGACAAGCGCGTGAATGGAAATTAAAACCATCCGAGAGTGGTAGACAAGGAGTAGCGATCGCCACTGAATATGCCATTAGAGGGTCACGACGCGATCGGCAAAACCAGGAACGCAGAAGACAAAGGGAACAAAGAGAAGCTGAACAAAGAAACCAACAAACAACAGCATCCAACACCAACTCTACAGAGGGAACCTCCAGACGTAGACGATTGCTAACATCAACTAGCTCTAATATTCCTTCTGAAAGCACCAGCCAACCAAGAATCCGCCGACAGCGAGAGTCTGTATCATCTACGCCATCATCTCAAACAAGAACAACTCGGAGTCAGGGAACTGCCAGAGAATCCTTACGCCGCATCAGAAGTCAACGAGCATCCACCAGTTCATCACAACCGCAACCAACTAGAACTAGAAGACGGCGGCGTAGTGAGAGTCCAAGCCAAAACAAATTACGCCAAACCTTACGCGGTTTGCGTCAACAACCCCAATCGCAGCCAGCAACACCTTAAGGGAGTGGGTAATTCGTAATTCGTAATTCGTAATTCGTAACGACGCCCCTTGTTAACTATTGCAGGTTCAATGGTGAGCGTTGCTGCTACAGCCTTTTCAATGCCACGACTTACTTACACGGTGGCATAGGCAACCTTTCAACTCAGCTTAGTACCCGTGAAAAGGGTCAATTTGGAGAGGAGCCGGATGAAAGGCAAACTTTCATGTCCGGTTCTGAAGCCGAGTATGGGGGGTGACTCCCATACTTATGTTAACGGAGTGTCAATGGAAATACCGTATTTTTGCATCACTTGCTCAATCAACTGAGTTACTTCATCTATCCGATTTTTAACCTTATCAAAATCAATATTTGCCCAAATACTGGTCTTGTAAGGTGTGTGATGATATTGATTCATAATTTGTATCCCTTGTCAATATAATTCTATATAAATACACAATATCAACAGCTTCAATTTCTAAACTACTTACTTAAGATATATAAGTGAATATATGTAAGATTTGCTTAATGTTTTAGCTAGAAGACGAGAGGGGAGGAAGATCAGGAGGCAGCACTTCAACTTCTTCTTTCGGGTACGCTTACTCAGTAACCAGGGAGGCAGGGGGAGAATTACGAATTCCCAATTACGAATTACGAATTACGAATTACGAATTCCCCACTCCCCTAAATCTTTGTTTGTAGATATTGCACTAACTGTGGCGCTTGCATTACGCCCTCAATTCTATCTACTGGCTGACCCTGTTTAAAAAGTACCAGAGTTGGTAAAGCGTAGATTTGATACTGGGTTGCTAACTCTGTGTACTTTTCAGTATCAATTTTGACTATCCGCAGACGATCTTTAAGTTGGGCGTTAACTTGTTCTAAAATTGGTACCATCATTTGGCAAGGGCCACACCAGTCAGCGTAGAAATCTACCAACACGGGTACATCAGAACTAGACAGCATTTCCTCAAAGCTGTCAAAATGTTTTTTGGTTGACATAATAACACACCGCTTTTATTTGATTTGATTTCAATAGTAATGCGTGCTATCTGGAATCGGTATAACCTCATTTTGTTTTTATTGTTGCAGAATCTTGGAATTTTAAATTCCGCAAAGTAGTACTAGGTACGAATCACCATAAGATGATTAGCGCGGAGATTCAAAACATTGAGGAATATTTCATGGTAGTTTTAAATGAAAATTTGCAGCAGTTGCAGGGAAAAGTCGCGATTATTACAGGTGCGTCCAGAGGAATTGGACGAGCGATCGCACTTGAATTGGCTAAACAAGGGGCTAGTATAGTTGTCAATTATGCTAGCTCTAGTAGTGCAGCAGACAAAGTAGTTGCGGAAATTACAGAAGTTGGTAGTCAGGCTATTGCTCTGCAAGCTGACGTTTCCCAAACCGACCAAGTAGATACACTAGTCAACAAAGTTTTAGAAAAGTTCAATCGCATTGATATTTTAGTCAACAATGCAGGTATTACCCGCGATACACTACTTTTGCGAATGAAACCAGAAGATTGGCAAGCAGTAATTGACCTAAATCTTACTGGTGTTTTCTTATGTACACGTGCTGTCAGTAAAATCATGCTCAAACAGCGCTCTGGGCGAATTATCAATATTGCCTCTGTTTCTGGATTAATGGGTAATCCCGGTCAAGCAAACTATAGCGCAGCTAAAGCAGGCGTTATTGGTTTTACCAAAACTGTCGCTAAAGAATTGGCTTCTCGTGGCATCACCGCTAACGTTGTCGCCCCTGGTTTTATTGCCACTGATATGACACACGAACTCAACAACACCGAAGAGATTATCAAATTCATCCCTTTAGGTCGCTTTGGTCAACCAGAAGAAGTTGCAGGCATGGTACGCTTTCTCGCTGCCGATGCCGCAGCTGCTTACATCACTGGGCAAGTCTTTAACGTCGATGGAGGCATGGTGATGGCGTGAAAGGGAACTGATTGAGCGACTTACGCCACTGCCCTGGCATAAACTTCTTCAAGCAGAGAAACCAATTCGTCCACTTGGAGAGAGGTAAATAATCCATCTGGCCCCTGTGGTGTAATGTCGGTAAATGGGGATTCATAGAGGAGTACCGCATCCATTACGCCGTGTTCGGTGAGGTAGTCCACAATCATATTCACAAATTCAATCTGATTAGAGTTAAGATTTTTGTCTAATAGAAATCTAGCTAGTTCCTGTTTGGCTACCTCACGATCTAACCCCACTAAGGAGCGAACGAACAAACCCAAACCCTTTGACTCTTCTTTAGCGCGGACAATATCCTCCTGGACACCCACACCGCTCTGTGCCAGTATTGTCTCTAGCTCGGACAGGTCGGATGAAGTCAGTTGTTTGTTTGTCCGCAGTTTGAAAATAACTACATGATCCTGATGCGATCGCAAAAAAGCCCGTGCTTTAGCGCGAAACTTCTCAAAGTTATCTGATGATGTAAAGCCAGGTAACTCCACTACTATCTCATCCCCCATCACATCCTCAAAGTCGGTATAAATGGGTTGGCGTTTCTGTTTCTCAATCAGCTTTACAAGAGCGCGCAGCCGTTTGCGTAGTACCTCCAGCATTGGCAATGTCACATCTTGCCACCACTCATCGGTCTGTATATCCTGAATCAGAGACAACTGCTGTTGCACTAATGGGATTGATGATTTTTCCTCCAGCAAAGAGGCAAGTGACTTCACTTGTTCTCTCAACCGCTCAAAGGCAGGCTCAGAGCGCAGTATCGCTAATTGTAACTTCAACACCAAGATATCAAACCGCTTTGTCTCTTCTGCTTCTGGTTCCAATTGCGAAGGCAAACCTGCTACTTCTTGGCTCAGTGCGGTAAAATCTTCATCAGATAGCGATACCCATGCTTGAGAATTAGTATATTTTTCTACTAGTCGTCGCTGAGGACGGACTACGAAGTTTTCGCTATTCATGGCTGCAACTTCTGTGTGGAGTAGATTAGCCACTTGGTAGCGCAATTGGGCATCGGTGTTTGGTTCTTCAACGCTGCCTTCGACTTCGCTCAGGCAGCTTGTAACAACTTTTTTATCTAGCTCTGTGATTAACTCCAAGCGGGCGGTAAACAACTGCTTACCCAAGGACTTACCGATTGGGGCATCAGTCGTCTCTAGGTTGTGCTTGAAAAACTCCAGGTTTTGGCAATAGTCGAACAGGTAGAAAAATTGCTTATCTTGCCCTAGACCAAATAAATCGAAACAGCGACGAGTTCCCCGTCCTACCATCTGCCAGAACTTAGTTTTGGAGCGTACAAGTTTGAACATTACCAAATTAACTACTTCTGGTACGTCAATCCCGGTGTCGAGCATATCTACCGAGATAGCAATATGAGGTTCTTTATCCTTGTTGGAAAAGTTATCAATCAGGGTTTGCGCGTATGTTGTTTTGAAGGTAATAACGCGGGCAAACTCACCTTTAAAATGTGGGTAATTGAGATTGAAGCGGTCAGCAATGAAATTAGCATGGTCTTGATTCTTAGCAAAGATAATGGTTTTGCCCAGGCGATCGCCACCAGCAACTTTCAACCCCCTAGTCATTAGATGCGCTAGCACCTTGTCTACAGTATCTTGATTAAATAGCCACTTGTTGACTGCTTCTGCTTCCACGCGCTCAGGTGCATTGCCTTCTTCATCCCATTCCAGCGCGTCCCACTCATCTCTTTCTTCTTCAGAAAGTTCATCATAATTAATCCCCTGGCGTTGAAACTTCAGGGGTACTGATACGGCTTTGGGTGGTACGAGAAAGCCGTCATTTACGGCATCTTCCAGATTGTAAGCATCGGTAGGTACGCCGTTTTCTAAGTCGAACAGTCCGTAGGTGTTGCGGTCTATTTCATCCTTGGGCGTGGCGGTTAGTCCTAGCAAGAGAGAATCAAAGTAGTTGAAAATGGTGCGATATTTCTGGAAGACTGAGCGATGGGCTTCATCAATGATTATCAGGTCAAAATGCCCTACGCCAAAACGACGCTGACCGTCGCGGGTATCATCAATCAGCCCCATCATGCTGGGATAGGTGCAAGCAAACACTCGTCCTTCGGTATCTTTCTCTGTTACCAAGTTCACTGGTGCAGCATCGGGGAGGTGTTTCTTAAATACATTGATTGCCTGATTGACCAAGGCTACACGGTCGGCTAGAAACAGGGCGCGTTTGACCCAGTTACAACGCATCAGCATCTCTACTAAAGCGATCGCTGTTCTGGTTTTCCCTGCACCTGTAGCCATAACTATCAAGGCTTTGCGGTCTTGATCGCGCTCGAAAGCTTCTGTAATACGGCGGATACCACGAGTTTGATAATAGCGTTCGGCAATGCTCGGTTTAATGGTAGCTTCTGCTAAAGACTTGCGGGTAGTCCGGCGCTGTACAAGCAATTCCAACTCGGTTTTTTTGTAAAATCCTTGCACCTGTCGCGGTGGGTAATTGGTGTCATCCCACAACCAATGCTCGTAACCGTTGGTGTAGAAGATGATGGGACGCTGACCAAATTGTTTTTCTAAACAATCGGCATATAGTTTAGCCTGTTGCTGCCCAATGCGGGGGTCGTGTCGGGTACGCTTGGCTTCCACAATCCCCAGTGGTTTACCATCATCGCCCCAGAGTACGTAGTCTACAAAGCCTTCGCCTGATGCGTTGGGCATCCCTGTAACCGGAAACTCTTGATCGCGGGGTTGGTCGAGTGTCCAGCCTGCTTCTTTCAGTAAGAGGTCTATGAAGATATCGCGGGTTTGTGCTTCGGAATAATCGTGTGTATCTGGTTGGTTGGTGCTGGCTTTCTTAACTGCTGCTATCTCTGCTCGTAATCGCTTCAGTTCCTCATCCAGTGCGTTCTTGTCGGCGAGAAGTGTTGAGAGTTTTTCATCGCGTTGGCATAGCCCGCCGAAGGCATCGCGCAGTTGGGTTTCTAGTTTCTGGAGTTGCTCGATGGTTTGTTTAGGCACTGGTGCGGTTTTGGGCAATACGTCGGGGTTGAAGGTCAGCCCCGGTTTTGGTTTGCTGCTGCGTCCGTAGGTGTGTGCTAACCAGTAAGCAACATGAAACAATTCCCGTACTGCGTTGATGGCATCGTTGACTGGAATGGCTCTGGCGCTGTGAACTGCTTGATTACCCAGTTTGATGATGACCCGTGTTTTGTTAAATACTGCCTCACCTACCAAGGTTTTAAAAGTGGGTTCATGAATCAGGGCGCTCAGGTTGTCTTGATAGGGCAGTTTTAGGGAATTATCGTATTTATATAACCAGTTTACGGTTAACTCCAAAGCGCGACGGGCATAAAAGCAGGCGGTGCGGGGGTCGGGATGTGCTGCACTAAAAGCTTTATTGGCAGATTCATAAATTGCGGGAAATTCAGCTTGGAGAAATGTAAACTGGCTCATGCAATTAATCAAGCTTTTGTTAATTAAAATACATTATATTCAGTAAATATGTTGGTTTCAAGCTATAACCCCACGGGATGTTTATCTAGATTTGCAATATGATCTTTACTAGAGTCAGAAACTAAAAACTGAAAATGACAGGTATGCTCTGAGTTTACCTGACCAAATTGAAGCGTGAAATTGAATGGAGAAATCAATGCGTAAACAAATCATCGAATATACATCTCCACTATAGGAATCCTATTTGATTTTTGAAAAAACTCCGTACATTTCAAGAGTGGCAAAATCAAAGGTAGTGTGTCGAATAAACCACAGGACTTACGCAAGTGTCACAAGCAATGGCGCGGTGTAACCGCGCCGCGCACCAAAGAACTAGGCGATAAACATGGGAATAGCGGGACGTTTTAGTTGCTCCCCTAAATAATTTGATAACAATCCA
>JAHHHC010000029.1 GCA_019359515.1 Desmonostoc vinosum HA7617-LM4 | reverse complement strand
CGTAAAGTAGCGATGATACTTAAATTTGATTTAAGTGGAATCAGTAGAGGCGCTTTAAGCGCGCCTAAGAAAGTTCTTTTATGGACTCTTCAGAAATCCCCGTGTCTTCAGACCGGGGAAGCTTAAAGCTAATTTTGCGTATTAGATGCAGGAATTAAACGTAACTGATAACTGATAACCCATGTCAAACGAAGTTGTAGCAGCTAACGAAGCATTTTATCGAGCTTTTGAAAGAAAAGATATTGAAGCAATGAGTGCGGTATGGTCACAGGGAACAGGTAGTTTTTGTATACATCCAGGACGCGATGTACTGCGGGGTTGGAAAGAGATTCGTCACTCTTGGGAACAAATATTTAAAATTACTACTTATATCGAAATCAACACAGAATTAATTGCTACGGAAATTACTGATAATATTGCTTACGTCGTGCTGAGAGAAAATGTGTTTCAAGTAGTTGGCGGCAGAAGACTAGAAGCACAATCAATGGCTACAAATATTTTTCAATTTCTCGGTAGCAAGTGGTATTTAGTTCATCACCATGGTAGTCCCGTGATGCAGTGATGAAGCATGAGGAAGCAGGGGGGAGATCTCTTATGGGTAGGTTTTTTAGATTTCGCGTTTTGGTTGACGCGGGGACGCGGGGACACGGTGAGACAGCGCTACAGGAGGGTTTCCCTCCGCAGGCGACTGCGTTAGCGCAGCGTTAGCGAGCTTGCGAGCGTCACCCGAAGGGGGACGCGGAGAAAGATTTCAGAACGAAAAAATAGGTTTTTTCAGACTGAATATGAAAAACCTACCCTTGAAAGAGGGGGGAGATGTGGTTGGACTTCGCGGTAGTTGAATCTCGACTTCGCTCGATTACCGCGTAGCCGAAACTCACCAACCGGGAGATGAGTAAGAAAATTTCTCCGCATCCTCGCTTCCTCTTCCCCAGTCCCCAATCCCCAGTCCCCAATCCCCAATCCCCAATCCCCAATCCCCAATCCCCAATCCCCAGTCCCTTATCTGCTGTAAAATATGATTTATGGCATCTACTATTCAAGCTTTACCAACAGAAGTTGTATATCTCATTACTGCTGGAGAGGTAATTGACTCATTGGCCTCTGTAGTCAGGGAATTGATTGAAAACTCCCTTGATGCAGGTGCAACGAGAATTGTAGTTTCTCTGTGGCCGCAGCAGTGGCGAGTTCGTGTGACAGATAATGGCTGTGGGATGAACTTAGATGATTTGCAACAAGCTGCCACAGCCCACAGTACCAGTAAAATTCGCTCTAGCGCTGATTTATGGAAAATTAACAGTCTGGGGTTTCGTGGTGAAGCTTTGCACAGTTTGACGATGCTGGCAGATTTGGAAATTTTGAGTCGTCCAATAAATGGAAAGTTAGGATGGCGAGTTGTTTATGGTGATGATGGCAAAGCTGTATTAGTAGAAGCAGCTGCGATCGCTCCTGGTACGGTGGTAACAGTTTCTAATTTATTTGCTTGCTCATCTCGTCGTCAGGGATTGCCAACATTAGCACAGCAAATGAAGGCTGTACAAGGAACAATCCAACAAATTGCCCTTTGTCATCCCCATGTTACCTGGCAAGTTTGGCAAAATGACCGCGAATGGTTCACCATCTGTCCGGCTGCGACAGTGGGACAACTTTTACCACAAATTCTCCCACAGGTGCGACAGGGTGATTTACAAGAGGTGACAGTAGAATTACCCCAAGCCCATAACTCAACACTAAACTTAGTCATCGGATTACCAGATCGCTGTCATCGCCATCGTCCAGATTGGGTACGAGTAGCCATCAACGGCAGAATGGTGAAATCTCCAGAACTAGAGCAAACTATTCTTTGTGCATTTCATAAAACATTACCACGCGATCGCTATCCGGTTTGTTTTCTGCATCTGGCCATTTCCCCCGACTACATCAACTGGAACCGCAACCCCGCCAAAACCGAAATTTATCTCAACGAACTCAGTTATTGGCAAGAACAAATTACCCAAGCGATCGATCAAGCATTCCGCATCAACTCAGCCAGTCTCAAAGAAACTACTCATATCACACGAGTCAGTAAATTACTTCAAGCCGCAGAAGGCAAAGGCGGTTATAACTTTAATCCGAAAAATTCCCATGAACACAGCGATACTCAGCACTCATTAAAAGCTGTAGCTCAAGTTAGCAACACTTATATAGTCGCAGAACATTCAGGCGGAATGTGGTTAGTAGAACAACACATTGCCCATGAACGAGTGTTATACGAGCAATTATGCGATAATTGGCAGCTGATCTCTATTGAACCCTCGATCATTCTCTATCAATTATCGCCAGCGCAAGTATCACAACTGCAACGCATCGGTTTAGACATCGAACCCTTTGGAGAACAACTTTGGGCCGCGCGTACAGTCCCTGCACTGTTGCAGCAGCGAGACGACTGTGCAGAAGCAATTTTAGAACTCAGTTGGGGAGGCGACTTACAAACAGCTCAAGTAGCTGTCGCCTGTCGTAGTGCCATTCGTAATGGTACACCCATGAACCTCCAAGAAATGCAAACGCTTTTAGATCAATGGCAACGCACACGTAACCCCCGCACTTGTCCCCACGGACGCCCAATTTATCTATCATTAGAAGAGTCCGCTTTAGCTCGTTTTTTCCGCCGTCATTGGGTAATTGGTAAAAGTCACGGCCTTTAAAGGTCTTATATCGTTATGGTTTTGATACGGACAAGAGCCTTAAAGTCTTGTAGACTAAGGTTATAGATACTAAATTTTAGTTATAAGCCTTAACTGGTTTCTAAATAAATGAAAAATGAGATTCCTTAACCCACCCATCACCGAAGCCATTGTTGATATAACAGTCAATCTTCATGATAATTTTAATCATGAAGAACTTTTGAAGTTTCATGAAAATATTAAAGACTCTTTTCCAAATATTCAAAAGAGAATGGCACTTCAAGGGGGTTTTGAATTTGACTTAGAGAATTCGGATGAAATCAACTCTCAATTTTTTTCAGTATCTAATAAGCCTGAAGGATATATTTTTATTTCTAATGACCAAAAAAGAATTATTCAAGCTAGGCTAAATGGCTTTACATTCAGTAGGTTGAAGCCCTATGAGAATTGGGAAAGCTTTTATGGAGAGGCATATAAGTTATGGCAAAAGTATGCTCAAATTACATCTCCTACAGAAGTAGTCCGTCTTGCTCTACGGTATGTCAACCAAATTATGATACCTGCAACAGGAACTATAGAGCTAAAAAATTACGTAAAAACATTACCAGAAATATCGAGTAATTTATCGGTAATAATGGAAGGCTATTTTATGCAAATAATTGTAGTCCATCCAGAATATCAACCCTCAAGAGGAATTATTAATCAAACAATCGGTCAAGTAACCGAAAATGAAAAGGGTGAAAAAGCGATTCCTTTAATATTTGATATAGATGTTTTTCAACAAGTAAATCTTCACCATAATGATGATAAAATCAATAAAATTTTTGAATTAAATTTGCGACGCTTTAGAGACGAAATATTTTTTAAGAGCATTACTGATAAAACAGAGGATCTTTTCAAATGAGTAAGTTACTTGCTATAGATAAAAATCAGTTTTTGAGTACAACTTCTAGCAGTGGTAGTAGTAATGAACACTACAAAATAATTCGAGCAAGCCAACAAGTTCAAAGACATAGGCTAGAAGCCAAAGTATGGAAATATAATACATCGTTGTATTTATTCTCTGATTTAGATATTTCTGAGTTTGAGAATAGAGTAGAAGAGATTCGAGATGAACTCTTGGAAGGTCATCTTGCACTTTCCAAAGAAGACGTAAATATTCTCAAGCAACTAGTTAGATGTTTAAGTGTTTTCCAACTTCTAGCTGTGGCAAGGCTTATGAGTCCTCTTTTAGAAAATGAGCGATTATCTCAAGATGCAGCTTACATAATCAGTGTGCTTTTAGCGCATCCAGCAGACGAAGTAAGATATGCTGCTTTAGAAGCAATTAGTTTTGCTCTAGGTGAAGTTCCTATTGCTGAAGAAATACTTGCAGAAGCAAAGAATTTGCTTAAAAATGAAGAAAGTACATTTGTACGTGAATTTTTGGAGTCACTATAGCAATCCTATTTGAGATCCGAACAGGGCATACACTCATGCAGCTTAGAAAAATCAAATTCTTGGTGATTAATAAAGAACTTCAGTTAGTATAAATGTATCATTAGGTTCTATGTAATTTAGGATTGCTATATAAGGTGTGAGTGAATTACGTTACTACAGAAGTGTGAAAAGCCTTGCAACGTGGAAAGCTGGTAAGCAGCAAAAGGCAATTCCATCTCCAGAACACGCGAATCGATACCTAAGAGATATTAAGGAGGGAAAAGGTTTTCCTTCCTTATGGCTACCTTCATGTTCTGAAGACTTAGAGAAAATTTCTTTAGGAATCCTGTTGAGAAAAGGACATCTCGATACCATAAACTTAGTTGGCTTTAATGAATGCTGCTTTAGTAATATGGGAATTGAGGTGAGTAAAGTAGAAGATACTAATTTCCCTATACCTACAGTAGGCCACTTACATTATGAATTGTGTACCACAGATGACCTTGAGTTAACAGCAGCAATAGAGTTATTTATTAAATGTAATGGTGACATTGCAGATTTTGTTAAGTCAGATCCTAATAAAAACAATATGCGGAAAGTAGCTGCAAAGTATATGAGTGAAGTCAGCAAGCAATATCAGCACAAAGTTCAAGAGTGGGCTAAAGAATACTTACAATGAGAGTCTAGCCATAATATCTGCATTAACCTATCGATATCAACCCCCACTACAACAGCCAATGCTTCCTACTGCTGCTGAGAAGGAGGGGAATTAAACCGAAACTTTTCCCATCGGGCGATCGCGTACCTCTGCTAAAATCGAACGATTACTAATCTCTTTGCCAACCTGCCGAATCGCAATACCACGTTTTCCCCTGCATAACCTGCCAAGTTCTCCCCGCGATAGGCGCAAAATTTGACGTCGCATATAAGATCAATTTGCTGGGATACTCAGCAAAATAAAAATTTATGGAGTTTTGTGACTCTGTGATTACTTCTGGATTACCAACTATCAACGCCCTCAAACAACCCACTAGTGAAGCTTGGGTAAAACAAGCGATCGCTAACCTAGATATCATCTTACTCGACCACTCTCACTGTGAACGTAAAGCAGCAGGTGTAGCTTTAAACTTTATGTTTCGCTACCCATCCAATACTAAAATGGTGCGAGAGTTAACAGCGATCGCGATCGAAGAACTAGAACACTTTGAACTAGTTAACCAATGGCTAGAACGCCGCAATATCCCCCTTGCACCCCTACCACCACCACCCTACGGTGCAGGCTTAAAAGCTCAAGTTCGTCCTCAAGAACCCCATAAATTTTTAGATTCTTTGCTAGTTACTGGTTTAATAGAAGCTCGTAGCCACGAACGCCTGGGACTATTAGCTAATTACTGTCCTGAACCACAATTAGCAAAATTTTATCGTGGCTTAATGGCATCAGAAGCGCGGCACTACGGTATATACTGGGTTCTAGCTGCTACTTACTTTGACCGAGAAATTGTCATGCAACGACTCGATGAATTGGCAATTGTCGAAAGTGAGTTACTAGCGACTTTGCACCCAGAACCAAGAATCCATAGTTAGTAGACTAACGCCAGAGATTATGAAGCTTCAGTTAACACATACAAGACTGCTTGTTTCCAACTTCAAAGATACTTTTCTGTTCTACCGAGATTTACTCAGATTTGATGTCGATTGGGGCGATGAAAATAGTGGGTACGCTGAGTTTAATACTGGATATGTCAAACTGGGTTTGTTCAAAATGGAATTAATGGCTGAAGTCGTCCCCAGAGTCGTACAGCCTTCATATGTTGCCAATCAAGACAGAATTGCTCTAATTTTTGCAGTCGATAACGTAGATGAGGTTTATCAGCAAGTAAAAGATCACGGTGCGACAGTTGTCACCTCACCTGTAGATCGTCCAGATTGGGGGATTCGTACAGCTCACTTTCGCGATCCCGACGGGAATTTAATTGAAATATACAGCAACTTAGGCATATTAAATTAACAGTTTGTGATCTAAATATTTGAAACTTTACTAAACTCACCCCATTCAGGCAGCAAAGCAACATCCTGATGAAGAAATAATATTTTTTGTTGAATGAAAAATCATTATCGAGATTTTTTAATTCGTGATTGGCAAGAACGCGATCGCCACAAAGCTGCGGAAGTTATCCGTACTGTATTATCAGAATACGGTCTAAGTTGGGAACCAGATGATGCAGACAAAGATGTCCTGCAAGTAGAAGCATATTACTTAACTACTGGCGGTGAGTTTTGGGTGATTGAATACCAAAGCCAAATCGTAGGTACGGGAGCATACTACCCCATACATCGTGGCGAAAAAGCAGTAGAAATCCGCAAAATGTACCTTTTGCCAAGCGTGCGGGGTGTGGGAATGGGGAAATATTTGTTACAACAGCTAGAAATAGCGATCGCTTCTCGTGGTTTTCAGCAAATTTGGATTGAAACCGCCAGCGTTTTAGCCGAAGCCGTCAAACTATATGAAACCAACGGCTACAACCCAACAACAGGAATAGAAACAACACGATGCGATCGCGTTTATTTTAAGTGGTTAGTACCTAGTAGACAAATGACAAATGACCAATAACAAAAAATTCAAAATTCAAAATTAGAAAATAACCAATTACCAAAGGCTAACTGATAATTAATAGCTGACGCCATTAGTAATGTTGATGCAATAACAAATGCACCCTTGGACTCAAAATATCAAAGGTTTACTCAATCTGTTTCTCCAATCTCATTGCCCTCTGTGTCAAAGAAGCACATCTAGTGAATTTTGTCAAAATTGTACTAAACAGCTACAAAACTGTCATCTCAAAAACCATAATTTTCTCTGGCAAGAGCCAATACCAGTGTTTGGCTGGGGGGTTTATGGAGGGCCCTTAAAACGAGCGATCGCCGCGATGAAATACGAAAATCAACCCCAAATCGCGCGTCCTTTGGGTCAATGGTTAGGCGAAACTTGGTTATTAAACTCGCCAATTGGCGATCATCAAGCCGTGGTAGTTCCCATACCACTCCACGCCAATAAGCAAAAGCAACGAAAATATAATCAAGCTGCGTTAATCGCCAAAAGCTTCTGTGAAACAACTGGGTTAAGATTGAAACTAAATGCTTTAGAAAGGGTGCGAGAAACTAAAGCGCAGTTTGGTTTATCAGTATCTGAGCGAGAAGGAAACTTAGTTGAAGCTTTTGCTGTAGGGCAAGAATTTCGCCGTCGCCTCTCACATCTGCCTGTACTTTTAGTAGACGACATTTATACTACTGGTGCTACCGCCAAGTCTGCTGTGCAAACACTTAGCCAGTGTGGAATAGTAGTTTTAGGATTAGCAGCTGTCGCCACTACCGTAAAAGACAAATAAAAGGTTAATCGGTAAATTCTATCGAGTAATTTTATAGCTGACCAAACGTAGACTATTTTTGGAGAAACACTACTTTAAATGTTATGAATAAAGCTTTTACAGTGGGTTTGAAACCATTCATCATTGTTCCTGCCATGTTGCTAGCGATCGGCATCAGTACAAAAGCCGCTTTCGCTCAAAATAAGTTGTATAGTCCAATACCTTTAGCTAACACCGCTGAGTTGTCAGACACACTTTCAGAAAAAGACATTCCCACAGGCCAAGGTGGATTTGCTCGTGACTATACAGTTAAATTGCAGAAAGGCGATAACCTAGCAGTTGATTTATCATCTGACAGTTTTGACAGCATCATCACCTTGCTAGCACCCGATGGCTCAACATTAGCAGAAAATGACGATGGCCCCGATGGTAGCAGCAATTCTCTACTGTTTACTCGGATTAACGAAACCGGAACTTATATAGTCCGTGTCAGATCTTTTGGAGAAACTGGTGTTGGTGGTTTCAAACTGAAAGTGACAAAGCTACAACCGATTAAATAATTCGTAATTCGTAATTCGTAATTCGTAATAACGCTCCTTCGGACGCTCGTACCTCGCTAACGCTGCGCTAACGTAATTCGTAATTAAGTGAGAGAATGGGGAACTCGGGGCTCCCGCTCCCGGAGTGAGTGGGGATTAGGGGTAATGGGGAATAGGACACGGGGACACCGGGACGCGGAGAAAATTTCTCCCTCATCTTTCGGTTGGTGAGTTTCGGCTACGCGGTAATCGAGCGAAGTCGAGATTCAACTACCGTTTCGGCTACGCGGTAGCAAGCTACGCGTAGCGTCTGCGACAGGAGAAGTCGAAGTGCATCCTCCCACTTTTTACCCCCACCAAAAACCTGATTCCTCTGTAGTGGTAATTCATGAATTACCGCTATATTCCTGCGGACAAAAATTGGCCAAGTTGGCTTATTTGTTTGACAAATTACCAATACTATGAAGTAGGGGATATCTACGGTAATTTTTGGTTTGGGGAACAACTTTGATATAGTTAACTCGGTAAATATTCCCTCTCTAGCGGCAAAACAGCAAATTGACAGCAACAAAGAAGCAGAAATAATCAGGAAAAAGGAAGAGTCTTTTTACTTTTTTTCCCTCTATGCTTTGAGCGGTTAGTTTAAACAACCCAATTTCTAACTGGTGCGATCGCTCACGGTATTTGCCTTCATCGGCACGATAGGATTCTAAAACAATAACTGTACTAAAAGGTCTAAATGGCAGAAACATTATTTTTTAACGCTTTGCGGGAAGCCATTGATGAAGAAATGGCACGCGACTCCAGTGTATTCGTTCTTGGTGAAGACGTAGGACACTATGGCGGTTCCTACAAAGTTACCAAAGACCTTTACCAAAAGTATGGCGAACTGAGAGTTCTAGATACCCCCATCGCAGAAAACAGCTTTACAGGCATGGCGGTAGGAGCAGCAATGACTGGGTTGCGTCCGATCATTGAAGGCATGAACATGGGCTTTTTACTGTTGGCTTTTAACCAGATATCCAACAACGCCGGCATGTTGCGCTACACTTCTGGCGGTAACTTTAAAATTCCGATGGTAATTCGTGGCCCTGGAGGAGTAGGGCGTCAGCTAGGTGCAGAACATTCTCAGCGATTAGAAACCTACTTTCAAGCAGTGCCAGGGTTGAAGATTGTTGCTTGTTCAACACCTAGAAACGCCAAAGGATTGCTCAAGTCAGCCATCCGTGATGATAACCCAGTCTTATTCTTTGAACACGTCTTACTATACAACTTAAAAGAAGATCTCCCAGAAGGAGAATATCTCTTACCCTTGGATAAAGCAGAAGTTGTACGTCGCGGTAAAGATGTCACAATTATCACTTATTCACGGATGCGGCATCACGTGACGCAAGCAGTAAAAACTTTAGAAAAGAAAGGTTACGACCCAGAAGTCATCGATTTAATATCGCTCAAACCTTTAGATTTTGATACAATCGGCGCATCTGTACGCAAAACCCATCGCGTCATCGTCGTCGAAGAATCCATGCGAACTGCGGGTATTGGGGCAGAAGTCATCGCTTCAATTAACGATCGCCTATTTGACGAATTGGATGCGCCAGTACTGCGTCTATCCTCCCAAGATATCCCCACACCCTACAACGGCAACCTAGAACGATTAACAATCGTCCAACCAGAGCAAATTGTCGAAGCCGTAGAAAAAATGATGGCCGCGCGGGTTTAGCTAGAGGCTAGGGGGATGAGGGGGATGAGGGAGATGAGGGAGAAATTTTCTCCGCGTCCCCGTGTCCCCGCGTCCCCGCGTCTCCACGTCCCCGCGTCCCCGCGTCCCCACTCCCATAACTCCATAAAAGAGCGCTATTATAGCCTTTGTCAGTTGCGAGTTATGGTATGCAAAGACAGCGATCGCTATTGGTCTTGATTTTTTTCCTAATAATTGCGGCTGTTGCGGCAATTATCACTATTCCTGTACCCTTGGGACTGGACTTGAGGGGAGGTTCACAACTTACAATTCAGGTGAAACCATCGGCGGAAATTCCGCAAATCACCGAGCGAGAATTGGAAGGTGTTAAGAAAGTTGTAGAAGGTCGAATAAATGCTCTGGGCGTTTCAGAACCATTGATTGATACAGTCCGCCCGGATAAAATCTTGGTACAGTTACCAGGAGTCAACGATCCAGAGCAAGCTGAGCGTGTGCTGGGAGGTACAGCGCAGTTAGAATTCCGCACGCAAAAGCCTGGTACGGAAAGACAACTTTTTGATTTAGAAATATCGACCAAACCAGAACTGAAAGCAAAGCAGGAAGAAGCAAAGAAGAAAAAAGATCAAGCAGCGATTGCTAAAAATCAAGAAGAGTTAAATAAACTTAACCAAGCGATCGCGGGTTTATTTGAAACCACTAACCCCCCATTAGATGGCAAATACCTCAAGGATGCTTACGGTGAACCCTCCCAAGGTAGTAATTGGAATGTTGCCCTTCGCTTCGATCAAAAGGGTGGCGAACTGTTCGCAGAATTGACGAAAAATCTTGCAGGCACAGGACGCAGCATTGGGATTTTTCTGGATAATGAGCTAATTAGCTACCCCACTGTCGGCCCAGAACATGCTGCCACCGGGATTACGGGTGGTGGTGCGATCATTCAAGGTCAGTTTACAGCACAAGAATCCAACGACTTAGCTGTAAAACTACGTGGCGGTGCATTACCAGTACCAGTAGAAATTGCCGAAATCCGCACTGTTGGCGCAACTTTAGGAAAAGATAGTATTACTAGCAGTATTTACGCTGGCATTAGTGGCTTGATTCTAGTATTAATATTTATGGTGGTTTATTATAGGCTGCCAGGATTGATTGCGGATGTGGCATTGATCATCTACGCTCTGTTGACCTGGGCAACATTTGCTTTATTCAATGTAACTTTGACCTTGCCAGGAATTGCCGGTTTTATCCTCAGTATTGGGATGGCGGTAGACGCGAATGTCCTGATTTTTGAGCGGACGCGAGAAGAATTACAAGCAGGCAAATCGCTGTATCGTTCGGTAGAATCTGGTTTTTACCGCGCTTTTTCCAGTATTTTAGATGGCAACGTCACCACAGTAATTGCCTGTGCCGCACTATTCTTTCTGGGAGCTGGTTTAGTTAAAGGTTTTGCCTTAACTTTAGGTTTGGGGGTAGCAGTGAGTATGTTTACAGCAATCACCTGTAGTCGCACCTTGATGTTCTTGGCAATTACAATTCCGGCACTGCGGAAACCAGAACTTTTCTGTCCAAACCTGCCAGCATCTAATCAGGCAGAGGTAGCCAAATGAAACTGAGTATTAATAAATCGCGATCGCTTTGGTGGGTTATTTCTTCTGCCGTCATCCTGGCTGGTATCATCTCTATGGTGATTTCTTGGCAAGATCCAAGCATCAAAGCACCCCTACGCCCTAGTTTAGATTTTGTTGGTGGTACACGATTGCAGTTAGAACGCGATTGTAACAAACCAGGTAATTGCAACCAGCCAATTGATATTAATGTCGTTCGAGAAGTCGCTAAAGCACAAGGACTCGGTGACAGTGGTATCCAACTTGTTGCTGACAAAGACACAGGTGCAGAAAATGGGATACTAATTCGAGCAAAAGATTTAGGTCTTGAACAACGCAGCAAATTGCAGAGTGCCTTAAGCGAAAAAGTTGGCACCTTTGACGAGCAAAAAAATCAACTTGACAGGGTTGGCCCAACTCTAGGAAAAGAATTGTTTACCTCTGGTGTCATTGCTCTAATTGTTTCTTTCACAGGTATCGTTATATACTTGAGCTTCCGATTTCAATTAGACTATGCAGTATTTGCGATCGTGGCTCTATTTCATGATGTCTTAATTACCGCCGGAATTTTCTCAATATTGGGTTTAGTACTAGGCATTGAAGTAGATAGCCTTTTCATCGTTGCCTTGCTGACAATTACAGGTTTCTCGGTCAACGATACTGTGGTAATTTACGATCGCATTCGTGAAACCCTCAAAATTAATCCCAACCGGCCAATTGCTGAAATCGTGGACGACGCGGTAAACCAAACATTAGGAAGGTCAATCAACACGACTTTCACCACGATGTTACCACTGTTTGCTATCTTTCTATTTGGCGGCGAAACCCTGAAAAACTTTGCTCTAGCTCTAATCATTGGCTTTATAGCGGGAGCTTATTCCAGCATTTTCATCGCCAGTACTCTTCTAACTTTGTGGCGAGAACGCAACAGTCAATCCCAGATCATAGCTAATACTGAATCAATTGATACATCAACTGGGAATTAGTCATTGGTGATTTGTCATTGGTTATTCTCCGCGTCCCCGCATCTCCCTGTCCTCGCGTCTCCCTCATCCCCGGTTGGCTTGCTACGCG
Source organism: Desmonostoc vinosum HA7617-LM4 (assembly GCA_019359515.1). Lineage (GTDB taxonomy): Bacteria > Cyanobacteriota > Cyanobacteriia > Cyanobacteriales > Nostocaceae > Desmonostoc > Desmonostoc vinosum. The sequence continues at coordinate 68,093 of JAHHHC010000029.1, read as the reverse complement.
TAGCGTCTCCAACAGGAGAAGTCGAACTACATCCCCCCCACCGCCTATGGATAAACCTGAAGAACAAGCTTTAATCACAGACCCATTGTTTGATCGACAAGTGCAAAGGCTACATCAGCTGACAGTGTATGGTAGGTGGCTATTTGTTGGCTTTTTATGGCTTACTATTGCGCCTATTTGCTTGTGGGATTTACGTGCAGAGTTTGCTTTGTGGCAACAATACTTTACTTGGGTAGCTGTAAGATATGGACTTTTGTACCATCCATTGTCTGCGCTGGGTTTAGCGTTTTGTATTGGGATGACTGCTGCTATTTTAGTTTGGCAAAGTCGAAATATCCTACTTGGACTACCACAGCAGGAAAAACAACGTCTAGAAAAACAAGTTTGTCGCATACGTCAGCAAGGCCCTACTCATCCCTTATGGAAGTGGGTTTGCCAATAGATTCACAAGATTGACACTCCCCGCTCCGCTCTCAAGAGACGGGGATTCTAGACCCCCAAGACAGCGCTGACTCACCAATCGCCCAATGATTGGCAAATCTCCTGTAGCGCGTTGCAGATTTTTCAAAAATCGGGATGACTGGATTCGAACCAGCGGCCCCTTCGTCCCGAACGAAGTGCGCTACCAAGCTGCGCTACATCCCGCCACAAAAATGGCAATATAAAACTAGAATACCATAACCAAGCCCTTTTAGGTCGGGCGTAATGCCTAATTTCTTATTCTTGGACAGTGATTGGCAAGTGAACAATAAAAGTAGAACCAACTCCTGGCTGACTTTTGACAATGATTTCACCACCCATCATTTGGCAAAAGTGGCGACTAATGGCTAATCCCAGTCCTGTACCGCCATACTTTTTCGTAGTTGAGGTATCGCCTTGGGTAAAGGGTTGAAATAATTGCTGTTGTTGAGTTTGGGTCATACCAATACCCGTATCGGTGACAGTGAAGGTGATACTGCCAAAAGGAGCTTCGGGTAGCAATTCTTCCTTTTGACTTGTGACTGTCAGCGTCACCTTGCCATTTGTAGTGAATTTGGCGGCGTTACTGAGTAAGTTTAACAATACTTGCCGCATCCTAGTTTGATCGGCATACATAGTACCAGGTTGTTGATCGCAATTTACGTCTAGGATGTTGGCATTTTTTTCTATAGATGGCTTGACTGTCTGCACAACATTATTGATCAACGTGGCAATCTCAAAAGTTTCGGGATAAAGCGTCATTTTCCCCGCTTCAATTTTTGATAAGTCGAGGATATCGTTAATCAAGTTGAGTAGATGCTTGCCTGCTGAGTTGATTGTTTCTAAGTCTGTGATAAAGTCTCCTGATAAATCCAAATCGGCTGCATCATCTTGTAGAAGCTGGCTTAAGCCAATCACGGCGTTTAAAGGTGTACGCAGTTCATGACTGACATTGGCGAGAAATATGCTTTTGGCTTTGCTGGCAGCTTCAGCTAATTCTTTAGCTTGTTGGAGTTCTTTTGTTCGCTCAGATACTCTCTCAATCAATCGATTTAGAGATTTGGCTAATAATCCAATTTCATCTTCCGTAATCACCGGCGCTCGCAAATCAAAATTAGATTTCCTTGCTACCTGTTCAGCTACTTGGGTGACAGTAATGACTGGCTCGGCGATCGCTCGACTGGTACGCCACGCTATAATAGCGGCGATCGCCACTGATACCAGCATACTCACCATCACAATTAATCTTTCAACTCCTTTGGCCTGCTCAACATCTTTCTGTCTTTGCTGTTCTTGCTCATCAGCAGTTTGCAGGATGTTAGTTAATTTTTGTGAAAGTTGGTCTAGCCGCATGGCTGTTTGACCACGCATAATTTTCAGCAGTTCCTCTCTGACTAAAGAAATTTGCTGTGGCTGCACTTGCTGAGAGTCAATCTGCTGTAATGTATACTCTATTTGGTTAACATAAGATTTTAAATTAGTGGCGTAATCCTGTAACAAAGTTTGTAAAGTGGAGCTAGTTGCTGCTAATTTTCGCGGCTTGCTGTCAATAAACTTGGCAATTTCTTGCTCTAATTTCTTAGCTTTATCAACACTCTTAATAAATTCAGTTTTTGTACTTAAAAGTCTTGGTGAATCCTCTAAGACTGCAACTAATTTAGAGCTGTATAATTGTGCCCCTATTACCGCGTCTTTATAGTTAGCGAGTAGTTGCCCTTGCTCATAGGCTTGATTAAATTGTCTAATTTCCCTGCCTCGATAATAGTTGGCTATCACTAATCCAGTAAGTGAGCCGAAAAAGCCAATGCCAATTGCGACAAAATACCCATAGCCAATTTTTTGATGGATACGCCAAGAACTAGCTTTAAGCTTCCCTCGCGAGGGAAATTCTATGGTTGGGAGTTCGTCTGTCGATAGCTCTTCCGCTGACACTTTTTTGCTTTGTGAACTGCTGTCGATAGGGGTTATCTTTTGAGTCGTCATTCCTCAAATTTCCTGGCCTGCCCACAAAAATCATCAAATCAGTCTAGCCGATGTCGTCACTTCAATCGGTGATGATCATCTACATTATCTTCTTTTATGACAATAACAAATTACTGTCTGGAGATAATTGGCACAGCAAATACTAAATTTGAGCGATTTTGATGGTAATCTTGGCAATAATATTTTGCTAAGAGGGAACACAATTCACTTTTTTAGTAACAAATAATTTTCTCAAATAGAGAAACTCTTATAGAGTATTTATCCTTGGTAATTTTCTCAGCTTGCAATTAATTACAGTGAGTGGTTACGATTGGGCATACTATTACCCTAGCCTATTGCTTCTTGATAAAACTAATAAAATCAGGAAAAAACCAAATAGAGTTGAAATTTGCTTACTCAGGATGAGTTTACAACCCCTGATAGATATTGGCAAACTTTAGGCAGTCCCACAAAAATTTCATCCCTCAGCACCAGAGAGACTAGAGACTAGTATTTTATGCTGAGGACTTAGAACTCTTATTGACCAATAAGTTTGTGGATTGTATCATAAAAAAATTTAAGCTTAAATATGTAAATATATAAAAACTTTTGTTAAGTATTAATATCAATCCTCATGGGTCAATTGACGAACGCGGCTTAAGATAGCTTTAATATCAGATCAAATCGGCGTCTAGGCTTGTATAAATGAGAGTGGACTGTTTTTTGCATGATTTGTACTTCGATGAGTACGATTATGAGCAACTGACACAGCATGAGATAATCACAACCTGAGGATTCCAGTTGATTAACAAACCAGAACTCAGAAGGCTGATTTTAATACATTCTGCCACTTTCTGAATTTTATCCTCCTACTGACTGTCTACCTTGTAGTTGATGCAGTAGAGATAACGGGGCAATTATGGTTATAGGACACTAAAACCTTTTCCCCAACCTAGTTGTACTGATGCACTCGTGCGTTAACTAATCAACAGCCTTCTGGTTGTAATTGTCCCGATAAGAGAAACTCAACTGTCAAATTATGGAAGTGAAAATGCAAGAACCGGAATTCACACAAACCAAGTCAACCGAGGCAACGATGCCAGAGATTAACAACCAAACAGGAACCATTACTAAACTCCAGCCTGCCGGACAGTCTCAAGAGCAATGGCTGAAATACGGCGAACAAGTTTCTGGCTTTTTAGCGACATTGCCCGAATACCTGGGAACCTTCTTTAATCAATATAAGCAGCCCTTGGTTTCAGTTGGTTTGATTGTGGGTGCAATTGTCGCAGTTAAGATACTTTTGGCCATATTGGATGCTTTGAATGATATCCCCTTGATAGCACCCACTTTTGAGTTGATTGGTATTGGTTACTCCGCCTGGTTTGTTTACCGCTATTTACTCAAAGCTTCAACTAGGAAGGAGTTAACTAGTGAAATTACTACCCTCAAATCACAAGTTGTTGGCAAAATTCCAGAAGCTTAATTTTTGATGGTTAATACCCTGCCGCAAGCGATTCTGTAGAGGACACTACTTTACAAACAGAAGTCTATGGACGCTTATGCAGCTTTGTTTGAGCAGAACTTTTAGGAGTTCTCACCATAAAAGCAAGTGTCTGTAGCGTCCATGCTTCAATTCAAAATTAAAAATAAAATCATTTTTGAACTTGAAATTTTGAATTAAGCGCAGGTGTTGACCTTATTCAGTGCTGAGTACTCAGTACAGTATTCTTACTCGTAACTCAGAACTCAGTACTGATAAACCTCTCATCTTGTAGCTTGTGGAGGCGAACTTTTGGCTGGTGAGCTAGGCTGACGCACGATGTTTTGAGACGGAATTGCCTCTAATTTTCCTAGTTTTACCAAAGCTTGATGAATCATTGCTGCGACTTCGGCACGACTAGCTGGTCTATTTGGAGCTAGGGCTTGCTGGTCTGGATAATTAACTACAAGACCGTTAGTTGTAGCTGCGGCTATTTTGCCAACGGCGTATTGAGGAATATCTTTCGCGTCTTTGTAGATACTTAAAACTTGAGCTGGGGTAGATGGTTCTTTAAGATTTAACCCACTGGTTAAAGCCACTAATACTTGTACTCGCGAAATTTTTTGTCCTGGTTTAAATGTTTTATCGGGATAGCCTTTTAAAAATTTGTTACTAATGGCTTGGTTAATAGCTGGAGTTGCCCAGAATTTGGTAGGTACATCTTTAAATGTGATTCTGGGCTGACGCAATTCTGGACTAAAGGCTTTTTCTAGGATGGCGGCAAATTCGGCACGGTTTACGGACTGATTTGGCCTAAAAGAATAATCGGGAAATCCCTTGAGGATACCACGGGAAGAAAGAACATTGATAAAGCGCCGACCCCAAAAATTATCAGGCACATCGTTAAATGCAATTGGTGGTGGAATGGTTGACTTCTCCTTTGCGGGTGTGACTGGGGGTAAAGCTAATGATGTAATAGATGACTTCCAACCACCTAAGGAAGATATGAACTTTTGTTCTTGGGGTAATTGAGTTGCAACTACGTTAGGGGATGGCAAAACTGAGGAAGGATAAACTCTCTCGCCTGGAGGTAAAGTCGTTTTGGGTTCAATAACAGTTGTTGGTACAGGCGACGGCAAAGCGTTGAAGTTAGAAGTTGAATTTGGTCTTGCCTGAGCGGCAGGCGAGGAAGGTTGATTTGATTGAGTGCTGGGAGAAGGCGAGATTAGTCCGTTGAAGTTCCAGCTAGAATCTCTACGAGAAAAAGACCAAAACAGAATCGCTGCGATCGCTCCAAAGGCGACTAAAATGGCTATAAATTCATCAAACCCAAGGGGAGTTTTTGGAGATGACTCAGGATCGGGAGGTAGTATATTTGTCATCGTAGTCACCCTGGTAGTAGTAATGTTAGTACTTCAACAAAATTGAGCCATAAGTGACTATTTTATACCACTAGTTTTGAGAAAAAATTTTACTAATATTGAGTTATGTAACAGAGTTTTTAGCTGTGATGCATTTTTATTACTCAATCCCCAATTCCTAGTTCTTCTTACCTAAGAATAGTTACAATTTGCTTCATCACTTGCATCACTTCGTAAAGCTCGTTTTTTTGAGGGTTGGAAAGAGTAAATTTATTTGATAAAGCATACTGACGCATCTGCTGGTTTAACTTGACAAAAACATAATCTTCCCCAGTCGTTATCATCCCAAAAACAGGTATTTCTCTGTTAGGGTTCGACATCATATAGGCCAACGTTTGTGGCAAAGCCTGCATGACACTAAAACCATAACGTTTCGATTCAATTAATACTATCCAAAGTCGATTTTGCACCACTAAAGTATCAATAAAGCCTTCTAATACAGTCTCTTCATCGCCTTTAGTATCAATTTCAACTTTTACCAATTGCTCACTACGAATTTTAAAAGGAGGATCGCATAGCCCCATCAATTCCAGTAGGGGAGACAAGATAATCACGTTAACTGTGCCTTCAGTGATTGCACCATCGCTTGCGTAATATAAATAGCGATTTTTTAGCTTATTGAGTGATTCTTTTTCACTAGTGGTAAGTTTGGGTAAATCCTCAAACCATTCTGTAAAAAATTCTTGGTCAGCAGTTTGACTAAGCTTGAACTTTTCGTGTGCTTCGTTCAAGTTAGTAATTGCTTTAGTAATTCCTACGGTTTGAACCATTATTACTACTTGTATGCAAAATGGATTGGGTTAGGGAATTCCAAAAATTAAATTATCCAATTTCACGCCCATCAAAACGATTTTTCCTCCCCTGCCCCCTGCCATAAAAGCGATAAGATTTTTTTTTAACAAGTTCCGTGGGTTTAAGTCCCCCGGTTCTGTAACCGACAAGTTTTGTGTTGGGGTGAAATCCCCATTACAAAACTTAATTACGAATTACGAATTACGTTAGCGCAGCGGTAGCGTAAAGCCTACGGCATAGCTTCGCTTAGAGCGAGGTACGAGCGTCCGAAGGAGCGTCATTACGAATTATTTAATTGTAAGTCCCTGATTCACAGTACCCGCAGCAAGCTAGGAATACTATCTATTGCTTCCAAAGTCTGAATTTCTGCTAGGGCTTGGCGAAAGTTGCCTTCTTTGACATCATGGGTGACAACTACAATTTCTGCCAATTCTCTTTGAAAGCCAGTTTGAACAATTGACTCTAAGCTAACGCCATAGTTACCGAAACAAGTACCCAGTTTACCGATGACTCCGGGTTGGTCTTTTGTCAGGAAACGAGCATAAAACCGAGTGACGAGTTCTGCCATTGGCGCAATTTGACAATAATCTTGATGTCCACAGGCTAATAGGGGATTTGGAATTGCTGTATTGGTTTTGAGGGCAGCAACTAAACTCAAGATATCCGATGATACAGCACTGGCGGTTGCACCAGCACCAGCACCAGGGCCAAAAAACATTACTTGTCCGATGGGTTCCCCTTCAACCAGGATGGCATTATAAACGCCGTTAATGCTGGCTAGGGGATGTGCTTGTGGGACAAGGGTGGGATGGACTCGAACGGAGAGGGGGGATGGAGGAGACGCAAAGATGGGGAGACGCGGGGACGTGGTGACATTCTCCGCGTCCCCGCGTCCCTGTGTCCCCGTGTCCTCTTCTGAGGGAGTGTGTTGTTTAGCGATCGCTAATAATTTAATCACAAATCCCAGTTTTTCGGCATAGGCAATATCTGTTTTGCTGACTTGCCTAATTCCTTCACAATAGACATCTTGTAAGTGGATGCGTCCACCAAAACCCAAGGAGGCGAGGATGGCAATTTTATCTGCTGCGTCGAAACCATCAACGTCGGCGGTGGGGTCAGCCTCTGCATAACCCAAGCGTTGGGCATCAGCCAACACATCATCGAAGTTACTACCTTCTGTTTGCATCCGTGTGAGGATGTAGTTAGTTGTACCGTTAACGATGCCAGTAACGGTGTGAATGCGATTCACACTTAATGACTGTTTCAGGGGTTGAATTACGGGAATACCGCCACCAACGGCGGCTTCTAGCATCACATACACCCCGGCTTGATTGGCGGCTGTGAAAATCTCATGTCCAAAACGAGCGATCGCTGCTTTATTAGCAGTTACTATATGCTTACCAGCTGCAATGGCTTGCAGAATTAGCGATCGCGCTGGTTCTAATCCTCCCATTACTTCCACAACTATATCTATCTCTGGGTCATTGACAATAGCAGTTAAATCTGTAGTGATGACACCATGAGATAATTCTACAGCACGGGGTTTATCAAGCGATCGCACTCCCACCCGATGGACTTCTATTTCCTTTAATAACGGGTGGCGTCCAACTTGATCCTGTAATAGTTGTACCGTACCTGTCCCGACAGTTCCTAATCCTAATATTCCCAGCTTTACACCCACAACTTTTGCACCCAATTTCACCAATAACAATTGTAGGTAGAGCGTTTGCCCTACCTACTAATTATCTTTTGTCAGTTGTCCTTTGTCATTTGTTCAACAACCAATGACCAATGACCAATTTAGTATGTTTCTACATGCCAACGGCCAGCTTTCTTGAGTTCTTTTTGGTAATCACTCCAAGTTACCCCTTCCTTGGCAGCAGCAGCTGTCAATGCTGCATCAATGCCATCTTCCATACCGCGTAAACCGCAAATGTAGGTGTGGGTTTTTTCTTGTTTGATCAATTTCCACAGTTCGTCTGCATGTTCTGCTACACGGTCTTGGATGTACATCCTACCACCTTGGGGGTTTTTCTGTTCGCGGCTGATGGCGTAGGTGAGGCGGAAGTTATCAGGATATTTCTGCTGAATTTCTTCCAGTTCTTCCTTATATAGAATATTGGGAGTTGTAGGTACGCCAAATATCAACCAAGAAAACCCCTTAAATTGGTATTCTGGGTTAGCGGCTCTTTCGTTATCTTTAAACATCCGCCACAGATAAGCCCGCATTGGGGCAATACCTGTACCAGTTGCCATCATAATGACTTTGGCATCAGGGTCTTGGGGTAATAACATTTCTTTACCCACAGGGCCTGTAATTTTTACGTCTGCCCCAGGTTCGAGGAAACACAGGTGGGTAGAGCAAACACCGTAGACTGTTTCGCCGCTTTCTGGGTGCTTATACTCTAATTGACGGACGCACAGTGATACAGTTTTATCATCTACATCATCGCCATGACGAGTTGAAGCGATCGAGTAGAGTCTGAGTTTTTCAGGCTTGCCGTTCTTGTCCACACCTGGCGGGATAATACCAATACTTTGACCTTCTATATACTTCAAATTGCTGCCAGTCAGGTCAAATTTGATGTGTTGAACAATACCAATCCCGTCTTCTTTGACTAATGGCTCATTTGATATACACTTACCAATAAATGGAGCATTAGGGCGATAAGTGTTGACAGGAACGTCACCGTGGGCGTCTTTTTTGGCTTTCGCTTGAGTCATGGTGTTGCCTTTTTTGTCCTTGTTCTCGGGCTGTTGTTCAGCTTGTGATTTAGCGAAGCCTTTCACTTCACTGTTAGCACTTACAGGTGTGGCTTTACCATTGACTTGCTCTAGAGCATTAATGGGCTGGATGCTAACAATTTTGCCGCCTAAGCGAGTGATACGTCGCATTTCTTGATTCATGCGGTTGTAAGGCACTCTGATGAACACACTGCCACTTTGGCGAATTGGGTAGTTTGTTTGATTAGTTTCTTCGTTCTGACGCAGACCCACCACTTCGTAAACGAAGACGCGGCTACCTAATTCTGTGTTGGCAGCACCCTCAACAGCACCTTGATTGTACATTCGTTCTACCACTCCGATACTTACTTAACCGTTTCTCAAAAAAAAACAATCCTATCACGCGCCAGCTTTAGTTTACCGAATTTTGGTTGCACAAAACTGGCTCTGTGGGAAAACGGCATCATCAAAAATTATGCCTTGCTAAGCACACTCACCAAAGCCACGTAGGCATTGCAAAAAACACACCTGTTCACCTTCTAAGGTAAAGGATAAGTCTTTTGGAGAATGTTAATAGTGAGTCAATTTAATCTTTTTTTCGTGAACTGCTACTTCCATTTGGTAGATAGCTGCTGCTACTCAACAAGCAAATTGCAATGGCAGACATGGTTAGGTGGTCGGTTTTGATTGGTAAAAGCTACCATTCAGTTTGACTCTAAAAGCTACCTTAACGATTGCTTTTGCTGAGCGTTCACACTGGGGTATGCCAGCATCGGAAACAAACTTTCCGATTGGTTTTATTCCCAACTGTCTTTTTCTCCCAGAATGTTCTTAGCTATATCTTTAACCCTAGTTGCGATTAATTCTTCAACCAAGGTAATTTCAGCTATTAACACTACTATATGAGGAAAGCGATATAAGCAACTATAAATCAGTTTTACTTGATGTGAAAAATATGTCAACCTCTATGAGTGCCTTCCTATCAGCTTCGTGCTGGTACCTAAGTATATCCAAAAATTGCATGACCAAGCCCTTGTGTGCGAAAGGTTGCTCCAACGGGCAGGGAACTCCTAACAGCAATAAAACCTGCTGGAATATTGGGTTACAGAGCAATTAAACACTTTTACTAATCGAAGTTGAAAGCAATTAGAATTAGAAATTTTCTCGAAATCGCTGCCAGATAGAACCATACCCGATAAACTTAAGTAATAGAGATACAAAAAAATAGCTAAATCATTACACATCATTTACGGGTAATAATTTTCACTTTGAGAAAATCAACAACTAAATCCTGAAGATAATTTGGTGAATCGCTAGATTCGTCTTGACAGTAAATCTTGTATGGAGTAGCGCCTTCTGTTAAGATCAAATATACCACTAGGATTAAATACTTACCAGTACTCAAATTTTGATTGAGCTAACGAGTAACGAATATTACGTTTGTTGCCACTTGTTGAGTATTTCATGTATGTACTGGATAGCAAGAACGCAGGATAAACCAGAGGGGTAAACTCCTAGCTTCAAAATCTGCTGTGTGAAAAATTATTGATTGACACATTGACACATCTTTAGCATTCAGAGGAGATTTATGACAAGTAAGCCGGAACGCGTGGTACTGATTGGAGTAGCCGGAGACTCCGGGTGCGGTAAATCTACGTTTTTGCGTCGTTTGATAGATTTGTTTGGTGAAGAATTAATGACAGTCATCTGTTTGGATGATTATCATTCATTAGATCGTAAACAGCGCAAAGAAACAGGAATCACTGCACTTGATCCTAGGGCAAACAATTTTGACTTGATGTATGAGCAAATCAAAGCGCTCAAAAATGGTCAAGCAATTGATAAGCCGATTTATAACCACGAAACCGGCTTGATTGATCCGCCAGAAAGGATTGAGCCAAATCACATTATAGTGATTGAAGGGCTGCATCCTTTATATGATGAGCGGGTGCGATCGCTGATCGATTTCAGCGTCTATTTCGACATTAGCGATGAAGTCAAAATTGCTTGGAAAATCCAGCGAGACATGGCTGAACGTGGTCATCGCTACGAAGATGTTTTAGCTCAAATCAACTCACGCAAACCTGATTTTACTAAATACATCGAACCACAGAGAGAATTTGCTGATGTAGTTCTCCAAGTATTGCCCACTAACTTAATCAAAGACGACAAAGACCGGAAAGTTTTGCGGGTACGTATGCTCCAGCGGGAAGGCAAAGAAGGTTTTGAGCCAGTCTACCTGTTTGATGAAGGGTCAACAATTCAGTGGACTCCTTGTGGACGCAAGCTGACTTGTTCTTATCCTGGAATGCAACTCTATTATGGTTCAGACGTCTACTATGGACGCTATGTTACCGTATTGGAAGTAGATGGTCAATTCGATAACTTGGAAGAAGTAATTTACATTGAAACTCATTTGAGCAATACATCCACCAAATTCCAAGGTGAGATGACTCACTTATTACTCCAGCACCGCGAGTATCCTGGTTCCAATAATGGAACTGGTTTATTCCAAGTGCTTACAGGTTTAAAAATGCGAGCTGCTTATGAGCGAGTAACAGCAAAGGAAGCAAAGTTAGCAGTTCAAGTTTAAAACAGCAGTGTTTGTGTCAAAGCCTGTGGGGACATCCAAAAGTGTCCCCCTTTTTTTTATCAATGGCTTTACTTAGCCTTAATTCTTGTTTTTCTTAAATTTAGAACACACTAACTACTGAATATGTCAATATTGTTATGATTCCAGAAATTTTAGCTGAACTGAATACCAACATTTAGTCAGCCAAAAAACTCGTAAGGAGGAATTTCCTTTGTCTCGTCGATATTTATTTACCTCCGAGTCTGTTACTGAGGGTCATCCAGATAAAATCTGCGATCAGATTTCTGATACGATTATCGATGCCCTACTCACACAAGACCCAGCTAGCCGTGTCGCTGCTGAAGTAGTAGTTAATACTGGATTGGTATTGATTACAGGCGAAATTACTACTAAAGCCAACGTTAACTATGTAAATCTCGCCCGGAAGAAAATTGCTGAAATTGGCTATACTGATGCCGATAATGGCTTTTCTGCTAATAGCACCAGCGTTTTAGTGGCTTTGGACGAACAATCGCCTGATATTGCTCAAGGTGTTAACGTCGCCCAAGAAACCCGTCAGCAAGACAGTGATGAACTATTTGATAAGATTGGTGCAGGCGATCAAGGTATCATGTTTGGCTTTGCCAGCAACGAAACACCAGAATTGATGCCCTTACCTATCAGTCTAGCTCACCGTATTGCTCGCAGATTGGCAGCAGTCCGCAAAACAGGCGAGTTGCCATACCTACGGCCCGACGGCAAAACCCAAGTCACAGTGGCATACGAAGATGGTCGTCCTGTAGGTATCGATACCATCTTAGTTTCCACTCAGCATACAGCTAGCATCGGTGAAATTACAGATGAAGCCGCAGTGCAAGCCAAGATTAAAGAAGATCTCTGGGCCGCAGTAGTCGAACCGATTTTTGGCGACCTCGATATTAAGCCAGACCAACAGACGCGCTTTTTGGTCAATCCGACCGGTAAATTTGTTGTTGGTGGCCCCCAAGGTGATTCTGGTCTCACGGGACGGAAAATCATTGTTGACACCTATGGTGGTTATTCACGTCATGGTGGTGGCGCTTTCTCTGGTAAAGACCCCACTAAAGTAGACCGTTCCGCCGCTTATGCAGCCCGCTATGTAGCGAAAAATATTGTTGCTGCTGGGTTGGCTGATAAGTGCGAAGTTCAGTTAAGTTATGCCATTGGTGTAGCGCGACCGGTGAGTATTTTGTTGGATACCTTTGGTACTGGCAAACTGGATGATGACACTCTGCTGGAATTAGTCAAGCAGCACTTTGAACTGCGTCCAGCTGGGATTATCCATACCTTCAATTTACGCAACCTGCCAAGCGAACGAGGCGGACGTTTTTATCAGGACGTCGCAGCTTACGGTCACTTTGGTCGAGCTGATCTAGATTTGCCTTGGGAACAAATCGATAAGGCAGAATTGTTGAAGCAAGCAGCCAATGAGTCACTTGCAGCTGCGATCGCCTAAAACATAACTTAAACTTATAGGTTTCTTTGAGGGTATTGGCAACTAGCTAATGCCCTCATTATTTATGTATGCATAGTTTGATTACTTCTGTCTTTTCGCTACACCTATGAGGCGTTCAACTTGGACGGATATATCAGGAAAGGCTAGGGGTGAAATAGTACCTGTGGTTAGTCTCAGTTCAGTTGTGTATTGTCCATTTTTCAAATCACGAAAGACTTGCAATTGCGAAGTCTTCAGGTTAACAACCCAGTATTCAGTAATGCCAACCTCCGCGTAGATTTCTTTTTTCTTACCTAAATCTTTGCTGAGGGTGGCTTTGGAGAATTCGATAATCCAGAAAATATCTTCAGGGTAAGGATGGTGTTGTAGGTAAACCTCACCTAAAGGTTTGACAATGGCAATATCGGGGGCAGGTTCTGAGTCGTTTGGCAGGGTGATAGGTTTGGCATCGCGGATTTTTACCCGTTCACCGAGCAATATGCGGAGATAATCAGCGGCTTCTGTGTTGTAGTATGCGTGAGGTTCTCTTTCTGGGGGCATAACAATAAGATCGCCGCGCAATAGTTCAATCGGCTGGTCGTCAAAAATACCTGCTTCTATTGCTTGGTGATAGCGTTCAATTGTCCACTTATAGGTAGTTATGGTCATAGACCTTATTTAGCCTTTTTCTACCAATTAGACAAGAGGTTTAGTTTAATTTTAGTCTTTTATCCAACTAGCGATCGCTGATGCGGTTTTGTCTGATAAGTCAAGCACTTCCTTCTGGCTACCCTTACCTTTTCCTAGCTCGATTTCTTTCTCCATGTATTATATGGCATCACTACAATCAGATCCTCGAATAAGGTTTTTTCCTTCGACAATCAGGCATTAATTCCTCTTACCCTTCAAAAATGAGCGAACGTACAGTGATTAGAACAAATTATTAGGAATTCGGCCAACTGTTGTTGCACTGCCCAAGATGTTACTTTGTCCACCGATAATTCTTGTTACTTCCTCATCAGATAAAGTCGATAGATCATTTTCTAAGTTCAAAAATTGGTATCGTCGTACCACTGCTTGACTTACAGCATTTTGAATTAAGTTATCAATTTCAGCCTGACGACTATATTTTTTTGAATGATTTTCCATTGAAATTTGCTTCCTTGTGATTGACAATATACCTATTAAAACTATTAATCAGCATTTAAGAGTATCCTTGTCACTTTGGAAAAATATCCTCAAAGATAATTATGTATTAGGCGATATCTGATAACAAACCGCTTTACATCTACATATATAACTAATGCGTGTTTTATCAATTTTTCGGTTGCGAAAGCGCCTAATAACAAGGGCTAGAGATTATTCTCTGCCAAAGCGACAAAAGAAAGATGATTCTGGCAAAGAGAGTATTTTAACCCCACGTACCATTAGATAAGCAAGTACGTGTAACGCCATCATCCATCGTGACTCTAGAACCTTCTGAGGAGGTTTGTCCTTTATATGTACACTGTGCTGCCCCACCAATAATCGCTTTTTGTTGCTCATCAGATAGGTCTACTATTTCTTCTAATTCATCTAATTGAAAATTCTCAACTGCCATTTTTTGATGTCCTCTGAAATTGGAACTATCTTCATTTTATGGAAAAAGGAAATTATTAATATAGTTTCAAAAGGTAAAATTGAACATAAATGCATATTTTATGCTACTAAAATGTATATGATATTTATCATACAAAACGCTTCAGTTGCGGAAATGCGAATCTTATTAAACAAATCAATAAAATTGATAAAAAAAATTGGCTATTAATTGAAATATTTATGTTCCGAAAATTTGAGTTTCTACATCTTGGTGACGATATCTAGCTTTTTGCTATAAATTTGATGTAATAAGATGAACACTAGCTAATTGAGAGTTCAATCCCAAAAGTTGGTAATTCTCAATAGCAGTTTGAAAGTGAGAAAGTCGGGTAGCTGATGTTTTTATCAAGGATATAAAATATAAGATAGACAGGTTTGATGAATTTCAGAAACTATCTCAGTCAACCCGCGTCATTAGCTACATCATAAATCCAAACCCAAACCGTCCTATGCTTCGCATTCATCGCTGGAAATCTGGAACTGCCGCAATCATGGCAACGGCAATTACCACAAGTGTAGTTGCTCCTCTATTTACCTTTGCTCCTGCTAACGCACAATACAATAACAGGATTGGGCAACAATATAATAGAAACATTACCATTCCTTCTGGAGTTGCTTTTCCTGTCACCTACGAGAAAGAAAAAGTTGTCGTTTCTCCTGGGGAAAGCGCAGACCTGACACTAAGGATTGCCAATGACATTATCGACAGAAATAGAAATGTATTAATACCTGCTGGAACTCAGGTGGTTGGTAGGTTAGAATCTGTAAATCTAGATAGAGATTATTCGAGAGATAGAGATTATCCCACAGATAGAGACTATTCCACAGATAGAGATAGCAACACTAGAAAAGGTGTGCGATTCGTAGCCAGAGAACTAGTATTTTCTTCTAATCGGCGTCAGCAGATTAATGCAAGTTCTCGGACATATACTAGAACTGAAAGAATTTCTAAAGGAGCCGATACTGGCAATATATTAACTGATGCAGCGATTGGTGCAGGTGCTGCTACTGTCATTTCCTTAATTACGGGCAACCGCAAAATTGAATTATTAGAACCTCTTGGTGGTGCTGCTGCGGGTGCTTTAGCAAGTGTGTTGTTACGCAAAAAAGAAGCTGATGTTTTTGTGATCAGACCTGAACAAGATTTGAGACTTACACTCGACTCTGACTTAACACTATACTCATACCGCTATTAAAATTACTGCTTTGTTAAGTCGTGATTTTAATCATATCTGAATTAGCGATCGCTCAGTATATTTGTAGTGGCGATCGCTTAATTTTATGAGACTTATTAGTTCGGTAATTTCAGTCAACACTAGCTATCAACGGACGTGGTTCTGCAATTCCATAGCCTTGTGCGTAATCAATTCCTAGTGCTGTAATTCGCTCTAAAATAGCTTTATTCTCCACGAATTCTGCGATCGTCCGAATGCCCATAACATTGCCAATATATGTAATTGCTGCAACGATCGCATCATCCACAGAATTATCAACAATATTGCGGATAAACCCACCGTCGATTTTTAAGTAGTCCACTGGTAGAGACTTGAGGTAAGCAAACGATGACATCCCTGCCCCAAAATCATCCAACGCGAAACGACAACCGAGAGTTTGCAGTTCCTGAATAAATTGACTGGCTTTTGTGAGATTAGCAATCGCCACTGTCTCAGTAATCTCAAAGCAAATGCGTTGAGGTGCGATTGGGTGTGAGGCAAACTGCTCATATAAAAACTCGATAAACTGATCATCGTTGATGCTAGAGCCAGATAGATTAATCGCGTAGATACTTTCTTCATTGTTGACCACCTTTGACCAATCCTTGAAAAGGCTACGAATTACCCAACGATCAATCAAGTGCATCAAGTTGTAGCGTTCCGCTGCCGGAATAAACGTCATTGGTGACACTAGGTTTCCTTGCTCATCCCGCAGACGCAACAACACTTCATAATGTTCACCATTGTGGGCAGTTGGGTTAATACTAGCAATGGGTTGAGCATAGAGACAAAATTGATCGCCCTCCAAAGCTTGAGCAATGCGGTTAACCCATTGCATTTCACCACGCTGTTGCATTAACTCTTGATCATCAGTCCGGACGACATATACCCGATTGCGCCCCCGGTTTTTGGCAGTATAGCAAGCTGCATCAGCGGCACTAATAATTTCTGTCAGGTTTTCAGTGTCAGCATCAATACTCACTAAGCCAATACTGACTCCAATTGAGAAGATTTGCTCTTGCCAAACAAACCGGAACTCCTGAACACATTCACGCAGTTTATTGGCAACCCATAAAGCTTGCTCTAGTGTACATTGATTGAGTAACACGCCAAATTCATCGCCTCCCAGCCTTGCTAGTGTATCGCTTTTACGAATTTGCTTTTGTAATAAAGTAGTGATTTGGCGTAATAATTCGTCTCCAGCCGTATGACCGCAGGTATCATTGATAATCTTAAAGCGATCAAGATCCAAGTAACATAGGGCATGGACTTGATTGTCTGACTTGGCAAAACTCAAAGCTTGTGCGAGTCGTTGCTCAAACTCACGACGGTTGGGCAATTCGGTCAAAGCATCATGGCTGGCTTGCCAAGATAGTTGACGTGAAAGAGTCCGATTCTGAGTGACATCATGAAACACCATGACTGCACCAATCATTTGTCCGTTGCGATCGCGTATGGGTGAGGCAGAATCCTCAATCGCCGTCTCATCACCGCTACGAGTAATCAAGATTGTGTGGTTGGCAAGCTCAACAATTTGACCTTGCTGTAATGCTTTTTCTACAGGGTTTTCTACAGGTTCTCGTGTGTTTTCGTTAACAATTTTAAATACCTCAACCAACGGTAATCCTCGTACCTCCTGTTGACTCCAGCCGGTTAAATTTTCTGCGATCGGGTTGAAGTATTCAATTTTGCCTATTGCATCTGTGGTAATTACTGCATCACCAATCGAGTGTAACGTCACTTGAGCTAATTCTTTTTCCTGAAAAAGCGCTTCTTCCATGCGCTTGCGCTCTGTAATATCAACAGCTACACCACCGACATACTTAGCCCCCGCTGCATCTTGAAAGGGGAACTTAAAAACCAACCAGTAATAAAGAATACCATCCGGCGTGGGAACAGTTTCAATAACTTCCATAACTTGTCCTGTTGCCAAAACAGTAGCGTCATTTTCACTTAACTGTCTTGCTATCTCTTCCGGTAGCCAATCGAAATCTGTCTTCCCCAACAAATCAGCATAGTTAACGTTAAAAATACGCTCCAGTGATTGATTAGCATAAACGTAGCGCCCGGCTTCATCCTTCATAAACGCAACAACCGGATTGTGGTTCATAAAGGCTTGGAAACGTGCTTCACTTTCCTGAAGTGCGGCTTCTACTTGTTTACGTTTCAGCACTAAACTTAACTGAGCAGCAATCACCATCAGGTTCTTGACCATCCGTTTGTTTTCAGCGACTACCTCAAATTTAAAAAATACAAGTACCGCGAGTACCTGACCATTAGCTATGACTGGAATTCCCAATCCAGTTTTAATGAAGTTTTCACCAGCACTCTGGCAACGGAGAAAAACTTGCTCTGATTGTTGGGAAACATCCTCTTGCCACTCTGGTTGCTGCGACGCCCAAACTCTTCCAGGCAATCCCGTTCCCAATGAAAATTCTAATGCTTCGGTTGCTGATCTAAATGCTAGCAAATGGAATAAATGCTCGATATTCCTATTGACATTGATGTAAAAAGCGGGATTACATTTTAAGACATTGCTTTGCTGACAAGGAATCCAGGCTTCCCCATACTGCCAATTTGATGTTTGACAAATTGAGCGTAAAACTTGCCCTAATGCCGAGTTGAAATCTGAGGACTCTCCAATTTCCAACGCGAGTTTTTGCAGCAAAAGAATTTCCTCCTCAGCTTGCTGGCGATCAGTGATATCAGAGAAAGATGTCACCACTGCATAGGGAGTTATTTCACCTGGATGAACCAGTGGTTGAGTATTAATCGAAATCCACGCCATGCTACCTTGTGGTTTATGAACTCCCATGATCACATTTTGACAAGGTTCACCTGTCCGCAATGTCACCATTGCAGGGTGTTGCTCTCCCAGGAAGGGGGAACCATCTTCGTGAATCGTCCGCCAAAGGGAATCTATCGATGTGCGTCCCATCATTTGGTCTAATGACAAGCCTAAAATTTCTTCTGCACTGGCGTTGCTGGCACAAATCGCCCCATGTGCGTCCTGCAAGACTACACCTTCTGCCATGGCTGCAATTACAGACCGATATCGCGTCTCGCTTCGTTCTAAAGCAGTCAATAACTTGTTTTTAGCTTGAAACTCGGAAGCTATAAGAATGGTGTCGGTCAAAAAACCTGCAATCAGTTGTAGCGTCTGGATACTCTGTTCTGTGAAGGCGTGATTAGTGCTTGAGAGGATTTTGAGAACACCAACGCATTTCTCTTGTTGAAATAGCGGGATAGCAACTAGTGACCGAACACCAATACTTTGACAAGCGGTGATGTCAACTCGTGGGTCGGTTGCTGTATCTTCACAGCCTAAAATTTCTCCTGTCTCAACACATCGTCCACACAAACTCGTGGTGACTGGGAAGCTTAATCCTACACGGGTAGCAGCGATGCCACTGGCCGCATGGTATACTAGTTGTTTGCCTTCTACCATGGCAATTACAGCCCCATCGGCATGAGTTAACTGTTGGGCGCGATCAACAATCAAGGACATCACCTGAGTTAAATCGAGACCATTTTTAGTAATTTCTTGTTGGGCGGCGATGACAGTTGCTAGGTGTTGCGATCGCTCCTGGAGTGCTTCTTCTGCTTGTTTGCGATCGCTAATATCCTTGTGAGTTCCTGTCATCCGGATCGGCTTACCCTGCTGATCACAAGCAACAACCTTGCCATAATTACTAATCCATTTCCATTCACCCGATTTAGTCAAAACTCGATAGTCAAAATCGTAAGGCTGGAAACGATCTTGCAAATAGGCATTCAATCGTTCCATCACCCAAGGCTGATCCTCTGGATGAATTAACCGCTCCCAAGTACTAACCTCACCAGGAAGCTCACCAACACTGTATCCCAGCATTTCTAGCCATTGGGGACTAAAATAAACTTCACCTGTAACAATATTCCAGTCCCACAACCCGTCTCCAGACGCTTCAAATGCTAGTTGCAACCGCTCTTCGCTTTCTTGTAAAGCAATCTCAATTTGCTTTTGAGCGGTAATATCCCGCATCGAACCTACCATCCGCTGCGGATTCCCCTGCTCATCCCAAACCGCTTTGGCTTTTGACTGAAACCATCGGTAGCTGCCATCTTTACATCTATAGCGGTATTCTGTAGCATAGTTCGGGATTTTTTGTGTTAAGTAAGCCAAATTGATTAATTTGACCCGATCTATATCGTCTGGATGGATACGGTTCATCCACTGTTGATTACTATTGCTGATTTCGTTGGGTTCGTACCCTAAAAGCTTGCTACACTGATGCGATCGCAACGTTTTTCCTGTAACGATGTTCCAGTCCCAAATCCCGTCCTGGCTTCCCTGAATAACCAATTGCCAACGCTCTTGAGCATTTTGTAGCAGTATATTCGCCTGGGCCAGTTCTGCTGTTCGTTCTGCAACTCTAGTTTCTAGTGCTTTGTTGGCATAATGTAATTGTTCTTGACTCAGTTGTAGTGCGACTTCTGCTTGCTTGTAATCTGTAATGTCTTTCGTCACTAATACAACTTTATCTACTTTACCTGTATCATTTTTAATCGGGTAAGCAGACCCCTCCAACCATCGAGAACGCCCTTGATGACCATTAAGCGCAGGGTTATAAAATAACGGGGGGAAGGTGACAGTTTCTCCCGCAAATACTCGTTTGAGATAGGGCAAATGTCCAAGGCTAGCAATTTGTGCGTCCTGCAAAACGTTATAGCCTTTTAAGACATTACGAGAATCACCCCAAACTTCTTCCCACACTTGGTTTGTTTGCAGTAGAGTACCATCGTTTGCATAAAGCTGCATCACAAAAGGCGCTTGTTCAAACACTTGATGAAACTGATATTCTGACTCCATTAGCTTTTTTTTTGCCTGTTGGTAAATCCATTCCAGCTGACTGAACAAGTGGGCATTTCGCCAGATCACAAAGCCAAGCAACAGCATCATCGTCAAAACGATCCAATCTATTTTCCCTAGATCAACAATTAAAACCACAAAGATGCTGACAATGAAAAAGCAGTGCCCCAGCAAGTGACGCCAACGATAAATTGAGTTCCACAAGCGGATAAATCTCAGCATGGTGAAACCTCCAAAAGCTTTATGCAAGCTTCATATTGCTATAAATCAGTATGCATAGCTAACCGTAAAAATACGGTGCTATATTTTTGTTTAAATAATATTAAACCTCCTATGTTAAATTATGGAGATTCTCTAGCCTATAGTCTTTCTTAAAAATTATCTACTTTTGGCAACCAAATAATAAATGTAGTTCCTGGTGATTTGGGTGAGGTGATATTGGAGTTAATTGCTGGGCTGAAAACTTCAATTTTCCCTTGCATTTGCTCGATTAATTGTTTAGCGATAGCTAATCCCAAACCTGTGCCCGGAATTTTTGTTTGTGCTTGTACACCGCGATAATGCCGTTCACCAAGATGTTCCAAATCTTCTGGTGGAATGCCAGGCCCATTATCACTAATAGCAATTCCTTGAAAGTGTGGTTTTTCTTGTCCAACTTGGATAGATATCTTGCCACCTGTTGGAGTATATTTCAGTGCATTATCAATGATATTATTTAGTACTTCTTGTAAGGCTTTGACATTGGCACGTACTAATGGCAATTTCGGTGGTATTTCTGTAACCAATCGGATATTTCGCTCTTGTGCTATGGCTTTTGCTGAAACTAATAATGGTGCTAATAAATCAGTTAAAGCACAATTGGTTACTTTTTCTCCTGTTCCAGGTAATAACAATGCTGGCTTTGATTCTGTTTGCACAGTTGCTTCTACAAATACTTCGTTTTCTGGGAGTCGCAAAGGTGCTAAATCTGGATCTTTCCAGTCAAGAACTTGATCAAATTGTTGCAGTAATTCTTGGAGGCGATCGCTTTCCCGCACAATGCTAGTAGCGACATCGCGGTTGGGGTCTGCTGAGCGCAATCGCTTCAGGAGGAGTTTACCAAAGGTGCGGATCGCTGTCAACGGATTGCGAAACTGATGCAATAAATTATCTAATAAATCTCGCTGCTGTTCTTGCAGAACTTGTTGCTGATGTAACTGCTGTTGCAACCATGCTCGACGCTGATCTAAGATACAAGCGATGGCGATCGTTTGTGCTATTTTTTGAATTTCACTCTGCTCGCGATCGTTCCAGGCTCGGTCTTCCCTACTTGTCACTAGCAACCCCATCATCACACCCTCATACACGATAGGTAAAACAATTTGGTTGCCACTCAATAGGTATTCTTCTTTGAAATCAGGTGCAGCCGCATCTGGAGTACTAGAATCCTGTGATGATTGCTCAAATCCTAACCCAGGCTGCAACAATTTTTCTTGATAATTAGGTAACGCCAAAATATTCGTAAATTTAAGTTGCTTGCGTGTTGTGGCCTGGGCAGTTTCCTCCCCTTGCACCAATATAGCTGTCTCTGGATAAACTACCACAGGTATCAGTTTTGCCTCTCCTGTAGAAGCTTCTACCAATTCCTGCGTGAGATACACAATACTCAAAGATGCTCCTAACCCTTGGGTTAGTAGTGCTATTTGCTCTCGGCACAGAGCAAGAAAATCAGAACTGGCAGACATTAACATTTTGCGGCTCTTGCTCAGAATTACAGATTTTGCAGGATGATTTGAGAGGAAGCTGAGTGTCTTAACCACTCATTTGATCAAGCTTAACTAAATTTTCTAGCTGAGAGTTTGTGTTAGGGGATCATCACCATTATCTATGTTAGTAAAGCATGACTAAAATCTTTATAGTCATGTTTTGTACCAAAGGATGATGCTCTTAGCTACTTTTGACTGATTTATTTGCAAAGGTTTTATTTTTCTTGTATCAAATGGTTAAAAACTGTTGATATTTTGAATTAGAACTTCTATAATTACGACGGATTTTGTAGCTATCACTACAATCTATAGCTTGAAAGAGGAGGAAAAGAAGTTGGCAAGGAGACGGAAGCGGAAAAGTCGTCGTCGCCAAGAAGGGCGGCGGATTCTCGAACATGTGCCTCAATATAGCATCGAAAGCGGCGAAGACAAACCTGTGACAGCAGCGAGGAAATTTATTCAAGCTGAGGGGATTTCGCCACCAGCATTGCTACTCGTAAAGCGCAATGAACACACCACAGACCGTTATTTCTGGGCAGAAAAAGGTCTATTCGGTGCCCAATATGTAGAGGAAAACCATTTCTTATTTCCCAGCCTGCGGACTTTAGAAGGCCCTGTAGGTCAAGAACCTCTTGCTGTGGCCAGTAGGTGATCCACGAGTGATCATCTCACGCAATAGAAGTACCTTCTGATAATCATTAACTGGCAAAACTGATCAGTTTATGCAAAATTTTCTTTTTTTTTTTAGCTTGTAACTGAATTTGCCAGCAAGGCTAGTCCAAAGCAATTGGAAAATCAACTAATCTCAAACCACACAAGGCTATATGAGATGGTTGCTAGTCTAATGATGCAGAAGGGAGTAAAAAAAGAGCCAAGCACATCCAGGTACGCCAGTGAAGTTGCGTTCTGCTCTGGATAGATTGGTAAATGCAACTCTGTCAGAACATCCACAATTTTTCCCTACGACATAAATCGTGGGGAAAACTAAACATTAAAGCACCAGCAATTATTTCTTGCTCCTTGCGAGTCGTGATGCGTAAAGAAAGCGTCATTCATGGGGATATAAGCGAATAACCGAATTTATTCGGTGGTATGATTGAACTAATGGGCAGGGCATTGTCCATCGGGTTAGATGATATAAGACGGGCTACGCCTGCAATAATTGTTTGACCCCAGAATCCGCCGTTTTCTAAACGGGGGAATATGTCAATATCTATTACTTAAAAAGTAGCTCACAAGTTTAAATTTTTGGCTCAAAGATAGTCGTAAAAACAATCATCTATCTAATTGTCTTTAATGGCAGTGCCCTCTGTAACTCAATGAGTTCATCTCGATGGGCCATAACAGTAATTTTACTTGGAGAGTGTTGTTCGCTTTGAATTGCTTCTAATTTGAGCAACACTTTCTCAAGTCTTCCAGCCTTTTTCCAGTAAAATAGACCGCTCAAAGGTGATAGCAGTATCATAAGAAAAGAAACGCTACTCAGGTTGGGAAAAAGTAAAGACACAACCAAAGATAGACAAACCAGACCAACAGCTGTTAATAGTGACAAAAAGACAGCTAAGAACCAACTAGGTCTAACAAAACCTTCAAAAGTGACTTTGTTCTGTTCTGTGTCTACCGCTGCTACTTGATAAGAGCGCAAACGAAAATATTCCTTTAATTGAGACATTAAAATAGCTTCATCTTGCTCAGATTGCAGCTGCACTGTTTCTGTGCGGTCTTTAGTCGAGGCACGAATGAAGAAAAATAGCCCAACTAATAACAACAAAGTTAACAGCAACGTTGATGGCAGAACAGCATTATCCATAACTAATTGTTACTTTTTGACAGAGGAAACCTATTCATTTTAAAAGAAACCAAGGAATAGAGGCTAGGAACTAGGGAAAGAAGTTCAATACCAATTCTCTAAAATCCGGCAACACATTCAAACCCCGAAACCCAGACCATATCTGAATTACGAATTACGTTAGCGAAGCGGTAGCGAGTCCTCGAGCGTCATTACGAATTACGAACCTACTTTTCTAGCCCCTTGGTTAGTATCGGTTATTAGGGACTAAAGACAAAGAAAAACTCTTCTTAAATCCCCAATCCCTAATCCCCAATCCCATCACTTTGTCCTTTGGCTGATGTAATCTTGCCAAAGACGAGATAGTTCCTGCGATTGCAGTTGCCACTCAACAGAAATTTGATACATCCGTCTGGGGCGTCCTCGCCCTTCGAGTTTCTTCCAATATCCAGTAATTGCTTTATGGTCTTCGAGAAACTTAATCGCACTGTACAGCACGGTATCGGAAAGCCTATAGGTAGGATACTCAGTTTCTAATCGTTGGATCAACTCAGTTCCGTAAGATTCACCTTCTTGTAGTAAAACATACAGTATGTAACACACTGCTAGTTCTTGACAGAGGTAAGTTGGCGGAGGATTCTCAAAGAATTGATATATATCCTCAAGTTTCATGGTTAGTGAATGGCTAAAAAAATACCTTAGGTAAACTCTACAACCAGAGTGTTATGTATACAAAAGTACTCTTAAGAGTAAGTATATATTGTTACTAGGCTGTATTTCCAGAACATCAACTTAAATAATTGCCCACATCCCTTGAGTTGTGGAACAGGTTTATGAGTTTAGAGGCACAAAGCATTGTATTCCTTCGTACCCAAGCTCGATACAATGCGGTGAGGAGCTATGAGACAGTGGCAATGCCAGAGCCTTACTGTTAGTGATGCTGAACTGGTTAGAACTGCTTAAGCATAAAATAGCATCGAAAGAATTTTACAGGTAAAATGCCTTTTTGTCTGTAAAACTTAATAAACACTTAGTTCACCTGTGATTTTGCCAATACAGACCCCAGAAAAATCAGCTAAGTAAGATGTCTAGATTAAAACTTTAATCCCTGTGGACACACTTAAGCAATGATTGAGTACTGAGGTTTTGGACTTGAGATACCTGATTTAATCTGATAAGTGTGATGGTAAATTTATTAAGCACCAAGCACTTTGGTGAGCAGTATGTCGCAAACCCCTGACACCTCTTCGTCTTCTTCGACTCTCCGGGCAATTGCCCAAACATTTCGCCTCATCGGTTGGATTAGCTTTTGGATTCAATTATCCTTAGGTGTAGTTTCTGGTGTGATTTTGCTAGCGAACAGCCTTTTTAGTCGGAATCCTAGTGGGCCTGGTAGTAATGCAGGAACGGGTTTTGGTATTTTATTAGAAATAGGTGGACTCCTGGCATTGGGTGCAGGCATTTATTTGGCTTATCGCTACACCAGAATTGGCAACCAATTGCAATCTTCTAATCCCAGCAACCGCCCCCGTAAAAGCGAGAGTGTGCAAGTATTACGTTTAGGGTTGTGGGTAAATTTGGTAGGAATACTATTAACTCTTTTAGGGGCACAAGCGATAGTAGGTAGTTTCACACTTAGGGCTTTATCTCAAGGTCAATTTATATTTTCTCCACAAGCTAATCAAGCGATTATCAGTGGTTTGGATATGTTTGTAGTGTTGGCAAACATCCAAACACTACAAGCACACTTTGCAGGGCTTGTAGCGTCACTTTGGTTACTGAATCGCATTAATCGTAGGGAGTAGGGAGTGGGGAGTGGGGAGAAAATTCTTCTCTGTAGCAAACTGCTGAGTGCTGAGTATGGCTTTGAGTAATCAACACTGTCCCTAGCCTATGTAACTACGGCTATAGATCAATTAGCCAACCTAGTATGCATAGTTATGAAAAAAAAACAACCTGCTAATGAATGATGTTAAAACTAACACAGGAGTAAATTATTGATATTGTCTGGAAGTTTGAGATTATGGGAAATCGACAATCAGGTAGATTTGATGCAGAAGCGTGGAAGTTTAGTATACAAGTTTTGTTTAGTGCGATCGTCTTGGGGCTATGTGTATTACAGATTGGCTTGACAAGGGATAAAGAGAATATTGCACTTTACTGGGGTGGGTTATCAAGTGTACTTGCATACTGGCTACCTTCACCGACACAATCTAAAGACGACAAGGAGCAAATGACCTTGACTACAAGTACGATCGCATCTGCTAACAATAATGGTAATAATGGTCACAGCGACCCTGTAGCGATTATGACTCAAAGTACTTCGACAACAGAAGTTACAGAACTTTCAAATTGATTCGCATAATTAGGGCGGGCAAGATGCCCACCCCACAAGAGTTTTATTTAATTTGATTATGTAATTTAGATGTTTTTTAGCTTATAAACTTTTCTCTGAAAACTTGTACTTAATTTATTTCCAATATGCTGTAGTTATTTTTATAGCCGTGGTATTAATACCAGGGCTAAATTTTTGTACTCAGTTAAGGTCGATTTTGCTAACAAACTTGGTTTTTCCAGTCATAGCAAGCCAAAATTGCTATATGCTGAATGCTTATAGGTTATCTGTATTAGCAAAAAGACTATAAAGTATAGAGAAAAATCTGTGTTGGATATTAAGCAAATACGGGAAAATCCACAATTAGTTCAAGAACTGTTGAATAGTCGTAATGGTAAATACGATATTCAACCGATATTGCAATTAGATCGTCAACAGCGAGAGTTAGAGGGAACACGTAGCCAACTCCAAGCCCGTAGCAATGAAATCGGTAAAACAGTCGGACAGAAAATTAAATCTGGTGTTGACTCTCAATCTCCAGAAATTCAAGCTTTGCGGGATGAGGGGAACTCCATCAAAGCTACATTAAGCGAACTAGAACCACAAGAAAAAATCCTCAAAGCCGAAATAGAAAAACTTGTACTTGCACTCCCCAATTTGCCCAGCGACTCCACACCCGTTGGTAAAAATGAAGAGGAAAACGTCGAGGTGCGTCGCTGGGGTGATGAGTACATACCCCAGAACCCGAATATTCTCCCCCATTGGGAAATTGGCGAAAAGTTGGGTATTCTCAATGTTGAGCGAGCTGTCAAAGTTGCCCAAAGTCGCTTTGTTACCTTAGTAGGAGCTGGTGCAGCCTTAGAGAGAGCATTAATTCAGTTTATGCTGACTCTCCAGACTCAAGCTGGATATGTGGAAGTTAGTCCACCCCTGTTAGTTAATACTGAGTCTCTCACAGCGACTGGTCAGTTACCCAAGTTTGCCGAAGAAAGCTTTAAATGTGCTGATGATGACTTATGGCTGATTCCGACAGCAGAAGTTCCCGTTACCAACCTCTACCGTCAGGAGATTCTCGCTGCGGAAGACTTACCCATCTACTACTGTGCTTATACCCCTTGTTTTCGTCGTGAGGCTGGTAGTTATGGGCGTGATATGCGGGGATTAATTCGCTTGCATCAATTTAACAAAGTTGAGTTAGTCAAGTTTGTCCATCCCAGCACTTCTTTTGAGGAACTAGAAAAATTGGTGGGGAATGTCGAAGCAATTTTACAGGCGTTGCAGTTGCCTTATCGAGTCATAAATTTATGCAGTGGGGATTTGGGATTTGCCTCTGCCAAAACCTATGATTTGGAGGTTTGGCTACCTTCTTCGAGAAAATATCGCGAAATCTCTAGTTGTTCTAATATCATGGATTTCCAAGCACGACGGGGTGACATTCGCTTCAAAGAGGCGGGTAAGAAAGGTACACAGTTTGTGCATACCCTTAACGGTTCTGGCTTGGCGGTAGGACGAACAATGGCAGCGATTTTAGAAAACTATCAACAACCAGACGGGACAGTGCGGATACCAGAAGCGCTGCAACCTTTTTTAGGACGTGAGGTGTTGTGAGGGGACTGGGGACTGGGGACTGGGGACTGGGGACTGGGGACTGGGGACTGGGGACTGGGGACTGGGGACTGGGGACTGGGGACTGGGGACTGGGGACTGGGGACTGGGGACTGGGGACGCGGGGACGCGGAGAAAATTTCTCCCTCATCTTCCCTACTCCCTACTCCCTACTCCCTACTCCCTACTCCCCACTCCCATACCTGACGCCCAATTAGAATAAAGATAAGTATCTAGCTGAATATATTCACTAAATTTACTCTATGTCAGTTTTAGCAGCGATCGCAGTCTTGGCTGTTTTGATCTTGGTACACGAGTTGGGACACTTTGTTGCAGCACGTTCTCAAGGCATTCTCGTTAACCGTTTTTCTTTGGGGTTTGGCCCTGTTCTTTGGAAGTATCAAGGATCACAAACCGAGTATGCTGTCCGCGCCTTCCCTTTGGGTGGTTTTGTTGGTTTCCCCGATGACGAACCAGATAGCAATGTTCCCCCTAATGACCCTAATTTGTTGCGTAACCGCCCAATTTTAGACCGGGCGATCGTCATCAGTGCGGGAGTGATAGCAAATTTAATCTTTGCTTACTTATTACTGGTGGCGCAGGTTAGCTTTGTGGGCATAGGGCAAGCTAGTCAAAATGGGGTATTAATTCAACAGTTGGCACCAGAGGTTAGTTCCGTAGCAGCCAAAGCCGGAATTAAACAAGGAGATGTCATCCTCGCAGCTGATCAAAAGCAATTTGGCAAATCACTGCAAGAAATAGATGCTTTAAGGGAAATCATTAAAAGTAACCCAGGTAAATCTATTCAATTAGAAATTGCCCGTGGCGACCAAAAGCTATCTGTAAATGTGATTCCAGAAGCGAAACCCGGCGGCGGTAGTGTTGGTGTTGGGCTGGCTCCCAACGGTAAAATTGTGCGTAATCGGGTGACAAATCCGATAGCCGCTTTGAATTTGGGTGCCCTAGAATTTCAGCGCGTTGTCACAATGACTTTTAAAGGTTTTGGACAACTGATTACTAACTTTGGGGAAACGGCTTCTCAAGTAGCCGGGCCAATTAAAATTGTAGAAATTGGTGCAAATATAGCCCAAAATGACACAGGCAGCTTATTGTTCTTTGCGGCTTTAATCAGTATTAACTTAGCAATCATCAATATTTTGCCTTTACCAGCTTTGGATGGAGGACAACTGGCTTTTCTGGTAATTGAAGGTTTGCGCGGTAAACCCTTACCTGATCGCATTCAAGAAAGCGTTATGCAAACTGGTTTGGTGATTCTCTTAGGGTTAGGAATCTTTTTAATTGTTAAAGAAACTACCCAATTAACTACCCAGTTGGAGTGGGTGCAAAAATTATTCCAGTGAGTGCTACTCGTAAGTCTTTATCTAACAAGCAACGAGCTGTAGAAATTTTGGCTCGTCTCAAGCGTCTTTATCCAGATGCAACCTGCTCTCTCAACTACTCAACACCAGTACAATTGCTGGTAGCTACAATTCTCTCCGCTCAATGTACTGATGAGCGAGTGAATCTAGTGACACCAGCTTTGTTTGGTAAATTTCCGGATGCTGCTAGTTTAGCGATCGCCGATTTATCAGAGTTAGAAAACTTGGTGCGTTCAACAGGATTTTACCGCAATAAAGCCAAGAATATTCAAGCCGCCTGTAGGATGATTGTCACCGAGTTTAACTCTGTAGTGCCTAATCAAATGGAGCAGCTCTTAAAGCTCCCAGGTGTGGCCCGAAAAACTGCAAATGTAGTCCTCGCTCATGCCTATGGAATTAATGCTGGTGTGACGGTTGATACTCATGTCAAACGCCTGAGTGAACGCTTGGGTTTAACCAAGCACACAGACCCTATCCGTATTGAACAGGATTTAATAGCCCTATTGCCACAACCAGATTGGGAGAATTGGTCAATTCGGCTAATTTATCACGGTAGAGCTATTTGTAAAGCACGTTCACCTGCTTGTGTGGCTTGTGAGTTAGCTGATTTATGTCCTGCGGCTTCTGTGTAAGGAAATGAGGCAGTTTGAAAAGCGATTTCTAATCGCGCGCCGTTGCTACCCTGTGGGAAGCCGCCCTCCGGGCGTCTACAAGTCGGCAAAGCCGCCAACACTTGCTTCAAGGCGGGGAACCCGCGCAACGCAGTGTTTCCCCAACGCACTGGCTTGTCTACACAGACAAAACCCACCTCCGTGGGTTCAAGACCTTAGACCTCTTGCAAAAGTCGGATACTCGCCAGAAAATTTATTTTCTGGCTGATAACTCAAGTCGGTTTCAACCGACTAATAACAGTATTTTTAGTCCGTTTCAACGGACTTTTGCTATTAGGCAGAGACTTGAGTCTCTGACGGTTCAAGTATTTTTGCAAGAAGTCTCTTGATTTTCCGTGTTTTCCGCGCAGGCGGACTTTGCCTGTGTAGTAGCGAATTATTCGCCCAAAACTTTTCTCTGAGCGAAGCTATGCCATAAGCTTTACGCTCTTAAGATCGCATCAATTCACTAGATAATACTAGATAATACCAATTTGAAAAAAGAATGCGACAAATATAAACCTTGAAACCCATGCTATATCTGGATTTCTTCATGCGCGAATTTTGAATTGATATTAACTAATATATTGACTTTTGCTCTTAAAAGATATAAATATTTTTACAGAGTAATTGAAACTAATTTGCAAAAAAGCTAATACGTGTAGATACTAATGGAGAGTTACAAATGAGTGTGAGAAGAAAGGGCTTGTTGGGTGCTGGCGCGGCATTTGTAGCGCTTACGGGTCTACTGGTTGGTACGGGTAGCGGAATGCAAGCATTTGGCAATGCTACTATTAATCAACAGACATCACGCTTACTTGCTCAAAAACAAGATTTAGTAATTGTCTTTCCTAGCAGAGCTGATTCTACGGACTTGCAAAGTAAAGCAGATGCTGTAGCCAAATTTTTATCCCAAGAGTTGGGAAGACCTGTTAAAGCGCAGGTAGGCGATGATACGGCCGCTGTGGAAGCATTGAGAGCTAATCGGGCTGATATAGCTTTTTTGAGTAGTCGCCCAGCTTTAAAAGCAGAGCAATTGGCTAATGCTCGTTTGTACTTAGCTGAGGTACGCTCTAATTATTCGGGTAGATATACTTACAGTTCGACATTTATTGTTCCTAAAAATAGCCCTCTCAAAACCCAAAACTCAGCCAAAGCCACCCTAGAACAATTACGGGGAAAAAGAATGGCTTTTACATCCCCAACTTCTGGTTCGGGCTTTATTATCCCCTTGGCTGAATTAGTTAAGCAAGGATTTGTAGAAAGTCGCGATCGCGTGGATCGTTTTTTTGGTCAAGTCAGCTATGGTGGTAACTACAGCAAAGCCTTACAAGCTGTTATCCGTAATCAAGCAGATGTGGCTGTGGTGTCTGAATATGCACTCAACCCACCGTATATTACCCCGGAAGAAAAGAATCAGCTACGGGTTTTATATAAAATTTCCGGCGTTCCAGCCCACGGAATTGCTATTGATGACGACGTTCCAGCAGATCAAAGGGAAAAAATTATCAATGCTCTACTCAAGTTAAATCAGTCACAGAATAACCAACTGTTACGTAACTTGTACAACTCTACAGAATTGGTGAAAATTGATCATAATAGTCACCTAGCACCGATTCGTAATGCCCTCAAACTAGCTGGAATTGAACCATAATTTCAGTCAACAGTTAATAGTTTTCAGTTTGTTAACTGACAACTGTTAACTGACAACTGTTAACTGATTACCATGAATGATTGTGTCATTGAGTGTTGCAACCTAGAGACAGCTTATGCTGCACCTTTAAATCGTCCTATCCTCAACGGAATTAATTGCCAGATTCAGCAAGGCGAGTTCGTGGTTTTGTTGGGACTCAATGGTGCAGGTAAATCGACATTGCTGCGATCGCTTGTTGGGTTAGTACCACCTGTAAATGGAGAAGTGCGGATCAACGGCGTAGCAGTTACTCCTCAAACACTGCCACAAATTCGTCGTGACATTGGGATGTTATTTCAGGGCGGTGGACTGATTCGTCAGTTATCAGCCATTGAAAATGTTTTGTGTGGACGCCTGGGTACTAGAACAACTTGGCAAACTCTGTGTGGATTCCCGCAACGCGATCACAGCTTAGCAATCGAGTTGTTAACACAGTTCGGCTTAAAAGAACTAGCCGAACAAAAAATTAGCCAACTCAGCGGTGGACAACAACAACGAGTAGCGATCGCTCGTGCCTTAATTCAATCACCACAAATTCTCTTAGCTGATGAACCAATCACAGGGTTAGATATTATAGCATCTCAACAGGTGATGCAGACTTTATCACAATTGCACACTCAGCAAGGCATGACTATTGTCACTGTGTTGCATGATTTAGCAATAGCAGCAAAATATGCCCAGCGAGCGATCGTCTTAGATGCTGGACGTGTTGTTTATGACGGAGTTTGTGATCATCTCCAAGCTCAATTTTCTACAGTATTGAAATAGACGGGGAGTAGGGAGTGGGGAGTAGGGAGTAGGAAAGAAATACTTTTGTTACCTCGTTGTGAACCAAGCTGTCGCGCTTATAAATTGCACTATTGATGTTGTAAGTAAAAATTCTTGCAAGAAATCTAATGAGTTACTTAACCAATTCAAAATTCCTCCGCCGCTATCCTTGGTTGACTCCCTTATTTATCCTACTAATTATTGTTTTAATTTATGGTTGGGCTTTGCAAGGTTTAAAAGTTGATTTTGAACTGTTTCGGACTAGCTTGCCCTATATTACCGATTTTATTTCTAGATTATTTCCTCCAGATTGGAAAGTATTAGATATTGCCATCAAGGCATTAGTTGAAACTATACAAATGTCTTTGTGGGGAACGACTATCGGAGCTATCATTTCTCTACCAATTGCTGTTGCTAGCGCTAATAATGTGGCTCCTCGTTGGCTACAATGGCTAGCAAATTTACTACAAAATGCTGTACGTTCCGTCCCTTCAATCATTCTTGGACTAATTTTTGTCGCTGCCACCGGATTAGGCGCACCCGCAGGGACATTGGCTTTGGGAATTTATACCATCGGCTACTTGGCTAAGTTTTACCAACAAGCAATTGAAGCGGTTGATGCTCGTTCTTTAGAGTCTTTGCAAGTTTTAGGAGCATCAAGAATACAAATTGCTCAGTACGGTATTTTACCTCAAGTGCTACCACTGGGGTTAGGTTATACCTTGTGGATGTTTGAGTACAATATTCGTGCTGCTTCTGTGTTGGGTGTAGTCGGTGCAGGCGGTATTGGCTTTCAATTGAAAAGCTATATTGATGGTTTTGAATATACCAAGGCAACAACTATGATGCTAGTGCTGTTGGTAGTTGTTACGGTAATTGATGCCTTTAGTAGCCAATTGCGTCATCGGCTCGATTCGATGTAGAAATGCTCAACCGTTCGCTTAAATAATTTGTAATTCGTAATTCGTAATTCGTAATTCGTAATTAAACAAGCTGAATTAATACAAAAGCTAAAGCGGCACTTCCCAAAGGAACTGTTAAATTGTCAACACCTAGAAATGAAACAGCTTCTAAAGCAGTAGCTGTAAATGCCACCACCAATGATACAGCCCAAGTTTGCCAAATGTTGCCTTGTGTTGCCAATAAAATCGCACTATTGATTAGGTAGCTAACGAGCATCATCGTCAAAGAGCCTTCCCAGCTTTTTTGTCTCCCCAAAATTTTATACTGATGTTTACCAAAGCGTTGACCGATTAAGGCTGCTAATCCATCTCCCCAGGACATTACCAAAATACCCAGTGCTGCGTATTGAGGCTGTTGTAAGTACCAGAACCATGCAACTAAAACCCCAAAACTAACAGAATAAAAAAATGTGCCAAAGCTTTTACGTCCGACACTATTAATACCAGGGAGAATGGGAAACCGATAGGATAATAGGGTAATGACGCTTGCCAAAATCGATGCCGCAATTCCCACACCTGCGGGAATTTTTAACCACCAAGCGAGCAAAATTACATTGCCAGTGCCAATATGAACTATCTTACGTACAATTTCTGGATCGCTATTACCGGAACGATTTACCCACCATGCAATCAACAGAATAAATAATACCCAAACTGCGGCGATCGCAACTTGCAGCCATAAAAGCGAAATTGGGTTTAAATCAGAAAATATAATCACCAAAGATATAACAACATGAAAGCGTTTACCCCTGTTACCAATTTATAAGATTTAGGTGCCGTCATGAAACTATTATTGATTTGGCTGATTCGCGGCTACCGAATGTTTATTTCACCCCTGTATCCTCCAACCTGCCGCTTTCAACCAACTTGTTCAGCATATGCCATCGAAGCAATAGAACGATTTGGAGCCTTACGCGGTGGATGGATGGCAATTATGCGTATTTTGCGCTGTCATCCATTGCATCCAGGTGGTTATGATCCAGTTCCTGTCAGAAAAGGTGGAGGGGACGAGGGGGGATGAGGAGATGAGGGAGATGAGGGGGATGAGGGAGATAAGGGGGATGAGGGGGATGAGGGAGAAAGAAAATTACCCAGTCCCCAGTCCCCAGTCCCCAGTCCCCAGTCCCCAGTCCCCAGTCCCCAGTCCCCAGTCCCCAGTCCCCAGTCCCCAGTCCAATGACCAATAACCAAGTCTGTGTCAATAAAAACTTAAATTACGAATTACGAATTACGAATTACGAATTACGAATTATTATGAGACTCTATCACCAAATCGCTATTTTAGAATGCGGTGAACCTTTGGTAAAAATTCCTGTAGAACTTTTTGCAGTGGAATCTCCACATCCTTATGAAAAATTAGGTGCGCCTTATGGCGAACATTCGCCTTATTATCTGCGTCAAAGTGTGATTGACAAATTGATTCAAGCTCAAAATAATTTGCAATTGCTGTATCCTAATTGGCATATCCAAATATTTGATGCCTATCGCCCGATCGCAGTCCAACAATTCATGGTAGATTACAGCTTCACTCAAGCAGTACAAGATAGAGGACTGGCACAGACACAGTTGTCACCAGAACAACGGCAAGAGATTTGGCAAGCGGTTTATGAGATTTGGGCTGTACCAAGTTTTGAGCAAAAAACTCCTCCTCCTCACACAACAGGTGCAGCCGTGGATATTACGTTGGTAGATGATAGTGGGAGAATAGTAGATATGGGTTCACCAATTGATGAATTGTCAGAGCGATCGCATCCTGACTACTATGCCAAAAATGATCATCTCAAAGCACAACAGTATCATGCTAATCGCCAATTACTACGAGATGTAATGCTAAAAGCTGGGTTTCAACGCAATCCTAGAGAATGGTGGCATTTTTCTTTTGGCGATCAGATGTGGGCTTGGCTACATAATCAATCCAATCCCCCAAACTCTGTTACAGCCTGCTATGGGCGTCTTGAATAATTCGTAATTTACAATTAGGCGCGAATTAGTAATTATTCGTCAACCAGTAGGTGTTTTTCAAACAAAATAAAATTTTGTGCCTGAAAAGCTTATCCTCTCTAGCTTTGAATCCTCTTTGAAGAGTTTAGAGGTTGACACCACCCCCGCAAATCCTTATCACAATTGCTTTTGAGGTTATTATCATTCTTGTGCTCTTGACAACCAAACGTCTGAAAAGGTATCTTAGCTACAGGTTGCCACTATTGAACCTTGAAAACCAAATATACCAAGGCTTGCAGACCCCGGCCGTTTTAATTAACCTAAATCCCTATTAGGGATTGAAATACAATGCTGACGGTACACCACGCGAGTATATCAATGTTTTAATTAACCTAAATCCCTATTAGGGATTGAAACGATTGACTGGAAAACGCCATTTACGGCTACTTTACGTTTTAATTAACCTAAATCCCTATTAGGGATTGAAACTTTTAATCCTGAACTCAAAAAATACCCACTTCCGTTTTAATTAACCTAAATCCCTATTAGGGATTGAAACATCAAGACTTAGCGGGATTGGCGACACTGGGCTTGGTTTTAATTAACCTAAATCCCTATTAGGGATTGAAACGTGGAAACACCACAAATAACCGACCCAATCACGCTCGTTTTAATTAACCTAAATCCCTATTAGGGATTGAAACAATTGTGAAATTTTGGAAATAGTATTCACCTGTTTTAATTAACCTAAATCCCTATTAGGGATTGAAACCTAGCACCTCTTCAATTACGAAAGTCTCTGACGTTTTAATTAACCTAAATCCCTATTAGGGATTGAAACGTAGTCCGGTGCAGATAGTTTGAGAAATGACCTAGTTTTAATTAACCTAAATCCCTATTAGGGATTGAAACACTGGAAGTAGGGCGAAGGCATCGGCAAACAGCCAAGTTTTAATTAACCTAAATCCCTATTAGGGATTGAAACACAGAGTAGTGAAAATTTATTCTCGCCAGTTGCGTTTTAATTAACCTAAATCCCTATTAGGGATTGAAACTTATCCTCAATGGTTTGATAACCAAGGTGTTTATGTTTTAATTAACCTAAATCCCTATTAGGGATTGAAACGCCTACCTTGGAGGGCTATACGGCAAAGCAACGTTTTAATTAACCTAAATCCCTATTAGGGATTGAAACCTAACTGGTGTAGAAACCGGTCGGCTACCAAAAAACGTTTTAATTAACCTAAATCCCTATTAGGGATTGAAACCTTGTATTTCCTGTTGAATCTATTTCGCCTGTAGGGTTTTAATTAACCTAAATCCCTATTAGGGATTGAAACATCGAGGGAGTAGTGGGGGAAGGCGATCGCCACGTTTTAATTAACCTAAATCCCTATTAGGGATTGAAACAAAATTTCACCAACGGGGTACACGCAGAATGCCTGTTTTAATTAACCTAAATCCCTATTAGGGATTGAAACAACCCCTACCCGATGCTACAGTCCGTGCAAATCATTGTTTTAATTAACCTAAATCCCTATTAGGGATTGAAACCTCCAAAGGTGGACGCGCAGGCGTTATTTTGATGGTTTTAATTAACCTAAATCCCTATTAGGGATTGAAACTTGCAATTCAACGTAGTTGGTAACAGAATTCTCAAGTTTTAATTAACCTAAATCCCTATTAGGGATTGAAACTCTGTATCCCAGACAATGCGATCGCCAATGCATTGATAGCTGGGTTTTAATTAACCTAAATCCCTATTAGGGATTGAAACTCCTTCACGCAGTAAAGGGGATATCCTTGCTGCCAAAAGGTTTTAATTAACCTAAATCCCTATTAGGGATTGAAACCTCGTGTACATAGCAACGTCAACCGCACCTTCCGGGTTTTAATTAACCTAAATCCCTATTAGGGATTGAAACAGAGTATCAGCGCCTGTTGCATCGGCACCGAAACGTTTTAATTAACCTAAATCCCTATTAGGGATTGAAACACGCTCATATTTTCTCCTTAATTATTTTTTTGGAGTTTTAATTAACCTAAATCCCTATTAGGGATTGAAACAGGGAATGTAGGCGCATCGGACACCATTTCAGTTTGTTTTAATTAACCTAAATCCCTATTAGGGATTGAAACGTGAACATTTGCTACAAGTCGGGGAACCCGCCCAACGCACTGCCTTGTCTTTGCGCCTAAGAAAGCGGGAAGCCGCTCCGCGCCTTTGCGTGTTAGCGTTCGCGAAGCGTCTCGTAGAGAAGCGGGGTGTAGCCCGGTAAAAAAAGATTTATGCAAGAGGTTATGAGTGAACTACTCACACTGGCCTGACGGTAGAGTGTGGGCTTTCAACATCACAGAAGATTGCCGCATCTTGGATTTGCGTCCGCGAATTGGTCTTACATCCTCTCCGTTGGCGTTAGCCTCCGTCCCAGAGGAGGACACTACGTTGTGGGGGTTTCCCCTGTTGTAGTAAGTGTTCGTTGAGAACAGCATAATCATCTTCGTACTCCATCAAAATAGAGGCGTAAGCTGTTCCACATATAACTTGCATAATTAGGGCGGGCAAGATGCCCACCCCACAAGAGTTTTATTTAATTTGATTATGTAATTTAGATGTTTTTTAGCTTAGTACTTGCCAGATGGGCATTTACTAGGGAATTTTTTAAGCATCTAAAGGATTTAACTCTTTTAATTCGTCAGTAGTGTAAGTGCCTATGGGACTCCAAGCTAAATAAGGAATGAGTAACAGTGTCGCCAGTCCAGAAATTGGTAAAACGCAGATGGTAAGGACAATTGCTAAAATCAAACCTGTTAACCCAATAATTTCCCCAGTCTTAAGACTACGAAACCTCAGCATTAAAGGTATGTAAGCAACGGTAATTATTTCCAGTAAAAGATATAAACCCATGAGAAGCCAAGTAATTAGACTTCCAGGATTTTTTTGCCAGACAATATTTGCTGAAACTGCACCACAAATAAAAATTACAGTCCAAATAAGCGGAATTAATGGCTCAAAAATTAGCCATTTAGGGCGTCTTAACTGTGCAAACCATTTAACATCGCGTGGAATAATTAAAAAGCTACCGAACTCGATAAATAAAGTTATAACCCCAATTACTATCCAAGATTCAATCATGTGACACCCTTAGCTATATATTTTGTCAACTTCTACACTGCAAGTTTGACAATTTAGGCTATGAGTGAAATCATTCGCTAGTGAGAATCTTAAGCATCTTGAGGATTAAGACTCATCATTTCCCAAGTAGTATATGTGCCGATGGGACTCCATATTAAATAAGGCACTAGTAACAATGCTGCCCAACCAGAAACGGGTAAGACTGCAAGTATCAAAAGAATACTAATAATAAAACCTGTACCACCGAGAATTGTACCTAGCTTGAGACTGCGAAACCGGAACATTACAGGGGTATAGGCAATAGTAAAAATTTCTAAAAGTAAATATAAACCCATGATTAACCAAGTTACGTTACTACCTGGATCTTTTTCCCAAACGATGTATGCTGACCAAGCAGCACAAATAAAGATTACAGTCCAAATAATAGGAATAGCTTTCTCAAAAGTTAGCCATCTAGGTCGTTGCAAGTGCTTAAACCACTGGCGATCGCCAGGTGTAACTATATTAGCTCCCAAAGCAACCAAGAAAGCTACACCCCCAATCACCATCCAAGATTTAATCATGCCACTGCCCTTAGCCTTTGCAAATACTTACTATTGCTTGAATATCACTCATCCTAGTGTGATTGTGTCAATTTAGTGGCGAATTTTTCATCATCCCATAGCAGGAAAACTTCGCATCATTAGGCAGGATTTTAGTGAAACGGGGATTGAGGACTGGGGATTGGGAACTAGGAAGTGAGTGTTTGTTATTTCTCTCCCTCATCCCCCTCATCCCTCCCTAGTTAAGATTTCTGCCTAGAGGTGGGGGTTTAAGGGGAGTTGGAGACATATTGTTGAAAATAAAGGGACGAGTCAACTAGATATGGAAACCAATATGCAAACCGAATCGGAAGTGCGATCGCTAGCACCGGAAACACGAGGAATTGGCAATATTATTCGCCTGACAGGATGGATGGCCTTCTGGGTACAATTGGGGCTTGCAGTGGTTTCTGGCTTAGCTTTATTGTTTGCTGCCACTGGTCGTGGCTTTGCAGACCAACCAAATGCTGGTCTGGGAATTGGTATATTTTGGGCTATATGTGGAGTTGTAGTACTTTTATTTGGCGTGTATTGGGATTTTCGTTACACTCGCATCGGTAAAAGTTTAGAAAATCCTAATCCGGCTTTGCACCCCAGTAAGGCAGACACAACTAAAATTATTAGACTGGGTGTAATTGTAAGTTTAATAGGTATATTATTAACTCTTTTGGGTAGTGGAGCAACTACACTTGTGCTAGTGGCAAAATCGATATCCCAACCGCCAGGTGTAGCAATCACTGATCCTAATAAAATTATTCGCGCACTCGATGTTTTTGTGGCTGTTGCTAATATTAATGGGATTGCTGCTCACTTTGTAGGTGTTGTTACTTCAATTTGGCTGTTAGAGCAGGTGCATAAACATTAGACATAGGGGTTAGAGCATGTTTTCAAAATCAGTTAGGCGTAAGCACTATCATCCAGCGTTAACATCCTAGACGGCATATCTACTACCAATCGTCGATTTTTTAACCACTGCCTACCAAGTAAAACTTCTGACACTCCTTCACCCACATGAACAGGAATATCAAATTCCTTGCTATCAATTCGGACTTTTCCTAAATATATGTCAAATTCTGCTTCTCCTTGGGCTGTGAACATTGTTTGTTGTTCTAAATAAATCCAATTAAGCGCTTCTAAATCCTGGTTATTAATTGCCAGCCACCAAGAAAAACCTGTATCCAAAAGTGCTGATACTGGTAGTTCTAAGGAGTCAGCAGCTATCAACTCTATCTCAAAAAATAATTCATCCTCATCACCAAAGTTGCCAGAAATCATATCGTGCCGCACACCCCAGTTTCATTTATGCGGAAAACGTGCAGCCGGAAATTCGGATATTTTTCATGTGCTATCTGAGCAACTGTTAATGCATCCTCATTAATAAAATATTCTCCACTTTCTGGTTCAACTGCTATGTACCAGTTGTAGTGAGTCTTAATTAAAGAAGGCTGCAATTTTTGAAATATTTGTTCGCAACGCTGCTTAAATTCTGCTTTTTCAGCTTTCCATTGAGCTTTCTTCTCTGATGACCACTGTATTTCGGGGAATATTCTTCCTCGGCGCACTGTACGAGTAGATTTTGCTTCAGTCACGGTTGGTTCTGCTTCATTACAATACCTATATTTTCTCCCACATCTAGACTCTCATTTCGATTATTGGTAACGATTTTTTCGTTCCAGATGCTGATTGTGATAATTTTCTTTTCTATTGTTTATTTGCCACCCTTTTATTACAAAATAATAAGTTAAGCATCGCGTTAGGTAAGGATTTCAGCACTTTAGTGCTGACTACAAACTGTTTATCTCTAGGACTTGGACAAACGTGTCATTTCAAATAATTGCTGAGCATTATTTCCTAAAAAAGCATCAAAAAGTACCTGCTTTCCTGGTTCTACTTCTACTAGATAACGCTGGGCAATTTCATAGTAAGCGTATGTCCAGGGTATCTGAATTTCAGTATTACTGCGATCGCGCAGTACAGTTACCATTTCTGTGACGGCTTGAGTTGCTGTTTGACGCAAGCCATAAGCAATATTGCCCTCTATCTCGGCTTTCATTGGCACGCCTAAGTTAGCCAAACCATTGGCAGTAGTATCAATATCTGGATACTTGGCAGTGTTTTGGCGATTAACATAACCTGTAAAGTGATTGACAGCATAACCATGCAACAATACCCAAGCACCATACTGGCTGACTTGATTGACTTCTTCCACGACAGAACGTCCTGGAGGTTGCCAAGGGCGAGTGAAGATTTTCTGAAGTTGTTGAGCGACAATTTGGGGGTTATCTTCTGTTGGTGAAATTAAACTTAGGGGAGAGATTAGTCTATGCTCAAGAGAAGATACTGTTTGATAAATTAATTGAGCAATATTAGCGGGTAATTCATCTACAATTAACTCGCTGATGAATAGTTTAGGTAAGTCGAATTCTTCTTGCTGAGGATGATGATAGTGACGGGCATAAAGATGGTTTGCAGCAAAAGTATACTCTCCAGCTACTACATAACCTAAAGCTTCTGCAAGTTGTCCAAGGTAATCAATTCCTAAGTTAAATTTACGCTGTGGGTTATCCACCAGCAGACGCAAAGACCGAAAAGCAATGTGGTCGTTAGCCACTGTCCCACCAGCAGCAGTGATCATTTGTTGGTAAGTAAGAGCATAGCTGACTCTGGCACTGTATTCTTGCCACAGTAATGAGTATAGATGGAGAACAGTTTTTATTGTGTTGTTGGTCATAGGTCATTTGTTTTGTGTTCAGGGGTAAGTTTCAGGCACTCCCTCTCTAAATATCTCGCTAATAATCTCAAGGGCAGTTTGAATTTGGTTGCTATCAATAATTAGGGGTGGACAGAAACGAATGGCTGCTTTACCGCAACCAAGCAATAGCAAACCTTTAAAGAATGCTTCTTGGATGATGCGATCGCGTAGCTTAAAATCAAAGTTACCTTCTGCATCAACTAAATCCACTGCCACCATTAAACCTTTACCTCTAGGTAGCGATATCTGAGGAAATCTCTGATGCAATTGAGTTAGTCCAGCTTGCAATAATTCTCCCATTTGGTTGGCGTTTGCCATCAAACCACTTTCTAGCAGTCGCAAGGTGGCAATACCAGCAGCACAAGCAACTGGATTACCGCCAAATGTGGTAGCGTGAGAACCAGGTGGCCAAGTCATTAACTCAGGACGGGCAAGAATTGCACCTAATGGCATCCCGCTAGCGATACCTTTGGCTGTGGTAATAATATCAGGCATGACTCCCCAATGCTCGATCGCAAACAAGCGACCAGTACGCCCCATCCCTGATTGCACTTCGTCTACTACCATTAAAATATGATGGCGATCGCATATATCCCGAATGCGTTGCAAAAAACCATTTTCTGGAACTATGTAACCTCCTTCGCCTTGAATCGGTTCAACTACGATTGCTGCTACTTCTTGCGGTGGTAAAGTAGTCGTAAATAGCTGTTTTTCTAAATAATCTAGGCTAGCGTGGGTACCGTAGGGGATATGAGTTACCCCAGGAACTAAAGGCCCAAAGTTAGCGCGTTGCACTGTTTTGGAACCAGTCAAAGACATTGCCCCATAGGTACGTCCGTGGAATGCTCCCAAGAATGCCACAATTAGCGATCGCTTGGTATAATATCGAGCTAGTTTGATGGCTCCTTCGTTGGACTCAGCCCCAGAATTGGTAAAAAATACTCTGGCGGGGAAAGGCGTTTGACTATCTTGGGAGTAAGGGAAGGGGGCGCGACTAGCTAATTGTTCTGCTAATTCGACCATCGCTTCATAATAAAAATCCGTCCCCGACATGTGCAATAAACGTGCTGACTGTTCGTGAATTGCCTTGACTACTTCTGGGTGTGCGTGTCCGGTGGCGGTGACAGCAATACCAGCAGTCATATCCAGAAATACGTTACCGTCTACGTCTTCTACCATACAACCCTCTCCCCGCGAGACTACTAGGGGATAGTCGCGGGTGTAAGAAGGAGAAGTGACGGCGCGATCACGTTCTACAATTGCTTTAGCATGTGGCCCTGGTAAAGCAGTCACTAAACGAGGCGATTGTGGCAAACTGAGGTTAACAGGAATACTTAACATTTCTTTTAGATGTTTTTTAGATTATTGATGATTAAACTGTGGGGTGCGATCGCTAACAGTAACATTTGATTCTATTTGTATAAATTTTATACATCGCTAGAAATAGAAACAGGGAACACTTCGACTACGCTCAGTGCATCGCAGGCAACGGGGAACAGGAAAAAACAGACAGATGTGTATCTAGCGTCACAAAAATCAAATAGGAGTCCTATATATATGTTATTTCTCTTTAAAAAAACCAGTATAAATTTCGGTGTTGTGGAAACGCGTTATGGCGTGTTTCTCCAAGGGTGCTGAAATTACGTTTAGTATCTTTTATGGCTAAGTTTACATAATTCTATACGTAATAATTTCCTTCTGTTCCTATGTTTATCTTTGCTTAAACCGGAATCCCTGCAAGTTAAACTGTGTCACCGCGTCTCCATTGGTGTCAACTCAACGTAAAACTTATGTCCCGCAAGGAACTGAAGTTCCTTGCTAATAGCGAAAGTCATCTAAAAGATGACTAAAATATCCCCAAAAATCTTTAGTCTACTGAAGTAGACTTTAGCTATTAGCCTTGAACTTTCAGTTCAAGGCGGGCGACAAAGCCAGCACTGAAGCTATTTTTAGCTTAAGTTGACACCACCGCGTCTCCCACTCCCCGCGTCTTTGCGTCTTTATTAAGGCTGTAGATTATGCAACTTTAAGACATATTCACTTATCCTTCTCTGTGGTTCGTTAAAAAATCTCACAGTTTATTAAGGACTGTTTTATATTTATATTCATATCAAGCAACTAGAATTATTATTTAACAGTCTAAATTTATTTTTTCACTTAATGAGTAACTTATTTAACCAAAAACTAGGCATTACATTAGGTATTGCTGCCTTATCAGTTGTTGGTGTAGTCAGTAGCCATTTATATACACAGTTAAAAAGCAAACAGCCAGTTCAACAACAGGCATTACAAGATTTATCCTTGCTACAGAATAATTTTATTGCTCAGCAAACATCAAATTCAAATATTAGTAACCAAGATACATCTCTATCAGGAAAATATCTCGCATCAGCATCATATCCTGTCATAGATGAATGGAAAAAATATAAATTTAGCATTGATGGTAATCGGATTTTAACTTCCACAAAAATACCATCTGCAAAAGTTAGTTTTAATCAATCAGATTTATTATATGTTCTTATTAATACTAGAAAATATTTCCAAGACCACGCTTCAGCAGACCCAGATGTTTTACGCCCAGGAATTATGTCATCTCAAGGTGTTACCGTAGCAGATGTTCTTAAAACCTTGGATTTTATGATCACTGTTTTAAGAGAGGATATTGCCAATAACCGAACAACTCGCTTGCAAAATCCTAATTTTATCAACACCCATTTTCGAGTCATTAAATGGACTGCTTACAAACCGCAAAACACTCAACAAAAACAATTACGAATTACAAAATATGCTGTATTTATTCATCCAGGTTCTCGCAAGAAAACCTCTAATTATAATATACCAATTTATAGTTTAAAATCAAATTCCAGTAACGATAACTTCTATACCAGATACACAAAACAAGATGTTTTGTCGGGTATTTATGAACCAGGTGGTAGAGAATTTGGTAAAGTAGA
The DNA here is from genome assembly GCA_019359515.1 of Desmonostoc vinosum HA7617-LM4. Taxonomy (GTDB): domain Bacteria; phylum Cyanobacteriota; class Cyanobacteriia; order Cyanobacteriales; family Nostocaceae; genus Desmonostoc; species Desmonostoc vinosum. The sequence goes on along the minus strand of JAHHHC010000029.1, from coordinate 23,215 downwards.
ACCCTTGGCTTATTTAACCCGCAATGGTTTAGAAGAAGCATTAATGCAGGGAACAATCTTAATTAATTTTACAGATGGTTCCAAGGCATTTTTTAATGTCGATAAAAACAATGGTATATCTTATATTAGGGGATTAAAAGCCACAGCACAAAAGCGATACTGGTATTTTAAAAAAGTTGATGCTATCAAAGGTTATGGTTACAAAATAGATGCCAAAATTTCTATCAAACCAGGAGTGACATTTGCTGGAGATGTCTTGAATATTGGTTTAGGAAGAGTGGTGATTATTGAGAATACCAGTGGTGGGCGTAAATATCTCCGAATGGGTGTAATAGCCGATACAGGCGGAGCATTTTTACCCAACCTTTACCAACTCGATTTTCTTGCAGGCATTTTTCGCAATCAAAAAGAATTTGGACGATCTATCGGGCAACTACCAGAATATGCTACTGCTTATTTTCTCGTGAAAAAATAACTTTGGGGATTGGGAAATTGAGTTATTTCTTCCCTGGTCACTGAGCGAAGTCGAAGTGCTGCCTCCCCTCCTCCCCCTGCTTTCTTACTCCCTGTTTACGATCTCAGGTTAGAAAAATAATATTTATATGAGTTTTTGATAGGAATATTCATGAATAAGAAATAATCTTAGTATGCAGATTCTCAAGTACAGGCATTCCGAAAAATCAGTTACGAGAAACTAAAACAATCACAAATTTATGAGACACTTGTTACAAGTAGAAACATCTAATGCCCGTCGCTCACGCTCCGCAGAAAGCAGTTGGGAATATGACGATATTCTAGTTGTCGGTCAGCCAGTACAAATCTCCTTACAAAATCTTGCGCCTAGTAAAGATGCACTTGTGACTTTAGAGACACGGGGAGAAATTGAAGTTTCTTCTATCACTAAACAACCTATTGCTATACAAACTCCGGTTCCTGTGGAACGAGTTTCAGAGATTACTTTATTAGCGAGAACTTTTAGCGATCGCCAAAAAGACCGCTCTTTACAAATTACTTTTCAAGATAATACTGGTAAGCAGTTAAGTCAAGTGAAACTTAAGCTGACTGCCTTAAGAATTTGTCTAGATGTGGATGCGGATCGAGATGGAATTATTGAAGATAATCATCCTCATAAAGGGGATTGGAAATCGGGGGTTAAAGGCTATGGTGCAGTTTTATTAGTCAATAGCGATCGCGATACTATTTCTGCTGATGATCAGCATGATGGCGAAGAAAGTTTAATTAAAGGATTGCTGGATTTAAAAGATTTTAGCTTTATGATTATTCGTAAAGCTGGCTTAAAAAATTTACCTGCTGGATGCGAGCTTTATTTATCAGTTAATCGAGATACCGCTAGACGAATTCGCATTTATGATGAGTTAGATAGAGATGGCTATGAGTTAATTGGCCCTGGAATCACAAATGCCAAAATCAAAGATACTGACAAAGATATTATCTTAGCTATTGAGGGATTAAGTTATCCCGATTTTGACTTTAATGGTTTAGTGGAAATCAATTTAAATCTTTTGCAAGACCGGAAATTTATTTACAGCGATCGCGTGGTATTTCGAGTTGCTCCTTGGATCATGACTCCTAATACATTAGCTCCAAAAACAGTCTATGTTTCTCGTTTATCTGATGGATTTAACGCCCAGTTTATTGAGGATTTGAGAAAAGTTGTTGGGCAAGCTAACGCGCAATTAGATATTGTCCCTTTTGAGTATCATCAAGATGATCCTTGGATGCAAGACGAGATTGAAATTGGCTATACTCAAGCTCCCGGACACCTGATGCATGTAGTGTTTGATTCACCACGCGATCGGGGATTAATTGACTTTCCCAAACGCCAACTTTTAGGGATTGACTTCGGTTATGTAACCCGCAAAAGTCGCCACGAAGCCACAAAATTAGATTCTTTTGGTAATCTAGAAGTCTCCCCTCCAGTTACAGTCAAAGGTGTTAATTATCTCCTTGGTCGCCTCATATTTGGCGGAACTCGTGCAGAAGTGATCCAAAAGTCCCAAAAGCCCCGACGGATGTTGAGAGTTTTACGAGATTTTCTTTACGCTCAACAAATTCAAGCCCCTTTTGAAATCTTTTCTGATTGGCTCAGCGTGGGACATATAGACGAGTTTATGACTTTTGTTCCTGCCCCTACTCCTAAAGGATTTAAGCTACTTTTAGCTAGTCCTAATAAGTGTTATGACATTCTGAAACGCTTACGAGAAAACGGTCATAATCAAGCATTATTACGGCAAGGAAAAAGATTTTCTAATGGCCCTGCTGATATTAGTGTGGTAGATGTTCTTGGTAATGAAGACTTAACTCGCCATAATCATCGCTTTCAAGAATATATTAACTGGAATCGAGAGGTTTTGAAACAGGAATTAGATTTAAGTGAAGCAGATATTATCGATATCCCTGGTTTATTTGAAAGTACTAAAGACGAGCGAGCTGAGACTTTTTTCCCCAACATGGTCAATATGATTGTTTTAGAAAAGCATCTTGGCATTCCTAAACCATTTGGCCCCAAAGTTGATGGTAAATGCCAGTTTGAAGCCTATGTTAAAGGAGTCTTAGAACCTCTGGGTTTAGTTTGCCATTTTATCGATGATTGGGAGCCTTATTTTAGAGGACGGGGTGAAATTCATTGTGGTACAAATGCACGCCGACAACCTTTTGCTCAAAAGTGGTGGGAGATTGAATCGATATTAGGTAAAACTGATGTACAAGTAAAGGAAAAACCAACCGCAGAAGACACCAAGGACACAGAGAAATGAGAGTTTGAAAGGGTTATTTCGTAATCCTTATTTTTCTTTATCTCTAGTGTCAAGTCGCTATGCTCCAATTCGTGATTATTAATAACACGACGCTCCTGTGTCGCTCTAAGCGAAGCTATGCCGCAGGCTTTACGCTGACGCTCGTACCGACGCTCGATGACTCGCTCTAAGCGAAGCTATGCCGTAGGCTTTACGCTACGCTATCGCTAACGCTATCGCAGACTCGCTACTGCTGCAAAGCGCGTAATTCGTAATTATTACCCCACGATTCAAATCGGGGGCTTGAAACCAGAAATTACGAATTACGTTAGCGAAGCGGTAGCGAGTCTTCGAGCGTCATTACGAATTACGAATTATTTAGTCATTCATTAATGCAGCTAACAAAATTCTAATCACTATTTCCAACTCTTCAGTGATTCGATAAAGATTGATTGCTTGCTTAATCAGTTTTGTCTGTCGATACAATATACCAAATTGCCAAATATTACCTGTTGTGACTGCTCCTAATATCTCTGTTTGCGTAGAATCAATCCACCTATCAAGGGCTATCATCTCTGTTGCTAGTTGTGTAAACCCCCTGTTGATATCTGCTTGCTTGGCTTCAATCACAATTAAATTAGTTTGTGTTCGTAGATAATAATCCAAATTACCTTGAAGTCGATTATCTACTTTGATGCTATATTCGATACGTAATTTAGCGCGGGAATAGTGGATTAAATCGGTGACAATCGGCGCAATTAGTATTTCTCGACGTGTGGCTTCATTTTCTAAATCTACATACGGTAAAATTTCCTCAATCCGCTGCTTGAGGTCAGAAAGCCGATCTAATATACCAGAGTATTGTGGCAAATGGAAAAATTTACGCTCAAATGAGTAGCCAAAATCAGCGACTAAATCGTCAACCACAAACCCTAATTCAAAGTAATTGCTAAAAGTATACGAACGATTTGGGTCTAGTAGTGGTTGGCGACTCATACTAATACCAATTCAAAATTATGAAATCCAAATTTAGCATGGGTATAAAAGTTTTCAAAAGCTTGACGCTACAGTAACGTAACCCGTAATTAATACACGCAAAAAGAAGCTAAATATTTACGCGCAGGTTAACAGTTCTAAATTATGTCCATCAAGGTCATAAAAATAGAAGCCACGTCCGCCGTTTCTGTGATTAAGTTGACCTTTATTTTGATGCATGGGGTCACTACTGTATTCTAGACCTGCTTCTTTAACTCGTGCGAAGATGGTATCAAATTCCTCATCACTGACATGGAATGCATAATGATGGGATTCAAATTCTGCTGTGTTGGCAAAGTCGAATGTTAATTTATCATTGACATGCACAACTGCAAAATGTCCAATGGGAGTCTCAACTTTTAGACCAAAAATTTGAGCGAAAAACTGTGCCGATGTTTCCTTATTGTATGCAGGTACTATGGTGTGATTCAGGGTAATTGTCATCTCAAACCTCCCTTCATCATTGGGTAATAATTAATATCAACTCTTCTCCAAAACTGATCACAAAAAGGTTTTTGGATTAGTGTTGGTCTTTTCTTCTATCTTATCGTAAATTCAAGGATACAAGACTGCTACGTATAGACGTAGCTCAGTTTTAGTCGGGGTATAAATCTCCGTCTGAAAGGGTTTTTAATTACGAATTACGAATTATTTAACTACGGTTATCTATTTGAGCGCGTTGCAAACTGCCAGAAAAGTCTACATAAACACTTTTCCATTCAGTAAATACATCTAAAGCAGTGGTTCCGGCTTCCCGGTGTCCATTACCTGTTTGTTTAACACCGCCAAAAGGTAAGTGTACTTCTGCACCAATAGTGGGGCCATTAATGTAAGTAATACCTGCCTCAATGTCGCGCATGGCGGTAAAGGCTCGGTTGATATCAAGGGTGTAGACTGAGGAAGAAAGACCATAATTACTGTTGTTGAGGATAGCGATCGCCTCCTCAAAGGTGGTAACTTCAATCAATGCTACCACTGGCCCGAATATCTCTTCACGAGCAACGCGCATATTAGGCGTTACATGATCCAAAATGGTTGGTTGAAAGAAATAGCCGTCTTTCAATGAGTTTTCGGTAGCAATTGTGCCACCAATTAATATCTTTGCTCCTTCTTCACGAGCAATATCTATATATTGGCTGACTCGTTGGAGTTGCTTTTGATTGATTATTGGCCCAATATCTGTATTAGGGTCAGTACCAGCACCCAGGCGTAATTTACTGGTACGCTCATAGAGCATCGTGGTAAATTTTTCTTTGATATCGCGATGTAAAATCAGCCGACTAGTGGCAGTACACCGCTGCCCAGCTGTGCCAAAAGCTCCCCAAACTGCACCATCTAAGGCTAGTTCTAAATCGGCGTCTTCCATCACCACTTGAGCATTTTTACCACCCATTTCTAAACAGACACGCTTGTGAGTGCGTCCGCAAGTAGCGCCAACAAAAGCACCTGTTTCTGAGGAACCGGTAAAAGACACCAAATCAACATCAGGATGCTCAACTAGGGCTTTACCTACCTCCTCACCTATCCCATGCACTAAGTTGATTACTCCTGGTGGTAAACCTGCCGCTTGAAAAATTTCTATTAGTTTAGTGGCGCACGCGGGGGTATCTTCAGCAGGTTTGAGAATGACGGTATTGCCACAAATTAACGCTGGCATCGCTTTCCAGCAAGGAATTGCTACGGGAAAATTCCACGGAGTAATTAAAGCGCATACTCCTATAGGCATCCGCACCGTCATCGCAAATTTGTTGGGCATTTCTGAAGGTGTCGTTTGCCCAAATAATCGCCGCCCTTCTCCAGCACTGTAAAAGGCACAATCTATACCTTCTTGCACATCTCCCCTTGCTTCGGTTAGGGGTTTGCCCATTTCCCGGCTGATTAACTGGGCAAGTTCTTCTTTATCCTGGAGTAATAATTCTCCTACACGGAAAATATACTCTGCTCTGGCTGGAGCGGGAACCTTTCGCCAATTGTGGTAGGCTTGGCGGGCGGCGGCTACGGCTGTGTCTACATCATTGGCTTGAGAACGTGGGAAAGTGGCAACGATATCGTGTGTTAAAGCAGGGTTCCGACTTTCTAGGATGTTTCCCGCAATAGCATTTAGCCATTGCCCATCAATGTAATTTTGGCTACTTTGTGGAGTTGTCAACTTTCAGACCCCCTGCTAGCACTTAATGAGAACTACAGAAATTATAGGTCAACAAACTAGGGGTGTAGGGGAATAGGGAACTCTTAACACTTAACAGGTGAGCCAGCGCGGTCTAAAGCAGCGTCAAGCCTACGGGTTGCCGGGAGTCGCTGAGAAGCCCCCGCCGTCCCGGAGGCGGCGCGGGGAGTATGTCACTAATCTAAAACACAAAGTTACTAGGATTATTAAAGGTCTGGTTATCAGTCACATTCACAGTTACCAAATGTTTGAACAGTTCTGTCCCTGTAGGGCCATCAGGGTCAATGTGAACTATAAAGTTGGTGGGGCTAACTCCTTGCAAAATTTTGATATAGCCATCATTTATGGGGTCACTACCTGTGTAACTCAAACTATCAAGCAATTCAGTTAAGACTATTTTGTCCTTACCAACCTGAAAATCGGTGATTGTGTCGCCTATATCGCGCATGTGGGTGTAGATGAACTGATCATTACCGCTACCACCTGTGAGTACATCTCTACCTCCTAAGCCGGTGATGCGATCGCTCCAATATGTACCTGTGAGGATATCACGTCCAGCAGTAGGTTTATTAAAGTTGCTAGCCCATTTGGCAGCTGCGGCTAAGACGATTTGACTCCGACTGCTGCCAGTACCAGTAGCACCAAATTCAAATGCTCCAATATCAAGATCGCCATCACGAGTTAAATTGCGTCCATCAGTGGTGGGTGCGTTGACAGCAACAACTCCTGCATTGATTGCGGGACTATCGGCTGACAATGAATGCATCAGTACACCATCCATATTTCGCAGATAACCGACTTTGGGATTTGCAACAAGAGAACCGGCAGTTACTTTTTTATTTTTGCTATTGATTGGGGAAGGAAACTCAATATTACCGCCGCCATCAAGTAATTGGTATACAGTTTGCTGAGCAAGTCCAAAAAGATTATTAGCTGTGTTGTTGGCAACGATTGAATTAGTCAGCGTGACTGGGCCTTTGCCAACAGACCACACTGCTCCACCATAGGATTGAGCATAGTTATCAACAATTGTAGAGTTGATGATGTCAATTTTGGCAGATGCAGGAGGATTCATCGCGATCGCTCCACCCACACCTTTTGAGGTGATTGCTTGGTTTCCAGAAAAGGTACTGTTTTCAACTTTGATGTGTGCATTTCTTGAGGTTGAATCGCCATCTACCCACAAGCCACCGCCTTGTCCCTCAGAGATATTGTTGGCAAAGGTAACATTACGAACTGTGACGTTACCGTTAGCTCTTAAGCCTCCCCCCAGAGCAACACCTTTCGATGTAGGTTTGACTCTGTTGTTGATAATTGTGCTGTTCTCAACGATGACTTTATCTGGATTATATATGTAGAGACTGAGCGCTCCTCCAGCTCCAATGGTCTGATTCCCCTCAAACCAACTGCCACTGATTCTAATTGTGCCACCCACTGTTTCTGGGGTAGGTCTGGTGCCGGCAGGATTTGCGCCATCTGTATAGATTGCGCCACCTCCATCAAACGAACTGTTGTTGAGGAAAACGGAATCTTCTACTACCAGAGGGCCTAAAAGCTTATAAACCGCTCCACCTGAAACCCCAACGTTATTAGTGAATTTGCTATTTTTAATAGTTAATAATCCACTACTTCCAGCAGCGATCGCGCCTGCACTGAAGCCATTTTTTACTACGCTGCCATCATTGTTATCAAAGGTACTATCCAATACTTGCACAACACAAGAACGGCCAACATGAAGCGCTCCACCCCGATTAGAGATATTATCTTTGAACGAACAATCAGATACCGTTAAATTAGAGTAGTGATTAAGATTAATTGCACCGCCCCTAATCTCAGACTTAGGATCACTGCTGACAGCTCTGCCATCGATAAAGCTTAAACTCTGAAGATTCAGCTTAATACCCATTGTTGTATTAAAAATTCGGCTGGCTTTGTTGCCACTGATAGCAATATTTGCTGCATCAGAGCCATCGATGATCAGATCCTTATTCAGTTCTATTTGACCGCTGGTGAGGGTAATTGTTTTGTTCGCCAGATTCGCTGCAAATTTAATTGTGTCACCTGCTTTCGCTTGAGCGATCGCATCTCTCAAAGAACCAGAACCACTATCGTTGATGTTAGTAACGTTAATGATAGACATTGAGTAATTCCTCTAAATTATGCTTGGTTATCTGACTACTACGGCGTTGCAAAAATCAGCACTACAAATTGTCAATCCCCTCATTAATATTTGGGATTAACCGGAAGTATTTATGCACGTGAATTAGTCATCAAAATCAACTCAAATGTTGTTTTGATCTGAAGTAGAAACTAAGTTAATTTTGCTTATCTACCTACTTCTGAAAGCTATTTGCGTCATGTTTACAAAAACTTTCTTGTTCATTTGTTGATGAACAGCGCACCACAGATGGATGCGATCGCTACGGCAAAACTAAGTCAGTATGATTGCTCTAAAGAAACATACACGCTGTTTCATCTCAAATTAATTTGACAGATATTTACTCAATAAATTCTGTCTCTTACGTACCTAGTTAAGTCGGTAGTAAATTAGCTTGATTTTCATCAAAAACTGTTTTTACGCTCAATTTCTCATCTAGTAATGATGATATATGTAACGTAAACATCTCTGGAAAATCATCTCTGCATTAAATAATTTCAAAGACAGATTTAACAGATACTCTTGCCAACTAATAGTTGGTTGATGAACATTTTTCTTAATATACATCTAGCTCACAACCCACTATGCTATGTAGTAAGTGGTATACATTACGCTCTATCTTAAAGACTCGATAAAGAAGTGCCTTCAGAAAAAATACATAAAACATGTTATATATTTTTACGTATAAAAATATACTTTTTTCTACGTAATAAAACTGAGGAAGATTATTGAGAAGATGGCTACAAATGATGACAGGAAGGACATCTGAGCGCTTTTAACTCTATGGAAACGCTTAAAGATGCATAGTTCGAGTTTGTGATCGTCCAGCTATGCTAACGTTTTCAACAAAAAGAAATTCGGGGAAGGCAGGGACATGGAAACGCAGAGATTTAAGGGGGAGAAATAACAAACACCAATTCCCTATTCCCCATTCCCCATTCCCCGCCTAATCTTGTGCCAAATTAACCCAGCAGCAATTAACCCTAAACCCACTTGCCAGATAGAAGACTCTACCCAGAAAGCTAGGAACAAGCAAGACAAAAGTCCTAACCAACCTATCCATACGGGATAAAGTCGCTCAGAAGTGCTGAGTCGTAAGCCAGCTAGGTTGGTGATTGCGTAGTAAATTAAGACACTAAAGGCGCTAAATGACCATGTTGTTTTGACATTGCCTAATAGTACTAGTAATGCGATCGCTATTCCCACAAACAGCACAGCCCAATGGGGAGTAGTTTGTTCACGGTTCAGACGTGCCAAAAATCGCGGAGCATCTCGGCGGCGTCCCATTGCCAACACCACACGGGATAAACCCAAAATTAAGTTTAATAATACGCCCAACATTGCGGTCATCGCCCCAATAGCTAAAACCGAAGCACCTCCCGAACCAACAATAGTACGAACTGCTACCTCTAAAGGAGCAGTCTTTGTCTGTTGAGTCACACTACCCAAAACATCTGCTCCTACAGCCCCAATACCAACTGTTGCTACTGCTATGTAAAGAACCATCGTCAGCAATAAACAAACAATCATCGCTTTCGGAATTGTTTGTCTGGGCGAACGAGCTTCTTCGCCCATTGTGGCAATGCGCCCATAACCTGTGTAAGCAACAAACATCAGGGCACTAGCATGAAGTATTGCTCCTGGAGAAGTTGTAAAAAAAGGTGTCAAATTATCAACCCCTACTTCAATAGCACGGGGTAGGCAAGCAACAATAAAAAATCCTAACGATAAGAGTGTCACCGACACAATCACGGTGTTAGCAATATTGGAACGTCGGATACCACTAAGAACAATCAAAGTGATGATTACTACAGCCAACAGGGCTGTAGGAACAACCCAAGCAGCATTGAAACCGAAGATATTTAGTAAGTATCCGGCAAAACCCAAAGCCGCAGTTGCAGCCGAGGCAGTCTTTGCTACTAAAAACATCCAGCCTGCCGTAAAGCCCAAAGCTGGGGTGAGATACTTATAGCCATACTCATAAGTACCACCGCTAACAGCGTGATTAGCTGCCAACTGAGCGCTATTGAGTCCATTACAGGTGGCTACAATCGCTCCAATTATCACTGCGATAATTACCGCAGACCCAGCGATGCCAGTAGCAATACCGATGCTTACGAATACACCAGTACCAACTATCGAACCCAATCCCATCAAGGTTGCTCCAACAACCCCTAATTCTCGTTTTAATTGAGGTTGTGAATTTGTAGCAGACATCTTTTATTTTCCTGTTCAGATTGCAAGCAGATGTGGCGCTCATTGCTAAGAATAGCAGGGGAATGGGGGATGGGGAATTCGTAATTATTTATCGAAAGCGGCGCTTTCCTCCCCACCCACGAGGGGATGGGGAGGAAAGCCGCCTCTAGAAGTGCATAGATACCCCCACACCCCTACACACAATAATTCTTCAGAGAAAAAGTTATGATTTATCAAATATTTATGTGAGGGTTTATGAGTTCTCAACAGTTGGAATTAATCATAGGTTGGCTATATCCTACACTGATGAGTACCTATGGCGATCGCGGTAATGTTATCTGTATAGAACGTCGCGCACAGTGGCGGGGATATGATGTTAAGGTCGTGCCCTTAGATCAAAATGCTACAGTAAATGATATTAAATCTGTAGATTTGATTGTTGGTGGTGGCGCACAAGACCGACAACAAGAAATCGTGATGCGTGATTTGCAAGGTGCAAAAGCCGACGCCATGCGTGAAAAAATTGAAAATGGCACACCAGGAGTGTTTACCTGTGGTTCACCCCAACTACTAGGACACTATTACGAACCAGGATTAGGGCAACGAATTGAAGGACTGGGGATATTAGATTTAGTCTCCATTCATCCTGGTGAAAATACTCAACGTTGTATTGGTAATTTAGTAATAGAAGTTACAGCTAATCGACTAGCACGAGATTTGATAGAAATGACGGGTAGCAAACCCTACTTAGTTGGTTTTGAAAATCACGGTGGACGCACCAAATTGGGGAAGGTTGAAGCTTTAGGACGTGTTGTATATGGCTTGGGTAATAATGGTGAAGATGGGACAGAGGGAGCATTTTATCAAAATGCGATCGCAACTTATTCTCACGGCCCCCTACTGCCGAAAAATCCCTTCGTGGCTGACTGGTTAATTCAAACTGCTCTTAAGTTAAAGTATCAGCAAGCGATCGTACTGCCACCTTTGAAAGATAGCTTAGCAGCCCAAGCACGAGAAGCAATGTTTAAGCGGTTGAAAGTCACACCAATTCAAAATTAAAAAATCCAGATTTAACGTGGGTTTCACTTTTATTGTAAAAAATCATACTCAAACTTTCGCTAGCGTCACTCTTTCAGCTTGATCCTGATATTTACCCTGTCGTGCTTCGTAACTAATAGCACAGGGTTCGCCTTCTAAAAAGAGTAATTGCACCACGCCTTCATTCGCATAAATGCGACAGTCTGCACTAGAAGAATTAGAAAATTCTAGGGTTAAATGACCCCGCCATGCAGCTTCAGCTGGTGTTAAGTTAGCTATTATACCACATCTTGCATAAGTGCTTTTACCTATGCAGATTACTGTGATATTGTTTGGAACCTCTAATTTTTCTAAGGCAACGCCAAGCCCATAGGAGTGAGCAGGTAGGATAAAGTAACTGCCATTGTCATCTTTGTGTAGTGCTGTTGGCTCTAGATTATGAGGGTTAAATTTTTTGGGATCAACTACAGTTCCAGGAATGTGTCGAAAAATGCGGAACTCAGCCGGAGACAGGCGTATATCATAGCCATAAGAAGATAGACCATAGCTGATGACAGGTTTAACTTCTAGAGAGTCGTTTGTTTGCACTTTTCGGACTAAGCTTGGCTCAAAGGGTACAATCATAGATTTTTGAGCCATTTCAGTAATCCAGATATCGTTTTTAATCACAAGTTCACAGGTAATTCAAACCGAATTATGAGACTAATTTTAGTTAGGGCCATGGCTGCGGCGGATCTCCGTAATTTGATCTGCCACATTCAACAATGATTGAGGCATGTCTGGCCCCGTAAGGATGATATCGACATGAGGAGGGCGTTTTGCTAGAAACTCTAAAACTTCTGTTTCGGGAATTAAACCAAAGTTGATTGCTAAACTTAATTCATCTAAAACAACGAGAGAATACTTATTTTCACATACTACTTGTTGTGTATATTGCCACAGTTTTTCCAAAGCCTGGGTTTCTGTATCATCTAACTGTGGTGTATCAATACAACGAGGCAAATCGCAGCGAATCCAATCTAGATTTTGTCCTAGTTGTATGGGTCGTTCCTGCCCTTGACGAATTCCTCCCTTGAGAAACTGTACTACTAATACTGGTGTGCCTTGACCAGCAATCCTTAGTGCTTGTGCTATTACACTTGTAAAAAAGTTTCTATATGTACTAGTAAAAACTTGTACTAATCCTTCCAATGGATATGGTAAGTCGGGAGTCAAATTTACACTTGGAGTTTCTAATTGGGCAAGCATAGAAATAGTTGTAAATATTACAATTAGTTTGAGTATTTTTTGGGTTTAAGATTGCAAATTTGTCTGTATAATCAATCTGTTTTTTACAGATTATAGTTTATTAATTAAATTGCATTATTAGTCAAGCACTACGTTTGCACGAAGTCAAGGATTATTAAGATTTGTATAATGCAAAATATTAAAAACCTACACCTGCCCCTTGCCCCTTTTGTTTTTGACTCTCCTCTCCATCCTTTACGATTATGGAGTGTGAAGTACCCACGCTTGACCGTTAATGTGCAAGAGCAACCGCTAAGACTTCTGTGAAAAAGTTTAAGAAGCTCGCGCGATCGCGTGGGAGTAGTTCACAGTAGTATTCTCAGTGAAAACTTTGAGGCAACTCCCATGGTTTGGCAGCGTCCCGACGGCCGACAACCTTATGAACTTCGTCCACTCAGCTTTTATCCCAATTTTACCCGCTTCGCACCTGGTTCTGTACTGACAAAATGCGGCGACACTCAAGTACTCTGTACCGTTAGTGTCACTCAGGGAGTTCCTAGATTTCTCGAAGGAACTGGTAAAGGTTGGCTAACTGCCGAATATAGAATGCTACCATCTGCGACTCAACAGCGGCAAGAAAGAGAATTGCTAAAATTATCTGGACGGACGCAAGAAATTCAACGTTTAATTGGACGTAGCCTCAGAGCAGCTTTAGATTTTGAGATGCTAGGAGAACGCACACTAACCGTAGATGCCGATGTATTGCAAGCAGATGCTGGAACTAGAACAACAGCGATTACAGGCTCTTTTGTGGCTTTGGCTCATGCAATTTCTAAATTATTGCAGCAGGGAGTATTAGAGCGATCGCCTCTTACAGGACAAGTGGCAGCGGTTTCCGTAGGATTATTGCAGGGAGAGCCATTTTTAGACCTAAACTACATTGAAGACGTAGCCGCAACAGTCGATTTTAACGTAGTGATGAATCAACACTTAGGAATCATTGAAGTCCAAGGAACAGCCGAAGAAGGCAGCTTTAACCGAACTCAATTAAATCAGCTACTAGATTTCGCCGAAAAAGGCATCCAGCAATTATTACTAGCCCAGCGAGATGCGATCGCCAACTGGGAATGAGGGAAAAAATTTCTCCGTATCCCCACGTTCTCTTGCTAATTCCCCAATTCCCAGATATTAAAAGTTTCAAAATTTCAAAAGGGGAATGATCATAAATTCGTTATTGTATTGCTGGAAGCTGCTAATCTAATGATAAAGTCATGAATAAACCGGTTGAAGTTCTGCCAGATCAGTCAGCATTGGTAGCACGAGCGCTGGAATTGATCTTGTCCAAGTTGGAAACTGCGATTAGGGAGCAGGGGCGATTTACTATCGCCTTATCTGGCGGCAGTACACCTAAGCCGTTATACGAAGCGATCGCCACTCAAAAACTACCTTGGGATAGAATTCATGTGTTCTGGGGAGATGAACGCTACGTACCACCAGATCATCCTGATAGCAATGAGCTAATGGCGCGTCGTGCATGGTTGGATAAAGTTAATATCCCAGCAACTAATATTCACTCCGTACCGACTTTAGAAGCTGAACCAGCGGTTAGTGCTGCTAAATATGAACAACATCTGCAAGAGTTTTTTAACTCTTCATCCGGAGAGTTCCCTGCTCTAGATGTAATATTGCTAGGAATGGGAGATGATGCACATACCGCATCTTTGTTTCCCCACACAGAGGCACTCAAAGTACGCGATCGCCTAACTACAGTGGGTAACAAAGACGGCAACCCGCGCATAACCTTTACATACCCCTTCATCAATTCTGCTAGCACTGTAATTTTTGTGGTTGCTGGTGCTAATAAACGACCAGCTTTAGCTCAAGTCTTTGCACCCGTAGCCGATGATTTTACTTATCCATCCCGATTAATTCAGCCCCAAGGAGAACTTTGGTGGCTACTGGATGCGGCAGCAGGTTTGGAACTCAAACCTTAACTTTCCCATCAGGAGTAACTGTTAGAATCAGTGCTGAGTCCTGAGTTTTGAGTAGGCGGTAACGTCAGTCTAGCTGGCACGGGACGAAGCAGAAAACTCAAGAAGTGATTCTTGGGAATCCCCGCACCTTTCAGTTCGGGGAGGATATCAAAGGATTAGGTATAGTTTTGAATCCCAGTCCCCAATCCTCAGTCTCCTTGCCAATACCACTTTAAGATGTTTAAGATGAGCTTGAACAAAGGCTAAAATCTGATGATCGTCTGCCCTAATTGCAATCATCCCAACCCTGACGGCGCTGTCCAGTGTGAAGCTTGCTATACGCCATTACCAGCAACTAATAACTGTCCCAGCTGTGGGGCAACTGTGCAGGCAGACGCCGCTTTCTGCGGTCAATGTGGCCATAACCTGCATTCAGCGGTACCTGCAAGCGTTGCAACAGCAGTAGCACCAACAGTTGCCCCCGACATTCCTGTAGAAGTACCACCGTTAATTACCCCTGATCCACTGTTGGAACTCTTACAACCCGATGCTTTGGGAATAAGTAGCTCTACTCACTCCCATCCTGAAGTAGCTTCATCCGTACCACCCACAGCGGTGGCAGGTGCGCCACAGATGTCGGTTCCAGAAATTACTCCTCCAACAGTTGCTGCTCAACCCATGGTTTCTGAGCAAGGAATGTCCCCGCCTCCAACCATGCAACCAGCACCGCCTTCCCCACCAATGGCAACTGCTCAGCCAACACCACCTCCTGAGCCAGTAATGCCACCACAGGCACCACTGCCGCCACCAGTAGCAACACCACCTGCAACTGCTGCTAGAACGCAATTGCAACAAGTGACAGCGCGGCTATTTCACATCCAAAGCAATCGCGATATTGAATTACCTCAAAATCTTTCTGTCGTCCATATCGGTAAAGCTAACGACCGTATCCCCCCTGATATAGATGTGTCCGGTTTTCCCAATTCGGAAATTGTCTCACGGATTCATGCGGACATTCGTATTGAAGGTGATGCTCATTACATTGAAGATGTGGGAAGTTCCAACGGTACATATATTAATAATTTGCCGCTATCACCAGGTAACCGACACCGCTTAAGACCAGGCGATCGCATTAGTCTAGGTAAGGGAGATATGGTAACATTTTTGTTTCAACTCTCCTAACATTGACTCAATCAAACTAGAGACTTGTCTAGAGCGCGATCGCACTGCTCATTTGATATCTATTACCATTTATACTGACTCAAATTGAGCTTTTTGAGTCAGTTTTTTGGTATTAAGCTGATTGCGATTGTAGCAAGATACCGTAGGGTACGAAGTGAAACCCAACATTACCAAGGTTTTTAGCGTTGGGTTTAGTTCCTCAAACGCCACTTCATATCATGTCCGGCTAATCACTTATCATAAAAATTTCTCCCTTGTCCCCCTTCGGGTGACGCTCGCAAGCTCGCTCTAAGCGAAGCTATGCCGCAGGCTTTACGCTGCGCTAACGCAGTCGCCTGCGGAGGGAAACCCTCCTTTACTCGCTGTCTCACCGCGTCTCCCTATCTCCGCGTCAGCCAAATCATAAGTCTTTAAACGGACATGATATCACTCAAGTCGGGAAACCCGCCCACGTGAGTGGCTCCCCAACCTACATGTGTTGCAAATTTTTTTTGAATTGTATCAGTATGAGTTTAGAAGAACTAGAAAGAGCAGATAATGATAGTCCCTGGAAAGAAATTTTAGAGGCTTACTTTCCCCAAGCTATACAGTTTTTCTTTCCCCAAACAGCAGCATTAATTAATTGGCAACGTCCCTACGAATTCCTCGATAAAGAATTTCAACAAATCGCCCGTGAAGCTGAATTTGGTCGTAGATATGCAGATAAACTTGTTAAAGTCTGGCAAATTCAAGGACAAGAAATTTGGCTATTAATTCATGTTGAAATCCAAGCAAAATCAGAAGACATTTTTGCACAAAGGATGTTTTCCTATAACCTGCGAATATTTGATAAGTTTGGGAAACCTGCTATTAGTTTAGCAATTTTGTGTGATGCTGACCCGACATGGCGACCAAATCAATATAGTTATAATTATCCCCATACCAAACTTAACTTTGAATTTGGTATCGTTAAGCTGCTAGATTATCAAAATCGTTGGACAGAATTAGAGAAAAGCGATAACCCATTTGCCACAGTGGTGATGGCCCATTTGAAGACACAGCAAACAACTAAAAAATTTACAGAACGTAAAACATGGAAATTTAGTTTAATTCGCCGATTATATGAATTAGGGTTACAGGAAAAAGATATTCGTAACCTATACCGATTTATTGATTGGGTTATGATTTTACCAAAAGCCTTAGAAGCAGAATTTTGGCAAGAGTTTAAACAATTTGAGCAGGAGCGTTCTATGAGCTACATTACGACAGGTGAGCGCATTGGCTACGAACGAGGCAAGGAAGAAGGTAAACAAGAAGGCAAACAAGAAGGTAGACAAGAAGGTAAACAAGAAGGCAGACAAGAACAAGCACAAAGACTCGTGCTACGACTACTACAAAGACGGGTAGGAGAGTTACCACAAGAGATTCAAAGACGTATTCAAATTCTTTCTCTAGAGCAATTAGAATTACTTGGAGAGGCTTTATTGGATTTTACGACTACAGTAGATTTACTTAATTGGTTAAGAGCAAATGCTACAATATAGAACTTCCTATAAAGATCACCCTCTGAGCTAAAATTGCGATTCACAAAAACACATCCACTAGAACTTTACATTACACAAATGAGCAAGGATGCATTATTGCCTGTTCGAGTAAAGCTTGATATTCTTCATCTCCAACGCCATAAGCCCCAAATCTTTCCAAATGGGGATTCATCATTTGGGCATCGAACAGTATAAATTCCTTAGCTTTCAATCTTTCTACCAACTTCACCATCGCTACTTTTGAGCCTTCGGGTATGCGGTAAAACATTGATTCGCCAATAAAAGCACCACCAATGACAATTCCTAAAATTCCCCCGGCTAGTTCGTCGCCTCGCCAAGTTTCAAAACTATAAGCAAAACCCGTCTGATATAGTAACCAATAAATCTTTTGTAACTCCTCTGAAATCCAAGTTGTTTCGCGGTTAGCACACCCAGCAACCACAGCTGCAAAGTCACGATTAATCGCCACAGTAAAACGTTCTTGATTGAGGACACGCTGCAAAGACTTAGGGTAGCGAAATCTCTCATCTAATGGAATCAAAGTTCGATCGCGACTTGCATACCATCCCAAGCGATCGCTGGCATCAGCCATGAGAAAATAGCCTTGAGCATAGCCTTGAATAATAGCGGCGACATCATATTGCATAGTTAACCAACAAACCCAAAAGCTCAAGAGGAACGCACTCTGCGAACCTCTGTCTTGAAAAGTTTCCTACAGAGGGTTTCCCTCCTTCAGAACTTTTCGCTGCGATTTCCTCAGCGTTACTCTGCGTTTAACAAAAATGACTGAACCAATTTCACCCATCACCTTACCCCCAGCTGAAAATCCGCAGCGAGAAGGTGAATGGCTACAAGAGTGTCTACTGCGGTGGCTGGATACAGAATTTATTCCGGAAACCGTCAATCATACAATTGCCCAACGCGCAGCACAAATTTTTGTCAGACAACGCATGGAAGGAGAAAACGACCTCGGTTCTTTAGTGATTGCCATCGTCACTGAGATGCAGGCGTTTGATTTTTCCAAAAGCTTCTATGGAGAGTTTGCGATCGCCAACGCCGTCAGCGATCTACTCTTAGAAAGTCTGGGAATTGATAAGTGTTGTGGGCAATAATTTTGTCATTTGTCATTTGTCCTTTGTCTGTTGTTCAGTTGCTAATGACCAATGACTTAATGACTACCAACTAGACTTAACCACTCCAGGTAAAAGACCTTCGTGTGCCCATTCTCGCAGAACGTTCCGAGACAGCCCAAAATCACGGTAAACACCTCTAGAACGACCAGTTACCCAACAACGGTTACGGCGGCGGCTAGGCGCACTATTGCGGGGTAGCTGTTGAATTTGCCGATGGATATCCAACTTATCAAGAGGAGATTCTGTTGTTCTAAACTCTTCTAACAGAGCTTCGCGCTTTTCAGCATACTTTGCTACCAACTTGGCGCGTTTTTTCTCGCGCTCAATCATACTCTTTTTGGCCATAAATTCCCTAATTATTTAAAGACAGCATTTTCCATTCTATCGGATGCATTCAAAAATTGAGAAAAAAGGTATCTAATTTAGGAAATAGGGAATCAAGAGGACGCGGGGACGGGGAGACACGAGGACGGGGAGACGCGGGGACGCGGGGAATAGATATTTGTTATACAAATTGGCAATTTGCAATTAAGAAAGTTCCATTTCACAAGGGTTCGAGCGTGTGTAAGCTAATAATCATTCAAATTGCATCCCCGCGTCTCCCCTTAAGCGCGTCCTCCGAAGTTTGCTCAACGGGGGGAACCCCCGCACGCAACTTCTCTCCGCGTCTTTCTGAGGCAAAGGATTATGCAAGTTAAAGGCAGATTAGCTTATCTGTCGCCTTCTTTTTCAAATTGGTATTATTCACCCCGCTTGCTACAACGGAGGGAATCTCAGCAGCGCACTATCTCCCCTACCTCCCAAAGGCAGATGTAGGTATTTTACATTCAGTCGGAAAAAGCCTAAAGCCTATTTTTCTGTTCCGAAGTCTTTCCCCGCGTCCCCGTGTCTCCTCGTCCCCCCGCCTCTTTCCCAATCCCCAATCCCCAAGATTTATTGTTTCTTAAAATTCTTTTATAAAAAACTTTTAATTCCTTAATAAGGATAACGTAAATACTTATTTTTCTTGACATTTTTCTGGAAAAGAAATGTAGCAAAAAAATACCGCTATTCAGTAATTATTCTATCAGTATTTATATTGAAAAACTTGCTAATAAAGATTGAATGAATATCAAATCCAAGTATATGCACTTAAGTAGATACTCAATTACTATGTGAACATACACGGAAAACAACACAAACCTTCGTTACCAAAATCATTACTAATCGCAGAAAAAGTCTATGAAAAAGTTTACTATTCTCTCTACAACACTCGCAGCATCAACTCTAACTTTAAGTTTAGTTGGTGGTGTCTCTAAAGCTAAAGCTGTTTCTTTAGTTCCTCCAATAGAAGGTGAAATTAAACTAACAAACGTTGCTTGTGTGACTGGTAGCTGTATCGATACCGCACCTTATGGTTATACAATCAGCAGCGAAAGTTACAATTCAAATTACTTACCAAGCTTGCTATTTAGTGACGATAGCGCAACCGCAAATAACTGGGGCTTTGGTATTGTATTCGGTCAACCAGATGCAGGTACTAATACAATTGCAGGTGAAAATTGGTTTCGTCCTGTAGCGCTCAAAAAGGATGGTAGTTTTCCTGAAAACGGTCAATTAGAGGTTGGTCAGTACAAATTTAACTTTGCAACAACAATTGCTGAATTACAACTACTGTTTTTTGACACCGAAGATACAGGCACAAGTATTTTGAGCTTAAATGGCAACCCTTATAACTCAACAGTTGCTCCAGGAGATAATGCCAATATGAAAAAAGTAACACTAACGAATGTAAATTCATTAGAACTGAAATTAGGGAATATTGGTGGAAAATTCGTTACTGGTGATGGGGTTCGTTTAGATATCAACAAAACTGTTCCTGAACCTGGTACAATTTTGAGCCTTGGAGCTATTGCAGTATCAGCTTTATTCGGCTTACAAAAACGTAAGAAATTCTCACAAGCAGTTTAATATTGATTGCGGTTACACTACAATTTATAATTCAAAATTTTTTTGAGTTAGACTGCTTATTTCTGAAAATCCTCAATCTCCTTTCCGGTAAATCCTTGTATTTCGCTTTTAATTGAGTAGATAGAATAACTAAAGTACAGAATTTAGTTATTCTTATTTACTCAATTTTTTTATTTGTCATGACACAGCTAAAATAGTGTCATACAAAACTTTTTTGGAGAGGGACTTGCCTAGATCAATTCACTCTACTCAACCACCACTGAAATTTATCCCCGAAAATTTTAATGTATACGTACTTCAGATTACTCAGTGGTTAGTACCGTTTTTGCTGCGATTCCGGACTCGTCCCTGGCTACCAGCTGGCATAGTTCGTATTGAAGCTAAAAATACTGAAGTATTAGCCCAGCTTTATCAGCAATTTCAGGCTGGCAAAATTCGCTTTTTGTTAGCATTTCGCCACCCAGAGGTAGAAGATCCTATGTGTATGCAGTATGTACTCTCCCGCCTCATACCCCAAGCTGCCCGCGAAGCAGGTATCGAGTTGAAATACCCGATTAGCAGCCACTTTCTCTATGATCGGGGTATGACATTGTGGGCTGGTGATTGGTTGGGTTGGCTATTTTCTCGGTTAGGTGGTGTACCGGTGCGTCGTGGTAGGCGACTAGACAGACAGGCTATCCAAACTGCACGAAATTTATTTGCTAATGGTAAATTACCGATCGCACTTGCACCCGAAGGAGGGAACAATGGCCACAGTGGCGTTGTCAGCCCCTTGGAACCTGGTGTTGCCCAAATGGGGTTTTGGTGCGTCGAAGACTTACAAAAAGCCAATCGTACCGAGACGGTAATGATTGTGCCTATCGGCATTGAGTATCGCTATGTTAAGCCACCTTGGTCAAGATTAGATTGGCTTTTACGCAAACTAGAAACAGATAGCGGCTTGCCGATGCTTGATCTTGATGACTCGACTATTCCCAACCAAGCAGAAATTTACACTCAACGTATCTGTCGGTTAGCTGAATATCTCATTACCGAGATGGAAGAATTTTATCGTCGCTTCTATCATCAAAATTTTAGCGAAACTCGCGACAAAACATTAACTGAGCGATTACATCATCTATTAAATAGAGCTTTACAAGTAGCTGAACAATATTTTGCACTCCAGCCCCAGGGAAATTTTATTGACCGTTGTCGGCGCTTAGAAGAAGCTGGCTGGAATTACATATACCGAGATGATTTGCCAGATATTAATGCTTTACCACCTTTCAAACGCGGTTTAGCAGATTGGATTGCCCAAGAAGCAGACCTGCGGATACGACACATGCGAATAGTAGAAAGTTTTGTAGCTGTCACAGCAACCTATATCAAGGAACAGCCAACTGTCGAAAGATTCGCAGAAACCGCACTACTGATGTTTGATATGCTTTCCCGCATTCAAGACACAACACTTCCTGGAAGACCCAGATTAGGCTTACGACAGGCACAAATTACAGTAGGTGAACCAATTTCTGTGACTGAACGCTGGTTAAATTCTCAAACAAACCGTCAAGCAACTAAGCAAGCTGTTAGCGATTTGACAAAAGACCTGCAATCTGAATTGGAGAGAATGATTCGTTAAAAAGAAGTAGGGAGTAGGGAGTGGGGAGTGGGGAGTGGGGAGTGGGGAGTGGGGGGATGAGGGGGATGAGGGAGATGAGGGAGATGAGGGAGAAATAACAAATGCTCATTCCCAGTCCCCAGTCCCCAGTCCCCAGTCCCCAGTCCCCAGTCCCCAGTCCCCAGTCCCCACTCCCATTAATATGGGACTAGTGGCAACAGCAGTGTGACGAAATAGTAAACCAAAGGAAATGTAAAGATATAACTGTCGGTGCGATCAAGGATGCCACCATGACCAGGGATTAACTGCCCAGAATCTTTAACTCCAGCATCGCGCTTCAGCATAGATTCAGTAAGATCACCTAAAAGACTAGCAATACCAATCAGCAAACCCAAGGCTAAACCAGTCAACAAAGGTATGGGTAAGTTAATATAATGTGCCCCAGCTAGAGCTACGCCGACACTGGAGGTAATGCCAAAAACAGCACCTTCGACAGTTTTTTTCGGGCTAATTTCAGTGAGGCGGGTTTTGCCAAAGCATCTACCAATAATATAAGCACCGATATCAGCTGCCCAAATACATAAAAAAGTTAGCAGTGTCACTGTCAACCCTTGTGGCAAAGAGGCAGAATTGGCATTTTGCCAAAAATCTGTCCAGCTAGTAGGCCAGTAACCCCCCAAAGGAAGATTGCTAAAAGCCACACTATCTATCGCTCGCAATCTGACCAAGTAACTCGGCATGTAACCTGTATAAAATAGCCCCATAATAGAGGCAGAAATATCAGCTATTGTGGCAAATTTAGGCTGAAACAGCAGGTAAAAGCAAATAAGTGTACCTGCTAAGGGCATGACAGCATCAGCTAAACTGCCATCAAGAGTACAAATTGCCAGTAAAACTTGACTGGAAACCATAGTAGTCTTAGCAGCGGGAGCTATACCTCTGGCCCTGACTAAATTAAAATACTCCTGTTGACCCAAAAAGATGAGAACCGCAACCATACTGGTATAGTACCAACCTCCCAGAAGGGTCGCACAAAGAGCAAGGGCGATCGCTACAATTCCACTAAGAATCCGAGACCAAGGCATAGATGTACTGGGTATTGGGAATGGGGAATGGGGAATGGGGAATGGGGAATGGGGAATGGGGACTGGGAACTGGGGACTGGGGACTGGGGACTGGGGACTGGGGACTGGGGACTGGGGACTGGGGACTGGGGACTGGGGACTGGGGACTGGGGACTGGGGACTGGGGACTGGGGACTGGGGACTGGGGACTGGGGA
>JAHHHC010000028.1 GCA_019359515.1 Desmonostoc vinosum HA7617-LM4 | reverse complement strand
TTAGTTAGAGACTATGAGCTATTACCCGAAACATCGGAAACGTTTATTTACCTTGCCATGATTCGGATCATGGTGAGGCGACTTGCATAAAATTTTACCCTTCAAAACTTTTCAAACAGCCTCTTACGGATGCAATGCCAGGTGCAGCTTGTGGTGCTGAGGGAAACCAAAAAAAAGCTAGTGCATCGCCATTACCAATATCAAAAAAGAAGTGCTGTCCACCACCAGGTAAAGCAATGGTTTTGATTAGTTTCAAGCCTAAAGTATTTGTGTAAAAGTCTACGGTGCGTGCCATATCTTTACACACCAAAGCGATGTGGTTAATTCCTTTGATTTGAAACTCTGTCATATTAATCACCTATTTGTGAGATTTAGCTTTATGATTAAATGCGGCTTTGATTTATGTTATAAATTGTCTGGATCAATATTCAACTCTCGTAGTTTTATTGCTAAGCGTTCAGATTTTTGCATTTCCTGTAATGCAACTTCTTCTGGTGTAGGTATTAGCTGTGCTTGTGCGGTAAAAAAGCGCAACTTATTTTCATGAACACCTAAATATAAATTTAGCTGCTGACTCCACAACAATCCTTGAGAGTTGGATTCTATCGGCTGATAAGTTCCACCTACTAAACAAAACCCCGCAAATTCTAAATTATTTGGGTCAAACCAGAAGTATTCTGGAGTGCGAAAGGTGTCTTGATAAATTTGTTTTTTTAATCCTTTATCTACTGCTGCCGTTGAAATTGAGAGCAGTTCTATAATCACATTCGGATATTTACCGTCTTCTTCCCACACAACCCAACTGTTACGGGATTTACGTTCAGTATCCAGTACTACAAAAAAATCTGGGCCGCGAAATTTTTCTTTCTTTAGCCGTCGTGAACTGTAGTAGATGCTAATATTTCCAGCGGCAAAAAAGTCATTACGGTCTCGCCACCACCAATCAATGCACTTCAACAACAGCAGCATTTGCTGCAAATGTAGGTATGTTTCCAAGGGTGGCTCATCACTATATAGATCCCCTGGAGGAAATATTACATCATTTGGCTGTTCAAAGTCTTGAGCAAGGGACATGGTTGCAGGGAGGGTTAAATTTGTTGTTCTAAGCGAACGATCGCGTTATAATCTGGCACACCTTCTAGCGATCGCTTATTTTTATCTAATAGCATATTTCCTTGAAAATCACCTGATTTAATTAGAAGTAGCACTTATCCTCTCCAAACCAGTGTACACATTGAATCGTTCGCCTCGCAGAAATCCTATTAAGGTAATTCCGAATTCTTTGGCTACAGATACTGCCATACTACTAGGAGCAGAAACAGAACAAACAATTGGAACTCCAGCAACTAGAGATTTTTGCAAAATTTCAAAACTAGAGCGTCCGCTGACCATGACAATATGATTATTGAAAGGTAATTCGTCACTCAGTAATGCTGAACCAATCAATTTATCTAATGCATTGTGACGACCAACATCCTCTCGCAAGTTTAATAATTGTCCTTGAGCATTGAAGACAGCGGCAGCGTGTAATCCTCCTGTAGCTGTGAAGATACTTTGAGCAGCCCGGAGTTGAGTTGACAGACTGTAAATAGTTTCATCTGTCACTATCGGGCCAGGAAAAATCTCTGGATATTCCCGTAAATTTAAGGCTTCTAGGCTAGCTTTTCCGCAAACTCCACAGGCACTAGAAGTATAAAAGTGACGCTCTAGAGGCTGTAAATTTGGGATCAAGCCTGCTCGCAGTTCTACATTGACGATGTTGTATTGCTGCTCACCATCGACGCAATAGCTCATGCGCTGGATATCTTCTTTACTGTTAATGACTCCTTCACTGTAGAGGAAACCCGCAGCTAGTTCAAAATCTGCCCCTGGTGTCCGCATTGTGACAGCTACTGTCTTCTTTTGAGGCAACAGGCGAATTTCTAAAGGTTCTTCAGTGGTGAGATAGTCTTGGCGTGATCGCATCTTACCATTTTCCACTACCCAGACAGTAGCTTTGGTTTTGCTTCCAATTCGCGTATTCATTATTTGCAGAAGACAGAATTCCTAAATATTGTAAATATGCTACACTGGACTTTAACCAGTGGATAGCAGATATCAAGCTCACTTACGTTTATCGGTTCAGAAATACTAAGCTGTTCCATATATAACTTGCATAATTAGGGCGGGCAAGATGCCCACCCCACAAGAGTTTTATTTAATTTGATTATGTAATTTAGATGTTTTTTAGCTTAGTGCGATCGCCTAAATTGCAAGCATAAAACTGTCTTTATACTCATCCCAATAATTACACTTTAGCTAGGCTAAAAAGTATTTATTACCAACATTACAATTATGCTTAATATCTCAGCAAATACTGTCACTGATCAAGTAATTACTCTTCCAGAAACCAGAGTTAATCTTGTTGCAACTGTTTCAGAAAAGTTTCAACTTCATCAATGGCAACAAGTTAGTGGGCCTTATTCAGTAATATTTCAAGCACCAGAACAAGCGAAAACCTCAGCTATTTTTAAGAACGCTGGAACATATGTTTTGAGATTTTCTGTAATAGAAGCTGACAAAACTATCACCCATAACGATGTCAAAGTTACAGTTAATCCTAATCCTGTGGTCATTGATAATCAATCATCAGCACTCGATCATCTCAAAGCAATGCCGCGTCCAGTGTTTAAAACTGGGCATACACTGCCACCTTTGACAAGTTGCGCTTGTGGTGTGTCTAAAGAGATGGCTAAGGAATTGGCAGAACATTGGGGCTATGCAATTCACGTACCAGCCAGAGACCAAACATATTTAGCGTATGGCTCTGATTATGGCTACTCTCAAGACGAATTTGTACAATATTTAAAAGCAAATCCAGGTAAGTTTAAACTCTCTTCTGGTTTTGGCCCGCTATACAAGTATTTTAATAACTTTGATGGTAGACATCCAGAGTTACCAATTTTGCCAGCAGCGACATGGTTAAGACATGCTAGCGGGGCTTTTATAGTAGAAAATAATCGCCCAGTTGTTTCTCCTGCTGCACCTAATGAGACTTTTGAAATTATAGGAGATTTCATTGGCAAAAGTTTAGCACTGCTAGAGCAACAGACGGGACAAAAAATAGACGTATTTATTAATATGGGCGAATATGGACTGTGGATGCTCAGCGGTGCCGGAAATACATACCTCAAACAGGAGTCAACAGTTTTAGATCATTTTGCTAGCCTTGGTTATACCGACATTGAAGATTACGCTCAGGTATATGCATACATGTCTTGGAATAAGGCTAGGCAAGAAAAGATTTTAAAGGATAAATTATTTAGTTATTTAAAGAATACCAAAAAGCCTGTATATACATGGTATCAAGAAGGCTATGGTGCGGAGAGAGGACGATGGTCTGGTTGGCAAGAGTGGACTTTTTTGTATGAAAAATTCGTGGTTAA
Organism: Desmonostoc vinosum HA7617-LM4; assembly: GCA_019359515.1. Classification (GTDB taxonomy): domain Bacteria; phylum Cyanobacteriota; class Cyanobacteriia; order Cyanobacteriales; family Nostocaceae; genus Desmonostoc; species Desmonostoc vinosum. The sequence continues at coordinate 78,511 of JAHHHC010000028.1, read as the reverse complement.
TGGTGTTCCTCAAGTATCTGATTACAGCAGTGTAGAAGCTTACTATAACTTTCACAATAGCGGCTTTTTTGGGATACATAGTGGTTCAGAAATACCCAATGATATTTTGACTAATGCCTTGAACGATATTGCAGGTTGCTTGTCATTGGGTCAGAAATATGCTTATCCTTGGGTATCAATAGGATGGGAACAATACCAGGATCAACCAATAGCCGAAAGCGATCGCTTTTTAGGCTTTTTAAAAATGTACTATGCGATCGGTGCGCTAGGCACTGTTTCTGGTTACTTTGTTTGTGATTCTTCAGCATATGCCTCAACTTTGTGGAATACGCTGGTAACTAATGGAGCAGTAGGAACTACTACACCCACCTTAACCTGGCAAATGGCTTTAGCTAGTCATGCACAAGCTTTATTTAGCCATCTAGAAGAATATTTACACGATGGTAATTTATTACCAGGTGAAGGCAAGAGTCCATATCAAGCTTATACACCGATACTTTCTGCTTACGAATTTCCAGCAGAGGGAGAAACACAGGAAATCTTAGCTAATTCCGGCTGGAAAATTCCCGTGAAAACTGCGCGAGTAGTGGCGCGGAAAATCAAAAATCAAGACAGATGGCTAGTTGTCGCCTGGGCTAACACAGGTAGCGATCGCTCAATCCGTGTGACAATAGATCCTCGGCTTGGTATGCTGACTCTCAATGCCAGAAAGTGTGGATCTGTCTATGAGGTCAGTCTGGCGAATGGAAAAACACAAATTAAATTAGTTGATGCTGATGGGATGAACCCCACAGCAGACATGTTTGCATGATGGAGACTGGGGACTGGGGAATGGACAAGAGGACGTGGGGATGCGGAGAAAATTTCTCCCACATCTATTGGTTGATGAGGTAGTGGACTAACACAGCTAAAGTAATGTATTAGATGTAGGTTGGGTTGTAGCAAGATCCCGTAGGGTACGAAGTGAAACCCAACATGGATATAAACTAATTTGTTCCTTACTCATCACCCTACAAAAACTCTCTTCTTCATCTCCCAAAACCTTCTTAATTACCCATCTCCTCTGACAGTACAACTACTTCAATACCAGACAAAGCAGTTAACCGCCTATCATTAGTTAAAAAGGTTTCACAACCACTCAAAATTGCAGTAGCACCGTGAATCGCATCTGGTAATCTCAGACTAGTAATAGCCCGCAATCTCGCAGCTTCAATCAACACATCCCGACTTACCGCAACAACTGACAGCACTTCTGAACTTTGTAAAGCTTGTTGATAAACAGACTGTATTTCTAGATTTCCATCCATCAAAGGTTTAACCAACACCTCTGCTAAAGTCAGTTCACTGGTAAAAGCTCTCAAATTGCCAGCATCGATATTATCGAAAAGCTGATTTAATTCATCAAGAAAATCAGCATAACCTTCTATCGCATAGATAAAAATATTAGTATCTAAATAAACTTTTCCCCCCGAATAGCATTTACAACGACCAAGCATCCCGCTCCCTACTAATAAAATCATCAGCTTCTTGCTGTGTAGCAAAACAGCCTTTACCAGTACCGATAATACTACGTAATGATTGTTTATTTTTCGCTGCCGTCTCCACAATTATAATCACATCAACCTCAGTACCAACAGGTAATTCTGATGATTGAATATTAATGACTCCACCTAGTTTTACAACCGCCTTTTGTCTAATAGCTTGGTTCATCTTTTTATCCCCAATAATCTCTATAATGCTCTAAAAATCCTCTCCTTATATTCCTCGTTCAAAAATCCAAAGCAGAGATCGCGTTTTGCTTCTGCTTCTCAGTGACACTCAAATATCGCTCCAAAGCTGACAAAGTCCGATGCCCTGATATCTCCTGAATATGACGCAACGGTATCCCCACATCACGAGTAGAAATAAATCTATACAAGAACATTGGTCACAAGCTTAACTTGTGACCAATGAGCCTCCAGACACATTAGACAGTCACAGCACACACAACCCGAAGGCCATTGATGTGATCTACGGCGCTGGCACCGCGTTGAGCAGAACGGCAGTATGCAGCAGGACTACTCCACCAACCACCACGCACGATAAAATTTTGCTGCTCATGATTATTGCTCCACATGCTGCCGTCTGTAGTCGCACCTTGGTAACTACTGTGCCAAGCGTCTGCACACCATTCCCGGACATTGCCGTGCATATCGTGCAAGCCAAATGCATTAGGTGGATAACTACCTACTGGTGTGGTTTGTTGTTGATAATTTCCTTTTGGAGCTTGATTATAAATAGTGTGGGAATTATAGTTCGCTAATTCAGCTGTAATCGTTTCTCCAAAGTGAAAAGGTGTGGAAGTGCCAGCCCGACAAGCATATTCCCATTCGGCTTCGCTAGGAAGACGATAGTTACGACCCGTTTTTTGAGAAAGTCTGGCACAAAATTCTAAAGCATTATTTAGAGAGATAGACTCTACAGGATGATTATCTCCTTTAAAATATGACGGTTTAGGGTTGAGGTTGCTTTGAACTTGAGGAAAAGATGTCGCTACTCTTTCCCATTGTTTCTGAGTTATGAGATATCTCCCGATGAAAAAGGGCTGAATCGTGACTTGATGTTGAGGACGTTCATTATCGTTACTACTCTCTTCGTTATTAGCAACACCCATTGTAAAAGTACCACCAGGGATTTTAATCATTTCTAAGCTCACATCATGACCTAAGTTTTCTTTAAAAAACTTGGCTTTCTGAGAATATCGCTTAACTATCACTCCCCTTTTATCTACTTTTACTGTTTCAAACTCAACAGTCCATAACGGCAATTCCGAAGCTTTTGCTTGATTAGGAGGAGTATATTTTGGTTTAGCTACAGAGATAGGTGTGAAGAATTGATTTGCCAAAATCTTATGGGCTACAACTGATGCCACTAAACCTACACTTCCGAAACTAGTGAATCTTAAAAACTCTCTTCTGTTTATTTTACGCAGATTGTTTTCAGGAAGTTGAATATGGTTTTGCTGCTGATTTGGAGATTTGATAATTTCTCTATCTGCAACAAAATATGGATAATTTTGATGAAACATTTTATGCGATCGCTAAATTAATTATTGGAATGCAACGCTGTCGCAGTAGTTAGTAAACTACTGTTTTGAGTTGTTATATTTGCTCTGGAAATTATTCAGTGCCGCAGATTATTTTTATGCAAATTCTGTTCAGTCTTGATTGACTAATTAATCAAGAAGACAGGCAAAATGCACTGATTAGAAGCTAGTTATTAGCTCTAACAATCTGATTTGATTTTTGAAATTATACGTAGAGATGAAATAGGGAACTCTGAACACGGAACGGTCAAACAGGAAACATATGTGTACTGAGTTTTTTCAAAAATCAAATAGGAGTTCTAGTATTACTGAATTTTCTTAACTAGATTAAATCAAGCTCAACTAATTTTAGCCATACTTCTTAAGATATAAAAGGTTGATCTCATGAGATAATTTAGTATAAATTGCTACTTAAAACTACAACACTGAATGTTTGTGACTAAAATTTCAAATGTCAAGACGAAAAGTTACAAATAACAGTTCCTATGTGAAAATGAAGTTGGCGCGATCGCACTTTTTAGCTAGTGTTTTTCGTAATTAATTTCTCAAGCGATCGCTTAGTTTCAATTTCTATAAGTTGTCTGGATCGATATTCAACTCTCGTAGTTTTATTGCTAAGCGTTCAGCACGTTGTTTTTCTTGTTCAGCACGTTGCTTTTCTTGTGCAGATTTTTGCATTTCCTGTAATGCAACTTCTTCTGGTGTAAGTATTAGCTGTGCTTGTGCGGTAAAAAAGCGCAACTTATTTTCATGAACACCTAAATATAAATTTAGCTGCTGACTCCACAATAATCCTTGAGAGTTAGATTCTATCGGCTGATAAGTTCCACCTACTAAACAAAACCCCGCAAATTCTAAATTATTTGGGTCAAACCAGAAGTATTCTGGAGTGCGAAAGGTGTCTTGATAAATTTGTTTTTTTAATCCTTTATCTACTGCTGCCGTTGAAATTGAGAGTAGTTCTATAATCACATTGGGATATTTGCCGTCTTCTTCCCAAACTACCCAACTTTTACGGGGCTTGCGTTCGGTATCCAGCACTATAAAAAAATCTGGGCCACGGAATTTTTCTGTTTTCAGCCGTCGTGAACTGTAATAGATGCTGAGATTGCCGGCTGCAAAAAAGTCATTGCGGTCTCGCCACCACCAATCAATGCATTTCAACAACAGCAGCAATTGCTGCAAATGTAAATAACTTTCCAATTCCGGTTCATCGCTATCTAGATCACCTGGAGGTAATATTACATCATTTGAGAGTTCAAAATCTTGAGCGAGGGACATGGTTGTTAGTTAGTTAAAGGATATTTTTTCTAAACGGACGATCGCGTTATAATCTGGCACACCTTCTAGCGATCGCTTATTTTTATCTAATAACACATTTCCTTCTGGCCAGTGTACTTGTAAGTTGCCTAATTGCATGGGTGCAATATAAACCCGTCCCCGTAACTCGCCCAAATCATTTTTGAGAATTACTTGATCCCCATCTTTTAAACCCAATTGTGCGGCATCTTCTGGATTGATTAATACTGCTTCACGCATTGCTCCGGTAATAGCATCCTTGCGTTCTTGTACCATGCTATTAAACTGTTTACCCCGGCGCGTTGCTAATAAAAAATAGCCCTCTGGCAATTCTATTTCAGGTGGTGATAAAACCCCAAAGTGCGCTTTGCCATCTGGGGTGGGAAAATTCCAACCAAAACATAAATGTGTCCCACCATATTGAAACTGGTCTCCCGCCTGCTGCAAGTGCTGAATACCAGCATATTGTGGAATGACTTGAGCAATTTCTTGGCGGATAGCTGCTGTGTCAGCAAAAGTTAGTTTGTTTGCCAAATCTGGTTTTACCCGCCTTGCCAATTCCATAAACACCTCCCACTCTGGACGCGCCTGTTTGATGCGTGGCCCTGGAATTTCTGGACTAAAAATTACTCGGCGTTCGGTGCTGGTTTCTGTGACTCCCCCTGTAATTTCATAGCGAGTAGTGGCAGGTAATAGTATCACTATATCGGCTGGTTCCACTAGCATTTGGCTAGAGAGAACGATATCCATGTGTACCCGTAGTGGTATTTGCTTCAAGGCACTTGCTACATAATCTGGTTCTGGCAATACTTCTAAAAAGTTACCACCCACAGAAAACAACACATCTAACTGTCCTTGATTTGCTGCATCAATCATTTCTGGGGCTATTAAACCCTTACTTGTCGGTACTTCCAAACCCCACAGTTGACCTAAATTGTCAGCATTTTCTTGATTAATCGGTTTACCACCAGGAAAAACCGTGGCGTAACATCCCATTTCTGCACCACCCTGTACACCGGAGTGGCCGCGAATTGGCATTAAACCGCAACCTTCGCGACCAACAAAACCTTTAGTAAGAGCTAGGTTAATAATACTCCGCACATTATCTTCGCCGTATTCGTGCTGAGTGATGCCCATACTCCATACAAATACGGCTTTGTTGGCTTTTTTGACCATTTTGGCAAAGGCATACATGTCATTGCGAGATGCACCAGAAAGTCGTTCTAATTGTTCCCAAGCTTGGCTGGCCAATGATGCCTTGAGTTCTGCAAAGCCGACGGTATAACGCTCAATAAATGACTTGTCTACCCAATCGTTAGCAATCATCTGCTTGATTGTGCCATTTAAAAATGCGATATCCCCGCCCATGTTCACGAGAAAGAAATCTTCGGCAAACTTGGTACCAAACAAGGCACTTTCCACAATTGAAGGAACCCAATATCGTTCCATTCCTGGCTCACGATAAGTATTAATGACTACAATCTTTGTGCCAGCTTTTTTAGCGTAGTGGAGATACTTAACGGTGACAGGCTGATTGTTGGCAACATTTGAGCCAATGAAAACTAACAGATCAGTACCAATCCAGTCTTTGTAAGAACAAGTGGTAGCCGCTGCACCAAGGGCAGCCTTGAGTCCGGCTGTACTGGGAGAATGGCAGATGCGAGCAGCGTTATCAATATTATTGCATCCCATTGCTCGCACAGCTTTTTGGGTAGCATAGTAAGTTTCGTTGACAGTACCACGACTGGTAATGTAGAAACTGAGGCGATCGCTTGTAGTGCTGTGGATACGGCTAGCAACGATCTCTAAGGCTTGATCCCAGCTAACGCGGCGAAAGCCCCTTTCTCCTCGTTGACGCAGCATCGGATAGGGAAGTCGCCCCAACTCACGTAATTGCGAACTTTTTTGATTTTGCAGTTGGGCAACATCTGCTAGCAGCGCGGGATCAAAAGCTGCCATGGTATTCATCTGCAACAATCGCAGTCGCACATTGCAGAGATGGATGCCATCTAATGTCCAGTCTTTCATGCCGGTTGTTCCCAAAGCGCAACCGTCACAAACACCCTTGTTGAGAATATTCCAAGTATAAAGTAGGCGATCGCGAGACAACCAAATTGCTCGAAAGACCTCCCAAAAGTTGTTGGGATACTGTTCGCCAATGCCAAAGGGCTTCCAACTTGCCCAATGCTGGGGCGTCCAATATTTCTTGGGTTTAGGCAACATAGCCACAACTGAATGAGTAAGTCATACTTCTTCCAGGCTACCGTTTTTTTGGCAACATTTAAGGCTAGACACGCCAGTAGTGGACTGTGAAGGCTAATCTGAAATATTACCAAGAAGACGCAAAGACGCGGGGAAGGGGAGACGCGGAGCGCGACCCTTCTCAAGGTCGAAGCACTGGTCAAAAGCCCCCGAATGCGAGTCGTGGAGGCAAAAAACGTTTTCCTCAATTCCTCCCAGTCCCCTTTAATTGAGAAGCGTTAAACTTCGTTGCAAATTGAGAAGTTAAGCAAAACAACGTGATAATTTTTGATGAGTTAAGACACGGCACAGGATTAACAAAGGAGAACCAAGTGGCAATGGAATCAAATTTATTAACGGGCGCGGGTGCAGCAAATCAAGATTTTAGTGAGTATGTCGCCCACCTACAGCTTCATATGACTCTGCAAGCTCGCAACCTGGTTCCAACCCTGAAGCAGACACAAACAGATAGTCGTCAGCAATTACTCCATCAAACCCAAGCCAATTTTGAAAAGCTAGCTTCTCGGCAAACGCCATAATATACATAAATTTTCATCAAAATTCAACTAAAATAAAGGCAGATGTCTCTGATGAATGCTAATGGCATTCTTAGGATATCTGCTTTTTTTAATTTTTTATTTAAAGTATTGTCACAAATATTGTCACAAAAATCACTCTTTTGGAGCAATAGCAAGCAGCACAAAGCCGTTAATATGATGGCAGCGTTTCCTCTCAAGAGCAGTTAGTTAGGGCTAAATGGCAGCTCGAATCAAAATGACTTCATCACTTCCTCGAAATCTCAGCGTTGTCATCCGACCAGTCCAATATCGGGACTTAGACGGAATTGAGCGCCTAACTCAAGAGTCATTCGCATCTCTGACTCCCAAAGGAGCTAGTTATGCCACACGCCAGATGCAATGGTTACACCGCTGGTATGGACTACTCAAATTTTTGAGTTGGTTTCCTAATCCTCTGCAATACCGCTTCTGTGCGTATGTAGCAGAGCAAGCGCGGATGCTATTAGGGATGATTCAGGTGTCACCGTTTAACCGGACGCACAGCACTTGGCGAATTGATCGAGTGATGCTAGACCGGGCTGTCGATAAGCAAGGAATTGGCTCTCAACTTTTGCGCCATTGCTTTGAATCGATTTTAGAAGCTCGGACTTGGCTTTTGGAAGTTAATGTCAATGACCTAGAGGCGCTAGCGCTATATCGGCAAAATGGATTTCAGCGCCTAGCGGAGATGACTTACTGGGAAATTGAACCAAAATTGCTAGCTGAACTAGCACAGGCAGAGCCAGACTTGCCCAATCTGCTGCCGGTGAGTAATGCTGATGCCCAACTGCTATATCAACTAGATACAGCATCAATGCCACCTTTAGTACGTCAGGTATTTGACCGGAATACGCGCGATTTTAAAACCAGTTTGTTCGGTGTTTTAACGGATGCTGTCAAGCAATGGATGACAAAAACAGAAGTAGTCAGCGGCTACGTGTTTGAACCCCAACGCAAAGCTGCGATCGGTTATTTTCAAGTGCAACTCGATCGCAAGGGGAAAGCACCCCATGTGGCAACGCTCACAGTTCACCCCGCTTACACTTGGTTGTATCCTGAGTTGCTATCTCAACTAGCTCGCATTGCCCAAGATTTTCCTCAGCAAGGAATGCAACTAGCTTCCTCAGATTATCAAGCAGAAAGAGAAGAGTATTTAGAGCAAATTGGGGCACAACGTATCGAACATACGTTAATCATGTCACGCTCAGTGTGGCACAAACTCCGTGAGTCTAAGCTTGTCTCCTTGGAAGGTATTCAGTGGACTGATGTGTTGCAAGGCTTACAACCAGCACGCAAACCAATACCAGGCGGGATGTCATGGGTACAACCAAGTAAGTTACCCTCAGATAGACCAGTGCCCAGCAAACCAGAATCTGTCAACTTTGTCAACAAAAACGGTAGCATAGAAGCATCTTGCCAGCCTGATTCCCCAGATGCACAGCAGGAGAATTAGCGTGAGTGCCCAAGAGCAATCAAAGCGATTTATTTCAGCCTTGGGATTAGATGTCGGTCGCAAGCGAATTGGCGTGGCAGGATGCGATCGCACTGGTTTAATAGCTACTGGAATTACTACAATCGAACGCACATCCTTTGTCCAAGATGTAGAACAAATTAGACAAATAGTTAATGAACGCCAAGTGCATATCTTAGTTGTGGGTTTACCATATTCGATGGATGGCTCTTTGGGATTTCAAGCTCATCAAACCCAAAAATTTACTACACGACTTGCTAAAGCACTACAACTACCTGTGGAATACGTAGATGAGCGATTAACTTCATTTCAAGCAGAACAACTGCTGATAGCTGAAAATCGCTCCCCATCACGCCATAAAGGTTTGATTGACCGCAAGGCAGCGTGTTTAATTTTGCAACAATGGTTAGATACTAAGCGAACTCAATCCCATCTCTCAGTAATAGGGGCTGAGATTGATACCTTTTAACATGATATTCTGAAAACATTACCCAGCAGTTGTATTTACGTATAAAGCTATTTGATTGACAATATTTGTGAATAAGATAGTTAAGCGATAATCGCAATTACTGGTATTTATAAAAGTTCGGCATCCGGCTATGTTCTCCTCCCAATTTCCTGAAGAAAATGATCACGCTCATGAGGGTTCTATCACTTTAAGTGATGACAAAGGGCGATCGCTCGAATGTTATATTGAGCATTCCCTTGAGGTAGATGGGCAAGAATATGTTTTGCTTCTACCTGTAGACTCACCTGTGGAAATTTTTGCTTGGCAAGGTGAGGATGAAGATGAAGAAGCTTTGTTAGTAGAAGATGATGATACTATCGAGCAAATTTTTGGCACAGCTCAAGCTGTATTATCTGAGCGCAACCTGTTACTAAAAAATACAGCTTATGCACTAACGGTTGCAGGCGATTTACCACCAGTTGAAGAGTCCGAACTCTTTACTCTAGAAATCGAAGACGATGAAGCAGATTTAGAACCGGAACAATTACAGCTACTTGCTAGCTTTTACGATAAAGAACAAGAGTATGCTGTTTACACTCCCCTCGATCCCCTGCTGTTTTTCGCTCGGATCTCAAAAACAGGTGAACCAGAATTACTGTCTCCAGAAGAGTTTCGCAAAGTGCAACCTCTGTTAGAGGAACATCTTTTTAATGAAGTTGAATGAAAGGGAACTCTTAAATAATTCGTAATTCGTAATGACGCGACGCTCCTGTGTCGCTCTAAGCGAAGCTATGCCGTAGGCTTTACGCTGACGCTCGTACCTCGCTACCGCTGACGCTCGAGGACTCGCTACCGCTTCGCTAACGCTAACGCTATCGCGGACTCGCTACCGCTGCGAAGCGCGTAATTCGTAATGACGCGACGCTCCTGTGTCGCTCTAAGCGAAGCTATGCCGCAGGCTTTACGCTAACGCTATCGCGGACTCGCTACCGCTACGAAGCGCGTAATTAAGTTTTGTAATGGGGATTTAGTGCAAAGTCACTCTTTGGGTTTCCTCCAATCTGACGGCAGTCTCAACTTTGTAAGACAGACCCCAACACAAAACTTGCCGATTATAGAACCGGGGGACTTAAACCCACGGAACTAGTTAACAGGGAACAGTAATAACTAGTCCACTCACAATATTGTGTGTTTTTCACCTATTTTGTGAGAAAAGGTTTATTTCATAGCACTTGCGGGCGTTAGCAAAGGGCATAACTCAATTGAGGTGCTGAAAATGGCTTATGGAGATTTTACAGTCAATTTAAAAAGTCATTCAGCATTCGCATTGATGAAGAAACTGGTTTATGCGCCAGTGTCAAACCCTTAAGATTCGTGTAAAAATAAGTTGAACAATTTAATATTTGTAGTGCGGGCATCTTGCCCGCGCGAGCAAGATGCTCGCACTACTTATTTTTACTTGATGCCTTACAGCCAAGTGAAAAACTCACAAGTATGATCTAAACAATTATTACATTAATAGAGATAGATAAGATTTTAGGCATTCTATCTTAAAGTGTTCAAGGAAACTGGGGGGATATTCCAGGATTGGGTTCGACTAACTAAACTGTATTGAGTTATGCTCTTTTATCTGGCTCTTTACTTTTAAATGTTAATTATGGCCTGGAAAAATCTCTTACAACCTGACTTGATATTAGAAGGTTCGGTGTTGAACTTGACACCAGATATCATCCGACAATATGGGCTAAAAGGGCTGGTATTGGATGTAGATGAAACCTTAGTACCCTTAAGAGTAGGAATGGCATCTCCAGAACTACGACAGTGGGTAGAGCAAATTCGTCCGTATGTGGTACTGTGCTTGGTGAGTAATAACCTCAGTGAAGCACGGATTGGTGGTATTGCCAGATCGCTTAACCTACCTTATTATTTGGGCGCAGCCAAACCTTCCCGGCGCAAAATCCGGGCAGCACTTCGCACAATGAATCTACCAGTGCATCAAGTAGGCATGGTAGGCGATCGCCTTTTCACCGATGTCTTAGCTGGTAATCGCCTGGGGATGTTTACCATCTTAGTTGAACCCATTATCCACCCAGATGCAATGCTGCGCTCTCATCCCATCCGTAACTTTGAGGTCTGGGTGTCAGAAATCCTGGGGGCCTCTATCAGTCCCAAATCACGGAGGTTTACAAATCTTGATAAGTAGTTTACAAAACTTGTTAAATCGTCAGGAAACGAAAGCTAAAGAAATAATTAAAAAACCTTTGTTGCAACAAAAAATCGGGGATCATAATTATTAATAAGACCGGGTCAGCTAAATAAAGACCCTAGCCGATAACAGATACATATAAAACCGTAGAGCGTCAGCCTTCACTTATAGAGGGACTGGCGCTTTACAATTGACTACTTACAGGAGGCAGAGGGGCAGGGAGCAGGGGGAAAAAATTAGAAGCCAATAAATTTATTTATGCTCAAGGCACAAATATTTATTTCCAGACGCGCAAGCGCAAGAAATAATACCTCTATGTATGGGTTTTTCTCCTCTGCCCCCTGCTCCTTTTCCTCTTCGTTGCCCAATGCCCAAAACAATCGTCGTCAAAATCGGTACCTCTAGCCTGACTCAACCTGAAACGGGACAGCTTGCGCTTTCCACCATTGCCACCTTAGCGGAAACACTTTGTTACTTGAGACACCAAGGACATAAAGTAATTTTGGTTTCTTCTGGTGCTGTGGGGGTTGGTTGTGCGCGATTGGGTTTAACTGAACGTCCCAAAGCGATCGCTTTAAAACAGGCAGTAGCAGCAGTGGGACAAGGTAGATTAATGCGTGTATACGATGATTTATTTACTACCTTGCAGCAACCGATCGCTCAAGTATTATTAACACGTAGCGATTTAGTACAACGCAGCCGTTATCTCAATGTTTACAACACCTTTCGGGAATTACTGAGGCTTGGGGTGATTCCTGTAGTGAATGAAAATGATACAGTAGCCGTAGATGAATTGAAATTTGGTGATAACGATACCCTATCGGCATTAGTTGCCAGCTTGGTAGAAGCAGATTGGCTATTTTTACTCACCGACGTAGATAGATTATACTCAGCCGATCCGCGTTCTGTGCCCGATGCGCGACCGATCGCTTTAGTGAGTAGCATTAAAGAATTGGCAGTGCAAGTACAAACAGGTTCCCAAGGTTCTCAATGGGGTACTGGGGGGATGGTGACAAAAATCTCAGCGGCGAGAATTGCCGTTGCGGCTGGTGTGCGTACCGTCATTACCGAAGGCAAATTTCCGCGAAATATAGAGAAAATTCTCCAAGGAGAACCAATAGGTACTCACTTTGAACCACAACCAGAACCAACTTCTGCCCGCAAACGTTGGATAGCTTACGGACATGTCCCAGCAGGTAAATTATATCTAGATGCGGGTGCGATCGCGGCAATTTCGCAAGCAGGCAAATCGTTATTAGCTGCTGGAATTAAAACCGTAGAAGGCGAGTTTGATGTCCAAGAAGCCGTGCAACTGTGTGATATTAACGGCGAAGAAATTGCAAGAGGATTAGTCAATTACAACAGCGATGAACTAAAAAAAATTCGTGGAAAACACTCACGCGAGATTCCGGCAATTTTAGGTTATATCGGTGCGGAAACTGTAATTCACAGGGATAATTTAGTTCTGACTTAGGATAAAAACAAGATTAACTTGGTGATTCTTATGACTCAAGCTTTAGAAAATACTATTGATTTACCAGAAGAACAGCGCTTCTTGAGACGTGGTTTAAGTTGGGAACAGTTCAAAGCCATTCAAGCCAGTTTTGCAAATGTGCCTGGGGTGAGGTTGTTTTATTGTGAAGGAATATTAGAAATTGTGAGTATTGGTAAGCCTCATGAGGCGATTAAGTGTTTAATGGCTGGACTGCTGATTACTTATTTTGAAGTCAAGGGGATTGAATTTTTCCCTAGTGGGAGTTTTACCCAAGCTATTCCTAAGATAGTAGAGTATCAAGCAGACCTATCTTATTGTTTTGGAAAAGATAAATCTGTACCAGACTTGTGCATTGAAGTAGTGATTACTAGCGGTAGTCCGATTAAGCTTCAGAAGTATAAGTTAATGGGAGTTCAGGAAGTTTGGTTTTGGGAAGATGGCACATTTAAGATTTACTGCTTACGAGAACAAGAATATGAGAAAGTTGTGGCTAGCGAGTTATTAACAGAATTAGATTTATCTTTGCTTAATGGTTGTCTTTTGTTGTCGTCTCCGTTGGAGGCTGTCAGAGAGTTTCGCCAGCACCTCGGCTAGGAGTGGGGAAGAAATATTTTGGCGTTGCTGATTGAGATGTGATTTTTTCACGCAGAGGCGCAGAGGCGCAGAGAATGCTAAGTTTATAGTTCTGTCAGCGCTATGGCACCCCACAGTGGGGCATCATCTTTTAACATTGCAGGGACGATTTCAAAATCAATTTCTGGTAAGGCTGTTTCTCGCGCTATTTGTTGTATTAAATCCCAGAAATCTTCTCCCGATTTCATTACGCTTCCCCCCATCACAAAACGCTGTGGGTTAATCAAGTTCGCTACATTCCCAATCGCTACTCCTAACCCCCAAGCACCCCGATGCAAAACTTCCCTAGCTAAATCATCCCCAGCTGATGCAGCCTCGCTAACTAACTGCCCCGTCAACAACTCTAAGTTATCCCCTACCAAACCCCTCAAAATCTCTCTTCCTTGGCTTGTTGGTGGTTCGTTTTCCAAAATTTCCCTCAAATTCTGCGCCATGTACGGCCCCGACACCAAACGTTCCACACATCCCCGCTTCCCACACAAGCATACAGGCCCTGAAGGATCTACAACCATGTGTCCAATTTCACCAGCCATGCCGCCTGCACCCCGCCAAGGTTTACCGTTGAGTATCCAGCCACCACCCACACCAGTGCTGACAGTGATATAGAACAGACTATCGTATCCCTGACCAGCACCAAAGCGATGTTCGCCCAATGCAGCCACATTGGCATCATTATCTACACAAACAGGAACACCAAACTCCTGCTGCAAGAGGTCTTTGAGGGCAAAATTTTCCCACCCTGCTACATGATGAGACAGTCGCACCGTCCCCGTAGAAGCATCCACTGGCCCACCAAAACTGATACCAATAGCACTGGGTTTTGTACCTTGCAGTAGAGAGTGGATGAGCGATCGCATTATATCCAAATCAGTACCAGCGTTGGCATTCGCTGGTGACAGACGACGTTCATAACGTAACCACTCTCTAGAACCAACATTTACTAACGCTGCCGCTAATTTAGTTCCACCAAAATCGAGAGCTAAAATTAATTCCATGAAAAAGGGAGTGGGGAGTAGGGTAAGAAACTTTATCAAGAATTCACTGACCTTTCCCTAAGTCAATAACTTTATTAACAAATTGTTGTAGACGTTCATAATGTGAACCTTTCCAGTAAATCTGAGTACAATCTTGGCAACGATGAAATTCATCAACTTGCGATCGCACAGTTTCTGGAAGTTCATCTTCCCCTGCCTTCCCTGCTCCCCCAGCTTTTTTACTCCCTCATCCCTCAACACCCAGTAACAATTTGTGACAACTGAGAAAAATTATTTATTATATTGGAAATATCAATACTGGTTTTTGGTTAGCTTTTACTACCGCTAAACACTGGGCTTGCAGTATCTCAGAAACTGTACTAAAAGTCATAAGGATTATCAAAAACTTGCATTTGTTATTGACTTCAGTTACAGTCAGGACATATATCGAAAGCTAAATCCTGATGTGGTTTTCGGTAGATAAAGTCACCTAAAAGAGTAAAATCAGGCTTGTAAGTGCTAATCTTAGGTGACGTGTCATCTTAATGATAAATTGCGATCGCATCGAGTAAATTTTAAACCACAGATCCCCAATTCAATATTATTTTTTCTAAATTTATTGAGAAAAATTATCAACATGAGCAAAGATTTAAACAAGATTTTACTTCGAGTAGTGTTTTTGATTGTGATATGGACTACATTGATGTTCTGCTTCAGGCGATCGCCAATAGTGCAATATGTCTAGTTATCAAGAGATTTGAGTTTTTGTAAGCAATGAATTACGAACAAACACTAGATATAAATTGATACGAAACAAAATATTTTAAAGTTGTTTATCCTAATTGTGGAAAATTTATTATCCGGAAAGACATTAATAATAAACGATGTTATAAAGTGGCTACTTGATTTTCACTAGGAAATGCAAATCGTTCTTCTTTAGCTCTTTGAGTCAAAGATATTGTAGCTGAAAATACAATCATTCATGTTTCATACCCTTTGTCCATAAAGTTAGTTGATGAGTAAAGTTAGATGAATAGTTTCTTTTGTGCTGATGATTCACGGAAAACAGGAGAAGATTTGATTGGTAGCGCCACCAATTATCAAACTTATATTTTAGTTGAGTGTCCTCCGCCTTGGACAGCAGAAGCATTTAATTCTAAATGGGTACCAAAAAACTTGAAAATTTTGGTGGAGGAAGTACAGCGTGCAAAATTACCAATTAGATTCCTCTTAATTGCTAACGATTCATCGCACAAAGTTAATTACACGACTCTTTTGATTTATCAAAAGCAAGAGGGTTTGAATAATGGCTACCTTAAACAAGAGTTTAAATTAGAAAATATTGAGCAAGTAGCTGCGGTTGTGCAAAAGTGGTTATGGGGTTTAACTCCTAACTATGAAGTAGAAACTAGTGCCACCAGAGATATTTTAGTATGTACCCACGGTAGCCATGACAAATGCTGTGCTAGATATGGCAACCCCTTTTACTTCCATGCTACATCTACCATTGCAGATTTGTACTTGGATGATGTGCGGGTGTGGAAATCAACCCACTTTGGCGGACATCGATTTGCACCAACAATCATAGACCTACCAGAAGGCAGATACTATGGTCGATTAGACCAAGATGATTTCAAATCAATCTTGACGCGTACTGGTGATATTCAAATATTAAATAAAGTCTATCGAGGCTGGGGAGTTTTGCCTCCAGCAATGCAAATTTTAGAGAGAGAATTAATCCTGCGTCATGGATGGGATTGGTTCAATTGCAAAGTTGTAGGGAAAATATTAGAGCAAAGTTTAGACAATAATGCAATGCGAGCCGAGCTAACATTGGAAAAACCTTGTGGTTCTATTTATACGTATCAAGCTAAACTTATTAAAGATGAAAAAAACACTCAAGAAATCAGGAGTTCTTGTAATACTACACAAAAATCAGTAATTATTAAATATACTGTAGCTAGTCTTTGGTTGACCTCAAGTAAAGTAATCACATATAGTGCATGAAGCTATATGTCTATTCCAGAAACCCACTCCCTATTGCTAGAACAAATAGAAAAACATTATATAGCTTAGCGATCGCCTTTCTGACACAATTACTAGAAATGCGATCGCCATAAGTAAAACTCTCCAGAAAATTAAGCCATATTTAGCACTTTCCTAAGCAGCACTTGGTCTTCTAGCTTGGCTTTTAAACGTCCATTTTCGACATCTCGAATCCAGCTTTGACTTTTACCTGTGAGTTTTGCCAACTCTCTTTGGGAGAGATTCAAGTTTTTTCGTGCTTCTAGAATCTGTTCACCCAATAAGTCACTTGTGATTTTGATTTTTTTTCTAGCTTTAGTAGTTCGCCGTTGCTTTTTCTGCGAATCTGAAGTTTGCTGTTCCCATTCTGGCGGCAGTTCAAACGCCAAAATCCGCGCATTCATCAGCAAATTCCACTTACCACGGGGGCCTGTATCCGTCAGACGGATTTCCCCACAACCATCATTAGTCCAAAATTCTAGTGCTTCGTCTGGATCTTCGGGTAAATCAACTAGTTTCGCCCACAAAGGTTGAATTTCCAATGGGTAAGTCAATGGGTCAAAAATAGGTTTCATTCCATAGTGGTTGAGAACTTCCAAATCGCTTTCAAAAGTTCGCAATAACCGCTTACGTTCATCTCTTTGTCTGCAAGCCAAGGTGACTTTTTCCTCACCGTAAGCAACGCGTAGCAAGGTAGGTACAGTGATGCGTTGTTCCTTACCCATTTTGGTTTTAAACAGCAACCATAACATCAATCTCACCGTACCTTCATGTTGCTGCCAAATACTCATGACTGTAGTCAACAGCGTTCTTGGGAGAGTGCCGTATTGGTAGAATGCTGTCCGTTCTTTACATGCTTGTTTATTGAGAAAATACTGTGCCCATATGCCTGCTTTGACTTTAAAAGTTAGTCCTACAAGATATTTACATCCGAGAGCATCTTCTTGAAAGTGATGCTGAATGTCTACCAAGTGCCACAAACGGCTTGTTGTAACCGAGAAGCCATTGACACGGCCCTGTTGAGGCCAATCAATGGAAATAATCAGCGAACAAGCTTGCTGTACGATGTTTTTCATTAAAGCCAGCTTAGCTGTTTTGCTCAGGTCTTTGCGTTTCTCTAGTCCTAGATACTTTTCAATTTGTCGCTCATCGATCGCAAATTCTTGTTCCCAAGGCTGATCTAAGGCTGTAGCATAAGCAGCAAAAATCAAATGGATGCAAGTAGCTCTAATATCAAGTTCCTCAATTGCTGCTAAATCTGTGGCCCGATTGTTCACTTGCAATGGATCTTGAATGTGAAAAGCGATCGCGCCTCGGCCTTGGTTAACTTGTCGGGAATAACACAAGTATCCGTCTTCGTCGGTTTCCCAATGTAGCGATGTGCGTTGTGCCAGTACATTACAAGCTTCCCAGATAGCGATCGCCGAAGCAAACGGATTATTCTTGCCATTGGAAAATAAATCTGGGCTGGTAACATCCCTCGGTTCAACTTTGCATCTTCCCTTTTTTGCCTGCCAAGGTATGGGTGACTTAGTTGGACAAGCGATTACACATTGCGGTTCTGGATGATAACCCTCACAATTGTTACAAAGACAAGGATCAATCCAATATTCGTTGTCCTCAATTTTGATGGCACCCGTGGGACATTGGGGACGGCAATTGTCACATCCAACGCAACTGTTGTTAGGAATTGTATAAGGCATATGGCTCTTTTCCCACTTTAATCGTTGAGATGTCTGGCTCAAGTCTCCCCTGGATGTGTCCTCTTTATTCATTAGCTTTTGTGCATCGAATATTGCATGAGTCATTAGTTATTTGTTAACTAATGACAATTTACATATGCAACTCCAACGCACATTAGCTTCACTCACAACCAAATCATCTTTTAGGTAAGAAGAGATTTTTCTTACCTGACTCACCACCCACACCTATATTCTGACTTCGCATCCAAATTGAAAGCTATTTCAGGCTTTCAAACTGAGCCTAATATTACTTCTTTATTAACTATACATTTCATAAATAGTTTAATTAGTTTGTTCATAATGAGCTTGGAAATATTTCTTAATATTTGTCTAGATAGTTACCTTTTAGCCATTTAAATTTGACCGCGAAAACTTACCCAAAGTATTTTCGGGAAACATATAAACCTATTACACATAGTCTTTATTTGATTTATTAATAATTTTAATATTTAAGCTCAAGTAATATTCTGCCATGAAAGTTACATTTTTTTATAAGTTAGCTCAGTTTTATTAGTGAAATCAGTTCAGAGACAGTAAAGACAGTATTTACTTTACCATCATCTCTCAAATATTTAAATACAAGATAAATTGATAATTATTGACTTACAAAATACATATTGCATAGATGTGGATGTAACTAATAAACATATGGTTTTGTATACATAAATACTGTTTAGTATTCAGCTTTTTGTATCAAGGTCGAAATATTTGAAAAATAATCTCATTAGTTGGGGAGTGAGGGGGATGAGGGAGATGAGGGGGAGAAATAACAAACACCAATTTCCACTCCCGGAGGGAGCGGGGATTAGGGGTTCCCCAGTCCCATTCTTAGAATTGCTAATTACTTTCATCTACATAGTTGAAAACTAAAACATCTGCCAAATTGTGTAGTGAATTATCAAAATTTGATGAGAGAAAAAGCAAGTTTTTAACATCAAAAATAGAAAATATTAAGTTACTATGATGATCAAAGTACAAACAGATTGCTAGGCAAACTTGCCGAGGGTTTATTCATGGCACAACTAACAGGATTGACATTTGGTGGTAAAACTTGGACACCTAAATTTGCTCAGGTAATTGACAAAGATAAATGTATTGGCTGTGGCAGATGCGTAAAAGTATGTGGGTATAATGTGCTGGATTTAAAAGCACTCAACGAAGAAGGGGAATTTGTGGAAGATGAGGATGATGAAGAAATCGAACGCAAAGTAATGACAGTTGCTTATCCAGACAACTGTATTGGTTGCGAAGCTTGTTCACGGATTTGTCCCAAGAATTGCTATACCCATGTTGCATTAAACAATTAAGATTGTTTAGAGAGGGTAAAAATTATTGTTCGTTCAAGGAGGCACTGTTGATAAAAGGCACAAATGTGCTAAGCAAGGTAGCTAGAGGGGGAGAATGAATACGTAATAGAACTTAGCGAAAAGTTCACCGTAAACAAATCTGTAAATCGCAAATTGTTAATTATTAACAAATTCATACTTGCTATTGATATAGCCTAAACAATATTAGGATTAACAGTGTCCTTTGCGAACAATTAGCTTTTCTGCAAGCAGAAGGCTTGTTTGTCATCGAAACTAAAATATATTTGATATTTTTTGGGGGATAGATGTGAAAAGATCTGGAATTTTCCCCCATTTTTTATTCAGTGCAAGATAGAAAGAAAAAGGGACTGGGGATTAAAAACTAGGGACTAGGAAGATCAGGGAAGAGTTTTCCCAATCCCCAGTACCCAGTACCCAACTTACAAAGCAGGTAGCATATATGCAACAAATTCCTGTTTCACTATGGACTCTGGTCGCTGGGATAGCAGTCACAGCAATCAGTATATGGATTGGTTACAATCACACTCTCCTGCCAGTAGAAGCATCGCTGCAAGCGCCTTTGGTAGACGGCTTTTTCAACGTGATGTTTACCATTGCGATCGCTCTATTTCTCGTGGTAGAAGGAACCATTGTGATCTTTTTGATTAAGTATCGTCATCGTCCGGGTGACGATACCGATGGTGTACCAGTAGAAGGTAACGTTCCTTTAGAAATCTTTTGGACAGCCATCCCCACACTGATTGTTCTTGGTTTGGGCATCTACAGCGTAGATGTGTTTAATCAAATGGGAGGCTTTGAACCGGCAGGGCATCCCCATTCTGCCGCTCATGTGGCTCATATGTCGGGCAGTGCGATCGCTGCTACCCTAGATGATGGCTCTACACCTACCACAGCCCCAGTAATTGGTATTGGTGCATCTCCGCAAACGCTCAATAAACCAGCTGACTTAGTTGTCAATGTTAAAGGCATACAGTTTGCTTGGTTATTTGACTATCCAGACAGTGGCGTTTCCTCTGGAGAACTGCACATACCCGTTGGTGCTGATGTGCAACTCAACCTTTCTGCACAAGATGTGATTCATTCATTCTGGGTACCACAATTTCGCCTGAAGCAAGATGCCTTACCAGGTATCCCTACGGAACTACGCTTTGTTGCCACCAAACCAGGTACATATCCCGTAGTTTGTGCCGAACTATGCGGTGGTTATCACGGTTCTATGAGGACACAAGTAGTAGTCCACACACCAGAAGAGTTTGACAGTTGGCTAAGCGAAAACCAGATTGCTCAAAAAGACCTACATCAAACTGTTGCAGTGAAACCAGCTAACTTATCCACATCAGAGTTTTTAGCCCCCCATGTCCATAACATGGGCGTGAGTGCAGAAACTATTGAGTCATTAGTCATTGGTCATTAGTCATTGGTCATTGGCAACTAACAAAGAACAAACATATGACACAGGTAGAATTTCCACGAAATACACCACCAGAGGAACATAAACCTCAAGCGGCGGTTGCCCACACCTCGCACCCGAAGGCGTGGAAATGGTACGACTACTTTAC
The DNA here is from genome assembly GCA_019359515.1 of Desmonostoc vinosum HA7617-LM4. Lineage (GTDB taxonomy): Bacteria > Cyanobacteriota > Cyanobacteriia > Cyanobacteriales > Nostocaceae > Desmonostoc > Desmonostoc vinosum. Next base: position 57,448 of record JAHHHC010000028.1, on the reverse strand, counting down.
ATTTAATATTGATCACAAGGTTATTGGTATTCAATACCTCGTGACGGCGTTTGTGTTCTATCTCATCGGTGGACTGATGGCTATGGCCATCCGTGCCGAACTAGCAACACCAGATGCAGATTTCCTTGATCCGAATCTGTATAACGCCTTCATGACCAATCACGGGACAATCATGATTTTCTTATGGATTGTTCCTAGTGCGATTGGGGGGTTTGGTAACTTTTTAGTACCGTTGATGGTGGGGGCTAGGGATATGGCCTTCCCGAAGCTGAATGCGATCGCTTTTTGGCTCAACCCACCAGCAGGTGCGTTACTATTAGCTAGTTTTATCTTCGGTGGTTCCCAATCAGGTTGGACAGCTTACCCACCTTTGAGCCTGGTGACAGCACCCATCGCTCAAACAATGTGGATATTAGCGATCGTTTTGGTGGGAACTTCCTCAATTTTGGGTTCGCTGAACTTCGTAATCACGATCCTGATGATGAAGGTTCCGAGTATGAAGTGGGATCAACTGCCCTTATTTTGCTGGGCAATTTTGGCAACTTCAGTTCTCGCACTGCTTTCCACCCCGGTATTAGCGGCTGGTTTAATACTGCTGTTGTTTGACCTCAACTTTGGTACATCCTTCTTTAAACCAGATGCAGGCGGTAACGTCGTTATTTACCAACACTTATTCTGGTTCTACTCCCACCCGGCAGTATATTTGATGATTCTGCCCATCTTCGGCATTATGTCCGAGGTGATTCCCGTCCATGCCCGTAAGCCAATCTTTGGGTATAAAGCGATCGCTTATTCGAGTTTGGCAATCTGCGTGGTCGGTTTATTCGTCTGGGTACACCACATGTTTACCAGTGGTACACCCGGCTGGATGCGGATGTTCTTTACCATCTCGACCCTGATCGTTGCCGTTCCCACTGGCGTGAAGATTTTTGGCTGGGTTGCTACCCTCTGGGGTGGAAAAATTCGCTTCACCAGTGCCATGCTTTTCGCTATTGGTTTGCTGTCGATGTTTGTGATGGGCGGCTTAAGTGGCGTCACAATGGGGACAGCACCCTTTGATGTGCATGTTCACGACACATATTATGTAGTGGCACACTTCCACTACGTTCTGTTTGGTGGTTCCGTGTTTGGCATTTACGCCGGTATTTATCACTGGTTCCCCAAAATGACAGGTCGGATGTTGAATGAAACTTGGGGTCGTATTCACTTTGTCCTCACCTTCATCGGCACGAATTTGACCTTCCTACCCATGCACGAATTGGGTTTACAAGGAATGCCGCGACGTGTGGCAATGTACGATCCTCAATTTATTGACCTCAATCAGCTTTGTACCGTTGGTTCATTCATCTTGGGACTATCGGTAATTCCCTTTATGATTAACCTGATTTGGTCTTGGAGTAAAGGCAAGCCAGCAGGTGATAATCCTTGGAGAGCTTTGACCTTAGAATGGACAACCAGTTCACCACCCCTCATTGAAAACTGGGAAGTCTTACCCGTCGTCACTCACGGCCCTTACGACTACGGTCATAGTAACGGTGCAGAAATTCCATCAGCTGCCGCACCGGAAGTTAGTGCTTAGTTAGAAAGACTTTGATTTTGTGGGGTGGGCATCTTGACCACCTCAAACTAGGACAGGTGAGACACTCATCCCACAAGAAAATAAATAGGACTGCCCTACGCTTGACCCTTGAGGGTAAATAATATGACCATAGCTACGACTAGTACAGAACATCACGAAGAACATCACCCAGATTTACGCGTCTGGGGGCTGTTGACATTCCTTATCTCTGAATCGTTGATGTTTGGGGGATTTTTTGCCACCTATTTGTTTTTTCGAGGCACTACAGAAGTTTGGCCACCAGAAGGTACGGAAGTAGAACTGTTGTTGCCAACAATCAACACCATCATTCTTGTATCAAGTAGTTTCGTGATTCATTTCGGTGATGCAGCGATTAAAAAGAATGATGTCAAAGGAATGCGGCTGTGGTATATCGTTACTGCCATCATGGGCGCAGTCTTTTTGTTGGGGCAAGCCTACGAGTATATGACGTTGGGATATGGCTTAACTACCAACATCTTTGCTAACTGCTTCTATATCATGACTGGGTTCCACGGTTTGCACGTCTTCGTGGGACTGTTATTAATTTTAGGTGTGTTGTGGCGATCGCGTCGTCCCGGTCACTACTCTGCGACCAAGCACACAGGCATCGAAATGGCAGAAATTTACTGGCACTTCGTAGACATCATCTGGATAGTTCTATTTACCTTGGTGTACATTTTGACCTTGTTTTAGAAACTGGGGAGTGGGGAGTAGGGAGTGGGGAGTGGGGAATTGGAGTACTGAGTGAGTGTTTGTTATTTCTTCCCCTGCCCCCTCATCTCCCCCATCCCCCGGTTGGTGAGTTTCGGCTACGCTCAACTACCGCGTACCCTTCTCCTTTGGAGACGCTAACGCGAACGGGATCTTGCTACGCGTAGCGTCTCCGACAGGAGAAGTCGAACCACATCCCCCTCATCTCCCCTACTCCCTACTCCCTACTCCCCACTCCCATCCATCATGCAAGTTGACACAAACCGATTCTCATGGTTTCAGGTTCCTGAAGAAATTAAAAAATTACTAATTTTGGCAGCACAAAGTTGGGAAAATACTACTGAATCTGAAAAATACATTCAACAAGCTTTAGCTAAAGCTGGGGAAAATCTAGAGATTTTGGTATCAGCTTATAGATTTTTTTATTATAAAAATAATTATCCACTAGCGCTACAAACAGCAGCTAAAATAATAGATAAAATTAAAGAAGCAGAACATTTTCCTGATGATTGGGAACAACTCAAGCCAATATTAATTAAACGGCGAGAAGAATCTCAAATTAGGTTGTACTTAAATGCTTATGCTGCTTCTGGATTGGTATTAGCCAAGTTAGGAAAAATCGAACAAGCTAAAGAAATAAGCTCCAGAATCAAAGATATTGATCAAAAGAATAATTTTGGAGCCGGAGTTCTGTTAGATGTTTTGACACGTCCACCAGAAGATGATTAGTTAACAATTAACAGTCAACAATCAACACTCATGAATAGTTTCTCTTTCTATCATCCTCTCTCAGCTGCATCTAGCCTTCCTAGTAATCCCCTTCCTGCTACTGTTCCTCTAAATCCTGTAATAATTCCCAATAATGATAATATTGGTTCTCTCTATCCTGCACCAGTATTTCTATTACCACAATCGTCGCAATTGTCAATTTAAAGGCTATGAAAGGTAGAGATTGGCTGGTAGCTGAGGACGGCAAATATCAAGTTTGTAAATCTGTTAGAGAATGGGATTTATTGCGTGATAATTATCGTCTTTATCGGTTTCTCACTGAAGTAGAAGATGTTCTCAACAGTGTGGAAGAAGAATCTAGTTGTCTACCAGAAATTAGGATGTTGGTAAGACGCTTGATTGTCAATTCCTACTGGGTGCGGAGTCAATATTTACAGCCTTCTCCCACAACGGGAACCTCTGTTGTACTTCTATATGATGAGTTAGGTTTTCCATTAACAGTACAAACAGTAACTTTTGCTCCAGGTACTATTTCTACGATTCATAATCATGGAACTTGGGGAGTAGTTGCAGTGTTAAAAGGTCAGGAAAAAAACACCTTTTGGCAGCGGACTAATAGCACAGAATTTCAAGATAAAATTGAACCGACGGGAGATATAATTTTATCTGCTGGAGATATTGTCAGTTTTGCTCCTGGTGCAATTCACAGCGTCCAAGCTGTGGGTGATGAACCAACTGTTACCTTTAATGTTTATGGCGAAACCGATCCCAAAGAAAGGTTTGAATTTGACACAATTAAGCATAGTGCTAAAAAGTTTTAACCCTATGCTTACAAAATTTTTCAACTGCGTAAACTCCAAAACCCAAATCTCTGTAAAGATGCGCTTTTGAAGCATCTCTACATTAGTCGTAATTACGAATTACCAGGATGTTTGTAAAGCCATTAGAAATCGCGCGCCAGTTGCTACCCTGTGGGAAGCCACCCTCCGGGCGTCTACAAGTCGGCAAAGCCGACAACACTTGCTTCAACGCTCTTAACCCGCGCAACGCAGTGTTTCCCCAACGCACTGGCTTGGCTACACAAACAAAACCCACCTCTGTGGGTTTGAAAGATATAATTTTTGGTTAGTCCACGGAGGTGGACTTCGCTTGTGTAGTAGCGAATTCTATTCGCCCAAAACTTTTAAATCATCCTCTTAATTACGAATTACGAATTACGAATTACGAATTACTAAGGAGGTAGTTGAATGGCTAGAGTAATTTTTTATGAAAAACCCGGCTGTAAAAATGGTACTAGACAAAAAGTTTTGCTTACAGCTGCTGGTCATGAAGTGGTAGCCTACAGCCTATTAACAGAACCTTGGACAGCGGAACGTTTACGCTCATTTTTTGGCGATCGCTCCGTGTCCGAATGGTTTAATCGTTCAGCCCCAAGGGTAAAATCTGGTGAGATAGTACCTGAAAATATCGATGCCGAAACTGCGTTAATTCTGATGCTCAAAGAACCATTGTTAATCCGCCGTCCTTTGCTGCAAGTAGGCGATCGCCGCGAGGTAGGTTTCGATGTCGAAAAAATCGACGCTTGGATAGGCTTAAAACCTGTAGACGAATCCTTCCAAGCAATGAGCGAAAACCTGATAAATCAAGATTTACAAAGCTGCGCTCATGGTCATAATCATCACCACGATGGGCAAGGGAAGTGTAAGCATTAGTAGAGAAATGATGGGGATGAGGGAGAATAATTAATACAATTCCCCATTCCCAATTCCCCATTCCCTAACGCACACTTACAGTTTCCAGTGTCAAATCTTGAAACATGGGAGTGCTGAGGTAACGTTCGCCAAAGGAAGGTTGAATCATCACGATGAGGCGATCGGCGTTTTCTGGTCGTTTGCCTACTTGAATGGCGGCACACAAGGCAGCACCAGAGGAGATACCAGATAATAGTCCTTCTTCTTTAGCTAGACGCCGTCCGTAGACCATTGCTTGTTCATCGCTGACTCTAATCACTTCATCAACTAATTCCAGTTTCAGTACGTCTGGGATGAATCCAGCCCCAATACCTTGAATTTTATGTGGCCCGGCTTCACCTCCAGACAATACTGGACTGTTGCTGGGTTCAACTGCGATCGCTTGAAGACTCTGCTTACGGCTTTTGAGGACTTCTGCAATCCCTGTAATCGTCCCACCAGTACCTACCCCAGCAATCACGATATCTACTTGCCCATCTGTATCTGTCCAAATTTCTTCGGCGGTAGTTTCGCGGTGAATTTTGGGATTAGCTGGGTTGCGGAATTGTTGCAGCATCAGAGCATTTGGAGTGTTAGCAACAATTTCCTCGGCTTTGCGAATTGCGCCGCGCATCCCCTCAGGGCCAGGTGTCAATTCTAAAGTTGCACCATATGCTTTGAGCATTGCTCGCCTTTCTTGGCTCATGGTTTCTGGCATGGTCAAAATTAAACGGTAGCCACGCGCCGCTGCTACCATCGCTAGAGCAATGCCTGTGTTACCTGAGGTAGGCTCTACTAAAATCGTTTTGCCAGGTGAGATTACACCTTCTGCTTCTGCTGAGAGTACCATGCTTAGCCCTATTCGGTCTTTTACCGAAGCTGCCGGATTCATACCCTCTAGTTTGACAACTATCCTCGCCACTACTCCCTCAGCTTGGGGAATTTTATTTAGTTGAACTAAAGGAGTTCGTCCAATAAGTTCTGTTACATCTTTAGCAATCTGCATTAATTAACTCCTAAAATTTCAACTCTGTAGTGCAAGGTATTTACTTATAAGAATAAGTTTATATCTATAAGGAATCTAACTTAATTCATGAAGTTATTTGTGTAGGCAGTTCCGTAGGCTGCAACTTTGCTCAGCCCAAGTAACTTCGTTCAGCTTACCTCATAACTTGCACATTTTATAGGCCTTATATAGCAAAGCTTTAAGGCTACTGAGAGAAATGTGCTAATTTTATTCATTGTTAGCGGCGAAAAAACGCAGCTAGTCATGTGCTTGCATTTCACAGTAAAAATCACGAAAACGTACAAAAATTGTAATAAAAATTACGCAATTATTTGTTGTTCTTTTTCAGTCCATTAAAAATGGAATTTTGCTATTTCTAGCCCCTAGCCTCTAACCTCAACGAAATATACCTGACTAAGATGAGAAACGCTATATTTGGCGAGTGTTTTACTTTTGCCTGCATATAATAATTCTAAAAACAAACTCAGGTATGTGCAAAAATTTTAACCTTAGTTTTAAGATTCTTTTGCATGTCTGGAAAATTAGATATTTTTGATAATATTTAATTGTGTTTTGACATTCTTTGGTCTATCTTTACGAGAAGAGAGCAACAGATTTTTTTGAGTACAAAATTTGCTGAAAAATTAGCGCCAATAAACTGCCTCAAATTAATAGTCCAAAGTGCTTTGAGGCTGAGTACATCAATTCCAGAACCCTAAATCTTAAATACTAGTCCCTCGTCTCAAAAATACTAGTACCTATACCCCAAATAATTTCTAGAAAACTTATCTAGTGAACATTATAGGCTTTGAGTACTGCCGTAATATATTTAATAATCTTAATCGGATTGAGATAAACTGTTTTGTAGAGAGGCAACTGATATAAACATTATAGGATTTACGCAGAGATTCCCCTCTACCCCCCAAAATTCTAAGGCGAAAGCTGAATGAACTAGGGGGGACTTCTTAATCCTTACTTTTTCAATTGTTGTCAGTGGTCATACTAATTCGTAATGACGCTCCTACCTCGCTCTAAGCGAAGCTATGCCGTAGGCTTTACGCTAACGTAATGCGTAATTCGTAATGATGCTCGATGCTTGTGAACTCGTGCTTTGCTACGGTAACGTAATACGTAATGAAGAAAGCTACAGATAGCTTTCTTTTGAATAATTAGTATCAGTGGTAATCATCAAAAATAACTGCTGATCAATAAGATACAAAACTTGTTTCAAAAATTGTCGTAAGCATCTACTTAGATAAAAAGCAAAACATATTTTCTTACTGGGTGCATACTACCTAGCAAGGGAGAGTCAAGATGAAAGCCAGAATTTTCAATGTTTTTGCTGTTTGTTTAGTTACTTTAGTAGTGCTTTCTCCGGGGCTAGTAGTAATTGGTGTAGTTTGGGAGCGACATACAGAATTAATAAAATCCCAAAACTTAGCCAATGAAATTAGGAGAACTAAGGAAAGCGATCGCATTTTGACTTTCCCAGAAACGGGTGTATCTGACTCTCAATATCATCAGGCTAGCATACCCCCCTCTGAGCGTAATGTGATTGACCAATTATTGACTGTTACTGAGCAATATAAACTCGTCACCATCCTCCAATGGTTTTTCTTGTTAATCCCTATTGGTGTTGGAGTAGGGGTTATTTTTTACGATAGATATCTTGTTTATCGAACTGCTGTTTTAAAAGAACAAGTAGAAATGTTGGAAAGGCTGTGGCGACAAAGTATTGAGCAGTAACAAATTTCAAATATATTCATCTAAAAAAACAGAAACACCATGACAGAAGAACGCCAACACCTGTATTTTAATCTGATTGATGAGTTACTGAGATGTCCCAATGGTCAAGAACCAGAAATTTTAGAAGCTAAACCAGAATTGATTGATTCTGGCTTAGTTGAAACAATGTTACAAGTAGCAACTATGTTTGCTCATGAAGGCAATCAAGATGGTGCCCAATTTTTATTTTTTATAGCGCGTGAGCTAGCTAAACAACTGGGATTGTACCCTGAAACCCCCAATCCTGAAGTTTCCCATAAGGAGTAAAAATGCTATTGACTTCAACTGATGCTGGACAAATAGCTTTAGAGCTGCTCATGGCAGATTGGAATATTTCAGAAGACAATAGAGAATGGTTCACAATCTTTAGCTCTCGTCTGATTGGGGAGTTTTGGTACATTGTAGAATTGGGTGTAGAAGGATTTCCCGATCGCTGGTTTATTCAAGTCTACGACACTGGAGAATGCGACCCAAATTATACATTTATTTCTCCAATTCGCGGTTCTGAAGGATATGTAGACTTAAAAAATATACCAGACATCGTAGCAGAGGTTTTAGTTTGCGAACGGAATGCTCGATAATAACAAAATTCAAAATTAAGATATAGTAATCTTAAGTAATTTGCGCTCAATTCGATACCCGTAGATACCCGATTTCTTTAAGAAGTCGGGTATCTGAATATTTATATATAAATCTGACATAGATAACAAGTTTTTTGATATTTAAATGACAAAGATGTGTTATATTAAATAGCGTGATGGACGCTACAGAAATATCAGTTCACATGATTGCTGAAGATATCCTTGCTAAAGAATTCACAAGAGTCGTCAGTCACTATTACCCAAGAGTTGGGGAATTACTAGATGGGTGTTATGTGAAAGTTATCACCTGTTTCTGGGGACGGCCTGCCAGACGCTTGCAATACATAGGAATTTATTGCTCTAATGACACGATTTTCCATGTGCAAGCCCAAAAAGAAATACTCAGAGAAGTAGCAGACAATATGGGACTCGTGCAAGTAGTCTGCATCAATGCCAAGCGATTATTGAAAGATCCTATGTCGAAGCTCAAGCAATCTAACCCGCGTTTATGGTTAGAGTTGCAGTGGGTAGCAACATAGTTGTTGCTCGCATTAATGTATGAAGGTTCTATAAGTTTCTGAGATTAAGCACGCTTTGTGCTTACTACGTACCTGGCACAATTAATGAAACAGACTGGAAAGTACCAACGCAAGTAATGAAAACAGGACTTTTCTGCAATTACGAAAATTATCATCAAGATGCGCGTCGTGCCATCTTTGAGCAAGTCGCGTTGGTAAAGCAGGCGGAAAATTTGGGTTTTGAGGAAGCCTGGGTAAGTGAGCATCATTTCAACGAATTGAATCTCAGCTCGTCAATGTTGGTGTTGATGGCACATTTAGCAGGCGTTACCTCAACTATTCAATTAGGCACTGCGGCAGTATTACTAGCATTTCATAATCCGGTAAGAGTAGCAGAAGATATTGCTACTTTGGATAATCTGTGTAATGGACGATTGTTATTTGGGGTTGCTAAAGGTGGGCCTTTTCCTCAGCACAACAAGCATTTTGCCACACCAATAGGCGAATCTCGCATCAAGATGCTAGAGGCTATGGCATTGATTCAAAAGCTTTTATATGAGACAGATGTATCATTTAACGGGCAATATTATCAATGCGATCGCCTAACAATTTACCCAAAACCTTTGCAAAAATCAATACCAGTTTATGTTGCTAGTGGTGGTGATGATGCGATTGAATTTGCTGCTGAGCATTCTTTCAGCTTGATGGGAGGGCCACCATTTTCGCTCGAAAGATTGAAAAATACTGTAGCAAAATATCGCAGCTTCAACTCTAGTGGTGCAGAAAATTTAATGTTGGCACGCTTCTTTTTTGTGAGTCAAACCAACGATGAAGCAGTCAATGAGGCGTTACCTTTCATCCGTCAATTTAGCCAGAAAATGAAAGCTAACGCCACTCAAATTATCCAGAACAGTTCTAATCCTCATCAGAAACCTTTTGATAGGACAAACATCTGTTTCGATGAAGATTATCTGCTGGAAAACTCAATTATTGGTGATGTAGAGACTTGTCGAGACAGAATCAAAAAATTTCAGGATGAATTAAATCTAGGTACATTAGCGCTCAAACCCTCATCTTTTGATCTGCAAAAAAACCTTGAGAGTTTGACGCGCTACAACCAAGAGGTTAGGAATTATGTCTAAATTTCACCTGCTTCCTCCCGATGATTTGCCACCTGCCGAGGTGACAAAACAGGATGGAATACTGCATCTAGAACTAGAACAATCCACAGGCAGATGCTTTTATCAAGCTTGCGATCGCATTACCCAAGCACTACTGTCTAATTGTCAGTGGTATCTCACAACAAATGCCACTACTTTAATGCTGATCATTGATTGCCTAGATATAGTATCTTATTGGCATATAGTTAGCAATATTCCTCAATTAGGCAATAGGTTAGAGCGATTTAGCGCTAAAGCCAAAATCCGGGTGCATCCACCATTTGGCAAAGGCGGGCCATTTGAAATTAGCGTCAATGAAATCTCAGCTTATCGAGATTGGCTTTGATTGGGGACTGGGGACTGGGGACGGGGGAGATGAGGGGGATGACGGGGATGAGGGAGAAATTTTCTCCGCGTCCCCCATTCCCATTTTCAAACTACTAAGCTAAAAAACATCTAAATTACATAATCAAATTAAATAAAACTCTTGTGGAGTGGGCATCTTGCCCGCCCTAATTATGCAAGTTATATGTGGAACAGCTTATCATCAATATGTGACATACTCCCACATTGTATGCAAGCATACAATGTGGGCTTCTCAGCGACTCCCGGTATTCCGTCGGACGTTGCCCAGCAAACGGGAAGAACCAAAACAGATATTATTCGTGAATACGCTCTTGAGTTTGGCGATTCGTCACCCACCTCATCACCCATCTGATTGAAATCAAATATCACTCAGGTTGGGACTCCTCACCGCCCAAAAATCCATCTCATCGCCTCCCGTTCCGGGTAGGTGAGAGGCTTCTTTTTGATTCAGCTAAATTTCTCAGCTAAAGTGGGATGTTATGCGTTTTTTTGTATGTTCTTTGCTTGTGATCCTTACTGTGATATTTCCATTTACATCATTAGTAAAATCGGCACCACCGACTTCCGACATTGAGCAGTATTTAATTAATGCTCAATTTCAGCAGGGAGAAAAAGCCCTTGTTGCAAAGCTTCAGCAAAATGAGAGTAACGATAACACGCGATTGGGTTTAGGAGTTGTGCAACTAATGGGTGCAACTCAAAGGTTAATGCAGTCACTATATCGTTATGGTTTGCAGCAAAATGGTATCACCCAATTCTTCCCAATTTTGCGTCTTCCCGTGCCAGAAAATCCCAAACCACAGCCAGTTACTTACAAAGATGCACGAAATATTCTGCAAGACTTACTCAATGATTTAACTCAAGTTAAAAATACTCTTGAACCTATCAAAGATAATCAAGTCAAATTGTCACTGCGGCTTGGTTTAACCCGGATGGATTTCAATGCCGATGGCAAGCTAGAAGAAAATGAAACTTTTTGGAAAACTTTTAGCTTATTGACAGGGATACAAGCAACAGAAAAAGCCGCTCAAAATTTTGCGATCACATTTGATGCAGGTGATGTAATTTGGCTAAAGGGATATTGTAATTTACTTTCTGCAATGACTCAGGTTGTGTTGGCATATGATGAAAGTAAAGCATTTGACTCAACTGCTCATTTGATTTTTGCCAAACCACAAACTCCCTACCAATTTTTAACTAACGGTACCGGAGCATTTGTTTTTGGTAATACTGATATTAGCGATATAGTTGCCTTGATTCATCTAATCAATTTTCCAGTTGCAGAACCAGAGCGTTTAACAGCTGCAATGCAACATTTAAAAACAGTCACAGCCTTAAGTCGTCAATCCTGGAATTTAATTTTAGCGGAAACCGATAATGACCGTGAATGGTTACCCAATCCTCGACAAAAGGGAGTAATCCCCAATGCGGCAGTTAGCCAAGAGATGATTGATAGTTGGTTAAAATTTTTAAATGAAGCTGATGCCTCGCTGGCAGGTAAAAAATTAATTCCCTTTTGGAGAAAAGCCGAAGTTAGAGGTATTAATTTAAATAAAGTCTTTACCCAACCTCGTGAGTTTGATTTAGTGTTGTGGGTGCAGGGAACTGCTGTTGCGCCCTATCTAGAGTTCGGCAAACAAACAGATACAGGTACGTGGCAGCGTTTATTACAAGCTTTTAGAGGGCAATTTTTTCAATTTGCGGCTTGGTTCAATTAATAGATGGTTTGGGCTATAAAAACTCATGATTAGCAACTTTCTCAGTGATAAAAAGCAACTTTTTGACCGTTGGGCCCCAAGTTACGACTTACTTTTTCCTTCGGTATTTTATCAAGCTATCCACAAACGATTACTGTCAAAAGTTGATTTGCCAGTGCAACCAAACGTACTTGATTTAGGTTGTGGTACTGGACGCCTGCTGCAACGACTTGCAAATCAATTTCCCGATTTACGCGGTACAGGATTAGATTTTTCTGCTCAAATGTTACGCGTAGCAAGACAAAGAAATTGTCACCATCCGCGTTTAATTTATGTTGAGGGTAGAGCAGAATCTCTACCTTTTACTGATGGTCAATTTGATGCTGTTTTTAACACTATCAGCTTTCTACACTATTTAGAACCACAACAAGTTTTGTGTGAAGTGGCGCGGGTACTTGTTCCTGGTGGACGCTTCTACTTGGTTGATTACACTACAAGCAAAACAGCATCTGAGTTGATAGCAGCCTCTCCTGCGAGAATTAGATTTTACAATCGAGAGAGTCGTGAAATATTGGGTAGTGCTGCTGGACTATTGTGTTTAGGTCATTACTACCTATTAGGGCCTGTTTTGTTGACGATTTTTGCTAAACCTTCCATGTAAGTAAACAGGCGATCGTTAAATATAAGAAATATTTAATATACTTTTATGCAGAATACAACACAAAAATGCATCTGTAGCTTTTGTCTCAGCTGAGATTTAAATCTACGCCAGAGAATGTCTTTCAACTGCCAACGCTCTAATTTTTGCAATGCATGAATTTTCTATTTACCCTACTGCAAATTCCGTAAACTTGCGCTTATAGGGAGCATGAAAACCTAAAACAATATCTTGCTTTGGCACCCCAGCCGCCACTAACTCATCAGCTACTCCAACCTCAGTCCCATCTCGCTGAATCCAAATCTTACCATCCTTAATATCAACGTGAATGATGCAACCATAAACCCGCCTTAGTTCTTCCCATCCCAAGTGAATAACCTGATAATGATCACGCTCTGTATCAAAAACTAGCTGTATTTCTGTATTATCATTCGAGTCATGCATTGAATGACCTTTAAGAATAGTTTGTACTAATTCACGGTAGTTCATTCCTTCCATAATAAAACCTCTTGTTGAATTGGTTCAAAAATCAGTAGTTTCAGTTTGTGTTCAGCTATTATTTCTTGAATAAATTGTTTAACAAAAAATTCTTGATAAATATCCTCTGAAATTGCTTATAAAATTCTATTAGGATGTTTTCTTCGTAATGCTGCTCGGTAAGTGAGTGTTTGACCAAGAGCTATGTAAAAATCACTAATTTCTGATGTACCAAGAAAAGATTTAATCTCAACTGCAATTTTTTGACCAGACTTTTCAGCAGCTAGGATTCTTTCTACTCCTAAGTCTATATAAAATTCAATCTCATCAACTTTAACTGATAACGGATCATGAGTGATTATCCACCCAGTAATCCCACACAGTTAATTACTAAATGTAATTTGCGTTCTTGAGCGCGGATTTGTTGAATAGCTGCAATAATTTGTGACTCTTCAGTAATATCCATCGATAGACAAATTAACAGATCAGAGTGCTGATTTGCCAGAGCTATTAAATCAGTAGCTGATTCCAAATGACGATAAGTTGCATAAATTTTGGTAATTTTATCATCTTGTAGCAATTTTTTGACAAAACCAAAACCTATACCTTGGCTTGCTCCCACAATCAAGACATTAAAATGATTAACTTCATCAATAAAAGACATATGGATATGATGTTAATTCGTAATGCTTCGACTTGTTATGTAAGTATTTCATATTCATAGCGAGAAACGTAAAAAGCACCAACTTGTCTATCGCTATGATGACGAAAACCAAAATTTTCATATACTGCTCTTAGGCGTGGACGTGCAGCATCACAATCTAGCCGTAAATAACGTCTGCCGAGCATTTTTGCATATTCAACAGCCCAATTAAGCAATACTAAAGAAACTTTACCACCAGAGTAATGGCGTCGAATAGCAAGGCGATGTACAAATGCTGACTCTTCCTGTGATACATCAGGCCAGAAAAGTAAATCTTCAAGTTGAAATTTGATTGTACCAGCAGGTTCGCCAGCCGCTTCAGCTAGAAAAAATAAACCGTTAGCAACATCTTGAGAGATACTTTCCATTGCAACTTCGCTATCATGCCAAAGCGGTATACCAAGCTGCTGAAGCCAAACTGCTGCTTCTCGCAGTACATCTGAAACTATCACCGTATCTTGTATGCTTGCTTGGCGAATTGAGATATGCATGTGGTTATTATTTTAAATTTACACTACTTTCACATAAATAAAATAGAAGCTTTCTATGCATAATATTATCAAGCATAACTTTATTTACCAATACAAAATCTACTAAAAATTCTATCCAAAACAGATTCTGTAACTTCTTCGCCAGTAATTTCTCCCAAGGCATAAATTGCGCCTCGTAAATCAATTGTCCAAAAATCAAGAGGTAATTGTTGGGTAATTGTCGCTAATACTTGTTCCAAAGATATTTTAGCCTTCGTTAAAGCTGCGGCTTGTCTTTGATTGATTGCTAAATCCATGTCAGCCGCTTGAACTCTCCCAGCTTTAACTATCTCTAAAATTGCTGTTTCTAAACTATCGATACCTTGGTTTTTAGCTGCTACTGTGTGAACAATTTGGTTGATAGTATTTGGATATTTCATCAGATGTAGAGATGTCGCTTGCCATGTTTCTACAAGGTCAATCTTGTTGATTACTAAAATCAAAGGACGGTGTTGTACCTGTTCGTAAATTTCTTGATCGCCTGCCGTCCAACCTGCTGAGGCATCGATAGTTAACAAAACTAAATCAGCCGCACTAGCAGCACGACGCGATCGCTCAACGCCAATTTTCTCTACTTGGTCTACTGTTTCCCGAATTCCCGCCGTATCCAGCACCTGCACGGGAATTCCCCCCACCACTAGCTGCGATTCCACAACATCGCGGGTTGTACCAGGCAAATCTGTGACAATAGCGCGATCGCTCCGACTCCAAGCGTTCAACAAGCTCGATTTCCCGACATTCGGACGCCCCACAATCGCTACTTTTAAACCTGTACGCAGCAGCTCACCTTGGTCTTTTGTCGCTAATAATTTGGTGATTTCTGCCGCAATTTTCGCAATTTCTGATACAATGCTTTTATCATCTAGCGGAGCTAAGTCTTCCTCAAAATCGATACGAGCTTCGATTTCAGCTAAAATATCCAAGCAGTTAGCGCGTAACTGCCGGATGGGATGAGCCAATTTTCCTTGCAAACCAGCTAAAGCCGTTTGGGCAGCTTGGGGCGATCGCGCTCCCACCAAATCGGCAATACTCTCAGCCTGCGTCAAATCTAAGCGCCCATTCAAAAAGGCGCGGAGAGTAAATTCCCCTGGCTGAGCTAATCTCGCGCCACCTTCCAAACACAGTTGCAATACTTGCTGTACTGCCATAATTCCCCCGTGGCAATGGAATTCTACCACATCTTCACGAGTATAAGAACGGGGTGCTTGCATGATTAACAACAAGGCTTCATCTACAAGTGCTTGTGTTTGGGGATGACGAATATAGCCGTAAATAATTCTGTGAGTTTCCCAAACTTGACGCCCAGGTGCATGAAACAGAGTTTGAGCGATCGCCATTGCTTGGGAACCAGACACCCGCACAATCCCCACACTACCCTGTTGGGGAACAACAGCTGTAGCGATCGCCGCGATCGTTCCAGTAGTGGCAAATATTTCCGACATGAGCGCTTACTTCAAAAAGAGATTGCATATACAGCAATCGTAATTCAAGGATGCAAAGATGCTGTGACAACTGGCAAGGTAAAATTTATCTGGAAGGTAATGCTTGAGAGTTAAGAGTTCAAAGTTAACAACTCACAACTCATAACTGTTAAACAGAGGAGTTTGCTGTGGAGCAGAAGATTAACTGTGCTGAAGCTTGCGTCAATGGGTGTGTTTTAGGCGATAAATGCCCCAATATTGAGTTTAGAGAAGCAGCCGCGAAATTTATCGAAGATACTTCCCTAGATCAAATGCTGCAAATGGCTGAAGAACGATTACGGAAAAAAATGATGGAACCGCCAAAATGGGTTTTACCAGAAGAATAAACGTTAAACTCGAATTTTTAACATGATTAAATATCCAACCCAGCTACTGTTAATTCTGGCGGATGCTCAACAGTAAATTGATAATATATCTCTATCTTCTGCTGGGTTGAAAGATTTAACTCCCATTCCAGAATTCCCATTTCCCCAAGTTGAATTTGGGGATTGCTACGGATCAACCGTACTTTAATTTGCTCGGTACGGCTAACTGGTAATTGTTCAGTTAGTTTCAGACTTGCTAGCTTATCAAGTAAATTAGTAATTAGTAATCGATAAGCATAGGTAATCCGGCGTTGGTTGCTCATCAGTCTTTTATCTACTTGACGCTCAACTAACTCACGCTCAATTTTTAAACCTTCATCAATTCCTAAATTTAGTTTGAATTCTTGTCCAGGCGCAATATTTTCTAACTCAGTTGCACCAATAAAAACATCATTCCGAAAAATATTCGCTTTACCTGGTAACAAAGTCGCACCATCAGGGCTATTTTTGACTTTAGCTTGTAAATAAGCAAAGCTGACCAAACGCGGCATTGCTACATAATCAAAGTTACAAGGATAATCTTCGTTAAAAATTGTTGTTTTATGAGGTGCGCCATCGCTAGGAATGTTACCACCGCTATTGAGTTTGAAGGTGACTACACTTCCCTCCTTAGATACTTCAGCTACTACTATTTCCGCTGGTATGGCACTAGCTTCTGGGGCAACTTCGTCTTCTTCTTGCCAATTTTGTTCACGGGCAATAGCAGTGGTTGCTAAGGTAGGCAATGATGGCTGTTGTATTTGTCTTTGTCGGACTGTTGGGGGGATTACAGTACCGATATACCAGGGTTCTAGTTTGGGTGGGAGTGTACCTAATCCCGGTTTAGCGGTGGAAAGAGTCAGCGCTGCGTCAATCCAGTCTTCACCGCTGCTTTGAGTGACTTCTGCTAAGTAGCTCAGATGTACGATATTGCTAGTAGTGCTGAAGCGTAAATCATAAAGAGGAATCCAGCTAGCCCGGTTGACGAGGTAAGATAGCTCTAGCTCAAACTCGCCTGCACCCTCAGTTTCAATCGCTACAACTAAAGTAAAACTTTCTTTGGGATGGGGTGTTTGGATTTTTTGCAATGAAGCCTGCAAAGCCTGTAATTGTTTGTCTAATTCTTGCTGCTGACTTTTGCAATCTCCAGAAGCGATCGCATACTCGCCATACTGGCTGCCCAAAAAGTTTAAGAAATCTAAAGTTTCGCTCAAGCTGAGATTTTTCCGCGCCAGACTCTGGGAAAAGGGTTCTTCGGTTTTGTCACGTAAGCCTTCGATAAAATGAGACTGCAACGCTAAAGCATCTATTTGAGCTTGGAGATAGCGTTTTTCGGCTTCTACTTGCTGAATCTGCCGCGTCAGTTGTGCAACTCTTTCCGCTACAGGTTCAGTAGTGTAAATGCGATCGCAACTTACCCCCAGCAAGCGTACTCCTATCGAACCTGTACCACTTACTCTTACAGACTCCGTTTCTAAAGTTACTGGTAATGGGGTAATTACTAACTCCCGTTCAAGTCCCGTGAGAGAAACTACACCCCGTCGTGTCACTAGGGCTTTGTCAGCATACACTGTCACAGCCACAATCTCGCTTTGGACTGCTTGACGATGAGATAGTACTTCTGGGTTAACCACTGCCAGTTTTTCCCCACTTTTAATAGTGATGCTGGTTATTTTTAATGTTTTAGGGTGTAACCGTCAAGTCCTTTGGGATAGGAAAGAGGGGACGCGGGGACGCGGGGACGTGGGGACGCGTCAACCAAAACGCGAAATCTAAAAAACCTACCCATAAGAGGCGGGGGCCCCGCATTCCCCAATCCCCTACTCCCTATCACTACTTAACTCGCTCAAACCTGGTGTCATAAGACAAAGCAGTTTGCTCGTCTACAAACTTCTTAGCTGCACCTAGTAGATATTCATAATAGGTACGGGCGACAATAGATAACTGTTTGCCCGCTGGGTGAACCATGAACCAAGCCCGCTTAATGGGGAAGTGTTGTACATCCAAAATGCATAACTCTGGCGTATTTGGCATTAAGGTATGACGAGATAAAACTGAGATACCCAAACCACCTGCGATCGCCTGCTTAATTGCTTCATTACTCCCCAACTCCAACTTCACTTTCACTTTTACCCCCTCTTCCTCAAATAAGCTTTGGACAGTGCGACGAGTTCCTGAACCCGGTTCTCGCATAATAAAAGGTTCATCAGCTAAACGGTGTATGGGAATATTTCTTTCTTTTGCTAACGGATGATTAGTTGGTGCAAAAACTACTAAAGGATTTTCTAAAAATGGCTCAAAATTCACATCTAAATGTTCTGGAAGCTGACTCATAATATACAAGTCGTCCGAATTATTAACCATCCGTTCTAAAATGCGTTCATGGTTAGTTACTTGCAGGGAGATTTCAATTCCTGGGTAAAGTTGGCAAAATGGCCCCAACAAACGAGGTATAAAATACTTGGCTGTTGTAATTACTGCTAAGCGTAATTGTCCCTGTTTTAGCCCTTTTAAGTCAGCAATTTTCATGTCAAATTGGGCTATAGTTTCAAAAATTTGCCGACATGTGCCAAATAATTCCCGTCCTGCTTCTGTTAAATACAAACGCTTTCCCACCTGCTCAAATAATGGCAATCCTACCGATTTTGTGAGCTGCTTGATCTGCATTGAAACGGTAGGTTGGGTGAGAAATAATTCTTCAGCAGCACGAGTAAAACTACTGTGTCTTGCTGCTGCCTCGAACACCTTCAACTGGTGTAGCGTCGCTTGGTTCAAGGGTGATTCTCCTCTTAAATAGCTAACAGCGATTCTATAGATATATATCTAGTATCACTGAACACTAGCCAATGATAAAGCTTGGCCCATACGAAGTTGTGAGCTTTAGCATAGACTAAACTCTATTAGCTTAATTAAAAGAAAGTAGTTTTATTTATGGAGTTGCCAGGTTATTATCAGAACAACAAGCAAAGCGTAAGATGCCTTCCAGCCAAAGATGAATGTTGAATAATTAATATTGAATGAGTATTTCTAATCATTTAGATACTAATTATTCATCATTCATCATTCCATACTTCTTCTGTAATTTTTACAGGTAGTTGAGACAAATCTGGCAATCTTAACACCTCTATTTCGGCAACTTGCTCCTTGATATTGATCGGTAAATTTAACGGTTGACGTTCTTCAATCCAACAACTTGCTAATGGCAAAGTTTGCTCCAAATCATCTAATGGTCGAGGAATCACCATTACTGCATTCAATTCCCCAATGCGTTCTGCTTCGTACATCCCCGCTTCTACCGCAACTGCAACATTTGCCACGGAACCACGAATGATGGCTGTACACAAACCCGCACCAATTTTTTCATACGATGCCAACTGTACATCAGCAGCTTTGAGCATGGCATCACATGCACCTACCATCGCCGGAAATCCCCGCGTTTCCACCAAACCGATCGCTTGATGACTCAGACGGCTATAATTGCCTTCCTGCATTAATTGCGTCAGGCGGTTAGTAATTGGCAGCACCACCTCTAAGTTGGGATAAGGGCGAGGAATCACCAAACTAGAAACCAATTGCCCAAACTGTTCAGCAGTTTGGGCACCGGATTCCACAGCCAAACGGACATCAGCAATTCCACCCCGGACGATCGCCGTACAATGTCCACCCCCAATTTTTTCATACCCAACTAGGTGAACCCCAGCCGATTTCAACATCATATCAGCCGTACCCACTATTGCCGGAAAGCTCAAAGTAGATACCAAACCCAAGGCAGTATCCCTGAGATCTCGAAGATTTGATGTCTGAGTGGTGTTAACAGGGCGTTCGTTATATGTCTCCATGTGAATTCTCCAGGATCTCACAGCAAGGGTGAAGGCAGAAGTATGAAAACAATAGTTAAATTAGAACTACCTAATCAAGCTCTAGATTTAACTTCAGACTTTATAGCCCACAACTTAACAATTAACACTTACTCAGACTGATCGACAGAATTTGGCTCATTTAAAGCCTGTCTGTGAGGAAACAAAGTCACCAATAGCCTTTGTATACTCCCTTGTCCATAAATTTGAGTTCCGAAACTGTCAGGAGATTCTGTTTGGGCTTGATTGTTAGTTTCTGAGTCTTGTGTGTTGAGTTCCTCAGAGGTTTCTTTAACAGGAGGATTAGTGGCAGACTGTGACACAGAGGTAGAAGATTGGTGTTTTAACTCCACGAAAGCAGACGCCGAGAGGGTAGTTGAAGAAATGATATTTTCCTTGCCTCCTAACCCATTTTTCTCTTCCTCTTGCTTGTGTGCAGTTGTGGACGGTTTGATTTGTTTTGTTTCACCAACTTGGCGGCTAGTGTCTCCTAAAATTGAACCAGGTGGAATTACTTGCCCTGGTGCGATCGAACAGTTAAACACCGTAGTTGCTGAACCAACGCAAGCATTTGTCCCAATCTTTCCTTGGCCAACCATCAAAAAACCGGCTCCCAAATTTGCCCCTGCTTCTACCTCTAAGGTTCCTTCATGGACTTGAAGAATCGACCCCATACCAACACAAACCCCTGGGCCGATAATGATTTTGCTGTTTGCAGTTGCTTGGAGTATCACCCCCGGTGCGAGTACCGCGCTTGGATGAATATTCACCTCACCACTAATATAAGGATCAAAGTTGTTGTTGAGGCGCAGTGGCGGTACAGACATGAAAATTGTCACCTCGGAAGCCGGAAAAATGTAGGTAGTGAGTAGTGAGTACTGAAGCGCGGTAGCGGGGCGTTTAGCCCGTACTGAGTAGTGAGTGGAGTGATCAAAATACAATTAATTCCCCATTCTCAATTCTCCGTAGGTTGAGCGGAGTCAAAACCCATTCCCCATTCCCTGTAGGTTGAGCGGAGTCGAAACCCATTCCCCATCTCCAATACTACGGACGTTGAATAATCGTTTCTAAAACCCGGCGCTTAGCTTTGGGGTCAATGCCAATTAATCGTACATACTCTCCTGGGTATTCAGAAAGGTATGTTTCTAAAGCTGCTACTGCTTCTCTTTCAGATCTAGCCTCAATTTGACCACAGCTAGCCCAAGAACCTGTACGGAACCGTCGAGTATCTACGTGTTCAGCACTAATTTTATACCCACCTGTTAATAATTGGCGGAGTTGGTCTACGACTTCAGAACTGAGGCGATTACTCGTAGCTTTAGCAGTAGAATTTGTAGCGGTTGCACTAGTAAATGATTTCTGACTACCAGATGGACTTACCTGACCATTTGGTCGTTGAATAATACTTTCTAATACTCGCCGTTTCGCTTTCGGGTCAATGCCAATCAAGCGTATATACTCACCTTGGTGATTGTCTATACATTCTTCCAAAGCTGAGACTACTTCATTCGTCGAAGTCGCTTCTATTGGCTTACAACTATTCCAAGAACCAGTACGGAAACGACGCTCATCTACATGTTCTGTACCGATTCTATACCCACCTGCTAAAAGTTGGCGGATCTGCTCTACAGTCTCACCACTGACCTTCCCACTAGTTGAGCCGTTACCGTTACCATTATTACTGCTGTAGCTGCTATGACCACGACTAGCAGGAGCTTTAAAGCTAGCAGAACCGTTCACTGAACCATCCGGTCGCTGAATAATGGTCTCTAACACACGCCGTTTACCATTGGGGTCAATACCAAACAAACGGACATACTCACCGCTATGATCTCTTAAGCAAGTTTCTAAAGCTGCAACTGCTTCCCGTACCGATCTCGCTTCAATCGGCTTGCAGCTAGTCCAAGAACCTGTCCGGAACCGTCTTTGGTCTACATGTTCCGAGCCAATCTTATACCCTTGCTCTAACAGATAGCGCACCTGCTCAATTGTTTCTGCACCCAAGCTATTGCTCGCCACTTCACTACTCCTTTCTAGCTCTAAAACAGTAACACCATTACCTGTATAAGATTTAGCGTTTTCATCTCGAATTGGTGCAATACATTTGCTGTCCGCAGCACAGCGATAACCAGCTCGCAATGCCTGATTAATCCCAACTACATGATGGGCAAATTGCTCATCTTGAGCTTGCACATCTGGTAAGCGGTCAGCCTGCTGCTGGTTAATAATTATTGCCCCTGAAGGTACATACTTCCCCGGAGGAATTTCTACATCTTGAATCAAAGCGTGCATCATCACAATGCAACCTGCACCCACTCTGGCATTAAATACCGTCGAGCGAAAGCCAATAAAGCAATTTTCTCCAACATAAGCCGGGCCATGAATCAGAGCCATATGAGTCAGGGAAGAATTTTTCCCCACCCATACTGAGTATTCTTTTTGGTCATCACCTATGATCCGGCCTTGCTCCAATCCATGAATAACTACACCATCTTGAATATTAGTGTTTTCACCAATATAAAAAGGCGTACCTTCATCCGCTCTAATCGAAGTCCCCGGAGCAACGATTACATTTGCACCAATCAGTACATCCCCAATAATATTGGAAAAAGAATGTACAAACGCGGTTTCATGGATTTTGGCCTCAGCTAAATTCCTCGACCACGGGGTTGGGGGTGCCGCCGTGCTGCGGACTGCCATCGCGAGATTCCTCCTGTATTGTCATTTGTCCTCTCTTACAAAGTTCTGTTCGTCGGAGACGTTGCCGTAGGCATCGCTGGAAGCCAGCGCCCAGACTTTGCGCTTTGTCATTTGTCCTTTGTCATTTTGTTCTTGATTGAGTTGCTAGTTGTCAATTGTTGATTATTTTGCCACCAACTACCGAACTAATGACTCATAACTCATGACTCATCGATATTGATCTTTTTTGCTGTAAATTAGGCGATCTTCAACATGAATAGTATCGATGATCGCCACGACTGCTGCATCTAATGGACGCTGCTCATTACCAAGAATTTGACGAGCGGCACTGCCACGAGTGACTAGTACCCACTCATCTACTCCTGCACCTACAGTATCTGCTGCTACCTCATACTCTGGTAGGACGTTTCCTTCTTCATCTACTAATTGCAACATCAGCAGTTTGACACCTCTAAGACTTGGCTCTTTTTGGGTGCTAACTACTGTGCCACGAACTTTGGCAATTTGCATTACAGATTACAGACTATGGTCTTCTGCCGAAAGGACGAATTGCGTTCACATTTTCCCGGAATTGCTCTACGTCTTCTGTATAACGAATTGGGAGAACGTACTCCAAGTTTTCGTGAGGACGAGCAATGATATGGGTAGACAGTACTTGTCCACCATTGACTCGCTTGACTGATTCAACCCCTGCTGCTACAGAAGCTTGTACCTCTGAAACATCACCCCGCACAATTACTGTCACCCGACCGCTACCAATTTTTTCGTAGCCTACCAATGTAACACGAGCTGCTTTCACCATCGCATCAGCAGCTTCCACTACTGCTGGAAAGCCTAGCGTTTCTACCATTCCCACTGCGATTGACATTAGTTCTAATCCTTAATAAAGTTTCTTGTCCTGGACAAAAGCCATACTCAAGAAGGCATCCCCGTAAACTACTTGTTTTATACAGCCCCTTTAAGTGCGGAACTGCTCTACCGCTTCCGTGTAACGAATCGGCAAGACGTATTCTAGGTTTTCGTGAGGACGAGCAATGATATGAGTGGATACCACTTCACCGCCGTTAACTCTCCTGGCCGCTTCAATTCCAGCTGCAACTGAGGCTTGCACCTCCGAGACATCTCCTCGCACAATCACGGTAACGCGAGCGCTACCGATTTTCTCATATCCTACCAAAGTTACACGCGCAGCTTTCACCATCGCGTCAGCAGCTTCCACTACTGCTGGAAAGCCCTTAGTTTCAATCATTCCAACTGCAATTGGCATCGCAGAACTCCTACAAAATTAATCCAATCAGTACTGTGGGTCGAAATTTTTTGACGGGGATGCTCATATTGAAGCTCAAAAAACACTTCCAAATTAAGCATAGAAAAGCTTTGCATCCCTGGCAATATAAATTACTATAATAGTTTATAATAAAAAAGTTTAAAAAAACTTAACAAAAATTTATCTAGCGTTCTGCTCGATCAAAGTTCACCTAATTCCTAGAGCAGCTGCTTATGCTTTATAATTTCTTTATTACATTTACAAAACCACATTCATAACCCAGGTCAATCTCGTCTTGGGAGAGACGAGCAATGGCTGTACATTCGACTGTCTCTATCTTTCTCTTAGTTATGTTGTGTCTACAAAAACTACCTGAAAAGCATATAAGTTTTACAAATGTATTGTATAAAGTTATT
Organism: Desmonostoc vinosum HA7617-LM4; assembly: GCA_019359515.1. Classification (GTDB taxonomy): domain Bacteria; phylum Cyanobacteriota; class Cyanobacteriia; order Cyanobacteriales; family Nostocaceae; genus Desmonostoc; species Desmonostoc vinosum. The sequence goes on along the minus strand of JAHHHC010000028.1, from coordinate 33,132 downwards.
TGCCAGAACTAGAAATATAAATTTTTAACCAAAGGTAATTTAATACAAGTAACTGCTTTTAAATATGTAAAGTTATATTTTATTTAACTTTAGTCAGGTAAATTAGAGTAAAAATACTACTGCAAATTTTATTCTAAAAAATACTTATAAATAAAGAGTTTGATGAAAAAAATTTTTCTCGCACAAGATATGGTATTGGCGCTAAAGAAAAACAAAAAGGCTGAGTTGTAAAGGGAAGATTAAATGAATCATTTTCTATTTTTAACAAGTTGGTTTGTGCCTATTTATAGCTTATTAGGCGCATTTCTAACATTGCCGTGGGGATTGGGTATAATTCGGCGCACGGGGCCGAAACCTGCGGCATATATAAACTTGTTAACAACCCTTTTAGCTTTTGCTCATAGCCTGTTTGTATTTAAAGGCATTTGGGATCAAGAGCCAGAAAATTTATTGATTACTTGGTTCAAAGCAGCAGATTTAGATTTGTCGTTTGCTTTGGAACTCTCCCCAGTCAGTATTGGGGCAACAGTTTTAATTACGGGATTAAGTTTTTTGGCTCAAGTTTATGCCTTGGGTTACATGGAAAAGGATTGGTCTTTGGCGCGTTTTTTCGGGCTGATTGGATTTTTTGAAGCGGCGCTGTGTGGTCTAGCTATCAGTGATTCTTTGTTTCTCAGCTACGCACTATTAGAAGTTCTCACACTATCGACTTACTTGCTGGTGGGATTCTGGTATGCTCAACCGCTGGTGGTGACAGCAGCCAGGGATGCATTTTGGACTAAGCGGGTAGGAGACTTGTTGCTGTTGATGGCAGTAGTCACGCTTTCTACCTTTGCAGGTAGTTTAAACTTCTCTGATTTGTATGAATGGGCACAAACGGCTGATTTAAACCCAGTGACATCAACATTACTCGGTTTAGCATTGATTGCTGGGCCTGCGGGGAAATGTGCCCAATTTCCCTTGCACTTGTGGCTAGATGAAGCGATGGAAGGGCCTAACCCAGCTTCGGTAATGCGGAACTCGCTGGTGGTGGCTGGTGGCGCTTATATGTTGTATAAAATGCAACCAATTTTAGCGTTGTCGCCGATCGCTCTCAATGCTTTAGTGATTATGGGTACAGTAACGGCAGTTGGGGCAACATTAGTATCCATTGCTCAAATTGATATTAAGCGGGCACTGTCGCACTCCACCAGTGCATACATGGGATTAGTGTTCCTGGCGGTGGGGTTGCAGCAGGGGGGTGTAGCTTTGATGTTACTGTTAACTCATGCGATCGCCAAAGCCCTATTATTCATGAGTTCAGGGTCAATAATCTTTACATCCCACACCCAAGACTTAACAGAAATGGGTGGTTTGTGGTCACGGATGCCAGCCACTACTACTGCTTATGTCGTCGGTTCAGCAGGGATGGTAACACTACTACCATTGGGTAGCTTTTGGGCAATGCTATCATGGGCTGATGGTTTAGTTGCTGTTAGCCCTTGGGTAGTCGTGGTTTTGGTATTAGTCAACGGCTTAACAGCATTGAATTTAACCAGAGTATTTCGGTTAGTCTTCTGGGGTGCGCCGCAACAGAAGACCCGCCGCACCCCAGAAGTTGGTTGGTCAATGGCACTACCAATGGTGACTCTGACAGTATTGACACTGTTAGTACCAGTAATGCTACAGCAATGGTATTTGTTACCTGCTTGGGAGAGCATTAATTGGTATGTGATGGGAACATTGGTGGCTTCTACTGTTGTGGGAGTAGGTGTTGGGTCTACCATTTATTTACACAAAGCTTGGTCAAGATCTAGAATCCTAGCGTGGAGATTTATCCAAGACTTGTTGGGTTATGATTTTTACATAGACCGAGTTTATCGACTGACAGTAGTTGGTGCAGTAGCACTCCTTTCGAGGATATCTGCTTGGAGCGATCGCTATTTGGTTGATGGTTTAGTGAACCTAGTAGGATTTGCCACAATTCTCAGCGGACAAAGTTTAAAATACAGCATTTCCGGTCGCTCTCAAGGATATATGTTAACTATCCTAATTGTTGTTAGCGTCCTGGGTTTCTTCATCAGTTGGTCGTTGGGTTTACTCAATAAATTACCTTTTTGACCAAAATTAGGGGTGTAAGGGAATGGGGACTGGGGAAGAGGACGCGGGGACGCGGAGAATTTCTCCCTCATCCTCCTCATCCTCCTCATCCCCCTCATCCCCCTCATCCTCCGTTGGTGAGCGAAGTCGTTCGACGAAGTCGTTCCCGCAGGGTACCACATCTCCCTCATCTTTATCTTAGTTATGCTTAGTGCTTTAATTTTACTGCCCTTGATTGGTGCGGCTATAGTCGGTTTCTGGCCTAACATCAGCGGGAAACTCTCTCAAAGATTGGCTTTAATATTTGCCACTATCACTTTTGTGTGGACTGTTGTACTCGCAATTGGGTTTAATCCAGGAGAAGTTAATCAACAATTTAGTGAGTTTATTCCCTGGATAGACGCTCTAGGTTTAAGCTATAACTTGGGAATAGACGGCTTATCATTGCCATTATTGATTTTAAATGGACTTTTAACTTCCATTGCCATTTACAGCAGTAATGAATCTCTTCAACGTCCTGGATTTTACTACTCTTTAATACTGTTATTAAGCGCTGGGGTAACTGGAGCTTTTTTAGCACAGGACTTGCTGCTATTTTTTCTGTTTTACGAGCTAGAACTGATTCCTCTATATCTGCTAATTGCGATTTGGGGTGGTGCCAGACGTGGTTATGCCGCTACGAAATTTTTGATTTACACAGCCGTTTCGGGAATTTTGATTTTAGCAAGCTTTCTCGGTATCGTTTGGCTGAGTGGATCTTCTAGCTTCAGTTTAGGAACATTGCATACAACTTCTTTACCTTTAGCCACACAGCTTTTACTGCTGGGGGGGATTTTGGTAGGTTTTGGTATCAAGATTCCCTTAGTTCCCTTTCATACTTGGCTACCAGATGCTCACGTCGAGGCCTCTACGCCCATTTCAGTCCTATTGGCAGGGGTGTTGTTGAAATTGGGAACTTACGGGTTACTGCGGTTTGGTATGAACCTGTTACCAGAAGCTTGGGCTTATGTAGCTCCTTGGTTAGCAACTTGGGCTGTAGTTAGCGTGTTGTATGGTGCATCCTGCGCGATCGCTCAAACTGACATGAAAAAAATGGTAGCATACAGTTCAATTGGGCACATGGGGTACGTATTGTTAGCCGCTGCTGCCGCCACACCTCTGAGCGTGCTAGGTGCAGTCATGCAGATGATTAGTCATGGTTTGATTTCTGCATTACTATTTTTGCTAGTGGGAGTTGTATATGAAAAAGCTGGTAGCCGGAATCTAGAAGTACTACGGGGACTACTGAACCCAGAGCGGGGTATGCCCATCATTGGCAGCTTGATTGTAGTGGGAGTGATGGCAAGTGCAGGTATACCGGGAATGGTGGGATTTATTTCCGAATTCATCGTCTTTCGTGGCAGCTTCCCAGTTTTTCCAATCCAAACTTTACTGTGCATGATTGGCACAAGTTTAACAGCGGTTTACTTCTTAATTCTTGTCAACCGCGCCTTTTTTGGACGCTTATCTGCACAAGTGATCAACTTACCACGCGTGTATTGGAGCGATCGCCTACCATCTATAGTGTTAGCAATAGTGATTGTGATTTTCGGCATCCAACCCACTTGGTTAGCACATTGGACTGAACCAACAATTACACAAATGGTTAGTACACAAGAGGTTAGGGGCTAGGGGCTAGGGATGAGGGAGATGTGGTACCCTGCGGGTTCTGCTTCGCAGTACGACTTCGCTCACCAACCGAGAGATGAGGGAGAAATATAACTCCCAGTCCCCAGCACTGTCCAGAATTGGTGTCAACTTAACGTAGAACCGATGTCCCGCGAGGAACTGAAGTTCCTTGCTGATAGCAAAAGTCATCTAAACATGACTGAATATCCCCCAAGATTTTGAGTCTACTTCAGTAGACTTGAGCTATTAGCCAGAGAATTTATTCTCTGGCGGGTGAGAAAGCCAACACCGAAGCTATTTCTAGCTTAAGTTGACACCAATGACTGTCCCCAATCCCCAGTCCCCAATCCCCAGTCCCCAGTCCCCAGTCCCCAGTCCCCAGTCCCCAGTCCCCAGTCCCCAATCCCCAGTCCCCAATCCCCAATTCTCAGGAGAACTAGCAATGGTAACTATTAGAAACAAGCCCACTCACAATCCCTTGGCTGAATATATTAAACGCTTGCAAACAGGAGAAGCGTTAGTTTTTGATAGTCCAGAAAATGTCCTGGAAGTAGTAGGAATTCTCAAAAGCTATGGTGTAGTTTTAGATGCTTACTCAAAAAATCTGATATACATTGCTGAACATCAGTTTTTAGTGTTTTTCCCATTTTTTAAATACTTTAACGGTGAAATTTCATGGCAAAAATTACTCCGTCATTGGTGGCATGACCGGATTAATTTTGAATATGCAGAATATTGCATGAAAGCCATGATGTGGCATGGTGGCGGCGGCTTGGATGCATATTTAGATACCAAAGAATTTCAAGACCGAGCGCAAGTTGTGATTGCCGCAAAATTTAAAAGTAATCCTTTGATTTTGGCAGTTAACCAGCTGTTTCCAGATTTCTTAAGCGAACAGTTGCGTGTCTCTTCTTACTATACTGGTTTGGGTCAATTCTGGCGAGTCATGGCTGATATTTTTTTGAGTCTATCAGACCGCTACGACCAAGGTGAAATTAAATCGATTCCTCAAGTAGTAGATCATATTAAAGCCGGGTTAGTAGCAGATGCAACAAAGCCAATTACCTATGCTGTAAAAATTAAAGATCAAGTTTATGATATTATCCCCAAATTAATTGGTTTAACCTTTTTAGCAGACACAGCAATCCCCTATGTAGAAGCGGTATTCTTTAGAGGAACTCCCTTCCACGGAACTGTTTCATACAACGCCCAAGCTTATCAAATTCCTCCAGATCAAGCTCGATTTCAATATGGAGCATTATATGCCGATCCTTTGCCAATTGGTGGTGCAGGCATTCCTCCTACTTTGCTGATGCAGGATATGCGTCATTATCTACCAGATTATTTGCATGAAATTTATCGTCGTAGTCTCCGGGGTGAGGATGACTTGCGAGTGCAAATTTGCATGAGTTTCCAAAAATCAATGTTTTGCGTGACGACAGCCACAATTTTAGGCTTAATGCCCTATCCTCTAGATACCCAAAATCCATCTGAGGAAGAAACTAATCAAGTTTTCTTAAAAAAATGGATGGAAAGGTTACAAACTTCGCGGTTGCTGGATGTGAATCAATAACCAAAAACGGCGTGTCGGGTGTCGGGTGTCGGGAAAGAGGTTGTGTTGTTATGAATCAAATAAATACTTTCTTCCCCTACTCCCCACTCGCACCCCCTGTGTTTTTTAAAAGATGGCTATACAAAGTTTACACTTTCTTCATCTGCATTTTCTTGTTTTCAAAACTTTATATACTTACTTTTTTTGATGCCCACTTGCATGTCTTTCGTATATATCAAGCAGAAAGTGGGAGATAGAAAGACAAAATAGACTTTTGTTATTAATGTAACTGGGATCGCTTATAAAGAACTGTATTTTAACTAGAAAATTTGGTGCAACATGGTTGAAAAATAATATATAGCCTGAATTTTATACCTGCAATACTATACAATCTACAGAAAATGAAATTTATTTAACTTGACTTTAAAGTTACTTGCCAATTTGCTATCTGTATAGTAGTATTCCTATAGATAAAAATCAGGTACAAACACGTAAGATAGTGGCTAAAAAAACTATAGGAAATAAACTGTCAAATTGCACAGTTGAAGAGGTAAAGCCTTATGGTAAAAGATTGGTTTGTTTTTTAGAAGAAAGCAACGAATAAAAACTTCTCAGATTATATCCCAATAAACTGTTTCCATCAAAGACTACGAGTACAACTAAATATCAAATCTTTCAAAAGCTACTACTGTACATAAAACGAGTTTCAGTTTAGCAAAAGTTTTTTCCAATTTCCACAAAGAAAATTCTTGGCAAGTTTTCTATATAAGTAATAGGTTTAAATGCAAGACTATTATTGTCATAGCACATATGCAGTTCAATAATCAACAATAGTTTTCTTGTAAAGACAATTATTTTATTCCTGATTAAAAACTTGAGTGTCGCTCATCTCTATCTAATCAAAATTGCTCAAACATAATGAGGTGAACAACGAGTGAATAGTCTCAAAATAATCAGGCTCAGCACCCAAGATATATTCGTTGGAGAAAATGTTGGTTTTTAGAGTGTTAAAACTACTATCTTGAGAAGTATTTTCTATGAAAGCCGCTGATATTGATGAGAGTGAAAAATGATCAATAGATTGAGGGCACCGCCCAGCCGGCAAGCAAGAACGGTGCCCAGTTCCCCAGGAAATTACTAGGGTTATAAAGATTATAACCATTGACAAATTTAATTGGTGTTGTTGAAACTAGGCAAAAAATCATCTCAAACTAATTGAATAAAATAGCACTGTCCAGCCGGCAAGCAAGAGCAGTGCTATCCCCAGGAAACTAAGGAGATAATTATGGTATCGTCAACAGGGCATTTCTTGGTGCCTTTGACACCTGTACAAAGTCGCTCCGTCACAGTTGTAATTCCTGCTCTGAACGAGGAGGGGAATCTGGAGCCTCTACTACTTTCGGTAGAGAAAGCTTTTCAAGAGCTTGGGTTCACCTTACCAGTCTTGCTAATTGATGATGGCAGCACAGATGGTAGTCAAGAAGTTTTGGAAAAATTGCTCAAGCAGTACCAATTTTTGCAGGTAATTCGCCACTCTCAAAGACGAGGAGTTACCGAGGTTTGGAAAACTGCGATCGCAAATGTCAAAACAGATTGGATTTGTTGGAGTCAAGCAGATTTAGAATCTGATCCAGCAAGTGATATACCACTATTGTTGAATGCTTGTGAACCAGGTATAGATTGCGTAGCAGGTTGGCGGCAGAAACGAGGCGACGGCAAAATTATGGCGTCTAAATTTGCTAATACTGCCTGTCGCTTAGCCTTTGGACTCAATATCCATGACATGAACTGGATTAAGTTGGTACGTCGGGATTTACTGCTTGAGGTGCAAATTGAAGTCACTACTCACCGCTACCTCCTGGCGATTTTAGCCGCCAAAGGGCATCGGATTATCGAGGTGCCTACACCATGGCATCCGCGCTTTTCCGGCACAAGCAAGTTTGGCCGTAAACGCTTAATTTCCTCCGCAATAGACTTCTCGAAAGCCTGGTGGTGGTTCTATTTTCAGCACCGTCCTATCCTACCGTTGCGTTATGTTTTTGCAATTTCAGAAGCCACCAAAGTCGGATTTAGAGCTGGTCGAGAAGCCTTTTATATGCAAATAGATACCGAAACACGTTAGTACCGCTTGGGAATTTAAAAATCTCATCAGCTGTGACGCATTGAAAGTGAAGGTTGTCCTTTGTCCTTTGTAAAGACTTTGGACAAATGACAAAGGACAAATTTGATTAAGGTAGTACAGACGTTATGGTTCTTGAGGGTAAACACTTCCTCGTTATTAGTTCGGTTTATCCAGAAACAACCGATGCTAATCATGGTGCCTTTATTCGAGAGGTGATTGTGCGATCGCAACAACCTGGGGTCAAGTTTACAGTCTTTGCCCCAGCCTATGAAGGTAGTAAATCTCACGAACTGGATGGAGTTCAAGTTTATCGGTTTCGTTACTTCCTCAAGCGTTTTGAAAATCTGGTTCGAGACGGAGCGCCCACAAAGCTCAAACGTCAGCCTATTTACTTGTTTGTTGCTGCCTTATACATTCTCTTAGGAACATGTCAGTTATTTTGGGTCTGTTGTAAAGAAAAGCCAGACTTGCTGCATGTTAATTGGCCCTTTCCCCACGGACTGATGGCTTTGCCTGCGAGCAAATTATTGGGTATTCCCATGGTTTTCAGTTTTCATGGTGCGGAATTGCTACTAGCAAACAGGTTTGGTTTTGTGGCGCATATCTTACGTTGGATGACACCAATGAGTGCAGTCGTCACAGCTAATTCTTCTTTTACCAAAGGATTAATCTGCAAACTCTACGACGGGCCAGTAGATATCATTCCGTATGGCATGACAATCGAGGCCAAACCCTCAAAACAACGCCCTCCAGGAGCAGACCCTAGAATACTATTTGTAGGCAGATTAGATGAACGTAAGGGATTACGGTATTTGCTTGCAGCACTACCCACCGTTTTAACCCATCAGCCTGTCCAGTTGAGAATTGTCGGCAAAGGAATTTTAGAGTCAGAAATTAAAGCCCAATGCACAGCACTAGGTTTAGATCATGTAGTGGAGTTTTTGGGCTTTGTCACCAAAGAACAACTAGCAGACGAGTATGCAAGCTGCGACATCTTCGTGTTGCCTGCGATTATAGACAGCAAAGGTGATACAGAAGGCTTGGGTATCGTGATGATCGAAGCATTAGCCCATGAAAAGCCAGTGATTGCCAGTGCCGTAGGGGGAATTGTCGATGTAATTCACTCTAGCGAAACTGGATTACTCGTGCCCCAAAAAGATCCGTCCATGCTTGCCGAGGCAATAGTCACTTTGTTATCACATCCTGAACAAGCCCATGAAATGGGACGCCGGGGTTTTCAAGACGTGCAAAGTCGTTTTAGCTGGTCTCGGATTACTCCCCTATGGCAGCAAACTTTTAGTGAAGCGTTAGGAATCAACGAAAATTTGAACACCAAAGATCAGTTAAAAACCAACACAATGGTATGAAAATATTTTGTTACCACTCACCGCTTCTTATTTTGCAATTTATCTTATCAAGCAAGTTTTATCTCATCATCGGCTATTAGTTTACTATAGGCGATTAAACCATTGAAAGTTAACACTTATGGCTCATGTAATTAATCCGATTGTATATGAAAAAGCGAAAGATTGGGCATCTATATATCACGCTGCTAAGCCCTTTCCTCATGTAGTAATTGACAACTTTTTAGATGAATCTTTAGCAGAAAATTTGTTAAAATGTTTCCCAGAAATTTCTCAAATGAGTCGCTCTCATCATTATTTATTTACTAATAAATATGATTTAGGAATTAGGCAGCATATCTCTACATATTTTAATGAACTTTATCAGGAATTAATATCTCATCAGTTAAGATTCTTTCTCAAAGAACTTGTAGGCGAAAATTTATTTGTTGATCCTGAATTATGCGGAGATATCCATCTCGGTCTCAACGGTAGCTTTTTAGATATGCATACTGACTTCAATCTACATCCATCAAAGGATAACTGGCTACATTGCTTAAATATAATTATCTACTTAAGTAAAGACTGGAAAGAAGAGTTTGGAGGACAACTGTTATTGAAATCAAATTTGGAAGGATTCGCCACTCAAATTTTTCCTAAATTCAATCGCTCTGTGATCATGCAATCAAACGATACTACCTATCATGGTTATAGTCAATTAAAGCTACCCGAGACCTTAACTCGCCAATCAATCATCTTTCCAATTTACAAAGAAGAATCGCTTGATAAAATCCCACCAAGGCATCTGACAATGTTTACCCCTGATCAAGGCTCAGAGCTAAAATTGCAGCTAGCCAAAATCTACAATTTCATCACAATATTAAAAGCTCGGATCAAACGGCAGATCAGTAAAAAGAGTTGAACTTTTTCATGTTAATGCTACTTTTTTCAGGAAAAAGATGCAGAATAAACGTTTTTTATCTTATGGAGTTTTGACCACTCTCGTATTAGCTCCTTTAGGCTTGATGGGGATTCTCTCTATCAATATTCTTTTACCTGCGCTGAGAAATCCGGAGTCAAGAATCTACTCTTCCAGTATTGGTTATCCATCTATGCAACGTTTGCTAAGTAAACCTATACAGGTACAAACTGTTTCAGTAGCAGTCACAAATTTAGAAAATAGTGTCGCAGCCCCAGGTGAATCGGTTCCTCTAGAACAAATAGATATTCGCTCTCAGGTATCGGCTAAAGTAGAGAAAGTATTCGTTGCAGAAGGGCAGTTAGTACGTCGCGGTCAACCTCTAATTCAATTACAACAAAGTCAGTTTGAAGATAGTGTCAATGAAGCTCGTAACAACCTTGCTACTGCGGAAAAGACGCTGCAAACCTTACAAACCACCGTACCGGAAAACTTACTCAACTTACAAGCAAATTATAAGTCTGCTCAAGATAGATTGAATGGTGCCAACACGAGGCTAAAAGTAATTGATGATTTAGCAGAGGATGAATATAAAAATAGTATCGCGGCTGCTGAAGTGAGGTTAAAAACAGCTGAAGAAAAACTGAAACAAATAAGAATATTAGCCGAACAAGGAGCGATTTCTAAGTTTCAGTTGTATGATATGGAAGATATTTATGCAACTCGGAAACGAGAATTAATAACTGCCAAACAAGGAATTGTGGGGATAGAAAACCAACGCTTTAGTAATCAAGATTTCACGATTACTCGTCAAAATGAACTGATATCTGCAAAACAAGCCCTAGAACTGGCTCAGGAAAATCTCAATAAAGAATTAGCCAATGCTCGCCTAGCCGTAGATAACAGAAGAATACAACTACAAGAGTCTTTGAGAGATTTAAATAGAACGGTCATTTATGCTACCACCGATGCTTTAGTGAGTCGAGTCGATATCCATCCTGGTGAGTTAGCAGATGCACGCTACGATGACTCTTTGATGACTCTGACTCAAAATCCTGTATTTAAAGCTTATATTGACCAAGCACGCCTGAATTTTGTGAAAATTGGTGACAAGGCTGTGGTTCGTTTAGTAGCATACCCAGGACAAATCTTTGAAGGCAAGGTAATGCGGCTCAACCCAACAGTTGAAACCGAAGCAGCTAAAATCACTAAAGTTGGAGTTGATAGACAGTACACCTATTCTGTTTGGGTGAGCATTAACGATTTACAAATGCCTCCAGGATTGCAAGGCTATGTTAACTTTCAACAGGCTAAAACAAGCTTAGTTATACCAGAAAGTTCAGTGACTCATTTATCTGCTGGTGAAGCCATGGTGATGGTTGCCGAAGCAGGCAAGGCCGTTGTCAAGAAAGTGAAAGTAGGTAGGGTATTTGATAACCAGCGCGAGGTGCTAGGAGGCTTACAGCCTGGAGAACAGGTGGTACTGTCTCCGAGAGCATTAAACCCAGGCGATCGCCTAGAAACTAATACATCGGTAGCACAGCAATCGGACGGCAAAAAAGAGATACAAGTCCGTTAATGACATTTGCTTACTTCACAAAGGAAACAAGTATTCAGATGAAAGAGCTTATCCTAAAATTCAAAACATCTCCAGTAGGCTTCGTGAAAACAGTTTTATACAAACTCATCATGGGGCCAGTCATCTATGGTCAGGGTGATGATTATGATGCTGGTCGATACTGGCGCGATCGCCTGTCTAAATATGGCAAATCTATCAGAGGAGTTGGAGATGAAAGCCTCTCGGAAAATGACAATCACAAGGCTTATGCCGAAGCCGCAAAAATTTTTATTGATTATTTATTAAAGCAAAACGTTGATTTCAACACTGCTAGGGTGCTTGAAATTGGTTGTGGTACTGGTTTTTACACCCAAATCCTATTTGACTTAGGTGTCAAAAACTATTTAGGAGTAGATATTACTGATGTATTATTTCCTCAACTCCAGCAAAAATTTACCGATTTTAAATTTATCAAAAAAGATATTACCACGGATAATATCTCCGGTGAATTTGATTTAGTAGTAATGATTGATGTGATCCAACATATCGTTAAAGAATCAAAATTTCAATCAGCCATGAATCAAGTCAAATCCCATTTGTCCAATAACGGAGTTTTTCTTATAGCTCCCTTATTAAAAATAAAAAAACGCGTGATGTTTTATCTAAGCGATTGGACTATTGATAACCTTAAATATTGCTTTCAAAATGATCAAGTTAGTGAACCAGTATTATTTAGAACTGGTTATCTAATTGCTGTTAGAAAATAATTAAACAATTCAAAATTGAAGACTATTTCCGAAAGGAGTATTAGACCTTTTCCTTCCAGATAATTAATTTACCTCAAGAAATATACTAAGACTGGAACTATCGCTAGACAAAAGCTGATAAGTCGAAAGCTTTTAATAACTATGGACAAATTATACTCTTGGTTTAGCTGGTTTAATCGAGAAAGAATCATCCTTTTGATAGGATTACTAGTTTTATTGCTAGGAGTAATTTTTCCTTGGTATCGTTTACCCCAAGAAACGCTAGAAACTTTCAATGCAAATCTATTTTGGGCAAATACTGTCCGAATTCCAATAGTTTTATTTACTATTGTTGGGTTTATTTTCGCGTTTTTGTTTAGAGTTTATAGTACTTATCGCTTACTTTTGTGGAGTGCATTAATACCAATAATACTATTTCCATTTTTCATCGTTACTTGGTCTCCTACTGTCGCTTTTATTGCATCATTTACCTACAATCAAGCAAAAGCAGTATCACTGCATGTCGATCAAAATTTTCCTCAAGTGCAGGCCAACTGGAAACAGAATATCACCTTCTATCAACCAGAAGCCCCCACTTCTATTTTTGAAATGACAATCGAAAATAGCCGTTTTTTTCAAATGCCATCATGGGAGAAAATTATTATTGATGGTTTTGGTTACAAAAACAGCTTTTTTACCTTTATTGGCAAAGGTTGGAGCTTCAGTCTGATTGGGATAATTATTAGTTTATTCGGGCTTTATTTAGGGCTGGATAAACAAAGCTTTAATGCTTTTTATCAAGATTTAAAAGTACTTATACCTGGTGTAGCATTCTTATTTACTATCATCTTAATTTCATTGATTGGAGTAAATATTGCCAACTATCAACTCGATACTCAGTTTGCTAAAGGTAATTATCCTCAAGTTGTAAATGATAGCAAAACTCTCGCATCTTTATACCCTCCTTTGCAGGGGGACGAAGCATTTTTAGAGCGATTAGCAAAAGCAGAGTTTTATACGAATACACCAGAACCAGCTTTAATTAACTTTGTTCAGGGACTAGAGGCTTATAATTTAGGAGAATTTCAAAAAGCAGAAAACGACTTTCAACAATCTTTGAATATTCAACCTAGTAGTTTTTTAACTAGAGGATATCTAGTTTCCACAATTTTGCATCAAGGAATTAACTATCTCAACGAACCTCATGCCAGAAAACCAGGGGCGGCAATAGATTTTTTTGAGAAGGCGTTACAAGTATTTCCTGGTAATATTGAAGCTCTTTATGATTTAATGCTGGCTAGAGTGATCAATGGAGAATTTTACAAGTCAGCTGATGTTGCTAAACAAATCATAGCCGGACAGCAATACTTTCAAGAGCCAAGAATTGGTTTATTAGGACAAGCATATGTGCATTTGACTTGGGATAGTTATCATAACGGTGATATTACCGAATCTTGGAAACGTTATCGTCAATCTGTTGATACCAAAGCCTGGAAAGAATCTAGTGATGATGAATAATCAATTATCTCTTCATGATCAACAATAGTCAAACTATTTTTCAATTAATCACAATCAAGATAATTTGGAGTTAAAAAATGAACATTCAACATTATTCTTTCAAAGACAATCTGCGCTTACAAATCAGTATATTTAGCGAAAAGTACTTAAAGTTTCCCCGCAAAACTATTGGTTACACATTGTCTTTTATAGTATGCAAAGTTGCAGATGTATTGTTGAGAGGATCTGAGCAGATTAATAAATCTGTAGGAGGTGTCAACTATCAACTTGATACACGAGACCTAGTTGGCTTTAGATTATTTTATTTTGGATGTAATGAAAATCATATATTTAAGTATTTGCAAAATCAAATTGGTGAACAAAAAACTATTTTATGGGATATAGGAGCTAATATTGGCTCTGTCTCTTTTCCATTAATCAATGCCTGTCCTAATTTGAAAGTTCATGCCTTTGAACCGTCTCCACCTGTATTTGCTAGGCTAAAGAGAAATGTCAGCTTGAACTCTTTTAGTAATCTGCATATTCATCAGTTAGCACTGGGAGAAACATGTGGCTCAATTGAATTTTTTGTAAGTTCAAAAGTTAGCAATAGTGGTGTAGGGTCATTTGCAAGCACACTCAATAGCTCCAGTAAACCAGTACAAGTAGATTGTTTGACAGGCGACTTTGTGATTGAGAACAAAGTAGCTCCTCAACCTGCATTTATCAAAATAGATGTTGAGGGTTTTGAGTATGAAGTTCTCTTAGGAATGAGTTCTCTTTTGAAAATGGCTGATAATCTGCAAATTATTTTTGAGCATGAACCATATAGGCTAAAAGAACGTGGAATACAACCAGATCAAATAACTACATTTCTAGGAAACTTAGGTTTTGAAATCTATAGGATATCTCATGCTAAATCTTTCTATAAAATTTCTCAGCATTCCTTAGAGGCTTTTAATTCTTCCATGTTGAAGGATAAGTGTGATTTTGTCGCTGTACGTAAATCTTCTCAATGATAGAAAATTTATCTACGTATTAGTATCTGAAGCTTTCTGGATTTTCATTACTCATGAAGCGCTTAAATTTTTGGCTTTCATTGGGACTCACTTTAAGTTTAGGGCTATTATTAGGGTTGTTGGGATTTTCTATTTGGGAGAATATTCCGACTCCCGTAGAACGCGTGAGCTGGTCACAACAAGCCCAATGGATTGCTCCTCAAACACCAACTTATCGCTTCTATGCTCGTCAAACATTTAATTTACCTAATATTGTCGAAGCTGGTTGGCTGCGGCTAAGTGCTGATAATGATTTCACTCTTTATGTTAATGGGCAACGGGTAACAGGAGAAAATAGTGTACTCAACAATTCTCTTGGTTTACATGGGTCACTAAGAGTACAGTTTCAAGATTTCAATGATAGTAATCGCTACCGCGCTAAAACTTCAGTTAATTACTTACTTGCTAGTTCCCAAGATTGGAAGTTAACAAATTACGTAGATATAGCTTCATATCTACGCCCTGGTAAAAATGTCGTAGCACTAGAAATCCAAAAAGGACAACAAAATCCGCGTGTAGTAGTTGAGGGTGCTGTCTATCCTATAGCTAATGCTACTCCTATTAATCTCACAACTGGAGCAAGTGATTGGTTGGTTTCAAACTTATCAGAAACTCACCAATCACTGCGATGGTTTGATCTGGATTTTCCAGATATCAATTGGTCACAAGCCCAGGTGCTAAATACAGTTCAAGAAACTACTTACAGTAGGTTAAGTAAAAATTTATTTGAACATTTTCTACAAGGAAATTGGATTACAGGAGTTCCGAGTTCTCAAGGAGGAGCATGGCTAAGAAGTATATGGAAAATACCAGAAGATGTAATTTCTCATGCCTACATTCGATTTTCTGGAATCGGAGCATATTCTCTGTTGTTGAACGGAAATTTAGTTAATAATTATAAAACGGAAAATGGCAGACTATTGCATCTTGTAGAAGTTACAAAACTTCTCAAGCCTGGAAATAACATTCTAGCTGTCAGTTTGACTGGTTCTTTGAGAGAAGCACAGGCAGGTACTAACTCTATTGATTTTAATAGTTCGTTAGGTTTTTTCTTAGATGGATGGGCAGAAACAGCAAAAGGTGAGATTATAGGAGCGATCGCCACTGATGATACTTGGACTAGTTTAAATCAACCTGTATCTGGTTGGGTAGAAGGTTTAGGCGATAGTCAGCCTGTGACTTTTTTAGGTATACCCAACGCCCAACAATTTCGACGCAGATTTGAAGATGATGCTTATCAGCTAAATTATCCAAATTACTTATGGCGTCAAAGTCTTTGGCAATTAGGTGGGATTGTCTTTGCTGTAGTTTATACCTTACTTCTAGGCTTTTGGTTGCGACGTGGAGCTAGTTGGTGGGACAGGCTTGATATAGGAGCAGCAATACTTGCACCTGCAACTTTATTTTTAATCATTATTGGTTTAATCAAACATCGTTATGCAGAAGCTGAATTAGGATTACTATTTGCTCAACCACAAAGCAATCATTTAATATTAGTTGGCTTTGTGTTAATAGTTTTACTGACTCTGCTGTTAAGTCAAATCAACAGCTTTTTAGGGAAAATACCGCGTTGGGGTTTGTGGTTTTTCTGTGGAATAATCACCTTTATTGGTTTAGGTTTAGCAGCAAGTGGTAACGTTTTCTTAATTTTATTTACAGCTAGTGCAATTACGGCTTTAACTCTGTTTTGGAGGCCCGGATATTGGCAAACTCGAAATATTTACTTAGTGTTGCAGCCAAGATGGCAATCATGGGGGCAATGGTTTTTATTGTTGTTAATTGTCTGTATTGGTTTAGGGTTAAGAGTTTATGACTTGGGTGTTATGGACTTGGATGCTGATGAAAATACTTCCTTTGATGCTAGTAGAGGCATTCTTCGCACAGGTGCGCCCATTACTTCTGCTGGTATTTGGTATACTCGTGGCCCTTTTTATCAATACCTACTAGCTCTGTGGCTAAGAATAGTGGGAGATTCTGTAATTAATGGACGCTTGCTGTCTGTGATTTGGGGTACAGCCACCTTAATTTTAATTTATATCTTCGCACATCAAATCACTGGCAGAGTTTGGATTGCCTTGCTAATCACAGCAATTTTGGCGATTAATCCTTGGGAACTTTGGTATTCACGTAATATTCGATTTTACCAGCTTCTGCAATTCCTAACTATTTTATCTTTCTGGTCATTCTTTAGAGGGTTTATTGATAAATTAGGAAAGCATTATCAATATATATTTTTTATTGCTTTAACTTTAACTCTTTTAACTCAAGAAATTAGCTTAACGCTGCTTCCAGTTTTTATTTTTGGTTTCCTTTGCTTCTATCGTCCTTTTCGGATATCGCATGATTGGCAGATTATTTTGGGTAGTTGTCTCACCTTAGTAATCTTTGTTTATTGCCTGGGATTTTCTTCTATCAGGCTTTTGACTCCTTTAGCTGCCATATCAGATAGTACAGCAGCCTATTTGAGACTTCATTTTTCTGATCTGACAAACTTAGCAGCGATTTTTTTTATTAATTCTGATAGAATGCACACAATACACAGCTTACTATTTTTGTTGGGTTTTGTTTACTTCCTGAAAGTAAAAAATGGTAAGATGTTATTCTTATGTAGCATTATTATTATTAATGTAATTTTTATAACAATTCTGTGTTATGGGATAGCTGAACGTTATCTCTATGGTGTATACCCTTTATTTATTTTGCTAGCTGTTTATAGTGCAATTTGCCTAGCAGAAAGTTTAGGAAATAGATTAGAACAGCTATTAACAGGTTTACTACCTCTACGAGCGATCGCTTTAAGTTTGATGCTCCTACTAGTGGTAACTAATATAGAACCATCTAGGACATTAGCTGGCTTTCAAGAGTCGATTAATAGACGTAATGCACAACTATTTGAATATATTCGTGCCTATAAACAGCCCGGAGATGTAACTATTTCTCCTTTACCACCTTTAGCGGTAGTGAATTTAGGCAAACTAGATTATTTCTTAATGGGTACTGGATATTTTGATGCAGCTTACTGGCGTGATGGTAGATTAATTGATCGTTGGTCTGGAGCAGTAGTGGTTAGTAGTATAGACAAATTAAATCAAGTTTTACAGCAGCATAAACGTGTATGGATTCATATAGAAGACACCAGAAAAGGTAGATTTAAAGATGAACTTTGGCAATATGTTGAAAGTTTAGGGCAACCAGTTATAGATAGTTTTGGTACTCGTTTGCGATTGTGGCAACCAGAAGATGGATTGCCAAAGCGTATAGCAAATGAAGGTGAAGATTTAGGGACTTACTAACACTCAAATATGTGAGGCAAATAGAGTGAGAATCAAACCCATAGTCGTTTTCAAGACTGTTATTAGTATAGGGCTACTGGTTCTAATATTTTCTCGTATAGATATTGCACAAACTTGGAATCAGTTAAAACTACTTTCCTTGCCTTTTGTTGCTTTTTCCCTAATTTATTACGCTGGCTTACAATACTTAAGTTGTTTGCGTTGGCAGACAATTATTGTGTCTACCAAGAATTCAGTGTCAATTATTAAATTATTAAAAAGCTATTTTGCTGGGATGTTTCTTAACTTATTTTTACCTGGGTCGTTAGGTGGAGATGTATATCGAGTTTATCATGTAGCTAAAGAAATTCAAGATTCAGAAGTCGCTCTTGTTTCTGTATTTTTAGAGAGATTTACAGGTTTAGCTGCTTTATCTGCTCTGGCTGTGTTGGGTTTAGCTCCTGCTATTAGAGTTGTGGGGCGTTGGGACATTCTTGTACTATTTTTTGGTTGTGTAGGGGCTTTGGTGGGGGGAGTACTATTAATTGTTAGTCCCAAACTCTTAATTTTGGCAGAACCTTTGTTACATAAATTTCGTTTGAATAACTTAGCATCTCGCTTAGCAAAAATCCAAATTTTACTGAGAGAATTTGCCCAAAACCGTCAAGCTTTAGCTTTATCAATGGGACTTTCTTTTCTACTGCAATTAGGTATTGTTTACTATCACTATTTAATTGCACAAGAGCTAAAAATATCTATTTCTTATTTAGAACTTTTAGTTTTTATCCCAATTATTGTAGTCATCACTTTGTTACCAATATCTTTAGGGGGAATTGGTTTAAAAGAGGGATTATGGGTTTATTTGTTTAGTCGAATTGGATTGCCATCAGAGCAAGCTTTATTGTTGTCTGTAATTATTACTATATTGAGTTGGCTATTGTGTTTAGTAGGAGGTTTGATTCTTCTACTAGATTCAGCAGGATGGCAGTTTATTAAAAATAAGAATACTAATTTATAGTTATCTATTGAACTAAAAATTACCTTGAATATTCATAACTATAAGGGTAAATAGTTATCTATTGAACTAAAAATTACCTTGAATATTCATAACTATAAGGATAAGTAGTGTCTACCTTGGCAAATTTTAGTCAATTAATTTATGTTTATGTAAAAATACGGTTTTTTAAAGCAGTCGTTAGTAATAAATAGTACATTAAATATTTTGTTTTCAAGGTTGATACAAGTAGTATATATGGATATTAGACTCATAATACCTATCATACAAGGATTTTTGCTAATCTAGTATGACATAATCGTGCCAGTATTATTACTAAATATTAGTGTTTTTTTTACATATCCAATATACTATGCTATCTTGTGATAGTTAATTTTTGATCTTTTTATATTGGTTTGGTAAAAGTGCTGAAACCTGTTTTAGCTCGGTAGTATCAATACTCCCGTACACGTCTTGCTGCTCAAAATAACCAGCAATATTTGTTTGAGTAAACAGGTTACACTTATCCATACATGTAGATGCTTCGAGATCACTGAACTTCAGTAAAAATTCAATTTAGTAACCAGTCAACCATACTATCCAGGGATGTGATGCAACATGAAAAAACAACAGTTATTGAATTTAATGTATTTGCCATTATTTATTAGTGGCGCATTTTCCGCCTACTGGGTTAATGGAGTTGATATCAAGCAGGTTCTAGCAGCTCAAAAAAATGTTCATCTAGAAACTTCAAAAGTTCAATTATTAGCTCAAGTCTCTTCATCAAAAGACTATGAGTATGAATCTAGCGGTTTAATTGCTAGTGTTCTATACCGAAGTTTGCATTATTTCTACCAATTTATGTCGCCTAGCGGTGCTTATAAAGCAAACGTTCGCTGGGAAAGTAATGAAACCCCAAATTGGTACATCGAAGAACAACGATATGGGGAAGATTTAATTATTGGTGGAATAGTCAAAAATAACTCAGAAGCGATTAAAACAGGATTCAAATTATTTGAGTGGGGATTTGCACGCCAATCTTCTGATGGTAGTTTCTCTATGACTAACGATCGCTTCCATAGTACTTCTTTATTTGTACAAGCTGTTGCTCATACATTACTATTCGTACAACAGTCACCATACTCCAAACAGTATGCTAAGGAAGTCGCCAAATATAAACCTTTAGTGCATCGTGCCGCTCGCTGGATGATTTCAGCGGATGTGTGGAGAAAAGGAAATATATACAACAAACCTTTTACCCATCGTCGCTATTTGGTTGCTGCTGCTTTAGGACTCACCGGTAAATTAACCAACGATCAACAATTGATTAGTTACGCTCGCAAATCGATTGAGGATGGTTTATCATCACAGACCGCAGACGGTGTTAACCCAGAACGAGGTGGTTTTGATACTAGTTATCAAGTTGTCGGTGTAGTATATGCCCAAAGATGGGTAACATATTTTCCCAACGACAGTTTGACACCCAAAGTTGTAGCAATGATCAACAAGGCTCTTACTTGGGAGCATTCAAGAGTTCTGCCTTCTGGAGAAATTAGCAACGAAGGAAATACTCGAACCGCAGGACAGGAGTCTGCAAGAAGTGGTAAGACTAAAGCGGTAGCTTATAATACAGTAGTTCGTGCTTTTGCTTACTGGGGATCTGCGACTGGTAACCAGAAGTGGAATGCGATCGCTCTAAAGATTGCAAAATACTACTACAAGGGTGTATAAGTCTAGAGATTTTACGTGTAAACCTTTGCCAACAATCTCTTCTAGCAACTGCACGTTAATTTCATTTTACTGATAACCTGCTGCTTGTAGCATAAACAATTTCGCATAGCGTCCTCCAGTTTGTAACAATTCTTCGTGAGTCCCCTGTTCTAACACTTCTCCACCCTCGATGACCACGATGTTATCAGCCATGCGTACTGTCGAGAAGCGGTGGGAAATCAGTAACACCATTTGATTTTGGGTAAGAGCGCGAAAATGGTTGAAAATCTCAAACTCAGCTTGGGCATCCATTGCCGATGTTGGTTCATCTAACACCAAGATATCCGCCTGAGTTCGCATAAAAGCACGAGACAAAGCAATTTTCTGCCATTGTCCTCCCGAAAGTTCCTGTCCTCCCTTAAACCAACGTCCTAACTGAGTTTGGAACCCTTGTGGTAATTGGTTAATAAAGGGTTGAGCCATGCCTTTTTGGGCCGCAGTTTGCCAGAGGTTGTTGTTTTCTATGTGTTCGACATCGCCAACACCAATATTCTCACCAACCGTAAACTGGTAGCGGACAAAGTTCTGAAAAATCACACCAATACGACGCCGTAGGACATCTACATCCCATTCCTCTAAGTTCAAACCATCTAATAAAATTCGCCCAGAGTCTGGGGTGTAGAGTCTAGTCAGGAGTTTGATTAAGGTAGTCTTGCCAGAACCGTTTTCGCCAACAATTGCTAGTTTTTCTCCAGGTTTTAAATGCAGTGAGATATTTCTCAACGCTGGCTGAGAACTTCCTGGATAGGTAAACGATACATTCTCCAAACGAATGCCATCTCGAGGCTTTAAACCTTGAGTCGCTCTACCTTTAGACTTTGGTACTTTCTCCTCCAGAAAATCGTAAAGATTAGATAGGTATAAGTTATCCTCATACATCCCACCAATCGAAGTCAGGACACCAGCAAAAGTAGACTGTCCTTGGCGAAAAACGGTAAGATACATTGTCATATCTCCCAAGGAAATTCTACCCGCTACGGTTTCTAGCACAATCCAAGCGTATGCTGTATAAAATGCACCCGTACTCACCAAACTTAAGAGATATCCCCATAGTCCCCGACGCAGAGTTAAATCTCGGTCTTCACCGTAGAGTTGATCAAATAGGTTGTGATAACGTCCTAGGAGCATGTCTCCAATTTGGTAGAGTTTGACTTCTGTCACAAAGTCTTCTCTAGCTAGCAAATTTTCTATATAGTGCTGTTGTCGAGTTTCTGGCGCACGCCAACTAAATAGGCGAAAAGCCTCTCCCGCAAACTTTGTTTCGGCAATAAATGCTGGCATCGCCGCCAAAACCAATACCAAAACTGCCCAGACTGAAAATTTAACTAGCAAAATCCCGTAGGTGGCAAGAGAAAGAGCGCTTTGCACTAACCCAAAAGTCCGATTAACCAAAGAAAGGGGACGAGTTGATGCTTCTCGTCTAGCATTGCTTAATTTGTCATAAAATTCTGAGTCTTCAAATTGCCTGAGTTCTAGTGTCAGCGCTTTTTTTAGTATTAGTACATTCACTCGCTGACCAAGTAGCACTCGCAACAAAGATTGACAAATACTCAGTCCTCGCTGACAGCCTGCTAGTAAAATTACAGCGATCGCCTCTAATCCCACGTATAATAAAGGGCGAGAAATATTGACAAAATCGCTACTTTGTGAAGTTAAGATTACCGCATCCACAATTAACTTACCAATGTAGGCGATCGCAGCTGGTAAAAGACCAGCCACTAAAGTTAAAGTAGCCAAAAGAATAGTTAATAAGCGGCTAGTAGTCCATACCAAGCTTACCGCCCGTCCACTATAGCGAAAAACCATTAACGATTGGCGGAGGTAATTTCGCTTCTTTTTAATTTTCATTACCGTTTGGGGAGTAGGAACAAGAGATTAGGGGCTAGAGAAGAGATTTTTTCAAATATGAAGTTTGCAGTGAGTAAAAGTGACAACAAATCGTTTTGTAGATATATGCGATCGCACATTTCTACAATCGTTTATGTGCAGATGATTTTTTAATTGGTATAAATATACTAGCGAAAAAATCAGTTCAAATTACCAACGCTACTAGCGTGTCAAGGCTAAAATAATGTAATAATTTTTCTGATGGCGTGGGACGTAAAGCCTGCCACGGACGGGCGAGACGCCCATCCCACAAGAGTTCTTTTTAATGCAACATTTAAAGCTAGACACACTACTACAGTGATAAAAAACTTCGGCTATCAGAATGTAATTGTTTGGGTCATCCGTGCCCCTACGCTTAAACAAGCTACACGCAGCGTCTTTGATAAGAGAAGGGTGCGTTGTGCTATGCGACAACACACCCTACATTCAAACGCAATTGCGAATAGTTTAAGAGCGAGTGTGAGCTAAGACAGGTTTACCTGTAGAAACTACTTGTTCGATAATATCAGCGGCTCGACTTGCTCCCCCTGCGCTCTGAATGGCTTTTTGTAATCTAACTGCATTCTGTTTATAAGAGTTTTCTGTCAACACCCGCTTAATTGCCTCTCGTAGCTTGGGAACACTCAAGCGAGCTAGGGGTATCATCTCCCCAGCCCCCGCCCAAGCCAGACGTGCGGCTGTTCCTGGCTGATCGTTAGTAATTGGAATGCCCACCATTGGTACAGCATTACTCAAAGACTCCAAAACAGTATTTGGGCCAGCGTGGGTAATCGTCAGAGTGGCTTTTTGAAGCAGTTCTAACTGGGGTGCATATTCTACAACTAAGGGTGAACCGGGTAATTTTGCTAAGGACTCTGGACTGGTTGAACCACCCAAAGAGATTACTAATTGCACATCTAACCCTTCACAAGCCTGAGCAATACATTGAAAAATCTCTAGCAAACGATTTTGGATCGTACCCATAGAGGCATAAATTAGTGGTTGTCCAGTCAACTGTTCGTAAGGAAAAGGCACAGGTTGCCGATTGCTGAGATTATGATACGGCCCCGTGTAATGCAAACATTGGGGTGACTCCTGCCTGGGGAAGTCAAGTTCGGCAGGTAGTTGACTCAACTGTGCTAGTTGGGAGTTTGGATCGTTGGCATGATAATGAAGGGGCAATTTCCATCTTTGGCGATACTCATTTACCAATTGCCGGATAGGCAGCCTTAGACGGTCAAATAAATAATAAGCTCCTTGATTACGTAGACGCCCCCACCAGCTTGGGTTATAGTTCCAAGACGTGAAAAAAGGAGGAACTCCTGCTTCTTGGTTAAGGAGCAACGAGCCACCACTAGAAATGAAGGGAATATCTAAGTAATCTGCAACAGTGCCTCCCCCTGGCGAAACCTGGTCTACTAGCAGTGCTTCTATACCTGCTTCTTTAAATGCTGTTGGGCCTTGTTGGAGTAACATCGCTGCCGACTGTTGTACTAGATAGATGGTGTATTTGAGAGCCGCCAGCCCACTCAGTTCTCCCAACTTTGTCAATGATTCTTTACTGACGCCAGCAGGAAACTCAGAACCACCAATTTCCTTGAATTCTAATCCTGCTGTCAGTGTTTTTGATTGAGCGTCGGGAATTCCTAATACAGTGACGCGATGACCACGTTGTTTTAGTTCGTAGCCTAAAGCGGTCATCGGGTTGAGATGACCAGTGGCTGCGGGACAGATGATACCAAAATGAGTCATAAAATCGCGAAATTACTGTAGTATATTATGCTGTGATGGTAGGCGATCGCATTTGTACTAAAAAACAAAGGATTCAGCCAATTGAATTCATTTAATTGGAATTTATTAAATAATTCGTAATTCGTAATACTTCGACTTCGCTCAGTACAAGTTCGCTTAGAGCGACACAGGAGCGTCGCTCTAAGCGAAGCTATGCCGCAGGCTTTACGCTACGCTATCGCTGACGCTCGTACCTCGCTAACGCTAACGCTATCGATGACTCGCTAACGTAATTAAGTTTTGTAATGAGGATTTAACCCCAACACAAAACTTGTCGGTTACAGAACCGGGGGACTTAAACCCACGGAATTTATTAAGCTCTCAGATCCCCGACTTCTTTAACTCGACTCGGTAAAGATTTTACTATTGTGGTCAAAAATGTGATATTGAGATATTTATGCACCCATAGCATACTCAGAAATTACAACTAGCCAAGTCGTCAGATAAGGCACTTCATCGAGGTGAAATGAGAACAGAAACAGAAACTGGTGTTAAACCTGAAGCCCTAGCTCAAAGAGCAAGTATTTACTCTCATCATTTAGACACTTTGCCAAGTATGGTAAATACTCAGCAAAGTCAACACAGTTTCGGTTTCAAATACGGCTTGCTCATCTTACCTGCGGTGTCGATTATAGCCATGAATGGGCTAAGAGCCACAGCTAGCGATCGCCATATCTTTACCCATCACTCAGATCGCACTTACTCAGAATCTCTCATAGTACAAACACCAAACCCAGTCCCTGACCCCCAACCCCCTGTAAATCGCACCCAAGTTCGTGCCATCAAAGTGATAGATAGCACAGTCTTTAGTGAAAACGACTTTAATCAAGCTGTGCAGTCGTTTGTGGGACAAAACTTAACTCCAGAAGAAATTCTCAAAGTAGCAGATGCTGTTACTCAGCTTTATTTAAATAAAGGTTATCTCAACTCTAGAGCCATTCCAGACCCGCAGCAGCCCAGCGCCGATGGTGTTTTGACGATTCGGGTGATTGAAGGGCGTCTGAGCGAGATTGATATAGAAGGGGCACGACGAGTCAATCCATCTTATATTCGTAGTCGCATTAAACTAGGTGCTGGTGTTCCCCTCAGCGCCAATAAGTTAGAAGAACAGTTGAAACTTCTACGACAAGATCCTTTATTTGAAAATGTAGAAGCCAGTCTCCGTCCTACAGGTAAGTTTGGCCAAAGTATTTTGATTGTGAGAGTGCAAGAAGCCAAGTCTTTTATCAGCAGCTTTGGTATAGATAACTACTCACCTCCCAGCATTGGCGCAGAAAGATCAGTAATTGAACTGCGTGAGCGCAATTTAACAGGCATGGGAGATGAAATTGCAGGTGTTTATTATCGCTCTTTCTCAGGTGGCTCTGATGTTTATGACTTTAGCTATCAGATTCCTGTGAATGCGATGAACGGGAAAGTACAAGTAAGAGCTGCACTCAACCGCAACCAAATTACCGAATCTCCATTTAAGGATTTGGACATTCGCGCAGATCAAGATTTATATGAAATTAATTATCGTCAACCGTTGATCAGATCGCCAAGAAAAGAATTTGCTTTATCCTTGGGATTTGCCTACCAAGATGGACAAACCTTTATCTTCGACCGACTAGCAACCCCCTTTGGCATTGGCCCCGATGAAAACGGAGTTAGCCGTACCAGCGTGATTAAATTTGGTCAAGATTATATCACCCGCGATCCTCAAGGCGCTTGGTTACTGCGATCGCAATTTAGTTTTGGTCTTGATATACTCGACGCAACCATTAATGATGATCCAATTCCTGACGGTCAATTTTTCAGTTGGCTAGGGCAAGTACAGCGCGTACAGCGACTGAGTGAAGACCACTTATTACTCATCCAAGCAGACTTGCAACTCACACCAGATAGCCTACTACCTGCCCAACAATTCGTCATTGGTGGCGCTCAATCTATACGAGGATACCGCCAAAATATCCGCTCTGGCGACAATGGATTTCGCTTTGTGGTTGAAGATAGAATGACCGTGCAACGTGACGAATCAGGCTCACCCATCATTCAACTTGCACCATTCCTCGACTTAGGCGCAGTTTGGAACCAATCTGACAACCCCAACAAGTTACCCAGACAAACATTTCTCGTAGGCGCAGGCTTAGGATTTTTGTGGAATCAAGCATTAGGCATCGATCACCTCAGCTTGAGACTCGATTATGGAATTCCATTTATCGATTTGAGCGATCGCGGCAATAACGCTCAAGATGACGGTTTCTATTTTAGCCTACGTTATCAGCCGTAGCGGGGAAAAGACACGGAGAGAGGGAGACGCGGTGACGCGGAGAAACTTTTATTTACATTCCCCGCGTCCCCGCGTCCCCGTGTCCCCACGTCCCCGTGTCCCCGCGTCCCCAGTCCCTTTGTAGAATTAGGTAAAATTAATGCTACAAAGTTCTCTAAGGATAATGTAGATGGTTGTTCAAATCCAAGAACTTGAAGCCCAGCACTGGGTTAAAACTCGTTCTTCCCTCGACCCCAGTCAATCCACTTTCCTGATGTGGGCAGGAAAAATTTATACATTCATTCCAGGTGAGAAACGGAAACTTCTGTTTAAGATATTGGGCTTAAGTGTTAGTAGGTGTATTCCTCAACCAGAAGGTAGCTGGGATTTTACCTCTAGGGAACTTACTTATTACCTGAACCCAGAGACAGATGAGGTGTTGCAGAAATGGGAAAATCCCTGGACAGGCGAAACAGTATCAGTAATTCATGTTGCAAATAATCCTGTACAAGGTACGTTTGGGGGAAAATTCCCTGCACGAGTTGAAGGTGATAGCACAACTTTTGTTTTTGATATATTTCCCACCTACCCTAACCCTTTGGCTGATGATCCCAAGTTTGCTGAGTACAGCCCATTTCCAATTTATCAAGCAGCAGAATTATTTAAACTGACTGTTCCAACAGCAGATTTACTCGATCCTACACTCCTCTCAGTTTCTCAACTCAAGTTGAGTTGGGATAGGATTGGTCAATGGCTTCCCTGGATGAAAATGGGCGATCGCCCCGGTAATCTTATCTATAGTGCAGTTGGTAGTAAAGTCAGTGGTTTAACAGAGTTACCCCAACTGCTACAAAATGAAATCAATACGCGCATTCCTTTATACAAGCAAGCCCCCAAGAAATTTTTAGATGGAGAAGATATGACTTCATGGTTGTATTTTCAAAAGCATTTTCAGGCTTACTTGGCTGGTGAAGTCTTTCCAATTTCTGAGGCCGAGGAATTGTGATTTGCGATCGCTCATCAAGGAATTTTAAGGACATTAGCGATGACAATTATCAACTTAGATGAACTCAAAACTGCTTTTGCAGACATAGAGACCATCACAGACCCACATCAAGTAGCAAAATTATCCCAAGACTATCACACCTTTAGCCCGGTATTAGTGCCGAAACTAGCAGGAAAAGTTGGCGATATTGTAGTACGTCCTACCAATGAACAAGAAGTAATCAAAGTAGCAGCTACTTGTGCCAAATATCGTCTACCTATAACCGTGCGGGGTGCAGGAACTGGGAATTATGGGCAATGCGTACCATTGCACGGAGGTGTCATTCTCGATATGACGCGACTGCAAAGGATTGTTTGGACGAAACCTGGAGTGGCGCGAGTGGAAGCCGGGGTAAAGTTAGCTGCTTTAGATAAAAAAGCCAGAGAAATTGGCTGGGAACTGCGGATGGTTCCCTCAACATACCGGACAGCGACGATCGCCGGCTTTATTGCTGGTGGCAGTGGGGGCATTGGTTCGATACAATATGGCTTGCTAGGCGATCGCGGTAATATCTTGGCACTGCGGGTGGTAACTTTGGAAGATGAACCCCGTGTCATTGAATTGCGAGGGGACGATGTGCAAAAGGTAAATCATGCTTGGGGGATTAACGGTATTATTACCGAAGTAGAAATTCCTCTAGGTGCAGCTTATCCTTGGGCAGAAGTCATCGTTACCTTTGATGATTTTATGGCAGCAGCAAAGTTTGGTCAGGCACTGGGCAATGCCGATGGCATGATTAAAAAGTTAATCGCAGTCTTTGCATCTCCAATTCCGCAATATTTTAGCGCCCTGACAGAGTATCTTCCCCAAGGAGTTCACTCTGCATTACTAATAGTTGCCGAACCCAGTTTAGAATTATTGCCAGGATTGATACAGCAGTATGGTGGCCAAATTACCTACCAAAAACCAGCACAAGAAGCAAGTAAAGGTGTGAATTTGGGAGAGTTTACCTGGAATCACACTACCTTACATGCTCGGACTATAGATCCTGCAATTACCTACTTACAAAGTATGTTTCCTAGCGATGTCAAAACGTCTCTAGAATTAATCGAACACATGTATCATTACTTTGGTGATGAAGTGATGATGCATTTAGAATTTATTCGGGTAAACGGTGCGGTGACTCCTGCGGCTTTGCAACTTGTGCGCTACACAAAAGAAGAACGCCTCAATGAAATTATTCACTATCACCAACAGCAGGGTGTAGCGATCGCTAATCCTCACACATACATTATTGAAGAAGGCGGCAGAAAAGTTATCAATCCTGAGCAGTTAAAATTTAAGGACATGGTTGACCCTTACGGTTTAATGAATCCTGGTAAAAGCAAGGCGATAAAATTCAAAACCCCTTTGGGGTAGGGAATAGGGAAAAGAAAATATTGCCGTATTAAAGAATTACTTGTGATTTAATAGCAAGAACCGTGGAAACAACCCAAAATTCAACATCCCAAAAACGCCCATGATTGAAATCGACGGTTCTTACGGAGAAGGAGGGGGGCAAGTACTCCGCACTTCCCTAAGTTTGGCTGCTATTACTGGCAAACCCATACGCCTTGTAGGTATTCGTGCTGGACGCAAAAAGCCCGGACTAGCTGCACAGCATTTAACAGCAGTTCGTGCTGCGGCGAGAATTTGCAATGCTTATCTACGCGGTGATGCTTTGGGTTCAACATTGCTAGAATTTACTCCTGGTACTGCTGTACAAGCCGGAACTTATACTTTTGATGTGAGTGATGCCCAAACTGGTGGTTCTGCTGGTGCCGTTACTCTGGTTTTACAAACTATTCTCTTGCCTCTAGCTTTAGCAACTAATGATTCTCAAGTAACACTCAGAGGCGGAACTCACGTCATCTTTAGCCCCACAGTAACGTATATTGAACATGTTTATTTACCAATACTGCGCCGCATGGGAATAGAGGCAAAAGTTAAATTGGGTGCTTGGGGTTGGTATCCCCAGGGCAGAGGAGAGGTAGAGATGCAAGTGAGTGGTAGTAGTCAACTCAGCGGCATCAACTTATTAGAACGCGGAGATTTACAGCAGGTGCGGGGACTGGCAGTGGTAACGGAACTACCCTCGCATATTCCACAACGCATGGCGAGTCGAGCTGAGAATTTTTTACGTCAAACCCGCTTGAAGGTTGCCATCCAGGCTTTGCGAGAAAAAGGCGTAGCACCTGGGGCAGGTATTTTCTTGACTGCTGAGTATCAAAATAGTTTGGCTGGGTTTGGTGGGTTGGGGCGTTTGCGGTTGTCAGCAGAAACGGTTGCAGAGATCGCCTGTCAGCAATTACTAGAATTTCATCACACTGGCGCACCCGTCGATGAACACTTAGGAGATCAGTTATTATTACCAGCTGCTTTAGCAAAGGAAGTCAGCCAATATCGAGTGGCTAAAATTAGTACGCATTTAACGACAAATGCCGTCATTATTGAACAGTTTGGACTAGCACAGATTACAGTTAATCAAGCTGAAAATTTAGTCATGATAGCGCCTTTGAAAAGATGATGGGGAGTGGGGAATAAAAATATGAGTGCGTATGAAAAAAGAGTCATTACGTGAATCTTTAATTGATATTCTGCTACCTTTAGCATTAATATTTGGTTTAGTTTTACTTTTAAGTCTCAATACTGGAGAAAATAATCAAACACAGGCATCAAAAGAACCATTAGAATCTTGGTTAAAGCTGATTGTTAGCTATTTAGCCGCAGGAGCAGAAATTGCCGCAGCATTAGTTATTGGATTAGCTGTAATTCGTGGGCTTGCTATTTATTTTCGTCAAACATTTTCTCAATCAAGACAACATTTTGATTCTACAGAAGTAGTACGTCTGCAATTAGGAAGAGTACTAGCTTTAGGATTAGAGTTTACCGTTGCTAGTGATATTTTACGAACAGCAGTTGCACCAACACGTCAAGATATTTTAAACTTAGGCGCAATTGTGTTATTGCGAACACTGTTGAATTATTTCTTAGAAAGGGAAATCAGGCAAGTAGAGCAAAGTCGTGGGACTAATAGAGAGGAATAATTCGTAATTCGTAATTCGTAATGACGCGACGCTCCTGTGTCGCTCTAAGCGAAGCTATGCCGCAGGCTTTACGCTGACGCTCGTACCTCGCTACCGCTTCGCTAACGCTAACGCTATCGCGGACTCGCTACCGCTGCGAAGCGCGTAATTAAGTTTTGTAATGGGGGTTTAACCCCAACACAAAACTTACCGATTATGGAACCGGGGGACTTAAACCCACGGAACTATTTAAAAATCTGTTTTTGATTGTAAAAAGTGAAGTGGTAGGTTTTCATTATTATTTACCAGTATTTCCTGATTTAGATCATTAATTAAAATTTGCGAACTGCTATGCTGAGATATATTTTCAGAGGTATTAGCGGGTTTTTGCTTTGTGGATAATCCCATCTGTTTTAACAGCCGTTTGATATGGCAATCGCTTATTTTGATGCCCAATTCTTTTGCTAAATGCTTGCTCAACCAGTTTGCTGTCCACCGCTGAAAACCATAGCCATATTCACGAGGACTTTTGCTCACTAGTTCTTGCAATCGCTTTAAATATTCCTCGTTCACGGCCTTGGGACGACCAATTGGTGATAAGTGCCATTGATGTGCCATACCAGTACGGGCAATGTGTAGCCAATGTCTAGCTGTCGCCGGGCAACATCCTAAGATTCGACAAATTTCTGTTTGTGATTTACCATCATCTGCAAGCAAAATAATTTGGATGCGTTGGCGATAGATTGTTGGTAAATCTTCTTGCAGACTTTTTAACAACAATTTGCGCTGAAATGGTGTTAAAAGTTGATTTATAGAACTATTTGGATGTTGAATCTCTTGTTTCACTTGCTTGTTATCCATAGTCGTAAAATTGAACTATTAAACTTTGAACGCTGAATAACAAGTTAGAATATTTTTAATTAATACTCATTTTTCTTGTTACTCATTGTTCACTATTATTTAGGCGATCGCTCATCATATTTTTCACTCACAAAATACAGAGTAAAAAAAATGTAGCTATTATGCATTCACCTTTTATGCATATTTAAATGCCAGATATATCAATGATTAGTGCATAATCATGTTTGCAAAATTGCAGAAAAATGTATTGTATTTTGGCAAATTTTGAGAAACCGCTATTTTTTGATTTGTGAAAATGTGCTGTGTCCAGACTCCCAACTTCTCAAAGAAATCGGGAGTCTAATTTTTCACAACGAATAATTGAAAATTGCTATGTTGCAAGCCACCGAGAACCGCTATGCTAGATAATTTATGGTGGTTATTAGCAACGAATCTTAAAAAAGCATGGGTGGGAAATTTATTGTATTTGAAGGGGTAGAAGGTTGCGGCAAAACTAGCCAAATACAACTTTGTTGTCAGTGGCTGGAGAGTTTAGGAATGTCTGTGGTGATGACTCGTGAACCAGGGGGAACGGAGTTAGGCTTGCAACTTCGTCGCCTGTTGCTAGAAAAGGCAGAAGACAAACCCATTGCGGAAGTGACAGAATTATTGTTATATGCAGCTGACCGTTCGCAACATGTAGAGCAAGAACTTAAACCACATTTAGCTGCTGGAAAATATATCTTATGCGATCGCTATACCGACTCTACCATTGCTTACCAAGGTTATGGTCGGGGTTTAAGCTTGAAATTAATCGAGCAACTCAACTCTATCGCGACAAGTGGTTTGCAAAGTGATTTAACTATCTGGCTGGATGTTGATGTCGAGGTAGGACTAGCACGCAAACGCTTGAATGAAGCCGGACTAGACCGCATTGAACAGGAAACAATTGCCTTTCATCGCCGCGTCCAACAAGGGTATGCAGAGTTAGCGACATCTCATCCGGCTCGAATTGTGCGGATAGATGGTAACTTGAAACAAGAGGCTGTACATCAGGTAATTCAGAAAATTTGGCGCGATCGCTTTCCATCTTGAAATTATTTTTCAAAATTTCCTATTTCTTTACTATCAGTTCAGATTAATTCTTTCCAGCGGTACAACACAAATAACTAAAATTAGTGCAACTTAAAAATAGTACAAATATTGCAAATTATGGACGCTGCCAAACGCCTGACTACTCTCAACCGCATCCGCAAACTCAGCCGCCTGATGGATACATCTATACGCATTCCTTTGACAGGTTTTCATATTGGATTAGACCCAATTCTTGGTTTAGTGCCTGGTGCTGGTGATTTAATCAGTACAGTATTCTCAGCTTACATCATATTTTTAGCTACCCGTTTTGGCATCCCGCACCAAGATTTAGCGAAAATGATTTTTAACGTTGGTTTAGAAGCAGTAGTGGGTACTGTGCCCTTAGTAGGCGATTTATTTGATGCTTTTTATAAGTCTAATATTCGCAATTTAGCCATCTTAGAACAACATTTAATGGTGGTTGAACCTGAACTTGAAGAAGTGTTTGAAGAAGTTTATCAAAATCAAGTTAACCAACCAACAAAGGGTGTAGGGGTGTAAGAGGATGTTTGAAAAGTTTTGAAGGGTAAAATTTTAGGCTAATCGCCTTACCATAATACGGATCATGGCAAGATAGACAAAAGTCTCCGATGTTTCGGGTAATAGCTCATAGTCTCTAACTAAT
>JAHHHC010000027.1 GCA_019359515.1 Desmonostoc vinosum HA7617-LM4 | reverse complement strand
ACGATCGCACTCAGGTTTAGTCCATTTTCTGTCTCTCAAGTCAATCATGCTCTCATTATTTACTTCTATCATTCCCTCAGCGTCTGACTTACAGCAATGTTAAGAAAGATGCGACTAATGGATAGCCCAAACTGGGAGAGGGGCTTTGAAATTGCTCCTCTTCTCCCACGCTTGGGAGAAGAGGTTGGGAGATGAGGGCTATTGTTGCATTCATCAACGGTATTCCTAATTCACATCAGACGTAATTTTCTTCTATATTTACAAACAAAGACTTTAAGTTAAGTCTACTACTGACAAATATGACACTGTGTAAGTTCTGTAGCTTTAACCTATCAATTATCTCCAACTGGTAAAATCGGATGGAGTTAGTTGATAGGTTAAAAACTTTGTTAGCAGCGTTACTTTATGGACAAGAAAATTTACGCTTAGAAGAAGTTACTGACCCTACTCCGACAGTTGGTGAAGTCGTAATCCAAGTACAAGCAGCTACTACTTGTGGTACAGATTTAAAGGTCTGGCGTCGTGGTGGTCATGCCAGGATGCTAACGCCGCCAACACTGTTTGGTCATGAAGCCGCTGGACGAATTGTGGCTTTAGGTAAAAACGTTACCGACTGGCAGATAGGCGATCGCGTCGTCGCTAATAATTCTGCTTCATGCATGGAATGCTTTTTTTGTCAACGCCAAGAGTATTCCTTATGTCCAAATTTAACCTGGAATAATGGGACTTTTGCCCAATACCTAAAAATTCCCGCACCAATAGTACAACATAATCTATTACAGATTCCCGAACAATTGCCTGGAGAATTGGCAGCGATGACCGAACCTTTAGCTTGTGTGCTGCATGGTGTAGCACGTTCCAACGTCAAAGCCAAAGATAGAGTGGTTGTTTTAGGAGATGGGGCAATTGGGCTGATGTTTGTAGCTGCTTTGGCGAATACTACTGAGGTTTTACTGTGGGGAGGCAATCACCACAGACTAGAAATTGGTAAAAAACTTGGTGCAGTTCATACCTTTAATTATCATCAAATCCCAGACATACCGAGTGTGGTGAAAGACTTGACACAAGGCTGGGGTGCGGATGTGGTGATCGAAGCCACTGGCGTACCTAGTGTTTGGGAAACTGCGATCGCCTCTGCCCGTCCTGGTGCAACTGTCAACTTATTTGGTGGATGTCCAAGAGATACAAATATTACTGTTAATACAGAACAGCTACACTACAACGAAATTACAATAAAAGGTGTATTTCATAACACACCAAAATATGTACGGGCAGCACTATCATTGTTAGCCAGTCGTCAAATTCCTTTTGAGTTACTCATCAGCGAACAGCGTCCACTAAAAGATTTAGAACAGGTGTTTGATGAGATGAAAGCCCGCAAGGTGATTAAGGTAGCGATGATTCCTTAGAGGTTATTAATTTGTGTGGGTTTGCGATCGCCTTGCACTTGCGTTAATTAGAAGCGATCGCAATTAAATGTTAGTTGCCAGGATTCATATAGCGAGTCAAAATTCTAATTACCTCACCAGTAACAGGAGAAGGTAAAGCCGGAGTCCATTCGCAGATTTCAGCAAAGCCGAGAACGTACAACTGATAAACAATACTATTTACACTTTTGGCAGCACCGCAGGCTAGAAGTCGGACAGGCTGCTTGCCTTGAGGTGCATCAGGAATGGGCGCTTTGAGTAGCTCTGAAACAGAACGAGGTTCTATCATGTTAAAGTATCACCTTGTATTTATCTGGTGAGCAAGCGATCGCTCTCAAGTTTGGCCGGCAAGAGGGGCGATCGCTCTGCTATAACTACTAATGTAGTTATAGCTTTAAAAGCTACTTTTGTAAACGCTAAGGCTAAATTAATAGTTTGTAAGTTTAATAAATCAGTAATCTATAACTCAAAATGTTAGCATCTGCTTTGCAACGTTAGAGACATCAACTTAGTGGTGATTCACTGGAGATTGGCAATTATAATGGCTGAGCGAGATATCAGTAATAAAGAATTAGCTCTTTTATGTAGCATGAATCCTGTTTCTATCTCCAAACTAAAAAATCGTCGTCGTTTCACCAGAATTGACGAATCGACGCTGAATGCGCTTTGCAAGGCACTGAAGTGTCAGCCAGGGGATTTATTAATTTATGAAGAAGACAAACTTGATTCTAAGGCGAAACAGCCTAATAGTTAATAGTTACAAATCGCTAGCAAGCATTAGAGATTTTTGATCAATCTCACCACTGACTGCCAAATTGAAGATGAACTGTGATTCGCAAAGCCTTCTTTACTTAAATCTGACAAAGTAGGAAAACAAGCTGATTTAGCATAGGGGCCATTTCGCAAAACTTTAGCTAATGCATCGTGATTATCTCGTAAACCTTCGTAAAAAAAGAAAACCTCTCCTGAAATGCCAAGTTGGCGATTACAGCTAATTGCTTGCACCAGATATTCGGGACTAATGCAGTAAGACCCCAGCTTAATAAGAATTCCTGGTGCTAACTTTGGCGATGTGGCATTGGGAAATTGATTGGCTAGCTTAGAAGCGATCGCCTGATAACTCTTAAAATCGCGTCGATAAATCTGCGGATGAATTATATCAATTATCCCTTGATTTAACCATGTGGGTGAATCCTGTAAATATTCTTGCAGTGCCCAATTAGGAATATTGGGGGCCATTGATACCAGCATATTAGGCTTAATAGCT
Organism: Desmonostoc vinosum HA7617-LM4; assembly: GCA_019359515.1. GTDB lineage: Bacteria > Cyanobacteriota > Cyanobacteriia > Cyanobacteriales > Nostocaceae > Desmonostoc > Desmonostoc vinosum. Next base: position 79,397 of record JAHHHC010000027.1, on the reverse strand, counting down.
TTCACCTGACGGTAGAGACAGGCTAAAAATTCCGTGAGAATATTTGCACGCCATTGTAGCCATTGCCTATCTTTAGAGTTTTGGGGTGGATTGCGGTGAAATTGTTGACGATAGCGAGTGACAGTTACTTGATCATAGCCACCTTCACTGGGTAACGCAGGGAGGCGATCGTCTCCTTGAATACCATCAACATCATAATTTTCCACTACTTCCAGCACCAGCTTGAGTAAAAATTCCTGTACTTGAGGGTCAAGCGCATTTAACCATTCAAAGCCATTTTTTTTCAATAAATTACCGTGACAATCACGAGCTGCCCATTGAGGTTTTCGCTGCAACAACATCCCACCTTGCAAATTATAGGAACTAGCAAAGCCGTATTCAAACCAAGGGATGACTTTTAATCCCACCTGCTTTGCTGCAACTATTACTTCTTGTAAGGGATCGCGTCCCTGGCACAACGGGTTAATTTCCACACCAAAAGTTTGCTGCATTGTGGAACTGGGATACAAGGTAACAGCCTTGTTCCAAACCACAGGAAACACCACATTAAATCCTGTCTGGGCGAGGAAATCCATTGCTTCAGCAATACTTTGCTGAGAACGAAGAACCTGACTATCGGTAATTGTCAGCCAAACACCCCGCGTTTCTATTGTCTGTTGCAGCATTCTCTTAATGTTAGTGGAGAACAAAAAGCGATCGCTTTGATGTATTAATCTTCTGGTACCTTCCCTAGTCCGAAATTTTTATTAATTTTTTAGCTAATTTTCTCATCGAAGTGCAATAAATTTATCGAATATTGTCAAGAGTATTAATTAACCAATAAAAAAATTTAAGGAAAAATTTAGATTAGTAAAATTAATCGTGATTAATTAATTGCTGACATCTTAAAAAATACCTAAAGCTTACAGCTAAAAGTAGCTGGAGTGATCCAAAGTATAGATGAAAGCCAATCCATAAACCCTAGTTGAATACGCTAGGGTAAAGATGGGTAGGTGTTGAAAATTGAAAATTTGAGAATTCCACCAAGAGCGGGCAGAAGGTAACGTTAATGAGTGAATTTGTCCTACAACAACAAAATGAAGCGGCACCTGAGCAGCAAAAGCCCAAAGAAGTGATTCGTCGCTTAGTGTGGAGAATGTGCATAGCCACCTTAATTTTGATGGCGATAGGTTCTGCCACTCGCGTGATGAATGCTGGACTTGCTTGCCCAGACTGGCCTTTATGCTACGGAGAATTGGTGCCAGCCAAACAAATGAATTTCCAAGTATTCTTAGAGTGGTTTCACAGATTGGACGCAGCTTTGATTGGTGTTAGCGCGATCGCACTCTCTGGTTTATCTTGGTGGCATCGTCGTTCCTTACCTATTTGGTTGCCTTGGGCGTCCACATTTGCCCTATTTTTAATCGTCTTCCAAGGAGTTTTAGGCGGACTCACCGTTACCGAGCTGTTACGGTTTGATATCGTCACCGCCCACTTGGGAACAGCATTGTTGTTTTTTACCACACTCCTCATCGTTGGTACAGCACTCACACCCTATCAAGGAACTGGAACTGTTGGTCAATTACCTTGGGTAAGTTTAACTGCCGCAGTACTAGTTTATTTGCAAAGCTTACTAGGTGCTTTGGTGGGGTCTCGCTGGGCACTACATCAATGCTTTGGCGATTCTCAACTTTGTTCTGTGATGTACAGCCATATTGCTGGTTTAGTACCGCCAACAGCAGCAACCTTGGCCGTGATATTGATTTCCTGGCGGACACCAGCACTACATCCAGCTTTGCGACGACTGGCAAATATGGCTGGTGGGTTATTAATTTTACAAATCTTGTTGGGGATTGCCACTTTTAAGTTACATCTCCAAGTCGAGCCTCTCACCGTCTCTCACCAAGCTATAGGCGCTGCTTTGCTAGGCACTTTGGTAGCTTTTACAGTTCTAGCATTACGTGACTGGGCTACTAGCCGCGAAATCAACGCTTATCCCGTTGGTTTATCAGTGAACAGTGAACAGTGAACAGTTATCAATTCACATAAAAAGGTACATACAAAGGTATTTATCCAAGGTTAAAATCCTGGACTTTTAGTGATGGAGATTAACTGATACTTCGACTCCTTTCGACTCCGCTCAAGGCAAGCCTCTCAGTACAAGTAACTGATAATTGATTAGCTGCCTGTAAGTTAGAAAAATAAGGAACTAGAGCCAACATGATTGAGACTAATGTCTCTCGCCACCACGAAACATTTCTACAAGTAATTCAAAGCTACTACCAGTTAACAAAGCCTCGGATTATTCCGTTGCTTTTGATTACCACTGCTGGGAGTATGTGGATTGCCGCTAAGGGACAAGTAGACCCATTGCTGTTGCTAGTAACTCTTATTGGTGGCACTTTGGCCGCTGCTAGTGCCCAAACAATCAACTGTATCTATGACCGAGATATCGATTATGATATGGAGCGGACGCGCCATCGTCCGATGCCAGCAGGTAAGGTACAGCCACGTGATGCTCTGATTTTTGCGATCGCTCTGGCTGCGATTTCTTTTACCTTACTAACAGTATTTGCCAATCTTCTAGCCGCCCTACTGGCTTTATCTGGCATTGTCTTTTACATTCTCGTCTACACCCACTGGTTGAAACGTCACAGCACCCAAAATATCGTCATTGGTGGGGCTGCTGGGGCAATTCCGGCGTTGGTGGGTTGGGCCGCTGTCACCGGCACTTTAAGCTGGGCAGCATGGTTGATTTTTGCGATTGTCTTTTTGTGGACACCCCCCCATTTCTGGGCACTAGCCCTGATGATCCGCGATGACTACGCAAAAGTTGGCATACCGATGTTACCGGTAGTTGTAGGTGATATAGCAACTGTAAAGCAGATTTGGTACTACACCTTAATGACAGTTGCAGCAACGCTATTATTGGTTTATCCCTTAAAAGCGAGTGGAATTGTCTATGCTGCGATCGCCTTGAGTTTGGGAGGATTATTTATCTATAAATCTTGGCGCTTGTTGCAAAATCCAGAAGATCGGACTGTAGCTAGAGACTTATTTCTTTATTCCATCTCCTACATGATGCTGTTATGTTTGGGTATGGTAATTGATAGCCTTCCCCTAACTCATCATCTAATTAATGCAGTAGGAAATCAGTTGCATTTAATTAGTTAAAGGAGATTAATTACAGCGATCGCGTTGCTTTTTCAGAACGCGATCGTATGTTAAAAATTTTATAAATAAAATTCAATTTCAACTATTGACAATTGTCAGTAGAATTTTCATCATCAACAAAGACTGCACCTAAAAAATAAAATAAAAATGTTAACAAATTACATTAATATAGCAATGCACAAAGCAACCTATGAGTTGCTTGAAGATGGAACTTTTTACGGTGAAATTCCTGACTGTCAAGGAGTGTGGGCAAATGCTGCAACACTAGAAGCCTGCCGTGAGAACTTGCAAGATGCTCTTGAGGGGTGGATTATTCTAGGATTACGCTTAGGTCATACCCTGCCAACGTTGAATTTTACGAACGCTACAAATAACCTAAATTAAACTTTACTTTCTTCTCTATTTTGAAAAAAATTACGTCTAGCGACATCCATAGTTTGAAGTCACTTTTGCTAACATAATAATCATAGGTAGAATCAATCTCTGGATATAAAGAGGTATAACATGGCTCATTTAAATATGCGTCGTCCCCAAAATACCGACGGCGATTTTTATGTAGATAGCACCTGCATTGATTGCGATACCTGTCGCTGGATGACTCCTGAAGTATTTTCTCGTGTTGGTGAACAATCAGCAGTTTATCATCAACCAACAAATGAAACCGAAAGATTAGCCGCGCTAGAAGCACTTTTAGCTTGTCCCACCAGTTCGATTGGTACAGTTGAAAAACCAAAAGATATCAAAATTGCTCAAGAAAGTTTTCCAATTTTAGTAGACGAAAATGTTTACCATTGCGGCTATCATTCCGAAAAATCCTATGGTGCTGCTAGCTATTTAATTCAACTTCGCGATGGGAATATTCTGGTGGATTCACCTCGCTTTACACCACCTTTGGTAAAGCGCTTAGAAGAGATGGGCCCCATTCGTTACATGTACCTCACTCACAAAGATGATATCGCAGATCATCAAAAATTTGTTGAACATTTTAAGTGCGATCGCATCCTCCATATTGAAGATATTTCTGCTAATACCCGCAATGTAGAAATACAACTAACAGGCAATGAACCAATTACTTTAACTCCAGATTTGCTAATTATCCCAGTTCCCGGTCATACCGAAGGACACACAGTATTACTTTACAAAAACAAATATCTTTTCACTGGCGACCATCTTGCTTGGTCAGAAAGCTACCATCAATTGGCTGCCTTCCACGATTTCTGCTGGTATTCGTGGTCAGAACAAATTAAATCAATGCGACAATTAGCCAATTATTCCTTTGAGTGGGTGTTACCAGGTCATGGGCGAAGATTTCACGCTGATGTTGATACCATGCACCAGCAAATGCACAAGTGTATTGAATGGATGGAAAGCTTTTAAGTAATGGTCAAAATTAAACCGTTTTTAATGCTTCTGTTAGTGTTTTGTATCTTGCTAGTTGGATGTTTAGCTAACTCTCAGCAGACATCTTCACGAGAAATCCGCCCAGAAATGGTAACTACAACCAAATCCAAGGCAGACTTAGCAATAGCCGTTTTATCAGAAACCGGAATCTCCAAACGATATGATCTGTATCTTGGTAACAGTGTTGAAATAGCAGTTCCTCCAACAAGAAACAACAAATTCATGGACTGGATGCAGGCGCTTTTTGTACGAGAAGCTGGGTGGAACTATATTGAAGCCAAATACGTTGCCCAACTAGAAGAAACTTTTTCAGAGACCGAACTAAGAGAATTATTGGCTTTAGCCAAGCAGTCGCTTATTAGAAGGTTAGTACAGGCTGAGATTGAAGCCTATTCTGCATCTGCCGAAAAAAGGCGCAGGTTGCTATCTACACTGTGGGATAAATACAACAGTGGTGTATTCAACCCACCGCCAGAAGTACGGCAATAATTCAAGATTGTATGACTTGAATTGATGAGTGCGATCGCCAGCGAAATTTATGGGGCAATCGGTCTGTTATTACTTCCGTAAATGGCGAATTGAAAAGTCTTCAATCCAAAACTCCCTGGTCAAGATACAATTCGATCTGAGAAAAGCTGTTAAAGTCCACTAAATTATTGATTCTAAGCCACCCTATGAGCATTCATGAAGTATTTATGCCGGCGCTCAGTTCCACCATGACTGAAGGTAAAATCGTTTCCTGGGTAAAATCACCAGGCGACAAAGTGGAAAAAGGCGAAACAGTAGTGGTGGTTGAGTCAGATAAGGCAGATATGGACGTGGAAACCTTTTATGAAGGATACCTTGCCCATATCATAGTACAAGCTGGTGAAACTGCCTCAGTGGGAGCAGCGATCGCTTTTGTCGCCGAAACAGAAGCTGAAATCGAAACCGCTAAGTCTCTTGCTAACTCTGGTGATGCCGCCGCTACTCCTGCTGCTACCTCTGTTGAACCAATCCCAGTAGCGGCTTCAGTGGGAACACCTGCTTTAGCATCTCAAAATGGGTCTAATCACCGAGAAGGACGGCTTGTGGCTTCGCCCCGTGCCCGCAAGTTGGCTAAAGAGTTAAAAGTTGATTTAAGTAATCTTCAAGGTAGTGGCCCCTACGGTCGTATTATCGCTGAGGATGTAGAGCTGGTTGCTAACAAAGGCAAGCAACCTACTGCACCAGTAACTCCAATCGCACCTACACCAACTACCACCCCAGTAGCACCATCACCTCGAACACCAGCACCCACACCTACACCCGTAGTAGCATCCGTTGTTCCAGGTCAAATCGTGCCCTTGACCACCCTGCAAAATGCAGTAGTGCGAAACATGGTAGCTAGTTTAGCTGTGCCTGTATTCCGAGTGGGTTACACAATTACTACTGATGGGCTAGATAAGCTTTACAAACAGATTAAATCTAAAGGGGTGACAATGACAGCGCTACTAGCAAAAGCTGTAGCGGTGACGTTGCAAAAACATCCACTGTTGAATGCTAGCTATTCAGAACAGGGTATTGTTTATCATTCTGCTATTAATATTTCTGTAGCCGTGGCGATGGATGGTGGAGGATTAATTACACCTGTCTTGCAAAATGCAGATATGGTAGATATTTATTCCCTATCGCGTACTTGGAAGTCTTTAGTAGATAAAGCTAGGGCAAAACAACTGCAACCAGAAGAATACAACAGCGGTACTTTTACTTTGTCCAACTTAGGCATGTTTGGCGTAGACAAATTTGATGCAATTTTGCCGCCAGGACAGGGTTCAATTTTAGCCATCGGTGCATCTCGTCCGCAAGTTGTAGCCACACCTGACGGTTTATTTGCTGTGCGGCAACAAATGCAGGTAAACATTACTTGCGATCACCGCATTATTTACGGTGCAGATGCTGCGGCTTTCCTGCAAGATTTAGCGAAGTCAATTGAAACAGACGCTCAATCCTTAACATTGTAAATCCAGGTGTAGGGGCGATCGCTCTAAACAGTAGCCACTGCCGCGCAAAGAAGAACGCAAAAAGAACGACTTTTGCAAGAAGTCTAATAAAAAATATCTGATTAATAAATAGCTTGACAAGGGGAACATAATTCCCCTTTTTTTAATTACGAATTACGCTGCGCTATCGTCACAAAGACCGCCAAGACGGGGGCTGGTCTCACCAATTCCCAATTCTCCATCATTTCGTCTCCATCCAATTTTCACCTGCACGTGCATCCACGACCAAAGGTACACTCAACTGTACTGCACCCTCCATCACAGACTTAATTTGCGGTTGTAATTCTTCCCACTCTTGCGGAGGAACTTCAAACACTAATTCATCATGAACTTGTAATAATAAACGTGCTTGATATTTTCGTAAAACCTCATGCAATCTCACCATGGCAATTTTGATAATATCAGCACTCGAACCTTGAATTGGCGCATTAGCAGCAGAACGGAGTAAACCCGCATCATAAGGGCCTAAATTCTTCAGTTTACTCAAATCAATATCTTCTAATTTGCGACCTTTCAAACTGCGTAAACTATTATTAGTAAACTCAACATAACGACGCCGTCCGAGAATAGTTTCTACATAACCTTGAGCGATCGCCTCTTTTTTCATGCGTTCCAAATATGTAAAAACTTTCGCATAGCGTTCGTTAAATCTCTTGATAAATTCATTAGCGATCGCTTTATCTATACCAGTTGAACGCGAGAATCTGAGAGAACCCATTCCATAAATCACGCCAAAATTGATAGTCTTTGCTATCCTGCGTTCATCTGATGTTATATCTTCTTTTTCAAACACCAAACGCGCCGTGACTGTATGAATATCTTCATTTTGCTGATATGCTTGCACCAATACAGGTTCTTGACTTAAATGTGCCAGAATTCGTAACTCAATTTGAGAATAATCAGCCGCCACCATCAACCAACCAGGTTCTGGTAAAAATGCTTTACGAATCTGACGACTAAAAGCAGTACGAATTGGGATATTTTGTAAATTGGGATTGGAAGAAGATAATCTGCCTGTTGACGTTGCAGTTTGATTAAAATTGGTATGCACCCGCTGAGTATCTGGACGTACCAATGCTGGCAGTGCATCAACATAAGTAGACTTTAATTTAGATAAAGTTCGATACTCAATAATCGCATCAACAAAGCCAGTTGTATCAATTTCTTGGAGTTTTTCTAGAGTTGCTGCATCTGTAGAATATCCTGTTTGAATTTTTCGAGAATATTTAGTACTTAATCCCAATTTTTCAAATAATATTTGGCTTAATTTCTTCGGAGAACCTAAGTTAAATGTTTCCCCAGCAATTTCAGTAGCTTGTTCTTGTAACTTTGCTAAATCTATTTCTAACTGCTGCGAAAGTTCATGCAAATAAGCTGAGTTAATACGTATACCTTGATATTCCATTGCCGCTAAAACTCTCTCTAGCGGTTGTTCCACATCTACCAATAGTTTATACAAAGCTGGAATTTTTTCTAGTTGCTCTCGTAACTTTGGTACAAGTTGAAACGTAGCATAAACTTGCAAACAGCAATAATCTGCTACAGTTGCGATATCAATATCAGCTATAGTTTTACCTTTGGGAACTAAATCTACATAATTTTTTGTAATCAACCCTAAATTCCGCTGCGCTAATTCACCCAAATTATGACTAGAATCTGGATTTATCAGATAGCTTGCTAGCATGGGATCAAAAACTACCCCTGCTAGATTAATTCCTTGACAACGGAAAACTAAGCGGTCAAATTTGGCGTTTTGAAATGTTTTCGGATAATCTGCACTTTCTAGCAGCGATCGCAGTGCCTCTAACACCACATTTTGATTGAGATTCTCACCACTTTTGTGATTAATAGGAATATAGGCTAATTCATCCGGTTCTGTTCCCCAGCAGCAACCAATTCCCACTAAATCAGCATCTCTTGGTTCTAAGTCAGTAGTTTCAGTGTCCCAAGCAACGGGTATCTCTGGGTTGGTAAAATGTTGTAATAAGCTCACTAACTCAGTTAGTTTAGCCTCGGTATTAATGATCCGTGGCTGAATTGGTGAAACAGCTTGTAGCGTAGCTGCTGCTGTTTCAGCAGCACTAAAAAACCACAAATCACTATCTTCATCGATCTCTTGGTTTGTAGAGACAGAATCAGTTGATTCTGTATTAATTGATGCGGCTAGCTGTTCTCCAACTGTGCCACCAAACTTTAGTTGAAGTTCGTTAACTTTACCTAAAAAAGTTTTAAATTCTAATTTTTCTAAAATTGGTATAAGGATGCTTGTCTCAAAACCTGTTAATTTACAATCTTCTAAATCAAGTTCTACAGGAACATCCACAACTATCTTTGCTAAATAGTGAGACCTTTGAGCATCTTCTTTACCTGCTGCCAGTTTTTTTTGAGTTGCTCCTTTAATGTCATCTAATGCAGCATAAATATGGTCAAGAGAACCGTAGGTATTTAGCAGCTGTACAGCTGTCTTTTCCCCAATTCCCTTGACTCCAGGAATATTATCTGATTTATCACCGCAAAGAGCTTTAAAATCAACAATTTGCGAAGGTAAAACACCGAGTTTTTCTTTTACTTGTTCTGGCCCAAATTCTGTAATACTATTAGTAGAACGCTTCAGAGCGTCAGGACTAAAATTGAGAACAGTAATTTGCTTGTCTAAATCAATTAATTGAAATAAATCGCGATCGCCAGTAAGAATCTTCACTCTATACCCAGCAGCAGTTGCTCTTTGTGCTAAGGTTCCCAAAATATCATCTGCCTCATAACCTGGGGCAGTTAAAACTGGCAGATTCAAGCCATTGAGCAACTCTTGTAAATTTTTTAAATCAGGAATAAAGTCTTCTGGTGTACCTGGACGATCAGCTTTATAGGTATCGTCTGCTTCGTGGCGGAAGGTTGGCAAGCCCAAATCAAAAGCTACTGCCATTGCTTGTGGCTGCTGTGTCGCCATTACCTCCAGCAAGGACTTGAGAAAGCCAAAGCATACACTGGTAGGAATTCCTGTTTTGGTATGCAGTCCGCCATCTCGCCCTTTGGCAAAAGCAAAGTATGAACGGAACGCTAGGGAGTGTCCATCTACCAAGATGAACGTTGGACGTGTGGCAGTTACAGAATTAGAAATTTCAGACATAAATATATTCTAACCAGAAGCCTTCGACACAAAACTGCTGTAATTTAAACTGCTTATTTGGAGTGTCAGCACAAATAAATCAGGCAATGTATGGATAATTTACTGTAGATCTACACATTTGCGGAATCTGGTACAGATGCTAAACAGCAAAAATTTTAGGTGCGTTTGTGTGTACCAACGAGCGGCTATCAGTACTAAAACAGCAGTTGTTAAGCTTAACAAAACTTTATACACTCTCCTCAAAGGCTGATTATATCGAACCTTTTTCGTCATCAAAGCTTTACACAAAGTTAGGTAGATTCAGCAAGCCTACAAACAAAAGTTCCAAGTTAGAAATAGGTTAGCAATCTCGCAGTTATCCAGTTTGAGAAAATAATTTCCTATGGCAACCAAACTTTTTAATACTCTAGCAGCTGCTACAACTTTAGCAGGTATCGTAGCCACCGCCAGCAGTGCAAACGCAGTATCTTTATCCTACAATGGTTCTACAAATTTCAAAGCTACAAATGTTGTCGATGAAGCTATCAGTGTTCAGAAGTTTGACTCTTCTCTGGGCACACTGAAAGGTGTAACATTGAAGTTTACTAGTGATATTAACGGAAATATCGGCTTTGAAAATACAGGGTCAACAGCCGCTAATATTACAGTTAAACTCGGTAGTAACGTTAACCTAAAACTGGGTAATACTTCTTTATTTAATATCAGCCCTCAAACATCTCAGACATTCCAAAATGTTTCTCCATTTGATGGTCAAATTGACTTTAATACACCCTCTGGAAGAAGTCTGCAAGGGTTGAATGCCACACAATCAGACCAGACAACTATCACCAATAGCCAAATGTTACAGAGTTTCATTGGTACTGGCAACCTCGACTTTTTATTCTCAGCTATAGCTACTTCAAATGTGACTGGTTCTGGAAATATTGTGAGCATGATCAGTACTTTTGCTAAGGGAACTGTCGCAGTCACTTATGACTACGAATCAGCTCAATCTGTACCTGAACCTTCTGCGGCAATTGGTATCGGTTTAGTAGCAGGACTTGGTTTGTTATCACAACGTAAAAAAAGCTGGCTCAAGGCTTCTAACTAATCGACATTTGTAACTGGGTGATAAAACTCACCCAATGACATCTACTACTACAAACTACTCACCAAAAGGCACATTAAATAATTTTTGAAAGGTAAGTGCCTGTTAAACTACTGTCAGAATCATCTTTTTATCTAAATGTAAAAAACCCAGATTTTTTGATAATCTGGGTTTTTATTTTGGCTGAAAATTAGACCTCTTGCAAAAGTCGGATACTCGCCAGAAAATAAATTTTCTGGCTGATAACTCAAGTCGGTTTCAACCGACTAATAACAGTATTTTTAGTCCGTTTCAACGGACTTTTGCTATTAGGCAGAGACTTGAGTCTCTGACGGTTCAAGTATTTTTGCAAAAAGTCTATTGTAGAAACGTTGCAACGCAACGTTTCTACAATAGACTTTTTGTTGTTAACCATTCGTATTGTCTCCAGCTCTGATAACCTCTTATTGAGTCAAATCCTTGGGAATTTATGCAACAAACCTCTGCCGCTAACTTAGCATCTATTAACGATCAAGCTACAGCTTTACAAGATATCAAATTACTGGTTTTAGATATAGATGGCACAATTTCTGGAGTCTCAAATACCATCAGCGCATCTGTCAAGGAAGCGATCGCCGCAGCGCAAACACGGGGAATTCAGGTAACAATTGCTACTGGTCGCATGTATCGCTCAGCTGTGCGCTTTCACCAAGAAATTGGCTCTATGCTGCCATTAGTAGCCTATCAGGGAGCCTGGATTCAAGATCCAGCCACCCAAAGAATTCATCGTCATTTACCTGTCTCTAGGGAAATTGCTCACCAACTAATCGATTATTTTGAACAGCCTCAGTTGCGATCGCTCTTATCTGTCCACCTCTATATTAATGACGAGCTATACGTGCGGGAGTTAACTAGAGAAAGCCAAATTTATGGGGAACGTAGTGGTGTAACGCCAATTCCAGTAGGTGATTTACGCCAAGTTTTAACTAGTGAACCAACTAAGATTCTGGCTTTGTGCGATGACACAGATGTCATCAACGAGCTATTAGGTAATTTACGTCGCCAGTACACACCAGCGGAACTTTATCTTACCACTTCTGTTGCAACTTTCTTTGAAGCTACTAATGCTGGTGTTAACAAAGGCGCTGCTGTATGTTACCTAGCTGAAGAATTGATGGGATTACAAAGAGCTAACGTTATGGCTATTGGTGATAACTTCAATGATTTAGAAATGCTTGAATATGCCGGGATTGGCATTGCCATGGGTAATGCACCAACACCTGTTCAGGCGATCGCTCAGTGGGTGGCTCCTGATGTAGAGGAAGACGGAGCTGCAATCGCAATTGAAAAATTTTTGCTATTGTAGGGGGCTGTCTCAAAATTACACTCTTGAGATCAGAAAGGACACCGACGACTGGCCGTGTTTCGTCTCGGTGTCCTTGCTGGTTCGCTCCTCACACACCTGATAATTTAGCCGAGAGGACTTGTTTAGTCAATAGCCTGTTATAAAAGTTTTTATTTGGTGAGAGGTGTGATCGATTCACAACTCCAAAGGCGCAAAAATACCTAATTTTTCTTCTAGCAAAAACCTCAATACAGATTGAGTAGCCATCAGTAATCCAAGTCTTGCTTGAGCTAGCTTTTGTGAAAAAATTTTGACTTCACCCCAAATGCGGCAACTACTCCAGAAATTTTCAAAAGCTTTGCTCAAATCTAGTGCCACTTTTTCCCAGTTTACATAACCTTTAAAGTCAGGGCACTCTGCGTTATCTATTACTTGTACTAATTCAGCAATTAGCTGATACTCATCTGGGTGAGTTAGACGCAGTGTTTGATCGCTGTTTAGCCAAGGTATGGGGTTAGAGGAGTTAACATTCCAGAACCTTAAACTAGTATCTGGAACTGGTTCTATAAGTTTAATTAATCCCTCTCGGTGAGCTAGTAATATTAGTGAGCAGCAACGTGCATGAGCGTGTTGAGCAGCAAATAAAGAATCAGAGACGGGGAATTTTTTCTTATCTCTTGTTCTCCCAATTTTTTCACGTACTTTTATACTACCGAACACGAGACTTTGCAACCAAGCTGCTAGTGTCTGGTCATTTACTTGTAAATGTATCAAACCAGGGGAAACTATTTTGACATCAAAAACGCCGCCAGCGATCGCTAATAAATGGAAGGCGATCGCACTGGCTGTCTCCATTGCTTTTTGATTCTGAGATTTGGACAGCCCTAAAGCCAGACTTGAGACATACACTAATTTACTATTATTTCTATCTTTATATAGAGGAATTTTTTTATTTCCTATGCTTACAGTTTTGTTGCTGCCAGTATAAATACTTAATACCGTAACTAATTGACTATTTATTAGCTGCTTCAATGATGTGTATTTGCTAACTAGTAGCTTATAATGCACGTAGTCTTGAGTCAATTATTCTACAGTGATATCTGTTGGTTTTCTGTCATCTGTCTTGAGATATAAGTATAATCTAAATAAAGAAAAATGAGAGTTGGATAAAATTTAATGAATAATCGATGAATAGTGAGTAAACTTTACTACCATCATTGTACAGTAGGATGTATAACAAAAGAAGTAACGAGCAAATTGCTTTTTACTCTTTTGGATGGCTGGCGCTGTTAGGCGTTAAGCCTACCTCATTAACACAAAGACACTCCTTGCACCTTTTTATGACGTCTTTGTCTTCAGCCGAACGCTCTTTGTTACCTATGCAATCTCCATCCTCCTTTTCAGAGGCTTCACGGCCTTTTTTAACTTGGCAACGGATTCTTGACTGGGCTCAAGAACACTACCGCTGCCGCACCTTTAGCAAAGATGAGCGCATTCCAGCTCGACCTGGATTGCTGTACTTGGTGCAAAGGGGTGCGATCCGCATGGTAGGAACTGCCCAAGTTAGTGCTACTGCTAGTCAGTTAACATCTCGACGAATCAACAGAACTCCAGAAGAGGCTTTCTTGGGTTTTGTTGGAGCAGGACAGCCGTTTGAAATTGTTGCTCAGTCTCCATTCACACTCCAGGCTTACGCCCATGTTGACCAAACTGCGGTGCTGTGGATGTACTGGCATGACTTAGACAATTGGCCTCACTTCCGGCGCGAAGTTATGGATGCCTTTAGGTATCAGCACCAGCGTAAGCTGCTGTGGCTGAGTGCTTTAGGGCAACGGCGCACAATTGACCGACTCTTAGGATTCCTGACATTGTTGATTGAGGAATATGGAGAGCCGGCAATGAGCGAAACTGATCCTGATGTGATTCGTGGTTATTGTCTGCCTTTTCCACTGACTCATGCCCAAATTGGTAGTGCAATTGGTTCGACTCGTGTCACTGTCACCCGCTTGATGGGCAAGTTACGTCAACGTGGCTTGATCCTCACTCAGGGAGACAATCTAATTTGCTTGCCAGCAGAGTCGATTAATAGAGTCAGCTAAAGCGCAGTTCAGCTCTGCGATGACCGCTACTCTGTCTACCATCGATAGCAGGTGTCAGCGAATTTTGACAAACCCTGTTTGGGCAATCAGTTCCTGTCCCTGCTCAGTTAGCAGTAAGTTGACGTAAGCATCACCTGCTTGCTGCTCAGTCTGACCGTTCTGTTTGACCACCACAAACAAATTGCGGGTAATTGGGTATTTTCCTGATTGAAAAGCCTCAATGTTCAATTTGTTCCGTTTACCAGGACATTCAGAAGGGAGAACTAATGGTTCTTGGTAAGGAGCAACATATTGTCCTTGCGTTCGCCCCAACGGCAAGGCTTTGATTGAACATTGAGGAATCACCTCTGGGGCAGAAGCGTAATATATGCCACCAGGGCTACCAGCTAATTTTTGCAAGGCTTGGGTGGTCGTGGAGACAAACTCCACATTGGAGCCAAAAGCTTGACCACCCAATACGTCTTGAACAAAAAGCTCAACTGTACCGCCATCAGTAATACGGCGGGAATAGGGCTTAATTGGAATATTGGGGCCGCCCACCAGGCTCCAATTGTTTATTTTGCCTGTGTAAATTGACTTCAACTGGTCTATAGTTAGTCCTTGAATATTGAGGCTAGGGTTAATTGCTACTGCCAACCCGTCAATTGCTACAGGAATTTGCTTCAACTCAAATCCACGCTGTTTGGCACGAGCTAGTTCGTCATCTCGTAATGGTCGTGAAGACTGAGCAAAAGCTATTTGACCATCAATGAGAGATTTGATACCTGTACTGGAACCAGGCTCGCCACTACTAGGCTCTACATAACGCAGGCGAAACTCTGGTCGTGCTGCTTGAATTGCTGCGTCAACTGCTAGTCGAATTGGTGCCCATGAAGTACTACCTCCATAATTGAATAGACCTGTGGGAACATTTTGTATGGAGGTAAAAGTCTTGCTTTTGGGTTGTCCTGGTGAAGTGAGAGGCGTTTTTGTGGTGTCTGAACTAATTTTATTAAGGTCAAAACCAGACTTTTTACTGAACCACCAGAAGCCGCCAGCTATCAGCCCAACTGTAATTAGGAGGGACAAGACAAGAATAGGTGTTTCGTTTCGTTGGGACATAGTAAATTACTCTGCTTGTCCTCTCTGTGTAGATGCTTGATGAGTGTTTGCTACTAGAGATTGTAGGGGAGAGTGGCTATTTTATGAATAAATTTCGACAAATTCGCCTTCAAGAGTAATTATTTACCTTGATTCGCTAATTTTTCCTAGTTTAATTATTTGATTTTGACAAATCCCGTTTTTTCGATGAGTTCTTGCCCTTGAGATGTTAACAGCCAATTTGCATAAGCTTCACCTGCTTGTTGGTCTGTTTGGTTATTTTGTTTAACAATTACAAATAAGTTACGGGTAATTGGATAGTCCCCACTACGGAATGCTTGAGTATTCAATTGATTGCGTTTGGCAGGACATTCAGATTGAGTTACTAAGGGTTTTTGGTAGGGAAGGACGAGTTGATTGCTTGTACGCCCTATTGGTAGGGATTTAATCATACATTGAGGTACAACTTCTGGAGCGGAAGCATAGTAAATGCCGCCAGGAGTCGCAGCGACTTTTCGTAATGCTTCAGTGGTTGTGCCAACGTAGTTAATATTAGTACTAAAGTTATCCTTCTTGAGAACATTTTCAATAAAGAAATCTACTGTACCTCCAGCTTCTTTGCTACGAGAGTAAACTGTAATGGGTAAATTAGAACCGTCTACCTCTTGCCAGTTAGTAATCTTACCAGTGTAGATGTCTTTAAGTTGGGCAACGGTTAAACCGGGTATATTAAGGCTGGGGTTGACAGCGATCGCAATGCCATCAATTGCTACTGGAATTTCTTTGAGACTAAATTTTTTTTGCTGTGCTTGTGTATGTTCTTCAGCCTTAACTGAACGAGAAGATTCTGAAAAAGCTAGTTGATTATCTATCAACATCTGAATGCCAGTTCCAGATCCTGGATTACCAGATGGTGGTTGAGTGTAGCGTAAACCAAACTGAGGACATAGATTTTTCAGTACTGGTTCTACTTCTTTACGAATGGGTGCCCAAGTGGTGCTACCACCATAGTTGAATATTCCTTGTGGGAAGTATGATGGACATTCGTTGGTTGGGTTATTTGTAGAAGTAGGGGAATTATTTGATTTCGTTTGATTAGAAGAATTTGACTGCTGGGAATTAGTTGGGTTTATTTGCGCCCATCGTTCCATGAGAAACCATAACCCACTAAAGACTAAGCCAACAGAGACAACAGCAGCCAAGAAAAGCCTGAGTGTTTCGTTTTTCTGAGACATAGGTAGCTATTAGCACCAGAAGTTTTTTTTAAAGTATTAAAGATAATAATTTGTAAATTAGGCGAAATAGGGATGTTAACGCAATAGCTACCAATCCAGCAGCTAATGCCAAAATAATTATTTCTTTAATGTTTAAACTGCCTTGTAAAAGGGGAACAAAAAAAATAATCCCAAATGTAATTCCTGGAATAATTAGTAAATCTAACTTTTCAATCCACCGCCTAGTTTGGGCAAATACGAGGAAACTGACAATCAAGGTAGAAATAGCTAAGGTAACTATTGGTGATTTTAATAAACTAAAAAGGGCGATCGCGATCAATGCAGCCTCAAATCCACTGAATGCTGCTCCACTCAATAGTTCTATTATAGAAAACGTGATTTGAGTTGGTGGGAAAGGAATGACAGGATGAGAAGCTTGTGGCGGGGGTGTGGGAAGTGGATTTATTGGTGCAGAGGCGACAGGCTTTGATCCCAAGGCATCTAGAACCTCTTGGGCTGACTGGAAGCGTTGATTAGCCGCAGATCGGAGCATTTTATCTAGAATATCCGCCAAGCGATCGCTAACAACTGCGTGCGATCGCCAATTCCATTGATTGGTATATGTATCAAATAGCTGTATTGCTTCTTGTCCTGTCAATAAATTGAGCGCAGTTACGGCCAAAGCATACAAATCGGTGGATGGAAATATTTGGCCGCCAGCCATCTGTTCAGGCGGTGCAAATCCCATTGAATAAATTCCTGTAGAAGCAGCAGAACTAGATGAGGTACTTGTTACTTGCTTGACTGCACCAAAATCTAGTAAGAAGAGTTTGCCGTCACGACGGCGCATGATATTGGATGGTTTGATGTCTCGGTGAATAATGTTTTTTTCATGGACAAACTTTAGTACCTTGAGAATTTCTTGTAGTACTTCTAAAACTTCCTGTTCTGAGAATTTACCTTTTAGAGCTAATTCTTCCTCTAAGTTTTGCCCATCAATATATTCTTGTACCAGGTAAAAAAACTGGTCTTGCTGTCCTGGCAATAAGCTATTAACTGTTACTGGAAAGAAGGCGAACAAATCTGGAATTTGTTCGTGTTCGTTGCCTATTTGTGCTAAGACTTCTGCTTCTCTTTCAAATAGCTGTTGTGCCATTTGTAGCTGAGTTGAAGTTAAATTGCCCCGTGGTTGAAATTGCTTAACTACACACTGGCGCATTCCGGGGATACGGCGATCGCGTGCCAAAAAAGCTGCTCCAAATCCGCCTCTTCCCAGCAGCTTCATTGGTACGTAGCGCCCATCTAATATTAGTCCCATACCACAAGTGGTACAGTATTTTTGCTGAGTTGTTTTTAGTGTCGTAATGTCATCTAAGTCCGCACAATAGTTTTGAGGGCGTGGACAGTGTGGACGAGTGCAGTAAACTTCCATTTTTGTGCTTTGTCATCAGTCACCCTTTCGACTTCACTCAGGGCAAGTAGTCATTAGTCACAAGTCATTAGCAAAAGGACAAAGGACTAATGACTAGATTTTAGCCTTCATCTGAGTTTGGTGTTGCTGCATCCAATGTGGTGACTGCTATGTTTTTTTGTGATAGCTTGAACAGGTCTTGATTCCAGCCTGGATTGGCAAATTGAGGTAAAATTTCTTGGCTAAAGGCTTCTGCTGCTTTGGATCGATAACGGTTGGGATTAAAAATCAACCACAGTGTCCGTTTGACAACGACACCTTCAATTGGGGCACAGTGTAGCACACCCATCTGTAATTCTTTGGCGATCGCGCTAGTGGAGACAAAAGCAGCTCCCAAACCTGACTGCACAGCATTTTTTATCGCTTCTATGGAATTCAGTTCCATTTCAACTTTAAAACGTCTTGTATCAATCTCGCAGCGTGCTAATACCTGATCAATGACTTTGCGAATAGTCGATTGAGAATCGAGAGCGATGAACTGTAACTTATATAGGTCTTCTTTTTGGATTGTTTCTAGTTTGGCAAAAGGGTGGAATACGGGCACAATCAACGCTAATTCATCTTCAGCGTAGGCAAGAATTTCCAAAGATTCTGCTAGTTCACCGGGAATTTCACCACCGATGATAGCCAAATCCACTTGTCCGTTGGCTACACTCCAGGCAGTTCGTCGGGTAGAGTGGACATGCAGTTGCACAGCTACATCGGGATATTTTTGACGGAACATGCCGATCATTCTGGGTAAAAGATAGGTGCCGGTGGTTTGAGAAGCACCAACAATTAAAGTACCGCCTTGAAGATTTTGTAAATCCTCAATAGCGCGACAGGTTTCTTGACACAGACTGAGGATTTTTTCACCGTAGCTTAAAAGTAGATGTCCAGCTTCGGTTAATTGGGCACGGCGTCCTCCACGATCAAATAAGGGGACATCCAGTTGCCGTTCTAGATTTTGGACTTGTAGACTCACGGCTGGTTGGGAGACATAGAGACTATCAGCGGCGCGCTTGAAGCTCCCTTCTTGTGCGATCGCTTTTAGAATACGTAACTGATCTAAAGTGAAAGGAAGGTCAGACATAAGGCTCAACCCACAAACTTTGAAAGGAGCGGCTTTGGCAACAAATTAGGTTTCACAGCAATTAGCCGAGTATGATCTGTTGCATCTTACAACTTGAAGGCTTTACTCGAAAAAGACAGTATTACAACATTTTGACTAAAGTCCCCTTTTGAATACTTTGTGGTATTGGTTGTACTGAATTAAGTTTTCTTTAAATTACTTCACTTGTGCCTACATTGCTTTGCTTTAATTGGCAAGCAGTTACTAGCCAGGATGCTCGCTGTGATTGGTTTTTTCCATTTTGAATGTTGAAGTTGGAATTTTGAATTGCTTATGATGCTGACTCCTTGGTTAACCCCCAGTCATTTTGTCATGCTTGGGTTACAAATAGCTTTTGCGATCGCTCACAGTGGGGGTGCTGCCTTGCGTCCTTGGGCAGAAAAATACATTGGGCCAAGGCTCTATCGGATTTTTTTTGCATTAGTCAGCCTACCGTTGGCTGTAATCCTAATTGTTTACTTTTTCAACCACCGCTATGATGGTTTATCACTTTGGCAGGTGCAAGGAGTACCGGGAGTGCGGGAAGTTGTTTGGGTGCTGTCAGCGATTTCGTTTTTGTTTTTATATCCTGCTACCTTCAATCTACTAGAAATTGCTGCTATTCAAAAGCCTCAAGTCCATCTCTATGAGACGGGAATTATGCGTATAACGCGTCATCCCCAGATGGTGGGACAAGTCATTTGGTGTATTGCTCATTCTCTTTGGCTTGGTACTAGCTTTACCCTTGTGACTTCTTTCGGATTGGTGCTACATCATTTGTTTGGAGTTTGGCATGGCGATCGCCGTTTGAGTTATCGCTATGGAGAAGCCTTTGAAATTGTCAAACAGCGAACTTCAACTATTCCCTTTGCAGCAATTATGGACGGACGTCAATCTATCAAATGGCAGGAATTTTTCCGCCCTGCCTATTTCGGAGTCGCCATTTTTGTGGCTGTACTTTGGTGGCTACACCCACTGTTGCTAGAAGTAACTAGTAGGATAAAATGGTAGCCTTAAGTGATCCCCAATGTCAGCAAAAAATACTCAGCAGGCAAAAATATTAGCTGATCAATTGCTACCGAATCAATGTAGGATTGATTCAAACATCTGTCATAGGGGTTGTACTGGGTTAGTTGAAGATTTTATATTAGTAGTCGCTGGTAAGTTTCCTCGTGTTAGGGAATAATCCAGCGGTTATGGCAATCAAGATTCAAAAAATCCACAAGAGCCATCGTTAATGTAGCACTGACTTTTTTATAAGACCTATGTTCACACACTTAATTTTTGTCTAGTTCTCTATGTCCTAAAAGCATTTATCAGCCTTCACTGGCTTGTTAATCATTAAATCTGTTGATAGCTAGTTTGATATAAGAACCTTATAATCCAAGAGGCGTCATGGTGTTGTCGGTTAGTGAGCGGACATTTACTCAAGAAGTTTTAGAATCCCCAATTCCTGTTTTAGTTAATTTTGAAGCACCTTGGTGTGGCTTGTGTCGTGTCATCCACCCACTGTTGATGCAATTTAAAACCCAATGTGGGGAAGAAATTAAATTAGTCAAGGTCAACGCCGACCAAAATTTCAAATTGTCTACTACATATAGATTAAAGTCATTACCAACTTTACTTTTGATTGAAAATGGTATAGTCCGCGATCGCTTAGAAGGTTTTCGCGGCAGAGACGATTTACGTCTAGCTTTAGAGGAAATTAAAGTTAGCTATGGCAATTCTTCTCAAGCCTACACTAGGTCAACAGTAGACTTGGGATGCCGTTTGGCGTAATTGGGGAATAGGGAATTGGGAATTGTCCTTTGTCTTTTGTCATTGGTTATTCTCCGCGTCCCCGCGTCCCCCAGTCCCCAATCCCCAATCCCCAGTCCCCAGTCCCCAGTCCCCAGTCCCCAGTCCCCAAATATAAAACCATGCTTAACACCCCACCCAAAGCTCATTGGGTGGGGTATTTTATCCTCAAGGGTGTGTGTCACAATTATTAACAGTTCCAACCTGGGCAGTTTGCGACGAATACCGTTAGCATTACTGTCGAAATTTAGTCAAGAATTCTAATAGTAGGCGTCAGTGATGGAAGTAATCTATCAGTATGCCTGGCTGATTCCGGTATTTCCTCTTCTTGGGGCAATGCTGGTCGGTCTAGGGTTAATCTCGTTGAATCAGGTGACAAATCGCCTGCGGCAGCTCAACGCTGTAGCGATTATCTCCCTCATGGGAGCAGCTATGGGGCTTTCGTTTGCCTTGTTGTGGAGTCAAATTCAAGGACATGCGCCTTATATCCGCACTTTAGAATGGGCGGCAGCAGGCAATTTTCACCTGAGCATGGGCTACACTATTGACCACCTGACAGCCCTGATGCTGGTGATTGTGACAACAGTAGCTTTCTTAGTCATGGTTTATACCGATGGCTACATGGCTCATGATCCAGGTTACGTGCGGTTTTACGCCTATCTCAGCTTATTTGGCTCTTCAATGTTGGGTCTGGTGGTTAGCCCCAACCTAGTACAGATTTATATTTTCTGGGAACTGGTCGGGATGTGTTCGTACTTGCTAGTCGGCTTTTGGTATGATCGCAAGTCAGCAGCCGACGCAGCTCAAAAAGCATTTGTGACCAACCGTGTTGGTGACTTTGGTTTGTTACTTGGCATTTTGGGGCTGTTCTGGGCGACAGGAAGCTTTGAATTTGATGTGATGGGCGATCGCCTCACACAACTAGTGCAATCAGGCTCGATCAGCAATTTTCTGGCTGTTCTGTTTGCAATTTTAGTGTTCTTGGGCCCGGTAGCTAAGTCAGCTCAATTCCCCCTCCATGTCTGGCTACCAGATGCGATGGAAGGCCCTACACCCATTTCTGCCTTGATCCACGCAGCAACTATGGTGGCAGCGGGTGTTTTCTTGATTGCCCGGATGTATCCAGTATTTGAACACGTTCCAGCCGCAATGAACGTGATTGCCTATACTGGGGCATTTACAGCGTTTTTGGGGGCAAGTATCGCCATTACCCAAAATGACATTAAAAAGGGCTTAGCTTACTCCACCATTTCCCAGCTTGGTTATATGGTGATGGCCATGGGGATAGGCGCTTACTCTGCGGGACTATTCCACCTGATGACGCACGCTTATTTCAAGGCGATGCTGTTTTTGGGTTCCGGTTCTGTAATTCACGGCATGGAGGGAGTCGTTGGTCATGACCCCGCCTTAGCGCAAGATATGCGCTTAATGGGGGGACTACGGAAGTATATGCCATTTACAGCCATTACTTTCTTAATTGGTTGTCTAGCGATTTCTGGGATGCCACCCTTTGCCGGTTTCTGGTCAAAAGACGAAATTCTCGGTAAAGCTTTTGAGGCTAACCCCTTTCTCTGGTTGATTGGCTGGTTAACTGCTGGTATCACTGCTTTCTACATGTTCAGAATGTATTTCTCGACATTTGAAGGTAAATTCCGGGGTAATGACCAGAAAATTAAGCAAAAGCTTAAGGAAGCAGCAGCAACAATCGTTTTGGAATTGGAAGCAGAAGAACCTGCGCCTACTTTTGGCCCTGGGGCAATGAAAAAGGGCGAACTAGCAGCAACTGGCAGCCACCATGATTCTCATGGGCATCACAGTGATTCACCTCATGAATCACCGTGGACAATGACCCTACCTTTGGTGGTTTTGGCTGTACCTTCGATTTTGATTGGTTTAGCAGGAACTCCTTATGCTAACTACTTTGAGGAGTTTATCTTTTCTCCAACTCAAAGCCTCTCTGAGGTGATAGAAAAAGCCGCAGAGTTCAACCCGACAGAATTTTATGTTTTGGCGGGGGGTTCAGTGGGAATTTCCTTGATTGGCATCACCTTGGCTTCGCTGATGTACTTGTACGGTAAGATTGACCCGGCAGCGATCGCCGCTAAAATCAAACCACTTTATGAGCTATCTCTCAACAAATGGTATTTTGATGACATTTACCATCGTGTCTTTGTTCTTGGCTTGCGTCGCCTTGCCAGACAAGTCATGGAAGTTGACTTCCGCGTTGTTGATGGTGCTGTAAATCTTACAGGCTTTTTCACTCTTGTCAGTGGCGAAGGTCTGAAATACCTAGAAAACGGTCGCGCTCAGTTCTATGCCTTAATTGTGTTTGGGGCTGTTTTGGGTTTAGTGATTGTCTTTGGTATTACTTGATTTCTGTATCGGTTTCAAACCCCAAAGTTTTTTAGGAGCCTAAATTAGGCTCCTTCCCCAAATTTTTTTTGAGCCTAAATTTAGGCTCTTTTTTTGGCTGATAGTCAACAATTAAATATTCGTAGGGTACTCTCTTCGAGAGAGTAATGCACTACTGTTATTACTGAACAGTATTGTTTGAATTGTCAAAAAGGGTAAATCAATTGGAAAAGACAACATTAGAGATTTTGACAAGTTCCCAAGTACTGCCCCATCCAACTGCTACAGTTAAGTCTACTTCGTTAACTTCAGTTGGAACACCTGCAAAGTCAATAATCATTTTCAATCGACCACCACGAATAATGGTATCTGAAATTCGGTCACTGCCTTTAACAGCGCCCAGTTCAGCCCTAGTAGCAGTATATGGCGTACCAGAAGAATCAATGAGCCTAGTTCGATTTGTCCATGTCGAATCTACACCCAAATCCAAATCCGCTCCTTGGTTGGTGATTAAAAAGTAGCATCTGATTGTTTGACCCGATCTTTGACATCGTTGTAAATCAAAAGTAATATCGTTAACTTGATACCTTTGATTTGATAAAGATGGAGACGAACTCGGTCTTGGTGAAATACTTGGTTGCTGTGTTAAGTCGGAAAAGACAACATTAGGGATTTTGACAAGTTCCCAAGTACTGCCCCATCCAACTGCTACAGTTAAGTCTACTTTGTTAACTTCAATTGGAACACCTGCAAAGTCAATAATCATTTTCAATCGACCACCACGAATAATGGTATCTGAAATTCGGTCACTGCCTTTAACAGCGCCCAGTTCAGCCCTAGTAGCAGTATATGGCGTACCAGAAGAATCAATGAGCCTAGTTCGATTTGTCCATGTCGAATCTACACCCAAATCCAAATCTGCTCCTTGGTTGGTAACTAAAAAGTAGCATCTGATTGTTTGACCCGATCTTTGACATCGTTGTAAATCAAAAGTAATATCGTTAACTTGATACCTTTGATTTGATTTTGATAAAGATAGGGGCGAACTCGGTCTTGGTGAAATACTTGGTTGCTGTGTTAATTTTGATCCTAAAAAAGTACCCAGTTTTAGTGCTGTTGTTGTCGTAAATGCAGGAATCGACGTTGATGTCAGTAAGGTATTCAACACTGGTGTTTGATAAATTGGTTTGAGAAAGAATTTGTACCAGTTGGTAATCACTGCATTACCTACTACACCGATTAATGCAATAACAATAATGATTATCTGAGTTTTAAGTATTTGATTTTCAGTACTCATACAGTATGTGTCATAAACAAATATACCCAAATACTACAGATATTTTAGTTGTGCAGCAACCACCTAATCGCACTTCTCATTAAACTCAACTTCCTCCAGTGCTAGTTTTGGATTGACGAACATAGCAAAATTAACTTTGTTCTTGGTGAGCGATCGCATCGATATAATGCTAGTCTAGCGGCTCCTTTTTGACTTGACGTGGAGTATCCTAACCCACATTTTGCACCCCCAACTGTCAAAAAAAGACTCTCAAGAGAAACAATGGGGGATTGTTAAGTTAATTAAATCAACCTAACGAGGAAGACCAAATCCCCAAAAAGCTGTTAGTTAATAACTAGTGACTTTTTGCCAAACATGATTTTGATTGCAGACGAATTGCGATGAATACAGCTAATTTTCCGTGGCTGACGACGATTATTCTGTTACCAATAGCGGCGTCACTACTAACCCCCTTCATCCCAGATAAAGACGGCAAAACAGTCCGCTGGTATGCCTTGATTGTGGGATTGATTGATTTTGCACTGATTGTTTACGCTTTTTACACTGGGTACGATTTCTCCAATCCAGATTTGCAGTTGGTAGAAAGTTATCCTTGGGTACCACAATTGGATTTGAAGTGGTCAGTAGGGGCAGATGGCTTGTCAATGCCCCTAATTATTTTGACCGGATTCATTACCACTTTGGCGACCTTAGCGGCGTGGCCTGTAACCCTCAAGCCCAGGCTCTTTTACTTTTTGCTTTTGGCGATGTATGGCGGTCAAATTGCCGTGTTCGCCGTCCAGGATATGTTGTTGTTTTTCCTGGTATGGGAATTGGAATTAATTCCGGTTTACCTGCTACTAGCAATTTGGGGAGGCAAAAAGCGGCAATACGCAGCGACCAAGTTTATTTTATACACTGCTGGTGGTTCGCTGTTTATTTTGGTGGGAGCTTTGACAATGGCCTTCTATGGCGATACCGTGACTTTTGACATGCGATCGCTCGGTCTCAAAGACTATGCCCTCAATTTTCAACTTTTACTGTATGCTGGCTTTTTGATCGCTTACGCCGTCAAGTTGCCGATCATTCCCTTACACACCTGGCTGCCAGATGCCCACGGTGAAGCTACAGCCCCTGTACACATGTTACTGGCAGGTATTCTGCTGAAAATGGGCGGTTACGCTCTCATTCGCATGAATGCCCAAATGCTACCCGATGCTCATGCCTATTTTGCGCCTGTGTTAGTGATTTTGGGGGTGGTAAACATCATCTACGCTGCCCTAACGTCCTTTGCCCAGCGGAACTTAAAGCGAAAAATTGCCTACTCCTCAATTTCTCACATGGGCTTTGTGACGATTGGTATTGCCTCCTTCACCGATTTGGGATTGAGCGGGGCAGTCTTGCAAATGGTTTCTCACGGGTTAATTGGGGCAAGTTTATTCTTCCTTGTCGGTGCGACTTATGACCGAACACACACTCTCATGTTGGATGAAATGGGTGGTGTCGGCAAGAGGATGCAGAAGATTTTTGCTATGTTCACCGCCTGTTCTATGGCTTCTTTAGCATTGCCAGGAATGAGCGGTTTTGTGGCAGAGTTGATGGTGTTTGTTGGTTTTGCAACTAGCGATGCTTATAGCTCTACTTTTAAAGTCATTGTGGTCTTTTTGATGGCAGTGGGGGTAATTTTAACTCCGATTTATCTGCTGTCGATGTTGCGAGAAATTTTCTATGGTCAAGAAAATGAGGAATTGGTTTCTCATCAAGCTTTAATAGATGCTGAACCTCGTGAAGTGTTTATCATCGCTTGTTTGTTAATACCAATTATTGGTATTGGTTTCTACCCCAAACTGTTGACTCAAATTTACGACTCAACAACTGTACAATTGACGGCAAGGTTGCGTGATTCTGTCCCAACATTGGTACAACAAAAAGAATCGCCAACGGTTTCTTTAACTGCACCGACAATTGGTAATTAGGTAGCGATTGATAGTTTAAGTTTGTATTGCTTTAAAAGCGGGTTTTATGCCCGCTTTTTTTGGTGATTTTATCTAAAAAAGCCTGCCAAAGCAGGCTTTTGTATTTACTAGTTTTCCCATCAGAGAAATTAATTCGTCTTTACTGATTTGAATCAGCTGTACCATTAGTACTGGTACTATCTGACGTACTATTAGGTGTTTGACTCGATTCTGGGGGGGTAGTGCGATCGCTTTGGGTATCAGCCTTACTAGGAGTAGTCTCAGTTTGCTTTGGTAAAGGATTTGGAACAGAAATGTTAATGTCTTGCTTTGCAGCTGGTGTTGGGGCTGGTTGTTGAGGAACTAAAACTGGTACTGGGACATCCCTGGTTTTTTCAATGATGGTAATTTCCTTTTGGGGTGGTGTTTGCTTGGCTTCAGGAGAAGGAGTCAATACTGGTGCTGGTGTAGCAGTATCTTGTACAGTTTCTTGACGTCCTGCAAAATACCAGAAAGCACCAGCACTAACCGCTGCAAGCGCTAGCAAAAAGCCAATGATTAAGCCGCTTATAGAATTATCTTCACGCTTTGCTAAATTCTCTTGCTGGTAACGACGTTCTGAAACTACACCACTGGCGTAGCCATTCCGGTATGATTCAGAGTTAGGAACAGTTGTATTATTGCTAATTGTTTTTTCTGTTTGGGTGATATTGGTGTGAGTATGCCCATTAGGATCAGTGTAAGAACCCTGTTGAACTTCTTTGTTATAGTTTTGATTGCTGTTAGTCATAGATGTTGATAAAGTTCACTAAAAGATGTGGCTAAATTAATCTTTCCAAAATCTGTGAGTGTGTTAGCTTGCTAACACCTTGCTATTGCTAATTGGGTTTCTATGTATTTCAAAATAACTTTTTTAAACACACTCAGACTTCTATCTCTAGAACAGATTATTGCTTCTATCAAAAGGTAGAACAGTGAGTTTTTATTTACTTATTCTTTAATATTAAATTAATCAGCTTCACTGAATATTTACAGCAGATTGTAGGTAAATGAGGTATTGATTTTAAGAACAAAGTTACATAACAAAAAACTTTCAACCCTATTCCTTTGCAGTCGCTCCACTTGGGGAGACCCCAAAACCACGCTGCTCTCTGTTCCCTAAAAGTTTTTAGCACTCACCTTCTTGCGGTAGCCAATCTTCATTTAAAACTAGCTCTAACAAATATGGACACTCTTCTGGAAACACGGAAATTAGTATTCCTGTTTGCTTAGCTGCTTGACGGCGTGCCCTTTGATAACTCTCTTTTACTTGCTCTGTTGGATAACTCTTAAGACTTGGACTATCTTGAATTGCTAGCTCAATTTGAGTGCGAGCGTCAGTGATAGAATCTAACCAACTATCTGAGCGACGTTGAGGTTGGTATTGCCACTTGAGCAGATGTAATAGCAGGCGAGTTAATTGACTAACAATCGCTCGCCTTTCACTTTTACCCAAGCCTTCAACCTCTTCAATAAGATTTTCCCAATCAATTTCTTGCCAGCGATGTTCTCGCAATAATTGGGCTGTTTTTTGAATCCATAAATTAAAATCTGCTGTATGAGTTGCACTCATATTTTGACTGTTAACTCTAGTTGGGCTTGATTAAGTAGTATTTTGAAGATAACGCGATCGCCTTTTATCATTTGTTTATAAATCTTCGTCATCAACAAAAAATTCAGCGTCGTCTTCTAAGCGAGAATTATTTCGCCCAGAACCTGCAAGACTCCAGAGGGGTTGCAGTAGTGCCATGCCAATTACTCCTGCACCAGCACTAAAAGCTAAGACTAAACCCACTGGTATCTGGACTGATTGAAATGTTAAGAATTTTAAAGATACTGGTGTGGCGTTTTGAACTGAGATAATAGCGATCGCTACTACCCAGATGGCTAAAACTACAGATATCAGCAGATTGGCAATAGTCTTCATAATTATTAACTGCAACACTCCTTGCGTTTACAAAGAGAGTCAATTCTTTTAAACTGCTACTGGCTCTAGCTTAGCAATCACAGTCTCCATAATTCTTATAACTTCTTTAGGTTCTTACCAAAAGATTCAATTGCAGAGCAATTAAATTTTGAATTTCCTGAAGAACTTGACAGCCAATTTGTTGCAAAACTTCATCTAAATAGCCGCCACAGATAGAATACAGAGCATCGTCTTTTACTTTTTAGTAAGATTCTTGAGCATTTCTACATCAAGTAAGGTGTAGATAAATTGCAACTAGCTTGCTTTTAGATCGAAAATGGAAATTAATTTTGATTGGCTGTTGCTAGTCAACTCATCCGATGTACTTTTTATATTTGCCACAATAGTATCAGTAATTTCTGGAGTGGCAGGACTAGCGTATTCAGGGATATATTTAATCCCACAGTAGGGTGTCAGATTATAGCTAGCAGTAGACATCAACGTCTTAGCTCAAATTTTTAAGGCTAGGACTGAGTTATGAGCAAGCCGTTCAGTTAAAAACCGAGTATCTTAGGCAATAAGTATCGGTCTAGTTTGGCTATAGTCTGTTTCTCAATAATTGGCGATCGCTTTTGTTACTTTTCATACATTAGGGAAAGTAAAGTCATAGGCAATAATTCCCCGCCATCCA
Source organism: Desmonostoc vinosum HA7617-LM4 (assembly GCA_019359515.1). GTDB lineage: Bacteria > Cyanobacteriota > Cyanobacteriia > Cyanobacteriales > Nostocaceae > Desmonostoc > Desmonostoc vinosum. The sequence goes on along the minus strand of JAHHHC010000027.1, from coordinate 50,314 downwards.
TCGATACCAAATTTTATTTTGCTGGAGTTGCTACTGGCGCTCATTTTCGCCATTTTTGTCACTGAATCATCTTTACTGCCAAGAGGTTCTTAGCCAGCGTTTGTAGCAACAAGCACCCAACGTATTTTCTCTCACTGTTTGTTAGCAATGTCAACCCTTGATCGACCTTTTGCCAGTTATCATCTTTGGTCTTTAGTTGCCCCAGCTATAGGACAAGAACGTTGGCATTGCCAAATGAGACGTGGGTTTATTAAAGCGCGGCAACATGAACCACAAGTAAAAGCGCTTTTAACAACAGCTACTGCACCTCAAAGAATTGGCATACTCGCGCAAAAAGGGGTTTATGAGTTTCATCACCATAGGCATTTATTAAACCAATCAGATGGTGTAGCAAAAGTTGCACAAATCTTGAAGCTCGCTAATTCTAGCAATCAAGTCCAGCAGCGCGTTCTGCAAATTTTGAAAAAATATCATGATGCTCCGTTGCTTTTAAATAAACGCATTGTGCAATTAACTCCGGGTGATGAGGGTTTTCCCAAACCGATTGTCATTGAAAAAGAGGATTATTGCTTTCGTTTATATGCAGCAATGGACTGTGTTTTTATAGACTCTGATCGCACTTTGCATATCTTAGATTTTAAAACAGGTAAATCGGCTTTTGATCGACGACAAGCATTAGTTTACTTGTTAGCTGCTCGTTACCTTTACCCAGGACAGCAGGCAGTTGCATCATTTTACAATCTAGAGTTAGCGAAAAAATCTGATTTAATTAGTATTAATAAAAATGAACTAAAAACCTTAGAATTTGAGTTAGCAAATATTGCTCACAGGCATCAATATGACTTGCAAAAATATCAAGAAGCATCTGATAGTTTTAGCAAGATTTTCCCACCAAATCCAGGATACCACTGCCGTTTCTGCCCATTTAACTCCATCTGCGAGTTTACCGATTTTAAACCGTCTCAATCGCATCCATTGCCGATTTCAAGGGCTAATGAGGGATGAGGGTGTGGTTCGCGCTCACCAACCAGGGGATGTGGGTGACGCGGGGAAGCAAACAGAGATGACATCATTCTCCATTTCCCCGCACACCACAACTTATGCAATAATATGGCGGTTGCAGCCATTAATACACTACCACTGTGCAATCGACTGACAATATCAATGATCTTGCTGAAGCCTTACAACAGCCAGCCGACTTGACTTTTGAATTACCTGATCCGGAAGATGAGGGGATTCCAGAGCAAGAATTTCAGCAGCAACTGGATATAGCCTGGCAAGTATGCGATCGCTTCGATTTACAAACTGAAATTTGGCGGGGACGTATTTTACGGGCGGTACGCGATAGAGAAAAAAAAGGTGGCGATGGACGAGGTACGGGGTTTCTCAAATGGTTGAAGGAGCGAGAAATCAGCAAAAGTCAAGCTTATGCTTGGATTCAACTGGCTAACAGTGCTGATACGCTTTTAGAAGAGGGCAGACTTGACCCTGGAGCTGTGAATAACTTTAGTAAACGAGCATTTGTAGAAACTGCTAAAGCATCGCCAGAGGTGCAACAGATGGTGAGTGAAGCCGCGCAAAAAGGCGATCGCATTACTAGGCGCGAAGTTCGGCAACTCACTGATGAATGGACAGCGATGTCCTCAGATTTACTACCTGAACCAGTCAAGCTAAAAGCCGCAGATAATACCCTGCCACCACGCTACATCGCCCCGCTAGTGAAAGAAATGGAAAAACTGCCAGAATCACATCAAAAGTCCTTACAAAGGGAAATAGCTGCCAATCCTGATGTGGATACTCTCAAGCAGGTAACTACAGAAGCCCGGAATTTAGCCAAATATCTCAAATCTGCGGCGCAAGTCCAAGCGCTAACACAGGATGATATAGACATCGAAACGGCTTTAGAAGAAGCTCAGAGAGTTGGCTGTTTAAACATAGCCGCTGATTTGGTCAATCAAGCCTCCCAAATCGAACAAACGATCGCCAAATTGTATATGACTTGGAAACGCATTGGCAATTTAGCTGATCGGCTGTATGTTGATACTGGTGCGAGTACTCCTAACTTGCGATCGCTTCTCAATTGCTTAGAACCTTTGGGTGGTGAAGTCATGGAACTGCAACTGAGTGGTGCAACTGAACACACCGTCCGTCTGCAAATTCAGGAGACGAATTAGAGCATGAGTTTATCTTTTAGGTTTGGGAATTGCTGAGAGTAAGGCACGGAGAGCGTTATTAACAGCTTCTGATGTTTGAAAGACTTCAGCAACATCAGAATCTAATGTAACTGTTACAGGAGCTTTTTTTTCTTGAGAGGCGAAACGGTTTGGCTTGGCCTTGCTATAGTTAAACTCATACTCTGGGAGCAAGTCACCATCTGTATTGTTGGTGGACTTAAAAGCCTGTTGATTGTTCATAATCTCTTTAAATGAAATACAACACTAATTAGCAGCACAAGATACAGATGATGTGAGTGCTGAGTTGTGGGGTGTAACAGTAGGCGCTTGAGCAACCAGGACTACATTACCATTAGCATCTATAATCCAACCTTGGGCTTCGACAATTTGCGTAGGTTGATTTACAGAATTGACTGTTTGTAGTTGATCTTTTGTGCGATTCTGGATACCATCAACACGATTCTCGGCTTTTGGCTCAACTGTAATCCAATCTGCTAGTACTGCATCACCCGTTAATGGTTCTGTAGGATTGGGTGCTATTCCTCCACGTCCACTGACTATGAATGAACCCCTTGCGATTTTACTTGTGGGATTGCAGTTAGAAACAATTTGCCCAGCAGTTTCAACCACATTTACAGGTAGCTGTGCTAATCCTCTACTGGGGTCAACATCGGGAGTATTAATTTGTACTATGCCATTTAATGAAGGGTTTTGTTGAGAAAACGCTGTGATATCGCTGGTTGGTTGGTTAATGGGGTTAAGTTGATTTGGGTCTTCTGTGTTTAACAATTTAACTAAGTCTGCTCGCGTGCGAGGCACAAACCCAAATATATTTTTAGCGTTGACGGTGATTTTACCACCACTGCCAGAGAAGGCATTCGCAGTAATATCGTTATTTTCTAAGGGAGCAGTAACGACAAAACCATTAGGTGTATCGATGGTGATGTTACCGCCATCCCCCCCAGTTCCCGTTTTACCTGCATTGGTGGATATTTGACTGTTGCGGCGCATTAGTAATAAGTCTTGCACCTGTAATGAAATATTGCCACCTTTACCTGAGTCAGTTTCAGATGTAAGTTTTCCTTTGTTGTCCAGAAGTATTGAGCGAGCAGTAATATTGAGTTCGCCTGCTAAGCCTAACTTACTTGCATCTCCCAGGTAGGTAAATCGCTTTGGGTCTGGAACTCCACTACTCACGCTTATTATCGCTCCGTCACGTACAACCAATTGCCCTGTAGTTAGTTTTAAATTTCCAGCAGTTCCGGGGCCTTGAGTTGAAGTAAACATGCCACTGGGCAAACCGTTAACTGAGGTTCCTGTGATTTCTACAAACTCAGAAGCGTTTACAGTTAAATTCCCTCCTTGCCCTGTAGCTGGTAAAAATTGTTTAAAGTTTGGTGGCAAGAAAGTTCCTGCTGAGTCTGTTGATACCCTTGCCCCACCCTGTATATATAACCTCTTAGTATTGATAGTTATATCACCAGCATTTCCATTACTGGAAGTTACGCTAAATAATCCGCTAGGTATCAATCTATTACCTATAGGAAAGCCACCAAGCAATTCCACGGAATCTGAGGCATTTACAGTTAATTTTCCTGCCGAACTTAAACCAAAACTATTGGAAGATACTTGTGCTTCACTGCGAACCTGTGCGCCGTCTCGGATAATTAACTTACTTGTTGTGATGGTTAAGTCTCCGGCGTTTCCGCTACCAAAAGTCCCAGTCGTCAATGGCACACCAGGATCAATCAATTCTACTAACTCAGAGGCAGTCACAATTAAATTACCTCCTTGTTGAGAACCCAAAGTATTAGCCAAAATCTGTGATGAACCACTTAGCAGTATGCGCTTACCTTGCACTTGGATGCTACCACTACCCTTGTCACTTAAATCCACGTAAGACGGAATTTCGTTTCGTTGTATTATTTGAATATTTAGAAAATTCTGAACATTTGCGTAACTTAAAATCCAGCCTTGGTTTGTTGAATTCAGACCAACAAAGCTATTTTCTGCTACACTTCCTAGCTCAATTCGTCCTCCTTTTGCTGTTAAATTCCCACCTTGTAGCACAAGCTCACCGCCAACTAGTGCTAAAGTTTTACCAGGTTGTACTTGTAGACCAACGGGTTGCTCGTAGAAATTAGTTGCATTATTTGGACTTGCTTGAGATTGATTATGGATAGAACCTACCTTTGAGCCAAATTGTAAGCCAATAGGTATACTGATGCTAAGTAAATTTGTCGTTTTAAGATTTGTAGAGCTAAACTTACTACCATCGGCAAAGTTTAAACTACTCGCTGTACTAGCTAAAAATGAACCGCCGATGTTTAAAGAAGCTTTAGAACCAAAAATAATCCCGTTAGGATTAATTAAAAATAAATTGGCTGTGCCATGAGCTTTTAAAACGCCATCAATCTGAGAAATTGAATTTCCTGTTACCCTACTAATAATATTTTGAATATTTTCAGCATTTTTAAATTCAACTGTTCTTCCTTCCAGTATCGAAAACTCTTGAAAACTGTGGAACAGATTGCCTCCAGATTGAGTTCCATCTTCAATAGTTGTAATGTTACCTTGTGTTAAAACTTTAGAATTAGTAGGTAAAGTTTCATCTTGACTAACCTGGGCAATAGCCGAGTTTACAGAAAAAGCTACTGTAAGAATTATTACAATTCCTAGTCCTTGACTTAGTTCCCGAATATTAGTCATAACGGCTGCACCTTTTCAAATAGATATATTAGATGCTTAGCATGTCAAGCTGTATTTAATAACGATGAAGAACTAATAGTTTTTCTCATTTTCAAACTTCTCATGATAAAGGCACAACAATGTTGTGCCTCTACTGAAAAAAAGTAAAAGTTACGAAACATAGCTCAACGTAACTTTTACTAGTATTATTTAGATGGCAGTTTAGCCTGCCCAGCAACCTTGAGGATAGCCAGGTACTGGACACGGCTTGAGCAAGCCTATTCCACCTTCTAAGAATCGCACAATTTTGGTGTCATCACTAAGCTTGAGTTTATCAAAGTCGATCGCATAATTAACTCTGATGACTTCTGATTCTGATATACCGTAGCTTTCGAGAATTCTGCTCAAGTTAGAGTTATTTAAGATACAAATCAGTTCCTGCTTAATTTCATCCTCTAATTGAATTAAAGTTTCAGTATCAAAAACTACTTGTTGTGATGATTGACAATCCATTATTTTTGCTGTCCTTACCAATAGCAGAACTTATCTTCTGCTCTACTAATTAACTTGTGTTCTCAGAGTAGAGTGTGCCTATAAAGACATCGAAGATACAGAGTTTTTCAGAGTCAGAAACAATGGCTCTTGTGAACTCCCATAGTTAACACAGCTAAGTTTGTCAGAACTACGCAATCTGTAACAAAACTTCATATTTTTCAGTTAAAGATGATCGCAAAAGCGATCGCCCACACCATGATTTGGTAGAAGAGGCGATCGCTCGACTATGATCCAGTAACGGTACCTTGCTTACATCACGTTTAACGCTGGCGAATTTTGGTTAGCTTATCTATCAACACAAGCTCCTGCTTGCTGTCTTCCAAAGTTCGCGCCAGTATGATAGCCCTTTCATAAAAATTGCGAGCAGTTGCATAATTGCCCAGTCGCTCATACAGTTGAGCATAAGATGCAAAAGATTTTAACTCTTCTTGGATATTTCGTAATTCGCTTGCTATTACTAGGCGTTGTTCTAATAAATCAAAAGCACGTTCATAGCGTTTGACGGCACTGTGAGCTGTGACTAAACCATCAATTGCGCGTAATTGGTTTGTGCGATCGCGGTTAGTTTTAGCTATCCTTAAAGCAGCTCCGTATGTACCAATTGTCTCCTGATAATTTCCTGCTGCTAAGTAAGCATCGCCCAAATTATTCAAAGTATTTGCTTCACCAATAGTGTCGCCAGTTTGACGGCGGAAAATCAAAGCATTTTCATACAGCTTAATTGCCTTATTATAGTTTCCTAATCTAGCAGTTACTAACCCCAAGTTGCTGAGAGATAGCCCTTCCCCTTCTATATTTTTGACATTGCGGGCAATCGATAGGGCATCTTCGATAGTCTTGCCAGCAGCAACAGATTCATCTTTTTGGAGAAGAAAAGTACCGATATTATTCAATACAAAAATTTGAGATTGAAAGTCTTGAGTATCACGAGCGATCGCTAACCCTCGGCGTAAAGCGTCATCAGCTTCTTTAAATCGGTTTAGCTGAATATAAGACTTAGCAAGTAAATTATAAGTTAAACCTTGTGCTTTCAGATCGCCAATTGCATGATAGATTTCCAGCGCCTGCAAGCAAAAAGCAATTGTTTTCTCAGCATACCCTGAAGCATATTGTTGTTCACTGATACGCAATAAGCTATCTGCTGTATCTCTTGATTGTTTATCAATCAAATTATTTACAGGACGGTGTAGTTGTTGTGTAATATCAACCGCACCTACTGCTGTCGGAGTGAGTAAAAAAGCAAACAGTAAAATGCAAAACTGGAATTTTTGCAGAAAACGCGGGAACTCTCCGCGTCGCCGCGTCTCCCCTTCTCCGTGTCCTCTTTGTGAGAGACACCAGCTAAAACTGCTGACAGAATTTGAGAAAAGGGTTAGGGATAAAGGATAGAGAATTTCCTTTTTCCCCAACTTTCGTGAAAATACATCTCGTTGCTTCATAAAACTTACCCGTGAAATATTGGGTTTTAGTAAAAGTTTAGTCTCTAAATTTAAGACAAGCAACATACGTGTTTTTACTAATATAACTACTGATTAAAATCTTCACCCAAGTAGATAGCGCAGAGGTCGGCAGGTAATTTATCCTCTAGCATTCGGTAGCCTTCTTGGAGAAAATTAGCTACTTCGGTAGGAGCGATCGCTTCACCTTCAGCTTGCAGATAAGCAGCAATTCTAGTTTCGCTCCAATGGAAGGTTTGAGCCATCAACACAATCAATCGTAAAACTGGAGGCAGTTGGTCTAAAGCCTGTTCTACATAACACCATAGCGGTGGTGAAGTTGCTTGGAGAGAGTAATGAATTGCTTCTGTAGGTGGGAGTTCAATCTCGTTGATACAGAAAGCCGTCACATTAATCAACCAATTTTGTAAGGTTAAACTTTCCTGGACTGATTGAGTGTTAGCCAAATCTAGTCCGCCGAGTTCGTAGTAGATATGTCGCCAAGTCAAAGCAAATAGATAATCTGCCTGCACAGGCGATCGCGCCGAATGTCGAATCAAAGTGTACACTATCGGACTATAGCGGCAAAAAATTACTGTAAAGTACTTGCCAGCATCGGGGTAGCGCTGAAACAGATTCAGCAGTTCATGATCACTGTGATGGAACAGCGACTTGACTAACGGGTGATTAGCTTCAGGAAAATGAGGAATTTGCACAAGTTTCATTGCAGTCTTTTGATTAATCGCATAATATCTCGGTGTTGCACAGTTTGTAGCTCAGAATCAGACTAAGCTGCTCAAAATTTTGGTATTTTTGCTTATGTTACGCCGTACCAGTTGGGTCTTGATAAACTAGGAATAAGGACTTAATCTTTAGTCTTAAATCAACAATCATAAAAGCGGCCTCTATATACAATCCTTAATTTGTTCATGGTTATAGCAGTTAATGTGATATCTTTCCTGTTCAGTCCTGTTACTTTAGGCTCCTTTGTGCCTTCCTTGCCCTTGGATAGCTTATTCTCTACCCAAGGCATCATGGTGATGCTATTGGCAGCATATGCTGGTGCTATGTGGATGTTCCTCACCAGTGCCCCCAAAGTACACACCGTCATGGTGTCGGATTTGGAGGTTGCTCGACAATTATATGAAGGTCTGCTAGATTTGCCAGCAGCCGAGGTTCCCTTGCACTATTACTACAACTACGAACAAACTCTAGGCACAACGGGGATTGATCCGCTTTATATGTCTACCAGTCCCAGTTTGTCTGGCAAATCCATGAGTAATGCCAACGATGGACTTTGGTATCAATTGAAAAAGAACACTCAGTTACACGTGATTACTGGTGCTAGTTTAGGTAGCAAAAATCAGCAACGTCACGTTTGCTTTGACCACGACTGCTTAGAATTAGTTTTAATGCGAGTGGAAACGCGTGGTCTCAAGTTCAAAATTCGCAGCCAAAAACCCCTTAACTTTTTAATTAAAGACTATGAAGGGCGCGTCATTGAAATGGCTGAAGTAGCGAATTAGTTATTAGTGAAGAGATTCTATATTGGGTTGGGTGATCAATCACTCAACCCAATAATTTTTTTATTGTGTATCTTACCCCACTCCCTACTCCTTCACAGGTGTGAACCGACAAAGGTGCAACAAAGGGCTTTAGATTTGCTTGATGTTTCATTCGTTTGTAAGAATTGATTGGATTGAATATTAAAAGATACAACTACCTGAGCGATCGCTTGGGGAATTTATGTAGGGTGATAAAATTTAATCGCTTCCAACTCATGCCATCTCCAAATGACTCAACAACAAAACCCTCAGCCTTCTCAGCCAATTCCACAGCCTGGTCAGACTTCTGCCAAACAACATGAGCAGAAAATACAATTACTTCTAGCAGAGTATGGATTATTGCAGCAAAGAGCAGAATTTGCGCGTCAATCTCGTGACACGCGAGTGAGTTGGTATACAGCGATAATTGGTGGCACCGTAGCAGGTTTAAGTTTATTTTTTGGACAAAATTCTACAGGTAAGACGAATTCCTTAATTGAATTCAGGTTTTAAGCGTTGAACGAGTATAAAGGGTTGCTTATTCACACATAGCCGATTATTACCGCTAATGTACAATACAATAACCGCCCGATACGCTTTTGACCGTGACCGATTCCCTTTTTCCTGAACTGAGCAACTATGATGCTTTTCTAAGCACCCTTAAACAGCGCATTCGCACCGCGCAGGTGCGGGCGGCACTGGCTGTTAACCATGAATTGGTGCTGCTTTACTGGCAGATTGGCAGGGAGATTTTACAACGCCAGCAGGAGGAAGGCTGGGGAACTAAAGTGATTGAGCGCATAGCCAAAGATTTAAAACGGGAGTTCCCGGATATAAAGGGTTTTTCCCGCACAAACCTGCTCTATATGCGGGCTTTTGCGGAAGCTTACCCTGACGAGCAATTTGTCCAGCAGCTTGGTGGACAAATTCCGTGGCGGCATAACTGCGTTTTGCTGGATCGCGTAAAAGTGCCAGAGCAGCGAGTTTGGTACATCCAGCAAACCATCCAAAACGGTTGGAGCCGCGCCATCCTGGAGATACAGATTGAGAGCCGTCTTTATGAACGCCAGGGCATTGCAGTCACCAATTTCAGCCAGACCTTGCCTAAACCACAATCCGATCTGGCACAGCAGCTACTCAAAGACCCGTATAATTTTGACTTCCTGACTCTGGGTAAAGAAGCGCAGGAAAGGGATTTAGAGCGGGCGTTAGTGGAACGGATTCGTGACTTTCTTCTGGAACTAGGGGCAGGGTTCTCGTTTGTGGGAAGCCAGTATCCTCTTGAGGTCAGCGGACAGGAATACAGGCTTGATCTGCTGTTTTATCACCTCAAGCTGCGCTGCTTTGTCATTATCGACCTTAAAATGGTGGAGTTTCAGCCAGAATTTTCCGGAAAGATGAACTTTTATGTGTCGGCAGTAAATGCTACTTTGCGGCATCCTGATGATCAGCCTACTATCGGCATCATTCTTTGCAAATCTAAAAATAAGACTGTTGCCGAACTTGCATTGCAAGGAATGACACAACCTATCTGCGTTTCCACGCACAAGATAGGAAAAGACGTTCCAGAACAGCTTAAAAGCATCCTGCCTACGGTGGAACAACTGGAGATAGAACTGGATACGGCTGCTGCCGAACTTGAAAAGCAGAAGCAGGGAAGACTAGAGTAAAGACGCTTCAAAAGCGCGTCTCTACACCTTCTGTATTTGTATCAGGATTTTTGTGAAGTTTATTGAATTTGCAAAACAACTAATGTCATATCATCAGTATTTTGCTTATCAGGGCCGATAAACTGCTGAACTTGGTCGAATAAATAATCGACAATTTCCTGTGGCCCGTTGCAATATTTGCAAGCCGTATTGAAGGCAGTGATAAAGTTATCTTCGTCGAAGCGATCGCCACCTGCGGCAGCAGCATCAGTCAAGCCATCTGTATAATAAATAATTGTATCTCCAGATTCTAATTGCGCTTGGGCATCCTCGTACTGGCTATTAGCATCCAAACCAATTAGCATTCCTAAAGTATCTAATCGAGAGACAGTTTTTGTAGCTGCGTGCCACCATAAAGGTGGATTATGCGCTGCATTACTATAAGATAAAACTCTGTTTTTCGGATTATATTCTGAATAAAATAGCGTGACAAAGCGGTGAGAATTTTCTAAATCTGCGTACATGACTCGATTCAAGTTTTGCAAAATTCCAGCCGGAGAATTACCATGTAGCACTTCTCCTTTCAGCATTCCCCGCATCATCGTCATAATCAGCCCTGCGGGGACACCCTTACCCATCACATCCCCAATTACTAAACCCCAACGACCAGTTTCTAAACCGCTTTTAATACTTGACTGGAATTGTTTATGATTAGTGGGAATAAAGTCGTAGTAATCTCCGCCAACGCGATTTGCAGGTTTACAGCGTGCAGCCAGAATTGCGCCAGGAATACTAGGACATTGCCGTGGCAAGAGTCGCCGTTGAATTTCTGCCCCAATTTCTAATTCTTGATCAAGGCGTTCTTTTTTCCTCAGTTCTACAGCTAGTTCATCGTTTTCGATCGCTACTGCTGTTTGATCTGCCACTAACCTGACTAATTTTTGTCTAGTTTCTGTCCAACTATATTCTGGATCGCGGCTCAAGACATAGAGCCATCCCCGTTCTGTGTGCTTCACCAGAATTGCTGTACCAAATATTTGTACATCTGGCCCCAAATAACGATGCATTTGATCGTCCAAAATTCCTGTAGCAGTGACTACAGGCGCACTATTGGGTACTAACGAGATTTGACTGCTAGCTGTTTCTAAAGCTTTACGAATATTTTTCCGTTGACGGCTATCTTGCCAGTGTAATTGCTCTAACCTGATTTGACCGTTAGGTTTATGGAGAAAGAGGGCACTGCCATCTGCATCTGTGACTCTTGTTGCCATTAACGGAATTAACTCTAAGAACTGATTTAAGTTGTTGAAGCTTCTCAGAGCAAATCCCAAAGAACTAAGCAAATCTTGGATTTTATTCTGTTCCCGGTGCAACCGTGCAACGAGTTCTTTCAGCGCTACAACGGGTGTAACATCCGTTGCGGCACTGCTATTGTTGTCAGTAGGTTGAGAGGGCAGTTGAGACACAGGCACAGGTACTATTGCATTTGATATCAGCAGATTTTAGATTATTTGTAAATCCATTGGTTTTGCGATTGCTAAACCATATTGAGACAAGGTTTGCCATTTTAGCAAGAGTATAAAGACGTAAGATGTAAATTTTATAAGTATTGTATTTACTTCTTGTATTTTTTGCTCAATATTTAGGAATTGCCGACTATGTATTTTTATTTGAAACCAACCTCTACAAATCAGTAGTTTTCGTAACACCGTGGAAGAGGTTTCATTTTTTCATAACTTATAGCAGTTCTCAAGCATTTAGACCACTCCCTTCGTCCGTGGGGAAAACTAGTGGTTTCTGCTCCGGGAGGGGGTGAGAAGCGGTGTGGTTCAACAACTTAAAAAGCCCTGTAGTTGCTAGCTCATAATATCTACAAAATATTAAATTACTTTAATTAGATAAAAATATATCACGCTTGGATAGCAAATGTTTTGCTAGATCAATAAAACTCAGTATATGCTTAGTTAGAGCTATGAATGATTTTGGGAATATTTTTAGTTTTTAATGTGTCGCGGAAGTCCCCATCTTCAAGGTATTCCTAAAATGGGGATTGTGAGTCCAGTCGGCGGTGTCGGTTTGTGTCCCGTCGAACTAATGTCAGACTTTCTAGTACTACGGAGTCTTTGAGGCTATTCCTGTTGAATTGGGAAGCTCCGTCCGTCTATACAGTGGAGTAGTTCACCCACTTAATAACGCTTCAACAAATTCATAACTGGAAAAGGGGCGCAAGTCTTCAATTCCCTCGCCTGCGCCAATAAAGCGAATGGGTAAGCCTAACTGCTGAACAACAGCAAGGGCAACACCTCCCTTAGCTGTACCATCTAACTTGGTCAATACAACGCCGCTGAGTTGAGCAGCTTGGGAAAAGACTTCAGCTTGTCGCAACCCATTTTGGCCTAAAGTAGCATCTAGTACTAACAGTGATTCTACTTTAGCGTCTGGAGCTTTTTTATCGATAATTCGCCGGATTTTGCTGAGTTCATCCATCAAATTTTTCTTGTTTTGTAATCGCCCAGCGGTATCTACCAGCAGTAATTCTGTTTCACGTGCTTGAGCAGCTGCGATCGCATCAAACACCACTGCTGCGGGATCTGTATTTTTTCCAGGATTGGCAATTACTTCCACACCGCTGCGAGTACCCCAAACTTTCACCTGTTCTACAGCAGCAGCCCGGAAGGTATCTGCTGCCCCAATCAAGCATTTATACCCAGATTTTTGTGCGAGGTGAGAAATTTTGCCGATAGTGGTAGTTTTACCGGCACCATTGACTCCAGTGATTAACCAAATATTCAAGGTTTCTTTTTCTGGGGCAAAACTAGCTTTATAGGTTGTTTGGCTGGGTGTATCCAGCATATCGCGGAGGATTTGTTTTAAGTAAGCGATCGCCTGTTCTGGTGGGGTAATTTCTTCCCGTAATTTTTGCTGTAAAGCATTGATGATATGGTCTGTTGCCTCTACACCCACATCCGCTTGCAAAAGCAATGATTCAATTTCGGCTACAGCTGCTTGATTAAGCGGCCCTTGCCCAACAATTGATTTGAGTTGGTTGAGGATGCCACGACGAGTTTTGTCTAATCCTTGCCGCAGCTTTTTCAGCCAAGTAATTTCTTCAATAGAAACGTCTTGGGCACGCCTACCTTGAGCAGCTAAAACTTCTGCTGACCATACAAACCCCTCATCAAATACCAGTCCGGGAATTTCCTCTGTTGTCTGTTGTGTGGTAGTTGATGTAGTTGCCGCTACTGGCTGCATTACCTCTGGTTCGGAGACTTCAACAGCACTGGCTATCAATCGTTCTTGTTTTGCTTGCCGTTCTGCTTTAGCTCTTTCTAGAAAAGATAAACTTGCTGGAGTTACTTGTGTTGTCTGTGATGTTTCTGGTTCACTTACCGTTATTTCTGAGCTAGAAACATCTGACTCCTCAGCAATTACCGTTACTGCGGAATTTTGTGTATTTTCCTCATCTGCATCAGTACTTTTCTCAAGAACTGTCGCTTCCGACTCCACTGGTTCTGAAGTAGCAACAACTTCCTCAATTACCTCGGGTGCTATCTCAGTTATTGGTGCTTCTTGGATGATTTCTACTTCAGCGGTTTGTAATTCTGGTGTAGTTGCTGAATCAGGCGGAGTTTCTACTGTTTGGGATTGTTTTTGCTGAATATTTTTGTAGGCAGCTTTAGCAAATGCCAACAAATCTGCGCCTGTTTCTGGTGCTGTTTCTGCCGTTGGCACTGGCTCTGGTTGGGGTTCTTGTACCGGAGTTTCTTCCTGTTTCTGATCGGCTGGGGTATCAGAGGAATCGTTATGTTGACGACGGAACCAATTAAAAACCATTGCAGCAGTACTCAGTTGTTATGCAAATTATGAGAATAAAACACTATGCAGTTTTTTTCTGTTCTGTAACTCGACGCAGAACACCATTAATAAATCGATGACCTTCATCTCCACTGTAGCGTTTGGCGAGTTCCACTGCTTCGTTAATGGCGATGCTATCTGGAACACCTAAAAATTTCATTTCTGCTACAGCGATTTGCAGGATATCCCGGTCGATTTGGGCCAGACGAGTTACTTGCCAATCGACTAAGGCGGTGGAAATCAGTTCATCTATAACATGACGATTTTCATTAACTGTAATTACAATCTCTTTGGCGTAATTGCGAACTCCCTTGTCTTGATTAGCAAGCTGAATCAATTCTGGAAACTCAATTGCTGTACCTAGCTTATTGATTGCTGTTTGAGTGCATTCGATCGCTTCTTTGAGCATTGTTCTTGCACTATTGATATCGGAAGCACGAGTTTGGCTACTTAGGAGGCGATCGTTACTACGTTGCAGCTCACCTGCGGCATTATCTAGGGTGTCTTGGACTTCTGAGGTCAGAGTACGTACTGCTCCTAGTACTAGTTTGGATACTAGTTGATCATCTTGCAGTTGGTCTAATTTTTTGGGGTTGACTGGCAGTTGGCTCAGGCTTAAAAGCGCCAACTCGCGGGCAATTTGCTGGGGTTTACGGGGTTGCATAAAAGTGAGGGGGTGACTTAGAGAAAACTGATTAACTAACAGCAGCGGACTTAGAAGCTTATCAATTTTGACACAATCAAACAAGTAGATCATCTACTTGCTGCTGACTTTGCTCATTAGCTTTAAGTTTCTTCAACAGGGATGATATGCTGGCTTGTCTGGTCGTGTTTCACTTCCAGGTTGCACTCTTTAGGAAAAACCAGGGGTGTATTGGGGGCGACAATGCCACCAGAGACGATGATTTTAAAAGCGTCTTCAATCGACATTGAGAGGTTTACTACCTCATCCTCTGGAACTACCGCATACCATCCAGTAGCGGGGTTTGGGGTGGTGGGAATAAAAACACTCAGCATCGCGTGAGGTATCTGGGCTTGAATCTCAGTACTAATTGCACCAGTCACAAAAGCGATCGCCCAAATTCCTCTACGGGGGTACTCTACCAAAACTACACGGCGAAACCTACCATTAGAGTCTTTAAGTAATGTCTCTAAAAGCTGCTTGAGAGTTTTATATACTTGTCCTGCCAGAGGAATCGCCTGTAATAGCCGCTCACCCAAATCTAGTAACCACCGCCCAGCAATATTCCTAGCCATCAAGCCAATTACCAGAATACTTAGTAGTGGTACAGCTAGTCCTACTAATAAATTCAGTATATTTACTATAATGGGATGCATCCCATCAAAGGGATTCAGTTGTTTGGGAATTTGAGTCAGAAAATTAATTACCCAGTTAGCAATGGTAATCGTCAGCCAGATGGTAGTTGCTAGGGGAATAACTACCAACAAACCAGCAATCAGGTCATTTTTTAAGTCCTGTTTCAGGCGATCAATTACCAAGCTCTGATTCTCCTTTTTTAAGCTAGAGGAACTTTTACTATCAGTATTCATACCAGCCAATCCATCAAATCGGGAAAACACTACTTCAGGTAGAAGATGCCGTAAGTCATTTTTCAATAAAGTAAGCAACCTGGTTGTTGCCACCCAAATTATGTGCTTTTACTGGAAATCCAGCTATGTTTCCTTAGACGTACATATACGCATGTTACGACCAGCTAATAGCTGGTTAGTTTTCCAGGGCGTTACTTTTCTTTGTAAGACTTGTAAATGATTGTTGCAAGCCTCTTAGTTATTACTGATCCTACCGCGCTCAATCAACAGCTGCTCGTAATTGTGAAAGCACGACTAGTCAAACTGAGAAGTTGTTTTATTTGGTGAAGGGCTTAACATATCAGCAGAACTACTTTTATGAAAAAGCTCTGTTAAAAATATTAATTTATGGAAGGGGGAATAGGGAATTGGGAAGAAAAATTAAAAATTGAAGGGATAGGCAAGATGCCCATCCCCTAAATTCCATACAACAGCTAATTTTGCGATCGCCTAGCAGTGCCCAAATTTTTCTCAGCTAGACCCCTATAAACAAAACCCACAACCAGAGCATAAAAATTCCTCTTCCCCTACTCCCGATCACTGAGCAAAGTCGAAGTGCCACTCCCAACTCCCCATTTGAGTATAGGTTTGGGTAGATGCTGCATTTCCCAGACTTTCAGCAAAATTAGATACTCATAGAATGCCTGCAATGTACACCAAGCGAAACCGGCGCGTCCGTCCAAACAGCCACCCAAGAGAAAATACATATATAAAAAGCGAAGAAAGGGTCTAGCAGGTAAGCGCAAAGACAAATCTTTTAAAGCGCGTCGTTTTTCAACTTCCGACTTGCCAAAGAATAAATCTAGCCAATTAACTTTTCCTTGCTCTAACTGATATAATGTTTCTTTCGCTTCATCTGTAGAGTAACGGTTATGCTTATCAATCCAGCGGCTCAAGCCTTTACTGCAAGTGTAATGAGGATAAGTTTCTGTTAAAAAGCTGGTTGTACCGTTACAAACTTCTCGCTCAGTATGCCCGTAGTCGGTAAACCATACTTTACCATGGCGAAAAAGCCGCATTTGATAACGGGGATATTGAGTGCTGTAGCGAATCCAACTATTCATGAACATCACGCGTTCGGCGACGTAATAACCGATGTAGTCTGAGTTCTGCATCGCCTGTTGACATTCAGCAAATAGTTCTGGTGTCATGCGCTCATCGGCTTCAAGAATATATACCCATTCATGCTTTGGGGGGATAGATTCTAACATCCACGTGCGTTGGCGTCCGTGACTCTCAAAAGCATGTTGGACAACGCGGATGGGATATTGGTTAGCGATTTCTATAGTGCGATCGCTACTACATGAATCCACAACAATAATGTCATCTGATAGCATCGCCGATTCAATACAAGCAGCTATATCTAATTCTTCGTTATATGTCAGTATATAAATTGAAAACATTCTACTTCCTACTTCCTACTCCCCACTCCCCACTTTCTATGACAAAGTGTGGCAGTATGAGCCGTTAACAATTGTTAGATGCATCCTACTGCCTGATTAATATTGCATTAACGTGCGGTTGCTTTACGTGTACCACTTTGTAAAGCACCCATACCTCTCAATCCTATCCAACCGATGACGATGTAACCGATGGACAATAGCAAACTGCTAATACCAATTCGCAGTCCTGATTTCCAAGCACCATCTTTAGCTTGTTTTTCATCTGCTTCCTTTTGAGTGCGAATTAGATTCAATTGTTGATTTGCTTTTTGAGTCGCACGTCCTTGAGGATCTGTTACCTGCGCGATTAATTTGTCAAGTTCTTTGTCAAGTTCCTGGGGAGCTGCTTTCACTTTCTTGAGTAGTTCTTTCAACTCAGGAGCAACTTGAGGGTTATCAAGTGCTTGCTTATATTTCTTTTCATCTTTTAGCAGGTCATTAATCTGGGTTTTCAACTGAGGTCTGGCTTGGTTTCGGAACTGCTCTATCTGAGCTTTTCCTTGTTCAGTATTCAGTGTTGTCTGCAATTGAGTTAACACCTGGTTTAGTTCTGCTTTGAGTTGATTTTCTTGCAAATCTGCTCTTTGAGTAATTTGAGTTACTGTTTGAGTGCTAAATTGACGCACATTGTTTAAGTGCAACGGAAATATCAGCAAGAACATCAACCCTAAAACGCTTGATAGGATCAAAGCTGGAAATCTTAGATCTACTCCTTGTGGGCGATCGCTAACTGCATCTGCACTATCAATCCAATATGCAGCAAATAGCAATCCTAGTCCGATTAAAGGTACTATTCCTCGATCAACTAGTGCTGTTGCTAAAACAATTTGTGATTGTTTATTGGTGGGGCTGAAGTCCAACAGAAAAACCACAAAGTCAGCAAAAAACAACAAAATGCAGATTATTCCAACTACCTTGAGTGTGAAGGCAGCGCTTACAGAAGTGAAACGATTAACCATAGTTTTCCAATCTGGCTGTGAATCAGAGTGATTGTCATATTTAAAGTTACTTGAATATTGTTCCCATGACCGTAACTGTTATCTATGTGGAAACACAAAGCAGACTGTAAACTACTTAAGACTATCTACACTCTGGTTTTAAACTACACCACAGTAGCATCTATAATGTACGGTGTCCTCAGAAAAAACTTTGTATTTTAAGATACGTACTTAGGTTGGAACACAGGGGAAGAAGAATGAATTATTTTGCAAAAGGCTGCCAAATCGGTAGATCTTCAGGTCGATCAACATCAGCCAAAACAGGCAATTCCCAATGTAACAAATTAAGCTTCTCAGCAATGCCCATAGTTTGTTGGAATACTTGATTGGTTCCCCACTCGATGTTAGCGAATAACTCTGCGATTGGTTGTCGCAAACCAATTAAGTAATAACCACCGTCGATTGCAGGGCCAAGGATCAAATCATGAGTATGCAGTTGTTCAAAGGCTGTTGCGAGAATTTGAGCGTTCAACTCAGGGCAATCTGTGCCAATGATAATTACATATTCTGCACCAGATTTTAAGGCATCGGCTAGGGATTTGATCATGCGATCGCCTAAATCACCTCCACTTTGAGGCTGGTAAACCAAACCCAATCCCAACCAGTCTTGCATCAGCTGCACATTCCCACCAGCGAACCGCACTTCTGGGGATATGGCAGTTTCCTTCTGCAATTCCCTAGCCTGAAGTACCGTATGTTCCGTCATCTGCTGTTGCAGATTAGCAGCGCCAACATTACCCAAAACAGGTATCAATCGAGTTTTGGTTTTCCCTGGTTCTGGATAGCGAGTAAAAATAATTAAGTGCTGTTTCTGAATTGTTGGTGATTTCAGCACGTAATACCTTGCTTGAATAAACTAACAAATATATTAATAGCAATAATCTCCACTGCTGTTAGCTCTATTATGCTCCTTCTCCATTCTGATTGCCCCTAGAATTGTGGAAATATAAACGCAACGCTTAGCCTTACCAGTATATTTACTAGATAGTGTTACCCGTCCTAACGGTGGTTGCTTGACACTACCTCTGTAATCAAATTGAATTTGCCTAATGCCATCTGACTCTCGCAAGGTTGTTTCCTCATCTAAGCGCACATTAGTGTCTAGCTTATTCCAATGAGCAGCAGATGGGTTGACTGTAGCAGGGTGAACAGCCCATTGAACAATTCCATTATGTTCACGAAAGCTAGCTTGCCAAGTCAATTTTTCTTTCTTAGCTTGGCTTTGGGCTTGACGCATAGCATGGTAAATTTCACTTTGAGCAGTATTAAGGCGGCGCGTTTCCACAAAAGCTAGCCAATTAGGTAGCCCTAGACCAATTAGTATACCAATAGCTACAACAACAACCAAAGTCTCTACCAGCGTGAAACCACGATTAGAGCGATTATGAAAAATCTTTTTTACATTAAATAAACATAGTAAATACACTTTATATAATGTCCATTTTTATCAGAAATCTAAGAACTTAAAATTTTTATGTTTATATGTAAAATCATTTTCAGTCTGGATTTCAATTACCGTCTGTAGCTTGCTTACCGTAGGATAAATGCCTTTAATTATGAATTTTTAACTTATGTTCTGTTTTCAGCTACCCAGATTTTCAGCGATGTTTCAGTATGTTGACTTCTTTTTTCATGTTGATTATTGATACTGTAAAGCAGAGTAGGGAGGGTAAGAATTACAATAATTTTAAGTAACAATTTTAAAGTAAAAGTTGTACGCTCTAGCCTAGTAGAATCATAAAAAACATAATTCCATAAAAATTTAGCAGCAGTTAAACCTTTTTGTCGATTAACTGGTTTCTGCAATGCTTTACAAGTTAAATATTTATATAAATTAGCAAGACTTGTATTCCAGTTTTGTTTAAGCGCTGATGGTCTTTCTTGATACGCTCTTGCCAGCAACTGTAAGCAGGCTGTTTCCTGTCTAAGAAGATTAGAAGAAACTGAATTAGCACTTATTCTATATAGAATTTGTACAGATTGTACGCATACAAACTCGAACTTGCAGGCTAATCGCAACCACATATCCCAATCCTGAGCAGCAAGTAGAGATTCATCAAAGCCACCTAAATCTATTAAAGCTTCTCTACGAATTAAAGGGTTGGAACCATTCTCTAAAAAATTAGATATCAATAAATTTTCATAAACATCTCCACATGCATTAGTCCGTCTACCTGAAAATACGAAATGACCATTTTCATTAATATAATCAGTCCAGCTATATGCAACAGCTGCATGTGGATTTTCTCGTAGACTTTTTAGTTGGCTGGCAAGCTTATCATTTGTCCAGATATCATCTGCATCTAAAAAACTGACAAACTCTCCAATTGCATATTTTAATCCTCGATTACGGCTAACATTGCCACCTGCATTATCGAAGGAAAACACTTTTATTCTTGTGTCTTCAA
Organism: Desmonostoc vinosum HA7617-LM4; assembly: GCA_019359515.1. Lineage (GTDB taxonomy): Bacteria > Cyanobacteriota > Cyanobacteriia > Cyanobacteriales > Nostocaceae > Desmonostoc > Desmonostoc vinosum. The sequence goes on along the minus strand of JAHHHC010000027.1, from coordinate 29,975 downwards.
ATTGTGAGATGATATCTAATGTCAAGTCTTGCGAACCATCATTGATAATAATTAACTCAAAATTAGTAAAGGTTTGCTGAAGAACAGATTCAATGGTGGCTTTAATAGTTTTTTCACTATTATAAGCTGGGATAATTACAGAAATTGTTGGCACAGTCCTGTCTAATTTAATCATGATTTATATTAGTTGTTCTCACCTTACTCAAATAAGACTTTAAGTAATAGAAAGGGCTAATCATGCTACCCCAATAAAATTCTATTTCAAAAAGCGCTATAAGATCATTATCTAAATTATTTCGATATTTAATGGTATGTTCCAATATGCGGCGTAAATTACCTAAGATAGTTTTAACAAATATGATTGGTTTTTGCCAATTTTTAGATTGAATAAAGCGTAACTGGCAAGTACACAAGCCATAGCCACGAGCTAAGGTTAATAAATAATCTTTCTCTAATCTCCAATGGGGGATTTGATGGTAAGTATGCATGGTGGGATTATACCAAATTTGCCAACCAGCATTGTGTATGTGAAGTAATGCTTCATAGTCATCACCACCTTGTACCGAAATACCAGGTAATCTACCAATCAACGCAGGTCTTTGTGGGACATGATCACACCATGCTTGTTTACGAACTACTAGGGCTGCACCAGCGGGAAGTCTTAAATTATCTGCATCAAATATATATGGTTCTGGCCCATGTTCTCTAATTGCTAAAAAAGCTTGAATTCTTTTAAATTCTTCTGGCGGTTTTACTTCAAAATCACCATGAATTTGACCACCCCAACTCCCTGCTTGAGGATGTTCCTCGCCAAATTTATATGCTTCTGCTAACCAATCAGGAGCAGGTAAATTATCATCATCTAAAAATGCAATTAGCTGGCCTCTGGCTTCGCGTACTGCACGTAGTCTTGCGAAAGCAACTCCCTGTTCGGTTTCTAAAAAGTATCTGATTGAAAAATTGCGATCGCAATTTTTTTGATAACTCTCAACCACCTCTTTTGTATTATCAGAACTGTTGTTATCTACAATGACGATTTCCCACTTTAGATGCTCAACTCCCGTCTGAGCCAAAATTTTATCTAAAATTGTAGGTAAACGAGTCGCCCCATTATACGTGGGAATAGCTAAGGTAACATCTATATTTTGTTGATTCATAAGTTTATATGTTAATTACTTATTATTAGTTTCTAAATAGCCATTTTTCCACAAATAAAAAGGACTAATTAAGCTACTTAAGAATAATTGCATTTCACAAGCAGCAACTAAGTCGCTTTTTAGTTTATTCCTATATCTAAGTAAATGAAAAGTAATTTTACGTAAGTCATTAACGATGTAAGCTAAAAAGGCAACTGGTTTATAAAAAGGTTTAACATTTACCATTCTAGTAACATAACGGCTAAGTCCAATACCTCTAAAAAAGGGTATCAAATATTCTCTTTGTAAACGAGATTTTGGTATTCGGTGATAAATTTCCATCTCTGGGTTATACCAAACTTCCCATCCTGCTTTTTGGATGTAAGAAAGCATTTCTAAGTCTTCGCTTGTGAGCATATTACCATTAGCTCTACCAGTTAAAATAGGCTGTTTTGGTACACTTGCTAACCAAGCTTCTTGTCTAACAACAAGTCCGGCAGAAGGAGGTAATAACCTTTTTTTAGCTTCATATAGTAGCGGTAAATTGCCTCTTTCTGTGATTGCTAAAAATGGGGCGAGTCGCTGAAAATTTTCCGGCGGTTCTACTTCCCATTCAGGATGAATTTGGCTACCATAAGCTCCTGCATGAGGATACTTTTGACCAAAAGCATAAGCTGCGGCTACCCAATTGGATACTGGATAGTTATCATCATCTAGAAAACCTATTAATTTACCTGAAGCAACTCCAACAGCCTTTTTACGAGCGTAAGCTGCTCCTTGTTGTTCTTCAAAGCAATACCTTAAAGGATAAGGACATTGCCAATTTTGTTGATAAGCTTGGACAACTTGAGCAGTATTATCAGTACTGTTGTTATCTACAACTATAATTTCCCAGGAGAAATTTTCTGTATTAATCTGATTTTGCAATCGTTCTAATAGTTCAGGTAAACGACCCGCACCGTTATAAGTTGGTATAGCTACAGTAAAATCAAGGCTTTCAGTCATCTGTCAAAAGATATATTGTGTGAAGGCACTTTTTGAGGATGTTCAGTAATTGCTACAAATTTAACACAGTGTAATGTGTAGCTAATTGTTTAATAACAAACAACAAATATATAAAAGCAGAAAACTGCACCTAATGTTACAATTTTGCTCTTTCAGGTGCAGTTTAATGTACCGTATTTTTACGTAATTATTGACATAAATCTATCATTAACATAACTTATTTAGTTACAATCAGCGTCTCTTGCTGTTCGCATTGATCCCAGAAGAGTACTGACAATCACACATCGCTTAACATTAGTAGCAACGGTAGTTCCCGCTTGAGGTATAGCTACTAAAACTTTTAAACCCGTATCAGGAGCATTACCATTAGTCTTAGTTGCTAAGATACCCATGTAATCAAAAGTGATTGTTTGTGGTGCGCTGCTATCAAAACTGGAAGCGTATGTGTTAGAAGCACCAGTAGTGTTTATGTTAGTAAGATTAGTACCAAGTAATATTTGTCCTGGTTTAATTCCTAAATCTCCACCTAAATCACGCCAGAAATTATTAGGTGTAGAATCCTTTGGATGTATAGCAATTCGTGGAACTTTAGTACTACTATCGGTTGTAAAACTGGCACTATAACTAAGTTTTTTCTTTTTAGCTTCTTGCTGTGCTTCTTGTAGCGCACCTAAAACAACATCGTTAGCCTTATTGATTCGCTGTCTGTTCAAAAAAGTAAACCAACTAGGGGCGGCGATCGCTGCTAAAATTCCAATCATGAGAACTACTGCTATAACTTCTATTAAAGTAAATCCAGCATGTTGTTGATTGTAACCATTGGTATTGTGTTTATTGACTAAATATTGCTGCTTGAATTTTATTTTATGGCTGTGTAACTGGAAATAAACTAATAGTTTTGAATTAGGAACATTCGGCATATTATCTTACTTAATATTAAGCTTTACTAAAGATATAAGCTATTTACTAAAGATGAAGCTACGTCCTTGCACTTTGATGCTTCCGCTTGGGAAATAACTAGATTTGTTCTGAGCGTAACGTATCTTAGTGTCATCATTTTGTATTAGGCGAGCTTGCGCGTTCCCCCTTAAATAAACTTCAGCAGCACTTCTATCATCTGCACTAACTGAATCTACACAAGCATAAAAGCTTCTCCTGGTAAGAGTTGCTGCTGCCGGAACTTGTTTAAAGTTGGTGTTAGGGCAAGTTATTGTTGCTGTTGTTGTTGGGGTTTCCTGCGCTGTTGTTGTTTGATCTACAAAATCAACTAAAACTAAGGGATTTTGATTGTAAGTTTCCCCTGTTGTCAAACTATTTGTCCAACTATTCATTTTTTCTTCTAATGTTGTACCTTTTTGTGACAAGTTTAATGATTTAAAACCTTTATCTGGACATAGACTATATTTTTCGGTTGTAGGAAATCCAGTACAATTACTACCAGTGCTATTTGTCACGCCATCTCTAATTTGCCATCTAGCGATGCGGGCAGCTTGAGACCACGTAGAACTATTATCTTTAATTAGATAATAAGCTACTAAAGAGTACACAAAAGAATCGTCTTTAAATTGAACTACATCAGCACTATTTTTAATCTCAACAGCTTCTTTGGTAAATTCTCGTTTCCAAAATACTAAAACTGGAACCCCATTTGTTACCGCAGGAATTTGAGAGTTGATAGCTGCAATCCCTGTGTCATCGTATATATACAGAGCTTGTTGAAGATCACGAGCGATATAATCAAGCGCCGCTTTAATTTCTTGCTCAGAGTTTGCTTTGGCTTGTTCTTGGCGGTCAGTATTTAAAACGCCAATCATAAAGCCTAATAATGGGGTGATTACAAGGAATGCTAATACCATAGCTACAAGTAGTTCAATGAGGGTAAACCCACTATTTTTATTTTGCTTGTGAGAGGGTCTTAGCTGAGCAATTAACAGCCACCTCAATATCTTCATTTTGGTAGAGTTCTCCTGAGTGACGGGTACTGAGTCATAAAATCATTTACGTTTGCTGGGATAATTATGGTTAACAACCACCAAGGCGATCGCACAAAGCCCTATAGGAGGGTTGACCTCTGACAATTTCAGTAGTCATTTCCACTACTGGCGTCTTGCGATCGCCTAGTCCCCCGGTGAATGTTGCTGCTTTTTTTCCACTAGTCAAAGAGCCAGCACCAATGAAAGCATCTGAACGATATACCCGAATTCCCAAACGATAACCTTGACCTTTATCAGGGTCAGTACCTGTAACAGCAAGGCGCATAGCCTGAATGTAAAACAGATCGCTAGTACAGTCGGGGTTAGCAAGGCTACCATTTTTGTTAAAGCAATACAGACCAGTGCTAGCGGTAGGAACTGACCCACTACTGAGTAAATAGTCACTAGTTGAGCTAGATACAGTTCTAGTTGTACTAGCAGCTAGTGTGACGGTGATTGCCGGATCTGAAACTGTTTTAGCCTTAATAGCATCAATGAAGGCTTTAGCTGCTTCAGTTGCTAGTTCTACTCGTCTGGCTTGCACACGAGTTGCTGTTGATATGACCAACACAGGTGCGATCGCAGTTAGTAAAATAGCAGCTACTAGTATCGCCACCAATGACTCAACAATAGTAAAACCAGACTGGCTGGACTGGACAGATGATTTTTGCTGTTGGTATGAGTTCATAGTTAGTTCCTCTTGTGATTGGGTGTAGTACGAGTTGACTACACCCATTGCTTACTAGGAAAGGAGTGGAGGTTAAATCTGTTAACTTGGTCTATTTATCTATTCAGACACTTCAGGATGGTTGGAGCTTGCAGTTACTAGGACGTTCAGTTGTCGGTAGTGCAAATTTTAAACTACTGCCAAAGTAAGTACTATCTGCGGTATCAAACCCATCTGTAGTTTGAGTTTGCACAGCACATAAGAGAGTTTTCACCCAAAGGTCATCCCGACCTACTTCTCTGTAGTATTCATTAGGAGGATCTGATGCTGGAATGACAAAGCGCTGAGCAAACAAGTCTGGATTTTGGGACAATAAGGCTACATCAAAACCCCAGTTACGGTTAGGGGGCATATAATAAGGCGCTTCCCCAGCACCACTAGTACCTACAAAAGTACTATCTGATGTATAACCAGGTCTTGCAGAATTTAGAGCTCTAATAAAGATACTATTATTGGCAGTAGCGGAAAGAGCATTAGGGTCAGAAGAGGTTGCAGGAGCAGTTGCTGGCCCTGATCTGACAAGAGCTTGGAATGGTGCAGTGGCGTAGATGCTACGTTTAAATTGGATGAATGAACCGCTGATATTGGCATTTACTCCATCCCAGTTTTCTAAGAAGCGTGCAAAGTTATGCAAACCTCCATTGATTTCGTAAGTAGTCGGCGTTGTTGTACCCACGCGGGCAGGAGTATCACCAGCCGCAATTACTAGATTAAAAGTTGTTTCACTTGCCTTAGACAACCACCTGGTATTTTTTACAAGACTGGATAATGATGATCCTGCTAAACTCGCGTAATCTTGATCTTGAGGTGCTGCGCTCGTTACTTGTAATTGTAAAACAGGTTCTAATAACGGTTGGAAATACTCATCCCTTGTAAATGTCATCGTGCTTCCAGGAAAATCCCTCTGCGAAGAAACGGAAGCACCTGGTACTTGGGGATACCTGAAGAATAGACGACGAGTGTTATCGTATTTTATCTCACTGGTGTTGAATGCTGGCGAAGTAGTAGAAGTACTTGTTGTGGTTGCAAACCATAGCGCATTATCCGCTGTCTCAGGTATGGTGCTACCAGTAAAAGAGTCTACCACTTTATTTCCAGATACTGTTTTTATACCTAATACAACGGGAGTAGTTTGATTAAAAGCGGTAAACTCAGCATTAGAACTATTAACCAGTTTTCCAGAACTACTTCGTTTGAACGCAACCCGGCGGGCAAATCGTTCAAAACCAGCCCTTGGCGGTTGGGCGGTAGTACCAGCTAATAGTTTGGTTTTTGCAGCATTTATTACGTCACTATCACTAGATTTTTTTTTGATATCTGCTAGCTTCAAACCATTGGTTGGATCTTTATCATTGGTTTGGTCATTATCATTATCTAAACCAATATACCAATCAGTTGCTCCACATTCCGAAACTGGTATCTTGAAGCACATCTCCATGACATACTCTGGGAAAGTTCCTCGACGCTGAATGGGCGTGACGAAGTTATTTAAGTAAGAACTGTTATAAATTGCCGAATCAGTAGCAGTGGGAGTACCTCTATAGTAGGAATCATCATTAGATGCAGTGAAGAAATTAGATGAAGTGACGAAGTTGTTATTCCAGAAACCCTGCTTCAATCGTTTGAGTACTAGGTTAGGGTCACTGCCTTGGTTATTTCGCAGATCGTAATCACCCTCATTGCGGAAACCATAGCGGAAGTTATCAGATAACAAAGTGACAGCATCGGCAATCACTGATGCTGGTCGCCAGCTTTCGCCAGTTGTGCAATTGGGTAGTCTAGGGTCACTAGGACGACAGGCAAAGTTAGGATCGCGATCTGCCTCAGCACGAGTGTAAAATTTACTATCGTAAGTAGAATCACTTGGAAGAGGTAAAAGACCCGTACCTTTAAATTCTTGCTTGGTGTGCAGATTAAAATTGCCTTTGACATAAGCTGGCAGATCAGTTACAAAAATTAAGCCTTTTTCTTCTGCCCTGTAATCGTTCTGGCGACTCAAGTCACTGCCATTAATCAACATAATGGCGTTGGGTCGCCGCTCCGGATCGAGCCTATAGTCACTGGCGCTTATATTTTCACTGGTTAAGTCACTAGCATCTTTTTGAGCATCCTCACGAGAGGCATAGATGATGCCACTATTAGGCAACAGATATTCGTTAGACCAAATACCAGTGATTGAAGTTTTGCGTAGCCCACCCAGACTTGAATCACCTAAGTTTATGACAGTGGCACGAATTTCTAATGGTTGGCGCTGTTCAACTTCTAGATTGTAGTTTCCAGTTAATCCAGCACCTTTATCTATAGCCTTAATTTGTCTAGCATCAAGAAATGTAGTTTCCTTGATTGCACCATTAGGAATGTAAGTTTCACTCGGATCAAGAGTCCCATCAGCAATTTCTATTGCACAGATTGTGGAATCAATTGCTGATTGTTCAGATAGAGTGAGGTCTTTATCTGTTGCTTTTTCTAGTGCTTGCCGCAGTAGCGGATTTACAAAACGACCGTTGGGAAATTTCAAGTTGGCTTGATATTTTAGGCGATCAAGCAAATCTACAGCAGTGTTTGTTACATCATCAGCATTCGTCGCAGTAGTTGTAAATAGTCCACTGGTTAACGTCTGCCCTCTAGTTACTTCATCAGATGTTGTTTCGGAAATTTCATAAACGATCCCATTGTTGGAAGCTGCTGCTGTTGCGGGATCAAGGGGATCGTAGGTGTTTGTAGTTGCTGTCGTTTGATTAGTAGGGTTGTAGTAGCTACTGACGCAGGCTACGGGTGTTTGATAATTATCTGCTGTAGCTGCTTGAGGAGCATAAGAATCATGGTTGTAGTGATAAACTGCTGTGGCACGCATCACCAAATCACCACGCTTTTGTTTACTGGCATCCAGAGGATCGTCAGCATCGGGTACAAGCATAGGCATAGTGTCAGGCCAAACTACTAATGATGAAGCAGTAGCAGGTAGTCCTGAACCCGTCCTTCTATATGTTCCTGCACCTGTAATTACTCGCAGTCCCCCAACTACACTAAGAACATCAGCGCGGGGTGAAGCAGCCGAAATTTCCCAGAATCCGTCACGTCCAGTCACCCCCAAATCTGATAACTGTCTAACGCGAGTGGTACGAGTACGATCTTTGGTAGTGCTACCTGTCCATTTCACACCAGTGATGGTTTCGGGAACATCCTCTCCGACAAATTTTGTGCCGTCCCATTTGAGTTCAGGCAGATTGTTACCTACTACGATGCGATCGCCTAAGTCTGTTTCTATGACGGGAGTATTATCTACAATGTCTGGATCTCTAGTAGGTAGCTGTCCTGTTTCTAACGTCAGTGTTGTATTAGTATCCGTTGGATAGATCCAGCTATCCATTGGACGTAGTGTATTACCAGAACCTTTCATAAAGGTAGCTGCATCTGCTGTGGTGTAGTCCACACCAGCAGATTTTTGAATACCAGAAGTACCATAATTTACTTCTCTAAATGGTACACGCCGAGTACGTTTACGGAACCAACTTTCCAATTCTTCTTGACGTACTTTACTCGCGCTTAAGCTGGGATCGTTTGCAATTCGCTTAGTTATATTAGTTTGGATTTCGTCAGGATCAGTAGTACTGGCATTAACTAATTGTGCCTTCACTAATAAGTCTATGCGTTGAGCATAAGCTTGACTATTATAGGCAATTTCATTCGATTTATTTGAGGTGGATTTATTAGTAGATGCAAAAGATAAAGTTGTGTTAGGTGTATCATTTTCTTTAAATAAATGTACCTGAGTTCCACCTACATCACTTGTGCTGATTGGGTTACTAGTTCCAATATTCCCGCCAACAACTATTTTGCCATTTTCTCGTTCGTAATAACAAGAATATCTACTACTAACCTGAAATAAGGTTATATCCTGATTAGTTTTAGCAGTGAATAAATTACTGTTAGTGAAAATACGTCCATTCAAACGGAATCTAGGGCCGGGTGTAATATCTAAGTCATCCTCATAAACAACAGCATTATTGGTAATAGGAACTTGACTGCGGTCTTGTTGCATTTCTAAAGCAGAGAAGCCCTTATTACCTCGATACTCTTCATATTTGGTTGTATCAAGACCACCTAAACTACTAATGGGAACTGTTGCGGTATATACGAAGAAGCTTTTTTTCAATTCGCCAGTTGGTAGCTTATACCAACCAGAAGCGCCTACTAAGCTGGCACTAGTCTCACCTGCCGAATCACAAGCTCCGCCTGCTTTGGCTGGTAGCATAGGAGGGGTTCTGGCATCTAGTGGTATTCTCTTTCTGGTTTGGGTAATCCCAGTTTGGGGGGGAGTGCGTAAGTAGATGGAGTAGAGAATAAAGCTATCAAATTTGCCATTATTGTCTGTATCGGCAGGAAATTTCCAAGCTGTTTTCAGATTTTCTTGATTTTCTAAAGATGTACTTTCTTCAACTGTATTATCTTTGTCAATGTCATAAGTCAGGGTTATGGGAGTTTCATCACCCAATGTATAGGCTGGAAGTTTAGAAGTTAAAGTATTGTAGAATGTTGCGTTTGATGGGACAGCACGTGGCAAAGTGGGGTCAGCAAACAGTTCAGTGATTTTTGCTTTAGCTCTTTCTAAGGCAGGGACAGCAGCTTGCAGAGTAGCCTCATTCACTCGAACATTACTAGCATTTTTTGCTCGTTCAAAAGACCGAAATAAAATTGCAGTTGTCAACAAAACTACTACTAATGCCACCATTGCCACTGTAGGCAACACAAAACCAGCATTTGCTAGGCTGCGTCTTTTTTTAGTATTAAATAAGGTTCGCAGTAGCCAAAGAATCTGCTTTTTAATTGCAGAGATAGACTGCTGAAAAATTTGTGTGAATAACTTTTGAATCGCCTTGACTAGTTGACGTTTTCGAGTCATAGTTGCTTCCCTGTCAAGTATTTTGTATTGGTATATGAGATTTTTTGATGTTGTTAATCATGCCTGCAAAGTAATTTCGCAGTCAAAAAGATAAGAGGATTTTTGTGTTTAATGCATTTTTTACACTAAATAATTAATAATTTTGGTCACGGCAAAATGCGGTTTTTAAGGTTATATCATTGATCAATTGTTCAGTTGCATTAGGAAAATACTGATTTATATCAAATTGTTAAATTATTAAAATTGAGGGATGTTAATACCATGAAGTTACAGTAAATTTGCGGATCTAGATTTTTTTTTGAAAACAATTTTATGAAGATATTGTTAGCGGAGTAGGCTTATAATACCCATCTGTTAAAGAAAACATGTCAATTGAATGCAAAGTAGTAAGCTAATAATCATTCAAATTGCATCCCCGCGTCTCCCCTTCCCCGCGTCCCCGCGTCTTTCTGAGGCAAAGGATTATGCAAGTTAAAGGCAGATTAGCTTATTAAGTAATTAAAAACCTCCCTGTGATGGGGAGGTAAAAGGGAAAAATATATAGGATTTATAGCAATTGAATTTGCGATCGCAATGCAAATCTTTCGGTTAAAGACGCGCCATGGCGCGTCTGTGCAATGCTTGTTGTTTCTAGTAATGGTTTAGGTTGATACCAGCTTCTTTTGCCATTGCTTCTAACCCTCTGATTTCCAGGGTTTTGATTGCTTTGGTAGACAGCTTGAGTCTTACCCAGCGATTACCACTTGGCCACCAAACGCGCTTGCTTTGCAGGTTGACTTGCTGAAGGCGCTTTGTACGGCGGTGGGAGTGAGAAATTGCAAAGGCGTTATTTGCCTTTTTACCAGTGAGTTCACAGCGGCGAGACATTTCAACTATCTCCTGTTTTGACTTTAATACAACCTTTCTATTTTAGAGCTTGGGGAATGGGAATTGGGAACTTGTACTGAGCGGACTTGTGCTGAGCGTAGTCGAAGCAGTCGAAGTATGGGAGATGAGGGAGGCTCTTATGGGTAGGTTTTTTAGATTTCGCATTTTGGTTGACGCGGAGACGCGGGGACACGGGGACGCGGAGAAAGATTTCGGAACGGAAAAATAGGCTTTTTCAGACTGAATATGAAAAACCTACCCTTGAAAGGGGAGGTGGGGGAGGTGGGGGAGATGAGGGAGAAATTTTCTCCGTGTCTCCCCGTCCCCGCGTCCCCGCGTCTCCCCATCCCCGCGTCGCTTTTTTAAGAATGGGTTACTGTTTCTACCTACTGGCTTGTTCTGTCAGTTTGGTGAGTACTTCGTTGGAACGTTCGACAAAAGATTTCATTCCTTCAGCGTCAAACCCTTTCTGCGACATCAGCGCCAAATCATAAACGTGTTGGCAAATCAGGTTTACTAACGGGTTTGTTGATGATTGACCATCATCTTGAATGATACTACCTTGATTGAGATGTGTGAGATTTTGAATCAATGGGTGGGCGGTATTCACTAGCAAAATGTGGTCTTCGGGGAAATCTGCTGACTGCTGTTGCATCATGGCGTTCATTTCCCGCAGGCGGCGCAGTATCTCTGGTAGCAGGACGATCGCAGGTGGTGTACCTTGAGGATCATCGGATTTCAATGCTTCGGTGCGGATATTAAGTCTAGGTTTGTTGAGGGATTTCTCGAATAACTCTTTAATTGTCTCGCTGCGGGTTTTGTTGGTTTTGGGGTCAACTATTTCCCCGGCTTTATCTTTATCGAGCAGGGTATTATCAAGGTCTGAGTCTACCCGCGTAAATTTAACGTCTTGATATTCCCTCTCTAGGAAGTTAATAAAGTGGGTATCGATGAAGGAGTCCATAAACAGGACTTCCAAGCCTTGATTTTTATGTAGTTCTATGTATGTGGCTTGGGTTGCTTCATCGGTGCTGTAGAAAACGCGGTTTTCGTGGCGTTCTTTGTTACGTTCTAGGTATTCTTTGAGGGTGGTGTATGGGGAGGTGGAAGTTGGTTGAGAGTCGGGGGAAGGTGTGACATCTTGCCAAGCGTCATCTTCGCTAGTTTGAACCTGAACCGCAGCGGTTTCGCTATTCCCCACTTTTTCTGCTGTGGTGCGAAAGATGATGATGTCTTCGATTTGCTTTTTAAATTTCTCGTCGTTGAGAACACCAAATTTTACAAAGGTACCAAGGTCTTTCCAAGCACTGATGTATTGTTCACGGTTGTCGCGGTAGAGTTCTTTAAGGCGATCGCCTACCTTTTTAGCAATATAATCGCCTATTTTCCGCACGGTGCGATCGCCTTGCAATGCGCTGCGAGATACGTTCAAGGGAATATCGGTGCTATCAATCACACCGCGCATTGGCATCAAAAATTGTGGGATAATTTCTTCGCAGTTGTCGCTAACAAAGACTTGGTTGCAAAATAGTTTGATTTGCCCTTTGGTAACATCTACATCTGGCTTCATCTTAGGAAAATACAGAATGCCGTTGATGATGAAGGGATAATCTGTATTGAGATGCACCCACAGCAGCGGTTCTTCCTGAAAAGGATACAAGTAACGGTAAAACTCTAAATAATCTTCTTGACTCAAGCCACTAGGAGACTCCCGCCACGGTGCTTTTTGCCTATTTAATACTTCACCATCCATTTTGATTGGTACTGGCATGAAGTCGCAATAGGTCTTGACAAGATTTTTAATCCGTGCTGACTCTAAAAATTCTTCCTCTTCTCCTTGCAGGGTGAGGGTGATAGTAGTACCGCGAATTGTGCGGGGTGAATCTTCTAGGGTAAACTCTGGGGAACCATCACAAGTCCAGTGGACTGCTGATTCTCCTTCTTGGTATGAGAGAGTGTCAATTTCTACCTTTTGTGCCACCATGAAGGATGAGTAAAAGCCAAGACCAAAGTGACCAATAATCGGTTGATCTGATTTGCCTTGATACTTGTGAATAAATTCTTCGGCACTGGAGAAGGCAACCTGATTGATGTATTTCTTGACTTCTTCGGCTGTCATCCCGATACCGTTATCGGAGATAGACAGGGTTTTTTTGTCTTTATCTATGACAATTTCAATTTCTGGTTCGCCTATATCACCAGCATAATCTCCGGCGCGGGATACCATCTTCAGTTTTTGAATGGCGTCTACAGCGTTGGATACCAGTTCCCGCAAGAAGATTTGGTGATCTGAGTAAAGCGACTTCTTGATAATTGGGAAAATATTCTCAGTATGAATACTGATAGTACCTTGTTCTAGCATGGTTATCCGTCTATTACTTAGTTGCAGAAATAATTCTGAGAATTAATTTTCCGCGATTCTCAGTTATTACAGGTAAGGAATGCCTCTTAAATTTTATTCGGATTCCCCTACCACTGGCAGAAAATATTATAGACATTACTTATGTAGTTTGTCATAGACAGCAGCTAATCCCGCAGCTTGCATGTTAAAGGCTGCTGCAATCTGATAAATAGGGAACAGGGAACAGGGAACAGTTAACTGGCAACAGAGTGTTGTTTTAGGTGGGGATTTATACCCCACTTCAAAAAAGGGCGTTGCTGAATCATGGGATGAAATATGATGGGTTGAAATCTCAAACTCTTTATTCTCTGTGCGCGGCAGTCGCTACAACGCTTTGAACCCCAACGCGAGTTGTTCATGGGGGTTTCCCCCAAGACCACACTCGCTCCGCAACGCACTGCCTTGCCCCCGATAAATCATCCCGCAATTATGCAACGCCAAAAAAAGCTATTTGTAGAAGTAGGGGTCTCTAACTCCCACAGAGAAAAGCAAATAGGAAAAACGTTTAAGTATTGCTGGTATTTTTTTCTAACACCAAAAAGTAGTGATATGGATGACCGACATCTCTAAATTCTTCCTTAACTGTTAACCCAGCTTTAGCAACGGAGTTTAAAATCCGCTTTTTAGGATATCCTTTTATTCCCATTTCCCAGTAGTGTTGATCACATATAGGTTTTGTATCCCAGAATTTTGGTATGCTGAATAATAAATGTCTTGTTCTATCAGCTATGGAAACTCCAACCTCAAGTCCTAAATACAAAGTATTATAAGGAATTGAAATCACTAAAAATCTATTTGTTACTTCTGCAAGTTGTTTGAGAGCTTGTTCTGACTGCTCATAAGGAAAATGTTCTAATACCTGAAACAGCACGATCGCATCAAATTTACCTTTTAGGTGTGAAATATCTTTTGTCAAATCCAAAATGATATCTGGATTGAGGTTAGGGTCAATATCTGCGGTAGAAACGTTGTATTTATATCGCTTCAGTATATCCGCAAAAAAAGAATTAAAAATCCCAATTTCCAAAATGTTTTTGACTTGACTACCGAGTGAAAATATTAAACGTAACTGATGATGGTAACTGATCAGTCTTTTTTTTGATAGGTATCGTGAATTTTGAAGTTCTAAGGAAGTGATGAGTTGTTGCATAAAAATTGTCCTTATGAAGTTGAGTAAATTAGGCAATTTGACAAATCAACAATTTCAGTTGCAAATGCGGACTTTATGAGTACTTGAAGTCGGCACATGAGAGATTGTGATTATAATCACCTATTACTGTTCCGCTTGATATCAATTTTGACACTAAATTTGCGGTTGAGCTACTCTGTCTTAAAAATGCGGATTGGTGACTGGGGATTGGTAAAAAGATGTTTTCATGCCCTTGTTGTACTGAGTTACTACGTGGAAATCTAGTTAGAAAAAAGATAAATATCCATATATTAGTTGTGCCTAAATATATACCAAATTTGTGTATTTTCACGGTTCAGATGACGATTCAATTAGTTTAACTGGAGTTTGTGAAACTGATACTTTAACGGGTAGTTCTTTGCTGAAAGTTAAACCATTTTCACTCTTATCGATAAAAATCGTATCTCCAGAGATAAAAGTGTTTTCCAGTAATTTAGTGGCGATGGGGTTTTCGACTTCTCGCTGGATTGCACGCTTGAGGGGACGAGCGCCGTAAACTGGGTCATAGCCAGCTTCTACAAGGTAATCACAAGCAGGTGAAGAGATCTCAAAGGAGATTTTTTGCTCGCGGAGGAGATTTTCTACCCGCTTAAGTTGAATGCGGATGATATGCCGCATTTCTGAGCGACTGAGGGTATGGAAAAGAATGATGTCATCGACACGGTTGAGAAATTCGGGGCGGAAGTGCGATCGCAAGGCATCTGTCACTCGGTTCCGCATTGTTTCATACTTAGAATCATCGCCAGACACATCTAAAATGTGTTCGCTACCAATGTTACTAGTCATGACAATTACGGTGTTGCGAAAGTCCACTAACCTACCCTGAGAATCAGTAATTCTGCCATCATCTAATACTTGTAATAAAATATTAAACACATCAGGATGAGCTTTTTCTATCTCATCCAGTAGTACTACTGAGTAAGGATGGCGGCGAATTGCTTCAGAAAGTTGACCCCCTTCTTCGTAGCCAATATACCCCGGTGGCGCTCCTACAAGACGAGAAACTGAGTGTTTCTCCATATACTCAGACATATCTAGGCGCACTAGGGCATCGTCAGAATCGAAGAGAAATTGTGCCAAAGCACGGGCAAGTTCGGTTTTGCCTACACCTGTGGGGCCCATGAACAAAAATGAACCAATGGGACGCGAGGGGTCTTTCATTCCTGCACGGGCGCGACGGATTGCCGCTGCTACTGCGGCGACGGCTTCCTGCTGCCCAATAACTCGTTCATGTAAATGATGTTCTAATTGCAGTAACTTTTGTCGTTCCGATTCCAACAGACGATTAACGGGGATTCCTGTCCATTTGGCGACAATTTCGGCAATATCAGCTTCTGTGACTTGTTCTCGCAGTAAGGTGGAGCCTTGACTTTGAATTTCTAGGAGTTTCGCTTCTTTAACTTCGCGATCGCGTTGTACTCCCTCTAATTTACCGTACTTGAGTTGAGCAGCTTTATTCAAGTCATAAGCGCGTTCGGCTTGCTCAATTTGTACTTTGAGAGCATCTTCTTCTTTCTTTAAAGCGCTAATTGCTTCTAATAGCTGCTTTTCTCCTTGCCACTGCTCATTAAATTTGTGCTGCTTTTCTGTGAGAGTGGCGATTTCTCGCTCAATGCGTTCTAAACGCTCTCTAGTTGGAGCAATACTTTTATCTTCTCCCGCCAATGACAGTTTTTCCATTTCTAGCTGCATTAAGCGACGGTCGATAGTTTCCAATTCGGCAGGCTTGGAGGTAATCTCCATTTTCAGTTGTGCGGCTGCCTCATCTACTAAGTCAATAGCTTTATCGGGCAAAAAACGGTCTGATATATAACGTGCTGACAAAGTTGCCGCCGCCACTAGCGCTGAGTCAGAAATCTTAACATTGTGATGAACTTCGTAGCGTTCTTTTAAACCCCTGAGAATGGAAATAGTATTTTCTACGCTGGGCTGATCTACAAATACCTGCTGAAAACGGCGTTCTAGTGCTGCGTCTTTTTCAATGTGTTTACGGTATTCATCCAAGGTTGTTGCCCCGATGCAACGCAATTCTCCCCGTGCGAGCATTGGCTTGAGTAAATTCCCTGCATCCATTGCCCCTTGTTGGCTAGAACCAGTACCAACAACAGTGTGCAGTTCATCAATGAACAGGACAATTTGACCGTTAGATTCCATAACTTCCTTCAGAACTGCTTTCAAGCGTTCTTCAAATTCTCCCCGCAGTTTGGCTCCAGCAATCAAACTACCAATATCTAAAGAGATTAGCTGACGGTTTTTCAAAGATTCCGGTACATCACCATTCACCATTCGCTGTGCCAGTGCTTCTGCGATCGCTGTTTTTCCTACTCCAGGTTCACCAATCAGCACTGGGTTATTTTTGCTACGTCGAGACAATACCTGGATTACGCGCCGAATTTCGTCATCCCGCCCGATTACTGGGTCGAGCTTTCCAGATTTTGCTTGTTCTGTCAAGTCTCTACCAAACTTTTGTAAAGCTTCGTAACGTGATTCTGGACTTTGATCTGTCACTTTTTGGCTACCACGTACAGTTTTGATCGCCGCTTCTAGCTTAGCGGTATCCGCACTAAAGGCTTTGAGCATCCGCCTACCGATGCGTTCATCCTCAGCAAAGGCTAGGAGCATGTGTTCTATGGAGATGTAAGCATCTTTCATCCCAGTTCTAATATCCTCGGCTCGGTCTAATAAAACATCTAAACTACGACCGAGATAGAGTTGATCGCTTTTACCAACTTTGGGTTGACGTTGAGTATAGGCTTCTAGTTGCTGTTGTAAACGGATTGGATCAACTTCAGATCTGGCAAGGATACGTATTGCTAAACTAGTGGGTTCTTCTAACAGGGCAATAATTAAATGTTCAACATCTAATTGCTGTTGTTGATAAGCACGAACTATATCTTGGGATTTAACAATCGCTTCCCAGGCTTTATCAGTAAATTTATTAGGATCTGTAGGCTGCATCTTTACAATTTTACGATTTTTAGTTTTATATTTTTTGGGACTGGCGAACCCGAAGGGGAATCGGGAATTGTCATTTGTTATTCTCCGCGTCCTCTTCATCTCCCTGTTGGTGAGCGAAGTCGAACCACATCCCCTCTTTCCCCTACTCCCTAATCTAAAACGAAAACACGGTTCTGAGGGTACTTTGCCAGATGGTGTCATTGGAACTATCGTTATTAGCGTTACTGACCACAGATACTATGGGAGTAATACTAAAATTGTCGCTCAGGGTAACATTGTAGAATGTCTCGAAGTTCGTCTGAGTAGCATTACCAAAACTATCTGTAACGAAAGGCTGGGCGATCGCAATTCCCGCAATGCTACGAGGCAAGACTAAATTCCGCCAACTCAAACCAATTGCCCAACTCAAAGGATGTAAATCTAAATTTTGGCTGATCGCGGTGTTAAATCCTTGATAGTCACCAATTCCTAAGCGAGTAAAAATCCCTGCATTGCGGTTGAGGGCATATTCGGCGTTGATACCAAAAGCATTAATTTTTGTATTGTTAATTAAAGCATTGGTGTATTGCAGCCTGAAGACGAAGTGCTTGTTTGGTGAGTATTCTAGTTCTACACTTGCTTGACGACGATCGCCAAATAAACCACCATCTATAGTTGAGTTTGGTTGATTAGCATTGGCACCAATGTAAAGCGATCGCAAAATAAATTTACTAGACTGAGGTTGCCAAGCGATCGCTAATCCTGCACCACCATGACGATCAATTTGGTTTTGTACAATCAGGGGATTATTGATCAAAACGCTAGAACTAAAATCAATTGCCTCATTGTTAGCATACTGGTTACGGTCAATAAAATCCCGTGGTGACATTTTCGCCCCAACGGTAATAGCTACATCAGGGAAGGGGTGAAAAGAGTAATATAACTTTCTGAGATTTAACCCTGGCTCAATGGCAGTATAGTTAAGTCCGCCATGCTCACCAACCAAACCACTCTTGTTGAGAGGGTTTTCTTGATTAGCCAAAGTTATGGCATCACCGCCGTTGTTACCAGATTCTAACTGAGTGATCAGTAAATCTTGTGGATGGAAACTGGTGGTTAGAGTTAAACGTTCACGGTTAATTAGAGTATTGTTAACGTTACTACCATCATTTAAAGCAACAATGATTTGACCTTGGAGTTTGGTAGTAGGAGAAAATTGATCAGCTTGGAGTTGAGTAGTGCGATCGCTAATTGTGTTTAGTTGCTGTCGCAATTGTTCTAAAGCTAAACCATGTTCTCTTTGTAACCGCCGTAAAATCATGATGTCTTCTTGATCGCCAATAGCATCGATACTCAAGCTATCTACTTTATCTAAAGTTGCTGCTAAACCTGCGACAAATTCGTTACGGGTGACGGGGCGATTACCTTGAAATTTACCGTTGCCGTAGCCAGATAGGACTCCATAGCGTTCCATAAGTGATCGTAACGCTCGATAAGCCCAGTCTGTTGGCTTGACATCAGATAGTTCTGATACCGAAGTTTGCTGGGTTACTTGGGTACTAAGTATTGGGTATTGGGGATCGGGGGTCAGGAATTGGGTACTTGAAAAACTCCTCCCCCAGTCCCCAGTTCCTTCATCAGCCTGTGACGGTAAGCATATTTGGCTGAAAATACCGCAACTTGCTAGACCTCCTACTAAAAACTTCTGCCAACAGATTTTTTGCTGGCGGCATTGCTTGATGCTCAACTCGATCACCTAATATTCTTTTTGGAGAATTACTGACTCACAAGTTGTTGTGATTGCTGTTTTGTAGCAGATCCTTGAGTACCTAATTGAATCAGTTCAACTTTGTATCCGTCCGGATCTTCCACAAAAGCGATTACCGTCGAACCATGTTTCATGGGGCCTGGTTCCCGCACAACTTTACCGCCATGATTTCTAATTTCCTCACAGGTAGTATAAATATCATCAACGCCAAGGGCGATATGACCGTAAGCACTACCCAATTCGTACTTTTCTACTCCCCAGTTATAGGTTAATTCCAGTACTGTATTGTCGCTTTCTTCACCGTAGCCAACAAAAGCGAGGGTAAATTCTCCTCCTGGATAATCTTTTCGCCGCAGTAGTTTCATGCCCAG
Source organism: Desmonostoc vinosum HA7617-LM4 (assembly GCA_019359515.1). GTDB lineage: Bacteria > Cyanobacteriota > Cyanobacteriia > Cyanobacteriales > Nostocaceae > Desmonostoc > Desmonostoc vinosum. Next base: position 10,698 of record JAHHHC010000027.1, on the reverse strand, counting down.
GACTTCGCAGTAGAACTTCAAAGACTCTTCAAGGTTGCCTACCCGCAGCATTGTGTGTAGTAATCGCATAGTCACCTTTTGTTTTTGTTAGGTAATGCTCTCTATCAATATTTTACAAAGCCTGGAGAATAAGAGGGATGAGGGAGAAGACGCCAAGAGAGGGAAACGCGGGAATGTACATGAAAGTTTCTTTGCGTCACCCTTCGGGTGACGCTCGCAAGCTCGCTAACGCAGTCGCCTGCGGAGGGAAACCCTCCTTTACTCGCTGTCTCACCGCGTCCCCGTGTCCCCGTGTCCTCTTGATTCCCCATTCCCCACTTTATCGCGATCGCAATTCCTGTAATGCCCCCTGCAAATATTTACCCCATTCTGCTGCTAAAGGAATTTCTGTAAACGGAACGCGTACTGAGTTAGCAGGTTCAAAAAAGAGAAATTCTAATTCTATAGAACGTCCTTTTTGTGGTAAATTCTCTAGATCTATTAATTTGTCATCTACTAATAGATAGACTTCTTGAGTATCTAATAAAGAAAACGTTTCTAATTTAATTGGGCCTTTTGGCGTGGGTTTACCCCAAGTTATATTGTTACCTTTTTGACCCAGTACAGCATAAATGTCGTACTTAGCCCGTTCAAATTGCTCCGCCCAAGCTCGATAGGTTTCAACTTTTTGATATTCCTGCGAGCCTTGCCAAGCTAACCAAAAAAACATTGCTAAGAGGGGCAACCACAAAAGACCGCGTTCCATTGTTCAAAAAAGTCCTAAGTCCTGAGTGAATATTGTAACTAATGTGCAAAATACACCAATAAACAACTGAGATAAGTTATCGTAGTGAACAAACTGACAAAAAGCGGTGAAGAGTTAATATGAGAAAACTTATATTATTGTGCTTGTTTGTCATGGGGTTAGTTGCTGCTGTGTTTGGTTTTCTGAATTATCAGGGAATAGCAGCTAAAGGAGAATTTGAGACGATTTTGCTTGATTTTCGGGAAGATATTCCGATTGAAGTCGTGCAACAAGATTTAAAAGCGATCGCTCAAAAATATAACGTTACACCCCAATTAGACAATAAGTTCTCAGCAAAAGACAATGTGTATATTGTGAAAGGCGATCGGCAACGATTGCAAGAGTTGAAAAAATCTGAATTTGCCAAAGCTACAGAATTCATCGAGCCAAATTACATTTATAAAATTCCTAAACCCGGTGAAACTGCTTGGCTAGGAGAATTTTTAAGACCTCAAGACGATGAAGTCAATACTTCATTAACTGGCCCTAACGACCAATATTACAGCAAACAGTGGAATTTGCACCAAATTGGCATAGAGGGCGCGTGGAGTCAAACCAAAGGTAGTGGCATCACAGTTGCTGTCATTGACACTGGCATTACCCGTGTGCGCGACTTATATGAGACCAAATTCGTCAAAGGCTACGATTTCGTCAACGACCGAGAAGAAGCCAAAGACGACCACGGACACGGTACTCATGTAGCAGGTACTATTGCTCAAGCCACCAATAACAAATATGGCGTAGCTGGCATTGCCTACGAAGCCAACCTCATGCCATTAAAAGTACTCAGTGCCTATGGCGGTGGTACAGTTGCTGATATTGCCGAAGCTATTAAATTTGCTGCCGATAAAGGCGCAGATGTGATTAATATGAGCTTGGGTGGTGGTGGTGAAAGCCAACTGATGAAGCAAGCGATCGAGTATGCCCATAGAAAAGGCGTAGTCATTATTGCCGCCGCTGGCAATGAAAACACCAGCGGAGTCAGCTATCCAGCCCGTTATCCTCACGTCATTGGGGTTTCAGCATACGGCCCTGATAGCGAAAAAGCCCCCTATTCTAACTTTGGTGCAGGAGTAGATATCTCCGCCCCTGGCGGCAGTGAAGCCGGTCAAATTCTCCAAGAAACCATAGACGAAAACGGTGAAGGTATTTTTCTGGGCTTACAGGGTACTAGCATGGCTTCCCCACACGTTGCAGGTGTGGCAGCATTAATTAGAGCTACTGGCGTTAAAGACCCAGAAGACATCTTTAAAGTCCTCCAGCAATCGGCACGAGTTATTCAAGATGATGGTTTGAACTACTACGGTGCTGGACAACTCAATGCCCAAGCAGCAGTTAAACTCGCCACCGAAGGGCAAATCAGTTTCCCCGATTTCTTCCGCTGGCTACGAGATAGCGGCTACCTCAACCCCGGCTTTTGGATTGATGGTGGTGCCATAGCACTATTACCCAAGATTTTGATGGTAGTTGGTTCTTATTTACTAGCTTGGTTTTTACGGGTTTATTTCCCCTTCTCTTGGAGCTGGCCATTATCTAGCGGCTTAATTGCTGGCAGTTCTGGATTATTCTTCCTTAAAGGAATCTATATCTTTGACCTACCCCAATGGCCTTTCCGGATTTTGGGCAGTTCAATTCCCGAACTAGGCAACACCATACAGGGGACAAATGCTTTTAATCCTCTGTTTGCTAGCGTCCTAATTCCTGTCGTGTTAATGGCGTTACTGCTAGGACATCCTAGTTGGAAGTGGTTTGCAATTGGTTCTACCCTTGGTATTGCAGCGTGCTTAACAGTCAGTGCGTTTTACGACCCAGCAGTTTGGGGATTAGGCAGCGGAAATGTTGCACGTATTTTCCTGATTGTCAATGCCCTACTTTGCTATGGACTTGCTCGTTTAGCCCTGAAAAACAACGGGCAAACTGCCTAAAAGGGGAATGGGGAATGGGGAATGGGGAATGGAGAATAGGAAATTATCTTTCTCCCCCAATTTCCTTAGCCTCCCTAGCTCCCCAGCTTTTTTACTCCCTCATCTCCCGGTTGGTGAGTTTCGGCTACGCTCAACTACCGCAGAGTCGAACCAAATCTTCCCCCACTCCCTACTCCCCACTCACCACTCCCTAATTAAGACTTTTATGAGTATTACAGTTACAGGTAAAATTGAACGCCGTGATCTAGGTATGGGTGCATGGGCGTTAGTTACAGACGATGGTGTCACCTACGAAATCCTTAAAGGGGCTGACAAAAACTTACTCAAAGCTGGACAAAAAGCAAAAATTAAAGGGCAGGTGCGTGAAGACATCATGACCACTGCCATGATTGGCCCTGTCCTAGAAGTAAAATCTTTTGAAGTAATTAGTTCTGACTAGCTGTGGAATTGAGAACTTCTTTTGACATACTCCCCCGTTTAAAAAACGGCGGATTCTGGGGTCAAACAATGATTGCAGGCGCAGCCCGTCTTATATCATCTAACCCAATGGACAAGGCCCTGTCCATTAGTTCAATCATACCACCGAATAAATTCGGTTATTCACTTATATCCCCCCCATGAATGACGCTTTCTTTACGCATCACGACTTGTAAACGACTTCTAAACTCTCCCTTGGGATGACCACCTTTTACCTCACCCACAATCTGAAATTCTCCTTCAGGAGAATCACAGATAATGTAAGTAGGCCATCCCATTTCTGATTTATCAGGATATTGAGTTAATAAAATCTTGCGATACTTACGATAAGCAGCAGTATCTTGCATTTTGACATCGATAAATTGCAAACCCAGTTCTTCTGACACCTTTTGGTCATAGAAGGACATTTTGTGGCAAATACCACACTCTTCTGAGGAAAACTTAATCACAGCTAAACTCATGGGCTAGCTACTCTCTGGTTATAAGCAATGTATCTTAGGAATAGGCTAAAAGATATTAACATATTGCTGGCATACTAACAATCACAATCAAATATCTTACATTACACCTCAAGATGAGTCAGCTTGAGGAGATGTGGTTTGACTTATCCTGTCGAACATGCTATGCGATCGCTCACCAATCGAAAGATGAGGGAAAAAAATAATTACCCAGTCCCCAATTCCAATCAAAATATAGAAAAATAATTAAGAATATGATTAAATATCACAGCGATCATTTTAGAGTGGGTCTTTAGCTCACAATAAGGAGAAAGCGATTCAGGGGATGAGTGTGCAGGTTTTGCTCTTTGCTAACATCAGAAGCACACCAAAAATCTATCAACAGTGGCAATAAAAGTAGTGGCTTGCCTGTCGTCAGAAACAATCGTCACTGTCAAAAAAACCCCCGGTAAGCGTTAGCCAACCAGGGGAGTGAGTTATCAGGGTGCATCTACCAATTAAATGTTCTGGGGTTTAAGACAATTATCCGGATCAATTTGTAGAAATTGAAGTTGTTTTTTCCTTAGAATAGAAAAATTCCTCAGTCGGTGCTAGCCTACTAAGAGAGCTAGTTATCAAGGTGCATCTACCAAGAATCTGTTTCAGGCTCAAACTACGCACTGAACAGAAACCAATCCGAGCAGGATTGCTAACCAAGGGAGTGGTTTATCAGGATCTGTGTACCAGTAACTTCTTCTACGAACACTAAGGTGTTCTGGATAAATTTATCACTATGTAAATTCATGGTGACTCTAAATAGAAAAAACCCCTAGACGGTGCCAACCAGCTAGGGGAGTGAGTTATTAGAGTGTATCTACTAATCATCTCTTCTAGGAAGAGGCAGTATATTCCGGATAAAAAGGTAACAATCTCCTAAAGAGTGATGTCGTTTAAAAAGAACAAAGGGTGCTTGCTATTCAGGGAAGTCAGTTGTCAGGGTGTACTTACCAATTAGAAATTCTCAGGCTGACTACTATCCACTAAATAAATTTGTGTAGTTTGAAGTTGTTGCTGTTTACTCACTTGAAAAACCTCCAGTGAATGTTAATCAGCCAAGGGAGCTAGTTATCGGGATATGCCTGCCAAATGCAACCTAGTATGCTCTATAAAAAAAGGTGATGTTGGCAGTTATTGCTGATTCAGAAACATATAAAAAACCCCCAGTGGGTGTTAGCCAACCGGGGGAGCTAGTTATCAGGGTGCATCTACCAATTAAATGTTCTAGGTTTAACCACTAAGCTCCGGATAAATTTAGAAAAAGGTTGATTGTCATTTGGTGCTAAAAAGCTATAGTGGATTGCTACCGACTGGGAGAGCTGAAGATCAAGGTCAGAACTTACGCACACTTGGTATTTGTTGATGCTGAGTGTGTGATTATGAGTGTATGAGAGTAGGGGTCTAGGGAAAAAACTTTTACCTACACCCTTAAACCCTCATACCTTTACTGTTCTAAATATCATTGATGTTGTGTGATCCTAATTTGATAAATAATTACGACATATGGATAGGTGAAAAGCTTATCCAGTAACTCTTTCACAATTTAAAAGCCAAAATGGTATAAGTTTTGAAGGTGGATAGATCAATAAAATATTTTAAGGTGAAGCACCATTGTTTCCTAAATGCTGTACCACGAGTTGCTACCGTTTACCAAAATTGAAAAAACCCCTAGTGGGTGTTAGCCAACCAGGGGAGTTGAAGATCAAGGTGCATCTACCAATAAAGTGTTCTTGGCAGTAGTAATCCAATCCGGTTAAAAATTGAAAATTGAAAATATTACGCTGCGGGATCTTGCTACAGACTCTTAATTTAAATCCTGATTGAAACCAAAGCTACGACAAAATGTAGGGATCTTAAACCCTTGAATTGGCGATAAAGTTGTAGAGGCAGAAAAATTAAAACAACACCAAGTCAGAAACATTCATTAGCGGGATGCATCTAAAGTATCAGAAGGAGCAAAAAATCGACTTGAAACTTTCGCGTTTCAAACCAGATTTAAAAAGCGCACAGGAGAAGCCGTGACCCAGGAATTTCACATTTCGGTAACTCCAGTAGGACAAAATGACTACTTGGTGCGGACGGAACAAGTCGCGCCTGGAGTACCATTGGCGGAAGAATTGGTGACTTGGCCTGTGGCTGATTGGCTGATGGCTGCTGGACATCTGATGAATGACCCTCTGCGGTCGGTGTTGCAGGGAGATACTTTGACGCAATCCGCCGCTGGGATCGCTAGAAATTCTGTGAATTTGGTGGCATTAGGTCAGCAATTTTATAATGCGCTATTTCAAGGTACTCTCAGGGATAGTTGGATTACTGCCCAAGGGATTGCTCAGAATCACCAACAGGTACTGCGCTTGCGTTTAGGACTCAAAGATACTAGATTGGCTCGTTTGCCTTGGGAAGTGATGCACGCAGGCGATCGCCCCCTCGCAACAGGGCCTTATGTCGCTTTTTCTCGCTTCCAAAGTGGAATTCTCCCAGCATCTCGCCTACCATCGCAAAATATCCCGATGCCACCAGAAGAAGGTGGGGTAAAAGTATTGATGGTAATTGCTTCCCCCACAGATCAAGTCCGTCTTGATCTATTAAAACAAGAAGTTATTAAACTACAAGCTGAACTGCATCGTCAAATACTCCGACCCACTGAAAATGGTTCTCATTTACCAGAAATTGAACTTGCTATTTTAGACCAACCAGGACGAGAAGAACTGACCCAAGCCTTAGAACAAGGAAGATATCATGTTCTGCACTATTCTGGTCATAGTAACTTAGGCCCCAATGGTGGAGAAATTTATCTTGTCAGTCACAGAACTGGCTTAACGGAAACTTTGAGTGGGGACGATTTAGCAGGCTTGCTCGTCAACAATAATATCCAAATGGCAGTATTTAATTCCTGTTTTGGGGCATACACTGCTACATCTGATACTGCTGGAGATACGGGTGAACGCAACCTTACAGAAAGTTTGGTAAAACGCGGAATTAGAAGCGTTTTGGCAATGTCAGAACGCATTCCTGATGAAGTAGCACTGACACTCACACAATTACTTTACCGTAACTTGAGTCAAGGATATCCTGTCGATTTGTGTGTCAGTCGGGTGCGCCAAGGTTTAATTTCTGCCTATGGTTCTCACCAAATGTACTGGGCACTACCAATTTTGTATCTGCAACGAGAATTTGATGGGTTTCTCAGCCAAGAAATTGAGCTAAACGAAAGTGCCGAACAGCTAAACCACTACAGTTCATCAACAATGGCAACTCCCAATTCTATTTATGCTGCTGTAGCTGATGATACTGATATACCACTAGCGCTCGAAGAAATGCTCCCTGCTGGTTTAGCACGGGACTCTTCAGAGTTAGACTGGTTGGGTGAAGATACTTGGGGTGATCTCGTTGATGAAATTGAGTATGATGACCCAAGTTATGCAGAAGATTCTGCGATTGTTTCAGATTTGTTTCGCCAGTTAGATCTGCAAAAAGCCGCGATTGAGCAAACTCCCATAACTGCGGAACTAGCATCAGAAACTCATGAAAATAGTCTTCAGGAAAAGCAAATTCCAGAGGAAACGACTTCTGGGGATCAAGAACCAGAGTTGTGGGGTGAAGAAGTAGCAAAGGTAACTCCAAATTCTGGAAACTTGAAAAAAGATTGGGATCATCTTCATCTGTCATCACCACAACCAGCCTTATCAAGGCGACGTCACCGACGCTATAAGCTGTGGCCGATTTTAGGTATTGTCAGCATGAGCGCGATCGCAGTTGTGATCGGTTTAAATTGGTGGCACAATCGACCTTGGTCAAAATTGCCACACATTCCCCTTGTTCCTCCCCAATCTCAAAATTTAGGCGATCGTTCAACTATTAACTCACAAAAAGTACCAACTGGGATTCTCACCGCCACTGCCACTGAAAAATTAAACCAAGGCGATTTACAAGCAGGACTTGCCGCCGTAGAAGAACTACTCAACCGAGGCGCACTTCTGTCGGCTGAAACTGCCCTCAATCTTGTTCCCCAAAAGCAAATTGATGATCCAGCTGTCAACTTTCTCAAAGGACGATTAGCATGGCAGTTTCTCCAAACTGGAGAGAATAAATACAGCATCGATGATGCTCGCCGCTACTGGGAAAATGCCGTGAAAGCTAAACCAGAATCGCTTTTGTATAATAACGCTTTAGGATTTGCTTATTACACAGAAGGCGATATAAATCGAGCTAATGATTCTTGGTTCAAAGCGCTAAATTTAGCTATCAAACAGCAGAATACAGCCTCTAATGCAGCAATATCTGCAAATACAGCAGCATCTGGAGATGCTTTAACTTCTTACGCTGGCTTAGCTCTTGGGTTGTATAAAACTGCACAAGGACAACCTGTTACTAAACAAACACAGTACATAAGTGAAGCAATCAAGTTACGCCAAATGGTTATTAAGTATGACCCACTTGGTTTTCAAATAGATAAATTAGCTACAAATTGGTTATGGACAGAGCAAGCGATTACTGATTGGCAATCTCTTCTCCAGCAAAAAGATGAACAACCATGAAATTTCTCCCCCTGCTTCATGCTCCTTTGCCAATAAAACCTGATTGTGAAGCGATATTACAAACCTTGGAAAAATATTTAGAAATTGTCTCTAAGCCAAACCTGGCTCTAACGTAGAACCTATAGGCAAGACATGAGGCAAATGTAATGAACATTAATAATATTCAAAACTATCGGTTTGTCTGTACCCTGACCTTTGGTGATATCTACGGTCAGATAATTGTTTGGTTAATCACAATTACCATTAGCTTGGCATCTGCATTGGCGCTGATGGGTGCTAAACGACCCGTTTATGCTTTAGCAACCGTAGGCCTTGTCGTTCTACTATCGCTGCCTTTCTTACTATTTGCCTTTGTGACTACATTGTTAAATCATATTGAATTAACTGCTATAGAACCAGGAACCAAAACCCAACCCATACCCGGTAATGTTTCTCAGCAAAAACCTGTACAAGCCGCTAGCTGACAGGCTGCCTACCAAAACTATATTTCTTCATTGGGAATTTTGAATTATCCCCTGCCTACAGGCAGGGAATTTTTTTGTAAATACGTTTATCACGCATCACTAATTGCTCACATTTCTACAATAGAACAGCAGTCTTTTGCAGTTGGAGGCTAATTATGCTGGAACACGATGTCATGATTATTGGAGGTGGATTAGCGGGATGCCGTGCGGCTGTGGAGATTGCTCGAACTGATCCCAGGTTAAATGTTGCTGTGGTTGCCAAAACCCATCCGATTCGTTCCCACTCCGTCGCTGCCCAAGGCGGTATCGCTGCAACTTTAAAAAATGTGGATTCTACTGATACTTGGGAAGCACATGCTTTTGATACTGTCAAGGGTTCTGATTATTTAGCAGACCAAGATGCAGTGGAAATTCTCGCCCAGGAAGCCCCAGATGTGGTGATTGACCTGGAACACATGGGTGTTTTGTTTTCTCGCTTGAGTGATGGTCGCATCGCCCAACGAGCTTTTGGTGGGCATTCTCATAACCGTACTTGCTACGCCGCCGACAAGACTGGTCACGCTATTTTGCACGAATTGGTCAACAATTTACGACGTTATGGTGTGCAAATTTACCAAGAGTGGTACGTAATACGCCTAATTTTGGAAGAAAACGAAGCGAAGGGTGTAGTAATGTACAGCCTTTTAAATGGCGATATTCAGGTAGTACGCGCTAAAGCAGTGATGTTTGCTACTGGTGGTTATGGTCGCGTTTATAATACTACATCTAATGATTACGCTTCTACAGGCGATGGTTTGGCAATGACCGCGATCGCCGGTTTGCCACTCGAAGATATGGAATTTGTGCAATTTCATCCCACTGGCTTGTATCCGGTAGGGGTATTAATTTCCGAAGCAGTGCGTGGGGAAGGGGCGTATCTGATTAATAGCCAGGGCGATCGCTTTATGGCCAACTATGCGCCTAGTCGCATGGAACTGGCTCCTCGTGATATTACCTCACGAGCGATCGCCTACGAAATTCGCGCTGGTCGTGGTATTCATCCTGATGGCAGTGCAGGCGGGCCTTTTGTTTATCTTGATTTGCGGCACATGGGCAAGGAAAAAATTATGAGCCGTGTCCCCTTCTGCTGGGAAGAAGCCCATCGACTTGTTGGTGTTGATGCCGTAACTCAGCCGATGCCAGTCCGCCCGACAATTCACTATTGTATGGGTGGCATTCCAGTTAACATTGATGGTCGAGTGCGTAGTAGTGGTGATAGCTTGGTAGAAGGCTTCTTTGCGGCTGGAGAAACTGCGTGTGTTTCTGTGCATGGGGCCAATCGCCTCGGTAGTAATTCTTTGTTGGAATGTGTAGTTTATGGCAAGCGGACTGGGGCTGCGATCGCTCAATACGTGCAAAAACGCAAGTTACCCTCTGTAGACGAGCAACATTATCGAAAAGAAGCTCAGCAACAAATCCAAGCTTTATTAGAACAGCCAGGACAATATCGTATTAACCAAGTTCGTCAAGCTTTCCAAGATTGCATGACTCAATATTGCGGCGTTTTTCGCACTGAAGGATTAATGCGTGAAGGTTGGCAAAAACTTGAAGAATTACAACAGCAATATCCACAAATTTATTTAGATGACAAGAGCGATTGCTGGAATACAGAAATTGTCGAAGCCTTAGAATTACGAAGTTTAATGATAGTGGGACAAACGATTTTATTATCGGCCTTAAATCGCCTAGAAAGTCGTGGCGCTCACTTCCGCGAAGATTATCCTCAACGAGATGATACTAACTTTCTCAAACATACAATGGCTTATTATTCACCAGCAGGTATTGATATCCAGTATCGCCCGGTGACGATTACTATGTTTGAACCACAGGAAAGAAAATATTAGCTAAAGCTGGAGTTTGGACTAAAAGCTCAGGCTCAGAAAAAAGTACTTAGAGAATCAGAGAGAAAAAATAGACAATAGTACTGAACTGAAGACTAAAGAATTTAAAGAAAAGCAATCAGTAGTAACACTGACT
>JAHHHC010000026.1 GCA_019359515.1 Desmonostoc vinosum HA7617-LM4 | reverse complement strand
TCGGTGTCCCTCCAGCGTCGCTCTTTCGCGCTCCGCTCTCAGGCACTTATTCAATATAGCGAACCCACTTATCTCTGTCAACCCCTTTTTCCAATTTTATTTGGAACACTTTTCGCAGCCGCTAAAAGCCTTATATATGAAGGGTTTTAAGTTACAGTATTCCTGGAAGTTATTGAGGAAGCCATGGAATCGTGAATAAGTTTGGTGTTTTGCCGCCTTGGCTGGTGTTAGATCCGCTTTTGCATGACTGGCTCCTGGAAGATATTGGTCGGGGCGATCGCACCACAAATGGTCTATTAGTTGAAGATGTAAGCTTAGGAAAAGCCACATGGATAGCAAAAGCCCCAGGAATAATTGCAGGCTTACCTATTGCAGCTAGGGTATTTCAGCATTTAAATGAGAAAGTAAAGTTTGTAGCTATCACATCTGATGGAACATGGTGTGAATCAGGAAAGATAGTTGCCGAAGTTCATGGCTTGTTAGACGCACTGCTGATGGGAGAGCGCGTCGCACTTAATTTGGCCATGCGTTTAAGTGGAATTGCAACTCTAACTAATAAATATGTAGAGCAAATTGCAGATTTACCTGCTCAGTTGGTGGATACCCGCAAAACTACTCCAGGACTGAGGCTATTAGAAAAGTATGCAACTGCTGTGGGAGGAGCGATTAATCATCGCATGGGGTTAGATGATGCAGTGATGATTAAGGACAATCACATCGCAGCTGCTGGGGGAATTGGGTTAGCAATTACGCGTATCCGTTCCCAAATACCTTATCCCCTAACAATAGAAGTAGAAACAGAAACTCTCAAACAGGTGCAAGAAGCTTTGGAATACAAAGCCGACATCATTATGCTGGATAATATGGCATTGGATATAATGCGTCAGGCTGTGCAGTTGATCCGTCAACAAGATAGCCGTGTAAAAATAGAGGCCTCTGGGAATATAACTTTGGAGACGATTCGCGCTGTAGCAGAGACAGGTGTGGAGTATATTTCTAGTAGTGCGCCGATTACTCAGTCGAAATGGTTGGATTTGAGTATGAGAATTTTACTGTAAAAGAAAGGAACTGGGAACAGGTGATTAGCTACTGGGGATTGGGTTGAAAATAGAGAATGCGTGCGATTACTGGAAATTTATGTAAATTTATTACCAATAAAGCAGTGATTTTGCTAGTTCGACTCGTATATTAAGTCTATGCGATGTGAAGTAGATAATTACTAGAGTTTTTATTAAGAAAAGCAAATATTAACAAACAAATTTTTTTGGCTTCGATAAGCTAAAGACAGTTTGTTATTCATAACATATCAGTTACTAAACATAAAAATTTGTAGCTGGTTTTGGTAAGATAGATAAACCTTTTTAGGGCATCTATAATGTTAGCTGTCAGAATCGGCAAAAAATATACAGCTAATTATTAAAGATGCAGTTGTAGCGGAATTATCGCTACTGATGGCGAAAAATCCTTGCACCTTCTGCTTAATTAGAATTTGGGAAAGAATGCAAAGCTATGTGAAAAAAAGCTGAGCATTCTGGCATTTTTACAAATAAAAAAGGCAATAGAGAACCATACCGCCAAAATAAACAAAAATCAAGATTACCACAGGAGGCTGAGATGGAAATCTTCGATTATGTGATTTTAGGATCTGGACTGGGTGGACTTGCGGCTGCGGCTTGTTTAACCCAACAAGGCTACCGAGTAGCTGTTCTAGAACAGCATTATTTGCCTGGTGGATGTTGTCATACTTTTGATTATGGTGAATATAGCTTTTGTGCTGATGTACATTACATATCTCAATGTGGTTCAGGTCAAACAATAAACCAATTTCTCAACTATATTCAGCGGAGTGTAGCTTTTAATAGTCTTGATTCTGACTGTATTGATAGAGTCATCACGCCAGAGGTAGATTTTAAAATTCCTCTAGGATGGGAGAATTTGCGATCGCGTTTACTATCTACATTCCCAGAAGAAGAGGATGCCATCAACCGCTATTGCAATGAAATTAAACAATTACATCAAGAAATTCGTGATTTAGTGCAAGAAATACGTTGGTATGATCAAAAATTGTCTGATTGGTTAAAGTTGCCAAAATACTTAAATCTATTTTGGAAGCGGTCTTGGACTTTACAAGATTTGTATAATTATGTTGGATTATCGCCGCGACTACAAGCACTGCTAGCTGGGCAAAGTGGAGATTATGCACTACCACCAAAGGAAATTGCCCTGCTTACGCACACTTCCTTAGTTTGGGACTATTCAGAAGGGGCTTACTATCCCAAACATCACTTCAGACATTTTGTTGAGACTATTACTGAGGCAATTACATCAGGTGGAGGCGTAATTAAGTACTCAACCTTAGTTAACCACATTCAAGTTAGCAAACATAGCATTCACAGTGTACTTGCCGATGGTAAAGTTTATCGTGCCACAAAAGCTTATATCAGTGACCTTGATCCTAAGCTAACAGTAGAGTTAATGCACGATTCTGAAGCCTTAAGCTACAGGGAACGTCAACGCCTCACCAGTTATGAGTATTCAGCCAGTGCTTTCAATATTTACTTGGGTTTAGATGGCCGTTTTGAACCACAACATTACGGTATTGGTAATTGGAATATCTGGTACTATCCCACAGGTGATCTCAATCAAGAATATCAACAACAATTAGAAGGAAACCTTAACCATCCGTGGATCTTTTTATCTTGTCCAACGATGAAATCTAGCGAACTGGGGATGGGGCCCAAAGGGCATCATGTTCTGGAAATTGCTACTGTCTGTTCTTACGATCCTTTTGAATATCTGCATAAAAATGATCCTAAGGCATATAAAGCTAAAAAGCGGGAAGTTTATCAACAAATTATGAGCAGTGTACGAGACTTGATCTCAGATGTTGATAAATACGCTCGGATGAAAGTTTATGGTACACCTACCACCAGCAAATTTTATTTGGGACAACCACAAGGCAATATTTACGGTGCAAAGTTAGTGCCTAAACAAGTTGGCTTAAATCGTTTGGGATACATAACTGAATTGGCTAACCTCTTTTTTGTAGGAGCGAGTGCTGGGTATCCCAGCGTACCTGGTGTAATTGCTAATGGTATGGATGTAGCAGAATTGCTAACTGGAAAATTAATCCGGCGCAAAACAAAACTAGAATATCTAATCAGGTAGATATTATAAATACAATACCCAAATTAAATGATTTTCTGTAAAATTAGTAAAAATTATGAAAATAAAGTCTGAAATTCAATATTGAACAAATTTACGTCAGCTAATCTGCAATGGGTAATTAAGTACATAAAGCAATAGGGGTTACACCCCCTTTTTTATTTACTAAATCGGGGTAATTTCTTGAGGCAACAGATGATCAATCCTCAATATGACAATAAAATAAGTTTAACCTCTGCAAAATTTCATCAAATTCTAATATTAGGTAATAATTAGAGCTATAGTCTCAACAAACCATTTTCTCAATGTTGACATGATGGATGATATTTATCAATAAACTCAATAAAAACTCTCTAATAGGTCAATAGCCACTGATTTACAAGATTTTTCTTTCTGTATCTTTTGCTATAGCGTTTTGATGTCAGTAAGATAATTGGAATTGACGAATTAGCTATGCGATTCAAAAATCAACTGATTGATTTGCTTACCTTAGATAATTTGATTGATCGTTCTCCCTTAACGATTAGCTCTGACAGTTGTGTAGTCAAAGCTATTGTCTTAATGAGTCAGGAACGAAGTATTAAATATGCACAAAATAACTTAGATTCGTCTTTCACCTCAAGCATTAAGAATCATCAAACTACCAGATGTGTCTTGGTTCTTGAAGAAGAAAGGCCAATAAGCATATTTACTGAGCAAGATGTAGTTAAGCTGGTAGCTTCTGGAAGAGATTTATCCAAAACGAAAATGAGTGAGGTGGTGAGGGAGCCATTTGTTACTTTAATACGATCAGATTCTCAAGATATTTTCACGACTTTGTCGTTGTTGCGCCAGCATCAAATTAGTCAACTACCAATTGTAGATAACGAGGGAAAATTGTTAGGAGTAGTTACTGAGACTACCTTGCTGCAAGCTTTGGATTTAGAAAAAATGGTGGAGATCATCGAAGGCTTACAGCAATTTTTACAAAAACCTCAAAGCGGATGCAGCCGTTCCAATCAGCAAATAGAAGAAGTATGTTGCTATTGCAATCATTTCAAGGAATGGTTAGAAAAAGAATTGATTGGAGTTGTTCAGGTTAGCCAGAAACTTGAGCAAACTCTAGAAAATCTCCCATTAGTGGGGGATGAACAGTGTAAACAAAAGTTGATTGGCAAAGTTAGCGATCGCCAACAAACACAAGAAGCACTCTGCCATGCTTACAATGAGCTAGAAAAGCGAGTTACAGAACGTACAGCAGAACTAGTAATGTCTAATGTACTTCTACAACAGGAAATAAGCGATCGCCAACGCGCTGAAGAAGCATTAAAGCAGAGTGAGAATCTCTATCGTCATCTAGTAGAAAGCCAAACCGACGTGGTGATCCGAATTGATCTCCAAGGAAGACTGACTTTTGCTAACCTCGCAGCTTGTCAAACATTTGGTTGGAACCAAGACGAGATTCACGGACAATCTTTCTTTCAATTTTTCCGTCCGCATGACTTATCGTTAGTCAGAGAAAAAATTGCAGATTTAGCATCACCACCCCACACTTTGCTGACTGGTGAAGTGCGTACAATTACAGTTAATGGCGTCCGGTGGTTTCAATGGAATGTGACTGCCATCAAAAATGAACACCAAGAAGTTGTGGAAGCTCAAGGTGTTGGCAGAGACATTACTGAACGCAAACAAATAGCGGAAGCACTACGAAAGAGTGAAGAAAGATTTCGCCATTTTGCGAAGAATACCCATGCAGTGATTTGGTTTGCCAATCTGGAAGGAGAAAACTTATACGTTAACCCAGCTTATGAAAAAATTTATGGGCGTTCTTGTCAAAGTCTGCGTGACGATCCCAAATCTTGGATGTATACAGTTCATCCAGAAGATTGCGATCGCCTCATGCTCAAACTAGAGCAACAATCTTTGGGTAAACCTTCAGATACAGAATATCGAATTTTGCGACCCGACGGAGTGATTCGTTGGATTTGGGATCGCGGTTTTGCTATTCAAGATGAACAAGGAAATCTTTATTCCTATGGAGGCATTGCCGAAGATATCACCGAACGCAAGCAAGTAGAACAATCACTGCGAGAAAGTGAGGCAAGACTGACTTTGGCTTTAGAAACTGCTCATATGGGTATATGGGATTGGAACCTCCTCACCAAAGAGGTTGTCTGGTCTCCCAACACCGGGCCATTATTTGGCCTACCGATTGGTGCGTGTGCCACCTATGAAGAATATCTCAGTTTAATTCATCCAGAAGACCGCGAAACTGTCGCTCAAGCTGTGGCCCACAGTATTCAACAAGGAACTCCAACCGCCTTGGATTACCGAGTTGTTTGGGGCGACGGCAGCATCCACTGGTTGAACGGTAGAGGTCAGGTATACTATAACGAAATTGGCCAGGCTGTGCGGATGATTGGTACAACTAGGGATATCTGCGATCGCAAACAGGCTGAACAAAAAATTAAAGAACAAGCTGCTTTGCTAGATATTGCTACCGATGCAATTTTGGTTCGAGATTTTGCATCCCAAATCTTATTCTGGAATCAAAGCGCAGAGAAGATGTATGGTTGGCAGGTAGAGAAAGTTTTAGGACAGAAGATTGAAACATTCTTGTATAAAAAAGAAAATTTGCCGCAACTAGAAGTGGCTCTAAAAAGCGTCACCGAACGTGGCTCATGGCAAGGTGAATTACGTAAAGTTACCAAATCCGGGAAAGAGATTATTGTAGAAAGCCGTTGGACGTTAATGTATGATGCTACAGGGCAGCCAAAATCTATCCTTAGTGTTGATACTGATATTACAGAAAAAAAACAGCTGGAAGCTCAGTTTTTACGCGCTCAACGCTTAGAAAGCCTTGGCACCCTTGCAGGAGGCATTGCTCACGATTTAAACAACATACTGACACCCATCTTGGCAGCGTCTCAAGTACTACAGGGAAGATTCATCTACCACGAAGAGCGTTCTCAGCAACTACTAACGATCATTGAAAACAACGCCAAACGAGGAGCTGGGTTAGTAAAGCAAGTTTTATCCTTTGCACGAGGATTAAAAGGAGAACGCGTTATTGTCCAAGTCAAGCACCTAATTACAGAAATTACCCAGATTGCCAAGCAAACATTTCCCAAATCTATTGAATTTATTTCAGAAATACCAGAACATCTTGCTGCTGTGTCTGGAGACGTTACCCAACTGCATCAAGTGCTGATGAATCTAGTGGTAAACGCTCGTGATGCCATGCCAGATGGCGGTTCTATCAAAATTTCCGCAGAAAATAAGTTCATTGATGAAGCTTACGCCAGAATGAATCTTGATGCCAAAGTAGGTGACTATACTGTGATTACTGTTACAGATACCGGAATTGGAATGCCACCAGAAATTGTGGATCGGATATTCGAGCCATTTTTTACTACCAAAGAGGTTGGTACAGGTACAGGACTCGGCCTTTCAACTGTACTGGGCATTGTTAAAAGTCACAACGGTTTCATCAAAGTATCTAGCCAAGTTGGTAGAGGCAGCAAATTTAAGTTATTTTTACCAGCAGTCGCAGCATCCCAAATATGTAGCGTGGAAGAGCGGGATCTGCCTCTAGGAAATGGAGAATTAATTTTAGTGGTGGATGATGAAACCCAAATTCGTGAAATTACCACAATCATTCTGGACAACCATAATTATAAAATTCTCACCGCTAGTAATGGTATCGAGGCGCTTGCACTTTATGCTCAACACAAACATCAAATAAACGCCGTTTTGATGGATATAATGATGCCAGAAATGGATGGGATTACAGCCATTCGTACTTTGCAAAGAATGAATCCCCAGATTCGGATTATTGCTTCTAGCGGTATGAACTCTACAGAAGTATTTACTCAAGCTGCTGGTGGTGATGTGCAAGCAGTTTTATCGAAACCCTATACAGCAAAGGAACTTTTGAAGAGTTTACACCAGTTATTTAGAAGCTGGAACTAGATTTTGCTGTCGATGTCTCGTTGCCAGGGAACGCAGCTTTTGCTGCGTTCAAAAACCACTTGTAGGCGATCGCCTACAATTTTTCTCTAAAGGTAAGAAAAGTGAGAAAAGTAGGAGATTTGCAATTTTCTATTGACAAACGAAAAAAAAATTTTATTTAATACTCTAAGTCAATCAAAAAAATAAGATTGTGAATCCAAAATTGCAAAGCCTACTAGGATACATCATATTCCACAATAAATGTGTTGTTTATCATACATTTATATAAATATTCATACAGCACTTTGCATTTAAATGGAGTACAGCCTTTCTAGACATTCCTCTTTTCCAGAGGAAGAGTTTTCGTGCGGGATTTATCCGCTTTCAGAGAAGCATGATCAAAATTGGCTGTGTATATTAGTCGCGTAAATTATCAAGCTGCTTTCTCAGAGTAAAACGATAGTTTTTTCAAGCAAGGAATATCCTAAATAAACTGATTTCTTAAAATGAGTTTTATTTATTAGCATACATTTACTATCGGTGTTGTAAAAAACAGTTGTACATAAAGAATTCATACCGATTTTCGGCTGCGGAATTCTTTCTAGATATAATTCGCTCAAATCTTGTTTTCCATCTTTAATTGCCAGTCAAATTCACAAGTATATTGACTAGTTTTCTAGATCAATAAATTTCCACATGTAAACTGCTACAAATACAAATTTCTAGTCAAACTCTCGTCTACCTAAGCAAATAACCTCGGTGATCATCAATGTCCATATTTAGCGTTACTAACACCAACGACAGCGGCATCGGTTCTCTACGGCAGGCAATTAGCAATGCTAATTCCAAAGCTGGCAAAGATATCATCAAATTTGACGGAATATTTACTGACAAAATCTCTGATACCATTACTCTTGGCGGTAGTAGTCTCATTATTGAAGATGACCTTAGCATTGATGGCACAGATGCGAAATTGCTCACAATTAATGGTAACGATGCCAGTCGTGTTTTGGAAATTAAAGATGCGATCGCTGTTGAAATTGCAAATTTAACTATTACTGGTGGTTACTCTGATGTCGATACCATTGGTGGCGGTGGCATCATCAATTTTGGTACTTTGAATTTGAGCGACAGCATCATCAATGGCAACTTTGGCTATCTTGGTAGCGGTATATACAATTCTGGCGAATTAACACTTAGCAATAGCACCATCAGTAAGAACTTAGCAGATCAAGGCGGTGGTATTTATAATACAGGCACCCTTACAATTAGCAATAGTAGTATCAGCGAAAATGGTACTATATATAATGGAACTGGCGGTGGTGTCTACAACACTGGCATTCTTAAAATTAGTAGCAGCACTATCAGTGATAACGGCGGAGGAGCTAATTTAGGAGGTGGGATCTATAATTCCAGCTCAGGAACTCTGACAGTCAACAGTACTACTATCAGTGATAATAATGCCTTCTATTACGGCGGTGGTATTTATAATGCTGGTAAATCTACTGTAATTAATAGCACCATCAGTGGCAACCAGATAACTATTGATAATGGTGGTGGTGGTATTTATAACTTTGGTGTTCTCACACTCAGCAACAGCACCATCAGCGGCAACCAAGCAGAATCAGGTGGTGGCATCTATAATGAAGGTACAACAACGGTAAGTAATAGTACCATTACACTCAACACTGCCTATAACTTTTATAATATAGGTAGACCTGGAGGTATTTACAACTTAGGCTCTGGTACTGTAACAGTAAAAAACAGTATTATCGCTGGTAACTTTGATAACTTTGAAAACGATTCCACTACTAGTATCAACCCCGATGTGGGAGGTAAATTTATCAGTAATGGCTTTAACCTCATCGGTAAACTCGGTAGTAGCAAAGGTTTTAAAGCTAGCGAACAGCTAAATGTTGACATTACAAAAGTTCTCGATATTAAATTGCAAATCAACGGTGGTTCTGTAAAAACCCATGCCCTTGTAACTAGTAGCCGTGCCATCAATGGCGGGAATAATGCAGATATACCTGTGGATATTACTGACTTAGATGGTGATGGCAATACTACCGAAAAAATACCTTTTGATCAGCGCGGTTCTGGTTTCAAACGCCTCTCTGGCGACAAAGTTGATATTGGTGCTTTTGAGGTGGCAATGAATGTAATTAATGGTACTGCTGGCCGCAATAAGATTACTGGTACTGTTGGCGATGATATTATTACTGGTTTTCAAGGAAAGGATATTCTCACAGGTGGTCATGGTGCAGACAAGTTTGTTTATAGAAACATTCGAGATGCAGGAGATATCATCACTGATTTTAAGGCAGGGATAGATAAAATTGTTCTAAAACCACTTTTTCAGAGTTTGAGTTTAGGTAATCTCAACTTTGTGATGGCGACTTCAGGCGGTTACTTACGCTTTGAAAAGACAGGAACTGATACCATGATTTTAATTGACCCGGATGGTTCATCTGGTCATGGACGAGGAATGAAGATGATAACTGTGAAAAATTTATCTGTAAGTGCTGTGAATCAAGCCAAAAATTTCGTGTTTTAATTGGCTTAAACTCCTAAGAAAGACATTTTATAAACCTTACCCAGTTTTAAAGATTAAAGTGTTCACCCATCGGAACTTATGGGAAAGATTTCCTTGGGGTTAAATTTTTTCTTCAGTAACTAGGGTGAGGTTAACCCATTCGCCTTTATCGTTATAGCTACGAATCATTCGCTGGCGTAAGTTTGGTTGAATTAGCCAACCCATTTCCAAAAATAAAGGTTGATGTAACTGTGCTTTGAGTGGAGAAGTTGCAGAAGCGCCATCAGGTAGCAACAAAACTTGCACTTGCTTGTGTGGATCTTGATCGAAGAGGATGATAGAGTCCTTGATGGTGGCTGTTGAAGTAATTGTGCGATCGCCAAAACAAGTACTTTGAATTAATCGCCCAGTTTGATCGATTTGTACTTGCAATGTTGTAGGATAAACATCAGGCGATCGCCAATCTCGATAAATCGTCACTGCTTGACCTTGCCATTTTCCCAACAAGTCCTCTATCTGCAAGGCTGAACGTTCTGCTGGTGGAGTTCCGGCTAAATGTTCTCGAATTAGCGTTAGTTTGTTTAATTGACCATTTTGATCAAACATCTGCACCAGACGTAAGCGGCGATTTTCATGAATGAGACTAAATTCTGCGCCAAATTCGACAAATGGTGCTAACTGAATTGAACCTTGAGAAAAAGCGCCATTTTCAAAAAACAGCAGACTCCCGCCTACAGAAGTGAACTCTAAGACCATATCGTTTAGTTCTGAACGACACAGAGTTAGGCGTACTTTTTGGTTATCGTTCAAACCTTCCAAAGTCAGACGGCTAGGAATATCTTTAAGAAATGCGCCTTGGGGAGAAAAATTCGTAAATGAACCTTCCCAAACACCGAGATTTTGCAGAAAAGATTCCCATTGAGATTTCATAGTCATTTGTCCTTTGTTCTTCGTCATTGGTCATTTGTTCAAAACCAATGACCAATGACCAATGACTAACTTTTAGCAAAATGTCGTACAGCAAACAAGCTCCCTATTAATCCTACAGTTGCCCCAAAGCTTAAGAGAATTAAAGGTAATAATAAAATTTGTGCAGTCGTGAGTTGTAAGCCATTGGTAATAAACTGAATAAACTCAGGTTGATTGGTTAGTAGTTTAGCAATAAACTGTTGAATCACAGAAATAAAACTCCAAGCGATCGCACCACCGACTAAACCAAAAGTAATTCCTTGTAAAATGAATGGTAGATAAATCCACGCAGAAGTTGCTCCTACTAGCTGCATAATTTCAATTTCGCGGCGACGTGCCATGACAATGAGGCGAGTTGTGGTGCTGGTGACAGCGATCGCAGTTGTCGTTAGGATAATTGTAATTGTTAAAGTGATCCAATTGAGGCCCCGATGTAACTGGGCGATGCGTTTGACTGCTTCATCTACATACTGCACCGTATCGACTCCTGGCAACTTTGCCAATTGCGTGGCCAAAGCTGGAACAACTTGAGAATTACGTGCTTTTACCTTAATCTCATCAACTAAAGGATTTTCTTCAAGCTGCTGAGTAGCGCCTTCAATATCAGAAATACCCAGTTCCTTAACTAACTTAGTCCAAGCTTGTTCTTTAGTAATTGTTTGCATCGCCACCACATCCGGAATTTTTGCCACATATGGCTCAATACTTGCGGCTGGTGTACTTGACTCAAGATAAACTGATATCTCTAGCTGGCTACCAAATTGGTTGAGAAGTTTCTCGACTTGCCAAGAAGTTTGCAAACTCAAGCCAAATAAAAACAGTAACACCGTGACAGTACTTACCGCTGCCCAATTCATCCAACCGCCCCGCAATAAACCGAGGACAGTTTCTTTGAGTAGGTAGTCTAGTTTCGTAAAAAATTTCAACACAAATCACTCCAAAAGCTGTATTTAACCAGTTCCGTGGGTTTAAGTCCCCCGGTTCTATAACTGGCAAGTTTTGTGTTAGGATTTAACCCCCAATACAAAACTTAATTACGTTAGCGCAGCGGTAGCGAGGTACGAGCGTCAGCGTAAAGCCTACGGCATAGCTTCGCTTAGAGCGACACAGGAGCGTCGCGTCATTACGAATTACGAATTATTTAACGCCAAGGCGCTAAGTACAGCTTTGCGTCTACTCTTCAAGAAGCCACTTCGGTTGTATGCATCTTGGCGTGAGATAATACCACCATTTATACTCGACAGTGCAAAGTTTACCAACACCATCTTTTACGCGTTGCTAATTCCTTGTTTAAGAAAACTATAGATAGCTGAAAAATCTTGTTGACTCAGCCCTTGCTGCATCGCTAAACGATATACTTCTTTAACAGTACTGGTAACTGGGATTGCTACACCTGCCTCATTAGCTGCGATCGCTACCATATGTAAGTCTTTCTGCATCCATTGCAAAGGAAATTCCGCATCATAATTTTCCGATTCCAACATTGCTTTCTTAGTTGTTTGTTGATATAGAGTGAATGCTGCTGCTGAATTCATAAAAAATTAGATTGTTGACATTCTAAAATCTAAGTACACTACTTACTTCCTCATCCCCAGTTGGCAAGTTTCGGCTACGCTAATTTACCGCGTACCCCTACGCGGTAGCAAGCTATGTGTAGCATCTGCGATCATATAAGTCGAACCACATTCCTCTCTACTCCCACTCAACTAGGACTAACTGACGATTGATAGAATTAAAGTAGTAGGAATTTTCACCATCTAGCCATTGAGACTCATGCCCTCCGAAATTGCTGTTGAGAAAAAAAAGTTAAAAAATCCGCCTTTGGAGCTTCATTATTTAGGCGATCGCGTCCTGCGTCAAGCCGCAAAGCGGATTGCAAAAGTAGATGACGAAATTCGTCAATTGGTGCGCGAAATGCTGCAAACTATGTACAGCAAAGATGGTATTGGTTTGGCTGCGCCCCAAGTAGGAGTTCATAAACAACTAATCGTCATTGATTTGGAACCAGAGAACGCCGCTAATCAACCTTTAATTTTGATTAACCCCACGATTAAACAAGTCAGCCGTGACATCGGCGTCGCCCAAGAAGGGTGTTTGAGTATCCCCAATGTATACCTAGACGTGAAGCGTCCCAATGTCGTAGAAATAGCCTATAAAGATGAGTATGGGCGTCCCCAAACATTAAAAGCAAACGACCTCCTAGGACGCTGCATTCAGCACGAGATGGATCACCTCAATGGTGTAGTATTTGTAGACCGTGTAGAGAACTCCTTGACTTTGGCCCAAGAGTTATCTAAGAATGGCTTTTCGTATCAAGCCGTGAAACCAGTAGTATAGGGTGATCTAGTAGTGTATTTAACTCCAAAAAGCGGTATATTTTTAGCTGGTTCTTGTGTAACAGCGATCGCAGCTGTCGGTTCCATTTTTGAACTCAGTTCTGGACAACCAGATTTGGGCGTCCAAATCACTGCAATTATTTTAGGATTAAGTATTCCTCTAACAGGATTATTTTTTGTTGTTGCAGTGAGGGACGCAAGGGCTAACATTAAATAAGCATCAGGTATATGAAAAGGTAAAAGGATGAAGATAAATGTCAGTCTATCCTTTTGCCTTTTATTTTTCTCTTCGTCTTCATAACTAAGCTAAAAAACATCTAAATTACATAATCAAATTAAATAAAACTCTTGTGGGGTGGGCATCTTGCCCGCCCTAATTATGCAAGTTATATGTGGAACAGCTTATGCCGCCAGCTTTCAGGGTTACTTCCTGCCCTGCTGTTAAATCTGTCACATAGAAGCATGTTGTCAACTCCCACCCAACTATTACGGCTGTCTCAAGGACAACTAAACTTGCTAGCAGCTTGTCCCCGCAAATTTCAACACACATATTTAGAAAAACTCAACTCACCCTCAGATCCCGAACACGAGGAAAAGCAAACTTTAGGTAGTCGCTTTCACCTATTGATGCAACAGCGAGAAATGGGCTTACCAATAGAAAGTTTTTTGCAAACAGATACTCAACTGCAAAGCTGGATGATAGGTTTTACCAATGCTGCACCAGAAATTTTAACGCCTGCAACCAATAATCAAACTTTTCGTGAAAGCGAACACTATCGGACTTTGCAAGTTCAAGATTATTTACTCATCGTTGTTTATGATTTATTGATTGCAGATAACCACCAAGCCCAAATTCTCGACTGGAAAACTTATCCCCAACCGCCTAACAGACGCAAGTTAGAACAAAATTGGCAAACGCGCCTTTATCTGTATGTGTTGGCTGAAACTAGCAAATATTCACCAGAAAATATTTCGATGGCTTATTGGTTTGTCCAGTCTGAAGGCAAACCGCAAAATATTACATTTAGCTATAATACTACTCATCATCAACAAACAGGCAAGAAACTTAATCAACTATTGAGTCAGTTAACCAACTGGCTAAAAGACTACCAAAAAAACGTACCATTTCCCCAAGTATCAGAGGGTAATAAAACCTGCAATTTTTGTCAGTTTGCTAACCGATGTGAACGTACACAAGCCACACCAGAAGAGCCATCTCATGATGCACCGCTTGGTGGAGACTATACCAAAAACTCATGGACAAATCTCGATACCATTGAAGAAATATCGCTTTGATATTTTGTTTTGTAAACAGGGATTGGGTACTGGGTACTGGGGACTGGGTACTAGGAAAGAATTTTTGTAATCCTCATTTCCCATTCCCTACTCCCAACGACACTTGACGGCAGTGGCTCCTCCCTACTCCCTAAATTTATGAAAAACTTTGATAACACTGAAGCGACTTATGTTCGCGAATTAGGTATTGATGATATCGTCCCGCCATTCGCGCCCGTAAACCCGATAGCGCCGTCAATGAAGTACTCCTCAACCCCCTAGTTACGGAATCTGATGAGTAGGGAGTGGGGAGACGCGGAGACGCGGAGACGCGGAGAATAATTAATAACAAATGACAATTCCCAATTCCCAATTCCCAATTCCCAGTCCCCAATCCCCAATCCCCAGTCCCCAATCCCCAATCCCCAGTCCCCAGTCCCCAATCCCCAATCCCCAGTCCCCAAAACAATGCAGTGGATTTTGACAGCAACCGAACAACCTCCAGAGTGGTTTATCCAGGCGGTAAAACACCATACACCTGCATCAAAAGGACTTTTTGCTGCCCAATTATTGTGGCAACGAGGAATTAAAGATCATAAACAATTAGCTACTTTTATTAACTATCAAGCTTATCAATCAGCGAGTCCCTTTGCGTTTGGGCAAGAAATGCATCTAGCGATAGCGCGGTTACAACAAGTGCGAAACACTCAAGAAAAAGTTGCTATTTGGGGAGACTTCGACGCTGATGGCATCACCTCTACTGCTGTACTTTGGGATGGCTTGGGACAGTTTTTGATCCAAAATCAGCAATTAACCTATCATATTCCCAATCGTTTAACAGAATCTCACGGACTCAATCATCCAGGGATTGATAATTTAGCAAAACAAGGTTGCAAGCTAATAGTTACTTGCGACACAGGTAGTACAAATATCGATGAAATTATCTATGCAAAACAGTTAGGCATAGATGTGATTGTTACAGACCACCATACCTTACCCGTAGAACGTCCACCAGTCGCAGCGATTATCAACCCCCGCTATTTACCAAACGAACATCCCTTATTTCATCTTTCTGGGGTGGCGGTGGCATACAAATTAGTGGAAGCGCTTTATCAAACACTGCCTGATGTTCCCCAACATCCATTGGGTGATTTATTAGATTTAGTGGCTGTAGGATTAATTGCCGATTTGGTGCGCTTAAGTGGAGATTGTCGCTATTTAGCCCAATTGGGCATTCAAAGATTGCAAGAAGATTTTAAACAACTAGCCACAGCCAGACGACGGCCGGGTGTGGGGCGATTATTAGAATTATGTCAGAAAAATGGCGATCGCCCCACAGATATCTCCTTCGGTTTAGGGCCGCGAATCAATGCCGTTAGTCGCATTCAAGGTGATGCTAGCTTTTGCGTAGAATTATTGACAAGCCGCAACACCAAACGTTGTAATGAACTTGCCGAAGTTACAGAACTAGCAAACGCCCGCCGCAAATCTCTTCAAAAAGATGTACAAGCGCAAGTAGCGCAAAAGCTTACCCAGCTAGACCTATCAACCACTAGCGTCATTGTTTTAGCAGATCCCCAATGGCCTGTAGGTGTATTAGGCTTAGTCGCCGGACAAGTAGCACAAGAGACAGGACGCCCCACAATTTTATTGAGTACAGAAGGCACTTTCTCAGCAGACACGGAGATGCGAGGACGCGGGGACACGGAGAATAAAATTATCCCTGCGTCCCCGTCTTATAGCACTAATACCCTCGCGCGTGGTTCTGCCCGTTCTGTAAATTCTGTCGATTTATACCAATTAGTGAAAGACCAAGCACATTTGTTGCATCGTTTTGGGGGACATCCCTTTGCAGCGGGGTTGAGTTTGTTGGCGGAGAATATTCCTTTATTTACAGCGGCGATAAATCAGCAGTTGCGGCAAACTCTTGGCAGCACCACCTTAACCCCAACAGTGCAAGCAGATTTAGTGGTGACAGTTGCAGACTTGGGAAAAGAGTTATTTTTGGAACTAAAACTACTAGAACCTTGTGGAATGGGCAACCCCGTCCCAAAATTACTAATTCAAAACTGCTGGTTTGAAAACGCTTGGCATCGTAATCAACAAGATTGGCAAGGTAAAAAAGTACAGTACATTAAAACAGAGTTTGATATTCGCGATGACTCTATTAGAAGCGGTTTTCCGGGGATTTGGTGGGGACACTATAAAGATGAATTGCCAATAGGTAGATGTGATTGCATAGCAGAACTAGATTACAACACCTTTAAAAAACGCTACGAAATCAGATTAATAGCTCTACGTTCCAGTGCCAACTCAACATTGGCAACTCAACAATCAGCACACATTTTAGATTGGCGCAACCAGGAAAATTTATCGGTTATTAATCATCCATCAACACTAATTATCGAAGAATGCCCTGCCAGCTGGGATGATTTACGTGCTTGGTGGAAACGCTCATTATATAATCAACAACAATTAGCGATCGCCTGGTCTAAACCCAACCTACAACCACCTCAAGAAATTTGGTTGACGCTGATAGGTATTGCTAAATACCTGAGTCGGACAAAGCAACTAGTTACCCGCGTGCAACTTTTAGAGAAACTTGGCATCAGCGATCAAACTCTAATTTGGGGGTTAAAAGCTTTAAGATGCTTAGGGTTCACAATCAAATTACAAGACCGTTATTTGCAGTTTGATAACATACAAAATCTTGCCGAAGGAAATAGCCCCTCTTCCTTAACAGCTGTTGGACAATTTTTAGCAGCTATCCGAGAAGAACAATTTCAGCGAAAGTATTTTGCTGAAGTACCCTTATCTACTATTGTGGCGATGATTAAGATGGGGACTGGGGATTAGGGACTAAGCTAAAAAACATCTAAATTACATAATCAAATTAAATAAAACTCTTGTGGGGTGGGCATCTTGCCCGCTCTAATTATGTAAGTTATATATGGAACAGCTTAGTAGCTTGCTTAAGTGTGGGGGCACGACTCCGTTCCGGACAAGTTCAGTACAAGTTCGCTCAAAGCAAGTTACTCAGTAACCAGAGGAGAAGTAACCAACACCCCCAATACACGTTTGATGTAAATTAGTCATTATTGGGTCAACCAGTAGGTGTTTTTCAAACAAAACAAAATTTTGTACTTGAAAAGCCTATCCTCTCTAGCTTTGAACCCTCTTGGAGGAGTTTAGAGGTTGACACCAACCCCGCAAATCCTTACCAGAATCGCTTTTGAGGTCATTTATCATTCTTACGATCTTGACAACCAAACGTCTGAAAAGGTATCTTAGCTACAGGTTGCCACTATTGAACCTTGAAAACCAAATATATCAAGCCTTACAGACCCCAGCGGTTTTAATCAACTAAAATCCCTATTAGGGATTGAAACCGTGTATGGTCGGAATATGGTTGAACCATATCGACGTTTTAATCAACTAAAATCCCTATTAGGGATTGAAACAGGTAAGCAGGAAGACAAAGCTTACTACATATGTTTTAATCAACTAAAATCCCTATTAGGGATTGAAACAGGAAGGTCGTATTTTAGCAGTAGGCGATCCAAGTTTTAATCAACTAAAATCCCTATTAGGGATTGAAACCCAGACCGATACCGCCCGGCGCGCGAATCGATGCTAGTTTTAATCAACTAAAATCCCTATTAGGGATTGAAACAAGGGAGTGCGTGAAGAAATTGAGCGCCTGGCGATGTTTTAATCAACTAAAATCCCTATTAGGGATTGAAACACCTAGTGATGATTTGTTCACTAGAAAATCTGCAATTAAGTTTTAATCAACTAAAATCCCTATTAGGGATTGAAACGTATTTATAACAAATTCAGAAGGTAACCCTGATGCAGTTTTAATCAACTAAAATCCCTATTAGGGATTGAAACAATGTACTGATATATTCATCTAGTAAACCTTTAATTTGTTTTAATCAACTAAAATCCCTATTAGGGATTGAAACATTTGATAATAAGTCTGTGTTTGTAGATGGTGTTTGTTTTAATCAACTAAAATCCCTATTAGGGATTGAAACGCAAGTATTATATATAACAATACTCTAAGACGAGTTTTAATCAACTAAAATCCCTATTAGGGATTGAAACCATACACCATTTACTTTACTCATTTTTCCATTACGTTTTAATCAACTAAAATCCCTATTAGGGATTGAAACGTGAAGGGATTATCCCCTGTGCAGGCGGGGAATATTGTTTTAATCAACTAAAATCCCTATTAGGGATTGAAACCGCCGAAGCTACACTCGCAAATTTATGCGGCAAAGCGAAGAGTTTTAATCAACTAAAATCCCTATTAGGGATTGAAACAAGAGGCTGAATTACTTTGCCAGTACGAACTAACTCGTTTTAATCAACTAAAATCCCTATCAGGGATTGAAACTACTTCCCAATTTCTTATTTTTAATTCACATTAGGCGTAATCCCAATCCCCAATTCCCTTTAAAAAGGCGGTAATTCTTTAAGAATCTTAAATTGAATATGATTAATTGCCAAATCACCGATGGGAATATCTTCTTTAGTCAACCTTGCACCTTGACTTGTGAGAGTTTCAAAAGAGATACCTTTACCAATTTCAATGTGATACCAACATAAACCCATAAAAAAGCGCGTAGGATAAGGCCCATTATTCCCGACATCATCAGGATTTGATTCCATTGGCAACCAACCATAATTTGGTACGTAAAACTCTAGCCACACATGATTAAAATCAGGTTGCAAAGGAACACCTTGTAATTCGCCATGAGCAGGACACTTATATCTACCTACAGTACGACAAGGAATACCATTGAGACGACACAAAGCGAGCAAAACACCGACATATTCACCACAGGAACCTACACCACGTTCTAAGACTATATCTGGGGTATCAATGTATGGTTTGATACCATAAGACAACTCATCATAAACATAATTGCGGATACTATACATTTTCCGCAACAAGTTTGTTTCAGAACCAATTGCTTCTCTAGCAGAACGGCGAACTATCACAGTATCCATTGCTAAATCGTCATCATCGACTAAGTAACGAGCTTGCAATTCTAGTGAAAGTTCGGGAATATCTTCTACATCTCTAGGTGTCAACCGATACTTAATGCCTCGAACTTCTAAAAGTGCTTTCCAACCAAATATGTGTCGTTCGCCAGGGGTAAGGGAATCAAATTTAAATACTGCAACACGTTGCCCATCTACTACTTCTTCAGTAAAAGGCAGACCAATCGGTTCGACTTGTTTTACCTTTTGTCGCTCGGTTTCTGAGGGAAGGGCGATTCGCCACTCTACATCTGGTAGATAAACTTCATCTAAAGGAGCAATTTCTTCTGCATAGGACATTTCAATCAAATAGCCGTTAGAAAGAGCGTAACGCTTATCTGATTCGTAATGATAATGCAGCGGGTGAATAAAAGTGCGATCGCGATAAGTTAACTCGTGATTTGGGTCAGCATTTGGGTTATCGCGGATATAAGGCTCCTCAAAAGCATAAGCAACATAAAGACTATCTGGAGCAGAATCGCCATTTTGATAAATTGCAATGCCTGTAGGCGATTCAAAGGGCGTGAGAACGCTAAAATTCACTTCTCCCGTTGCCCGATCCATCGAGTAAACTGTTTGTTCTATGCGATCGCAAATCCACAAAGTCTCTTGGTTGACTGCCAAATTTTCTATTCCTACCCCAGGAGCATAAAATCTGGTAATTTCTTTGCGCGTATCACGGTCGAAAACCAGGATATAACCTAGTTTTTGGCAACTTACATAGATAGTTGATTCCCAAACAGCAACACCATCAGCCGGATAAGGCAAAGTGACAAAATGTTCCAAACCCCAAGAATTGAGCTTGCTCAAATAAACATGATGATCACGAGTTACCCAGAGGGTATCCTCCCACACAGCTAAGCCAGTTACGTCAGTAAATTCCTTAGCTTGATGAGGATTGAGAATTTTGCTGTTGTCAGAATCAGGATCAATCTCTAGTAGATGCCCCTTAATGCTATCAATAGCGATCAGCTTATCTTGGATAAACGCAATGCCACATAGGGTAGCAGCCGTAAGCGGTCGAATTGTCTTTTGCCCAAACATCTGGCTAACGGTCAAACTGGGGAGTGCAAAACTCTTATTAAGCATATCAATTTAACGGTTTAGCACACTGAAACAATTTAAAATTCCCGAAAGAATAGGGAGTAGGGAGTGGGGAACGAACAACCCATGTTTGAAAACTTGGATGTATCATTTTTTCGATACTTCACCGAAATAGTGGGGAGTAAAAAGTAAATAATTGTGGAATGTTCTTAGTAACGAGACTTCAACTCAAAAATTAATGTAATAAACTATACAATTAATGTATAAAAATCTCTCTTCCCCCATTCCCCACTCCCAACTTTCTACTCCCTCATTATCTGTAGAATGTATTCCGAAAAACTCCTTCGCCAGAGATAATACACACATCTCGAAAGAGGAAAAATTTACAAATGCTAAAAAGCATAATCTAGATTCATACAGTTTACAAAAAGCTGAATGTAACTTTAGTTGATGGTTTTCCGGCCATCACTAAATTATGATCAAAGTCTGTAACCATTTCTCGTAACCTACACGATGTCTGCTAATTCCCTGCCTGAAGGTGCCGCTGTTTGGCATAGTTTAGAAGTTAATCAAGCGCTAGACCTGCTCGATAGTAATGCAGACAGTGGCTTAACACCCCAAGAAGTTCAACAGAGATTACAAAAATACGGCCCCAATGAACTTGAAGAAAACGAAGGTCGCGGTGCTTGGGAGATTTTACTAGATCAGTTCAAAAACATTATGTTGTTGATGCTGATTGGTGTAGCTCTCATTTCTGGCTTTTTAGATCTCATGGCTTTGCAAAACGACCAACTAAAGCCTGGTGAAGTGCCATTTAAAGACACGATCGCCATCCTTGCGATTGTCATCCTCAATGGTATCCTGGGCTATGTCCAAGAAAGTCGAGCGGAAAAAGCCCTAGCAGCTCTCAAAAAACTTTCCTCTCCTTTAGTACGAGTCCTGCGCGATCGCAGATTATTGGATGTCGAAGCCAAGGAATTAGTGCCTGGGGATGTCATGCTGCTGGAAGCTGGGGTGCAAATAGCTGCGGATGGACGCTTGATAGAACAGGCTAATTTACAAGTACGTGAGTCAGCGCTAACGGGTGAAGCTGAAGCTGTTAACAAACAAGCAAAACTAAATTTATCCGAGGAAACAGATCTCGGAGATCGCCTCAATTTAGTGTTTCAAGGAACTGAAGTTGTCCAAGGACGCGGCAAGGTTCTGGTGACAAACACCGGAATGCGAACAGAACTAGGTAAAATTGCTGCGATGTTGCAGGCGGTAGAAAGTGAACCTACCCCCTTGCAGCAACGGATGACGCAACTAGGCAATGTCCTAGTAACAGGTTCCTTGATTTTGGTAGCGATCGTTGTTCTTG
Source organism: Desmonostoc vinosum HA7617-LM4 (assembly GCA_019359515.1). Taxonomy (GTDB): domain Bacteria; phylum Cyanobacteriota; class Cyanobacteriia; order Cyanobacteriales; family Nostocaceae; genus Desmonostoc; species Desmonostoc vinosum. The sequence goes on along the minus strand of JAHHHC010000026.1, from coordinate 62,972 downwards.
GCGGTGTAATTCAGGCAAGAGGTTTTAGTAACATCCAAGAACTCTTGGAAGTTTCCTTAAGTATGGCTGTAGCAGTAGTACCAGAAGGTTTACCCGCTGTCATCACCGTCACTTTGGCACTGGGAACCCAACGGATGGTGCGCCAGAAAGCTTTGATTCGGAAACTGCCAGCTGTGGAAACGTTAGGTTCTGTGACTACAATTTGTTCTGATAAAACTGGCACCTTAACTCAGAACAAAATGGTGGTGCAAGCAGTTTATACAAATAGCAAAACTTTTCGCGTTACAGGACAAGGTTATACTCCCACGGGAGATTTTATCTTAGATAGTCAAAAAGTCTCTGTAGAAGAATATCCAGAAATTCCGGCTTTGCTAGTCGCCTGCACTGTTTGTAATGACTCAGTATTACAAAAAGAAAAAGGGGAATGGGCAATTTTGGGCGACCCTACAGAAGGTGCTTTAATGACACTGGCAGGGAAAGCTGGTATTGAAAAAGATCAATGGGAAAGTAAATTACCCCGCGTTGCTGAGTTTCCTTTTTCTTCAGAACGCAAGCGGATGAGTGTGATTTCTCAAGTCAAGGAAGTAGCCACTGGTGACGCATCTTTGGGTGGGGTTGATCCGGCGATCGCTGGCTTTGTGCAATCTGAACCTTACATTATGTTTACCAAAGGTTCCCCTGAGTTAATCTTGGCACGTTGCACTCAGATTTATCAGGGTAATCACGCAAATTTTATAACCGATGAACAACGCCAAAGCATTTTGGCAGAAAACGACCAAATGGCCAGTCAAGGTCTACGAGTACTAGGTTTTGCTTATAAACCTCTGGGCGAAATCCCCCCTGAAGGCTCAGATGAAACATCAGAGCAAGGCTTGGTATGGTTGGGATTGGTAGGCATGTTAGACGCACCACGCCCAGAAGTGAAGGCAGCCGTCCAAGAATGTCGAGAAGCAGGCATTCGCCCAATTATGATCACTGGCGACCATCAATTAACAGCACGCGCGATCGCCACCGAGTTAGGAATTGCTCAACAAGGCGACCGCGTTCTCACAGGTCAAGAATTGCAACGGATTAGTGACCAAGAACTAGAGCAAAATGTTGATTTAGTTAGCATTTACGCCCGTGTTGCCCCAGAACACAAACTGCGAATTGTCCAGGCACTACAACGCCGGGGTAGATTTGTAGCGATGACAGGCGATGGTGTTAATGATGCCCCAGCCATCAAACAAGCTGATATTGGTATTGCCATGGGTATCACTGGCACAGACGTCAGCAAAGAAGCTAGTGACATGGTGCTACTAGATGACAACTTTGCCACCATTGTTGCCGCCACCAAAGAAGGCAGAGTCGTTTACACCAACATCCGCCGTTTCATCAAATACATCTTGGGCAGTAACATTGGCGAAGTTCTCACAATTGCTGCGGCACCTTTAATAGGCTTAGGAGGCGTACCCCTTACCCCCTTACAAATTCTGTGGATGAACCTAGTGACAGACGGTTTACCAGCTTTGGCATTAGCAGTGGAACCTCCAGAACCCGACGTGATGAAACGTCCACCTTTTAGCCCCCGTGAAAGTATATTCGCTAGGGGTTTGGGTTCTTATATGGTGCGGATAGGGATTATCTTTGCTATTATCAGCATTGCTTTAATGTGGTGGGCTTATAGACATACCCATGCAGCGGGGTATGAAGGCGATCCCAACGCTTGGAAAACAATGGTATTTACTACATTGTGTATTGCCCAAATGGGACACGCCATTGCCATTCGCTCTAACAACCGATTGACCATTGAAGTGAACCCCTTCTCAAATCCCTATGTTTTAGCGGCTGTTGTCGTCACTACGATTTTGCAGTTGATGCTAATTTACGTCCCACCCCTGCGAAATTTCTTTGGTACTCACTGGCTCAATCCTACAGAATTATCCATTTGTATCGGCTTCAGTGCGTTGATGTTTGTGTGGGTTGAATTGGAGAAGCTATTCTTACGCATAGTCGGCAAGAAGGCAGTGTAATGGGGGACTGGGGACTGGGGACTGGGGACTGGGGACTGGGGATTGGGGACTGGGGACTGGGGACTGGGGATTGGGGACTGGGGATTGGGGACTGGGGATTGGGGACTGGGGACTGGGGACTGGGAAATTGATTATTCTCCGCGTCCCCGCGTCCCCCTCATCCCCCTCATCCCCCTCATCCCCCTCATCCCCCTCATCCCCTCATCCCCCTCATCCCCCTCATCCCCCTCATCCCCCTCATCCCCTCTACTCCCCACTCCCTATGTACCTCAAAACTCTACAGCTCAGGCAGTTCCGCAATTACATAGACCAAAGGGTTGAGTTTAATGCTGCCAAAACAATTTTGGTAGGTAACAATGCTCAGGGGAAGTCAAATTTATTGGAGGCGGTAGAGCTGCTGGCCACATTGCGATCGCACCGCATGGCACGCGATCGCGATTTAGTCCGCGAGGGAGAACCAATAGCCCAAATTAATGCTATTCTAGAGCGACAAAATGGCGATAGTGACCTCAGCTTGACTCTCCGCCGTAATGGTCGCCGCAGCATTGCTCTCAACGGTGAGTTTGTCCGCCGTCAAATGGACTTTCTCGGTGTTCTTAATGCAGTAGAATTTTCCAGCCTGGATTTAGAATTAGTGCGCGGCGGCCCCGAAGGTCGCCGCAACTGGTTAGATACCCTTTTAATTCAACTGGAACCTGTTTATGCCTACATTTTGCAGCAGTATAATCAGGTACTACGGCAACGCAATGCCTATTTAAAAAAAAATCAAGAATCACCACTTAGCACTCAGAATTCAGAACTGGCTTTGTGGGATGCACAGTTAGCAACTACAGGAACAAGGGTAATTAGACGACGCGATCGCGCCATCCAACGATTGGCCCCCATCGCCAACACTTGGCACACCAACATCAGTGGTAGCACTGAAGTTTTGCAGATTAAGTATACACCGAGCATTCCTTTAGAGCAAAACCATCCTGAAGAAGTGCAGCAAGCTTTCCTAGTAAAAATTCAGCAGCGGATTGCCGCAGAGTTACATCAAGGCACAACTCTAGTTGGCCCCCACCGCGACGAAATTGAATTAACTATCAATCAAACACCCGCTCGTCAATACGGTTCTCAAGGTCAGCAACGAACCCTAGTTCTAGCCTTAAAATTAGCAGAATTACAACTAATCGAAGAAGTCGTTAAAGAGCCACCTTTACTATTACTTGATGATGTTCTTGCCGAACTAGATCCATCCCGCCAAAATCAATTGCTAGATGCCATTCAAGACCGTTTTCAGACTTTAATTACCACCACTCATTTAGGTTCTTTCGATTCCCAGTGGTTAAAATCCTCACAAATTCTCTTTGTGAAAGCAGGGGAAATATCACCAGGTTAGGGACTGGGGACTGGGGACTGGGGATTGGGGACTGGGGACTGGGGAATTGATTATTCTCCGTGTCCCCGCGTCCCCGCGTCCCCGCGTCTCCCTCATCCCCGCGTCTCCCTCATCCCTCTCATCCCCACTCCCCACTAATTCTTAATCCCCGTCGCCGCAATACCCCGAATAAACTGGCGTTGACCAATTAAAAACAATATCATCACAGGAACCGTTGTAATTGTTACTGCTGCCATGAGCAAAGGCCAATTATTCGTAAATTGTTCTTGAAATTCTGCTAACGCTAGCTGTACTGTCCGTAATTCTGGACGTGTTGTAAATACTAGTGGTTTAAATAAATCATTCCACTCCGCAATAAAAGTGAACAAAAACAGTGTTACCAAAGCCGGACGCGCTAAAGGTAACATCACTCGCCATAAAATCTGTAATCTGTTTGCCCCGTCTATTGTTGCGGCTTCTTCTAACTCTACGGGAATTGTCTGGAAATATTGACGTAACAAAAAAATGCCAAAGCCGTTGACAGCAGTTGGTAAAATTAATGCTCCGTAAGTGTTAATCAGGTTTCCCCATTTCAATACCAAAAATATCGGAATCACCAACAACTGAAAAGGTATTACCAAGGTTGCTAAGACAACCAGTAGCAGCGCTTGCCGGCCTCGAAATTTTAATCGCGCTAAAGCGTAACCTGCTAATGCCGAAGTAATCATCTGAAACGCCGTGACAGCGATCGCTACCAAGGTAGAATTAGCAAACGCCAGCAAAAATTTACCCCGTTGCCATGCATCGTGGTAATTAGCTAAAGACCATTGATTTTGTGGCAAAATTGCTGGAGTCGCACCCGCAGGTGCAAAGGAGGTTAAAAAAACCACAAGTAACGGTAGTAGTACAATCAACGCTCCCAGTAATAGTACTACTAGACTAAAAAAGTCGCTAGATTTCTGATTCCAGTTGAATTTAAACATAAGTTGATCTGCAAAGCCTTGTTTTTTACTACTAAAGCATCTAGAGCATCACCCCCAGCAACAGCTAATCTATAAAATAGTGACTTGTTAAGTTAAATTAAACCACAGTCATTGTTACTCTAAATTCAGAGAGTCAATCTAACTCTGGTATTAAATAATTCCATTCAGGTTTACAGGAGTAAACAGACTATGCAGCAGCTTGCAGACCAATTTGAAAAAGTTGATTTTCAGAGCGAAAAATACAAAGATGCCTATAGCCGGATTAATGCGATCGTAATTGAAGGGGAACAAGAAGCCCATGAGAATTACATCAAACTGGCCCAACTGCTGCCGGAACACCAAGATGAACTAATTCGCTTATCTAAGATGGAAAGTCGCCATAAGAAAGGATTTGAAGCTTGTGGGCGCAACTTAAAAGTAACACCAGATATGCAATTTGCTCAGCAGTTCTTCTTGGGATTACATCAAAACTTTCAAGCCGCTGCCGCTGAAGGTAAAGTAGTTACTTGCTTGTTAATTCAGTCCCTAATTATTGAATGTTTTGCGATCGCAGCATACAACATTTACATCCCTGTAGCTGATGACTTCGCCCGCAAAATTACTGAAGGAGTAGTAAAAGACGAATACAGCCACCTCAACTTTGGAGAAGTTTGGTTAAAAGCACACTTTACAGAATCCAAAGCAGAACTAGAGGAAGCCAATCGTCAAAACCTGCCTATCGTCTGGAGAATGCTCAACAAAGTTGAAGATGACGCCCATAGCTTAGCAATGGCAAAAGACGCTCTAGTAGAAGATTTCATGATTCAGTACGGTGAAGCATTAAGTAACATCGGCTTCACAACTCGCGACATCATGCGCTTGTCAGCCTACGGACTCACAGCAGCTTAAATCAATTCGCAATTCGCAATTCGCAATTCGCAATTACGTTTTGTGATAGCGAAGCGTTAGCGACGTAGGAACGTCTGGGGATTTAAACCCCGATACTAAAGGTTTTGTCCCTACCGGTAGGGAACTTAAACCCCCAAACTTGGTTAAAAAAGTTATGAGTTATGAGTGCTGAGTGCTGAGTACAGAGTTTTGAGTTATGAGTCATGAGTGATGAGTATTAAGTGCTTAGTTGTAAGTTAAAAATTCTTTCCTCATCTCCCTCATCTCCCTCATCTCCCCCACTCCCCACTCCCCACTCCCCATCCCCTAAACTTCACGCTCTCGAGGCAACACAAGCCTAATACATCACCACATGTTTGGTCTAATTGGACATCTGACTAGTTTAGAACACGCTCAAGCAGTAGCTCACGAATTGGGATTCCCAGAATACGCCGATCAAGGGCTAGATTTTTGGTGCAGCGCCCCGCCACAAATTGTCGATAACATCACTGTCACTAGTGTGACTGGGCAGAAAATTGAAGGGCGATACGTAGAATCCTGTTTTTTACCAGAGATGTTGGCTACTCGCCGCATCAAAGCAGCGACGCGTAAAGTACTCAACGCCATGGCACATGCTCAAAAACATGGTATTAACATTACAGCTTTAGGCGGATTTTCTTCGATTATTTTTGAGAACTTTAAGTTGGAGCAGTTTAGCCAAGTTCGCAATATCAAACTAGAGTTTGAACGCTTTACTACAGGAAATACTCACACTGCCTATATTATCTGTCGGCAGGTAGAGGAAGCCTCAAAACAACTGGGAATAGAACTCAAAAATGCAACCGTTGCAGTATGCGGGGCAACTGGAGATATTGGCAGTGCCATAACACGCTGGCTAGATGCAAAAACAGATGTCAAAGAACTCCTTTTGATAGCCCGCAACCAAGAACGTCTCAAAGAGTTACAAGACGAACTAGGGCGCGGCAAAATCATGGATTTGAGTGAAGCACTACCCCAAGCTGACATTGTGGTTTGGGTGGCTAGTATGCCTAAAGGTGTAGAAATTGACCCCACTACGTTAAAGCAACCTTGTTTATTAATTGATGGTGGCTATCCTAAAAACTTAGCAACGAAAATTCAACATCCTGGCGTATTCGTGTTAAATGGTGGAATAGTAGAGCATTCACTTGATATTGACTGGAAAATTATGAAAATAGTCAATATGGATGTCCCCGCACGTCAATTATTTGCTTGTTTCGCCGAATCAATGCTGCTGGAATTTGAGAAGTTATACACGAACTTTTCGTGGGGACGCAATCAGATTACCGTAGACAAAATGGAGCAGATTGGTCAGGTGTCAGTTAAGCACGGATTTAGACCATTGTTGGTTTAGTCATTAGTCCTTGGTCATTAGTCATTGGTCAATTGTGATTTGCAAAGGGCAAAAAGCAAAAGACAAAGCGCAAAGTCTGGGCGCTGGCTTCCAGCGATGCCTACGGCAACGTCTCCGACGAACAGAACTTTGTAACAGAGGACAACTGACAAAGGACAACTGAACAAAGGACAGATAACTTATAACTCATAATTCATAACCCCTACGATGGCAACTACCGAGCGTAAACCGCTACTGTTGGATTTTGAAAAACCTCTAGCAGAACTTGCAACTCGAATTGAACAGATTCGGCAACTTGCGGAAGAGAATGGCGTCGATGTTTCTGGTCAAATTCATCAACTCGAAACGCGTGCCATGCAACTGCGTGAGGAAATTTTCAGTAGTTTATCACCGGCTCAGCGACTGCAAGTTGCTCGACATCCCCGCCGTCCTAGTACTCTTGATTACATCCAGTCTATCAGTGATGAATGGATGGAGTTGCATGGCGATCGCAGTGGAACTGATGATCCTGCTTTAATTGGTGGTGTCGGTCGTCTAGGCGGTCAACCAGTCGTCATGTTAGGCCAGCAAAAAGGACGTGATACCAAGGACAATATTGCCCGGAACTTCGGTATGGCTGCTCCTGGTGGTTATCGTAAAGCAATGCGGTTGATGGAACACGCTAATAGATTTTCCATGCCGATTTTAACTTTTATCGATACACCAGGCGCTTTGGCGACAGTGGCAGCCGAAAACCAAGGTGCAGGCGAAGCGATCGCTTATAATCTCCGAGAAATGTTCTGTCTTGATGTACCAATTATTTGTACGGTCATCGGTGAAGCCAGTTCTGGCGGCGCACTTGGTATTGGTGTTGGCGATCGCATCTTGATGTTTGAACACGCCATTTACACTGTTATTAGCCCCGAAGGCTGTGCCGCTATCTTATGGAAAGATGCCAGCAAAGCCCCCCAAGCAGCCGTGGCCTTAAAAATTATTTCCTCTGACCTCAAAAACCTGGGAATTATTGACCAAATCTTACCCGAACCCATAGGTGGCGCTCACTCCGACCCCCTCAAGACCGCTACCACTCTCAAGCAAGCGCTGTTGGCTAATTTGGATGAACTCAACCGTTTAACAGTACCAGAACGCCGTCAACTACGTTACGAAAAATTCCGTAAAATGGGCGTTTTCACTGAAGTTGCTCATTAATATTTTCAGTGAATACTCTTGATTAGCTCAACAGCAATGCTATAATTGCCTATGGCGCTTAAAGATTTTTAACAATCTTATCAGCCATAGGCATTTGTATATTTAGCAAATCTACTCAATTTGAGTGAAGAGGATTGAATACCGGAGATTGCATTTCCTACTGAAAACCCTGGCAGAGCAAAAAGGCTTTGCTAAATATTGAGCTGTCTTTTCGGTCTTTAATATCCAATTCCAAGCTTCAAGGTGGCTATTTCCCTATCAACTTCTAACTTGGTTAAGGACTCTTTACTGCGAAAATCGAGTGGTTTGTATAATATTCAGTAATCATCAGTAATTACTTTGAGTAGACAACATACATCCCCAGATGACCACTTTCTTACTTTCGCTGGAGAAACGCTTGCTTTGCATACATACTATGACATCGAAGCTTAGCAGTTGTCGAAAAAAAATTACCTGATTTTAAGATTCTTTTAATCTATCCAAACCAACAGGTGTGAATAATTGGGTGGAAGTAAGCTTAAGGAACTGCCAAAAAATTGGGAGATACCATGAGTGTTGAGCGAAAACGGCACGCCCTAATTACTGGGGCGAGTAGTGGAATTGGCAAAGCAACGGCTTTAGCATTTGCGAAGGCGGGAGTAGATGTCGCCTTGGTCAGCCGTTCTTTGGATAAACTAGAGGCGGTTGCAGAAGCTGCAAAGCTAGCTGGGGTACAAGCCAAAGCTTACGCCGTAGATTTAGCTAGTCTTTCCCAAGTGCAAAAACAGATAGAAGCGATCGCCCTTGACTTGGGTGATGTAGACATTTTAGTTAACAATGCTGGCATAGGTTACACAGCTACCTTAAGTGCTACCCCCCTAGAGGACTGGCAACAGGTAATTAATTTAAACCTCACTAGTGTACTTGAGTGCATCAAAGGAGTATTGCCAAGAATGCGCGATCGGGGTATTGGCACAATTATTAACGTTGCCTCGATTGCAGCCAAGCAACCCTTTCATAGTTGGGGGGCATACAATGTCAGCAAAGCTGGTCTCATAGCTCTTTCTCAAACCCTATCACAAGAAGAACGCCCCTACGGAATTCGTGTGACTGCGATTTGTCCTGGTGCTGTCAATACCGAACTTTGGGACACAGAAACCGTCCATGCCAACTTTGACCGCTCAAAAATGTTAACCCCAGAAATTGTTGCTCAGTCAATTCTTTACACCGCCCTACTACCTAAAGAAGCGGTTATTGATGAATTGACCCTGATGCCCAGCGGCGGCGTCCTCTAAAGAATCCTTCTTCTTTCCTCCTGCCTCCTACCTTATTTGTAATTCGTAGTTCGTAATTCACAATCAATTTAGGATACAAACCCCTCAGTAAATTGACGGAAAAAAACCAATGTTTTCCTTGTTTCAAGCCCCCAAATTCATCTTTGGGGCAATTACGAGTTACGTTAGCGTAGCGGTAGCGACGTAGGAGCGTCATTATCAATTACGAATTATCTCGACCAAATCATAACCAAGACGACATCATGACTATCGCTAGTTCCAACGGTTCTAATCGTTTTCAATCGCCTTTAATTCCCGACTTGTCAGAAGCCATCAGTGCCAGACCAGATCGCAACACCCACGATGGACGGCAAGCAGATCTGTTTCAGCCAAAAGAGGAACAGATGGAAGCAATGATGGACGCTGTAAGAACAATCATATTAGGCGTAGGAGAAGATCCTGAACGCGAAGGACTGCTCAAAACACCCAAGCGAGTAGCTGAGGCTATGCGGTTTCTTACCGGCGGCTACAATCAATCTTTAGAAGAACTCGTCAACGGTGCCATCTTTGATGAAGGGCACAACGAGATGGTGTTAGTCCGAGATATTAATTTCTTTAGCCTGTGCGAACATCATATGCTGCCATTTATGGGTAGGGCACATGTTGCTTACATTCCCAATCAAAAAGTTGTGGGCTTGAGTAAGCTAGCGCGGATTGTTGAAATGTATTCCCGTCGCTTGCAAGTACAGGAAAGGCTAACCCGCCAAATAGCCGAAGCAATCCAGACCATTTTAGAACCTCAAGGCGTTGCTGTAGTAATGGAAGCTGCCCATATGTGCATGGTGATGCGAGGCGTCCAAAAGCCGGGTTCTTGGACTGTTACTAGTGCCATGCTGGGTGTGTTTCAAGAAGAACAAAAAACCCGCGAAGAATTTTTTAACTTGATTCGTCATCAAGCAGCGTTCTTTTAGGTTAGGGAATGGGGAATTGGGAATGGGGAATGGGGATTTGTCATTTATTATTGATTATTCACCGCGTCCCCGCGTCTCCCCACTCCCTAACTGCTGAAACAACCTAGCTACCTTATTTAGATCCTTATCTCCTGGTATATGTTCTACGCCACTAGATAAATCGATACCAGTAGGATTAACTTGACTGAGAGCTTCTAAAATATTGTCTGGGGTTAATCCTCCAGCTAAAAGCCAAGGCAAACTTGGATTAAATTGCTTTAACATTGACCAGTCTAAAGTTTGACCTGTGCCACCTAGTTGTTGAGGATGATAGGCGTCTAGTAACAATGTGTCTACGTGTTGAGTATAATTAGCTGCTTGATGGAGTTGTTCGAGATTGCGAATTCTCAAGGCTCTAATAATTTCGATGTTGGGCAGAGATTGCCGTAATTGCTGACAAAATTCTAATGATTCATCTCCATGTAACTGAACACCAGTCAACCCAGAAGCAAGAACTATTTGGCTGATGTCAGAGATGGTAGTGTTGGCAAAAACACCTATTTTGTCAATCTTGTTTGGCAGTACTGCAATTGCTGCTTGAATTTGCGATATGGTCACGTAGCGAGGTGAAGTTGGCACACAAATAAATCCTAGCGTCGTTGCACCCAGAGAAGCGATCGCCCTTGACTGTTGTGGTTGAGTGATACCGCAAATCTTAACTCGCATTTAAATCTCAACTATAGGAACAAATACTTAATAAAGTATAAATTATGCCAAAAATGTTTGGTTTGCCTTTAGTAATTTTATAATTTTGTAGGTCTAAATTTCTTTTTTCGCTTAGGAGACAAAAGTTTGATGTTATCTACCTTACTAGCAGTTGCTGCATCTGTTCCTCCAACACCTGTATGGAGTCCAACAGTGGCAATCATTATCAGTATCAGCAGCATAGTAGTTCTTTTGTTCAGCACCAAAATTGAAAAACCTCAAGTTGGCCCCAAATTACCTGTACTACCCGTCAGCATTCCTACATTCATTGGTGCAATGGCTTTAGGTCATGTTATCGGTATTGGCATTGTTTTAGGGCTAACTAACATCGGTCGCCTGTAGAACTGATCAGGATGAGGGGGATGAGGGGGATGAGGGGGAAGACGCGGAGAGAGTGAGACGCGGGGACGCGGAGAAATTTTCATTTACATTCACCGCGTCCCCGCGTCCTCTTGATTCCCAATTCCCCCTACATGCACTTTTGCTCACTAGCAGTAATTGTCTATTCTATTAAATTAGGGATTTCGCACCTCGGCGTTTGTAATTGATGCGTCAAATGTATGTGCATATAAATTTATATTTATCAGCCAGATGTAGTGTAGATGCTGCTGGCAATAGCTAATTTTAGGACAATGTAATGCAAACAAATTGGAAAATAGGGTCTTTATTTGGCATTCCCTTGTTTTTAGACCCGTTGTGGTTTGTGATTTTAGGGCTGGCAACCCTCAACTTTGGGGTAGCTTACCAGGAATGGGGGACTGTTATTGCTTGGAGCGCTGGTATTGTGATGGCGCTGTTGCTTTTTGGTTCAGTGTTATTGCACGAGTTAGGTCACAGTTTGGTAGCTCGATCGCAAGGTATTAAAGTTAACTCGATTACGCTGTTTTTGTTTGGTGGTATTGCGGCAATCGAAGAAGAATCGAAAACTCCAGGCAAAGCGTTTCAAGTAGCAATCGCTGGGCCTTTGGTAAGTATTGGACTATTTTGTGTGCTGCGTCTGGGAGTATATGTTTTACCTGATACTAGTCCAATCAGTGTCATGGTTGGGGATTTGGCGCGGATTAACTTAGTGGTGGCTCTATTTAACTTAATTCCCGGCTTACCTCTAGATGGCGGACAAGTGTTAAAAGCGGCACTATGGCAAGTAACAGGCGATCGCTTTCAAGCTGTACATTGGGCTGCAAGGGCTGGACAAATTTTAGGCTATGGTGCGATCGCTCTAGGGTTTGTTGTAGATTTTTTAACCAGAGAGTTAGTTATTGGTTTATGGATTGCGTTGTTGGGTTGGTTTGGTGTCCGTAACGCTAATAGCTATGACCGGATTACCACATTACAAGAAAGTCTGCTCAAATTATTAGCCACCAATGCGATGACTCGTGACTTTCGGGTAGTTGATGCTGACCAAACTTTGCGTGCTTTTGCCGATTTATATCTCTTAGAAGCTAACCCTTCACAAGTATATTTTGCTGCCTCCGATGGTCGTTACCGGGGTATGGTTTCTATTGATGATTTACGCTCAATTGAAAGGAGTCAATGGGAAATCCAAACTCTACACAGTATTGTGCATCCTTTAACAGAAATACCCACTGTCGCTGAATCAACTTCTTTGGCAGAGGTAATTAATAAACTAGACAATGAGCAATTACCTCGAATTACAGTGCTTTCGCCTGCTAGTGCTGTGGCGGGTGTAATTGACCGGGGAGATATTGTTAAAGTGTTGGCACAAACATTAAGTTTACGAATCACAGATGCTGAAATTAAGCGCATCAAAGAGGAGGGTAGTTATCCGCCAGGGTTGCAGCTGGGTATTATAGCGAAGTCAACCACTAATTGAAAGGTGTAGCATTTTGTCACAACTTCGTCATACTTTTGTAATAAATGCGTCAAAATCTTGTGCGATATTTGATTCGGTATTTGGTTACAAAATGCTTTTTTTGGGTTTAAGGTAGGGTTTCCTACCTTTTCTCACTCATCAGCAGGTATGGAATTCCCCGTAGTCGGGGCTTATGGCAGCCTCCTAAGTAGCACAGTAGAGGGAGACTACGGAGTCTCAGGGTCGCTGTGAATCCTCGTAGCTTCAGCCGTGGGGAGAATGTCAAAATCTAGAATATTTATTGAGTCAAGGCGTCATTAAGTTGAGTGGCTAACACGATCTGAACTACATTAAAGCTAGAACGTTTGGCTCAGCCAATTTATTGATGAGGTTAAGGAGAAATTGAAAATTAAAGCGTTGGATATCAAAGCCGGCGATCGCATCGTTGCCTACTGCAAAAACAAAAGGCAAATCTGCAAAGTGAAACAAATTTTAGATCCTGGTCAGACCAGTATCACGCTTTCAGTATTTACAACTGAATATTACCGTGGCTGCTCAGTCTCGTGTATAGTCAGGTTTCAAGGCGACGCTTTAGTTGAATTAGTTAGCTAAAGCTTTGCTCAACTTCACCAAAATTATCAGCCTACTAATGATGTGCCCCTGCGGCGGACAGCATACTCTTTTTACACCCCAGCCTTAATTGAAAAATTGCCACTTAAGTTCAAGTTACATTTTCGTAAATATCTGTTACATTACTTTACATTCTGTAACTGTGACAACACAATATCTGGAGTTTTACTCATGACAGGTTTCAACAACCCTACACCTCCTGTTCTAGATGCTCGCAATGCTTTGCGTCCCCGGTTCACTCCTCAAAGTGAAAATTGGAACGGTCGCTTTGCAATGATAGGTTTTTTATCTGTCGTTTTAATTGAAGTTCTTTCAGGACAAGGTTTCCTGCATTTCTGGGGCATTTTGTAAATTAATGTAGGCTTTTTATTGCCTTCACTCACTTAAAATTAATGCTCGTTTCTAGATGAACCGAGTATTAATTTTGTTCAACAGCAGTTGTGTTGCTTTCCTGAATATTACTCAAACAAAAATCTATGTGCGAACGGATAGCCCGTTCATAAACTATAGTTTGCTTTGTGCGTATCCCTACTGGCTGATATATTAATTTAATTTCGGGAAATTCACCTATACACATCAAAAAAACGTCTTTGCTAGGAGTAGTAATTTCATAATTATTCTCTTGTTTTTTCTTTCGGAATCTGCAATTATTTAGTTTTAATTTTTCTCTAAATAATTTTTCAAAATCTAGAATTAAATTTGAAGTATTACTCATGATTTTTCACATTTAATGCATGACTTGGGTAAATACTATATTTTTATTTACTATTTACCTAAGAATGACAATTTAATTACCTGCTTTCAGAGTATAACAGTTCAAGGGAATTTAATTGCTTAAAATTATTTTTCTTTTATCAACAAAATAAAAGTATGCAGAATAGGAACTATTTTTGATTCTGGATAAAACTTAGAGGAAACAACTGAAACTTTGATTTAGTAACCTTTTGAGCAACTGTACAATGATCTAAATCGTCATCTTAAGCTTGTCACCAATGGGTATCAGCTAAAAAAATTTGCTGCTCAAGTTTTTTTAGTTGATATTGCGATCGCATCTTACAATTATTTGCAAATCATTGAACTACATTAATTACAGGAAAATACGGATAAAAAATAGGGAATAGGAAAATTCCCCATTCCTCACAAGTGTAGGTTTTTCGCATTCAATCCGAAAAAGCCTATTTTTCCGTTCCGAAATCTTTCTTTGCGTCAATCAAAACGCCAAATATTAAAAACCTACACCTGTCAGATTCCCCATTCTCTAATTGTTAAAGCAGAACCTTAGCTAAAATCGGTTCCACACGGCTAGCAATCTCTGGGACATACACCTGTGAAACATAGTCGGCAATCATCCTATCTGTGTTGAACAGGGGTGCATTTGTTTTAATCGACTCTTTCATCATTTTCACCCAACGGTGGGGTACACCTTGAGCATCTTGGTCGTAGTATAGAGGAACAATTTCCTCCTCCAAGAGTTGGTAAAGCGATCGCGAGTCAATCCGGTCTTGTAATTCTTGGTCACTAGTATTTGCATCTTCACCAATGGCCCACCCATTAATTCCCTTGCCGTTGGCATCAGCTTTATAGCCTTCGCACCACCAGCCATCCAGGACGCTGCAATTAATACCGCCGTTAAAGCAAACTTTTTGTCCACTCGTACCAGACGCCTCCAAAGGACGCCGGGGATTATTTAACCAAACATCTACACCTTGCACCAATTTTTGACCAGTGTAAATATCGTAGTCTTCAATAAAAGCGACTCGGTTGATAATGCCTGAATTATGGCACCATTCCATCAAGCGTTGAATAATTCGCTTACCTTCTTCATCGGCTGGGTGGGCTTTACCTGCAAAGATAATCTGTACTGGCCGTGAAGCATTACCAAAAATCTTTAACGCCCGTTCAGCATCGCGTAAAATTAAATCGCCGCGTTTGTAAGGGCTAAAGCGCCTAGCAAATCCAATAGTCAATACGTTGGGGTCGAGTAGAGTTTCACTCGCATGGATAAGTTCATGATTTTCGCCACGCAACTCCCGCGATTTTTTGACTTTATAACGAGTGTAGGCAATTAGGCGTTCTTTGAGTACTTGATGTCGCCACCACAGTTCCTCATCTGGAATTTCGTCCACTTTTGCCCACATCTTAGGATCAACTGCACGAGTTTTCCAATCTTCTGCTAAATACTGACTATATAAGTCAGCCAACAAAGGTGCAGTCCAAGTTGGTGCGTGTACACCATTGGTGATATACCCGATTGGTACTTTGTCTTCTGTGCGTTGGGGATAGAGAACTGTCCACATTTTGCGAGAGACTTGACCGTGTAATTCGCTGACACCATTGCAAGCCCGAGACATCCGCAATGCTAAAACCGTCATCCCAAAGGGTTCCCAAGGATCGCCTAATCGCCTTGCACCCAATGCTAAAAATTGTTCGCGGGAAAGTCGCAATTGCTGCCAGTATTGAGCAAAATACGAGTCAATTAAATCAGGTGAAAAGACATCGTGACCGGCGGGAACTGGGGTATGGGTGGTAAAGACGCAACTATTCCGCACCGTGGCTTCAACATCATAGAAGGATTTACCGCTACGTTCCATTTCTAGGCGGGCAATTTCCAAGGTACAGAATGCGGCGTGGCCTTCGTTGAGGTGATAAACAGCAGGTTGAATTCCCAAAGCTTGCAGTGCGCGTACACCACCAATTCCTAAGACGACTTCTTGGGCAATGCGGGTTTCTTGATTGCCACCGTATAGGTGTCCAGTTAACCAGCGGTCGATGGGATCGTTGTCGTTGCGATCGCTATCTAATAAATATAAACTCACCCGTCCTACTTGCACTCGCCAAATTTGCACTTTTACCCGGCGATGGCGAATGTCTAACTGAATGGTTAACGGTTCCCCTTGTTGATTTTTGATCAACTCTATGGGCATCCGATGGAAGATATTATCTATATAGTAATCTTCTTGCCATCCATGACGGTTTAGGCGCTGACGAAAGTAGCCTTGGCGATACAGCAAGCCAATTCCTACTAAGGGTACACCTAAATCTGATGATGATTTTAAGTGATCCCCCGCCAATATCCCCAAGCCGCCAGAGTAAACGGGTAGGGATTCATGGATACCAAATTCAGCACAAAAGTAGGCGATGGGACGATCACGCGAAACTTGCGGTGCAACTCGACTTACCCAAGTATCTTGCTGTGCCATGTATTCGTCAAACTCACGCGTTAAGGCGGAAATCTGCTTGAGGTAAGATGGATCTTCTGCTAGCTGCGTCAGACGTTCATAGCTTGCCGACTCTAAAATTGCTACGGCGTTATGTCCACAGCGTTCCCATTCTTGGGGATCGATAGTTTGAAATAACGCGATGCGATCGCCACTCCAACTCCACCAATAGTTATAAGCCAAATCTGCCAACCGCTTGAGTACAAAAGGTAATTTTTCACTCAAGCGTAGTGCTGCGGTGCTTGCACTGCTATTAGCCATATTCATCTACGCCTTCTCATCACTAAACGTTGGGGACTGGGGAACTCGGGGCCCGCACTCCCTCCAGGAGTGGGGATTAAGGGTAATGGGAATTGGGGAAGATGAGGGGGATGAGAGGAACGCAAAGACGCAAAGAAAAAATCAATGATTAATGACAATTCCCAATTCCCAATTCCCAATTCCCAGTTACTTGCTGCTTCAGGTTTACTACACCAGAGTCTTTATTTTGCGAACTCTCCCCTGAAGTTTGAGCAACTTATTGACATTCAATTTAATCCCAGTTGATGGTTTTTATTGTTTTGTCTTGTTAAAGATTATGCCTGTTTTTGGTCGGCTTTGATACTTTTTTATATCAAGTTCATTGACATTATCTTAAAATATCTCTTTTGTTATTAATATTATTTAACAAATATCAATAACTAATCATAATCCTATTGCAAAGGCAACAGAGAACAGTTTTTCTATTTGCTGTTACCTATTTCGATGCATAACAATAAGATCAAGTAAATCCCCAACACAAAACTTAATTACGAATTACGTTAGCGTTAGCGAAGCGGTAGCGTTAGCGAGTCATCGAGCGTCGGTACGAGCGTCGCGTCATTACGAATTACGTTAGCGTAGCGTTAGCGAGTCCTCGAGCGTCATTACGAATTACGAATTACGAATTATTTAATTATGTCTTATCAACTTTTTAAACAGGTTGAGAACTACAAAAGTTAGCAGCGCACCAATTAGCCCTACTTGCCATAAACCACATCCAGCAGCAACACCTAAAGCAGCCGATACCCAAATAGCCGCAGCTGATGTCAATCCTCTGATTTCCATGTGTTGCGATTGTTGGGAAGACTCACGGACAATTTCTCCAGCGCCAAGAAATCCCACACCTGCTGCAATACCCTGAATTACACGGCTAAGAGGATCAAGATGAGATTCTACTAGTCCACTTGCTAAAGGTATAACAGTGAATATGGCTGAACCAAGACTTACTAGCATGTGGGTTCTTAAACCAGCTGGTTTATGTCTAACTTCTCGCTCTAAACCAATTATTGCTCCAATAAGCAAAGCAGTACCCAGTCTGATGCTAATATTTAGCCAATCATTACTTGAAAGGTAGTAAGTAGTGGACAATGCTAATTCTAAATATAATAGGTAGTCTAATATAATAGCTTAAAAAGGAATTTGTTTGTCAAAATATACTGAGAATGGCACAATCTTTTTTTTAATTCGAGTTAAACACGCAAAACTAAGCTATTTACAATCTCGTAGTCTAGCAATTCAATTTTAATAGGTAAAAAAACGAACCATATTTAGATGTATTCGCGTAGCGTCTCATAGAGAAGCAGCTTCCCGTAGAGTAGAAGCAGAGAACAGGGAGGATAAGAAAACAGATCAGGCAGCAATATGACTTTGAAGCTTGTTAAACAAGTATTTTAACCTTAAAGACTATTAACTGAGGAAATTTTACCTCAAATTGCTAAATTTAATCATACACTCAATAATTAAATAGAATATCACTAAATGCACAACATGATTGAACCGCTGAACCTCTTATTTTCAATAAGAGACACTAATAAAGAGAATTTGCTCCACCATCGCACCGACTGACAACTGACAACTGACAACTAAACAAATTGAGTGGATAAACTCTACTGGCTAGATCAAATTAAACTACAAGACCGCACCAAAGTAGGTGACAAAGCGTTTTACTTGAGCAGAATCATCCAGCATGGTTATCCCGTGGTACCTGGTTTTGTAGTTTCGGCGGAAATTTTGCAACAATTTTTAGAAACGCTCAATAGTTCAGAGTCATTAATCGCTGATTTACCTCATTCTTCGCTGCACCTAGATGTAGCTAATTGGCGTCAACTCCAGCAAGTGGCTGGCCGCTTACGTCGGGAAATTCTCTCTGGAACTATACCACTAGAGTGGGTGAATACAATTTTCAACGCAGCTCAACAATGGCAAGCTGATGGCTTGATTTTTCGGCCTACTCTGGCGGTATCGTCAAATTTCCCAGGAATGGAGAAAGTATCGGGGTTGTTGGAGTCAGTATTTTGTAGCTATAATCAGCACGCGATCGCTCAAGCATTAAAGACTACATGGAGTCAACTATTTCGCGCCAGAAGCTTATTATATTGGCAACGAGCAGGGATTGACCTGCAACAAATTAATTTGGCGGTGTTGGTGCAACCTGTAGAGAATGCGATCGCCAGTGGTTTATTAAATGCCAACTCCTCTGGGTGGGAAATCGAAGCGACATGGGGCTTAGGAGTAGCGATTACCTATGGCGAAGTCCTGCCAGACGTTTACTATATTCAAAAGGAGACTGGAGTTGTATTAGAGCAACAGCTAGGCAATAAAATGCTGGCTTATCGAGTTGAAAATACAGCATCTTTGTCAAACTCAGTACTAACGCCAAATACAACTTGTTTGGCTACCTATTTACTCACAGAAGCTCAACAAAAACAGTCCGCTTTATCAGAAGAATATCTCCAACAAGTAATTAATCTAGGAAATCAACTAGCAACAGAACTAGGTAAAACCTTCACTATTAAATGGACTATTGTCCAGCAAGCTTCCTCTGCCAAACTTTATCTGACGCAAGTTAGCTTTCCCCAACTAGCACCCAATTTATACTTTATCAAAGGAT
Source organism: Desmonostoc vinosum HA7617-LM4 (assembly GCA_019359515.1). GTDB lineage: Bacteria > Cyanobacteriota > Cyanobacteriia > Cyanobacteriales > Nostocaceae > Desmonostoc > Desmonostoc vinosum. Next base: position 43,629 of record JAHHHC010000026.1, on the reverse strand, counting down.
TAGGGGCTAGTCGGGGACGTGTCATTGCGATCGCTCATGTCATCAGTTCACCCCTCAAGCCAGAACAACTACCTAAAGGAGTGATTTTAGTAGTACCAAATATCACACCTGATTGGCTACCTTTATTGCAACAAGTTAGTGGTATTATCACAGAATATGGAGGATTAACCAGTCACGCTGCAATTCTGGCTAGAGAATTGGGAATCGCAGCAGTAGTAAGTGCAACATCTGCTACAACCCTCATTCAAACTGGGGAACGGCTATTAGTAGATGGCGAAAGGGGAGAGGTTTATCGCATTAGAGAAAACGGGGAAGATTGGGAGAGTGAAAGAGTGGAAGATTGGGAAATTAGCACAGTAAAAGAGAAACAGAGGGAGAGAGGGGCAAACAGTTCTCTTTCTCCTCATCACTCCATAGCTGTAACTCCTCATCCTGCCGTAACTCTGCATCTACCTGTGATTGCTACTCAATTACTGGTTAACTTGAGTCAGCCCAGCTTGATAGAGCAAGTGCAAAATCTACCTGTGGATGGTGTAGGATTGTTGCGCTCAGAACTCATGATATTAACTATACTCGAAGGGCAACATCCCAATAGTTGGCTTTTAAGCGGGCGTCAGGCAGAATTATTAGAGCGTTGGTCTGAGCAAATTATGCAATTTGCTCGTGCTTTCGCACCACGACCAGTTTTTTATCGATCTTTAGATTGGCGATCGCCAGATCTACCATCATTGAGTGATAGTTTCAAATCTGCATCACAATCGATGTTAGGTGAACGCGGTACCTTCAGCTACTTACGAAATCCCGCAGTATTTGAATTAGAATTAAAAGCCTTAGCAACTGTACAGCAAGCTGGATACAGCAATATCCATCTGCTATTACCTTTTGTGCGGACTGTGGAAGAGTTTACCTTTTGCCGTCGCAAAGTTGAGCAAGCAGGGTTAACCGAAGTCTCACAATTTCAACTGTGGATTATGGCAGAAGTGCCAAGTGTCCTATTTTTAATGACAGAATACATCAAAGCAGGTGTAGCTGGGATTTCGATTGGTACTAACGACCTAACCCAACTATTACTAGGAGTAGACCGCGAACAAGGACAGCTAGCTGGGGTGTTTGATGAGCGTCATCCAGCAGTTATGGGTGCGATCGCCAAACTCATTGAAATAGCCAAAAACGCAGGTATTCCTTGTTCAATCTGCGGCCAAGCACCAGCCTTTTATCCAGAAATCATCGATAAATTAGTGCAATGGGGCATAACTTCCATTTCCGTCGAACCAGAAGCAGTAGGGCGCACATATCAAGCGATCGCCCGTGCCGAACAACGTTTAATCTTAGCAGCAGCACGCGATCGTCTAGTGTAGGTAGTTCAAGAAAAATATTTTGGGATTATGGTTCAAACAATACAGGCTAAAGAAATTACTCTGCTCGAATTAGAAACCAACTTGGAACTGCAATTAGTTGAGGATGAGCAATTTTTGAGAGAATGGCAAGATAACTTACCAGAAATTACCGACTCCCAAAAACAACAACTCGATCGAGTTAAGGCAAGTTATGCCAATTTGCTAAAGTATCCTCCCTTGCTGGAAAACACCGTCAAAATGGTGTTGTCTCCCTTGTGGAATTTAGCATAAAAGGGCGTGTTTCAATCCCTAATAGGGATTTGGGTTGATTAAAACTGTAGTGATATATTCTTATCAGCGTCCCCAGAGTACTTTCGTTTCAGTCCCTAATAGGGATTTTGGTTGATTAAAACTCAGGATTACAAAAGAGGTGATGTTGTTCCTTTGCAGGTTTCAATCCCTAATAGGGATTTTGGTTGATTAAAACCTTATAGTCTACAAGTGTCTCTAACGCCGCTAGGTTTCAATCCCTAATAGGGATTTGGGTTGGTTAAAACCAATGTCTGCGTTGTTCTTCAGCACGATGTTGTGGTTTCAATCCCTAATAGGGATTTGGGTTGGTTAAAACTCCCAGGACGAAAGCGATCGCGCCATATTTGAGCAGGTTTCAATCCCTAATAGGGATTTGGGTTGGTTAAAACTTTGTTCTTCTAATAGCCATTGTCCTAAATCGGCTACTTCCTTATCTAATGCCTGCGTTAAAGCAATCGCTTTGCGGATAAGATGAGCCAAACAATGTTGGCGTTTCGGGTAATTACTGTAGGCTCCGTAACCATCGGTAACTAACCATCCCACAAATGCCTCAGTGACCAGAGGAGAAACACAATTTTATCTGGGAACAATTTCTTCTACCCAAACTTAATGAGAATCAGATAAGCAGAGAATTAATAATAGAGTTTAAAGAGAAGCTGTTGAATATGGCGATGGATGCAAACAAATATAACTTTCAAGGAGTTGTTGATCATTTAAAAACATTAGAAAAACAGAGAAAAGAGATGGCGGTGCCTTTGAGTGAAAGAAGCTCACCGCCAAAATTACCATCTCTATCCTCCAATATTCCGCAATTAGGAGAAAAAGAAAAGCATAGTACGTCAACATATAAGCGTGTGGAAGATGGGGAAGCTACGGATGAAACTTTTAATTCAGACAGCTATACAAAAGGGCCTGCGAAAAGAAGAAGAAATGATGAAAACCCTACAACCCCCAAGGGAGAGGAAACACAAGATTGGAATACCGAAGGGGTCAAAAAAAGCATTCAAGCCTGGTCTTGTAAAATTCCTTTAGCACGTCATCTTGCAGGTCATGTATGGCCATATTTAAATAACACTAAAGAAGGTAAAAAGTGGGAACTAAAGTTCAGAGAGATTGATCGCCTGATCGACTTTAGAGATAATGAAAAACAAAGTAGTAGTCTTACGATTATTCGCAAAACTGATAAGCAACAGATGAAAATTCTGGATCGAAAAGATTACACGTTCAAGGCCAGGCAGAAACTTAAGGAGGCTGTACTCCGTGGAGAAAAGCATCCCGCAGACCAACAGGATGTTCTGTTTTACGATATGCTGCTAAAAGATGATGTTGAGCAAGGGTGGCAAAATACGGAAAGTAATATGTTCGAGTTGGATGCAAGATATGAAGCAGCTGGGGCTGGACTCTCAATGATTCTTACGCATTGGCGACCTATTCTTTTCTTCGACTGGATACTCGCGGAAGATGTTTTTAATAACGCCTCTTAGTGATTGCTGTAATTCCCACTGTTCTTTGAGCAACGCCAAATATTAAAAACCTACGCCTGTCAGCTACTCTCCACTCCCTACTTTCAACTTCATAGAGCGCTGTTTATAACGAAGTATACATAAAACCAGAACTAGCAATACAAGTGCTTTCATCACTGATGGTTCAACTACCTTCTTCACTTCTGGTGGAGTTGGCCCACCACCGGGGTTACAAGGGACTTCAATCACCTGGCCGCCGTTGCTACTACCGTTACCATTGGTAAGACAGTCATTAGGGTTCGGCTGTCCTGAAGTACCTGGCGAATCATTATTAGCAACAGGTACAGATTGCGGATTGGAAGGATTATCTGAGGAATTGTTTGAGGAATTGTCTCCAAGTAAGAGGAAAGGGAGAGCTAAAATAGGCAGTCCAAATAATGGCCAGAGTGGAAAAGCATCGGCACTACCCGGCGCTAAGATATCCCCTACAGATGCTACGGGAGTATCAAGACCTAGCTCTTCTCCGCCCAATACTACTGGTTCATCACTAACTAAGATGTCTCCTGGGATACCCTCTGTGGTTATCTGACTTAATTCTTGGGGTACTCCATTGATGGGGCGTCCGAGTAAGCCGCCATCTTCTGAATATGGATAGGATAATAGTTCAAAAATGCTCTGTTGGAGTTGGTTGTTGTTTCCAGAATTTAAGGCATCCAACCCTGTAGAAAGTCTACTTAAATAAAAACTTTTCATTTCTGGCGACAAATTCAATTGTTGAATTTGCTGCTCTATATTAGGAATTTTGGCAGCTTCAGTGAAAAGTTCGCGTCCATAGGCTAATTTTAAGTTTAGCAATCCGTCCCTTTGGCTAAGCGCGTTCCCAACTCCCGAATATGGTGCCCAAGTAAAATTTCTAGTTACACCTCCTAGCCCTTCTACTGGAGTGCGGCTAATATTCTGCCCCAGAACATATTGATATCCGTCCATAACTTTTGGAGAATCATTTCTCCAAAATGAGGCGTATGGGGCTTTATAAATGTTGGGATTGTTGCCATAATAGCCGGCGAAGTTCTGGAGGTTTTCAGAACCGCCGGCTGCTCGGAGCAATAGGTTTTGATAGTTAGGGCCACCGTTTTGCTCAAGTAATTTCTCTAGTACCGATCCGGTTTTGTTACAGCTAAGACCAAATCCTGTTTCACATCCAGGAATTACCCGCATTTGGTTGAGATTTGGGTTCTGAATTTGGTATTGCAGATACTCTTCTTCGAGTCCTGGCTGGATACCACGATTCCCAACATTTAACTGTGCAGAGGCAGATTGACACACAGCCAGGACTGCGGCTACAGATGAGAAGACGATCGCAATTTTGGGGATATTTCTAAAAGAAGCTTGTTCCGGCATGATAACTCTAATTGATTGTATTTACACGTCTTTCTTACAGGCTGCGATCGCATCAAGTTTTAGATAAATTAATGTTGACTGTGATTGCCGTACCCTTGAGTGTTCCTGTTGAGAGTGTATGATACAAAACCAATGCACGACTTGGTTGGTCAAAAAGAAAACCTCGGCGTGTCGGTTTAATCTTTCCTTGCTTTACTAAGGAAATAAAAGCTTCTAAGTACCTTCGTATACCTTGACTATTTTGTTGGCTTTTACTCATGTGACGCTCAATGAGTAGCATAAAAAAGTCTAAGCTTCGGTTGTCTTGTCCTTCAATCAGAGTGCCTTCATCGAGAAAAGAACTACCGATGATTCTGCCGTTGGTTTCTTGAACTTTAAAAACTGTAAAGTAACGCCCTTCTTTTTTGGGGTCGTTTGCATAACAGGCCCATGAACCATCTTTTTCCTGAGTGAAACCTTGTTCAGCAAGGTACGAAAGCAAAGAGTTACCCGAGGTAGTTTCTGTTTGTGGGGGAGGTAGTAAGCTTTCAACAGGATCTAGAGAGCAGACCCTCGATGTGATTTTTTGTTCTGGCTCAACTGGAGTGGTTTGAGCCGGATCTGTTTGGGGTGGCGGAGTGGTTTGAGCTGGATCTGTTTGGGGTGGCGGAGTGGTTTGAGCTGGGGTAGTTTCTTGAGCGAACGCAACACTAGATATTGCAGCTAATACAAATACTTGGATAATCAATGCTCTCGAAAAATTAAAAATAATATTCATCATTTATTCCTCTTTTTTGTTATCCAGAATTTAAATTATTACTTAATAAATGTTAGGACTAGCATTATAAACTATCAGATGACATCTATTTAACTTACCTTTATGTATTGTTATATATTACCTCGATGCCCAAAACAGAATTCTAGTTAACGGAAAATAGCATGTACTGCATATCAACTGGATGATTTTTGTACTTTTTAGCGATTTTATCAATTATTGGGTCATCCGAACATAATCTTAAAAAGGGTAATATAGTCAAAAACAAAAGCTTTTTTACTTTTGTGTTCTTTGTGCTGTAAGGATCTCAGGCGAAAACTCCAGGGGGTCATTTACTTTTTTAATTTAATATTATGGCGATCGCATCTCCTTCATTCAAAAACAGTTCAAGGCATTTCATATCATGCATCAAAAGGATTTTCAACAATGCTCTTTAGTTCCCGATATCAAAATTTTTACTAGAAACCCCGAATTGTATTCACTTTGCCTCGTTTGGCTTCTTAAGCTAAAACAAGCAAAACTATTAAGTTTTCTATTGTTGGGATGATGATGGTTTTCGGCAACGAAGATTAGTAGATTTTTATATGACTATACAGTCAATTCGGTGATGCCAGTGGTATTAATAAAAGCCGTCTGGGCTACACTTTGGCTCTGGTGTTTACTTCCCTGTATAGGTTGGATAAATTTCTGGTTTGTGGAGGTAGTACACTTAAGTAGCGTTTGTAACATATTTGATGGCTAATGTATAAAAGATATCTTTCCTGGTGCAATAATTCTACCATTAGGTAGTTACATGCACCATATGGACAGTTATAAAAGTTGAACAGTAATCATAGTCAAATCCTTTGGGATGGAACTAAAAAAGAATCCCTTTGTAAATCAAATCAAGTTACTGGCAAAATACCTAGTGATTTACACTGCTATTTAAAAGTTTCAAAAACTACACTTTGAATGCAATATTTACTTACTTAAAGCTTAAGTATTTTTATTGATAAACATTCACCAGCAAACAAAGTTTAACCATATAAGATATATTAATTATTTCTATTAAGGTAAAATTTATAGCATAATAAATTCTTATATACTGATAATATGGGAGATATTTACTTTATCTCTACTAAATAATTTCTTTAAAATAAATTCATGCAGACGATTTTTGATTTTCTTTTGAGATTTTGTAAACTACCACACTGTAGCGTCAGGTCAATGTAGTAGTTAACTTTCAGGTTTTTTGTCACTTTTTTGCCGATTCTTAATCAATCAACAGCGATCGCTCTTTAGCTTATAACCGTCGAACTTACATTAAATTAGTCAAATCAGCAGGGTCTAATCGCTCAGAATCTGGACAATACCATTGTTCAACCAACGCTAATTCACCCGCTAAAAACAAATCTCGACAGCGACGACGTTGTACTTTCCCGCTTGTAGTTTTGGGGAGAGTGCCAGGTTTGATGAGAGCGATCGCATAAACTTCTACCAAATGCTGCATAATAATAGTCTGGCAAATCGCAGTAATTATCTCTGCAATCTGTTCAGAATTTAACTTTCGCATCGCATGGCGATCGACCTCTTGCACAATTACCAATCTCTCCTCTCCTTCCACATTCAGAGAAAAAGCGGCGCTGGTGTTAGTTGATAACGCCGGATGGCTCTTTTGGGAAGTCTGTTCTAAGATTTGAGGATAGAAGTTGCGTCCCCAAAAAATCATAATGTCTTTGAGGCGACCAGTAATAAATAGTTGTTCATTGTGAATAAAACCTAAATCCCCTGTTCTTAGAAAGGGGCCTTGGCCACTATCTGCTAAATAAGCCTGGAAAGTTTGCTCAGTTTCTTGGGGTCGATGCCAATAACTACTACTCAATCCTAGACCTTGCACCCAAATTTCGCCTACACCATCAGATAAACAAGGAGTTAGAGTTTGGGGATTGACGATCATCACCCGGTTTCCCGGCCACGGATAACCGCAGCTGATCACCCTTCGTGCCCCAGTTTGACTTTCTGGTACTATCACAACTCGATTCTGTTCCAAAGCTTGCTCGTCCACAAACTGAATTGCTGATGATTCTTTGAAAGCACCTCCAGAAATCCACAAAGTTGCTTCTGCCATGCCATAGGATAGATAAAATGCTTCTTGTCGAAACCCATAAGGTGCAAATAAAGCTGTAAATTGTTCTAGAGTTTCAGGTCTTATAGGTTCTGCCCCATTTCCGGCGATTTCCCAGCGACTCAAATCCAGGTCTGTTATTTGTTCTGGTTTAACTCTTTGCACGCAGAGATCGTACATAAAATTAGGGCCGCCACTGATGGTTGCTTGATAGGTTGAGATTGCCTTAAGCAAACGACTGGGGTTTTGAAACACTGCTATTGGTGACATTAAAGCAGCATAGCCTCCAGCGTAAAGCGTTTGCATAATGGCAGCGACCAAACCCATGTCATGGGTTAAAGGCAGCCAATTTACTGCTCGAAAGTCAAGAGTGGGAAATTTCTGTTGAAAATTGGCGCAGTTTTCCAACACATTGCCGTGGGTGATTGTCACTGCTTTGGGGATGCCTGTAGAACCAGAAGTGTACTGGAAATATGCGATCGCATCACGATTAATATCTCGTTGCTGGTAATTTGCGGCTTCATCCAATAAAATTCGATCTGTTGCTATCCAAGACAAGTTTTTGCCATCTCTGATTTGATCTGGCCATGCATCTTGTAACTTATCTATAATTGCGGCAGAAGTCAGAACAACATCTACTTGGCACTCTTGGACACGAAAGCTAAAATCTGCCCATTCTGCGGTGTTTTGAGGCGGCTGTGTAGGTATAGCGATCGCCCCCGCATAAAAGCCGCCAAATATAGCCGTGATCAACTCTAAACAGGCATTGAAGGGATAAACTAATAAAACGCGTTGGCCAACAGAAGTCACAGATTGCAGACTAGCAGCAATAGCACGGGCCTGCTCGTCAAGATTTTGATATGTCAGACAACCAGACTCAATTTCTCCATCCTTGAGAAATGTAAAAGCTTGATTATGGGGCTGTTTTTGAGCGCGATCGCTCAAGAGATCAACTAGAGATTTTAAGGAAGAGGATAACACTTGATCAAATTTTTATATTAAATCCAGGCAAAATTATAATAGTGCATCCTCACGCAAAAATGTAGAGCCGGTAACTTCAGTGTTAAAATCCCAAACCAATTTACTTGGAGTCGCGCTCGTCATTTCTAGCCAAGAGAGTATATGACTTCTGTTAAATGATATAAATATTTAATTTCCATCATTATTTACTCATATTATGTTGATTAATATTGCACAGATAACAGTTACTTTTATAGCTGCGTTGGCGATCGCCAGCCTGATTGAATATTGGGGTCATCGCCTGATGCACATATTTCCTAAAATTTGCCGATTTCATGTCGATCACCATCAGGATGGCACAGGACAGGGTGTGGTGCCAGAATTTCGAGATTATATCGTTGGTGGTTTGCCCATCCTATTGTTGACATTTTTGATGCTTCAGCTAGCTGGGGCAAACTGGTACATTAAAATTAGTTGGTTAATTGGTTGTTTAAGCTACTCAGTGTTTGCAGCTTATGCTCATCAACTCCAACATGACAACCCCAAACTTTGTTTCTGGATAGCGATGCCAGTCCACTATGTCCATCACGAATACGATCAGTGGCATCATAACTTTGGTATTGGTGTTGACTGGTGGGATCGAGTCTTTAGAACCTATAAACCTGTAGATTGGCGAACCGACGCTGAGTTAAAAACACAACAGCACGGGTACTTGCAAATTCGTTGGTGGTGAATAGGTAGGGGGGAAGGGGCAGGGCTCTTATGGGTAGGTTTTTTAGATTTCGCGTTTTGGTTGACGCGGGGACGCGGGGACACGGTGAGACAGCGCTACAGGAGGGTTTCCCTCCGCAGGCGACTGCGTTAGCGAGCTTGCGAGCGTCACCCGAAGGGGGACGCGGAGAAAGATTTCGGAACGAAAAAATAGGTTTTTTCAGACTGAATATGAGAAACCTACCCTTGAAAGAAGGAGCAGGGGAGGCAGAGGGAGAAATAACAAACACCCATCTCCAATTCCCCATTACCTCTAATCCCCACTCCCCCCGGGAGTGGGGATTATACCATGTCCGGCTAATCACTTATCATAAAAATTTCTCCGCGTCCCCGCGTCTCCCTATCTCCGCGTCAGCCCAATCATAAGTCTTGAAACGGACATGATATTAGAGTTCCCCGTTCCCCAACTGTTTTTAGGCAGTTGCTTCTAAATTAACCTTGACAACTTTGTTCTTTTCTTGCTCGGTTTTAGGCAGTGTCAAATTCAAAATACCATCTTTGTATTCTGCGGTGACATTGGTATTTTGAATTCTAGCTTTCAGAGGAATTACGCGTTGGAATTTACCGTAATAAAATTCGCTCTTAGTAGTGCCATCGTTTTCAGTTTTATTTTCCGATTTCCGTTCACCGCTAATGTGAACAGCATCTGCGGTTACTTGAATATCTAGATCTTTAGCTGACATACCTGGCAGTTCTAGCTTGAGATGAATTGCATCTTCAGTTTCTTGTATTTCAGCAGCTGGAACTTTCATCAAACCTTTTTCAAAAACTGTAGATGGTACTCTGCTATCTCCGAACAAACCGTTGATGTGACGTTCTAGAGCATTCAATTCTTCCCAGGGGTTGTAACGAACTAGCATATTAATTTATTCCTTGTCTCAGTGGTAGTTTTTGGCTCAATCAATTGAGGATTTAAATCCTTGCTTTGATTACTATAGTATTAATAATTAATCAGCTTGTTAGTTCGGTTTGTTCACTGAAAAATTCATGATTTCCGACCATTAGCTGCTATTTCATAAATGGGGTGGGAATTACAATATAATTGGTTCGGTAAACTCGATAAAGTTAGTATTTTCTGATTTATTGTAATGCGATCGCTTTGCAAATCTCTTTAAAAATCAGCGCATATAGGTAAGAGATGAATTGCGCGTGAGTTGCTGAAACAGGGTGTAAGTTTAAGCTAATAATCATTCAAATTGCATCCCCGCGTCTCCCCTTAAGCGCGTCCTCCGAAGTTTGCTCAACGGGGGGAACCCCCGCACGCAACTTCTCTCCGCGTCTTTCTGAGGCAAAGGATTATGCAAGTTAAAGGCAGATTAGCTTACCAGGGCCCCCAAATATAGAACGCGGTGGCGATCGCTCTTGCGGATTTGCTCTTTACCAGTAAAAGTAGCAAAAATTTTGATTCTTAACAAAGAATTTATACATTTTCTCGACAGACCATATTTGTATTTAATTCTTAAAAAAGATACGTAATATTACTAGATAATGCTTGCTTGATCTATCAAATACTTGTATTGTTGTATGTGATTGTTCTCTTCTACAAAACTCAACAACGCAAATTTCAAATACTCGCGATCGCTGCGACCAGTTGAGAGCTTACTAATCATTAGTTTTAGTGTAAGGAATTGCAATTTTCCGCACAGATAACCGTATCTGCTGTATTCGGTAAAGTTTGAAATTAAACCAGGAGTTTAGCATTGACTATTGCATCTAAACTTGCCTTAAGTTCTCGCTTGCTCGCCCTTGCCCTAAGTGCTGCCCTCTTACCACCTATCGTAGGTAAAGCCCAAGACCGTCCTCCACCTGAAACAGGAAGTGGTCGGATAGAACGTGAAGCGGTTCGGACTAAAAAGTATGTGGTAGTAGCAGCAAACCCATTAGCATCAGCAGCAGGGCGTGATGTTCTCCGCCGTGGGGGAAGTGCGCTTGACGCTGCGATTGCTGTGCAAATGGTACTGACTTTGGTAGAGCCACAGTCTTCAGGTATTGGCGGCGGTGCTTTCCTTGTTTACTACAACGCACGAACAAAAAAACTGCTTACTTATGATGGTCGAGAAACTGCTCCTGCCGCAGCGAAACCAGATCGTTTCCTGGATGCACAAGGCAAACCATTAGCGTTTTATGACGCTGTTGTTGGAGGCAAATCTGTAGGTGTGCCTGGGGTGTTGCGGATGCTAGAAATGGCACACAGTAAACATGGAAAGTTACCTTGGTCACAACTATTTCAACCTGCGATTCAACTAGCACAACAAGGTTTTCCACTTTCACCACGTCTGTACAGTCTGCTTAATAACGATATATATCTATCTCGTTTGGAGCCAGCTAAAAGCTATTTCTACCGAGTTGATGGCACACCAAAACCAATCGGTACTAGACTAATCAACCTACCTCTAGCTGAAGTACTGCAACAGATTGCTAACGGAGGTGCTGATGCTTTTTATCAAGGTAATATTGCTGGCGACATTGTAACGACAGTAACGCAAGCAGCCGTACCAGGAGACTTAACAACTGCTGACTTAGCACAATATCAGGCCAAGCAACGAGAGCCAGTGTGCGGCACTTATCGAATTTACAAAGTCTGCGGTATGGGTCCTCCAAGTTCTGGTGGTTTAACCGTGCTGCAAATTCTAGGTATTCTTCAACAATTTAATCTGGCAGCTATCAAACCAGCCTCAGTAGATGCAGTTCACTTATTTTCTGAAGCAGGACGCCTAGCCTATGCTGATAGAAATTTGTATATAGCTGATGCAGATTTTGTACCTGTGCCTGTTAAAGAATTAATTGATCCCTATTACCTAAAGCTGCGGGCAGCATTAATTAGCCTCGAAACTTCAATTGGTGAAGCTACAGCAGGTAATCCATTGCTACAGCAGGCTCGGCGCTGGGGTCAAGATCAATCCAGAGAATTCCCCTCTACTAGCCATATTGCAATTGTCGATGCTGCAGGTAATGCAGTATCCATGACTACTAGTATAGAAGATGCCTTTGGTTCTAGATTGATGGTGCGAGGTTTCTTGCTCAATAACCAATTAACAGATTTCTCTTTTTCACCCACAACAGATGGAAAGCCTGTTGCTAATCGCGTGGAAGCTAAAAAGCGACCTAGAAGTTCAATGGCCCCAATAATGGTGTTTGACCGGAATGGCAAACTAGTGATGGTCATTGGCTCGGCTGGTGGGCCTCAAATTATTAATTATGTTGCTAAAGCTTTAGTAGCACATCTAGATTGGGGATTGGACATTCAGCAAGCATTATCATTACCAAATTTTGGTAGTCGTAATGGCCCGACAGAACTAGAAGCAAATACAGACGTTGTTAACCTCAAGCCTGCCTTAGAAGTCAAAGGTCATACAGTGCGGGTTATACAATTAACCAGTGGTTCACACGGAATTGTGTTGACCAATCAAGGGTTAATTAGTGGCGCTGACCCACGTCGAGAAGGAGCGCCTCTGGGTGAATAACAATTGTTACTAGTGATGAACAACTAAAGTTAGGTGTGATTTGTGCAGAGTTATCTTGTTGGCAACAAATAGGAATTACGTTGACTTGTCTTTAGTAAATAATCTGTCCTTTTTTAACAGAGAAAAATCTGAAATAATTTTCCCAATGAAACTATGAACTCATTCTCAAAAATAGTAATTGCAACAACTGTCAGCATTTTCAGCTTGATAGGAACTTCAATGAACCAAGTAAAGGCTGCACAACTGTTCTACACTTTCACACAAGGAGGTTGGGAAAAGGGAGGAATATTGTCCGGTTCATTTTCTGGCGTGGATCAAGATAACGATGGGTTCATCTACACTAATGAGTTGAACTCGTTTGATTTAATATTTTCTGGAAATGCCCAAATTCCACAACAGAAATGGTTGGATGTGTCTAGTTTAAGTTCTTTCGGGTTTAATTCTAATAATTTGAAATTGGCTTTTTCAACTTTGGAAAATTTCGATGAATATACTACTAATATTGTAGGAGTTCCTTATCTTAATTATATTGGAAAGCCTTTCTTTACTGATTATATTGTTTCTTCGGAAATTCAACCTGTTTTATCCGCAAAACAAATACCTGAACCCACCTTTGAATTTGCTAGTCTTGCAGTCTTAAGTTTTGGCTTACTGCTGAGAAAAAGAGGTTCAGCATTCAAACCCAATAAATAATCTCAATCAAGATGCTAAACGGTTCCCCCCGTTGTAGCAAGTGGCGTGGGAGTGGCGTGGTTTCCCCCATGAACAACTCGCGTTGGGGTCTCCCCCGTTATAGCACTTGGCGGATCACGAAGCTTACTGAGGGATAACTACTCCCATGCTCCCATTGAAGTAAGAAATAAATGTCTAGACTTGTCTACTCAGATCTTGCACCTTTCAAACTGTCAGTCGCAAAACTTACCTAATTGTTCGGCTTCGCTCTCTACCGCCAGGGATTGTAAATCCCTGTCATATAGCAAAAGTCCATTAGAAATGGACTAAATACAGAGACAAATAGATATGTAATTTTTATAACTTTATTGCGGCAGACTCATTATTTTCACTGGCAGATGCAAGATGTGAGTCTAGGGTTTATACAGCAGATTCTTGTATGGATTTTGAATTATTGGTATAACGTCTGCAATTTTGAATTTTTAACGGCGTATACTACTGGCTAAAATCCCTAAAATTTTATGAATATCCTTGTGCTGTAAAGGTTTTGAAAAACCCAGTCCCTAATCCCTACCGTTTGCAAGAGTGCAGAGCGATCGCTATCATAAAAGAATATGGTTAATAAATTTTTGGTTTTCCATTGACATTAAATGTCAATTGATTTAATAAAATACTCAAAGTTTTTCAAGGGAGCATGAGATATGGATATGCAAGTCTTGAGAGAGCGTGCTGGGCTTAGCCGTGCAGAGGTTGCCTTTAGACTTGCAATTAGTGAAACCAGTGTTCGCAACTGGGAAGCTGGACGTACTGAACCCACAATGACGCCCAAAAAGTATTTGGATGCTTTACGTCTATTCAAATGTACACCAGAGGAATTGGCAGCCGCCAGCGAAAAATCGATTAATCAACGGCATAAACGCAAACCAGGAAGACCTAAACGCTTTCCAGACACTCAGATAGTTAAAGTGACAGATTCACCAGTTTGTGGCTGACGCTGAGTGCTGAGTGAAGAGATGAGGGGGATGACGGAGTAAGAAAGCTGGGAGAGAAGAAACAATTACGAATTACGCGCTTCGCAGCGTAAAGCCTGCGGCATAGCTTCGCTTAGAGCGAGTCCTCGATAGCGTTAGCGTAAAGCCTACGGCATAGCTTCGCTTAGAGCGACACAGGAGCGTCGCGTCATTACGAATTACGAATTACCTAAAAAGCAGTTAGCACGCACAGAAACAAGGCTTCAGTCCATTCGACGACTGCGCCATATGTATCTCCGGTATGTCCGCCTAGTTTGTGGTTGAACCACGCGCCAGTTGAGGTGGCGATCGCACTTCCAGCTATAATCATGCCCAGCGCTAACAATAAGCGCTGTTGATTGATCAACAACAGCAAACCACTCAAACCGATCATGAGTAAAAATCCTGGTAACAAATCTTTACCAGAACGAATCGCTTGTTTGTGAAATACGCCTTTACCAGTGGGTTTGAGATACGGATATCGCCAAATCGCTATCTGTTGTCCCCACCGTCCCCAGCCACAAGCCGCCATCAATAACAACCAGCGGTTTTCGGTCATATCTGTTAAGGCTGCTGTTTTAAGTAATATTAAGGCGATCGCAGCCATTGCTCCAAACGCACCAGTGGCACTATCTGCCATTACCTCTAGCCGCCGTTCTTTTTCACCCACTGCCAAACCATCCGCAGTATCCATCGCTCCATCTAAATGTAATCCCCCAGTCATCATTATCCAAATAGCCACTACTAAAGCACTACGAGTTAGTATCGGCACTCCCAGATAATTCATTACCGTATCAAATAACCCTAAAATTCCCCCAATTACTATGCCTACAATTGGGGCAAGCAGTGCTACACCCCGAAAGTCTAAGCCGTGAAAAAATGGTAGCGGGATAGCAGTGTAAAATATTACGCTTGCTGCCAAATCTAACAGTAGTTTTTTCCACACTGTTTTTTAGTCATATAAGTCACGTATAGGAATCCGATTTGATGACTGAACATACTTAGGTAGGGAAGGAACAGGAAACACTTCTCCTGTCCCCTGTTCCTTTTGATTGTAAGTAACTGATAGTTTCAGCATAAGTAATGATAGCTGATTTTAAAACTTTAGATAAGTTTTACTTTTAGAAAGGATTAAGCTTAAAAATTTTGTTATGCTGTACCAAGTCATAAATAAAATATTTTGAGTATAAGTTTTGACAAAAAACACTCAATTAAAAAAGTTATCATTCAATTTAGATAAATTTTTGTACTGTGTTTTTCTGTTGAGAACTTATTAAGATTATTAGACGATCGCCCTACAAAATTGATATTTTTTTAGATGTAGGGAGTCAACGAGCTGTTAAATTAATTGATTAGCTGTGTTGTCACTCTCTTGAGCTTTAATCGCTACTTCCTTATGAGTCAACATCTACCCGACACCAGGATACCAGCTCCTTGCATTGTTAACACGGGCATTATCGTGAATAAGCTCGACATGCGACGGTTGCTAGCTGATTTAGGTCGAGTCCACTACATCTACACCCAAGAAGATAAGGTACTGAGTGAGGGTGAAGGGGATGTGATGGAAGTTTTTGCCAATCCGCAAAGGTCAACCCTAGTTGCTAACCATGCGCTCTATCTGAACGTTTACAGTTTTGATTACTTGGAACTCAAACAGTCCTCAGAACAAGAAACTTATATAGATTTGATGCAAGAAGGGGTGTGTTTGCGGCTGATTCCTCGCTCGACTCCTTTACAAGAGCGACGCGATCGCAGCTTGAATGTCAGTGCGATCGAAGCGATGATGGAACAAGTACTCTCAGCCCGATGGGATGCCGAATTTGACGACGACTGTTCTGATTCGTTTTAAGTAGCTCCGCTAGCAACTCTTGCGACGCTGAAAGCTGCAAAAAAGGTTTGTATGTAGTTGGGTTGTCTTCGCCTTCTTAACCACAAAATAAAAATTAAGTTTTTGAACATTATCAATAAATAATGTAGCACATGCTACATTATTTATTGTATGCATCTACCCAAAGATGGAAATTTTTCTACTAATCAAGCAAATAACTCTTTATTTTAATTACGAATTACGAATTACGAATTACGAATTCTTTAACGTTCCCTTCGTCAGCTTTGATAATTCAGTAACAAAGCTGTTACATACATAGCGATTTTCATCTCAGTGAATTACAAACTAATTGTAAAAGTAATTCATAAATTGCTCATACGGTGTAACTTGTTCACTGAAAATTTGCAACAAATCATAACCATTCCAAGTTACGAATAAATTTGGCATAAATTAAACTCTTTTTGCTCAATCACGAACTACTCAGGAAAGCGAGATGCAACTATGGCATTAGACAAAGCCCGAAAATCTCTTTTAAAAAATTCTCAAGCACCAGATAAGGTATCTCAGTTTGCATCTAAAAACTTTGGCATCCAAAGACAAAAAGCAGCACCTCAACATAAGTCGCAGCATCAAGTAGAAGATGATGCCTTCCAAGAGCAAAAATTTGAGGCAACCGGACTCCAACTACAGGCGAAATATGGCACGATTACGCCAGAGGGGCAAGAGCGCCTGGGTATATTGCAAGCCAAGATGGATGGATTATTGCATTCGAGATTGGAAAGAGCATCCCAGTTTGGTCACAATATAGCAAATATTTCATTGAAGCGACCTAACACCCAATTACCAATTCAAGCAAAATTAACTATCGGTGAACCTGGAGATAAGTTTGAGCAAGAGGCAGACAAAACAGCACCTCAAGTAGTACAACGAATTCATCAGCCTCAAACTCAGAAATTCCAACAACCGAAAATTCCCTACAAACGATTGCAAATGCAGCCGACGGTGCAGCGTGTGTCAGAGGGTGGTGTGGCTACTACATCTGATTTGGAAGCGTCGATACAACAAACACGAGGTAGTGGGCAACCGTTGGCGCAGAGCATCAAAGAGCCGATGGAACAGGCGTTTGGGACTGATTTTAGCGGTGTGAGAGTTCACACAGATTCGCACTCAAACGAGTTAAATCGGTCGATACAGGCAAAGGCATTTACGACAGGACAAAATGTGTTCTTTCGGCAGGGTGCATATGAGCCAGAAAGCCGTGGTGGACAGGAGTTGATTGCCCACGAGTTAACCCATGTCATTCAACAAAATGGTGGACAAAATTCAGATAGCACAACTGTACAATCTCAATCTAATGAAAGTGTAAATAATCCCTTGCAAATCAGTCGCAGTTCTGTTGATACTATACAACGCGCCGTTGGATTAGAAATTGAAATTCCAGTGCCAGTTGATAATTTAGCAAGCAGTGACGTGCAAGGTATTCAAGATAAAGTTACAGAGCTACACGACGTTCAAAATGAAGAAGACACAGCAATAAGTGACCTCACAAAATATGTAGGCAAAAGAGATCAAAGCAAGTTCCTTAAGCACTTGTGGTATAAACAAAAAGTTAAAAAGACTGGTAAAAAACTAGGTGCAAAGGGTCAAGAAAGAGCGAGTCTTAAGCAAGATATTGCAACTACTATTGGCACAAAAGGTAAAGCTAAGTACGGAACAATAGTACATGACAAAACCAATCAATTTAGATTAGATGTTGATCATGACGATCGCGTCAAAAATAGCAGCGATTGGCCCCCCCGTGAAGGTGGAGATGATTCATTATTAGAAATAGTGATGGATCCTCCTGCACAAACAAGAAAAGAATTTAAAGACACGATGGACGCAATAGAGGATATCGTTAATAAGATAGATACTGCTACAAATGGGTTAACAAAGAGAGAAGAATATCCTGGTGTTGACTTAATAAATGGTGTTGGCCCTTTAACATACGATGAAGATGTCTCCTATACCAAAAAAGATAGACACAACTATAAAGGAAGTATCCAAGCAAATGTGGGCATAGATTTGCGTCAATACAATCAATTAATTGATTGGTATGCCCAAGATCAAATCTCTGATGCTCCAGACTCGGCTACTGACAAAGAGAAGGGTATGTATGCACAAATTAAAGTGGATATGGCTAAAGCCGTAGACATAGCTCAGAAGATTACAGCCAAGTTTATGAGTATTGCGAACACACCTCAGAAACGAAAAGCTGCTGGTAATTTCAAAGGCTTAGAAGGCTGGGTAACTCATATGGCGCTTTATATGCAGCGAGGAGCAGCAAAAGATTTACGAGGAACGATTAAAAATGTGGTTCCCGTTTTGCTGAAAACTCCCAATGAAATTGCTAGCCACTATGGCATGACGGGTGCAGAAAAAAATTGGTTTAGAGGAAGTCGAAAGGGCATCATAGACAATATTTTGGATGAGATTGGCAGACCCGAAGACAAAGGTAAACCTTTAGATCAGATTTTAATCTTCCCTGAAAAAACAAAAGAGTTGGGGGATTCAGCAGCATACAACGTTGAATCATTGACCGACTTGGATTCTAAGGACGTGATGTTGGCAGGCAAACCAATTGATAAGCCGACAGGAGTCGGCAAGAAGCGAACAGGCGAAGCAGTTTCCGAACTCCCGGAAGTGCCTTCAGGTGAGATTGGAGGAGGAAAAAATACTAGAGGAGGAATGGTTGTGGAATTCCGCAATATTCCGGGTTTACATGAGGGTGTTGATAGTTGGAGAAAATTGGGTCTTCAGTTCTTTGATAAAGCAGAAGAATTAAACAAGAAACCTGGGACTTAGAGTGCGGATTCTTGCCTCTGGCTTTGATAAGTGGGGCGTAGACTTCAAAGTAGTCTTTCAGGATGGGATGAATCTGAATCTCTCGCGTGTCGCGTCCGCCCTTGGTGTTATAACTGCGAATAATCAACTTAGACCTCACGCCTGTAGGCGTGATCACATCGCCCTTGAGCAGGGTACAGGCTTCGTTGATTCTGGCTCCGGCATAGAGGCAGACACCTAACAGAGCGCGATCGCGTGGGTTGACAAAACCCTCACGAAACAGCAACGATATTTCTTCAGGTTTCAGTATTTCCGCTTGACCGAATCCGTTGATTTTCACTACCTTCAAGACTCAGCTGGGATATTACACTTTCTCAGCCTGATAGGTTATCATGAAATTTCATGAATATTTCATGTAGAGGGAACAGCCATGCTTGATGCACGAGAGATTTACCCCCTTTCAGACTTTCAACGCAATGCCAAGCACTTCATTGAACACTTACAGGAAAGCCATAAACCGATTGTTCTCACCGTCAACGGCAAGGCATCAGTGATCATCCAGGATGCGGCATCCTATCAAAAACTACTGGATGAGTTGGAACTAGCACACTCGGCTGCTATAATCCGGCAAGCGATGACAGAAGTTGCGGCTGGTAAAGACCGGGATGCGGTGGAAGCGCTGTCAGAATTGCGATTAAAGCATGACATACCGCGTTAGAATCACCCCAACAGCGTTAGCGGATGCTGAAGGTTTTTATGTATGGATCTCAAAGAATTCCCCCGGCAACGCTGCTCAGTGGTTCAATGGGTTATTTGGCGTGATTGATACGCTCAATATGATGCCTCAGCGCTGTCCGCTTGCGCCAGAAGCAAAAATTGTAGGGCAAGAAATCCGCTGCCTTCTCTACAAAAAGAGATACAAAATTTTGTATGGCATTGAGGGGGAAACCGTGATGATTTATCACATCCGGCACACGTCACAGCAGTGGATGACGCGAGAAGAATTTTTACAGCAGCCCTATGGGGATACTGGCGAAGAACAGTGATACATTCCTACTGGGTCGATGTTCTTATTATTCCCTGCTGCAACACTGCTGCCATAATGAACTATAGGTTAATTGGCACATTTTTTAACAGAATCACCGTGGTCGGTAGAATTATTAAAAAAGCGAAGATTAGAACTAATACTACGAGTATTAAATGAGCGATCGCTGAGAAAAAGTTAAACGAACCGCCTTAGACACGAAGTGGCTTCCCGCAGGGTAGAACGCCAAGGTAAGAGGATGGATAGAGAGTTCATATATCTCGCTAATGATTTAGCTTAACCAAAAAGAAGCCCCGCGCTCTAACGCTTCGTTGAGCGTCGGAATTGCTATTTTTGTGATAGTATATTTACGGCTACTACTTTTAAACAAAGTCGAAAATACTGGTTTGAAAGCAATAGTTGTAAACTCTAATAACGCTAACCAAACTATCAACATAAAGGCGCGTGGGACGCACGCCCTTAAAGCTCAGATAATGTCTTCGCGCGAAGAGTCTCTGAGAAGCCCGCGCTGTATGCGTAAGCATCAGAGTCGGGCGCGTCACGATGGCTATGTTAGCTGAAATATCAACAGGTTACTTTTGCTTTGAGTGCGGATTTTTCCTTTCAATGTCTGGCTCGCTGTAGTCAGACAAAGGCTAGAGTAGGGGTGTTTTTCACCCCTCACGGTCTTGTAGAAACTCCTAGATTTATGCCAGTGGGGACGCTGGCAAATGTCAAAACTATCACCCCAGCACAATTAAGAGATACTGGGGCACAAATGGTTTTATCTAATACTTACCATCTGCACCTCCAACCAGGGGAAACGATTGTAGCTGGAGGTGGAGGACTGCACAAGTTTATGGGCTGGAATGGGCCGATGCTCACTGATTCTGGCGGATTTCAGGTTTTTAGTTTAAGTGAAATGCGAAAAATTACGGAAGATGGTGTGACTTTTCGTTCGCCTCATGATGGACAAATTATTAATCTCACACCAGAACGCTCCATTGAGATTCAAAATACTCTTGGGGCAGATGTGATCATGGCATTTGATGAATGTCCACCTTATCCAGCCAGTCGCCAAGAGGTAGAAACTGCTACTCAACGGACTTATCGCTGGCTAGAACGTTGTATAACGGCTCATCAACGCCAAGATCAGGCGTTGTTTGGCATTGTGCAGGGAGGTGTATATTTAGATTTACGCTCTCAAGCGGCTGTGGCTTTGGCTAAGTTAGATTTACCTGGATATGCGATTGGTGGTGTGAGTGTGGGTGAACCAGCAGAGATGATGGCACAGATTGTTCAAGCGACAGCACCACTTTTGCCTCCAGAGAAGCCGCGTTACTTGATGGGTGTGGGTACTTATCGAGAAATGGCGATCGCGATCGCGTCTGGTGTAGACTTATTTGATTGCGTTATCCCCACCCGCTGGGCTAGACATGGAACAGCAATGGTACAGGGCGATCGCTGGAACTTGAAAAATGCTAAATTTCGTGAAGATTTTACACCATTAGATGAAACTTGCTCTTGCTACACCTGTCAAAACTTCAGCCGAGCCTACATATCGCATTTAGTGCGATCGCAAGAAATTTTAGCCTACACCTTACTGAGTATTCACAACATCACCGAATTAATTCGCTTCACCCAAAAAATGCGCCAAGCAATTTTAAGCGATCGCTTCACCGTAGAATTTGGACACTGGCTTAGCTAGGGAATGAGGGAAACGCGGGGGATTGCGATTGCGTCTGCAAGAGAGTTTTTACTTTGTCACAAACTCTCTTCTGGATGTATGACGAATCACCTTTTCTGGTAAACTAAGTATGATCTTGACCATCAATGCCATAAGCGAAAACCAAGCTAACAGGTATATGTTGCAAGAAAACCCTTCGACTATGCTCAGGGTAAAAAATTTGGGTCTTGGGAACCAGGACTCCTGCCCTTGAAGGGAATGTAAGACCAAAAAACTACGAAGTTCTGGAGGCTATTCCTGATGAATTGGGAAGCTCTGTCCGTCTGACGGCAGGGCAGTTCACGAAAGCTGTGTTGGATAGGTGGATTTAAACAAACATGGAAGCAACACTATTATTAGCAAAACTGCCGGAAGCTTACCAAATTTTTGACCCACTGGTAGATGTTCTCCCAGTCATTCCCGTATTCTTCTTGTTGCTTGCTTTTGTTTGGCAAGCAGCTGTGGGATTTAGGTAAGTTAATCTATTACCAAGTTTTAGGACAGGTAATGTACCTGTCCTATTTTTTTACGGTCTTATTTTTGCGAAACTTGATATTTCTTAATATTTTGCAATGAATTAATATAATAAGTAAGGTAGAAATCAAGCTAAATCAATACGAAGCTTTAAAAATCAGGCTTACAGTCAACGAGGAATCAGCTATGGGTAATATCAAATTTGTGAAAGAAGATAAGGAAATAATAGCGGCAGATGGTGCAAATCTCCGGCTAAAAGCTATGCAAAATGGCATTGATATATATACATTGATTGGCAAGATGACAAATTGCGGTGGCTATGGTCAGTGTGGCACTTGTGTTGTTGAAATTGTTGAAGGATTAGAAAATCTTTCTCCTCGTACAGATGTTGAGATGCGAAAATTCAAGAAAAAGCCAGAAAATTATCGCCTCGCCTGCCAAACCATAGTGAATGGCCCAGTCAGCGTAGTTACCAAACCCTGATCTTTCAACTTTATCTGACACTGCTTTTAATTTCATCAATCCGGTAATCAAAATACTTACCAAAATTGAGTTTCCTCATTTTGAATTTTGAATTTTGAACTTTGAATTGCTTAACTCTGTCATCGATGATGATATCCTAAATGTTGTTGGCTGGAAATTTAGAGAGGCTTTATTGCCATGCAAGTTAATGACTTAGGGTTCGTAGCGAGCATTTTGTTCGTACTAGTTCCCGCTGTGTTTTTAATCATTCTTTACATCCAAACTGCTAGCCGAGAAGGTGGAAAAGATAGTTAGGACGGTTTGCATAACATAAAAAACCCCTACACCGATGGTGCAGGGGTTTTTATTTATTAACCGCTAAATCTATTTTGAGTTTAAGCGACTGTCCGCGCTAACAGTACTGGACAAGACGCATTCACTCGCACATAATCAGATAAAGAAGAGCCTATTAGCCGATCTATATCAACAAAACTCTTAGCGATTGAAGGACGGCGATCTGGAGAACCAAGCAATAGTAAGTCTACATTTAATTCTTCTGCTAAGCGGCAAATTTCTTCACCTGGCTTACCACTACTGCTATAACACCGAGTTTGGATACCTTGCTTTTGGGTTTCTGCAACTGCTGCCGCTAAAACTGAATTTTTGTCTGGGAGAACCTCGTTAATTCCGGAAGATTTACCACCTAAATCTGTAGAAATATTCGCCAAAATTAACTGGCCGCCTGGAATATCTCGCAGCAAAAATATGGCCAAATTTAAGCAATTTTTTGCTGCATCAGAGTTATCTATCGCCACCATAATACGCTTAATTCTTTTGACATAAATGTCATCTTTTACCAGCAACATGGGGCGAGAAGACAATTGAAAAACATACTGACTAACTGAATTAGCCAAAATTGATTGCAGCCGTTTAAGCCCGCGAGAACCCATAATAATTAGGTCAGCATCAATCTCATCAGCTACTTTGCAAACTACATCTTTAGGATCACCTTGCCGTAAAATTGAAGAAACTTGGCTAGGGTCTAAATTCAAAGACTGAATAGCATTAGCTAAAATCTTACCACCTTCTTCCCATTTAGTTGTCATGGCAGTAGCTGTGCTTTGCCCTGAAACAACATGCAAAACTGTAACTTTTGCGCGTTGAATTGAAGGTAATTCTTTCAGCGTTTTGAGCATTTCTTCCGCATGTCCTAATCCAGAGACAGCCAGCAAAATTTTTTCTATCATCTTCCGTAATTAGTGCTAAGGTTGCATGGGTTTTCGCTGTTGGTACTTGGATGAGAGCGTATTTTCACCGCTTTGCTCAACAGCCTAGTCAGTAAATTAGCACCAATAAACTTTTGTCTTTAGTCTTAAGTACTCAACTAGATAACTAGGAACAAAAGACTAAATAAATATTTAAGTTTATTTGCACATCTTTACTCAAGTTTTTCAACTAGGCTTCTAATAATTAAGGATACTCTTAATATTGCCTGATAAACTTAACGAATTATTATATTAGTGATTATTTTTAATCTATGTTAAAGTTTTGTAATTATATAGGATTCTGATTTGATTGATGAACATACTTGTGTGGGGAGGGAACTCTTAACAGGGAACAGGAAAGAAGGAAGTTAGAGGTGTACTGATTTTTTCAAAAATCAAATACGAGTTTTATTACTTAAGATTTTTCTGATAAATCAATTCTCAAAGCGGTGATAGCATTGGCGCTTAATTCCACATCCCAAAATTCTCATGCCAAATCGAACAGGGTTCTAGTTGGTGTGGGTGGCGGTATTGCTGCCTACAAAGTTTGTGAAGTTGTATCAACGCTGTTTAAAGGTGGGGTGGAAGTTCGAGTCATCCTCACGCGTTCGGCACAAGAATTTATTACACCTCTGACTTTGGCAACTCTATCTCGACATCCTGCCTACACAGATAAAGACTTTTGGCAACCAACTCATTCTCGCCCATTGCACATTGAGTTAGGTGAATGGGCAGATGTAATGGTAATTGCCCCTCTGAGTGCGAATACATTAGCAAAGTTAGCCTATGGAATGGCTGATAATTTGCTTACCAATACTGTACTTGCTTCCACTTGTCCTGTGTTGTTAGCACCAGCGATGAATACAGATATGTGGGAACAACTCTCAGTACAGCGTAATTGGCAACAGGTGTTAACAGATTACCGATATCATAGTGTGGGAACATCATCGGGGTTGTTGGCGTGCGATCGCATCGGTGCTGGTAGACTAGCAGAACCTCTAGAGATTGTGACTTATATTCAATCTTTGTTACATACGCAGGGAACACGAGATTTAGCAGGTAAAAGAGTATTAATCAGTGCTGGAGGAACACGAGAATATCTTGACCCTGTGAGATTTATCGGCAATCCGTCCACAGGTAAAATGGGTTTGGCCTTGGCAGTGGCAGCACTACATCGAGGTGCAAGCGTCACTCTAGTGCGTGGCCCTGCTAGTTGGGATGTACCATTAGGAGTAAAAACAATTTCTGTTGTCAGTGCTAAACAGATGCACCAGACAATGCTAGAGTGCTTGCCCAACGCTGACGTAATTGTCATGTCGGCAGCAGTAGCAGATGTCAAACCTAGAGACTATAGTACAGAGAAATTACCCAAGCGATCGCTACCCCAAGCTTTACCTCTAGAACCTGTACCCGATATTGTTGCCCAACTAGCCCAACTCAAGCAACCACATCAAATATTAATCGGTTTTGCAGCACAAACAGGTGATATTGTCAAGCCAGCATTAGAAAAATTGCAAAATAAAAAATTAGATGCGATTGTAGCCAATCCCATCGATCAGCCCGATAGTGGATTTGGCAGCGATCAAAATCAAGCGATATTCTTAGATAGAAAAGGGCGAGAACAAGCGATCGCACCTTGTTCTAAATTAGCAATGGCGCATCAATTGTTTGATTTTGTAAAGTGAGGGAATGGGTAAATTTGTAATTCGTAATGACGCGACGCTCCTGTGTCGCTAACGCTAACGCTATCGAGGACTCGCTAACGCTGCGCTAACGTAATTCGTAATTCGTAATTAATTATTCTCCGCGTCTCCGCGTCTTCCCCAGTCCCCAGTCCCCAGTCCCCAGTCCCCAGTCCCCAGTCCCCAGTCCCCAGTCCCCAGTCCCCAGTCCCCAGTCCCCAGTCCCCAGTCCCCAGTCCCCAGTCCCCAGTCCCCAGTAAAGGAGATTGAATTTGCCACCTGTTCGCGTTCGTCAGCATGTTAACCCACTTGCCCAAAAGTATCAAACCCCAGCGAGTCCCCTTGACTGGGAAAAGGTGTATGCAAAGCTAAATCAACCGCTACATTTAGATATTGGTTGCGCTAGGGGAAAGTTTTTATTAGATATGGCGAAGGTAGAACCCGACTGGAATTTTTTAGGGTTGGAAATTCGAGAACCACTGGTAGTAGAAGCGAATAAGTTAGGTTCTGAGTTGGGTTTAACAAACTTACATTATCTATTTTGCAATGCAAATAACTCATTGCGACCGCTTTTATCTTCCTTCCCCATAGGAACTTTGCAGCGAGTTAGCATTCAATTTCCCGATCCTTGGTTTAAAACTCGCCACGCTAAACGTCGTGTAGTGCAACCAGAATTAGTGGCGACGTTAGCAAAATATCTGATGGTTGGAGGAGTGGTGTTTCTGCAATCGGATATGGAATTTATCGCTGTGGAAATGCGCGATCGCTTTGCTGAACACCCAGCGTTTGAGATTGGTGCTGTAGAATGGCTCACAGAAAACCCGCTATCGATTCCTACAGAACGGGAAATATTTACCCAAAATAAGGGTGAACCTGTTTATCGCACCTTGTTTATTAGGCGGTAAATGGGGAGTAGGGAGTAGGGGGAAGAGATATTTCCATGTTTGGTATGGAATTTTCTTGTGCAATAAATATTTCAGTTCTTGAATTTAAATAATATTTCTGTTTAGTAAAATTTTCAGCTATGGTGGGGATTTGGCGTGGGAGAAGAGACGCGATCGCTCAATAAGATTTGTATGACATAAATGTTTCACTTAATAGCTCAAATTGCCTCAAGCATTTAATTTAAATTGATATATAAGCTTGCATACTGAGTCATAGAGATGAATTAAATTTATAGTTCTTTAGTGACATAAAAACTATATTTTTGTCTAGTTTAGAGTTGCAAAAATCAACAAAATTAATTTTATCTGATTTAAAATCTCAAATAACATCGTAGTTTTTCGCCTAAGTCTACTCGCAAATTAGCATAATTTTAAATTAATCTTCTGATTTTAGATTTACTCAATGATGCTGTCGTTCTAAGCATTATTGCATCTATGTAGAAGAGATTTTGTTAGTTTTGTTAGCGCTCAGGCTTACTTAATTAAATTCAGGAGATCAAGTATGTCATTAGAAAATGTAAGAGCTTTTTACGAACGGTTAGTAAATGATGAAGCTTTTCGCACTCAAGTTCAAAGTGTTACAAACCCCCATGAAGGTAGCCAAATTGTTAAAGAAGCTGGCTACGATTTCACTCAAGAAGAATTTGAGGAATATACGACTCAAATATTAGAATCAAATGCTGGAGAGGGTGAACTCAGAGATGTCGATGAAGCAGAGCTAGAAACTGTTGTTGGTGGAGCAACAGCAGCTTTAGCAGGAATATTTCCTAGATTGATCTTGATTTATGGAGCGCCGAGTGGTCTCTGGAAATTCTTGTTGTAATACTGAGAATTCTCAGTTTATAGAAACAATTGCTATCTAGTAAGGCAATTTAACAAGGAGAAAATTTATGTCACTAGAAAATGTCCAAGCCTTTTATGCAAGGCTGGCAAACGATGAAGCTTTCCGCACTCAAATGCAGGAAGTTACAACTAAAGAAGAATGCAGCCAAGTTGTAAAAAGCGCCGGCTACGACTTTACTCAAGCAGAGTTTGAACAATATACAACTCAAGTATTAGAGTCAATCTCTGGTGAAGGTGAACTCAAGGACTTGGATGAAAAAGAACTAGAAGCTGTTTTTGGTGGGGCTTCGTCAATTCTAGGACGGCCAGATATCCGACCGTTATACGGAGTTGTTATTTGGCCACCCATCAAATGGCCACCAATTGGCCCTCAACCTCTTTATGGAATTGTGCAGCCGATGTATGGAATCGTCAGAAGTGACGATTTAGCATAAATTCACTAAACAGGCTTGATATTTAGAAAAACATCAGCAACATCCGTTGTAATGAGGACGGATGACCATACATCCGTCCTTCTCTCAAAAGATTATATAGAGGGTATTTATAATGACTTATCGCCGAATTAGTTATGCAGTTTGGGAAATCACACTCAAGTGTAATCTAGCTTGTCAGCATTGCGGTTCTCGTGCAGGGCATACAAGAGCCAAAGAACTCTCTACAGCCGAAGCGCTAGATTTAGTCAAACAAATGGCAGACGTGGGAATTACAGAAGTAACTATCATTGGTGGTGAAGCATTTCTGCGTCCTGACTGGTTAGAGATTGCCCAAGCAATTACCAAAGCAGGAATGTTGTGTGGTATGACTACTGGCGGTTATGGTATCACTCTGGACACAGCACATCGCATGAAAGATGCAGGTATTAATGTAGTGTCAGTTTCTGTTGATGGTTTAGAAGCGACTCATGACCGTATCCGTGGCAGACAAGGTTCTTGGCAATGGGCCTTTAAGACCATGAGCCATCTCAAGCAAGCAGGTATTTCTTTTGGCTGTAATACTCAAATTAATCGCCTCTCAGCACCAGAATTTCCTCGTATTTACGAATATCTACGTGATGCTGGAATTTTTGCTTGGCAAATTCAATTAACTGTTCCCATGGGGAATGCAGCAGATAATAGTGAAATTTTGCTGCAACCATATGAACTACTTGATGTATACCCCATGATTGCTCGTGTTGCTCAACGAGCAAGGCGAGAAGGGGTACAGGTGCAGCCAGGAAACAACATCGGTTATTACGGCCCCTATGAGCGAATACTCAGAGGCGGAGGGGATGCTTGGACTTTTTGGCAAGGATGCAGTGCTGGACTTGCTGCTTTAGGTATTGAAGCTGATGGCGCTATCAAAGGTTGTCCCTCACTGCCGACTACAGCTTATACCGGCGGCAATATCCGCGACCATTCACTGCGGAAAATCATCGAAGAAACAGAGGAACTGCGGTTTAATTTGGGAGCAGGTACTCCCAAAGGAACAGAACACTTGTGGGGTTTCTGCAAAACTTGTGAATTTGCCGAACTCTGTCGCGGTGGTTGTAGTTGGACTGCTCATGTTTTCTTTGATAAGAGAGGTAACAATCCTTACTGTCATTATCGTGCCCTCACTCAAGAAAAACGCGATATCCGGGAGCGAGTATATCTTCAACGTCGGGCAGATGGCAATCCCTTTGATAATGGCGAGTTTGCTTTGATAGAAGAACCGATTAATACTCCTTGGCCAGAAAATGATCCGCTTCACTTTACCGCCGACAAAATTCAATGGCCAGAAGGTTGGGAAGAAGAACCTAATTTAGTACCATCCTTGGTTAGTTCCAGTTATTAAAAGCGATAAAATACTACTGCTATGAATGATATTTCTCTTGATTCCATCTCTTCAGAAAATATAACTACTTCTGAGTCTCAAGCAACTCTATTACCTCGTTCATCCTGGAATAGTCAGTTAACTTATTTAAAAGTTGTTTTTCGTGCTAAACGGGCACTAGATAGGATTGAAAAAGAAGCAGGTGTATTAAATAATGACCAATAAACCATCTTGCCAGTTAATCTGTAACTGTGTATGTGCATTCCCGCCATTGATGGCAATTTCTACCCAGCCGTGACTACCAACTAAAGCGATCGCCTCGCCAGTTTTGACATCGCTGTAAGTTTCACACCCCATGATTGTCAGTTCAGCAATTTGCACACACCAAGCTTTGCCTTGAACATAACTACCTGAAATGTTGCTAACTAAGTTGCCAAAGTGGTCAATGTATTGAATACAACCAGCTATACCAGTTGTGGTGATTTGCAGCGAGTCGATATCTAACTGTACTAGAGTTGCTAAATCTATTTCTTGTCCTAATTGTTTGAGAGAAACACCACTAGCAAGATTAGCTCCGACTGGGGCAAAAATATCTCTACCGTGGAATGTGCTACTGGGTTGCGAAGTTCTCCAAAAATGGGGGTTTGTGAGTTCAACTGCTGCGATCGCTTGGCTTTGACTGAGTATGCCGCTGAAGATACCATTATCTGGGCCAACCAAAAACCCTTGAGCAAATTCTACAGCGATCGCTCGTCGTTGACTGCCCACGCCCGGATCTACCACTGCTACATGCACTGTCCCCACCGGGAAATAAGAGTAAGCATTCATCAAGCAAAACCTGGCTGCGGCAATGTTTTGTGGTGGAATTTGGTGTGTCAAATCCACCACCTTTAACCCAGGATTGATTTGAGCAATCACCCCTTTCATAACACCCACGTATACATCGCGATCGCCAAAATCGCTGAGTAAGGTCAGGAGTGTATGTTGATCGATCTGACTTTTGGACATAGTTGACCATTTAGTTTTATAATAAATGAATAATTTCTGTAGCAACAGTTACCAAATTTGTGTTATGTTAGGGATACAAGACATAAATAAAAATTAAAGAGGTAATACTATGAACCAAAGCAGACTACAAATTGCTCGCAAAGCTCAACAAACTCACAGAGCAAATATTCAAAGAAGCATAGAGCATCGCCTACAAGTAGCCAGAGCGCAAGGCAACGAAAAGCTAATTCGTCAGCTGGAAGCAGAAATGAAGCATTTCAGCTAGATGTAATATTTATAGTTCATAGTTTGTGTATGACCCCGCCATGGCGGGTTTTTTTGTTTTTAGCTTAACCATATTGCCCCATTCCCCAGTCCCCAGTCCCCAGTCCCCATTCCCCATTCCCCAGTCCCCAGTCCCCAGTCCCCAGTCCCCAGTCCCCAGTCCCCAGTCCCCAGTCCCCAGTCCTCACACCCAAGCTCGGTCATATTGCACAGGCCAGAGTTTCTCATGTCCTAGCTGTTTAGCCGCAAGGTGCGGCCAGTAGGGATTACGCAGCAGTTCGCGCCCCAACAACACTACATCAGCTGCTCCTGTACGAATAATCTGATCTGCTTGTTCGGGGGATGTAATTAAACCTACGGCTCCTGTATAAATATTTGCTTCTTTGCGAATACGTTCAGCAAAATTAGTCTGATAACTGGGTTTAACCGGGATGTTGATGCCCGGTATGATACCCCCTGAAGAACAGTCAATGAGGTCAACTCCCAAATACTTGAGTTTGCTACTCAAAGCTATGCTTTGCTCTATATCCCAACCCTTTTCCACCCAATCAGTTGCAGAGACGCGTACCCAAAGTGGATTTGTCTGTGGCCACACCTCTCGCACTCCTTGAACAACCTCTCTCAACAGACGGGTACGGTTTTCAAAGCTACCACCATAATTATCTGTGCGATGGTTAGCCAAAGGTGAGAGAAATTGATGCAGCAAGTAACCATGGGCAGCATGGATTTCAATTACCTTGAATCCAGCTTGCAGAGAACGTTTAGCAGCTTCCACAAAGGCGTCAATCACTTGCTGAATGCCGACGAGAGTGAGAGCTTCAGGTACTGGGCTATCTTTGCTAAAAGCGATCGCACTACTCGAAACCACAGGACGCCAACCTTCCTGAGATTCATCTAGTGCTTTTCCTCCTTTACTTGGTTTAGCAGTACTAGCCTTTCTACCTGCATGAGCGAGTTGAATACCTGCAACAGAGCCAAGGTTATGAATTATTTCGACAGTCTTGGCTAAAGTGTCTATATGTGCGTCTGACCAGATTCCCAAATCTTGTGGACTAATGCGCCCACGAGGCTCAACAGCTGCGGCCTCTGTTAGGACTACAGCTGCACCACCAACTGCACGAGAAGCTAAATGAACCAAATGCCAGTCATTGGCATATCCATCTGTACTTGAGTATTGACACATCGGTGAAACAGCGATGCGATTGCGAAAGGTAATTTCACGAATCTTGAGTGGTTCAAATAGGTGTGTCATTAATCCTAGATTCCTTCTGTTGTGAGAAAGGGCAGGGGGAGCAAGCCTTCTATTTTTAAGATAAATGAAGGGGAATGAGGAGAAGGGGAATGAGGAATTAGGAATTGTCATTGATTATTCTCCGCGTCCCCGCGTCCCCGCGTCTCCTCATCCCCGCCTCCCTCATGTATCTATTAAGTAATTTGTAATCAATATTTATCTAAAAAAGTAGACCTAATGAGAGATGCGATCGCTCGCAATTGTGGTCTAATTGATCTAATCAGGCACTAAATATTAAAAAAATCTAAAAATGATTGAAAAGCATATGCACAATTAAAATTGTTGAAAGTGCGATCGCTGCAACCAGGCGATATCTACTGCCGCTAATTTTTAAATAGTGATAGATATCACGTCGTAAAAAAAATATCTTAGAGTTCATCCGTGTTGAGTTATTTCTTGGACAATGACATCGGCTGCATTTAACGTCACCAGTTCACACCAGAATTTCACAGCGTTAAGTTGTTTTGTTCTGGAAATTTCTAATGTTCCCTATAAAAAACAGAGAAAATATGCCCAAACTTGAAAGGCCACAACCTCCTGTATTCGAGCGAGTTGAGGAAGAACGCTTGCATCGCAAGCAACGCCTAGCCGCTGCTTTTCGCCTGTTTGCTCGATTTGGATTTACTGAGGGAATTGCAGGTCATATTACAGCTCGCGATCCTGAGTTTACAGATCATTTTTGGGTAAATCCTTTTGGGACATACTTCGGACATATCCGAGTTTCCGACTTGATTTTAGTTGACAAAGAGGGGGAAGTTGTTAAAGGCGATCAACCCGTGAATCAATCTGCCTTTGCTATCCATTCTCAAATTCATGAAGCTCGACCCGATATTATTGCCGCAGCGCACGCCCATTCAATTTATGCTAAAGCTTGGTCTAGTATCGGTCGCCTAATCGATCCGCTCACACAAGACTCCTGCGCTTTCTACGAAGATCATGCGCTGTATGATGACTATACAGGTGTGGTAGTGGATATTTCCGAAGGTCAGCAAATAGCTGAAACTTTAGGCGAGAAGAAAGCTTTGATTTTACGTAACCATGGCATTCTCACTGTAGGACATTCAGTGGATGAAGCAGCTTCATGGTATTTTAACCTTGAGCGATCGTGTCAAGCCCAACTATTAGCAGAAGCTGCGGGTAGACCCAGGATCATTAATCACGAAACAGCTCGTTTAACACAAAGTCAAGTGGGGTCACATATCAGTGGTTGGTTTGGCTTTCAACCGCTTTATGACAGAATTGTGCGCGATGAACCCGATTTACTGGAATAGGGAGTGGGGGAAGAAGTATTTTGATATCATAGCTGTGGTTTTTTTCTGTGAGTAGCTGTCTTAAAAATGGGTAGTAGGGAGATGATTAGTTTGTTGTGATATTAACGCATCTTATTTAAAAGTAAGCTTGTACTCAAGTGCAAAGTTATAAAATTAATAAGAACCGTTTTTCTCAATCAAAAATCAAAAAAAATATATTATGACTTTTTATCCTCCCTTCATACCGCAATCTGACCCTCCACTGCCACCTTGGGAAACCCTGCCAACAATGTATGATTTACCTAGTGATAACCCAGAGGAACCAGGTTTGCCGGATGATTTTCACTTTTTACAGCCTTTACTTTTATATTTAACTTTTCAGCCGATTAACTGGAATCCAGAACTAGTTTATAGTGCTGCTGATCTCAATCTTTACTACACTATCCAGCATCCTTTATGGTACAAACGCCCCGATTGGTTTGGTGCAGTTGGAGTATCAAAATTATATAAAGGTAAAGACTTACGTTTAAGTTATGTAACTTGGCAAGAGCCTGCTAATCCCTTTGTGATTGTAGAGTTATTATCTCCAGGTACAGAAGACGAAGATTTAGGTATCAAAACAAGTTCCCCAAATAAACCTCCTAGCAAATGGGAAGTTTATGAACGAATTCTGAGGATTCCCTATTATGTCGTGTTTAGTCGCTATACTAATGAACTCCAAGCATTTCACTTAGTAGGCGGTCACTACGAAGCTATGAATTTGACTGATGGACGCTTACTAATGCCAGAGATAGATTTAAGTTTAGGCTTATGGCAAGGGTCATTTCGAGATATTGAAAGGTTGTGGCTGAGGTGGTTCACTTTATCAGGAGAGTTAATTCCCGAACCCAGCGAGGAAGTTGCCGCAGCCACCGAACGAGTTATTCTTGCTCAACAAGAGGCTAGAGAGGCTAGACAAGAGGCTGAACAAGCAAAAAGAAAAGCGGAACAACTAGCAGAACGTTTACGTCAGCTAGGCGTGAATCCTGATGATTTGGGTTAATTAAGTCAGCAAACCCTTGTATTTTATAGATAGTCTTCAAATAATGATTTTGGACTAATCTAGAAACCCTTGTTGGATAAGAGGTGTGTTTAATTCACATCAATCAGGCATAATTATTGTCACTTTAACCGATAGCTTTTGTAACCAACGCTGAGGTAGTTATTTAATCACAGCATTAAGTTACAAAAAAGTTAATTTTTGAGAGCGATCGCATATTTTGCACTTGAAATATATATAATACTTATCTCTAGCAAGTCTACAGCGACTTCAACCTTTCCAAAAATCATGTGTCACTCCGTTTTCTTTTATTCCAAACCTTAGTGCCAACTAAGTTACTAGAGGTAAGGTGCTGTTAATTGTGAAAGGCAACAGCAGGCAGAAGCACCCGCAGACATTACCGCAGACACTGCTGATGTTTTCGGTTGCTAAAATATCTAAATACGAGCAGTATTGCTGAAAACTACTCAGGGCAAAAAATCGTTTGTTTGGTTACACAACACCATCAACAGATTGTAGAAAAATGTATTTTCTCGCCTCAATAGTGGTGCTAACCTCAGTTTTAGAGATCATACAAGCTTTTATCGGCTAGAGTTTCTATTTTCTTCAATAAATCGATAATTTATCAATATAATCGCTAGGAGTGCGATGACATGTCACAGTCTCCTTTGACACGAGCAGAAATAACTGCTGGAACTCTAATCGATAATCGTTATATTATCCAAAAACTTTTGGGACAAGGCGGTTTAGGAAGAACTTATTTGGCGTTTGATACTCGACGCTTTAACGAAGCTTGCGTCCTCAAGGAATTTGCACCCATTGGTACAGGAGAAAATGGACTAGAGAAATCTCGCAACTTATTCAAAGTAGAAGCAAAAATTCTTCATCAGTTGCAACATCCGCAAATTCCCAGATTTTTAGCTTGTTTTGAAGGAGAGGGAAGGCTGTTCTTAGTGCAAGAATATGTCGATGGTAAAACATATTCGAGACTGCTGGCAGAACGCCAACGTCAAGGAGCAACATTTTCTGAACAGGAAGCTACAGAGTGGCTGCTGAATTTGCTACCTGTTTTAGAATATGTCCACCAGCACAACATTATCCATCGAGATATTTCTCCTGACAATATCATGTTACCTGAAGGTAAAGATTTGCCAGTGTTAATTGATTTCGGTGTGGGAAAGCAAATTGCTGAATTCAATGAGGGAAAAAGTTCTGAGCAAATTACCTTTGTCGGCAAAATGTCTCTTGTTGGTAAAGTGGGATATGCTCCTCGTGAACAGATTAGCTTAGGTTTGTGTTCCCCTGGTAGTGACCTGTACGCTTTGGGAGTCACAACTATTGTACTACTCACAGGTAGAGACCCATCTTTACTAATGGATCAGTATTCTTTAGAGTGGAAATGGCGTTCTTACGCTGATGTGAGTAATGCTTTCGCTTTAATCATAGACCACATGCTAGCAGATACACCCAACAAGCGATATCAAACAGCGAGTGAAGTTCTCAACGATTTAAAGCGCTTGGGACAGCCAGAAATCATAACGCTGTCTGCAAAAGTTGTAGAATTACCTCCTAGTGTATTTGCTCCTGAATATCAAGCTACAGAAACAATGCCATATTTGTATAACCAAGATAACCAGATAAATAATCTATCCGGTATCCCACAGGTTCAGCAAATTGCACAACAACCTTCACTCAATCCAGGATTTATCCCACAGGTTCAGCAAATTGCACAACAGCCTTCACTCAATCCAGGATTTATCCAACGCTGTCAACAAGAGTTAGCTTATCACATCGGCCCCATGGCAAATTTAGTTATAGAAGAGATTTTAGCTCAAGATCCTTATATCTCTCCCTTTGAATTTGTAGAATTTATAGCTAGAGAAATTCCTGATTTTGAAGCAGCTTTTGCGTTTAAGAAAAACCTATTGTGAACAGTGAGGTATTTTTTTGAATTTGGAATTTTGAACTATTAAGTTCCTGTGTTTCCCTGAGAACGCTTGATTCTTTTCATTGCCATTTCTAAACTTAATTGCATCCGTTTAAAGGCTTTAGCAAGATTACCAATTTCATCATTAGATAACTGCTCAAACTCGACATCCATATGTCCTGTGCTAACTTCCTCTGCAACGCGAGTTATGCGCTTGAGCGGAATTACCACTTGTCGATTTAAGAAAAAGTTAACTAACAAGATAGTTGCAACAAAAACAGTTGAGACAATGAAGATAATCACTAAAGAGGATCGATTAGCTTTGTTAATAACTTTATTCGCTGGTACCGAGACAATTTGAGCGCCTATAATTTCATTTAGTTTCCATCCAAATCCATTAGTTGTGCCATAGAGAGCAATCATACTTGGAGGTGCAGCTTCAACCGTGCTGTGACATTTTAAACAACTTTCTTCAGAAATTGGTAGGGGACGAGCAATGTAAAATATGTCTCCACCAGGAATTGAGCGAAAACCACTGACTTCCTTAGTATTTGGGTTCTTTCGGAAATTTTCGACGATTTCTGTTTCAAAACCATCAGCCTTATCTCTCAAGTTAGTAGGATTGAGAGTTGCTTCTTTATAAAAAAAGTCGCGGAAGTCTGTCTTCTGTCGCAAAATGTCAAATACCTCTCGTGCTGAGTATGCAGGCACGCTTTGTGGTAAAAATCTAGTAGTCAATTTATCAGCTAGTTCTGGATTAATTTGAGTACTAGTATACTTACGAACAGAACTCATAGTTTCCATTACCATTAGCGCTGTCGAAGCAATATCTTGTCTAGCATTTCCTCTGAGCAAAGAAGAAAGTACAAATCCACTCAAACTCAGACCAAATACGAGTATTATGAGTAAGAAGATTGTAAATTTCTGTTTTAAATTTAAAGTTTTTAACATATTCTTAGATACTTGCAATTAAGGTTATGAGGAACCGACAAAGTTAAACTTATCGTTTACTCTAGCATGGTTAAATAACTAGAGATTTTAGTAATCAGACATAATTTAACTAAAGCTTTATAAAATCATATTACAATTAGAGATTACAAAAGTAATATCACAATTTATTCAAGATGGCTGGATTTAATTATTGTTAATTATTGAGTTTGATGACAATGCTCTTTCAATCACTAATTTGCAGTAATTGATGGTAATTCTATTTTAATCGCTCAAAACTTAAGTTTGTTGGTTAAGCTGAAGCCATGCCAAAATAAATACCAGGATTTGGCAATTATTACTAATGGTGTGGAATCCAGGAAAGCTTTTATTTGGGGGACGTTACATTATCATCAGCCAGCTAGGCGAAGGCGGAGTAGGCATTACCTATCTTGCCAAAAATCAACGGGACGAACTGCGAGTTATTAAAACCCTCAAAGAAGAAATCCTCAATCATCCTGCCTGGGTACTTCACCGCAACAAATTACGGCAAGATTTCCGTGATGAAGGTGTTCGGCTGGCTGTATGTCACCATCCTCACATAGTACAAATAGAGACAATTTTTGATGAAGGAACCATGCCTTGCATGGCGATGGAGTATATCGAAGGTGAAGATTTAGGTCAGCGTCTCAGGCGCATGGGTATTCTATCTGAAGCAGAAGCACTGTCATATATCCGGCAAATTGGCGACGCTTTGATGTTAATTCATAGTAAAGGTCTGCTGCATCGAGATCTTAAGCCGCGTAACATCATGATTCGCGTCAATAAACCTGAAGCTGTGCTGATAGATTTTGGTATTGCTAGAGAATTTGTTCCCAATGTCGTTCAAAGGCATACTGTTTATCGTACTCCTGGTTTTGCTCCGCCAGAACAGTACGAATTAGAAGCACCGCGAGGAGAATATATTGATATCTACGCTCTGGCTGCAACTTTGTATAATTTATTAACAGGAGTTATACCTACAAGCGCAGACGAAAGACGCCACAACATACCCCTAGAACCACCGCAATATTTTAATCCCAGTATTAGTAATAGAGTGAGTCTGGCGATTATGCGTGGTATGGATTTAGAGTCAACATATCGCCCTCAGTCTGTGAAAGAATGGTTGGATTTATTAAACTCTGACATTGAAGAGTATGTAACCACAAAACCACCGACAACGCCCGTAATACCTAATGAGGTGCAATATGTTACAGCGATCGCACCTCAACAACAAAACTGGCAATGTACCCATACCCTTAGAGGTCATTCCAGTATGGTTCAAGCGATCGCCATTAGTCCAGATGGGCAAATTATTGCTAGTGGTAGCAACGATTACACAATCAGACTTTGGCAACTCAGTACTGGCAAGTTGCTACGTCACCTCGGTCGTTGGTTCTCTGGTCATAACAGCATGGTTAGTTCTGTTGCCTTTAGCCCAATTTACCCAACCTCCAGTTCTCAAGGGGGAATTTTGGCTACCGGCAGTTGGGATAACACAATTAAACTGTGGCAAGTCAATACAGGTAAAGAACTCAGTACTTTTACAGGTCATGCCAGCTGGGTACATTCTGTAGCTTTCAGTCCCGATGGCAAGTTTTTGGCTAGTGGCAGTGCAGACTGTACAATCAAACTCTGGCAAGTACAAACAGGTAGAGAAATTCAAACTTTTACAGGACATTCTGACTCAGTTGGGGTAGTCGCCTTTAGTCAAGACGGGCAACTCCTTGCTAGTGGCAGCAGCGATAACACCATCAAACTTTGGCAAGTGTACACAAATAGAGAAATTTATACTCTCAGTGGTCATTCATTCTTTATTAACAGCGTCGCCTTTAGTCAAGATGGGCAACTCCTTGCTAGTGGCAGCAGCGATAATACCATCAAACTGTGGCACATTTACACAGGCAAAGAAATTCGTACTCTCAAAAGTCATTCCAATTCAGTGTGTTCAGTCGCCTTTACTCAAAATGGACAACTTCTTGCTAGTGGTAGTTGGGATCACACAATTAAAATGTGGCAAGTCCATACAGGTAGAGAGATTTGTACACTCACAGATCATACCAACTTTGTGAGAGCGATCGCCTTTAGTCCCGATGGCAAAACCTTAGTTAGTGGTGGTGATGACGACACCATCAAGATTTGGCGACAGAAGTGAATGAGGTATTAATTATTCTCCCGGTCACTGAGCGAAGTCGTACCCTGCGGGAAGCAAGCTACGCGCAGCGTCTCCGACAGGAGAAGTGCATCCCCCTTCTAGCTCTCCAGATAGAATTGCAACGGTCTAAGAATTGTCACAATAATGACGGCAACCGTTATATCTGAGCAATCATTTCTATGGGATTCGGTATTGGTGATTTATTCTGGATTTTCTTGCTGCTTTCTTCCTTACAGCCCATCTGGCAAAAACGTCAGATGGAATATCGCCGCTTTCGTGCTTTGCACGAATTTCAACGCGAACGCAACAGCCGGGTGATTTTACTAATTCACCGTCAAGAGTCCATTAGCTTATTAGGAATTCCTATATCTCGCTACATTACTATCGAAGACTCCGAACAGATACTGCGGGCAATTCGCCTCACCCCACCAGATATACCAATTGATTTAATTTTGCACACTCCTGGTGGTTTGGTATTAGCTACCGAACAAATTTCCAGAGCCTTAATTCGTCATACAGCAAAAGTTACCGTCTATGTACCTCATTACGCCATGAGTGGCGGTACAATGCTAGCCCTGGCCGCTGATGAAATTGTTATGGATGCTAACGCTGTTTTAGGCCCGGTTGATCCCCAACTTGGTAACTATCCGGCGGCGAGTATCCTAAAAGTAGTTGCAGATAAACCCATCAGCGAAATTGATGACCAAACTCTAATTATGGCAGACCTCTCAGGCAAAGCCATTCAACAAGTACAGCGGTTTGTACGGACTTTACTCAAAGATAGTATACCTAAGCAGAAAGTTCAGCCAGAAAACATCGAACCGATTATTGAAGCTTTGACAACTGGACGCGTCACCCATGACTATCCCATCACTGTTGAGGAAGCAACAGAAATGGGGCTGCCCATAACAGTCGGACTGCCCCGTTCGATTTATGAACTCATGGATTTATACCCACAACCCCAAGGAGGGCGACCCACCGTTCAGTATATTCCTATGCCTTACGATGATCGCCGCCCAATTTTACCCACACCCAAGGGCAGACCCTTAGAAGAACCGAATCAAATGAATTAATCACTAAATCGGCGAACGTGTGTCCCTCCCATCCCTTACAGAGTGAGATTCACGCCGATTTTTTTGATGATTTCTAGGGTGTAGTCGTAGGTGTCGCCGTTGGCGTGGTTGTTGGTGTCGCCGTTGGCGTCGCTGTTGGCGTGGTTGTTGGTGTCGCCGTTGGCGTGGTTGTCGGTGTCGCCGTTGGCGTCGCTGTCGGTGTCGCCGTTGGCGTCGCTGTCGGTTTAGCCGTTGGTTTAGCCGTTGGTTTAGCTGTTGGTGATGGCTTGGTAGCTGGCTGACCGATAACTTTCTTTGCTTCTTCGTTCAGCTTTTGGCGGAGTGCCAAATTAGCAATTCCTGTTTCTTGCAGCTGATATTTCTTCTGAAACTCCTTGACTACTTCTTCCGTCCGAGGGCCGTAAAATTGATCACGGGGGAGTGGCGGATTAGGCTTAATTACTGCATTCAAATTAGCTTGCAGAATTTGCATGATGTTGGCAGCAAAATCTTGGGTTTTGGGCCCCGCTATGCCATCAACAGAACTTAGCCTGTAGCCTTTCTGAAATTCACGGATTGCTTTTTTGGTTTCTTCATCCGTCAAAGGTGCATTTGTTACCTTGACGTTATAGCCTAATCCCCGCAATACAGCGCGGAATTGTTGTGGCGTATAGTTTTGCTTACGGGCAGCAAAACCTATGTCAGAAATTACTACGCCAGCAGTTACCAAGCAGATAGCAGTGATAGCCACGCTTGATTTTCCAAACCCACACCACATAATTTAAATCTCCTTTAGTCAAATCAGCAGAATAGAGATGTTAACACGCTATTTTAAGTTTCTTTAACATCTTTTTCTCGATTATTAACGATTTTTGATTAATTTCTCATATAGTGATTAAATTTATCTGAAATGTACAAAAAATAATTTATGTCATCCATCAAGAGAAGTACTTTAAATTAGTAGCAAAACTAGCGTAGAAAGGCTTGATAGTAAGTACTTGAGAAAACTTATATTTAAAAATTGTATAATATAAAACTAACAATGAATAATCAAAAATTCCCAAAGAGACGGAACCTTTGGTTTGAGAGATTAATGGCAATTACTGCCGCCGTAAACTTGGGTTTAGTCTTGTTTGATTTAAGTTACGTGGCTGGACGGGATTTTTATTTACGAAGTTTTCCCCAAATTATCCCTATTTACGATCGCATTAAAGGTATTGAACCACATCGCGACACCCAAAACTATCTAGAAACGGTAGCTGCCTTAGAAGAACAGGTCAGTCAGCTAGGTTTAAGGTCGCCGCAAACAAAAGCCAGACTAGAGGAATTAAATCGTCTCAGCGCCGAGATGATTGACACCAATCCAT
This sequence comes from Desmonostoc vinosum HA7617-LM4, assembly GCA_019359515.1. Classification (GTDB taxonomy): domain Bacteria; phylum Cyanobacteriota; class Cyanobacteriia; order Cyanobacteriales; family Nostocaceae; genus Desmonostoc; species Desmonostoc vinosum. The sequence goes on along the minus strand of JAHHHC010000026.1, from coordinate 2,200 downwards.
TCGAGGGAGTCGATAAGAGTGGGACTCTCGAAAAAATTAAACATCGTCTGCGCGATCGCGTCAATCAAAAATCTGCAAAACAAGCCTTTGCCACCTTTTGGAGTCAACCATACCTAACCAAAAACGGCTGGTTGCAGGAAATTAATTTTTTTAACCAGAAAATCCGACCGCTCATTGCCTCCAATTACTATCGTCAAATTGGCGAAAATGGTGAATTTGTCGATCATTTCTGGATGATTGACCTACCATTCGTGATTATCTTTGGCATTGAATTGCTAGGGCGTACCTTTTACATCAAACGCCGACATCCTACTTTAAGCTGGCTAGAAGCACTATCGTGGCGTTGGTATGACCTATTCTTGCTAATCCCCTTTGGGCGATGGTTGCGAATTATACCTGTAACCATCCGTCTTGACCAAGCACAATTAGTGAATTTTCGTCCAGTCAGGCGACAAATTCATCAGAGTGTTGTTGCCAATTTTGCTGAAGAAATCACCGAAATTGTCGTGGTGAGAGTAATTAATCAAATTCAGGTTTCGATTCAGCGAGGTGAATTAACCAAGTGGTTATTGCAACAAGAAAATTTACGCCCTTACATAGACATTAATAATGTTAATGAAATAGAAGCGATCGCTACTCTTGTAGTCAAAACAGTAGTTTACCAAGTACTACCCGAAATTCAACCTGCGATCGTTGCCATTTTGCGCCACAATATCGATACCGTTTTTCATCAAGTCCCCATCTACCGAAACCTCCAGAATCTCCCCGGCGTGGGACAGGCACAGACCCAAATCAGTGAGCAAATAGCAACCCAACTAACAGATAACCTCCAAAAAGCTTTAGTCAGTGCGATCGAAGATCCCATCGGAGCAAAACTCTCCAGTCAACTCATACAACGCTTCACCGAAGCACTAGGAGCCGAAATCCAGAAAAAACAGGTACTCTCAGAAATTCAGAGCTTACTTTGTGACTTTTTAGAAGAAATCAAGCTCAACTACGTCCAGCGTTTATCCCAAGAAGACATAGACCAAATTCTTGAGCAAACCAGACACCTAAGAACACAAACATCAGTTCCAGCAGTCATAGACAAAGGTACTGCGCTTCCGAAAACAAGGTAGGGGGATGCACTTCTCCTGTCGGAGACGCTGCGCGTAGCTTGCTTCCCGCAGGGTACGACTTCGCTCAGTGACCAGGGGATGAGGGAGCAAGAAAGACGGGTAGGTAGGCTGGGAGGGGAGAAAGATAATTACAATTCCCCATTCCCCATTCCCCATTCCCCATTCCCCATTCCCTATTTCCCTTGACTCTCAAATAAATGCGCTAAACTCAAATTAGCGGCGAACCAATGATGGTTCGTCACAAGACTTCTTGGAAGATATCCCTATCGCAGGAAGTGGGTCGATGCCCACTTTTTTTATTGAATTTTCGCATGACTCATCCCTTAGTACCACAAATTACTGATTTAGCGACACCAGTAGCAGAAGAACTGGGTTTAGAAGTTGTTGGTGTAGTTTTTCATACTAATCAACGTCCGCCAGTCTTGCGGGTAGATATCCGCAATCCTCAGCAGGACACTGGGTTGGATGATTGTGAGCGGATGAGTCGTGCTTTGGAAGTTTCTCTAGATGCGGCGGAGATCATTCCAGACGCTTATGTTTTAGAAGTGTCTAGTCCTGGTATTTCGCGGCAACTAGTAACAGACAGGGAGTTTATTTCTTTTAAAGGATTTCCTGTAATCATTTCCACTTCCCCTCCCCACGATGGACAGCAAGAGTGGACTGGTCAATTAATTCGCCGGGATGAGACAGCAGTTTACTTAAATCAAAAGGGTCGTGTAGTAGAAATTCCCCGCTCTGTAATTACTAGAGTGCAGCTAGATGAACGTCGATAAACGAGGGGCTAGAGGCTAGGGGTTAGAGGCTAGGGACTAAGGGCTAGAGGTTAGGGACTAGAGTAAAACTGTTCTCCAGTCCCTAGTCCCTAGTCCCCATTCCCCATTACCCCTAATCCCCACTCCCTCCGGGAGCGGGGGCCCCAGTCCCCAGTCCCCAGTCCCCAATCCCCAGTCCCCAGTCCCCAATCCCCAGTCCCCAGTCCCCAATCCCCAGTCCCCAGTCCCCAATCCCCAGTCCCCAGTCCCCAATCCCCAGTCCCCAATCCCCAGTCCCCAGTCCCCAATCCCCAGTCCCCAGTCCCCAAT
>JAHHHC010000025.1 GCA_019359515.1 Desmonostoc vinosum HA7617-LM4 | reverse complement strand
CGCGGGTAAGGTTACTGGGGTAAGCTTTACTCATGTCGCTCTCTCGGTGCTGTGTATTTTGCTATTCGCAGCTTACACTGAGAGAGTTTTTTTACAAACTACCTGACTTTTCAAACAGCCTCTTAGAAAAATACCTTAATTTGTCGCATTAATAACTTAGGGCGTGTCATCCTTCTTAACCTTAAATTGCTTAAGAGGGTGTTTTTTCAAAAAATAAATTTTTATGACGATGCAGCTACTGAACGATCGCTATCAAGTTATCCGTACATTAGGTGCTGGTGGGTTTGGCGAAACCTTTCTAGCAGAAGATACTTATATGCCTTCAAAACGCCGCTGTGTGGTAAAACAGCTAAGACCGATTCAAAATAATCCTCAAATTTACCAACTCGTGCAGGAACGGTTTCAACGAGAAGCGGCAATTTTAGAAGAACTCGGCGGTAAAACTGCTCAAATCCCTTCTTTGTATGCTTATTTTTCTGCTGCTGGGCAGTTTTACTTAGTTCAAGAGTGGGTAGAAGGTGATACTCTAACTGCAATACTGCAAAAACAGGGTCTTTTTACTGAAAGTGCTGTCCAAGAATTATTGATAAGTTTATTACCCACTCTGGAGTATGTTCACTCTCAGCAAATCGTTCATCGTGATATTAAACCAGATAATATTATTGTGCGGCACCATGATTGCAAACCAGTACTCATCGATTTTGGTGCGGTGCGCGAATCTATGGGAACGGTTGTGAATTCCCAAGGGAATCCTACCAGTTCGATTGTAATTGGTACGCCAGGATTTATGCCCAGCGAACAAGCAGCAGGTAGACCAGTTTATTCGAGTGATTTATATAGTTTGGGGATGACTGTCATATATCTGCTGACTGGTAGACAACCACAACAACTAGAAACAGACTCGCAGACTGGTGAGATTGTCTGGCGAGAGTATGCTAGTCATATTAGCCCGATGATGGCGGGGATTATCGATCAAGCGATCGCTTATCATCCCCGCGATCGCTATCCTACCGCTAGAGCGATGCTAGATGCTCTGCAAAGTTCAGCAAATCCCATACCACCGACACAACCAGTACCTCAAATACCCACGCCAATACCTCCCACTATTCCTATTACTCCCCAATCTAGGACTCTAAAAAATAATCGTAGCAGTATTTTGATCGGCGGTTTAGTTGCAGGTGGGTTAGTTGGTGCAGCAGTAATTACAACTCAGGTATTCACAAAGCCACAGTCTCCAGAAATTCAGTCACAGACACAACAAACACCTTCATTAGTATCTCCTGATATTGCGCGATCGCCAACACCCGAAATATCAAATAACTCAAGTTCTTTACCTGTAAATATTACTCCGCCATCTCAGCCACAATCTCCGCGAATTACCCCACCATCTCCACCCAAACCTGCATCAATTACTCCACAATCTCCGCCGTCGGTTATTATCTCATATGCCAATGGTGATTATTCATGGCTTTCTCAAAAACTTGTCACTGATGCTGATTTAAATGGTAAAGACGGTTTGGAATTAGATATTATGCGAAATTCAATTTTTGCCCGTCATGGTCGCCGTTTTGATACTCCGGGCTTACAAGCTTATTTTAATAATCAATCTTGGTATCGTCCTTTGTATTCACCTAAGCAATTTCCCACTAAATTACTATCAAAAATAGAGCGGCAAAATGTTGAATATATTAATAAATACCAAAATCGATATAATTTAAGATATTTTAAATAGTATCTTCCCTACTCCCCACTCCCCACTCCCCACTCCCTACTCCCCACCCACACAAGTCAGTTCAAAAATCAAAGCAGACTAAAATTATTAAGAATTACGACGATATCTTAATTTAGTTGGGGAAAACAAATAATTGGAACTATAACGGGTATAGTATATTACTGTTAGCTACTAGTAGAGTCCAAAATTAAACTTTAAATTTGGAGAAATAAAAACATGCAAGAAATTGAAAGATTTTTTAGCAACATATTTAGTAGCCTTGCTGATCGCTTTAGATTTTCTGCAACGAATGCAGCTGAACAAAAAATCAGAGAAACCATAGATCAGCAACTCGATCAGCGCAAAAAACCCAAGCAAAACGAGCAAGAAGACCATAAGAATAATTCGTAATTGATAATTCGTAATTCGTAATTAATACTTTGAGGTTAAAGTTGGGGGCTTTAAATCAGTAATAAATTTATTTGTTTCCATAAACAAAGCTAGTTGCTATATAACTGTAACTACGAATTACGAATTACGAATTAGTAATTATTTAGTGGCGTTAATTTATGCAAACACTGCTAAACAATCGCTATCAAGTTATTCGGACTTTGGGCGGCGGTGGTTTTGGAGAAACTTTCCTTGCGGAAGATACTCAAATGCCCTCCAAACGTCGCTGTGTAATTAAACAGCTAAGACCGATTCATAATAACCCCCAGATTTATCAGTTGGTGCAGGAAAGGTTTCAACGAGAAGCCGCAATTTTAGAGGATTTGGGCGGTATTACTGACCAAATTCCCACTTTGTATGCTTACTTTCAATTGGAAGGGCAATTCTACTTAGTCCAAGAGTGGATTGAAGGCGATACCTTAACGGCAAAAGTTCACCGACAAGGGTTATTTAGCGAAAGTGCTGTCAAAGAATTATTAGTAAATTTATTACCAGTATTAGAAAACGTACACAATAAGCGGATTGTTCATCGCGATATTAAGCCCGATAATATTATCCTGCGTCAGCGCGATGCTAAACCAGTACTCATCGATTTTGGTGCGGTGCGCGAATCTATGGGAACAGTCGTGAATTCCCAAGGCAATCCCACCAGTTCGATTGTGATTGGTACACCAGGATTTATGCCTAGTGAACAGGCAGCGGGTAGGCCAGTTTATTCGAGTGATTTATATAGTTTAGGCATCACAGCGATTTATTTGCTAACAGGCAAACAACCGCAAGAGTTAGAGACAGATTCACGTAGCGGAGAAATTATTTGGCGTAGTCACGCTTTGAGTGTCAGTCCTACTTTAGCAGGAGTGATAGACCAAGCGATCGCCTACCATCCGCGAGAACGTTTTGCCACCGCTAGAGAAATGCTAGAAGCGTTGTACTCCGGGACGGCAGCCGCATTTCCACCAACAATGCCTTATGCTCAAACTCAACCAACAGTCAATGTCGCACCCCCGGTAACAATGCCAAACACAGTTGCGGTAAGTCCTGGGACTGTGAATCAAGGCAGTGGGCACAAGGGAATCCTTCTTGGTAGTTTGATTGTAGGTGGTTTAGTAGGTGGTGCGATCGTGGTTGGTTTGATTCTGAGCAAATCGACTGAACCAATTGTCCAATCAACTAACTCATCAGTATCTTCGTCAAATCGCAACGAATCGCCAGATACTAACACCTTACCACCGAATATAAATAACGAACCACGAGATAATATACCGACTGAGCAACCAGATATTAACACCCCACCACCGAATACAAATAACGAACCACGAGATAATATACCGACTGAGCAACCAGATACTAATACTAGCGTCCCAAGTCCTACCCCATCTGCTCAAATTTCTTCTCCACCACAGCCAGAAGTTGAGCGGACATCACCAGAAGCAGCTATACAAAGTTATTATGCAACCATTAATCAAGGTCAGTATCAAACTGCATGGAATCAGCTAGCCCCTAGCTACCAAAGCAATCGCCGCCTGCATCCAAATGGATATCTTTCTTATATCGACTGGTGGGGAGGACAGGTACAAAATGTAGATGTTGAACAAGTTAGTTTGATACAAGAAAATGCAGAAACAGCTACAGTTAATGCTCAGTTAAAATATCTACTCAAAACGAAGAAAGTCGTTACTAGTTCTGTGCGTTTTTCCCTTTTATGGGATGCTGAAAATAGCAGATGGGTTATTAGTGGTACAAAATAGATAAACATTCCTAAGTACAGAGTACTGAGTCAGTAAGTTCGTAGTGAGTTAGCGCGGTCTTGGGGGTTTCCCCCATGAGCGACTAACGAACCCGGAGGGTCAGGATTTTAATCCTTGTTTTCTAAGCACTAAAGTGCTGATGACAAGCCATCAATGAGCTAAATTTGGGGATGAAATAGTGTCAGAAATCTTGACAGAAGAAAGCTTTGCTCATGGTTTGAAAGTGATTGCTTCGTGCGATTCAGACTTAGCAGTAGTTCTCCAAACTCTGAGTTTTCCTCCTTTTTGGATACGCGAACCAGGTTTTGCAACGCTGATTCAAATCATATTAGAACAACAAGTATCTATAGCATCAGCTAAAGCGATTTTTGAGCGGTTGCAACAAACTATATCACCGATTACTCCAGAGCAGTTTGTCAGTCTCAATGATGAACAAATTAAAAAAATTGGATTCAGTAGACAAAAAGCTCTTTATGGGCGATCGCTAGCTGATTCTATCATTTCTGGACAACTTGATTTACATCTGCTCCACAAGATGGATGATGATGATATCAGGTCTACTTTGAAAAAAATTAAAGGTATTGGAGATTGGACTGTTGATATATATTTGTTGATGGCAATGCGGCGACGTGATAGTTTCCCGGCGGGAGATTTAGGATTAGCGTTAGCGATTCAAAAACTTAAAGGATTAGAGAAGCGACCTAAACCAAAGGAAATAGAAAGTATTGCGGAGCAATGGCGACCTTGGAGAGCAGTAGCAACGCGTTTATTATGGCACTATTATTTAAGTAAGTAATTTTATATAATTAATTTATGCAAGAGGTCTAATGCTTTAATTGTCCTCTGGCTTCTGCTAGGGGATAGAATCGAAATACTGTTTGTAGAAATGCTCTTGCTGCTTTTATTTCTTTGGTTCTTGTAGGTTGCCATCTATCAGGAAGGCAGAAAAGAAACTTAACTAAATTTTTAGTTTGCATTAGTGAAAGTTGACTAAATTCTAATCCTAGATAAATTTGTTCTTTATGCCTAAATTTTCTGACAATTTTGACTTTAAAATCTGTATCTGCAATTGCCGGAATATACAATTTAGCTGTTTCTGGTAATTGAGATAATGGCATTGTGCTAGGAATTTGAATTAAAGCTCCTCCTTCTGATAAGTCAAGAGTATGACCTTCTAGTATTTCTGATAATAATTTTAATTGACAGGTCAACTTATGTTCAAATCTTAAAAATCGGCGTTCTTGGGGAACTTCAATTGTTGACTGAATACAAACACTTAATAATGCTAAATTATAAAAACTCCAAGTTAAGGTAATTGCTAAACTAGCAGCTTCATCAGATGGATCTGCAATTCCTAAAAAGTGGCGTAACAAGCCAATACAATAGCAAATTGCGATTAATATTAAAGGGATACCAAGCTGCCAATTAATACTGATTTTTGACAAAACTACACCTTTGGGAGTAACTTTAAATCTAACTCCAAATGGCGAAATCAAGGTTTTACATACAGCGATAGTCACTGGTAAACACATCAAAATATCAAATACATCTGACCAAACAATTGAACGTAAACCGCCATTGAGCCAATTAAAAATACATAAATTAAAGATATAATAAGGAAGAAAGAAAATTAAAATTCCAGGAATAGTAGGATTAATCGCAAAGATATCAAAAATTAATGAGAATGCAGGTAAAAGTAAATAAAATAAACGAGTGATGGCAGTACACCAAAAAATGATCGCACAGAAATGAACAAGACGCTGTATGAAAGTCAGTCCTGAGTAAAACAAAGGTGGATGTTGAGGACAGAAAAATAATTGTAAATTTCCTTGTGCCCATCTCAATTTTTGATTAATATAGGCACTGATATTTTCTGGTGCAGCTCCCCCAGAGATTAACTCATTTAAATAAATAACTTTATAGCCTTGGTTGAGGAGTTGCATTGAAGTGTAAAAATCCTCAGTAATACTTTGAGTAGGAATCCCGCCAATTTCTTCTAATAGATTACGACGAATGATAAACGAAGTTCCAGAACATAGAGGTGAGTCTAAAGCATCTCTCCCAGCTTCCATATACTGAAAAGATAAATCGACATCATTGCCAATCAGATGATCGACTCTTAAATTTAACAAAAAGGAAGAAGTATTATAAAAATTTTGTGGAGTTTGAACAAGCGCAACTTGCGAATTTTGAAAAAAACCAACCGTGCGTTCTAAAAAATTTTGAGCAGGTACAAAATCAGCATCAAAGATAGTAATCAATTCTCCTGATGTGAGTTTCAAAGCATGATTGACATTACCTGCTTTCGCATGAGAACGGTCAACTCTATCAATGTAAAAACAACCCAAATATTGAGCAAGCTTTTGCACTTCTGGACGGCAACCATCATCTAAAAGGTAAATTGTTTTACGTGGATAATTAATTAACTGGCAACCGATGACTGTACGCGTCAAAATATCTAGAGATTCGTTATAAGTGGGAATTAAAATATCAACAGTTGGTTGATAAGTGCCATCAATAATTGCTTGCGATAAATAGTCAGCTTCTTGAGAACGATCGCGCACCGACACAGTTTGAGCATAAAAGCTGATAGTACTGATATAATTCAGTAGCTCAGCTAAAAAAAACAACACACTCAAGCTACCAATCCAAAAATTAGGTAGATACAGAGTACCCAACAGCCGCCACAGCATATATTGTGTCACTAAAGCGATCGCAATTATCCCCGCGATCAATCGACTCCAATACCCCGGTTGCGGAGAAAAATATTGCAGCAATATCGCCGCCACTACACTAAAACCAGTAGGTAAGCATATCTGCAATAATCCCACTTCTGTAGGGGCAAAAAAATTATGGCTAGCTTCCAACCAAGCACTTAATTCAATTTCCCATTCTGATAAGTCTATCTCTAAACCAAAGACACCAAACCCAACCACCAGCAACAGAGTTAAACAGAACCACCATAAACCTTTAAGTTCCACCTAGTTGCTTTTCCTCCCAAAGCGGGGAATAACCACCTCAACACTGCGTCCCACGTAACAAAACTCTTGGGAATTCGCAGGTTCAGACCACTCCACCCCGATGCGTAAAGCTACTTGACGCTTAGGTAAATCCTTGAGTAAACCAACCACATCTTCCCCCGCATTCATGCGTCCGACACCGGCACGAATAGCCAAAATCTTGCCTTGCCATCGCCGCTGAGTTTCCCCCAACAACTTAATTTGTACAGCCATTCCCGATGATAGTTGTGCCGCACTTTGTTCTGGTACCAAAGCCTCAACCCAACGGTTTTGACAATTAACCATTGTTAAAATTTCCTCATTTGGTTCTAGATATTCATTACTCCGAGATTTAATTGACCAAATGGGCCCAGCAATAGAAGCCTTAATCGCTGTCACCGAATCTATTTTTAATTGCTTCTCAATCTTACTTAACTCATTATTAATCGCTTGAATTTCCCCATTAGTACTTAATTTTTTTTGCTGAATTGCTATCAGTTCCTTAGCTAAATCTTGTTGATGAATCAATAATTGCTGTTGACGATTTTCTGTATCACCAATTCTCAACATAAAGTTAATTTGTACAGATGACAAATTAGCCTCATTAACTTGTAACTGACTTAAAGATTGCTGATAAGACTCAAAAGCCTTTTTCACATTTTCTTGTGATTGTTTAGCAAGAGATTGCAGTTTTTCAGCCTGACTTACCGAAACTACCTTTTCTTGAGCTAATTGTTGATAACGTTGTGCTTCCTTTTGGGCGATCGCAGCTTCTTCTTTTTGCCTTTCTAGCTCAGCATGAGATTGATTAATATACCTTTCAGTTTGTGATAATTCTAATTTTTTTTGTTGATTTTGTAACTGTTTTTGTTGTAATATTTGCTGCTCATATAGCTTAATTTTATGATCAAGTTGCCCTAAAATTCGTTCATAAGTACTAGCTTGCTCACGAAGACTTAGCAATGATTTTTGAGCAACACTTAATTGAGTTTTTAATTCTTCTCTACGTAAAATTAAAGTATTAGCTCTGGGGTTTTTCACATGACCCAAAACCCTATTAGGTTCCACCCATTCACCAGGAACATAGTGATTATTTAATTGTAAATTTCCCTCAATCGGTGTACGAATATACACAATATCACTATTGATATAAGCTCGACTGCTACGAATACTCAAAAGATGCTGCACAAAAAAAGTCAAACCAACCCCCATCACACCAAGGGCCAACACCAACCGAGTTGATTTAAAAACACTTGTACGTTTTGGAACTGGTAACTTAAGAAATATAACCTTAATAAACACTAAACCTCCATAGAAATAGGGAGTGGGGAGTGGGGAGTGGGGAGTAGGGAGTGGAGGAGAAATATATTTTTTACCTTTTTGCGTCTTTGCGTCTTTGCGTAAGACAAAAAGATATTAATCTATAGCAGTGCGTTACTACGTGAGATACTTCCCATTAAACAACAGGTGATAAATCTACCTTAAAAACAATATCGTTGTAATCTCCATCTCCACCCCCCGGTAAATCTTCAAAACCAAAATGGTTACTGCCCAACAACCGCAGATGATCAAATCCATCAGTATTAGCTCCTAAATAAGGGAAATAAATACTAGGATTATTACTAGCATTATCATCAATAAGTTGATTAATCGTGCCATCAATAATCAAGAAAGGCGCTAAAATATCTCCTCCTTCTATTTGAACATTAGTAACTGTGTGTGACTGATTATTAACTTTTAACTCCAAATCAGTTACTCGTCTTTGCATTGCCACTTCTATATAACGAGCATCCCCAGGATTGACTAACACACCAAATTCATCGCGGACAGATCCTTGAGCATTTTCTACCACGTAAAGTCCAGCGACATTATTCAAACTTGCTTCCCGCCAAACTGTAAATTGAGCAGTTAAAACTTGCCCATCAAATTCTCGTAAATCAATAACTTCACTTTGAAATAATCCTTGAAGATTAGTACCTATAGGGGCATCTTCATTAGTAACTTGCAAATTAATTTCTAGGCTATCAAAGCTGAGAGAATTATTAAATTGGTCTTGCCAACGGATTGTTAAATTCCCATCGTTGAATTCTTCAGTCGTGAGAGTAGTAAACTCCCCATTAGCATTAACCGCACTTCCCAACAAAACGCGATCACTTTTACCAGCAATCACCAAATCTGTCGTACTATCTTGTACCAGGTAGAATTGTAAGCGATCGCCTGCATTAAAACTCAATAATTGTTCGGAGTTAAATTGAGGAAATAGGTTGTGACTCAATGTTGAGAAAATCACTCTGGCAGGCTGAGGACGGTTAGGATTTAATGCAGCTTGCAAATATCCCGGAGAACCAGGAAGTAACCCATTAACTCGACCTTCTGCATCATCAACCACAAACACACCAATTTCATTAACTTGATTAGTCTTGATTTGGCTGACAGTGAATTTCACCTTCACCTTATCAACCCCAATCACAGAAAACAAATTGTTGTCTTCGTGTACAATTTTTGACGCGACTATCCGCAAGTTAACATTAGCTTTTGCACTTTTAAAACCAAACTTATCAACTAATTTGTAAGAAAATACATCATCACCCTCAAAGTTTTGATTGGGATTGTAAGTAATGAAATCATCTTCCAAATCATCAAGCGTGTCATTATCATTCAGGATTACTGAACCATAAGTAGGCAAATCTTCTAGAGTTAAGGATAAGCCAGATAAATCCAAATCTTGGTCATTTTTTAATAACTCCTTGACTTGAATTTGTGTCGATTGATTTGCAGCTACAGTTACCTCATCAGCTACAGGCGCTGGTGGGTTAGACTCACCCGTGACTTCTACAGTTACAGTTGCCTCATCAGTATTAGTACCATCACTCAAAGTGTAAGTAAAGGTATCCTTGACTACATCATTGGGAATAATCGATTGAGGAGCTGTATAAGTGAAAGAATTATCGTCATTTTGAGTGACCATTCCCCCCAAGGCAGAACTAGCTTGGAAACTATCAATAGTGGGGATACCGTTGATGCTGATGTCATTACTTAAAACATCAATCACTACAGGTGTATTTTCCTGCGTACTGGCTTTGTCGTTAATCGCATCTAAAACCAAAGCTTCATAACTACCAATATCCACCGTTTCGCCAGCGATGCGGAGTGCAAGGCGTTGGTCTGTTGTGATGCCAGCGACCGGCGGATTTGCACCCGTATTCAAAGCCGGACTATCCTTAACTAAGGCATGGGTGAGGGTTTGACCACCATTATTTTCCAAAACTGGGTTCAAAACTTGCTCAATTTCACTGATGCCAGCACTAGTAAAAGTTTGATCGCCTGTAGCAGTGAATGCGCCTGGAGAATCAACACCGATGAAATTATGACCTTGACTGGTGTAAACAACCGCTACCCCATCAATACCAGGATTGATATCTGGTGCTAGTCCACTAAAATCGTAATTGCCAGCGACGATGCTATTTTGCAGGCGAACTTCAGATGATGCACTTGGCTTATTATAAATACCGCCACCCATGCCATCGGGTTCACCGTCAACATTCGCCATATTCAGTGTCACAGTGGTATTTAACAGCTGCGTTAAGCCTGAACTTTGGAAAATACCGCCCCCATTATCATTGGCAATGTTGCCACTGATTGTACTATTAGTGAGATTGACAGTCCCATAATTGTTCGAGAGTCCGCCTCCGTCATCGCCAGCGGTGTTGGTGCTAATAGTGCTACCAGTAATATTCAAGGTGCTATCAGTACTAAAAATACCGCCACCTTCGTCTTGAGCCGTATTATCACTGAGCGTTGTTCCTTGCATATTCAGGGTTGCTTGGGCAAGGGCGATCGCCCCACCAATCCCTGCACTCTTATCACTGCGATCGGCTAGAGCTATATTCTTCGTCAGTTTACTATCAGTTATGGTTAAATTAGCGTTGCTAGCTGCATAGATAGCCCCCCCAGCAGTATCAGCCCGGTTGCTTGTGAAAGTGCCGTTCGTGATTGTGGTATTTCCTGTAATAAATAATGCTCCACCTTCTCGTTCCGCTAAGTTACGAATAAACTCAGTATCAGTAATCGTTGCAGTTGCTGAAGAATTGCTATTGCCATTGTTATAAATAGCCCCCGCCTGTCCACCACCATCATTCTCTGTAAAGGTGCTATCGCTGACAGTTAACGCCCCAGCGTTATTAAAAATCGCGCCTCCAATTGCCCCTGCGACGTTACGGATAAAGCGACTATTGGTAATTGTTACTAACCCCTCTTGACCGTTGGAGAAACCGTTATAAATAGCCCCACCTTGGTCTTTAGCGAAGTTGTTGATAAACGTCGTATTGTTAACCGTCAGAGTTGCTTGATAGTTACTACTAGCACCAGGATTAGCCAAACTAGAACCAGGATTAGCCGCATTCAGAATCGCCCCACCGATAGTTTTGCTGTAGTTATCGCGGAATACAGCATCATTGATAATCAGATTGCCTTGGTTGCGAATGGCTGCACCTTGATCTACACTAATCGAGCCAGAAATACTTTGCTCAATCCCATCCATACCATCTGCAATGGTTAACCCACTCAGTTCGAGAGTCGAACCGCGTTCAACATAGAAGATACGCGAGGCATTATTCCCACTAATAGTGAGATTTTTTGCTCCTGTCCCTACAATCTTGATGTTATTGGGCAACTTATGACCGACTAACAGTTGACCTTCGGTGAGAGTAATTGTTTGGGAACTGGTTATGTCTAAATTAAAACCGATAACCCAATCCCCAGCCTCAGAGGTAGCTATCTGCACAGCTTCCCGCAAGGATAGTTGACCATCGGTAAAATCTATACCGTCTTCTGTAGTTGTGACTAATAAGACATTACTGCCTACCAAATCAGGAACTGTAAACCCTGTGGATGTGTCCACAATGCCATTGACTAAGATGTTTGCCGTCTGGAGTCCATCTGCATCGTTGTAGGTAAAGCTATCTAAGGCATTCTGATTGCTGGCTAAATCGCTTAAGTTCTCTGCCGGTTTGTAGGTGAAGAAGCCTGTACCATGATTGATGACTGTACCACCAAGTTTGGTAGTGATGGGAGATGATGCCTCTACCGTAGTAGAACCAGAATTGAAGGTGACAGCTTCGTCTGTTGTAGTTGTGGCTAGAAAAACACCAACGCTACCCTGAAATTCTGTTGCACCAATATCAACTACAGAATTAATAATCCGGGGTTGTCCTGTGGCATCTATACCACCTTCATCCTTAGCCACCATGGGTGCAAAGGCATTATTGCCAGCATCAACTAAAGGGCTATTCGCTAATAGTGCATGGGTAAGTCGAGAACCACCTGCTACTCCATTCTCAGCTAAGGTAGGATCGAGCAGCTGATTAATATTGGTGAGTCCCGTACTATCGAAGGTTTGATCTGTGGCTTCTTTAAACTCTCCGACACTATCCACACCAACGAAATTATTGCCTCGACTAATGTAAATGCTAGCGCCATAACCCCCATCTAACAAAGTTTCGCCTACATCAGGTGCAGAGTTGCCTTGATTCCCAGCAATGATTGTATTAGCTATTTTTGCGGTGGAATAATCATTAAATATGCCGCCTCCAACTCCCGTACCATCGGCGTCAGAGTCGGCAACGTTCAAAACTAAAGTGCTGTTAGTCAGGGTGAGTTTAGTACTCTTTTGGAAAATACCCCCACCGGAATTTTTGGCTTGGTTAGCACTAAAGGTTGTATTGACAACACGGGATAGGATATTGTCAGTGTAAACACCACCTCCTTGATCACCAGAATTATTCTTGCTAATAGTGGTACTGGTGAGAGTTAAGCTACCAGAACCTTGTTGATGGATACCACCGCCAGAACCATCAGCTGTATTACTATCAACCGTAGTATTGGCGAGGGACAAAACACCCGACTGACTAGCAATGCCACCCCCTGTCCCTTTGGCAGTATTTTCGGCAAACCGACTATCTTTTGTAATTAAGGTTGTGTTGTAGCCATCTAAAAGAACAGCACCGCCGTCTCCCGCAGTAGAAGCATTCTTTTCAAAGTTACTATTGAGAGCATTGACACGTGCATTGTTAGTAACATATAAAGCACCACCACCATTAATCCCTGTATTTTCAGAGAAGTAATTATCGGCAAGCTCTAGAGAGTAGGGATAAGCATCATAGCGTTGTCCATCGGTGACGGCGATCGCACCACCTTTTTGATTAGCGGTATTCTTTGTAAAGGTGCTAGTTTGAATAGATGCGATCGCTTCTAGCAGAATTGCCCCACCTTGATCTGCCGCTGTATTGTTACTAAACTCGCTGTTAATAACACCTAAAAGCGGATTACCATCATTTCTGCGATGATAAATCGCCCCACCACCGCTAGTAGCTTGATTATTGCGGAATTTGACACCATTAATAAACAGGTTGCCAGCATTATTGATTGCACCACCTTGATCGGCTAACCCATTAGCCAGGGTTAAATTTTGCAAGATGACACTTGGTAAGGGACGATTGGGAACAGCGGCAACTTCCGGTTCATTAAAGTTGCTATCAATTCTCAATAAACGAGTAGTGCCATTCCCATCAATTGTGATGTCGTCTAATGGCGACCCCAATATCTGAATATTGCTACTGATGACAAGCTCACTACCCAACGTGATGGTATGAGAACCAGAATCTAAATCGAAATTAATTTCTACATCGCCTACGGTGCGGTTAGCATAATTAATTGCTTCCCGCAGAGTTGTGACACCATTATTAATGTTATTGTCATCCGTATCGGCAGTACTGTTTACCGTCAGTTTAGTAATAATTGTGTCTGATGTAGAAACTGGCGGTAAAAAATAACTATTGAGTTGTGTTCCAGCTAGCGGTATAGTATCATCTGGCTGGACTTCATAAGCACCAATATCTGCTGTGCCTGTGCGATTTTTACCCCTTTGATCTGTAGTTAGGGTCGTATTACCATTGTCGAGGGCTATACTACCATTAACCAGTTGATGAGTCGGGATGTCGTCACCAGATAGGTTAGGATTAAGTACTTGAGTAATATCTGTAATGCTAGCACTGGCAAAAGTGCGATCGCTAGCATCTAAGAAAAAGCCATTGGTAGTGGCACGGCGATCAGTACCAATTAAATTGTTGCCCAGACTCTTAAAACTAGAGGTGGTGCTGGTGAAATTTGATTGCCCGATATCAGGAGCAATACCACTGTAATCAATATTACCTGCAATAATACTGTTGCGGACTGTAACTTTAGGTGTACTGTCATAGGATGAATTGGTGTATATTCCCCCACCAAAGCCCCGGAAGTCGCCATCACCATTCCCCACATTCAAGGCAACTGTCACACTATCTAAATTCAGTTTGCCGGAATTGAGGACAATACCACCACCATTATTTGCTGCTTGGTTCCGGCTAATTGTACTGTTAGCAATGTTAACAACGCTATCACTGCTACCATTGCTCGCAATCCCGCCGCCTTGTTCATAAGCAATATTGTCATGAATACTACTTTGGCTAACATTGATAGCCGCAGTGCCGGTGGTAAATAGCCCACCGCCTTCTTTTTGAGAATAGTTGTGGTCGAGAATGCTACGAGTTAGCGTTAACGAACCATCGGAGTTAGCGATCGCCCCACCAACACCAGCAATAGCTAGACGGTCTGCTACAGCCAGGTTATAGCTAAACTGACTATCAGTAACGGTGAGATTGGCTGTACTATTAGCATTGAAAACTGCACCACCTGCATTATCAGCCCGGTTATACAGAAACTTGTTCCTTGTCAAGCTAGCAGTTCCGGTATTGAAGATTGCCCCACCTTCTCTGTCAGCTAGGTTCTGAACAAAAGTACCGTCTGTAACTGTCAAAATGGCGCTGGGATTCGTCCCACCATTGTTATAGATAGCCCCGGCTTGATCGCCACCAAAGTTGTAACCGAAGTTGGTGTTACTAATGGTTAAACCACCATTATTGTTAAAGACTGCCCCAGCGATCGCTTGAGCGCGGTTTTGCTCAAAGCTACTATTGTTAATACTGACAGTGCCACCATTACCAGTAAAGCCGTTATAAATTGCCCCACCTTGGTCTTTGGTAGTGTTATTAATGAAGCGGGTGTTATTAATAGTAAGACTAGCATTGTATACGGGCAGTTCACCCATATCTCCAGCACTGCTACCATTAACGATCGCTCCCCCTATTGTTTCCGAGCGATTATCTCGCAATACACTATCATTAATAATCAACGTGCCATGGTTGCGAATTGCTCCACCTTGAGAAACGCCAGGAAAGGTAGAATTATTGGCACGGTCTATACCATCGGCTAAAGTTAAACCATTGAGTGTGAGTTGGGCGTCAACATCAACAAAAAACAACCGAGATTGTTGATTACCACTAATTGTTAAAGCATCTGCACCTGTGCCTTGGATCGTAATATTGCTACTAGGGAGAATGTCTAACTGTCCTTGGGTTAGGGCAATGGTTTGTTCTCCAGGTAAGTCAAAGCCGATTGTGCCACTTCCCAAACCATTTAAGGTGGCGATCGCTTCTCGTAAAGATGTCACCCCATCCCCGGCATCTACAATATCTTGATTGGTGGTGACAATTACTAAATTAGAAGTCCCAACATTAACTGTGACTTGAGCTGTGCTAGTACCACCATTACCATCACTCAGAGCATAGGTAAAAGTATCGCTACCCGTAAACCCTGCGTCGGGTGTATAAGTAATAGTGCTATCGGGCGTATCAGGATTATTGATAATTACTTGCCCATTGGTAGCTGGACTAGTAATACTAGTAATGCGTAGGCGATCGCTACTATCTATATCAGTGTCATTTACCAAAGGATTAAAAGTAAGTACCGTACTGATGACATCATTTACTCCTACTGGTGCTTGATTAACACCTGTCACCTGTACCTTTAAAGTTTTAACTCCCTCAATATCAGCATAAGTGATAGTATCAATCGCTGTTTCTCCTACAGCCAAAGTCTGGAAATCTGGATCAAGAGTATAAACAATCTGGCCATTACCTTGATAGGCGACATCAGCACCTAATTGACTTTCGGAATTAAGCGCCGTCAAAAAACTAGAGCCTGTATCGATGATTATAGATGCATCATCATTGACAGCAGCTATGGGAGTGCCGCTTGTGTCTGTAAACTCAACTGCCCCAATATCAATACTGAGATTCTGAACTCGTGGTTGCCCAGTCGCATCGGTTGGCAAATTTACCCAAGATGGTAGCCCCCCATCAATTGCTAAACTATTAGCGACTAACCCATGACTCAATGGTGAACCTAAAGGCGCACCATTTAACGCCAAGGTAGTATCTAAAACTTGACTAATATCACTAATACCAGCACCGATAAAAGTGATATCAGTGTACTCTTTGAACTGTTTGACTGTATCTTCACCAATTAAATTACCGCCTAAGCTGATATAAAGCCCTGAATAACTACTCGCTCTTGCGACATCTGCATTTTCAGCTGCTTCATTGCCTGCGATAATACTATTGCTAACTCTAATCGTCCCACCATCGTTAAAAAATCCGCCCCCCCGACCGGAACCGCTATTATCGCTATCCGCCACGTTGAGAGTTAAAGTGCTACTATAAACGCTGAGTTTACCCTTATTGAAAACTGCTCCTCCATCCCCAGTAGAACGATTACCGCTAAAGGTACTTTGGATCAGTTCAATATTACCGCGATCGTCAAAAATCGCCCCCCCAGCCACAAAACTCGGCGAGTTAACAGCCCCACCAGCTTGGTTATCAGCAAACAAAGTCCGAGTAGCAGTGAGAGGTTTACCAGCATTATAAATAGCCCCTCCCAACGCCGCTGCTTTATTCGTTTGGAAGGTAGTATCCGTGAGGCGTAAAATTCCCTGACTGAAAATAGCTCCCCCCACACCACTGCCGCCACTACCATCTATGACAGCTTCGTTGTTTTGGAAAGTCACCCGACTAATATTCAGACGTGCATTTTCATCAGTGAAAATACTCCCCCCCGCCTGATCCTTACCATTAATCAGAGTGAGATTTTGCAGGGACAATTCCTGCAATTGACTGACATAAAAATGACGGTTATTGTTACCACCATCGAGAGTGATATCTGCCGCATCCCCGCCATCGATAGTGATATTCCCAAAAACACCCAAACTACTGTTGAGGAAGATAGTTTGTGGATATGTCTCAAAATCAAACGTAATTAGGTGAGCAGTATTTTTATCACTATTAGCAGCATTGACAGCTTCTCGCAGAGTAGTAATACCATTACCCAAGTCGCCATCATCAGTATCAGCAATGCTATTAACTACAAAAGTGCCGAGAATACCTTGATAGTTTGCTAATACGTGAGGTTGAAATATAGCTATAGGATTGACTGCACCTGTTCTAACACTGTGACAAGGCAACTTTGCAAGGTTTAAATTTTCCGCATCCCCATCTCCCCGCGTTCTTGCGTCAACCTCAATCCAGTAACTCTGGTTTGGTGAAGTACTAGCTTCTAGATGCCAATTACCCCCCAAAGCAGAATTCCCCGTTAAAGTCCGAGAAGCAGCAATTTCTACCTTTAATATGTGATGCAGTTGAGATAAAAACTCCTCTCCAGCATTGCCAGCTGCTACTTGACAACCATAGATGAATAACTCACCTCCAGGCTGAAAGCACTTTGACCATTTATGTAGCGCAAATTTATACTCAGCAATCGTTGCCAAACTTAACTCTGTATTACCGAGGTGCAAGCATCCTGGAGAACCATGACTAATCAGATGAACTTGTCGCCAACCATAACCTTGTTGCAGAATTTCAGTAATTTGTTTGACACCATCTTGGTGAGCATCTACGACTGCTATCTGTACGCCCGATTGCACACCGGATAATAAATATAAGTAATCTTGTACTTGAGAATCTACTATTAAAAGTATTGAAGAATTAGTACTTATAGATACACTTAATTTTTCCGTAACAATAGCTAGATTAACAGCACAGTAAGACATAAGTATTTGTGGGAATTATAGACGTGCAAACAAAAATTTGTCTTTAAAGTAACTTGGCGTTTGCATACTTGTCAGTAAGTGAAAGTACGTAAATTAAGGAAATTGGGAGTGGGAAGAAATATTTTCATCTGTAGTGAGGACTTTAGTCCTCGAATATTCAAGCACGCTTTGTTATGCGTAGTGTCTTTTTAATGAGATAATTTCTTATTAATAGCTCAAGTTTTGATCTGAAGCGATCGCTATGACAATCACCCTTTCCCAGCAAGCCTTTGATGAACTATTTCAGGAAACAGTAGAACCTGACCAACACCCAGATCCAGATGATGTATTGGACGTGGTATACAAATATCCCCGACGGTTGGGACAAGGTTACTGGCGGAGAATTCAGTTACGTCCAGGATTGGAGTTGATCATTGGCAAATTGCAAATGCGCGATCGCATGATCATTCTACAACCAGAACAAGAACATGATTGGTTAGAGTATCACTTTCATTTTTCGGGAGAACATCACGATCAATATAGAAAGGTTGGTGGGGGAGAATACAGTTTCGTGGGAAGTGGACTAGATCCCAAACAAACGAGTGATTGTTCAGATAAAAACTCTTTTTTGGAAGTAAATATCCTCATGCAGCCGGAATTGCTATATTCTTTTGCTGCCAATCAACAAGGACAATTACCTCAAGCGTTGCAACCATGGATTCGGCAATCGCATCAAACCTATTACTGCCGTTGTGGAACTGCCACACCTGCAATGCACACTGTTGCATGGCAAATTTTTAAGTGTCCTTATCAAGGAATCGCCAAGCGGCTGTATCTGGAAGGCAAAGCTTTAGAGTTAATGGGGATATTGATCGCACAGGAAATCAAAATTAAGGATGCTCATAACCACCCTCACACTTTAAAACCGGATGTAGTAGAAAGGGTTTACCATGCTAGAGATATTCTGGTGAAACGACTGATGCAGCTATTTTTTATAACCGAGATCAATTCAGAGTTGCAGTTAACTTCAAAAATCTATTTGACGTAGATTATTTTGAAAGTTCGCTAGGTAATCGTGTTTATTATGGACAGCCATTTACAGTGCAAGGAACTGTTTCTTGGCAGTTTTGAGCGTAAAAGGGAATTGAGAATTGGGAGTGCTGAGTAAGTGTTAGACTAAGCATCTACCATGCAATCTAACATTATGGTGCAAGTCTCGCTTTGCCCAAACGCTGCTTTTCATACCATTGGGCGATCGCTGGTGCCCAATCTGCAAAGTGAGGCCACATTAATTCGCACAATTTTTGAATTTCCAATTGTGCGTCCTTTTTATTACGTAAATCACAAAAATGCAAAAATGACCGCAGATTAAAGCTAACGACAAAATGCTGACGATAATCAAAAGGTACTTTACCTCTTGCATGTTCTTCCGACATTCCACCCTCAAAATCAGCTTTGTATCGTTTGGCTGCTTCTAAACACCACTCTAAATCTGCTGCTCGTTGCTCTGGTGAGTAGTAATATTTTTTTCCTTGTCTATCAGTGTAATAACCAACAGGACGTAGATAAAAAACATCTTCTATGTCTTTTCTACCTTCTATTACATCAATAAATTGATTACCTGTATAACGAAAAGATTGAGTATCGAAAGATACTCCTACCCGATGAGTTCGAGCCTGCTGCATAACGCTGTGGGGAAAATAGCCACAGTTGAAAACAATCTGGGGATGCTCTAAAGGCCCGTAATGCCCCCTTTCACCAGCTAAAAGTCGCTTAATAATGATTTCGCCAGCTTGGGACTCCGAGGGCCATGAGTCGCGCTCATCAAACACGAACCCATCGGTATAGTCTTGATGCATTGCCGCATAAATCACTTGCTGCGGGTTTGATGTTTTGGCAATAACTTCTACTCGGAATCGATGCATTGGCTGTTATGGATGGGATTTGTAACTAAGAGTGCTGACTTAGAAGGAACAAGGAACGGAGCTTTAAACTCGATCCACCATCATATCTCTTTCGGCAGATTCAGAAACTTTACAATAGTTAATATACTTGTTACACTTCTTTACATGAAAAAACACAGGGGATAAAGATAATGCGTACAAATGCCTCCATAGTTGACGATCAGGGCAAACTAAACAATTTTGCGATCGAGCCAAAGGTTTATGTAGATGACCAAGGCGATCGCACTGGCTTTACTCATTATGCGGAAGTACTCAACGGTCGTTTGGCGATGATTGGTTTTGTTTCTTTAATAGTCTTAGAAGTATTGACAGGACACGGTATTTTTGGTGTTTTGGCAAATCTATAAAAGGGAACAAAAAACACTTCTTCTTTTGTCAAAGACGCTACGCGTAGCTTGCTACGCGTAGGAGTACGACTAAGCTGAGTACATCGCAGGGGACAGTGACCGAAAAGATGGGTACAAGCCCCGTGCTTCGTTTCCCGGCTTTTTGATAGACTAGAGGAATCCGCAACACAGGCAGAGGCTCGCACTTCGGTGGAGGAACCTGTCTCGCAACGGGCGGCAAATCCTGAGAAAGTTTTGGCTTCTAGTGAGCGCACGGAATTTTCTCTACTCATCGGCGGGGCACGTCGAGGTGAAGCTTGGTGAGGGTAAAGTCGATGGACTAAGCGCGATCCAAGAATCCCCGAACTTCAGGACGGGGAGTGTCAAAATATACTGTTAACAGTAAACATTTTCAGGGTGAAATATGGCTTTAACCACTTCAACAATGTTGCCTTTAGGCACTAAAGCACCAAATTTTCATCTACCCGAAGTAGTATCTGGAAAAACGATTTCACTTTCTACTTTTGCCGACAAAAAAGCATTATTAGTAATGTTTATTTGTCGTCATTGTCCTTTTGTTAAGCATGTGCAAACAGAGTTAGCGCAGATAGGAAAAGATTACTCTATGAGTGATTTGGGGATTGTTGCCATTAGCGCTAACGATGCCAAAAACTACCCAGATGATGCACCAGAATCATTAAAGGCAATGGCTACAGAACTTGGGTTTAATTTTCCCTTATGCTATGACGAAACCCAAGAAACGGCAAAAGCTTATACAGCAGCCTGCACACCTGATTTTTTTATATTTGATAGTTCAGACCAACTTGTTTATCGCGGACAATTAGACGATAGCCGCCCTAGTAATGGTAAACCCGTAACTGGTGCAGACTTACGCGCAGCTATAAAAGCAGTACTAGCGGATACATTGATTACAACCGAGCAAAAGCCGAGTGTTGGTTGCAATATTAAATGGATATCAGGGAATCAACCTAGTTATTTTGGTTGAGGAGATGAGGAGGCAGGGAGCAGGGGGAAGGTTGTATATAAATCTCTCCGTTGCACCCTGCCCCCTTCCCCTCTGCCTCTTCCCAGTTCCCTAACAATCAGTGCTTAATTTCTAAGTTAAGAATGTAGCGTCCTAGTTGGACTTTTTCGGCCCACAGTTCGTATTCTAAACGTAAATGCTCTGGTAAGGGATGTCCGTTAAGGGTGAGAGTTTTAGTAAAATTACGTAAGCGAATAGGATCGTTAGGTTGCAATGACTCGATTGGCAACCAGTAACGGCTAATGCCATAAACACCCTGTTCCCAGAAATGGCGATAGCTTACTTGAGCATTGCCTTGCATGGTCATGATTACCCGGTAAGGGGAAATCTCCAACCATAAAATTCTGGGACTGCTGGGGGCGTAAGCGCTACTCCTCTTTTGAGGAAGTGTATCCTCTGGACTATGAAAACTTGCTACTTCGCAACTAATTAAAGGTGGTGCAGTCAATAGTAAATGAAACCGATTTGTGTCTTTTTGGTACAGCGTCCCGGCAGTTTCGACAACAGACCAGATAGGTAAATCAGTGGAAATCAGTGATAAGCACACGGGCTTGCGGTGATGGGTCAGCATGGGAGCGATGAGGGCTAAAAGCTATTGAACAAGATGAAATGTACACTAAGGTATCTAGCAAGTCAGCGTAAGCAACTAAATGGTAAAACATGCTTAATCTTAACTGAATCTGCTGATTTGTTAAGTTGGATAAATCAGCATGTAAAAGCGTAGTATGTGAGCCTAAACAGTAAAAACAGCACTTTTTTTGGGGAGTGCTAACCCAAAACTCCGTCTTGAAAATAGAGGTTAGGGATTAGGGGCTAGGGGCTAGAGAAGAGGGATTTTCATGCTCTGGTTATGGAATTGCCCATGATAGTCTAGCTTGTAAAGATTTTTGTGAATACTCTCAGCCTACAACCTTAAGACATTAGAAGTTGTTGTAAAAGCTGAGAAACTTTCTTAAAAAAGACAACTGTAGGATAAATAAGGGTGGCGAAGTAACAATTGAATCAAGAATCTCTGTTGCTTAGCTATGGAGATTATGCAAAACTTTCGGTGTATTCAAAAGCCAGTGTATCCTAATGTCGGCTTCTGTCATAACCCTAGAAACTCACGAAGACCTTTCTCATAAATTGATTATTCAACAACCCACCTCTGGGTTATCTTTACAGGGTCGTATCCGTGTACCAGGAGATAAGTCTATCTCTCACCGGGCGCTGATGTTGGGTGCTTTGGCCCAAGGTGAGACTCAAATCCAAGGATTACTTTTAGGAGAAGACCCCCGCAGCACTGCTGGCTGTTTCCAAGCTATGGGTGCAGAAATTTCTGAACTCAACACGGAACTGGTACGGGTTAAGGGTATTGGTTTAGGAAATTTACAAGAACCAGGCGATGTGTTAAATGCTGGCAACTCCGGTACAACCCTGCGGCTAATGTTGGGAATATTAGCATCTCATCCGGGGCGCTTTTTTACTGTAACAGGTGATAGTTCCTTACGATCGCGTCCGATGTCCCGTGTAGTTAAACCTTTGCAACAAATGGGGGCCCTGATTTGGGGACGCAAAGATAATTCTCTAGCCCCCCTAGCAATTCAAGGACAAGCGCTTAAACCCATTCATTACAATTCCCCTATCGCCTCAGCTCAAGTTAAATCCTGCATCCTGCTTGCTGGTTTGATGACCGCAGGACAAACTACCGTGACTGAACCCGCCCTGTCTCGTGACCACAGCGAACGAATGCTCAGGGCTTTTGGGGCAGAACTCAGCATTGACCCAGAAACCAATAGAGTCACTATTACTGGGCCTGCTCAACTACATGGACAATCAGTAATTGTACCAGGCGATATCAGTTCTGCGGCCTTTTGGTTAGTAGCTGGAGCCATTGTACCTAGTTCGGATTTACTCATTGAAAATGTAGGTGTAAATCCCACTCGCACTGGTATTTTAGAAGCCTTATCACTGATGGGGGCGGATATCCAACTAGAAAATCAGCGAGAAGTTGCTGGCGAACCTGTAGCAGATCTACGAGTGCGTCATAGTCGGTTGCAAAGCTGTACTCTGGCTGGAGATATCATCCCTAGATTGATTGATGAGATTCCGATTTTGGCAGTGGCGGCGGTATTTGCCACAGGTACAACGGTAATTCGAGACGCTGAAGAGTTAAGGGTTAAAGAAAGCGATCGCATCGCTGTAATGGCCCAACAACTCAATAAAATGGGAGCTAAGGTAAGTGAATTACCCGATGGGATGGAAATTACTGGTGGTACTCCCTTAGTAGGTACTGATGTAGATAGCCATACAGATCATCGCATAGCCATGAGTTTAGCGATCGCTGCCTTGGTTTCCCAAGGTATCACCACGATTCACCGCGCAGAAGCTGCTGCTATTTCTTACCCTAACTTCACTGCTACGCTACAACAAATTTGTAGCTAGTGACTAGGGGCCATACTATACCTGATGTGATTGGTAACTGCTATAAGAGTTTGGCTTATTTTCTCCATTCCCAATTCCCCATAACTATTGATGTCTTGCTGTTAATTCTGTGCCTTTGCGCTGTCTTATTTTACTGCTACGGAATTTATGCGGCGATCGCTTTTTTAAATCATCCCCATGTTATCGATCCCGAATTCCAGCCAGCGATAACCATTCTCAAGCCAATTTGTGGGTTAGATGCTCAAGTAGATGAAAATCTCACCTCATTTTGTCAGCAAGACTATCCAAAATATCAGATAATTTTTGCTGTGCGCGATCGCGAAGACCCTGTTATTGATGTTGTTAAGAAAATTATCCAGCAGTTCCCAGATGTGGATATTCATTTGGTTGTGAGCGATCGCATCATCGGGGCTAATCTCAAAGTTAGTAATCTAGCGAATGCTGTCACTGCCGCCAAACATGAAATCTTGCTGATAGCAGATAGCGATATTCGTGTTGGAGGGGATTATTTACAAAGAGTCATCCAACCACTCAAAGACGAGAGTGTTGGTGTAGTCACCTGCTTGTATCGTTCCCTAGCTCAAGGATGGGTAACAACTTTAGAAGCCATCGCTACTGCTACTGATTTTCATGCAGGGGTTTTGGTTAGCAATCAACTAGCAGGGATAAAATTTACCTTTGGTTCTACGATTGTAATACGTAAACCAGTGCTAGAAGCGATCGGTGGATTTGGGGCGATCGCTGATTATTTAGCAGATGACTTTCAACTTGGCTACCAACCAAGCAAAGCAGGTTACAAAGTTGTACTATCCGACTATGTGGTTGAACATGTCTTAGCTACTAGTAGTTTAGCTGATGCCATACAGCGCCAAATTCGTTGGGGACGCTGTATTCGTGTTTCTCGTCCTTGGGGTTATCTAGCACTACTTTTTACTTACGGTACAGTTACTAGTTTGCTCTTATTAATTGCTGTCGGCGGTTCAAAACTAGGCTGGAGTTTGCTGGCTATCACCTGGACAATGCGGTTATTAATGGGTTGGGTAGTGGGAGTTAAACTACTCCACGATATGGCTGCCAAAAAGTTTTTGTGGCTTATCCCTTTATACGATTTAATTCGTTGTGTCATTTGGTGCTGTGGCTTTGTGGGTGGAACAATTGAGTGGCGGGGGCAGCGTTTGAAGTTGATTAAGGGTGGTAAGTTAGAAACAATTTCGCGAATTTGTAATTAAAACATGGCGTGACACAAGGATGTTGCTAAACCCGCCTCTACTTACCCATGTGATAAAAATCTCTTGTCAATTCCCATTACCCATTCCCTATTTTCTAGATAAACTCATCAGACAAAACATAACTTAGCTATTGTTTTAGCATCATTAGCTTCTGGGAAAGATTCGATGGTTAAATTATATTTTTTATCAGATACTTCTTTAATTATTTGTTGAATTTCTTCAGGTTGATAAAAAGCCATATCAAAATTGGTCAACCTTTGTAAGATAGGAAAATTATCTTCATTTAGGAAATATATACTTATTGCCAGCTTGGCTAGTTTCATCATTAAAGCAATGGCTCTCTTTGCACAATACTTTGATTTTTCTCCATATTGGTTAGGCTGATCGTAGTTGACACCAAGTATACCTAAAGAAATGACAATATCATAATATTTATTACTCCAATCATCTGCTAAAAAATCTCCTTCGATAAAGTTATTTCGTTCATCGCTACCATATAGTTTTTTAGCTTCTTCAATAAAGTTAGGTAATATATCAATACCTGTATAATTTCCTTGAAAATTCTTATTTTCT
Source organism: Desmonostoc vinosum HA7617-LM4 (assembly GCA_019359515.1). GTDB lineage: Bacteria > Cyanobacteriota > Cyanobacteriia > Cyanobacteriales > Nostocaceae > Desmonostoc > Desmonostoc vinosum. Next base: position 62,021 of record JAHHHC010000025.1, on the reverse strand, counting down.
CTTAAGTGCTGAACCAAAGTTCCATAACCACATCCAATATCTAATACACTCTTGATATTTTGCCAATTAATTTCATGATATGTTGTTGCAACTTCAAATCCTATATATTGAAGAGTGCAGGATTCCCAGCCAACTCGTTTCGCTATTTTGTCAAATGAATTGTCATTTGAGCGAGATGCTCTATCGAGATAAAACGCCTGAGTTTGTAATTTATATTCTTCTTGATTATACATTAGATATATTGCTTCGGGTATAGAGTAACGTCTGGTAAAAGGTTCGTCTGAGCCTTTTTGTATATGCCTTGATTACGAAATTATACCAATTCCCCAAAATCAAGGAACAGTTCCAAACCAAAAAAATCAACAACCTTGATTTTCTGAATTACACCCAACGCGAATTAAAAGCTTTAATTTTGTAGGGTGTGTTATGGACGAAAGTCCTAACGCACCGAAGTACTCGGATGGTGCGTTAGCCTACGGCTTAACTACTTGACTTTCAGAATTACGAATTATGTTAGCGAGTCATCGAGCGTCGGTACGAGCGTCAGCATTAGCAACACAGAAGCGTCGCATCATTACGAATTAGTTTGAGATATGCCTTTTGTTAGAAGAATAATAAGATTTTTATAGTTATTCTGAAGTTGTACTCAAATCATTTGTGAAAATTAACAACAATCAACCAATGGAGTGTTGGCATGAAGAATTTAATTTCTAACGTGATTTCCTTGTTTAATGGGCTTCAAGTAAAACGTTTTTTAGCTGTTGTCTTAGTTGGTTTCCTAGTATTGACCACAAATGTTATTCCAGAACGCAATAACGACATTTCGAGTGGGAGAGTTCGCGAGCTGGTAAATCAAAATGATGCTCAAAGACCCAAAACAACAGGACAATGGAACAGAGAAGCTCGCGAAACAGAAGGTAATCCTGGTGAACGACTTCAGAAGATTGGTAAAGAGTCAGCAGAAGCTTTGAAAGAATTTGGATCGGGATATGTAGAAGGCGCTCAAAAAACTGCTCGTGATGTTCGTGAAGGTGCGACACGAAACAGGTAGAAATTGGAATTCTGAAATAATCTCTTCTGTCTTTAGATAAAAAGGCGATCGCACCCAGTAGAAAATTGAGTGCGATCGCCTTTTTTATGTCTGTAAAATTAGCCAGTTAACTTTAACACCAACAATAAAAGTTTTGTATTGAGACAAAAAATTTGGATTTATGTCCTAAAAATTATGCATATAAATGGCTATATATCTAATAATTTTACATATTTAATTCTCAATTAACCAATAAAATTGAGAAGTTAATTTTGCTCGTGATTCAGAAAGCAAAATAACGCTATCTAAATCAGAGTTAGTATTTATGAATATCTTTTTCGGCAAAGTAGTTCTTGTGACGGGTGGCGCTTCTGGCTTAGGAAAAGGTTTATGTGAAACACTTTCGCGGCATGGTGCCAATGTTGTAATTGCAGACATCAATATAGAAAACGCACGTTTACTCGCAAAGCATTTACAGCAAGCGGGAGGACAAGCAGAGATTACTAGCTTGGATGTCACAAATTCCGTGAATGTGGCAGAGAAAATTACAGCAATTATCCGTAAATATGGACGTATTGACTATGTATTTAACAATGCTGGCATTGCAGTAGGGGGTGAATTTCAAGAAATTGATCTAGCTGTTTGGCGGCGAATTGTAGATATCAATCTGCTAGGTGTTGTCAATGTTATGTATGCTGTATACAAACACATGGTACGTCAACGTAGTGGTCACATCATAAATATTGCTTCAATGTATGGTTTAGTGCCTAGTCCCTTGTCTACTGCTTATGTAGCAACTAAACATGCTTTAACTGGTCTTACTCAATCGCTAGCATCTGAGGCTAATAATTATGGAATTAAGCTGACGGTTGTATGTCCAGGCTACATTGATACTAATCTTTTCCAAAATGGTACTTACGGTAAAAGTTTTGATATCAAGCATCTAAAAGCCCGTGTTCCTTTCAAGTTTATCGATGTGTCAACTGCTGTTAAAAATATACTGCGTGGGGTGGAACGCGAGCAATTAATCATAGTATTTCCTAAATATGTGCATGTTTTATGGTGGATATATCGTCTGAGTCCGCAGTTGATGTATAACATCAACAACCTCGTCATGCGTCAACAGCGTCGGCGTTTTGGTTCCCCTATTCGTGACTAGGAGTGTGGGGCAGGAGTGTTAATTCGTAATTCGTAATTCGTAATTCGTAATTCGTAATGACGCGACGCTCCTGCGTCGCTCTAAGCGAAGCTATGCCGCAGGCTTTACGCTGACGCTCGTACCTCGCTACCGCTGACGCTCGAGGACTCGCTACCGCTTTGCTAACGCTAACGCTATCGAGGACTCGCTACCGCTGCGAAGCGCGTAATTCGTAGTTAAAAGTACATTGACTTACCAAGATTCTTGCTGATCTTTGTCGCTAAATAAACCCAATAGTGGGCCGAGAATTGCTCCGAAGAGGAAACCACCTGCATGTGCCCAGTAAGCAATACCGCCGCTTTCCATACCAATGTTGGTGGGTGTTTCGAGACTAGCAAGTCCATAGAAAGCTTGCTGGATGAACCAAAATCCTAGAAAGAAATATGCAGGAACACGGAATGTGGGGAAGAAAATACCCAAGGGTACTACGCCGAGAATTTCGGCTTGGGGAAAGCGGAGAATGTATGCACCCATCACACCAGCGATCGCACCGCTTGCTCCTAATGAAGGGATGTTAGAATTCTGAGCAAAGAACCATTGGGATAAAGCTGCCAAAACCCCACATGATAAGTAAAACAGCAAATATTTGGCGTGTCCTAGCTTATCTTCGACGTTGTTGCCGAAAATCCACAGGAATAACATATTGCCAGCTAGATGCAAAAAACCACCATGCAGAAATTGGGAAGTGATTAAGGTTGCCCACTCTGGAACTGGTTGATTAATTGAGACACCACCAAAGCTTAAAGTCAGTTCTTGCGGAACGACAGCCGCTAGGTGCAAAAATCCGTCTAATGCTTGTGGTGGTAGACTAGCTTCATAAATAAAAGCGAGGACATTGACGGCAATCAATCCAAAAGTCACATAGGGTGTGATTTGTGTAGGATTATTATCTCTAATTGGAACCACGAGCGTTTTTGATGATAATTAAGACACTAGCTATACAATACTGAAATATATGAGTAGTTTCTTCTACCTCGTGGATATTTCGCTAAGATTTGAGATTGAGGACGGTTAATCCTTGAGGAAGATCGGGCGATCGCTACAAGAATTTCCAAATAAATATCCTATTGCTTTTAACTAGTTCCGTAGGTTTAAGTCCCCCGGTTCTATAATCGGCAGTCGGCAAGTTTTGTAATGGGGATTTAACCCCGATACAAAACTTAATTACGAAATTACGAATTACGAATTACGAATTATTTAATAGGGGAAAGAAAGTCGTTTTGATTCGGTAAAATCGGCTAATTTATTTCTTGAAGTTTGCTAACGACCTGCTTGATTTTCCCCAGCTACATTTAATATGAACATACTATTAGGTATTCTCAAATGTGCATGAATATCACTTAATTGCACATTTTCTGGTAATTGATGCAGCACTACACAACATTTTTGTACTGCTGCTTGATACTCTCGCCATTGCTGACGAATTGCGTTACTGGCAGCATCTTTACCTAAGTCAGAAAATTTTAGCCCAGCGCGAGCTAGCCAAACTTCTACATCTGTTGTTTCACCAACAGATGTGGATATAAAATTGGTGTTCCTCATAAATTTAGCCTGTCTTATTAAAAAAATTGATGAATTGCTAGCAATTATTTGATTGCGTCTGTCTCATTTTCTAGTCCTTGAAAGCTTTGTTTTATCTGCTCCCAAAGTGCTTCGATTTGTTGATAAGCCTCAGTGTGAGAAAGTTTTCCTCCAGTTTGGAGATTACAGATATAGCCAACTCGTTGAGAAAATTCTTGCAGGTTGGCATTGAATACAAGCTGACTTGGTGTAAATTTACCGGAGTATTGATAGCGATGATAAAGGAAGTTGTGTTTGTCTACTTGATGGTAGTTACTCATACATAAACCTTGTTGCTAAAGTCAACATTTTTGGTAGTCCGTTGAGATAAATCCTAGACATATTTAACTTTTTTTTGCATCTATCTAATAGAGTATTTACGCTGATATTAGTTAAAATTTACACGCGTAATTATGAAATTTAGTTCCAGTATATGCCACGTTATTGATAACAGCAATTTTTATTTATTGTCAATTCAATAAAAATTATTTATTGTACATCAAAGTTTGCGATCGCCTTTATTTCTCAACCAGCAAATAGTCATCACTTTTAATTATCGTTATCAAAAAAAACAACATTTGCTTATATAGATTGGTAACTGTACATTAAAAATCATCAGGACAAAAGCAATTTGAAACGACCAAAGAGGTGCAACATGAATCCAGCAAAAAAAGTATTATTCAACCGTGTTAATAGACAAACAACTCAAAAGCTGCATATTGTAGAGAAAAAGTAACAGCGTTGAAAGTCTCTTGTTTTATTACTTCATTAACTGCAATCTACTATATTTAGACTCGACCTAGTAAGAAAATTGCTTGTGAAATTCACTAAAAATCCTTTGTTCTTTACTAGAGTCGAGAACAGAAAAAGTTACTCTTTTAAATCTGCCCTCAAATTGACCACCAGCTAATAAGAAATATGCAAATATTTGAGCAACCATCGCCGGGTCATTTTGAAATACTCCACACCCCCAAGCGCCTAAAATTAAGGCATCGCAACCGTGTTCAGCTAATAAACTCAAGACTTTTGATGTCCGAGTTTGAAGAACCCCAGGTATTTTCTCTACATCCTGCGGTTGATTTTTCTGAATCATTCCGGCATTTGGTGCTGGACTAGTGATGAAATTGACGATATACGGCTGCTCTAATAGTTTTCCATCATCGTCTTTAAAAACTGGACAGCCAGGAGAATAAATCATCCAATCTGAGTATAAAAGCGATTGTTGAGAGCGATGAAAACGATAATATTCAGGGCATTTCAACAGGCTTTGGTAAAGTCCAGAACTTCTTGCTAAACTCTCTTCTTGTGCTTGGGCACCTTTGATAAATCCACCTCCAGGGTTTTTGGCCGAAGCAAAATTCAGAACACCAACTTGTTGAAATTCACATGTTTTCGCTATGCGTTCTGCACCCATTAGGGTAGTCTCATTCCTCACTTCAAATTCAGTTTCTAAAAAAACAGGATCACTCTTAAGCACTTCTTTTTCAATATCAGAGAGATTTTCAGGACTGTAGCATTTTGTTCCATCAAGACAATACTTGAACTCTTGAGCGATATTAACCAGATTGCCATTACCAGAAACATAGCTACCAGCATCAAGAACTTCTAAAGTATTTTGGGCTATATCGATTCGTTTTATTGGTTTCATCTTCCCCACTTTCCTATTAAACTCAGCGTTTCATGAATATTATTTATTATGTATATATATATAGCAATCCTATCTGATTTGTGAAAATTCACGGTGTCTAGATCCCCGACTTCTTTGAGGATACAGCTGGTTATTCAGGGGTATCACCCCTCATGGGGTTGACTCCTTGCGGGGGTTTGCATCAGCATGAAAATTGACGAAGAATTGATCCGCGAGAAGTCGCTAAAGCATTCTCGTTTAGCAAGGAACGCACGAGGAAATCAGTGAAAGTTTTAGTTGTCGGTAACGGGGGGCGCGAACATGCTCTAGCATGGAAGCTACTGCAATCCAAACAAGTTAAGCAAGTTATCTGTGTGCCGGGGAATGGAGGCACAGCGACAATGGAGCATTGTCAAAATTTGCCTCTAGCGGTTGATGATTTTGCTCTTATTAGCCAACATGCGATCGCAAATAACGTTTCCCTGGTAGTAGTTGGGCCAGAAATCCCTTTAGCAAAGGGAATCACAGATTATCTGCAATCACAAGGATTGATGGTATTTGGCCCCACAAGAGCGGGAGCGCAAATTGAAGCGAGTAAAGCTTGGGCAAAAGCTTTAATGCGAGAAGCCGGAATCCCTACAGCTAAGGCTGCGGTATTTACGGAGGCAAATGCTGCCAAATCATATGTCAAAACCCAAGGGATACCAATTGTCGTCAAAGCGGATGGATTGGCGGCAGGTAAAGGTGTAACGGTGGCTGAAACATTAGAACAGGCACATGATGCCATCGATGCTATTTTCCAAGGGCAGTTTGGTAGCGCTGGTGAATTTGTTGTGATTGAAGAGTATTTAAGTGGGCAAGAAGTTTCAGTATTAGCACTGACAGATGGGTTAACAATTCGACCTTTACTACCAGCTCAAGATCATAAGCGGATTGGTGAAGGCGACACGGGGGAAAATACTGGTGGCATGGGAGCCTATGCCCCAGCACCAATCGCTACACCCGAATTGATGGCGCGGGTGCAAACAGAGGTATTAGAGAAAGCGATCGCATCCCTAAAAGCCAAAGGCATTGACTATCGAGGCGTTTTATACGCTGGGCTAATGATTGCCCCCAATGGGGATTTGAAAGTTTTAGAATTTAACTGTCGCTTTGGCGATCCAGAAACGCAGGTAATCTTACCACTGTTAGCAACACCCCTCGAAGAATTGCTCCTAGCCTGCGTACAGCAGCGGTTAAGCGAAATGCCCCCCATAGCTTGGCATCAAGGGGCTGCTGCCACTGTTGTTGCTGCTTCAGGTGGTTATCCAGGAGAATATGAAAAAGGTAAAGTAATTATTGGTATGCACGAAGCCGAAACAGCAGGAGTAACTGTGTTTCATGCCGGGACAAAACTCAACCAGCAACAACAAGTAGTGACAGATGGCGGACGAGTATTAAATGTGACTGGCATCGGAGAAAATTTTGAGCAAGCGATCGCCCAAGCATACACTGGCATTGACCGTATCCAATTTGACGGAATATACTACCGCAGAGATATCGGGCATCGAGTAGTGACCAGAAGCTAAGCGAAGATGAGAAAATCATCAATTCCCCAATCCCCATTACCAAGAAGACGCGGAGACGCGGGGAAGGGGAGACGCGGAGCGCGACCCTTCTCAAGGTCGAAGCACTGGTCAAAAGCCCCCGACTAAAGTCGTGGAGGCAAAAAATGTTTTCCTTGCTTGAATCCCCTAGCTTTAGTTATGGGGACTCTCCGCGTCCCCGCGTCCCCGCGTCCCCGCGTCCCCGCGTCAACCAAAACGCGAAATCTAAAAAACCTACCCATAAGAGGCCCCACCTTCCCCAATCCCCATTTTCCAAACAGATGTCATTATAGAAAAGGTGAGAATATTCTGGAGACAAGACAACGGCTTACACACGTCCTTTAGCACGCTTAATTGAGCAACTGCAACGCTTGCCAGGAGTAGGGCCCAAATCAGCCCAACGTTTGGCATTGCATATTTTGAAACGACCAGAAGCAGAAGTAGAGGCTTTAGCAGCAGCCTTAATTGAGGCCAAAAAACAAGTCGGTTTGTGTTCTGTTTGCTTTCACCTCTCGGCTGAACCGATTTGTGAAATCTGCCGCAGTCCCAACCGAGATCACACTACTATTTGCGTAGTCGCAGATTCTCGCGATGTGATTGCTCTAGAAAAAACTCGCGAGTTCAAAGGTAAGTATCACGTCTTAGGTGGAGTAATTTCCCCAATAGATGGTGTCGGCCCAGAACAGCTAACTATCACCGCCCTGCAACGCCGCGTGAGTCAGCAACAACCCCAAGAGGTGATTTTGGCAATTAGTCCGAGTATAGAAGGGGAGACAACCACATTATATATAGGTCAACTACTGAAACCATTTACCAAAGTGACACGCATTGCTTTTGGTTTACCTGTAGGTGGCGATTTGGAGTACGCCGACGAGGTGACGCTGGCAAGAGCCTTAGAAGGACGCCGAGAATTAGATTAAGGCACGAGGAAAGGTTTAATGAATACTATTGTGCTAAACCTAGAAGCGATCGCTCATTTAACCGATGAGCAATTTTATCAATTGTGTATTACCAATAGCGATTTAAACCTGGAAATGAGTGCAGCAGGAGAATTAATCATTTTTTAATGTGGGATTGAAGCATTTTTAATTTAGATTACTTAACTCAATGCAAAAAATCGTCTAATTCGATACAATTTATAGGCATTAGGAGAGCCGAGGAGAATTAAAGTGGTCTTATCGAAAGGCTTTGAGATCGAGATATACACCGGCACGTCTCAAGGTGAAATCGTCGGTCTCTCCGACAAGATTGTCGCGGCGTTAGATGGGTTTATGCGAGAGCCAGATAGCCGCAATGTTGAATATGTCACAAACCCGTGTCGTGACTATGAATATCTGTTGTGCGCCTTGCTGCGTCCTCGGCGACAGTTGCGAAATTATCTCAAGCGCCTGGGAGATTACACTCTAATTCCAGGAAGTACTTTATCGTTGGGTGATAGCGATCGCTTCATGCGTTCCGATCCCTCTAATCCTTACCACGACTACATTGAGCAAACCTACGGCACAAAAGTAGTTACCGCCAGCGTTCATATCAATATAGGTATCAGTGATCCAGAATTATTGATGCGGGCGTGTCGAATAATTCGCATGGAAGCACCCTTATTTCTCGCACTCAGCGCCGCATCTCCCTTTTTAGATAAGAAAGCAACTGGCTATCACTCCACTCGTTGGGGTTTATTCCCGCAAACGCCTAGCTATGTACCTTTATTTGCTAGCCATGCTGATCATATTGAGTGGGTAGAAAATCAGTTAGCTGCTGGTACGATGCAAAATGTGCGCCACTTGTGGACATCAGTACGACCAAATGGCGATCGCCGCCCCTATGAACTGAATCGTCTGGAACTGCGAATATGTGATTTAGTTACAGATCCAATCGCCTTGTTGGCAATCACCGCTTTTCTAGAAGCACGTTTATTACAAGTTATAGATAACCCTAGTATTGACCCACTAACCCAAAGTATATTCTCGCCTGAAGAACTCATCGCTGTAACTGCTGCCAACGAAACAGCAGCGGCTACAGCCAGTCTAGATGCTCAGCTGAGGCATTGGCAGGATGGTAGAACCATTTTAGCTAGAGATTGGATTGCTGAACTCTATCAAAACGTTTGGGCGATCGCCAAACAACAAGGATTTAGCTGTTTCCTCTCGCCTCTGCACAAAATCCTCCGCGAAGGCAACGAAGCCCAACAGTGGTTGCAGCTATACACAGTCGGCTTTGATTCCCAGCGAGTCATCACTCAAGCTATAGCAGCCACCCATGAGCGCGAAATCGAACTTGAAAACAAATTGTGTTCGTCTTCGGTAGCTTAATTTTTTTGGGACTGGGGACTCTGACAGGTGTAGGTTTTTAATATTTTGCGTTTTGATCGACGCGGAGACGGGGAGACGGGGGGACGCGGAGAAAGATTTTGAAACGAAAAAATAGGCTTTTTCGGATTGAATGTAAAATACCTACACCTGTGAGGACTGGGGAATGAATGTTGATTGCTTCTCCCCCTGCCTCCCCTGCGCCCAAAGCGATGGGATATTTTATTATTTGTCAGTCCTTTATCCAGCTAAAAACTGTTTGATACGAGAAATAATTGAATGCGTTTTCTAGGATTAAGTAAATACTCTCCAGAAAATGTAAATTCTGTCTCAAGACAGATGTAAATTTATTTTGTACTCAAAAAAATTTCCCATTCTCAATTCTCCATTCGCCAAAATTCATTTTAAAAATCTAATCGATGGCGATCGCTTAGTAATTATTAATAAAACCTATATATAGCCTCTGCCGATTGGTAGATTTTACATTTTTCATATATTACTTTATACAATACATAAACCATAAGGATGATGCTTAAGGTAGTTTTAATTCACCCGCAAATTCCACCTAACACAGGTAATATTGCTCGTACTTGTGCTGCTACGGGTACTGAGTTACATTTGGTTGGGCCTTTGGGATTTGAAATTAGCGATCGCTACCTCAAAAGGGCTGGTTTAGATTACTGGCCCTACGTTAAATTGAACTACCACGAATCGCTAGAAGCCTTTAAAAACCTCCATCAGGAGCGTGGAGGTAGATGGTTAGGTTTTACAGTCAGAGGAAATTACAATTATGTAGACTTCCAGTTTCAAGCTGATGACTGGTTATTGTTTGGCAGTGAAACTACTGGTTTATCACCAGATGTTCTTTCAATCACAGCGGCTAACCTCTATATTCCTATGGCTCAACCTGGAGTTCGCAGCTTAAATTTGTCAGTAAGTGTAGCCATCGGTTTGTTTGAAGCTCGGCGTCAGTTGGGTTATTTACAATAGTTTTTAAAATTTATATTTATTACGTGAGAATACTTGAATTTTCCCAGCACTTAATTATATTGAGTGATTTTTACAGCTTAAAAATACTCTTGTACTCGTAAATATAATGTAGGTTAATATACTGATACTTGACATTCTTCTCAAATTGTCGCTAAAAATACTGACGAACTAGGACGAAATAATATAAGAAATTTGTATATAAAACTTGGAAAAATACGAAATTTGAATGATAGATTTTGATGAATTTGAATCATCTTAAATTGGGAAACAAAAGTAGCGAAACCCAGTCTAATAGAGTATTTGAGCTATTTTAGCTCGACTTACCTGGGAAAAAAGCTCAAAACTGGCGACGAGATCATACGGTTGTCTTTTAGGGAATAATCAACGTAAAGTCTCGTGATGGGATGGCGGATTCGGTGAAAACATCTTGAAAATGTCTACAGTAGAGGACATAGCTTTTCCAGAGGTCGCGGCAGTTCAATTTTTGACGGCGACAGAGGACTTGGCAGATTAATCTGTTTGTCTAGTCCCCGCGATTGCAGCAAGACAAGCGCGGAAAGCTGTTAAAAAGCAAACGTCTTCAAAGTGTGAGGAGTGGTTAAGACAAGTGAACACAGCAAATCTTAAGTTTTGCTAATAAGTGTGAACTTGTCTAAATCAGAGAAGCGAGTTAATCTTGCTTAAGCATCTCTGGTGAATGTGATCTTGATCTATGGTTCGTTGTGATCTACATCATTGACTAGTATCCAACTTAAAAATCGAGGTCAGTTAAGCGCTAGCGATCATTAGGAGGTCGTCTTTGAAACGAGCATTTAAAAAGAGAGTAAAGGCTGTGTTGAAAAATACCCCCAGCGATGATGCCCCGGTAGAACATCTGAATGTGAATAATCCCAAAATCAACCGCCGGGTGCGGACAAAAGCTGCCATGATTGGCTTGGCCATCTCCATGGGAGCAACTAGCCTTTTGGTGACTCGGCAAAGCGATCAAGCCCAAGCAGCAGCACCTGTAGGTAGTCAAAAGGCAACCTCAGCAATTCCAGCTGCTCCTGACACTAAGGTGAAGGTGAAATTTGCCTCCGCAAAACTGGAATCCCCAGCCGTCTCATTAGCGAGCGTGCCTGAAAATCCTGTCATAGTGGAACCAACAGCAGTTTCACAAGTACCAGGGCTTGAAGCTAAATGGCAAATTGCTGCAAGTGGAATGTCTGTACCAGTTCCGGCATCAGAAACCCTTTCCAAAGCAGTAGATAAAAATCTCAATTACTTGCAACCCCAAGCAGTAAAGGGACTGAGCAATACCACAGTTAACCAGCCAGAGAAAAACACGTCCGAGGCTACTTATCCAAAAACAGTAGCGGCATCTGGCACGATCAGCAATGATCAAGTTGACGTACAACTCAAAGCACAGCAAGAGTTTGCACTGTATCGTCTACAAGAAAAATCGAACCGTTTAAGAAAGAGTCTGGCGGAGTTGCGGTCTGGGGAGACCAAAAATTTATCAAAAGCTGGTTTTGAATTAGGACAACCGACAACTGTTGTTGAGAAAAATTTTATCGCGCGCTCAGGAACTCTTTCTGAGACCAACAGAGAGAATCTCATCTCGAAATTAAAACAAAACAGAGAAGCAGGTGCATCGTTTGAGCAAGTAACAATACCTGTACCACCAGCTACACCAACAATTGTTGCAACTTCAGCCTCAACGGCCTATGAAGTTAAGCCTGGAGATACATTAGCAGCGATCGCCAACCGTTACCGCACTTCCATAGCCGAACTAGTCAAAGCTAACAATATTAGCAACCCCAATCAACTGCGAATCAGTCAAAAGCTGGTGATCCCTGCAACCAAAGTTCGCACCAATGCAGCTAGACCTACTTTTGCACAGCCCAGTAGTATTCCCAAGGTAGCTACACCACCTGTGAATACAGCTGGGATCAACTTGAATTTACCTGCCGCTTCACAATTACCAGTAATTGCTGACAATAGCAGTGTTAACATCCCGACATCAGCAAGTGCGGCTAGTCAGCTTCAGACAGGTACAACCCTCCCAACAACAGCCCCCACCGTTCCTAGCCTATATGGTGTGGGTGGTGAAACACCAATGCCCAAAGCTTTTGCTGAAATGCAGCTACCTAGAAAAGCACCTCAAAAGGTAGCTAGGGCCAGAAGCGCACGTCTACAAAGCTTACAAGCAGAAATTCAAAGGTTACAGGCAAAATACCGCGCTCAGCAATCTGGGAACTTAGTTGTACCAACAGCTAACGAAACCAACACCGCTGCGTTGCAAATTCCTATCCCTCAGCCTAGTAACTTTGTCAGTTCTAACTCCGTTAGTCAACGAAATAGAGTAGCGATACCGATTGCAGTTCCTACACCTATTAGTTCTAACTATAACGCCGTCCTGCCACCTATTAAGTCGGAATTCCGTGCCATTCGCCCCACTAGCGATGAGCCAGTCAATCCAGAATTTCTGCCTAATCAGGGTGGTAGTCAGTGGACTCCTTCTGGTAATTTACCAGCTAGAAGAATAGCAACACCCCCTGTAGGTGTGAATTCTTCTGAATCCTTGGGCAGAATGCGAGGAACTAAAGTTTCTCCAGTACCGCCTTTGGCAGCAGTTGATCAATACCTGCCCAAGCCAGCTGATGAGTTTACATCTCCCTCACCTACCTCGATTGTAGCCTTTGCTTGGCCAGCAAAAGGCACTCTGACCTCTGGCTATGGCTGGCGTTGGGGAAGAATGCACAGAGGAATTGATATCGCCAACTCCACTGGCACCCCCATTTTTTCAGCAGCTAATGGTGTGGTAGAAAAAGCTGGTTGGAACAAAGGTGGTTACGGCAAGCTTGTAGATATCCGTCATCCTGATGGCAGCTTGACTCGCTATGGTCACAATAGCCGGATTTTAGTACAAGTAGGTCAAGAAGTACAGCAAGGACAACAAATTGCTGAAATGGGTAGCACTGGTTTCAGCACTGGCCCACACAGTCACTTTGAAATTCACCCATCCGGGAAAGGTGCTGTTAATCCAATAGCCATGCTACCGGAACGCGTGTAATTCTTAGCTGTTCGTAATTAACAAATTGCTTTGTTTGCTGAGGGAGAAAAACTCCCTCTTTTACTGTGTGTGGGAATGGGGGTACTGGGGACGCGGAGAAATTTTCTCCCTCATCCCCCGGTTGGTGAGCCAAGTCGAACCACATCCACCTCTTTTTTCACAAAAAAACAAATTAGTTGCAATAAATCTGGCTGTAGCCAGATTTATATGCTATGCTTATAAACGATGTGAATAATTAAGGCTCAGTAGCTCAGTTGGTTAGAGCACGGGACTCATAAGCCTGGGGTCGTCTGTTCAAGTCAGACCTGAGCCATTTAAAAAGTATTTACCAATATTCTTAACAAATCCTACCCATTACCCAGTCCCTAGTAATGACGGATGACCTCAGCCACTGACCACGCTTGAGCGATCGCTCCCTTGGGCAAATGTGGCAAGTCGCCATCAAAAATCTCTGAAATAGAGCCAAGGCAAGCATCACACAGAAAGTGATCTAGTAGAGGTTGCCAATCAAAAGGTAGGGGCTGTTGGGGGTAAAAACGCTGCCAAGCACGAATATATGGGCCAATTAGCCAACTCCAAACACTGCCTTGATGGTAGGCGCGATCGCGTTCATATAAGCTGCCTTGGTACTTACCTACATATTCTGGATCGCTGGGAGAAAGGCTGCGAAGTCCGTAAGGAGTGAGTAATTTGGCAGTTGCCAGATCTAATACCTGCCGCCCTTGCTGTACAGAAAAGCCGCAGTGGTGTAACGACAGAGCTAAAACTGCATTCGGACGAACTTGAGAATTTCGGCGATCGTCCGGTTCTATAGTATCGTAAAAATAATTTAGCTGAGGATTCCAAAACTTTTGCAGTGAGGCTTTTACTTGTTGCGCTTGTTGGATATAACGCTGTGATTGTTTGGCCAGACGCGTTGGTTCGCCAAACTCCAACTGGCTTAAACGTTCTGCCCACTGACTCACCCAACATAAAGCGGAATACCACAGGGCGTTGATTTCCACTGCCTTTCCACGCCGGGGAGTAACAGGCTGTGCCCCAATTACAGCATCCATCCAAGTTAGGGCCACACCACGCGCATCCCAACCAATTAAGCCATCAGTAGCATCAGCTTGGATGTTATAGCGCGTACCACCAACAAAGGCTTTATGAATTTGCTGCACTACTGGAAATTGCTCTGCTAGGAACTCCCAGTCTTGAGTAGCTTCCAGATAAAGCCCTAGAGTTTCAATCCACCACAGCGCTGCATCAATACTGTTATAAAACGGCTCACCATCAACATCGGGAAATGCATTAGGAATCAAACCGTGACGACAGTGGTGTCCGAAAGTTCGCAATAATCCTTTTGCTAAGTCAAAGCGTTGTGGAACTAATGCCAATCCCGGTAAGGCAATCAAGGTATCGCGTCCCCAGTCATTAAACCAGTGATAACCAGCAATAATGGTCGGGCCAGCGATTGAGGCTCGATAGACGATAAACTGATCTCCAGCTTTGAGGAGTTGCTGCCAGATTTGTCCTCTCTTACAAAGTTCTGATCGCTGGAAGCCAGCGCCCAGACTTTGCGCTTTGTCATTGGTTCTTTGTCCTTTGTCAATTGCTAATGACCAATAACTTTTTAGCCTTTCCTCTTCTGCCTCTACGGCTTCTGTAAAGGTATCGCAGGTGAGAACGCTTTGCTGGGGATCGGGAAAACCAACTTGTGCTTCCAGAGTCACTGCATCTCCAGGTTGGAGAGTGACTGTTAAGTAACCCGGACTGTAAAGGTCTTCGCGATCGCTTAAACCCCGTTGTGTTTCCTCTGATAATCCATAATTCCAATACCAAACTGTGTCTCGTTGATAATCTCCTTGTGTCCAGCGCAAATGCCAAGGTGTGCCAAATTGACCAGAGTTGATTGCTTGCAAACAAACTTGCTGCTGCCCCAGTAACTGCGAGAAATGTAAGTCGGAATTAGCAGCAATTTGCTGGCTATGAAAGTCGCGATCGGCTATTAGCAGTCGCAGCCGCAAAATTGCTGTCTCACTTCCCTCATAGCGATACTGAATTAAAATGCGATGGCAAAATTGGGAATAGGGAGAAGTAGACGCAGAGAATGGGAGATGCGGGGACACGGAGAGCAATTTCTCCGCGTCCCCCGCTAACGCAGTCGGAGGGAAACCCTCTTGCAGCGCTGTCTCACCGCGTCCCCGCGTCCCCGTGTCTTCCCCTAGTTCCCCCCTAGCCTCTACGCCATACGGCATCATCAACTGCCTAGTTAACTGCCAGTTACCTTCACCCCAAATCCATTTAGGAACTGGATTAATATCAAAGCAGCGTAGCAGTTTGTAGCCTGCCGGCTCAATCTGACGGTTGCCCCAAAAATTTGTCCCCAGTGCGACAACGCCCCCTGATACTTCCAAACTAGCTTCTAAGTGTGACATCAAAAGAGTCCGCCCAGAGGGTGGATTTGTGGCGGCAAATAGCCAACCATGATAAGTGCGCGTGCGGATATCGTAAACTGTGCCACTGGCAAAACTTCCTAAGCCATTGGTCAGCAGCCATTCTCTTTTATCTAAATCAGGCATTGGTTACTCAAAATCGTTATGACTATGATATAGTCGTAACAGATCGTAATTAAACTGTGAGTCAGCCCCTACGGAGGGAAACCCTGCGTAGGGGACTGCGTACTCAAAAGGATGACAGCGTGGATGGGTGAGTTTTACTTGACCCAAATTCCAACGCTATTAAACGGATATAAGTCGAAGGAGAATTAGGTTAATGTCCCTCACTTACGGAATAGAAGGAAGCCTCCGCGTTGGTCAACAGGCTCCCGATTTCACAGCAACGGCTGTAGTAGATCAGGAATTTAAGACAATTAAACTTTCCGACTATCGCGGCAAGTATGTCATCCTGTTTTTCTACCCCCTAGACTTTACCTTTGTTTGCCCTACTGAAATCACAGCATTTAGCGATCGCTACGAAGAATTCAAGAAAATTAATACGGAAATCCTTGGGGCTTCCGTTGATAGCGAGTTCTCCCACCTCGCTTGGATTCAAACTGATCGCAAGTCTGGTGGCGTCGGTGATTTGAATTATCCTCTGGTCTCCGACATCAAGAAAGAGATTAGCGCTGCCTACAATGTGCTTGACCCAGCAGCAGGCATTGCTTTGCGTGGTCTGTTCATCATCGACAAAGATGGTATCATACAGCACGCTACTATTAACAACCTAGCTTTTGGTCGCAGTGTTGATGAAACTCTGCGGACATTACAAGCAATTCAATACGTTCAGTCTCATCCAGATGAGGTTTGCCCAGCTGGTTGGCAACCTGGGGATAAGACAATGAACCCTGATCCAGTGAAGTCTAAAGTATACTTCTCTGCGGTTTAGGGATTGGAACTGTGAATTGGGAAAATCTTTCCGAATCTCAATATCTGCATCCCTGATACCTTTAAATACACTTAAGACACAATTAATAATAACCACAGATAAACATAGATATACTTAGTGTTAAGTTAAATGTCTGTCTGTGGTTTTTTCATCGGTCGATTATCTATGGCGATATTGCAAAACAAACACGTCATGTGATAAATCACAAAACGACGGCATAAAAATCTCTCCCCAATTCCCATCCCAATCCATCAAAAAATGCTGACTTCAAATGATTTTAGCGGCTTATTCAATGAGCGCTTTTTGCGTAATTTTTTGCCAGTTCCAGCGATCAATTCCCTCAGATTGGGAGTAGGAACACCAGATTTTCAACTGCCAGATATTACCAATGGAACATTAGTAAAATTATCCGACTACAGAGGTAAGCAACCAGTATTACTTGCCTTCACGCGGATATTTACTGAAAAGCAATATTGCCCATTTTGTTTTCCTCATATCAAAGCTTTAAATGAGAACTATGAGCAATTTAAAAATCGCGGTGTAGAAGTTTTGATGATTACTAGTACTGATGAAAAACAGAGTCAAATAGTTGTGAGAGATTTGGGGTTAAAAATGCCCTTATTGAGCGATCCTAGTTGTAGGGTATTTCGTGCTTATCAAGTAGGGCAGGCTTTAGGAGCGCCTTTACCCGCTCAATTTGTATTAGATCAAGAAGGTAAACTCCGCTACTGGCATTTATTTTCTTTCTTGGATCATAATGCCAGTATAGAAACTCTTTTAGAGCAATATAATGAAGTTTCAAAAACTTGAGTTTGCCTTTTCTTTTAATCTATAACCAGAGATTAAATAATTCGTAATTCGTAATGACGCGACGCTCCTGTGTCGCTCTAAGCGAAGCTATGCCGTAGGCTTTACGCTGACGCTCGTACCTCGCTACCGCTTCGCTAACGCTATCGAGGACTCGCTACCGCTTTGCTAACGTAATTCGTAATTAAGAGGATGTTTTAAAAGTTTTGGGCGAATATAATTCGCTACTACACAAGCGAAGTCTACCTCCTTTGGAAAACATAGAAAATTGAGTTCTTGAAACCCACGGAGGTGGGTTTTGTCTGTATAGTCGCGATTTCTAATCGCCTATTTTAGTATTAATTTAGACTTTTCAATCAAATATGTAGGTATACAAGGAGCGTTACCCAAAGACGCAAAGATGTAATTTCAATGACGATTAGCTTAGAATTTCGAGGCTATGCCAAGGCAGGGAACAGGCAACAGTAAACTTCGCCACCTTTACCGCACTGGTTTCTGAGGTAGGGGATTAGATCTTAAGGGATTATTGTTGGTTGAAGGTAGAGGTGGAATTGGGTTAGGGGTGGGTGTTGGAGTTGGCACTACTTTTTTCATCACTGTAATTGCGAATCCTTTTTGTTGGGATTGTCGCTTACCGGATATATCATTTACTTGCAGTCCAATTTCAGATGGGAAAGCTTGATTAACTGGTAGCCTAATTGAGCCTGTTGGGGACACATCATTCCCATAGGGAAGAAGTTTCACCTGGATGTCTTCTCCCCCTACTTTCCAAGCCAAATTTGCAAATTCTCCTTCTTTAAGAACTACGTTTGGTTGCTCGCTACCATTAATAGTGAAGGAGACGATCTTAAAGGGTTTCGGTGATATTTCGACAGTAGGTTCCGCTTTTTTAGAATTAACTTTATCGCTACCGTTGTTGGGAATAGCTTTGAGTTCAAAAGTAAATTTCCCGACTTGAGAGGCATTGATGGGAACATTTGTACATTGTAGTTGTTGGTTTTCTTGCTTGCAAAGATTTTTGAGTTTAGGGTCTTGAATATTGCCTTGACTAAATTTATAAATAATTGGTTGTCCAAACGATGTCCCATCATCTTTATTACCAGCAATTTGCACTTGTGCAAGTAATAATGGACGAGCGATCGCCCAACTTAAAAGTATATTTTGGCCTTTTTGATATTGTGGTTTGTCTGTCTTAAAATCAGTGACTTCGGGAATTGGTCTTTCTGTTATTTCTACTTGAGTACTGCGGGTGATGTCTTGAGTTTGCCGGGAAAAAATTGGTAATCCTTTGCGATAAGAAGCTTGGAGTTCAAAGGTATAACTTCCTCTGGTATTGACTCCAGTTTTCACATTATTACAAACTAGTTCTTGTTGGTCTTGTATTTGACAAGCAGGTATTTCGTTCGCGCTTTTTTTGCCTAGTTCAACAGGTATACCATCTTTGACTTCATAGGTACGCTGAGCGGGTTTTGGGCCTTTGACTATTAGCACTAGCTTTTGTAGTTGTTTATAGTTGTGAATCTCCCAACTCAAAGCTACCTCATCCTCACCCTCAGTGATTTGGGGGGCGTTGGCTCGGAAATTTTCTAATCTTAAAGGGTCAGGATTTAAGCTGCGCCAAATGATATATCCTATGCCCCCTAATAACAGCAAAGCTGTTAAGATTAATAGTAAAAGTTGCCACCAAGGACGTGGTTTCCATACCAAAGTTCCTTGAGGTAAGGTATCAGGTAAAGGTAAACTTTGTTTGTCTTGAATATCAACTTGAAAATTCAGAGATAATCCATTACCAAACCATGGCCGTCGCCACCAAGATTTAGGTTTGACTATGAGATTGATGTCAGTGCCTTTACTAGGTAATAATCTGGCTTCATCAAGCTCAAATTGATATGTACACAGTTCGTCTTCATCTCGACTTTGAGCATCAAATGTGAGTTCGCGGACAATATTACCTCGGTTCGCTACTGATAATTCATACTTGCCAGGACTGCGACTAACTTTTCCCAAAATAGTGTTCAGTTGTATATCGAGGCGATAAATTGTGGGGATTTGGATATAAACTAAATCTAACAGTACCAGTTCTGGATAGCTTTCTGAATGTAAGCGAATTGTTGGAGAGTAGCTTCCTGCGAGGGTGTCTCCTGGTGGATGAAATTGCAATAATATTTGACCTTGAGAACCTGGGTTAAGTTCTAGTGCATTCGGCCCAGACAATAATCCTAATCCCTCAAATCCTGTGATGGGATATCTGATTGTAAACCAGTCATCGTCTAAATCTGGGCAACTTAAGCGGAAACGGTCTACTACATTAGAGCGGTTGTCAACTATCACCTCTAGTTGTAAAGGTTGATTAGGATCAAAAATTAATGGCTTGTCGGGGTTAGTGTTAGGTTGAATAGAAAATGTCGGGTCGTTTATCCGAATTACAGTCTGTTCTTTGAGGAGAATTTTTAATTGGCGGGAGAAATTTATTGGAGTATCTTGGGGATAATGCTGAGGAGCATCTATAACTAGAGTGTAGTCATAGGTGCCTGGGAGAGCATCAATAGGAATTTGAAACTCAAATGTGACTTCATCGCTATTTTGTTGCGGGGCTAGCGCGATACTTTCTCTGGGAGAATTAGACCAGCCGGTGACGTTTTGAAATGTCTCATCAAAGGCGAAATATAAGTCAATAACAGCGCTCTGATTTCCCTCGTTGATGACAACAGCATGAAGTTCAATAGTATCTCCTGGCATTCCAAACTGTATTCCAGGTGGGTTGATAATCACTTTCAGTGGATTAAACTGAGCTTGCATGTTATTGACTCCCTTAATTGATGCGGTGTAGCTTGACTTGAAAATCTTCACTACCACTGACAACTGTGGTTGTTTGATTAGTTTTTAAGTCAACACTATTAATTTTTTTAGAGGTTTTATAAATTGTTTTGCCTTCTGCGGCTCTGGTTTTGTCTAGCTTATATTCAGAAGTTAAGTTCCAAACCACCACTCGTCCATCATCTGTGCCGCTGACTAGTGTACGGCCATCTTCGCTAAATATGAGAGTCCGTACTGATGTTGTTGACGCTGCCCAGCGGTCTAAGGGTAAGCAATTTAGGTCTTTTACTTGCTGTTGTGGATTGGGTGCAATTTGGCATTGATTTAAATTCCAAATCGTGATGTAACCAGCAGAGTCAGAGGTGGCCAGGATTTTTTCTTGTGAGTTGGGAGCAAAGGCCAAAGCCCAAACAAAGTCTTGAATGCCGACTCTTTGGTCTAGTTTTTCGAGACTTTGCACTGATAAACCTTGAGATTTATCATCAGGTTGATTTTGGTTCCACTGCCACAACATGAAACGCTTGTAGTTGCCAGCAATAGCTAAGGTTTTGGCATCTGGACTGAGAGTAAGAGCGCGAACTTGGAAGCCTGAGAGGCTTAATCTATCTTGGATGTCGAGTATTTGTTGTGGTTCTGGCTGAAAATCTTGATTAATTGATGGTCTTGACCAAACTCTGACTTTGCCACTGCCATAGCCACTGAATAACTTTAGTGAGTTGGAGGTAAATGCTAGGTCAAAGACTCTATCACCTCTGGCTTTGGGGTCTTTGCTGTCTTGCAGTTCGCTAATTTTTGCACCTGTGGGGACATCTCTAAGTTCGATGACTCCATTATCTAAACCAACGGCCAGACGATTATTTTCGACTGGAGTAAAACGCAAGACTTGTACGGCGTCGTCGGTAATTGCCATTAAGCCTTTGGGCTTTTGCTGGCGATCGCAAGCAATAGGTTGCCCAGGATATGTTACTCTTTCATCAGGCTCTAAGCTGTTGTTTCCTGGTCGCCAGAGTCTGATTGTGCAATCATCTGAGCCACTGACCACAGATAAGCCAGTACCATTGAACCGCACTGAGTTAACGGAGCGAGTATGTGTAATTGCCTCTGGATTCAGTAACCATAATAATAGTGCTGCTAGTAATGCGATCGCTGCTAGTTGTAACCATAAAGGTATAATTGGCAAAACCCGCAATTCTAAAGTCTGCGTTGCGGGGTCTGTGCTACCCAGGCGTTGGTCGGATAGTTCCGATTTGGCTTCCAGCAGGAGTGTTTTACCTATTCCCACCCAAGGACGTTTGGTTTTGGCATCTAAAACGATTTTGGTTGTCTCTCCAGAACCGAGATTAGCTGTTTCCGGCGACTTCTTAAAACTACATTTGCGCCAGTCTCGCCCCTGAATCTGCACATTAATTTCTTGATTCAGGTTGCTAGCATTTTTAAATATTAAATCAAAAGAGGCTGTATTAGCCTTCCAATTCGGCAACCAGCGGCCATTGCTGGGGAGTGTTTGAGATTTTTGTGTTGTGGCAAATTCGATAAAACCCACCGGCAAAACTTCGAGATTTCCTTCCGCACTGGCAGGGTATCCATTACTGCTTGTGGCTTCAACGGTAAAGGGATAATTTTGACTAGGTGCTTGCACTACCGATGGCGGTTGACATTGAAACGATGCTTCTGTTTGACTGACTGGGTCTATCGTTAACCGCCGTTCTGCACTACCGACTAACCAAGATAAATTTACACCTACAAAACGTAGTACAACATTTGTACTTTGTTGACCCAAGTTTCGCACTCGTACTGGTATATCTATGCAATTGCGAGGATATACTTGAAATTCTCGCACAGGCAACTCTACACTCAAATGTGTTGGTGTGTTGTCTGCCTCAATTTTCAAACGCATTAACAGCCTGCGCTGTTGTCCTAATTGTGGTGAAAAAATATTCACCGTCAAATTCACCAGACCGACAAATCCAGGAATAGGTGTATTAAATATAAAAACTTGAAATATGGTACTACTTCCAGGAGGTTTAGCTGCTGCAACTTCTGGTTCCAGTTTATACCAGCGATACTCTGGATTGCGGATTTCTCCCGCTGCCAAGATTTCTATCTGAAAGTTGGCAAATTGATTACTGTCATTGTTGACAGTTACCTCAAATGTACTCGGATAAGCGCCTGGACGAAAGGTTAAATTCTGAGTAGAAAGGCTAGCATTGATAACATTTTGATCCATTTTAATTATATGTTTAGAATTATGCAGAACTTGTAGTATTAACAAACAAATAATATCTAAGAGAAGTTTAGTACTAAACTTCTCCCACTGGCATAGCAAGGCTCAATTAGTGTAGTAGAAAATGTTCGTAGTTGTGCTTTAGCGCTAAATAAACTTAAAAAT
Source organism: Desmonostoc vinosum HA7617-LM4 (assembly GCA_019359515.1). Classification (GTDB taxonomy): domain Bacteria; phylum Cyanobacteriota; class Cyanobacteriia; order Cyanobacteriales; family Nostocaceae; genus Desmonostoc; species Desmonostoc vinosum. The sequence continues at coordinate 39,287 of JAHHHC010000025.1, read as the reverse complement.
TTCTCGCAGCATTTTAGGCCGGTCGTATCATGTCTGTTTAAAGACTTATGATTGGGCTGACGCGGGGATAGGGAGACGCGGGGACGCGGAGAAATTTTTATGATAAGTGATTAGCCGGACATTATATCACACTACTACTGGCTTGACAAGATAAAAATAATACATGACCAAACTCTTGTGGAATGGGCGTCTCGCCTGTTCGGTGCGGGTTTTTAGGCCCACACCACGTTCGTAGACATAATTTAACCATGCGATCGCCGCGACAGTCGAAAATTATTGTACCTGATTGGTATTCGGCAAACCTTTTTCGTTGTCTAAATCTTTACGGGATTGCAAGTAATTGTATATGAGAGAGAGCGCCAATATTGCAACCAAAAGAGCAGCAACAGCTATTCCTAAATTACGGAAGAGACTTCCAGAGGTTTTTTGAGGTTGCTGGTCATGACTTCTGGGCTGAAAAATGGTCGCATCCGGTCGCCTTTGTGGAGTATCAGCGTTAGATGTTGATCTTGGCTGATATAATGTTGCATCCGGTCGCCCTGGCTGAGTGCTGGGGTTGGGTGCTGGTTTGGGTTGATATAATGTTGCATCCGGTCGCCCTGGCTGAGTGTTGGTGTTGGGGGCTGGTTTGGGTTGATATAATGTTGCGTCCGGTTGCCCTGGCTGAGTGTTGGTGTTGGGTGCTGGTTTGGGTTGATATAATGTTGCATCCGGTTGCCCTGGCTGAGTGCTGGGGTTGGGGGCTGGCTTGGGTTGATATAATGTCGCGTCCGGTTGCCCTGGCTGAGTGCTGGGGTTGGGGGCTGTTTTGGGTTGATATAATGTTGCGTCCGGTTGCCCTGGCTGAGTGCTGGGGTTGGGTGCTGGTTTGGGTTGATATAATGTTGCGTCCGGTTGCCCTGGCTGGGGATGATTCACAGGTTGGTTGTATTCAACCGGGTTCAACGGTCTGGGAATCGTTTCGTGATTTGCACCTTGGTTGGGCAAAGGTTGTGGACGCTGAATAGTTTCTGCTTGCTGGTTATAGTCAACCGGGTTCAACGGTCTAGGAAGCGTTTCGTGATTGGAACCTTGGTTGTGTAAAGGTTGCGGACGCTGAATGGTTTCTGCTTGCTGGTTATAGTCAACTGGGTTCAACGGTCTGGGAAACGTTTCGTGATTTGAACCTGGGTGCGGACGCTGAATGGTTTCTGCTGAGTTCAACGGTCTAGAAATCGTTTCTTGGTTGGAACCTTGGCCCAAGGGAGACTGGGGTTGACTATTATTGGATGCGGGTGGGAAATTAGACCCAGTTATAGGTCTAACTGCGGCTTGCAAAGCCTGATTTAATGCTTCTACTGATGCAAACCGCTCATTAGGATTTTTTTGGAGACATTTTAAGACTACAGCTTCCAATTCTACAGGCAAATCTTGACATCCTGGTTGCGATCGCAGCGGTTTTGGTGGTTCATAAGCATGAGCCAATACCCAAGAAGCTTCACTGACATTATTACCCTTATTACCTATACCAAAGGGATCTGCTGTACTCAGCATTTCATAGAGGATAATCCCCAAGCTATAAATATCGCCCCTAGCATCCAAGTTCTTATCACTTTGGATTTGCTCAGGTGCTGCGTAGCGAAATGTCCCGATGAATGTACTGGTGATATTGGTGATATTGCTACGGTCTGAAGACTCATCACGGATTTTAGCCACACCAAAATCTAATATTTTTACCCACTCTCCTAAATCTGTGGGGATTAAAAAAATATTATCTGGCTTCAAGTCACGATGAACGACTTGGATATGCTCGATGCTTTTTGTGCCTTCCCGTTGTAAATTTATTCCTTGATGGGCAAGCTGTAGACCCTTACAAACCTGCGCCATAATCTTTACAGTCCGCTCAACAGACAACCGTCGCTCACGCAGCAGTAGTTCCCGTAGAGTTTGCCCACGCAAATATTCCATTACATAGAATGGATAGCCTTCTGGAGTGACTCCACAGTCACTAATCTTAACAATATGATCGCTTTGCAGGGCAGCACAGACTGATATTTCGCGCTCAAAACGCTTTCTCATCTCTTGTGATGCCACCAGCGTATCTTTGAGCAACTTTAACGCTACTTGTTGACCTACACGGGTGTCTGTTGCTAGGTAAACTTCTCCCATACCACCCCCGCCTAACCGTTTTTCCAAACGGTATCGCTGGTTATCACCCATAAAGCGACCATTCCAAGAATTTGCAGAAGGTGGGGATTTCATCTGGTGGAACCCATCCTATAATTTTAAAGTGTTGATTTTATCAAAAATAGTACTAATATCAGAAACCTTTTGTCTGCTTCATTATATGAAGGACTAGTAATATAATTTACCAAAATTCATTTACTTACACTCAGCTTAGCATATTGACAACTTAAAGTTATGTCTGTCATCTGATAAAATGCTTAAAATTATGACTTTTGGTAGTAGAAATCCACTTGTAATGCTAAATTAGCGCCAATTCGGCAAGTATTTTCAGAAGCAATGGAGGTACTGGAGAATTGCGAATTGTCATTTGTCATTTGTAATTGATTATTCTCTGCGTCTCCCCCGTTGCCGCGTCTTCCCCATTACCCCTAATCCCCACTCCCTGCGGGAGCGGGGGCCCCGAGTTCTCCAGTCTCCAATCTCCTGATTTTCCATCGTACACAATCCAGAATCGCCATCACCTGAACATAAACTTTGGGAAAAAGATGCCAGCTTGGCTGATGGTTTTTGCCGACTTATGTTTAAATTTTTCCAAAAAACATTAAGTTAATATGCTCTGGCGTAAATAATGAATATGTGCTACTGCCATGAGGAATGAGCATGAGTAATGCACTCTCCATAGCTGCTGTCACAGCAGTATTAAAAGTTTTGTTGGAGAATGGTCTAGTCAGTGATCCGATTACTGCTAGTGTTGGTGATGTAGTTGTAACTGCCCTTCCACCCGACCGGATTTCGGTTGAAGCTGACGAGCGTGCCCAACTCAACCTCTTTCTCTATCAAGTGACGCAAAATCGCAACGTCGATTGGGTGTCTCCAGAATTTCGTCAGCGACACTCGCGAATTAATGGTAATTCGCGAGCGACAACTCCACCCCTAGCTCTAGACTTGCACTACCTACTATCAGCTTATGGGGCAAAAGATTTTCAAGCAGAACTGCTACTGGGATACGCAATGCAATTGTTGCATAAAACACCTATTATTACAGCGGATATTATTGAAAATACTTTAATAAATGCTTCCACAACAAATATTTCCAGTGTTTTCTCCCAAGCTTTGATTGGTGTACCTGTATCTGATTTAGCTGTGCAAATCGGGCAGATCAAACTATCTCCTGAGTTTTTTAACATGGAAGAAACTTCCAAGTTATGGTCTGCCTTACAAACGCACTATCGACCTTCTGCGACTTATTTAGCATCAATGGTATTGATTGAAAGTAGCCATGATGATTACCCCGAAGGTTTTAGTTCGGTTGCCTTATCTCAACCAAATATCGAGCAAGTGATGGCTTTGTCTAAAACAGATCAAGTGATTGTGGGAGGTACTACATTAGTTATTCGGGGTAAACAGTTACGCGGTGATGTGACGCGTGTCCGACTAAGCAACACAGAAGCCTTACTCGTACCTCAAGATATTAAAGAAACACAAATTAGCCTACAAGTGCCACCAAATTTATCTGCTAGTGTACAGGGTGTGCAGGTTGTACACCTGACAATGAGCCATACAGGACAAATGCATCATGTGGTGGAATCAAACGTTGCAGCTTTTGTATTGCATCCCAAAATCACGGCATCCGTTGCTCAAATACAAGATAGCAACGACAATTTACGCTCAGCAGAAATCAACGTGAAACTCCATCCCCAAGTTGGCAAAGCGCAACGTGTGGTCTTGCTGCTTAATGAAATTTTACCTAGCAATCCACCAGTAGGATATTTTTTCTTGGTTGCCTCAAGGGATGAAGATACCGATGTAATCACGATTCCTGTAAATAAAGTTAAGCCAGGAACTTATCTAGTGCGAGTGCAAGTGGATGGGGCGGAAAGCCCGTTGCACAAAAATCAATCTGGGGAATACGATTCACCACAGGTGACTATATGAAGAGTACAAAAAATGCTCAAAAAATCAATCAAAATTGGGAAGAAGCAAACCAGAATTACCTAGCAGCAGCTCTGGGTGCAATGCGCGCTTTGATAGAGAAACATGCCTTTAGATCACCAGATCAAATTGAGAGCAGAGAAAAAGAGTATGTCCTACGGCAGCAAATTTTACAAGCAGCTGATGCAGCAATGCCAGCACCGTCAGCTATAGCTCAGCTGTGTCAAATTTTTGGTTTGTCGAGTTTTGAGCGCGATATATTGCTAATGTGCGCGTCTATGGAGTTTAGTGGGGAGTTTGCTGGGTTGTGTGCCACAGCTTGCGGAGACTCACAGCGTCTTTATCCGACATTTAGTTTAGCACTGGAAGCGTTGCCCAACTCTCACTGGGATGCGATCGCCCCCCATGCCCTATTACGCCACTGGCGATTAATCGAAGTTGGCGATAGTCGAGCCTTAACTACTTCTCCCCTACGCCTTGATGAGCGAATTTTACACTATCTTGCAGGCACACACTATCTTGACGAGCGGTTAGTCGGTATCGTTGAACCTGTAGAAATCACTGGAGAATTAGTACCATCCCATCAAAAACTAGCACAGCAAATAGCAGGGGTTTGGTCACAAACACCAAAGACAGGCATCTTACCCGTTATCCAGTTATGCGGGGCTGAACCCACAAGTAAGCGAGCGATCGCCGCCGCAGTGAGTAAAATGTTAGGTGTCAGCCTCAACTTAGTCCCGGCTCAGGTTGCACCAACCGTACCTAGCGAGATGGAAACCTTTATGCGGCTATGGGAGAGGGAAGCCGTTTTAAGTGGTAGTGCCTTATTGCTAGATTGCGATCGTATCGACCTAGCCGATGCTACCCGTAATACGATCATTAGCCGTTTAATCGAGCGCGTCAATTGCTTTTTATTCTTAGCCAGCCGCGAACGAATCAACATACTCCAACGCCCAGTAGTTAGTTTAGACGTTCACAAACCCACCATCAACGAGCAAAGCCTACTCTGGCAAAACACCCTAGCAGAATTAGCACCACAGTTAAACGGCCAAATCAAGAACCTCACAGCTCAGTTTAACCTCAGTCCGACAACCATTCGCGCTGCCTGTGCCGAAGCCGCCGGCAACTTGAGTCAAGCACAAGATCAAGACTTAGGGAGGATTTTATGGGACGCTTGCCGCACACAAGCACGTCCTCGTTTAGATGAACTAGCCCAACGCATCATTCCCTCAGCCGATTGGCAAGATTTAGTGTTACCCTCAGCACAAGAAGTATTGCTGCGTGAAATTACCGCCCATGTCCGCCAACAAGCCACAGTTTATCAATCTTGGGGATTTGGTAGTAAGAGTTCTCGGGGACTGGGAATCAGCAGCTTATTTGCCGGCACTAGCGGTACAGGGAAAACACTAGCCGCCGAAGTCATGGCCCACGAATTACATTTAGATTTGTATCGTATAGATTTATCATCAGTTATCAGTAAATATATTGGGGAGACAGAGAAAAATCTCCGCCGAGTCTTTGACGCCGCCGAAGAAGGCGGGGTAATCTTGTTATTTGACGAAGCTGATGCTTTATTTGGGAAACGCTCAGAAGTCAAAGATAGCCATGATCGTTATGCCAACATCGAAGTTAGCTACCTGCTGCAACGTATGGAAAACTTTCCCGGCCTAGCAATTCTCACCACCAACCTCAAAAGTTCCCTAGATAAAGCATTTCTGCGCCGCATTCGCTTTGTTGTTCAGTTTCCCTTCCCTGACACCACTCAACGAGCCGAGATTTGGCGACGCATTTTTCCCAAAAATACCCCTACCCTTGGTTTGGATGCAAATAAATTGGCCCAGCTCAACGTCGCAGGTGGTAACATTCGCAACATCGCATTAAACGCTGCATTTTTAGCCGCAGATGGCGACGAATCAGTGCAGATGAAACATGTATTACGCGCCGCTCAAATGGAGTATACTAAGTTAGAAAAATCACTAACTGAAGTAGAAATTGGTGGGTGGATAGAAAATTAGGGAATAAAGAATGGGGAAGAGATTTACTTAATAGACCTCTTGCAAAAGTCGGATACTCGCCAGAAAATAAATTTTCTGGCTGATAACTCAAGTCGGTTGAAACCGACTAATAACAGTATTTTAGTCCGTTTCAACGGACTTTTGCTATTAGGCAGAGACTTGAGTCTCTGACGGTTCAAGTATTTTTGCAAGAAGTCTAATATTTCCCATTCCCTATAAACTCAACCCATAACATTTTATAAAATTACTATTATTTAAGCGAAAAGCAATGATGCTTTGCTGCTATTGGTTCACATTTTGAAATACTAATTCTGGAAAAATAAGTTTCTGAGGATGAGATTGAGATCTATCTCAAGATAAGTTCCTAAAAGCTTCAAACTAGCTTAGGGTATGTATAGTATCTGCAATAAATATTAGTTGCTTAAAAATACTTCATGCCTTATATTAATTACTCTCAGTTACTGCGTTATGGCATTGTTGTACTAATTGTTGCAACTGCATTTGCATTAATGTTGCTGCTAAATCCTGTGCTAGGCATGAGCAGAACACCTTTTATGCTGTTTTTTAGCGCTGTAATGGTGAGTGCGTGGTGTGGTGGTCTGCAATCAGGTTTGCTGGCAACTTGCTTATCTGCTCTGCTGAGCAATTACTTTTTTCTCGGTTCAGCCAATGAACTAACTTTTGACTTATGTAATTTGGTACGAGTTGGGTTATTTGTAGTGCAAGGAGTACTCTTTAGTATTCTGTGTGAAGCATTAAAGACTAAGCAACAACAAATTGAGGTAAATCTCCAACAGATCAAAGTCAGTGAAGAAAGATTTCGCTTAGCATTAAGCAGTTCTGATATCGCTGTTTTTCAGCAGGATCGGGATTTGCGGTATAAATGGATTCATGATCTCCAAGGTAGAGAAACTACTGAAGAAATGCTGGGCAAGTGTGATGATGATTTATTTCCAGCATCGGTGGCAGAGCAACTAACAGCAATTAAGCAGAGAGTACTCGAAAATGGTGCTTCCGCTCGTGAAGAGGTTTGTATCACTGTCGAGGGAGAAGTCCGCTACTATGATTTGCTGATTGAACCGCTTCAAGATGGAGAAAATATTCAAGGTATTACCTGTGCAGTAGTCAATATTACTAAGCGCAAGCAAGCAGAATTAGAAAATATCAGGTTGCATCAAGAACTTCAGCAAGCTGTTCAACAGAAAGACGAATCTCTAGCGCTGCTCAATGCTTGGCTTGCCAGTTCACCAGTAGGACTGGCTTTTCTAGATACAGAACTGCGTTACATTCATATTAACGAAGCTTTAGCAGCCACTAATGGCGTACCTCAAAGTCAACATATTGATCGCACCTTTAAAGAAGTATTACCTGCATGGGCGGCAGAGATTGAGCCAATCTTTGAGCAATTAATGCAAACTAAGGAGCCATTACTTAACCAACAAGTGAGTGGTGAGACTTATCCGTCTGGGGTGTATCGTTATGGTCTTGTGAGTTATTACCCAGTGTGTTTAGCGGATGGACGATTGCTGGGAGTGGGCGTAACTTCTATTGATATTACTCAACTCAAACAAACCGAGCAAGCATTACGGGAAAGTGAAGCAAAGTTTCGCAGTGTTGTTGAGTCAAACATGATTGGCATTGGCTTCTGGGAGAGAAACGGCAAAATTACAGAAGCTAATGATGCTTTACTGAACATGATTGGTTATACGCGTGCAGAATTGGTTAATGGCACAGTTAACTGGCAAGACCTAACTCCCGCTGAGTATCAGCAACTTGATGAGCAAGCAATTGCTCAATTTCAAGACAGTGCTTTTTGCACTCCTTTTGAGAAAGAATATATTTGTAAAGATGGCTCACGTTTGCCGATTTTGATAGGTGGTAGTCACTTTGAAGGAACTTTAGAGCGAGGAGCCTTTTTTGTTCTCGATATTACAGAACACAAACAAGCTGAAGAAGCATTGCGTTATGTTGCTCAAATTAGTAATACACTTGCGACTTCCCTAGATTATGAAGCAACTCTAGAACAAGTTGCGAAAATATCAGTTCCCCAACTAGCTGATTGGTGTAGTGTCAATATTTTAAATGAAGATGGCTCTATTCGTCGCTTGAGTGTTGCTCATGCAGACTTATCATCAGCAGAGTGGGCAAGTCAACTACAGCAGTATACACCAGACCTGAATGATGGCAGTGCGATCGCCAGAGTCCTGCAAACTGGGCAAAGCGAATTAATTCCAGAGAACCCCAACTTACTGCTAGTGGATGGTGAGCATCAGCAGCTGGGAATTAAATCTGCCATGATTGTACCGTTGGTGGCACACCAGCGCATACTCGGTTGCATTTCCTTTGTCAGTGCTGCATCAGACCGTTGCTACAATCAATCTGACTTGGCTTTAGCGATGGATATTGCCCACCGTGCAGCTTTAGCGATGGAAAATGCCCGACTTTATCAAGACATCCACCAAGCTTTAGTACATTACGCCGAATCATTATCTCTTTTAGATGCACTGTTAGCAGCGGCACCTGTTGCTGTCTGCTTTCTAGACCGAGAACTGCGCTATCTCCGCATTAATCAGGTATTGGCTGATATTAACGGTTTGACCATTGAAGAACATCTCGGACGGAAAATTCAACAAGTGTTACCAGAGATGGCGACTGAGTTTGAGCAACAGCTACAACGCGTATTAGATACAGGTAAGCCCTTGCTCAATGTAGAAATCAGTGGTGAAGCACCGGGAAAACCTGGCACGAACGGTTATTGGTTGGGCAACTACTACCCAGTTCATAATACACTGGATGAAACCATAGGTATCGGCATAATTTTGGCAGAACTAACAGCGCTCAAGCAAGCCGAAACGGCTCTGCGCGAGAGCGAAGAAAGATTCCGAGCCATGTTCGACCAAGCAGCCGTTGGTATTGCTCAGGTAGCATTGGATGGTAAATTCATTCAAATTAACCCTGCCTTGTGCGAGATCACCGGGTACAAATATGAAGAATTAATCCAGATGAACTGCCAACAAATTACTCATCCCGATGACTTGGAAGCTGATTTAGTCAATGCTCAACGAGTTTTGGCAGGAAAAATTAATGGTTATTCTCTAGAAAAACGCTACATTCGCAAAGATGGCTCACTCATTTGGATCAACTTGACATCATCAGTGGTTCAAGATGCTCATGGACAACCGAAGTATGCAGTGGGCATTATTGAAGATATCAGCGATCGCAAACGAGCAGAAGCGGCACAACAATTTTTAGTAGAAGCCAGTACCTTAATAGCCGCCTCATTAGATTATGAAGCCACCCTGACTGGCGTGGCTAATTTGGCAGTTCCCACACTAGCTGACTGGTGTATTGTAGATATTTTCCTACAAGATTGGTCAAGTAAACAGATTGCCCTGGCAACTGCCGACCCCATAAAACGCCAAACTTTGATTGAAATCCGACGACGCTATCCACCAAAAAGCGGTGGAGAACATCTTGTAAAACGTCTGCGGCAAGGAAAAGCTGTATTCCATACCAATTTTTCTGACCAAACTCTGGTACAGATGGCTCAAAACGCCGAACATCTGCAATTGCTGCGAAGTTTGGGGATCTGTTCTTTAATGGTGATTCCTCTACGTTCTCGTGGGCAACTATTCGGAGCAATATCTTTTTTCAGTGCCGAATCAGGCCGTCATTACGAACAAACAGATGTAGCTTTAGCTGAAGACATCGCTCGTCGTGCAGCAACAGCAATTGATAACGCTAGGCTATATCAAGAAACTCAGCAGGCAAAACAAGCAGCAGAACAGGCTGTCAATCGGATTGCGCTTTTACAAAGAATCACCGCTGCCCTCTCGGAAGCGTTAACTCTCCAACAAGTGGCAAACGTGGTAGTAACTCAAGGAATTGCGGCTTTGAATGCTCAAGCCGGTTTTGTCGTCTTACTAGCTGAGGACGAAGTTACTTTAAAACTAGTGCAAGCAGCGGGCTATTCACAATATTTTATAGATACTTGGGCAAGTTTTTCTCTGAGTTGTTCTATCCCTTCAGCGGAAACAGTCAGAACTGGACAGCCAATCTTTATCGAAAATCAAGCCGCTTGGGTTGCCAAAAAATATCTCGATTTTCCCAGTCAAGAGGGAAATTTTGCTTGTGCTTCTATTCCTTTGGTGCAAGAAGGTAAGATCATTGGGGCATTGGAATTCAAATTTGCGATCGCCCAAACATTTAACGAAGAAGACCAGAGATTTATCTTGACTTTAGGGCAGCAGTGTGGACAAGCGATCGCCCGCGCCCAACTTTACGAAGCCGAACAGACAGCACGCGCCGAAGCCGAAACAGCCAACCGCATCAAAGATGAATTCCTCGCAGTCCTTTCTCATGAACTGAGAACACCCCTCAATCCCATCTTGGGTTGGGCAAAGTTGCTCAGAACCCGCAAGCATGACCAAGCAACTATCACCCGTGCTTTGGAGACAATTGAGCGCAACGCCAAATTACAAACTCAACTAATTGAAGATCTATTAGATGTTTCGCGGATTTTGCAAGGTAAACTCAACCTCAAAATTTCTACCGTCGATTTGAGAGCAACAATCACCAACGCCCTCGAAACTGTCTGCCTAGCAGCAGAAGCCAAATCAATTCAAATTCAAACAGTGCTAGGCGATAATATCATACAGGTAATGGGAGACGGCGATCGCTTGCAACAAGTAGTTTGGAATCTGCTCTCAAATGCCGTCAAATTCACCCCGTCAGGCGGACGAGTAGAAGTGCGATTATCAACACTCAGCGACAACGGGGATGGCTCCCCAAAACCACACTCATCTACTCAGCACTCAGCACTTAACTACGCCCAAATTCAAGTGATTGATACAGGCAAAGGCATCAGCAGAGCCTTTTTGCCTCACGTCTTTGAGTACTTCCGACAATCAGATAGCAAGACAACTAGAGTATTTGGCGGACTGGGATTAGGGCTGGCGATCGTGCGCCATTTGGTGGAACTTCATGGTGGTACAGTTCATGCCGAAAGTCCTGGTGAAGGAAAGGGGGCAACCTTCACAGTCAAGTTACCCTTGCTCAAAAATTCTCACTTAGATATTCCAAGTGCAGAGTCTCCTGATTTAGAAACTAACAACGCAGATTTATTTCTCTGTGGAGTTAGAATTTTGCTTGTGGAAGATCAGGTTGATGTACGAGAGTTTTTCTGCTTCGTTTTGGAAAAGTATGGGGCGACAGTAACGGCAGTCGCATCTGCAACCGCAGCACTAGAAGCATTAGCCCAGTCTCAGCAGGATGTTTTATTAAGTGATATTGCAATGCCATTAATGGATGGCTATACATTGATCCGTGAAGTGAGAAAATTACCACCAGAACAAGGCGGACAAATTTTAGCGATCGCTTTAACTGCCTACGCAGGAGAAATTGATCAAGTCCAAGCATTAAGCGCAGGATTTCAAAAACACGTTCCTAAGCCTGCCGATCCCATAGAGTTAGCTAAACTAGTTGCCAATCTTATCGGTCGTCATCAATCATAATTGCAAAGAAGGGAACGCTTAACAGGCTTTGACTTCTCTTGTCGGAGACGCTACGATTCGCTTACTTACGCTTTGGGGTACGTTCAGCCCACGGAGAACGCTTAACAGAGAACTTTTTCAATAAGTGGCAACATGATTAAACTCGACCAATTTTTAAAATTAATAGGTATAGCCCCAACTGGAGGACAAGCCAAACTGATGATCATTGATGGTAATGTTAAAGTCAATGGCACAGTTGAAACCCGACGAGGACGGCAGTTAGTCTCAAGCGACCAAGTAACAGTACAAGGGCAAACTTTTCAGGTTGGCGATGTCCTTGAACAAGGGAACAGGGGATGAGGGAGACGAGGAATTGATGAGGACGCGGAGACGTTTGGACGCGGGGACGCGGGGACGCGGAGAGTCCCCATAACTAAAGCTAGGGGATTCAAGCAAGGAAAACATTTTTTGCCTCCACGACTCGCATTCGGGGGCTTTTGACCAGCGCTTCGACCTTGAGAAGGGTCGCGTCCGCGTCTCCCCTTCCCCGCGTCTTTGCGTCTTCTTGGTAAAAAAGCTGGGGAGGCTGTTGATGCCCAGAAAGCCCAAATGACCGTAACCCAAATCTTGACGGCTGGACAAGTCTAAAAAATTTCAAAGTTTATTCTTTGGCATTTTGGCAACTTTCGACTGTAGTCTTTTGATATCTTGCAGAAATTACCAAGATGTTTTTACCTGTTATACGAAGGACGGGTTTAATCCCGTCTTTTTTGTTGATATCTATTTGGCATTTTGGCACAACATTACAATTTATCTATGATATTTTGATCTAAATCGCAAATATTAGATCTCTTGCAAAAGTCCTTCTTTGCGTTCTCTTCTCTGCGTCTCTGTCTTGAAAAGTTTCCTACGGAGGGAAACCCTCCTTCTCCTGACGGAGACGCTACGCGAACAGAACTTTTCGCTGCGCCTCTGCGTGTTAGCGTTCGCGAAGCGTCTCGTAGAGAAGCGGGGCGTAGCCCAACAAAAAAAATATTTATGTAAGAGGTCTATTGAATTGCTTTTAAACTTTATTTATTAAGCCCATTCGAGGGGGGAATTCTTAACAGGGAACATAAAAAAGAATTAGCCCCAAATATAGGGGTTAAAGCCTCTGTATTTATTTATAAAAAATTCAAATCCCCTAATTTTAATTATGGGGATTTCTCTGTTGCCTGTTGCCCGTTAAGAGTTCTCCCTTAATACCAATTCACGAAAATCTTGATACAAATACAGACGGTGTAGAGACGCTTCAAAAGCGCGTCTCTACAAAATTTATGTGTATCGCCATTAATGTGAAATGGTATAAGAGGTTGTTTGAAAAGTCTAAATTAATACTAGCCCCGACGATTAGAAATCGCGCGTCAGTTGCTTTAAGTCGGCAAAGCCGACAACACTTGCTTAAACGCTCTTAACCCGCGCAACGCAGTGTTTCCCCAATGCACTGCCTCAGCAATGCAATGTTTTTACCAAAGGATTTGTCCGAATTCTTTATCAAATCACTATGACTAATCTGATGATTCACGAAAGATAAAGAAATAACATGTTATCAGGTTTTAAGATACTTGGACACATCCTATAGGAAGATGACCTAGGAAAATAATCATGAGTAAATTAATTCGGGATGTTGTTATGCACTGGATTTATATAGAGGTTTGGTGGTGAGCCAAACCTTTTTTTATTTATCGAAACAATCGGGTCTAAAACCGGACTTCGTCCAAAGTTTTTGCAGTGGCATATAAATCCCCGTTACAAAAACAGCCTCCTACCTCCTGCCTTCGTTAAATTGGGTTGGGCTACCCTGTAAGAACGCTTAACACACCTTAATCCCTAGTCTCTTTCTCAAAAACTAAAGCTACCCCGCAAAATACCAATAGTTATTGAGTCATTATCTGGTGTATGACCAGGCTCTAAAATATAGATCATGCCAGGTGTAATGCTAATGTTATCGCTTAACTGAAAACGATAAAATGCTTCTATTTGAGTAGTGGTTCCCGGTTGTCCTCCGGCACGACCTAAACCTGTATTCACAAAGTCAGGGACATTATTTCCTACAGGTAAATCGCTACTAGTAATTTTAGGAGGTTGCCCGACATAAATTCCTCCCAAATTTCCCCTGGCAAATAAATCAGGGAAATTCAGAAACACCATATAATTCGTCGTTTCTACATTTCCCGATCGCCCAGGAATGTGAGACTTAGTATAACCACCCCATGCCCCTAAAGTAATACGCGGTGAAATTTGCCATGTTACAGTTGCACCAACAGCATTCGTTTGTAGGGGTGCTGATTTTCCAGTAGTGGTATTAACCGCAGTGAGGCATTCATCGCCTACGAAAGTCAGTAAACAACCATCCGATGAGTAATTATTCACGTAATACAAACTGAAATCTACAGCATCAGTAGGTGTTAACAGCAGTTGTACACCTGTAGTGGTATTACCATCAAACAAACCGCTACGCAGACCTGGATTACCTGGACTGTAACTAGCATAAATTGCCTGCAAACTAGCGCGTCTAGCAAACTGCCAATCAATAGCAATCCCAGCATGACCATATCCCATATTTAAGATTGGGTTTCTTTGAGCAAAATAAGACAATGGCCCTGTTGCTGCACTTTCTACCCGATTTGGGCCTCGGAAAGCAGACGGCATACTCACGCCTTCTGTTCCTACCATCAATGCTAGGTTATCTGTGACTAACCAGTGATAATTCAGATCACTAATGATTAAGTTATCTGTAGTAAATTCGTAGCCAAGTAACACGTCATTCCGAGAAACAGTATTGTTAAACCTGGGCGCACTAGTACCGTTGCCAGATAAAAGACCTGTAAACAGGTAGCTGCGGGGAGTAATTTGGCTAGTTAAATACAGCTGTGCTAGAGATATAACACTAGTGTTTATGCCCGCATCATCTGTATCTTTTGTACCATCTCTAGGATTAACATCACCCCGATTCTCATTCCTTCCTTGAATCCCAACGATTAGTAGTCCGCTAAGTTTAGTGGTTGCAGAAAATTGGTTAGCTGCGATTTCAGCAGTTTGCGTTGTTAAACTATCTACACGGCCTTGTAAAGTTGTTAATTCGGCGGCAAATTCTGCTTGTAATTTTTGTAAAGTTGCTAAATCTTCACGTGTGACTAAATCATTGGTAGTTGTGGCGATTAATTCATTAATTTTATCCAAGCAAGCATTTACGCCGGCGGCAAATTCATAGCGTGTTAAAGGACGATTCCCACGATAGGTACTATCGGGATAACCTGCTATGCAACCATAACGTTCCACCAAAGACTGCAATGCACCAAACGCCCAATCTGTAGGTTGTACATCCTGGAGTTGAGAAACCGATGTGACTTGCGCCATCGGGTTATCGGTCGGTTCTTCTGTTGAGGAAAGGGGGAAGGAGGGGGATGAGGGAGATGAGGGAGATGCACTTCTCCTGTCAAAGACGCTACGCAAACGGCTTTGCTCAGTGACCGGGGATGAGGGAGGATTTAAATTTATACTTTCTGGCGTTTCTATATTTGTTGATTCTTGAGTAGTATTTGTAACCGTGGGAATTGCGATCGCCTTCTCAAAAACTCCATTGAATCCCGCAATTAGTAAACATGCGAGTATTGCGTTTTTGCTATGACTACGGCTAATATATCTACCTTTCAAGATTCTATACTCTACTTACGCACACTTAAGTCAAGAGTGTATTCTCAGTCATCTTGATTTTACATGCGGGTATTTACGTATTTTGTACCAAATTAGACCTAAATAACTCTAGGCAACTTTACAAAGCGCGAGTATAACAGGGAATGGGGGATGAGGGAGATGAGGGAGATGAGGGAGATGAGGGAGATGAGGGAGATGAGGGGGATGAGGGAGATGAGGGGGATGAGGGAGATGAGGGGGATGCGGGGACGTGGAGAATAATCAATGACAATCGCCAATCGCCAATCGCCAATCGCCAATCGCCAATCCCCAATCCCCAATCCCCAATCCCCAATCCCCAGTCCCCAGTCCCCAGTCCCCAGTCCCCAGTCCCCAGTCCCCAATCGCCAATCGCCAATCCCCAATCCCCAACCATGGTAAACCGCCCGCGCAAGCTGACGCCAAAAGCTTCTAAACTAAAAAAACCTCTCAAACGTGTTGCTAAAAAACCTCCAAATCAGCGGCAATGGCGAAGTAAGTTGTCGTCGATGTTGGCGATCGCTATTTTGTTGAGTAGTGCTAGTTTAGTTATGGCTTGTGTTTGGTTTAGCGTTCTTTTAATCTCGAACCCAGCACAACTTAGCTGGTTAAATAAAGTTTTACCAGAATGGGCACAAATTCCCCTCAGTAACTACGAACATCCCCAAACTCTCGGCGAAATTCAAGATAGTCTGAATCAACAAAAACTAGTAGCCGGAGAAACCCTACCTCTAGAGGAAAATACTGATAAATCTTTTTTATTACCAGTTTTTCAACAACGGGCTAACTGTCAGGCTGATTGTCGAACACTTGTTGAACTCAGGGTTTATCAGCATTCACCAGAATCAGAACGGCAATCTCGCTCGGAAAAATACTATTATTTAGCAACTAAACAACCAATAATTGGGCCAGAAGAATCCTTTGTGGTTGCTCCTTTAGTCAAGGCTAAACCAGAACACCAAGATACTAATATTTCTTTACCATTAACTGAAGTCAAGCGCTTTGAAGACAATACACCCGCTGCGGGAGTTTGGTTTTATTTGCGCGGTCAGCACCAACAGGGAACTAATGCGATCGCCTATGGTCACATCGTATACTACAATCCAGAGCGCACTAACTTACAACAAATGGTTTCCTGGACAAGCCCTAATGGACAATTACCCAGATGGCAGCAGGTAACTGATAGTACTACAAAAGAGTTAGTTGTAGATCAAACAGTAGGTTTAGAACCGCATCTGGTGATTTATCAAGTCAAATCGACCAAGTTATTTCTCAATCCCCTACAATTAGAAGCTATTACTCTTCAACCATCTGCTTTTAACAATCCCGGATACCAAAATTCCTTAATCATTGCCCGTAGCGGACTGTGGACGCCAGCCTTTGAGTGGTTGAAATTTGTGCAAAAACAGCGAAAGGGAGTGTTGCCAAAAGCAGTGCAGACGCAAATGGATTTGATTCGCCTACACTCCCAGCTCACCCAAACCCAAGCTGAAAAAAATTGGGCAAGTCCTAGTCAACAAGTACTAGCAGACTTGATTGATGGTCGCTGGCAAAAAGCCTTACAAGTACTAGAAGCATCACCACATAATGCTCAAGAAGTAGCTACTCTACTCAAAGCTGATGATGGCAGGCTGTGGAATCGCACAGCCGCAGCGTTGCGTGTGAATCCCAATAGATTAGAGGTACAAGTTTGGGCAGCCTTGATTTTAGGGGTTCAGCGAGGAGAAGAACATGCTAGTTCTTGGTTGAAGGCACAACCAAAAATTACAGCAGAGAACCTGATTTATGTTCAAGGCCTACTCAAACGATTTAGAGGGAACTCTTAACAGTGGGGAACAGGTACCCCCTTGAGCTAAGACGCATCAGTTGAACGTTGATGCTGTTGGTTTTGCAACTTTTGCAAGAGTGAGTCTATTTCTGCTTGCAAATCTATCAATTTGGCTTGCTGAGCGTCTTGATAGTAGCACTTAGTAAGACTGCTAACCACAAGAGCTTGAGACTCGCGATTAGAACCAGTAGGTATGCAGGTAGTCATCCTAATACAATCCACAACTCAACTAACGAAAACGTATCAAACTATTGGTATTTCATTAATTTTACGGGGTTGCTAGATCCCCACTTTTTCAAAAACTCAGGGATCTGATCACAGCTAACCACTCGAAACTAATGACATGAACCACCAGTAGTGTGACACACTATGGTGCGAATAAAGTTCCTGTGGTACGGGTATTTTGCCCGCTAGAACGAGCCAGACGCCATTAGTGTCAACTTAAGGTAGAACCGATGTCCCGCAAGGAACTGAAGTTCCTTGCTGATAGCAAAAGTCATCTAAAGATGACTGAATATCTCTCTAGATTTCGAGTCTACTTCAGTAGACTTGAGCTATTAGCCAGAGAATTTATTCTCTGGCGGGTGAGGAAGCCAATACCAAAACTATTTCTAGCTTCAGTTGACACCAATGGTCAGACGCCCATCCCAGACTGACTGAATATCCCTCAAGATTTTGAGTCTACTTCAGTAGACTTGAGCTATTAGCCAAGAAATAAATTTCTTGGCGGGTGAGGAAGCCAACACCGAAGCTATTTCTAGCTTCAGTTGACACCAATGGTCAGACGCCCATCCCAGACGAGAATCATCATACACCCATTTAGCTGTGTCACTTTACTAGAATTCACGTATGGAAATAATTGCAATTGCGATCGCACAACCAACTTAATTTTCTGGCTTGGCAGTAGCTAGATTTTGCTGCTGATTTTGCAACTGCTGCAACAGTGAGTCTATCTCTACTTGCAAATCTCTAAGTTTGGCTTGCTGAGCGTCTTGATAATAACACTTAGTCAGATTGCTGACTAGTAAAGCCTGGGACTCGCCATTAGAAACGGTAGATGTACAAGTAGTCATCGTAATATTTTGATCCACAACTCGATTTACTAAAACGTATCAAACAAGCATCTAATTCTCGGAGGAAGCAGTGACAGAAGTTAAAAAAGATTCAACTTCATGCTACGTATCTACCTCATAAACGTGCTTGACCACATTTTTAAACTGCTACACTTTGTCATCATGCAAGGTATCACAGAGTACAAAATTGTTAAAAGTAAATTTTTATCTTATTCATCATAAAACTAAACTTACTATCTTTTAATAATTTCAGGTTTTTTCTATGAGCAGACCTAGTATCAATCTCAAAAGCCTATCCAGTAAGTATTTCACAATCTAAAATTGATACAAGTTATGCTGAAGCAGCGTTCTTGCTGTCATTGTTTAACCGAAATTTCCATGATTATTTCTGGAAAATAATCGTCTTTAATTTACAACATATTTTGTTGAACTTGTCAACAGTCATATCCTAAGATAGTATCAAGAATGTGATTTTAAGGTAAGCAAACCATTGTATACTTGCAGTCACTGAGTTTAATGTGTTGCCAGGCTGGTGATTTCAAGACTGCGATTGCAATGGCTGTGTTCCATTCAAGGGACTAGAGACTAAAATCTCTACCCAGTACCCAATACCCATCTTTAGTTAAGAAGTTTTAATCCCGTGACCTTGAGCCTGTCTGCTGCTAAATCTTATCGCCAACCTTGGCCCGGACTGATAGAAGCCTATCGTGAGTATTTGCCTGTCAGTAAAGAAACACCTGTTGTCACTTTGTTGGAGGGCAATACTCCTTTGATCCCGGTGCCGGCGATCGCAGAACGCATTGGTAGACAAGTACGGGTATTTGTCAAATATGACGGTCTTAATCCTACTGGGAGTTTTAAAGACCGGGGAATGACAATGGCGATTTCTAAAGCAAAGGAAGCAGGGGCAAAGGCCGTGATTTGCGCTAGCACGGGCAACACCTCCGCCGCCGCCGCTGCCTATGCCCGCCGTGGAGGCATGAGTGCTTTTGTACTGATACCTGATGGTTATGTAGCATTGGGCAAATTAGCACAAGCTTTGCTCTATGGGGCAGAAGTCCTAGCAATTAAAGGTAATTTTGACCAAGCACTAGAAATTGTTCGCGAGATGGCACAAAGCTATCCCATAACTTTGGTGAATTCGGTCAACCCCTATCGCTTAGAAGGACAGAAAACAGCAGCATTTGAAATTGTTGATGTCTTGGGTAATGCCCCAGACTGGCTATGTATTCCCGTAGGCAATGCAGGGAATATCACAGCATATTGGATGGGATTTTGTCAATATCATCAAGCCGGAAAAAGCGATCGCCTCCCCCGGATGATGGGATTCCAAGCCGCAGGTGCAGCCCCTTTGGTAAGTGGTCAACCAGTAGCACATCCAGAAACCATCGCCACAGCGATTCGCATTGGCAACCCTGCGAGTTGGGAATTAGCTATCGCTGCACAATCAGCCAGTATGGGTAGTTTCAATGCCGTCACTGACGCCGAAATTCTCGATGCTTATCGACTTTTAGCAGCATCAGAAGGCATCTTCTGCGAACCGGCCAGCGCTGCCTCTGTAGCTGGGCTATTACAAGTCAAAGACCAAGTTCCCACAGGGGCAACAGTAGTTTGTGTCTTGACTGGTAATGGTTTGAAAGACCCAGATACAGCAATTAAACACAATCACAGTAAGTTTAAACAAGGTATCGCAGCAGAATTGAAGTCAGTAGCCGAGGCAATGGGATTTTAGAGGTTGTATAAAATTCGCTGCTACACAAGCGAAGTCCACCTCGTGGATTAAATAATTCGTAATTCGTAATTCGTAATGACGCGACGCTCCTGTGTCGCTCTAAGCGAAGCTATGCCGCAGGCTTTACGCTGACGCTCGTACCGACGCTCGATGACTCGCTAACGCTACGCTATCGCTACCGCTGACGCTCGTATCTCGCTACCGCTTCGCTAACGCTAACGAGGACTCGCTACCGCTGACGCTCGTACCGACGCTCGAGGACTCGCTAACGCTACGCTAACGCTACCGCTGACGCTCGAGGACTCGCTAACGCTAACGCTAACGTAATTAAGTTTTGTAATGGGGATTTAACCCCAACACAAAACTTGTAGGCTATAGAACCGGGGGATTTAAACCCACGGAACTATTTTAAGGTAACGACTTGCAATGTTTATTCACAGTAGGCATGGTATTTACTAAACAGACAGTGTTTAAAAACAATTCAAGATTGTAAACACCTATTGAAGTCGCAACAACCGATACGATGACCACTACAGTAGTAGTCCAAGGCTTGATTTCACGCATAGATTCTTTGTCTTAATTGAATAATCAAATAAACATTTTCTTCCCCCACTTCCCACTCCCTACTCCCTACTCCCCACTCCTGTTGTTAACTTTTTTGAAAACCTTTCGCTGGCTTTTTTTGTCCCTTACTTTTAGACTTAGATTTATTAACTTCTGCTAAAGCATCTTGAAATAAGTTATGTAAATGTATAGGCACACTAGCGATTTCTGGTAACTCTGGTTCAATCGGTTTGTGGAATTCTGACAAAAGTGTATCTAAATCATTAGCAAGACTAAAATCTGGACGTTGTAGAACTGTTTGCAATACCTTTTCTAATTGAATTGGGTACTGTTGTGCTAACCGATGCCAGATATAAGCATTGATACTTTTGTCTTCGAGGTAGTAGCGAATTAGCTTTTCCGCTCCTTCAACGCTCTGCCAATCTTCTGCTGATAAAATTGTTTGTACTTTATTGTATGTTGGTAAAAATATTTGTCCCCAACGCGGATGAGAAAAAGCTGTTACCTGTTCTGCTTTTTTGAGTTCGGCAGGTAAATCAACCTTTGGCATGACCATTTTGCTGTTGCCGCTTTTACCGTGCAACATCTGAGAAACTACATTAGAATCGGCACCAGCTTCTTGTGCCACTGCTTTGATTTCCTCATCTCCAATGCCGGCTGCTTCTGCAACTTCAGCTAGTGATTTAGAAGGATCAATTCCTGCTGATGCTAGGGTTTTCTCGGTGATTAATTCTTGAAACTCGCCTATTTTTTTATTCAGCTGATATCCAGGTAGCGTGATTTCTTCACTACCAAAAAAGTCAATAAACTGTTGATGATATTGTACAACTGATTGCCATGCTTCTTCCAATAAATCTGGAGCATCGCTGTAGAGATGGCTCTTATAATTTTCTTTAAAATTACCAATTGCTACGGCCAGTTTTGGTTTACCCAATTTACCCATCATTGTGTAAGGGCCAGAAAGTATCCAGTAATCAGTAACAGGAGAAATGCGAGTTAAGATAATTTCTCCTAACTTCAACCGAGATATTTCTTGGAGCAGTTGAGCATTATTTGGTTGAACAATATAATTTTTAGCTGTTAGCCAGTTCATTAACTCCAAACCATCAGGTGTGATGTTGGCGATCGCAAATAAACCAATAAAACTATGATGCCAGCTGTTGAGGAGATTACGATCGCTTGGTGATAAATCTGGATGGCTAGCAACAAACAACTCTATTGGGGACTGTTCGTTAACTTTGCCTTCGGTAATAAAGCTATCAATAATTAAGTCTTGCTGTTTATTATCGCCACTACCACGGCGAGACTGTTCTGCTGCATAGGTTTCTAGTGCTTGTGCTAGTTCGCCTTCTGCGTCGAGGACAAAATCAACTAAGGCTTGTTTGAGTTCATGCGATCGTTCTAATATAGCATCCACAAGCAAATCTCTCGTTGCAACAGATGTAGATTATAACGTCCTTGAGGATAAAGATATCTGGCAATAGCTAGATTTCAAAATAAATATTTTTTTATCTCACGCAAAGACGCAAAGAAAGGCGCAAAAGTTCGCGCCTCTGTGTGATCCGGCAAAATCTTAACTATGAAGCCAACTCTTTGACCTTATTCATAATACTCAACGGATCAATACCTTGATGCGGGAACTGTTCCCACAAACCACCGCAACCTTCATGATGAGTACCAAGATAAGCATATTTGGGAGTTAACCCGCGTTCTAATAACCAAGAACCGAAACGACTACCTAATCCAGTTCGACGATTAAAAGATTCAACAACCAGGACGAAAGAAGTTTTACCAATTTTGAGCATCATTTCTTCATCGGTAATATTCAAAGTTGGCTTATTAATCAATCCTACATCTAAGCCTTCTTGCTTTAGACGTTCGACAGCATCAAGCGCACGATATAAGGCATCGCCAAAGCTGATAATGTAGCCTTTTGTTCCTTCTCGAATTACCTCATCTTTCCCAGGAACAAATTTATAATTACTGCCAAATAAATCGTTGCCGTTGTTGTCGAGAATGTTAGGTACTTTAGAACGAGTGGAGAAAATAAACCGCAATCCAGGCTCAAAAAACACAGCTTCTAAACAAGCCTTCATTTGATTGACATCAGCCGGAAAATACAAACTTGTAGAGTAACCATCTTCCAAACCATTATCAGCAAACATATTATTCAAACCGAAATGACAGGTGTTATCTGCCATATCATCTATACCCGCATGAGAAAAATGACAAAGGACGTTGGAGTAGTTCAGCCTGGCCATTGTAATTTCGGAAATACACATTTCGAGAAAGGCGCTGAAGGTGGCAAAAATACCTTGCTTACCCTCAGCCATACCAAATCCCGCAGCCGCAGAAAAGTTACCGCGTTCCATAATCCCAGAAGGGACAAAGATTTCTGGATAGGCATCGTGAATCTTTTTCAAACCACAAGAACCTTCAAGGTCACTATCAATAACTAATACTTTGGAAATGCGCTCTGCTTCACTCATACGATTTAAAATGGCAACTGCCGCATCACCAAATACATTGCGATTAGCTCCCCATTGATGGCTAGAACCAAGAAAAGTATAGGTTTGTTTGGGTTTTTGAATACTTTTGAGATATTCGACAGCTGTTGTGTGTTGACGAGATTCTAAATATTTAATCGCTAGTTCCACTGAAATCACGTCATGTCCGTGATTAGAGCCTTCCAAGCCTTCAATGCCAGGACACATGGGTCTTTTGTTGATTACAGCAACTGGCCCAGGAGTAATTACTGCTTCGCAAAGGCGACGATATAAATCATCTAAGTCTTCGCCATCTCCTGAAAGTACTTTGATTCCGTGACCTTCTAAGGTTTTGGTAACACTATAACCAGGTAAGTATTTAGAAGGATAGCCGGCGATCGTCACATCATTGTCATCAATAATCAGCTTGACATTGAGATTCTGAGCAACAGCCAAGCGTGCAGCTTCAGCATCATTACCTTCTTGCTGAGAACCATCAGAACCAAGACAGAAGACTATTTTATCTGGATTGGCGATCGCTACACCATTGACGTAGGGCCACATATGTCCCAACCGTCCAGAACTGAACTTAACACCGGGAGTTAGCCCTAGTTCAGGATGTCCCGGTAGCCCAGAATGTGCTTCACGATAGCGTAAAAGTTGCTCAGCGTTCAACTCACCATGCAGAACTGCTATGAGATACTGGGTTGCAACTCGATGTCCTGCCTCATCAAAGAAAATCGGCACAAACTGATCTGATACTCCCCGGAAAAATGCATCGAGAATCATCACTTCTGGTACTGTATCGTAAGGGCCACCAGTATGACCGCCCACTCCTCTAGCAGCTCCTGTTGCTGTAAAAAAAACGATCGCATCACGACAAAGTTGTATGTTTGCTTTTAGTATTTCTCGCTGCTCATCTGTGAGAGTGGGATTCGCTGGATTAAGTTTTAGAGGTTTGTAAGCACTGAGTTCGATGGGAAATTGAGTATTAGTAATAGTCATGGTTAATTTCTCGTGGGAATTGGGGACTGGGGACTGGGGACTGGGAATTGGGGACTGGTGACTGGGGACTGGGAATTGGGAATTGGTTATTCTCCGCGTCTCCACGTCCCCGCGTCTTCCTCACTCCCTCATCTCCGTGGGCTGAGCGAAGTCGTTCGCGGAGCGTCTCCGACAGGAGAAGCCCACTCCCCATTTCATACACACGAATGTGCATGAATGTGCTTGAATAAAATTAAAATCGCTGACAAAAATGCAAAAACCTGCGTATTAATGAGTATAAACTCCTAAACAATTAATTTCAAGATCAAACGTGCAATTTCAGGAAAACCAATTATGCTAACCGCAGAGCGCCGACAATACATTTTGGAAATTTTGCGTCGCGATAAAAAGGTGCTTTCATCAGAATTGAGTGATGTTCTCAAGGTTTCTGAGGATACGATTCGTCGGGATCTGCGAGAACTGGCAGAATCTGGTTTATTACAGCGCGTTCATGGAGGGGCGCTGTTGAGTTCTCCAGCAACCGCAAGTTATACTGATCGTCAAAAACAAGCACCAAAAGAAAAAGAAGCGATCGCCCGTGCAGCTGCAAAATTAGTATGTACAGGGCAGGTGGTTATTTTAGATGGAGGCACAACAACCCTGCAAGTAGCTCGTCATTTACCTGCGGACTTGCAAGCAACAGTCATCACAAATAGCCCTCCCATTGCTGTTGCTTTAGCAGATCATCCTCACATTGAAGTTGTCATGTTAGGTGGACAACTCTATAAAAAAGCTTTAGTTAATGTCGGTGCTGCCACAATAGAGTCATTACAAATGATTCGTGCAGATTTGTGCATGTTAGGAGTTTGTAGCCTGCATCCGGAGATGGGAATTAGCGTACCTAACTTAGATGAAGCCCATGTAAAACGAGCAATGATTAATAGGGCGGCCGAGGTAGTTGGGTTGGCAACAGCAGCAAAGTTAGATACTGCTGCTCCCTATGTTGTCGAGTCTATTCACGCGCTGACTTACCTTGTAACTGCCCCAATTGTGTCTGATGAGATGTTAGCTTCTTATAAAATTTTAGGTTTAACGATCATTCGTGATGATTCCGTTTAAATACAGCCAAGGAAAGCGATCGCTCAAAACTTATCAACCCAATCATAGCGATGTCTAACGATGAGCCGCTCCGCGTCTACGCTTTCTCTAAATTCTCTGCATTTAGAATAGTAATTTATCTCATTAAATTTGAGTGGTTAACGGTGATCAGATCCCCGACTTTCCCTTTTACAGGCGAATTTAGCTCAGGAATTACTGAAATTTTCGACGTGAAACTTTATGCTGCTGTTGAAGAAGACTAGCTCAGTGGAAATCTACTATGTTATTTCGTCAACTGTTCGATCAAGAATCAAGTACCTATACTTATTTAATTGGCGATCGCTCAATTAAAGTTGCTATCCTAGTTGATCCAGTATTAGAACAAGTGGAGCGCGATTTGCAACTGTTGCGAGAATTGGGGCTAACTCTGCGCTACTGTTTAGAAACTCATATTCACGCTGACCACATCACAGCCACAGACAGACTCAGAAAACTCACAGGTTGCCTGGGAATTTTACCCCAGAAAGCTGAAGCTACCTGTGCAGACCGCTACGTTGCAGATGGCAATATTTTACACATAGGGGATGTAGAGATGCAAGCGATCGCAACTCCTGGTCATACCGATAGCCATATGGCTTATCTAGTCAACAGTACTCATCTGTTAACTGGGGATGCGCTGTTCATTCGGGGTTGTGGTCGTACCGATTTTCAGAATGGTGATGCAGGGTCACTCTATGATGCCGTCACTCATAAGTTATTCACCTTACCGGATGACACATTGGTGTATCCTGCTCATGATTACCAGGGACAGACAGTATCTACCATTGGCGAAGAAAAGCTTTGGAATCCCCGCTTTGCCGAACACAGCCGTAACCAGTTTATCGAACTCATGAACAACCTTGATTTACCCAATCCCAAAAAGATGATGGAAGCTGTACCAGCAAATCAAAATTGTGGACGAATTCTATTGACATCAGACAGCGAGAATTAAACTCGCCAAAAAAGCAGATAGCATAATTCTCTCATAACTCTCTGCATGAAAATAAAAATTCTTCAATAGATTTAATTCATGGATTAAATCTATCATTAACCTTACTTGCTGGCAATTTGCTATATGCAGAACCCAACAATTAGAATTCATCAAATATCGATCACAAAAGAGTAAAACAAATTATTAAAAACTAGAATTACTGAGTTATTAAATATAGCGTATTTTCATAAACATCTTAGCTAAATCTGCCTCTTCTCAGCCACAAAGCAACGCTGAAGCAACAAATTATTACAGGGATTTTATAAAAGCTATAATGCGACCAATAAATAGATAAGTCATTTTTGTAAGAAATTTAGCATTTTACTGTTGAATTTCGTAGTAATTATTGGCAATGGTGGTAAATTTGCATTCATTCTATAACCTTATTCCAAAGGTTGTAGCAGTTTATGCTGTCAATAAAACATCACTTTATTTGAGGAGAAAATACTTATGTCTCTTGATGATGTTAGTAACAATTTATTTTTGAATAAACAGCTAAACGTTACTCCTATCTCCTCAGTTGATACTTTTAATAATAAAAATGACCTTAGCTTTAGCAGTCGTAGTAGCTTTAGTTCAAAAACAGACGATGCTGACATAAATCTACTCAATAGCAGTGATGTAGAAAATACTAGTAACGCCGCTACATTTAGTACTGAAAACTATAATTCCACCTCTGGTTATGGCTCAATTAATGCCGCTGCCGCAGTGGCTAGCGCTATTGGTCAGAACACTTTTGCTGATGTTCCTAACTTGGATGGTAATAATTGGGGGGTAGATTCCGTTAATGCCCCAGAGGTTTGGGCACAGGGATACACAGGTCAAGGCGTAACTGTTGCTGTTTTAGATACTGGAGTTGACTACAATCACGAGGATTTGAGAAATAACATCTGGACGAATGCCAATGAAATTGCTGGCAACGGCGTAGATGATGATGGTAACGGCTACGTTGACGATAACTATGGTTGGAACTTTTCCAATAGTGACAACAACACTATGGATGGCAACGGTCATGGCACCCATGTTTCTGGCACTATTGCTGGAGAGAATAATGATTATGGTGTAACCGGCGTTGCTTATGGTGCAAAAATCATGCCAGTTAAAGTTTTGAATGACTCTGGTTCTGGTTCTTATGCTGCGATCGCCAATGGTATTTATTACGCTGTAGAAAATGGAGCTAACGTTATTAATCTCAGTTTAGGAGGCAAGTATTCTAATAATACTTTAAAGTCAGCCGTTGAATATGCCAGTAGCAGAGGTGTGATAGTCGTGATGGCTGCTGGCAACGAAGGAGAATCAGTACCAGAATATCCAGCTAGCTATGCAAATCAGTGGGGGCTTGCAGTAGGGGCCACAGACCGCAACGATGACATAGCCGACTTTTCTAACCGAGCTGGGTCAAATCCACTTGCTTATGTTACAGCTCCAGGAGTCAGTGTTTACTCTTCAGTACCAGGTAATCAGTATGCCAAATATACTGGTACATCTATGGCAACTCCCCATGTTGCTGGTGTCGTTGCCCTAATGCTAAGTGCTAACCGTAACTTGACCGATGCTCAAGTGCGAGAGATAGTTACACAGACAGCAGGAAATAATACACAAGTTGCTAATTCTAACTTCAACTTCGATATTAACTATTTCATCAATCAGTTCACTACACAATCGACATCCTCTAGCTTCAATTTTGGCTCTTTAATAGGTCAATTCATGACAAAAATACCAGAAAATATTACTCCAGCAAATATTTCTAGTTTAGATATTAGCTCAACAATTCAAAGTGTCATCTCAACACTTACAAGCAATAACTCATTCCTAAATTTAGACTTAGGCTCACAATTTCGTTACTACGAAAGTACTTTCAGCAACAAAAGTACTGACGGCAACGACGATGATGACACTGACAAACCTAACAATAACCTAGATGTTTATAAAATAATCAATCAACTTGAAACCCAGCTAAAAGAGTATCAGAGATATTTGAGCAGGTTTTGATTGAAAGCACTTTTGGGAGTGGGGACTGAGGACGCAAAGAGCCATAATCAATTTCCAATTCGCCAGTCCCCCAGACGCTCGTTCGCGAATGCGTCTCCCCTTGGGAGAAGACTCGCTCTAAGCGAAGCTATGCCGCAGGCTTTACGCTGCGCTATCGTAACAAAGACCGCCAAGACGGGGGCTAATCTCACCAATTCTCAATCATCTCACTGAAAATGCTTCATTAAATCGTCGCGTTACAGGCTCAGTGATAAATGTCAAGATTGATTTTTTACGAGTGACAATTTCACCTGTGGCAGTCATGCCGGGAGTGAATTCTACTTCTTGACCTCGAACGTTGACCGAATGTTTATTTAACTTGATTCTTGTAGGAAAAACTAAGCCCAATTCTTTATCAACAACTGCATTGGGACTAACTTGAGCAACTTCGCCATCAATAGTGCCAAATTCTTGAAAGGGAAAAGTTGCCATTTTTACTTTTGCTTTCATTCCTTGACGTATAAAGCCAATGTCACGGTTGAGGACTTTGACTTCTAAGAGCATTTGTTCCCCTTCGGGTAAAATTGACAGCAATTCTTCACCCGATTGCACTGGCCCCTTGGTGGCTTTAACTCTGTAAATTGTACCGGCAACAGGGGCCTCAATAGTTTCTAGGTCTTGTTGCTTTCTTGCCTGATTTAATTGACCTTGAACGTTGGTTAGTTCTTCTTGACGCTTGTTTATCTGCGTCAAAATTTCACTTTGGCGTTCTGATGCTACACGCTGGGCTTGATTGCGTGCGCCTTGATAGGCTTGTTGGGCTTGGCGAATTTCTTGCGCTTGGGCAGCGATATCTTTTTCTAGAGATGTAACTTTGTCTTGAGCTTCTGTTATTTTATTGCGGGCGTTGGTCACTTCATCTTGTGCTTTGGTAATGTCTGTAGTTGCACGATTTAATCTTTCTTGCGCTTCTAGGTAATCAACACGAGGGACAGCACCGGGGGTAATGAGGGTGCGTAGGCTTTCCTCTCTTTGTTTAGCGATTTCTAGGTTGCTTTCGATTTTGGTGCGGATATTTTCGGCGTTGGCTAGGTTGGTTTTAGCGTTTTCTAGACTGGTTTTGGCGTTGACTAAGTTTTCTTGCAAACGAGTTAAGCGGACTTTAGCCTGATCGATGAGTGCTTGTTGGCGATTGGCTTCTGCTTCTGCTGCTGCTTGACGTGCTTGGTAGTCTTGTAGGCGCGAACTTAAGAGTTCATCTTGCAGTTTCGTACCAGCAGTTTTACCACCAATGCGTTCTGCATCTAAACGTCGCAAGTCTTCTTGAATTAAGAGAGTGGATTTCGCTAAGCGAGTGACATCGGTTTGTTGCAAACCTGGATCTCGTTGAATTAATACTTGACCTTTGGTGACGCGATCGCCTTCTTGCACGTTAACAGCGACAATAGAACCACCACCCAAAGATGTTACTGGTCTGACTTGAGCAGAAGCAATCAATTCTCCTGGTGCTGTTGCCACTTCATCTACTTGCGAGAAATGGGCCCAGGCGATCGCACCAAATACTATCATACTAACCGTGGCTGCTAGTAACCTAGTATACAATGGCGGTAATTCCTGTACTGCCTTTCCCAACTCATAAGTTAGTTGTTCTTCTGGTTTAGCGAATCGCTGTCTTGTTTGACGTGCTTGGGCAGCATTTGCGGATAGGGAATTTCTCATAGAATTTTGGAATGGGAATGGGGATTGGGGATTGGGGATTGGGGATTGGGGATTGGGGACTGGGGATTGGGTACTGGGGATTGGGGACTGGGGATTGGGGACACGGTGAGACAGCGAGTAAAGGAGGGTTTCCCTCCGCAGGCGACTGCGTTAGCGCAGCGTTAGCGAGCGTCACCCGAAGGGGGACGCGGGGACGCGGGGACACGGGGACGCGGAGAAAATTTCTTGTTCACTCCCTCATCTTTTGGCTAATGAGCAAAGTCAAACGACATCCCCCTCATCCCCTCCCACTCCCTACTCCCCACTCCCTACTCCCCATTCATTCAAACTGCTAAATAGCGCCGCAAAAAATTTTCTAATGTTTCCAATTGAAAGTTGAAAATTGCTTCTAGTTTGGCGATTTCCTCTTTGGTGCAGAAAAATTCATTTGCTAGCAGTGTACGATAAGTTCCTAAGCTCGTTTGTGCTTGGGGATTAAATAAACCTAATGCACCCCGTAACCCATCAATAAATAATAGTGGTGGGTTAATTATTACTGGCTCTTTGTTGAAGATCCGAGCAAAAATCCGAGGAATATCGGCTCGTGATAAAATTTCCGGGCCTCCAACTGATAAGGTCTGGTTATGAGCGCCTTCAAGTGTTACAGAATCAACTACTATCTTTGCTAAGTCATCGGTACTCAAAATTGAGGTACGATTTTTGCGATCGCCGATGAGTAGATACAACCCTGTTTCACGAAACCGTTCTGCTAGTGGCAGTAAGTTTGATGCTAATCCAGCTGGGCGTAAAATAGTGTAATTTAAGCCACTAGCTTGCAAGTAACGCTCTACCGCTCGTTTGGCTTTAAATACGGGCGCATCTTCATACCCCCGGTCGGCTCCCAATACAGAAATAAAAACAAAGTGTTGTACTCCGTTGGCTTTTGCTTGGTCTATCAATTCAATATTGGCGCGATAATCGATTGATAAGGCATCGCTACCAGAACCGTGGGTGCTGATTATATACTGGACGCCTTGACAAGCTTTCTGGATATCTTGTTTTGAGTGTAAATCACCAATGAAGATTTCTGCACCCCGATGTTCTAACTCGCTGTAGCGCGAGGTGAGTCGGACAAATGCCCGCACAGACTGCTCTCGTTGGCGTAAGAGTCGCACAACCCGGCGACCAATTCCTCCCGTTGCTCCAGTTACCAAAAACATATAATTACCGTGAATCAATACTTGTAGCTTAGTCAGGTAAATTGTTGTTGAGGATTGACAGTTGAGTGTTAACCGATTGGTCTTAGTCCATATCTAGCGCACAAAATTCTTAGTTGCGCGATCATCAAGACTTCAAGTTCGGAACGCGTGAACATAAAATAAGATTATCCATTTGCAAAAGTGGTATCGGTGGGTAAAAACTTTTCTAGGGATGATACCCACTGATAAAAACAGTTTAATCTCGAGCATACCAGTGATTAAATTTTATTTATATTTCTACATAAATGCCTAATCCTCAAGGTACACCAGAAAATTTAAAACCATTTAAGTCGGAACGAGAAGAATCGCTAACCGAACGTCTTAACCTGCGTATCACCAAAACTATGAAAGAGGAATTGTCTACCATAGATAACCCTCCTGAGTATTGCCGACAAGCTATCCAAGAGAAGCTAGATAGAGATAAAGGCCAAAATAATTCGTAATTTAGAAATACAAATATCCCATTCCCTATTCCCTATTCCCCAACTCTACAACCACCGGTGCATGGTCGCTGGGTTGGGTTAATTTTCGAGGTGCGACATCGATGATGCAGCTTTTAGCACGCTCATACAGAACAGGTGTGAGATAATGATGGTCAATTCGCCAGCCGAGATTGCGACGAAAGGCGGCGGCGCGATAGTCCCACCAACTGTAGTGTCCACCTTCTTGTGTGAATTTGCGAAAGGCATCAGCAAATCCTAGTGTAATCACATCGCGCAAGGCTTGACGCTCTGGTTCGGATGCCATAATGTGATTTTCGGTAATAACTTTGTCGTGAATATCTCTAGCTTCTAGAGCAATATTGAAGTCGCCACACACACAAATAGCAGGTTGTGATGAGAGGATTGTTTGCAAATATTCTCTTAATACTGTTAACCAGCGCAGCTTATAATCATATTTCTCGCTACCCACTGCACTGCCATTAGGAACGTACAGATTCACAATTTGAATGTCGTCAATGACACCTGTAATCACCCGCTTTTGCTCATTCCATTCGGGTTGTAGATCTGCCAGAATTTCTGAAAACCCCATACTTACATTTGCAAGTGGTTGACGGCTGATTAAGGCTACACCATTGTAAGCTTTCTGTCCTGACAAATAAAGATGATAACCTAATTGCTCAAATGGCGATCGCGGAAACTCAGCATCTACAACTTTGGTTTCTTGCAAACAGAGGACATCAACGGGATTTTGATTTAACCAATCGATAACCTGTTCTAGGCGAGTGCGAATCGAGTTGACATTCCAAGTAGCAATTTTCATTAGCTGGTGATCAGTATTTTAATTGATTATCCTTTAAGAATTATGTAATTTTGCACGTATATTTAATAGTTAAACTTAATTTTTTCGTTTAGTCAAAATGGCTAAACTCATCTTTAATCACTTGATCCCATATCTTAATTTAGTCTTTTTAGCTACAAAGTATGCATTTTTGTAAGTTTCGCTACAAAATTTTTTCTAGTATTATGATCCCCAAGACAGATGCAAATAGTTTCTCATGAACTGTAATTTAGAGATTGGAGTTGCTTGCTGAATGTTACCGATAATCTAAAATTTTTATCGGGGACAGATTAGCATACGGTGCGGTTAACCGATATTGCGCTTTTGGCAATCAGTTAGGTTAATTTAAATTTCAAAGAGCTAAGTACAAATGCTCTCTCCTCATAAAATTAATGAAGTAATTTATTGGCTTGAGGAAAATCTCACCAACTGAACCAAAACAACTTATGAAAATCGCTCAAGTTGCCCCTTTATGGGAAAGAGTTCCACCTCCTAATTATGGAGGAATTGAACTAGTAGTAAGTCGCTTGACTGATGAACTAGTTCGTCGCGGTCATGAGGTAACTTTATTTGCCTCTGGCGATTCTCAAACTCTGGCTCGTTTAGAAGCAGTTTATCCACGTGCATTGCGTTTGGAACCTCATATCCAAGAGTATGCAGCGTATGAAATGCTAGAACTAAGCCAAGTTTATCAACGCGCTGCGGAATTTGATATTATTCATTCCCATGTAGGCATTTCGGCATTAGCTTTAGCGAGCTTGATCACAAAAACACCCACAGTGCATACACTGCACGGCAATTTTACAAAAGACAACCGCAACGTATATATCTATCACCACCAGCAACCATACGTCAGCATTAGTAACGCGCAACGTCAGATTAATCTCAACTATGTTGGCACGGTTTATAACGGGATTAATCCCGAAGATTACAACTTTGTTAGCCAACCACAAGACCAGCCATATTTGGCATTTTTAGGGCGCTTTTCACCCGAAAAAGGCCCTGATCGTGCGATCGCAATTGCTAAGCAAAATGGTTGGCGCTTAAAGATGGCTGGAAAGCTTGATGCAGTAGACTCTGAGTTTTTTGAACAAGAGATTGCCCCTTACATCGATGGTCAACAAATTGAGTATTTAGGCGAAGTTAACCACGCCCAAAAAGTTGAACTTCTGGGTAATGCTGCAATAACTCTCTTCCCCATTAATTGGCAAGAACCTTTTGGCTTAGTGATGACTGAGTCAATGGCAACTGGTACACCAGTAATCGCTATGGGTTTAGGTTCTGTACCAGAAGTAATTGACCATGGGGTCTGTGGATTTGTTTGCCATAGCTATGAGGAAATGGCGGCAATGATTCCATTAGCTTTGAAACTAAATCGTCAAACCTGTCGGGAATATGTAGAAAACAAATTTAGTGTTAACCAAATGGTTAATAGTTATGAAGATATCTACCGACAAATTATTCAAGAGCGCATAAAATCGAATGGACGCATTCACGCCGCTAAAATCCAGTTTTAATTAACAACTTTTTTTACAAATCTTAAACAAGTTTTTTTGAGGAGGACATTGGTATGAGTATGAGAGCCAACACTTGCCCATGTTGCGGTGGTTCCCTCTTACGTCATGTCCGTCATGGTGAACTATATTGGTTTTGCCAGTCGTGCCGACAAGAAGTACCACTATTAACTATCACGCGCCTACCCAACGCAGAAAACCGAAATACAGCAGTGCTGACTCAGCCTACAGTGAAGTCATAGGGCAAAAAAGCATGAGTAGAAAGCTTAATAAAATAACTTTTTTATCTTTTGATAAAAGTCTGTTTTTTTACTTTGCTGTGCTAGAGTTTCCACAATTTTAGACTGTATCTAAAACTCAAGGTCTATTTAGCTTTAACCTATCCATTGGTTTCAACTGGTAAAATCAGTTGAAGCTAGTTGATAGGTTAAAAAATTTGAATGAAAACACGACGAGTCAAGTCGCTACGCTCCAATTCGTAATTATTACCCCACGATTCAAATCGTGGGCTTGAAATAATGATGCTACGCATTTTTATTTCTCTATTAATAAATTAATTTCTAGCAGAGTACAGCCGATGATCTGGGTCTAGCCAAACAATGTAGAAAATCTCTTCAATAAAGAATCCATGAACTCTACCATGTTCATTTGAAGAGAGAGAAAACTGATATGGTGTATCAACTAATTGTTCTTCGTTTAGTAGACCAAATTCGCTTTCGCTAGTATCTGTCCACTTGATGGGATGACATCTGAGGCTACTGCTACGATTTACCAATAATTCTTTAGCTGAAAAACTGGATAAAGCTTTTAATCGATCAAGCAAAGTCAACCAGTAGATTACTTCTTTTTCGCTACAGGAAAACTTGCTGTGATCATCCTGATAATATTTAAACGAAAAGCTGATGCCTTGAGTTGGCTTCAGCTTTGTTAGTTGAATGCTTGATTTACTGGTTTTAGTAACTTCAGTCTTCTTAATCTTTTTCTTCGACACGAGAACCGTAATACTCCTTTATCCACTCCTTTTTAATCACTGCGTTGCAAGGTGCATCAGCTGGTATGTTTCCTCTAGCCAAATTCCAAGGTGCTTCAGCATGAGTCATTTTCTCTAGTTCATAAGCATCACAAGCAAAATACTCTTGTGCAACTTCACCTAGAAACTCTTGAATGTTTTGGGGTAATTTTGGTTTAGCATCTTCTAAAATTGGTTGCCATCCAAAATGCTTATATTTCTGGTACAAATCAGGTATTACAGGGCCATGTATCCACGCTTCAAAATCTTCTGCGAATAAGGGAATGTCATACAACGCCACATACCAAGCTTGAGCATAGTATACAAGTTTTTGCAGTTTGAGATTACTAATAAAAGAACCTGTTTCATTTGCTAACCAAATAAAGTAATCTGCTATCTCAAAACATGACAACACTACAATCACCCCCTTCAACTTGTTACACAATATATCAACTGATTTACAGTATGATTACAGCAATACTAAAGTTTGTAGTTTTATTGTACTACTTTTAGCTGATATCTGTAGATGTCGTAAAACGCCTTATAAAAGAGGATGTACGGGTGATTTAGTGAAAGAAAATGATATTTTTATTTTGAAAAATCCACGAGAATTTCAAATTGAGAATATTTGAATATAATATTGTGTCTGCTTAAAGACCTATTATTAAGACCGCAGGAGGGCAGAGGGAAAGAGAGCAATTAATTTATCACGGTTGGCTTCATCGTGAAAGCTTACTGAGAGGTTGTTTAAAAAGTCTAAATTAATACTACCCCGGCGATTAGAAATCGCGACTATACAGACAAAACCCACCTCCGTGGGTTTCAAGAACTCGATTTTCCGTGTTTTCCAAAGGAGGTGGGCTTCGCTTGTGTAGTAGCGAATTATATTCACCCAAAACTTTTCAAGCATCCTCTGAGGGATAACCGCTCCCATGCTCCCATTAAAGTAAGAAATAAATGTCTAGACTTTTTTAGGGTTTATATAGCAGTTTTACGCTTTCTGCATAGATTACAGAATTACGCCTAATGTGAATTAGTAATTATGGTGTCAACCAGTAGGTGTTTTTCAAACAAAACAAAATTTTGTGCTTGAAAAGCTTATCCTCTCTAGCTTTGAATCCTCTTTGAGGGTTTTGAAGGTTGACACCACCACCCCAAATCCTTACCAGAATTGCTTTTGAGGTTATTTATTATTCTTGCGCTCTTGACAACCAAGCGTCTGAAAAGGTATCTTAGCTACAGGTTGCCACTATTGAACCTTGAAAACCAAATATATCAAGGCTTACAGACCCCAGCGGTTTTAACCAACCCAAATCCCTATTAGGGATTGAAACAAAACGATAAACCAAGTTTACCCCCATATCGAGTTTTAACCAACCCAAATCCCTATTAGGGATTGAAACACCATAGTTTCAAGAAGATAAAAAATCTTCAAGAAGTTTTAACCAACCCAAATCCCTATTAGGGATTGAAACAAACCTTTGATGTGTAGCGCGGAAGAGAATACATCAAGTTTTAACCAACCCAAATCCCTATTAGGGATTGAAACATTACTGGAGATGCTAAATCTCGGTTTCTTCAAGAAAGTTTTAACCAACCCAAATCCCTATTAGGGATTGAAACCGGTTCATTGTCCGTGCTGCCAAGGGATGGTTGCGTTTTAACCAACCCAAATCCCTATTAGGGATTGAAACGCCTACGTACCAGACCTTATCCACCGCCTCAATAGTTTTAACCAACCCAAATCCCTATTAGGGATTGAAACACATTGCCATTATTGGGGCTTCTGGTAGTGGAAAGTTTTAACCAACCCAAATCCCTATTAGGGATTGAAACAGGTTGTAGGTAATCTGCCTAATGTATCCATTTCTAGGCGATCGCAAGTTTTAACCAACCCAAATCCCTATTAGGGATTGAAACAGGTTGTAGGGGGGTGAATCTGGTAGGATTGGACATAGGTTTTAACCAACCCAAATCCCTATTAGGGATTGAAACCTATCAGTAACATCAGTTCCTAACCTTTCTCGAGTTTTAACCAACCCAAATCCCTATTAGGGATTGAAACAAATATTCCTTGGCTTTTAGTGCAATTGCAGTCAGTAAACGTTTTAACCAACCCAAATCCCTATTAGGGATTGAAACTTAAATCTAGATGGCAAGGCCCAAGAAATTAGCCGAAGGTTTTAACCAACCCAAATCCCTATTAGGGATTGAAACTATTTTGATGACTCCCTCCCCCAACACTTCTTCCATGTTTTAACCAACCCAAATCCCTATTAGGGATTGAAACCAAAAACAATTACTAGTGCGATCGCCTTTATCAATGTTTTAACCAACCCAAATCCCTATTAGGGATTGAAACAAAAATAAGAGCTTTGAACTTAGAGTCGATTTGCTGCCACAAGTTTTAACCAACCCAAATCCCTATTAGGGATTGAAACTTGGTTACGCGGCCGTACCCCCAAGCAAGCGAATTTAGAAGTTTTAACCAACCCAAATCCCTATTAGGGATTGAAACTAAAAAATATGTCCGCATCCTCAACTATTTTATTGTTTTAACCAACCCAAATCCCTATTAGGGATTGAAACAAATTCATCGCAAAATCCCCCTTGCCGTTGTACCGTACCGTTTTAACCAACCCAAATCCCTATTAGGGATTGAAACAGTCAAGGCAGTTATTTTGTTCGTAGCTGCGAGCGAGTTTTAACCAACCCAAATCCCTATTAGGGATTGAAACTGATTCACGGTGGCATGGGTGCTGGCAAGTCCGTGCTGGTTTTAACCAACCCAAATCCCTATTAGGGATTGAAACCCAACAATAAAACCTGATTTCAATATTGATAGTAGTTTTAACCAACCCAAATCCCTATTAGGGATTGAAACACGGTGAGACGTGCGATCAACCGCCGTATTACAGCGTTTTAACCAACCCAAATCCCTATTAGGGATTGAAACGGCGAGGTGACAATCGGCGCTGTAGATATTGCTAGTTTTAACCAACCCAAATCCCTATTAGGGATTGAAACGTTCACCATTCCAACAAAGAAGGTGATATTAGGGGGTTTTAACCAACCCAAATCCCTATTAGGGATTGAAACCGAGAAATTAAAAACAAAGCAGCTTTCAAATCAGTTTTAACCAACCCAAATCCCTATTAGGGATTGAAACCGCTCCATCCTGGAGGTGCTTGATATAAAGGCGAAGTTTTAACCAACCCAAATCCCTATTAGGGATTGAAACATACTTGCCGCTAAACTTGGCATTTTCGGGGCCAGTTTTAACCAACCCAAATCCCTATTAGGGATTGAAACTGGGGTGGTATTGGCAACTTAAAGAGAAGGAGTGGCGTTTTAACCAACCCAAATCCCTATTAGGGATTGAAACCTTGAAAAAGTGCGTGAGGAAATGAAAAGGGAAGGCAAGGTTTTAACCAACCCAAATCCCTATTAGGGATTGAAACGTTGAATTTGCTCCGACAATTCAATACTTTCTTGAGAGTTTTAACCAACCCAAATCCCTATTAGGGATTGAAACTCAACTCTTCTTTGATGCGATCGCCTACCGCGTCCGTCCTTAGTTTTAACCAACCCAAATCCCTATTAGGGATTGAAACAGAGTTATTGACCCTGTGGAGTTTTGAATTTCTTAGTTTTAACCAACCCAAATCCCTATTAGGGATTGAAACTATGAATGTGAGGGATTGCCGGGGAACTGGGCAGGAGTTTTAACCAACCCAAATCCCTATTAGGGATTGAAACCAAGAAACTATTACCATCAACATCTGCCACCATATGTTTTAACCAACCCAAATCCCTATTAGGGATTGAAACTTGAGCTTAATGATGAGTTGTGGCAAACTCAGCAAGGTTTTAACCAACCCAAATCCCTATTAGGGATTGAAACAAGCACCTGTATCTATCGGAGCGTTATAAGCAACGTTTTAACCAACCCAAATCCCTATTAGGGATTGAAACCCAAGGAATTCCCAGCGCCCGCGCCTGTACCCCAGTTTTAACCAACCCAAATCCCTATTAGGGATTGAAACCCGATAACGAATTGACGATATCAAGGAAAATATTCAGTTTTAACCAACCCAAATCCCTATTAGGGATTGAAACTTCTTTCATGATTTGCAAGACGCGATCACGCTGGTTTTAACCAACCCAAATCCCTATTAGGGATTGAAACTGAGCTATTTTTAGCTCATTATCAATATCATTTAGTTTTAACCAACCCAAATCCCTATTAGGGATTGAAACTTTAATGTTACTTGTAAGCAATTTCCTAGAATTTTCGTTTTAACCAACCCAAATGTAGTTTTTCACTCTCCCCCCATCTGCCAGAGTTTGCAATGTAGGTAAAAGTAGGGGTAACTATTGTGTGGTAATGTAAAAAATAATTGTGCAACAACGCCCAAAGACGAATGAATCGACTGAGCAA
>JAHHHC010000056.1 GCA_019359515.1 Desmonostoc vinosum HA7617-LM4 | reverse complement strand
TAATTAGAAATCGCGGGTTGGAATTAATTTCCAGTTCTGGGTTAGGGCATAACCTGGAAGTAAAACAAACTGTCTGTGAACTGGATGCGGCTCTTACTAACGGTAACGTCAGTCTAGCTGGCACGGGCCGAAGCAGAAAACTCAAGAAGTGATTCTTGGGAATCCTCGCACTTTTAGGGCGAGGAGGTATGTCAAAAATCTGAATACTGTTGGTGAATTGATAGGGCTTGATTTTTTGCTAGAATTCCCAATGCGGAACCATTGAAACAGGGCGATTTCATTATCATGTCAACATCTGCAATTGACGGTAAAGACACAGCAGCTATCCAAGCCGCAACAGTGGGGGTTGCTGTATGCTCCCGCTCGCACTGGGGACGCATCCGTGTTTATGATGATGAGCGTCTCCGATTTTTACACAATCAAAGTACTAACGATTTCCAAAGTCTCAAGCCAGGACAAGGCTGTGATACTGTAATGGTGACATCTACTGCTCGCACGATTGACTTGGTGAGTAGCTACGTTCTCGATGATGCGGTGCTACTGTTGGTTTCGCCCAGTCGTCGTGAGTTTGTGATGCAATGGCTTGATCGTTATATCTTTTTTGCTGACAAGGTACAACTAGCTGATATTACTGATGAAACTGCAACCTTCAGCCTGATTGGCCCAGCAAGTGATGCTGTTGTAGAAAAGTTAGGTGCAGGGGCAATTATTAGTCAACCCTACGCTAATCATCTTTTAGTTGACGGTGATGTGCGCGTTGCTGTGGGTAGCGGCTTAGCTTCACCTGGGTATACGTTAATTTTGCCAGCTGCTGCTCGACAGAAGGTATGGCAGCAAATTTTACAATTAGGGGCACTAGAGTTGAGCGATCGCGGTTGGGATGTGTTGCGAATATTACAAGGACGCCCAACTCCAGATGCAGAACTAACAGACGATTATAATCCGCTAGAAGTGGGTTTATGGCAGACGATTTCGTTTAACAAAGGTTGTTATATTGGGCAAGAAACCATCGCTCGGTTAAATACATACAAAGGTGTAAAGCAACACCTATGGGGAATTCGTCTCCGTGCCCCTGCGGAAGTTGGCAGTGCGATCGCCATTCAAGACGAAAAAATTGGTAAACTTACAAGCTATACAGAAACTACTGATGGTTACTTTGGTTTGGGTTACATTCGCACCAAAGCTGGTGGTGCGGGTTTAAAAGTTCAAGTTGGAGAGACAGAAGGTGAAATAGTAGAAATTCCCTTTGTTTCTCACGAATACCCAATGGATAATTCGTAATTCGTAATGACGCGACGCTCCTGCGTCGCTAACGCTATCGAGGACTCGCTACCGCTGCGCTAACGTAATTCGTAATTAATCTTACAAAGACTAGGATATATGGGTATTGGTTGCTGAGTAAAGTCGTACCCCTACGGGGAAGCAAGCTAGCAAGAGCGTCTGCGATAGGAGAAGCAATACCCTACACCCTCTGAAAAGTACTTACCAAATCTGCCACAATTGTAACTAACTCTCCTGGATCAACAGGTTTTGCAACATGAGTCTGAAAACCTGCTTCTAAAGCACGTAGTTGATCCTCGCTGTCACCATAGGCAGTTAGGGCAATGGCAGGGACTTTTCCAACTCTATCTGGTTGCATTCTACGCACCTTACGAATTAGGCTATAGCCATCTTCACCAGGCATAGCGATATCACAAACACAGATATCTGGTTGCAATTTTGAGAGTAATTCTAGTGCTGCTGCTACGGATGCAACTGTCATAACGTTAGCTCCGTCTGCTTCTAATACAGTAGTAATATAAAAACGACTATCATCATCATCATCAACTACCAGAATATTTAAGCCCGCAAGAGGTAGAGAAGGTTGCATAATATCTCCATTAACTTTGGGAAATAATGAATTATCTTGAGTAAGCTTCTTCTTTTCCCTTGATAACTATATCATTGGCGATTTGAATGCGATCGCACCAATTTTTTTCGAGAAAATCACTCAGTTTCTCTAGCTATAATCAAATTCTCTCCTAATTATTCGCCTATATTTGTCATGCTTATCTATATTTAATTTCATCTATGTTGAGGTTTATTGACATTTATAAATTTTCCGTTAATAAATAGTATATTTAATGAGAAAATTTTATTTGTATCTGTCAACATCTAACTTTAGATATATCTCTTTAGATAGAGAATAATATCAAAATATCGCAAAAAATTAAATATATATTGATGATAAAAATACTTGTATTTATTGGTACCAATAAGTGAGCGATAACGATATTACTATTTCTTTTGAATTTGATATTACTAACTGTGAATACGAACCAATCCACATCCCCGGCTCGATTCAACCCCATGGATTGCTTTTAGTATTAAAAGAACCAGAGCTAACTATTATACAAACCAGTGAGAATACTTACTCTTTCTTGGGTGTAGCTCCTGAAGCACTACTCAATCAGCCTCTAAGTAATTTATTAGAAGCAGATCAAATCAACTTTTTGAAAGATTGTTCATCCTCAGAACAATTACAACTAAGTAATCCCATTGAATTAACGATTAAATCACATAACAAAATTGTACATTTTGATGGTATAATTCATCGTTCTGATCAATCACTAATTTTAGAGTTAGAGCCTGCATTTTCAGAAAAAGATAATGTTTTTTTTAGATTTTATCACCTAGTTAAACTAGCGATGTCTAAACTGCAAAGTGCAGCTAATATAGCTGAACTAGGGCAAATACTTGTCAAAGAAATCAAAAAAATTACCAACTTTGATCGGGTGATGCTCTATCAGTTTGACGTTGATTTTAGCGGTGTAGTGATAGCTGAAGAAAAAGCTGAGCAACTTCCTGCTTATTTAGGCTTACACTATCCTGCTTTGGACATTCCCAAACAAGCTAGACAACTTTTTAGTAAAAACTGGTTGAGAATCATCCCCGATGCTAATTACCAACCAGTAGCAATATTACCTGAAAATAATCCTTTAAATGAGCA
The DNA here is from genome assembly GCA_019359515.1 of Desmonostoc vinosum HA7617-LM4. GTDB lineage: Bacteria > Cyanobacteriota > Cyanobacteriia > Cyanobacteriales > Nostocaceae > Desmonostoc > Desmonostoc vinosum. The sequence continues at coordinate 32,078 of JAHHHC010000056.1, read as the reverse complement.
GCCTTTGGATTTAAGCAACTCGGTGTTGCGGAGTGTCTCGCGTTGCCATATTGAGTATCTTCACAATATGGGTGTGACAGCATCAATGTCGATTTCAATTATTAAAGATAAACAACTTTGGGGATTAATTGCCTGTCATCATCAATCACCCAAATATATTCCTTATGAAATTCGTAATGCCTGTGAATTTTTAGGACAAATGACATCTTTAGAATTGGGTGCTAGAGAAGATAGTGAAGATAGTGAATATAAAATCCAGCTAAAATCTATCCATAGTAAATTAGTTGAGTACATGTCAGCAGAAAAAAACTTTATTGAAGGTTTAATCAAACATCAACCTAATTTACTCAATCTTGTGAATGCTCAAGGTGCAGCAATCTGTTTTGACAAAGAATGCTTAACCGTTGGTAACATCCCAGCAAAAGAGGATATTCAAGATTTGGTGGAATGGATTTATCAAAATCACCATCAAGAAATTTTTTATACTGATAGTTTATCGTCAGTTTATCCCCAAGCGGAGAAAATTCGGGATGTAGCTAGTGGTTTGATGGCGCTTTCTTTTTCTAAAACTCAGAAAAACTGTGTTTTATGGTTTCGTCCAGAAATAGTACAAACGGTTAATTGGGGGGGGAACCCAAATAAGCCGATAAAAGTAGATGGAAATGGCAGTATACACCTATCACCCCGTAAATCTTTTGAGTTATGGAAAGAAACGGTGTTGTTGAAGTCTTATCCCTGGAAACCCAGCGAGGTGAGTGCAGCGTTAGAGTTAAGAAGCTCTATTATTGGCGTAGTATTGCGAAAAGCAGATGAATTGGCACAGCTAAATATTGAATTAGCAAGGAGTAATAATGAATTGGATGCTTTTGCTTATATTGCTTCTCATGATTTGAAAGAACCGCTACGGGGAATTCACAATTACTCAAATTTTTTAATAGAAGACTACGGCGAAACCATAGACGAGGAAGGTAGGAATAAATTAAGAACGCTGATACGTCTGACTCAGCGGATGGAAGATTTAATCGATTCACTACTGCATTTTTCTCGTTTAGGAAGGGTAGACCTTTCTATACAGGACACTGATCTCAATGGTGTGGTACATCGAAATTTGGATTTGCTGAGCGCTCGGGTTGAGGAAATGAAGGTAGAGATCCGGATTCCTAGACCATTACCAACAGTGTACTGCGATCGCATCCAAGTTGGCGAAGTCTTCAATAACCTCATCGCTAATGCCATCAAATACAACGACAAACCCGAAAAATGGATTGAAATTGGCTATATCGATCATCCAACAGCACCGATAATTTTCTATGTCCGCGATAACGGTTTGGGTATTCGTGAAAAACACTTTGACGCTATTTTCCGCATTTTCAAACGACTCCACGGCCCAAGTAAATATGGCGGTGGTACAGGAGCAGGATTAACAATTGCAAAGAAAATTGTGGAGCGTCATGGCGGTAAAATCTGGGTGGAGTCTACCTATGGTGAAGGTAGTTCTTTCTATTTCACATTGCAAGGAGTGGACTGAATAGATGATGATTAGTAAGACCGCCCAACCGTTACTGGTAATTGAAGACAGCGACGAAGATTATGAAGCTTTGCGTCGAGTCATGCAGCGACAAGCCGTAGTTAATCCTGTGTTCCGCTGTACCGATGGTGATGAAGCACTGGACTTTCTTTATCGCACTGGGTCTTATACAGATCCTCAAATTGCTCCCCGTCCCTCGGTGATTTTACTTGACCTCAATTTGCCTGGAACCGATGGACGAGAAGTTTTAGAACAAATCAAACAAAGTAAAGACTTAAAAAATATACCTGTGGTGATCTTTACCACTTCTTCTAACCCCAGAGATATTGAAATATGTTACCGATACTGCGTCGCTAGTTATATTCTTAAACCAATCGATATCAAAAGACTAGTGCAAACTATTCAGTGCTTCATAGATTATTGGCTGGATATTGTAATTCTCCCAGATGCTGTTAGCAAGTAGTCATGGCTCAACCGCTGACTGTTTTAATCGTTGACGATTGTCCTGAAGACCGCCTGGTCTATCGGCGTTATCTGCTGCAAGACCAAGAACATACCTACAAAATTTTCGAGGAAGAATCGGGGGAGGGAGCATTAGCATTATGTCGGCAGCTTCAGCCTGATGGTATTTTATTAGACTTTTTGCTCCCAGACTTAGATGGGCTGGAATTTATCGCGCAATTAAAACAGCAGCACCAAGGAATTATACCACCTGTAATTATGTTGACAGGCTATGGCAATGAAACCATCGCTGTACAAGCAATGAAAAGTGGCGTGCATGACTATCTAGTTAAAGGACAAACGACAGCAGAGGGTTTGTGTTCTACTATCTACTCAGCAATCAAAAATACACAACTGAGCCAGGAACTACAACGCAGTGAAGAGCGTTTTCGCACTTCTGTAGAAAACATGCTTGACTGCTTTGGCATTTACTCAGCCATGCGGAATCAAACGGGGGAAATAGTAGACTTTCGCATTGATTATATGAATGCAGTAGCCTGTGAATGTCATCAACTCAATAAAGAAGAACATCTTGGTAAAGGACTATGTGAAATCCTACCTGCTTACCGTACAAGTGGTCTGTTTGATGAATATTGCCAAGTTGCAGAAACTGGCGAATCTTTAGTTAGAGAATCGATTATCTTTAATAGCAAACCCCAATTAAGTAGAGTCTTTGATATTCGCGCTACCAAAATGGGAGATGGCTTAGTTGCATCTTGGCGGGATGTAACAGAAAAAAAACAGGCAGAGGAACAGTTGCGACAAACTCAGAATTTTATTGCCCGCATTGCCGATACTACACCAGGATTATTATATGTTTACGACTTGGTTACACAGCAAAATGTCTATATTAATCATCAGGTGGGAGAACTACTTGGCTATACCCAAAAGCAAATTCCAGATTTGAGCGGTGATTTACTTCACACTTTGATGCATCCTGAAGATTTTGCTCAATTTCATACTAAATTCCAGCAATTTGCATCAGCTGAAAATGGTGCAATTCTCGAAAATGAGTATCGAATGCGACATGCCAACGGCGAATGGCGTTGGTTTTTTAGTCGAGATACTATATTTACCAGAAATCTTGACGGGTCACTACATCAGATTGTAGGTACAGTCATTGATATTACAGAACGCAAGCAAATAGAGGAGAAGTTACGCTTAAGTAATGAGCGTTTCCAACTAGCAGCAGCTGCGGTTAATTGTTTGATTTATGATTGGGATATCAAGAAAAACACTGTTGATAGAACCGAAGGAATCACCCGCATCTTAGGTTACTCTTTGGAAGAAACACAAGCAAATCAGCAATGGTGGAATGAACTAGTTCATCCAGAAGATAAGAGTAGTTTAAGTGACTACTTTCGGGTAATGGCTGCCAATCAAAATCACTATAGCGTTGAGTATAGAGTGCGTCACAAAAATCAGCAATATCGGTATGTGCTGGATCAAGGAGTAATTACGCGAGATGCTAATGGGCAAGCAGTTAGGGCAGTTGGCAGTACCACAGATATTAGCGATCGCAAATCAGATGAAGCTGCACTACGCCAAAGCGAAGCTAAGTTCCGCCGGGTTGTAGAATCAAATGTAGTCGGTATCTACTTCGGTGACTTCAGCGGACGCATATATGAGGCCAACGATGCTTTTTTAGACATAGTTGGTTACACTCGCGCCGAATTAGCAGCGGGAAGTCTGCACTGGAATGACATGACACCGCCAGAATATCAAGCCATCGATCAACAAAAAATCCAAGAACTGCAAACCTCTGGAATTTGCACTCCTTTTGAAAAGGAATATATCCGCAAAGATAGTACTCGTGTGCCGATCCTCCTGGGAGTTGCACAAATAGAAGGCAGACAGACGCAAGGATACAGCGTTTGCTTTGTTCTCGATCTCACCCAACGCAAACATGCAGAAGCAGCCCTGCGCCAAAGCGAGGAACGCTATCGCTACTTATCTGATGCCATGCCGCAACTGGTGTGGATTTGCAATTTGGATGGAGAATATGAGCATGTCAATCAGCGATGGCATGAATTTACTGGGCAAACAATCGACCAAGCAATGAAATTTGGCTGGACAGAAATCGTACATCCAGATGATGTTCACTTAGCTATCCAAGGATGGATGGAAGCCTTACGCACAGGGGAGCCTTATGAACAAGAAATGCGCTACAAAAGCCGTGAAGGCATCTATCGCTGGCATTTAGCCAGGGCTGTACCAATTAAAGATGACCAAGGGAGTGTTATTAAGTGGTTTGGCACAAGTACAGATATTGACGATCGCAAACACCTAGAAGCTGAACGTCACCAACTTTTACAATTAGAGCAAGTCGCCCGCGCCCAAGCAGAAGCAGCCAACAGAACCAAAGATGAGTTTGTGGCTATGGTATCTCATGACTTGCGATCGCCGCTGAATGCCATTCTCGGCTGGGCAAAACTGCTACGAACTCGGCAATTTGATCAACATACCTTTAACAATGCCTTAGAAACCATCGAACGCAGCGCCAAATCTCAAGCCAAACTCCTAGAAGATCTGCTAGATATGTCTCGGATCATTCGTGGCAAACTGAAGCTGGAGATTAATCGAGTTAATTTAGCCGTCATTGTGAGATTAGCGATTGAGACAGCTTATCCATCTGCTAACGCCAAGGGTATCGTTCTAGAATCGATACTTGACGACTCCATGGCAACCATTGCTGGTGATTACAATCGCTTGCTGCAAGTGCTGGGAAATTTACTCTCGAACGCGATCAAGTTTACCCCATTTGGTGGACGAGTCGAGGTGCGGTTGTCAATGGTGAGTGGTCACGAACTGACAACTGACAACTATGCTCAAATTACTGTTACTGACACGGGTATCGGTATTAGCCCTGAGTTTTTACCCTACGTATTTGAACGTTACCATCAAGGACATCACACTCATGAGCAAGGAGGGTTAGGATTGGGTTTAGCGATCGCTCATCATCTCGTAGAATTGCATGGTGGTACTATTCAAGCCGATAGTTCTGGTGAAGGTCAAGGAGCTATTTTTACCATTAAACTACCTTTTGTATAATAGATCAGTCCGTAGTGAGCCGGAGACATCTTTTTACCTAGATCTTGCACCTGCCCAATCTCCCGCCAGAGAATAAATTCTCGCTCTTATTAGGTCAAGTCCACTTAAGTGGACTAAAATCTCTGCTTTTTGTGAGATTTATATCATGTCCGGCTAATCACTTATCATAAAAATTTCTCCCTTGTCCCCCTTCGGGTGACGCTCGCAAGCTCGCTAACGCTGCGCTAACGCAGTCGCCTGCGGAGGGAAACCCTCCTTTACTCGCTGTCTCACTGCGTCTCCCTATCTCCGCGTCAGCCAAATCATAAGTTTTTAAACGGACATGATATTACCTAGTTTCTCACCGCTTTGGTATTTTGGGCGGACACCAAAAGAGGTTTTTGCTCGATATTCCCAGAGATTCGAGGATTCCTCGCATCACCTCTGTGCAGTACATCCAGTGTCCCAAATCGTCATACATGCGATCGGGATTAAACTCTACATTGTAGTGCAGGACTTGAGGCAGGTCTAAAAACTCATGGTCAGATTGGGGAGAAAGCAGCAAAAGTTGAAATGGCTTACCCTGGCATTGTTTTTCTAACTTATTGACCAGGTCAATCACACTACTACGGTCGGCGATACCTGTACGGACAAAAAGCACTTGATCGCAGTGCCTGAGTACATACCAAAACCTTTCAGAACGCGCTGTGTAGCGAACGCGCATCCGTTCATACACAACAGACATATCGTTGATGGGGTCGTCTGTATCCTCAACTTCATGGGCAAAGGACAAACCCGTCCACTTGCTGTGGTAGATTCTGCCTGCGTCAGGACTATAGTGCAGGAAGGCAGGGTTCCACATGTCATAAAAACCATTGGCGATCGCATCTGCAACATCCCCAATTTTGGTGGTGCGGGTTAGATCAAAGGGAAAAGCGGGCCCATCGTACTCCATCTTATACAGCATCATGCGGACAGCACAGCGATCGCCAAGGGGAAGAATTGCCACCCGACTGATGTCTGATAATTGACATTTGTGTTGAAATAATATAGCAGACCTGGGCGGTGCTTTCACCCGGCTTTCTAAGCCATCGTTGCCAATCATCAAGGTGCGGAAGGGAACATCGGGGTGTAGCGGATCTTCATAAACACCTGATGGCATGGCTTTGAGTGCTAGGCGTACTTCCTGCCACATGGGTTGGATGTTGTATTCGTTATTTGATTCGTTAACCACCCAGAGGTGGCAATCATCCTTTTGCAAAATTCCTAATTGCCCGTCATAGAACAAAAGCTGTGAGTTGTTTGGTGAAAAGAGATTAAAGGCAGCACTATATTCCAAGTCTGCACCAGGCGAGATTTCCACAGTGGTTTCGATTTGGCCATTCTCTTGTACAGCAAAGAAGGGGAGTATCCCTGGTTGGGTATTCTTGGCAACGTAGATACCTGGTAATAATCCTGCTTTACTTTGCAGTGCAGTTTGTAGTTCCTGCCAATAAGGAGCAATAGTATAACTATATAATTTTGATGAATTGACGATCCGCAAATGCTTTTGCGTGGTGTGTGCCCAGACATGGAAGCCCATACCATCACTGTAGACGGGAACTTCATTCGGCTGCTGCCAGCGTTGTTTTTGTTGATCTAATTCGTCTTTGGCGATCGCAAATAGGTTTAGATTGATCGCTTGATACATGAGGTGATGACCGGCTGTATTGGGATGAGCCGGATCGAAGGATATCCCCACTTTCCAGCGTCCTTGTCCGTCGTCTACTGCTGCTAACCAATCCAGCACTGGTATACCCCAACTCAGCATCCGTTTATGTGTATCATTGAGTAACCAGTGATGCTCAGGGGAATAATCGCCATGAGGGTAGACTCCACCCAGCATTGGTATTGCTCTTATGTCCCGCGTCATTTTTACCAACTGCTGCAAGCCGCTTTCAAACCGCCTTTGGATTGCGCGTCGTTCGTGGGGAGGACAGTAAGCTAACCCTTCGTTGCCCAAAGACAAGGCAATAATGACGATATCCGGTTGTTCTGGTGTGACAACTGACTCAAAGCGGGCGATCGTTCTACTGACATTCGCCCCTACCTCCGAGACATTTACAATTTGGTGTCCGTATTTTTGCTGTAAAGCTTGTGTCAAAAACCAGACCCAATTCCTTAATAGCCAAGCTTTATGACCCAAGGCAACAGAACTACCAATAACTAAGATTTTTAGCCCTTCAGGTACTTGATCTAGGGAATTGCTGACAGCAGATTCCTCAATGTATCCAAACGGATGAGGCTGTACATAACCAAATGCGCCATCATCCACAATTACAGTGCTAGGATGCTGCTCATGATTGAGCGGTACCCAGCGGTTTGTACCGAGAAAGCTCTCCCATTGAGCGTTACCTTTTGGATCGAAGCGTATATATTTATACTCAAATTTTGCTGAATCGCCTAATTCAATAGATGGCTGAATCTTAATTTCTGTATCTGTCCACCATAAAGGATAGCGATCGGCACTTGTACGCAGGCGAATACATTTAGTGATATCCCACAGCCCCAACTCAGGACTAGAACCAACAATACCAATGGATTCACCCTTCTGGGTATATGCAATAATCTGGAATCGATACATAGTAGTAGGATTCTTCTTGATTTAAAGAGTACGATACCAGACAGGAGGCTACAAACCCGTAGATATATGTTAAAAATAGTACATATAATATGATAATGTATCGTATTAGTCATCTTGGTGCAACTAAGAAAAAATCAAAAAGAGGATAAGATTAAGTTAACTAGCTCCGTGGGTTTAAGTCCCCCGGTTGTATGATCGGCAAGTTTTGTGTTGGGGTCTGTCTTACAAAGTTGAGGCAGTGTGATCTTGGGGAGCCACTGCGCCCTTCGGGTTTCCCGGCAGCCGCGCAAGTGGCGTGGTTTCCCCCATGAACAACTGCCGTCATCTCGGAGGAAACCCAAAGAGTGACTTTGCGCTAAATCCCCATTACAAAACTTAATTACGCACTTCGTAGCGTAAAGCCTGCGGCATAGCTTCGCTTAGAGCGAGTCCTCGATAGCGTTAGCGTTAGCGAAGCGGTAGCGAGGTACGAGCGTCAGCGTAAAGCCTACGGCATAGCTTCGCTTAGAGCGACACAGGAGCGTCGCGTCATTACGAATTACGAATTACGAATTATTTAATTACCTGACAAAGGCGGTAAAAAATGGGTCGCATAAATCCCTACACATTACAAATGCAGATTACCCGGATGTTTGAGCAAGGGCAATCATTCTTTGCTACAACTAAAGTGCAGGAATGGTTGAAAGAACGCAATCACGATCCGTTAGATTACGACATTATTTTTCATAAAAAACCTGCTCCTCCTGGTTCAAAAGCAGTGATAGCAGTAGAAATTGAATTGCGTCGTAAAGATGGGCAACCAGTAGATCCATGGTTGCAAGAACAAGCGAATCTCCATGGCTGATTTTGTCCGAGAACAAGCAAATATAATTTACGTTTAATGTGAATTAAGTTAGGAAAAATTGGTCTTGCTGATGTCATAAATCTTTGCCCTCACCCTAAATTCCTCTCCCAAATTGGGAGAGGGACTTTGAAATTGCTCCTCTTCTCCCACGCTTAGGAGAAGAGGTTGGGAGATGAGTGCTATTGTTGCATTCATCAACGGTATTCCTAATTCACATCAGACGTAATTTATCAAAAAAGAGCATCTCGATTACGGAATGCTCTTTCAAAATTTGTAGACATAAAAAATATCTTTTAAAATTACCGACATGAAATCAAATCAACCGTGGGTTTTTGCATTTTGGGTTTACTTGGGAATTTTAATGTCCATTTCTTTATCAGCATATCTAAAATTTATTCCAACGGAAATTACCAAATTTCCATATTATGATACATTTTTACATTTTCTCTTATTAGGAATTGCGGCGTTTCTCAGTCATTTAGCTTTAAACAAGCGCAAGATTAAAATTTTGAATGTTTCTTTGCCATTAGCACCATTTATTGTCACTTTTTTTTGTATAGTCGATGAGATAATTCAACTATTTACACCCCATCGCAGCTTTGATTTAACAGATTTAGCTGCTGATTTATGTGGGATTATATTATTCACCTGGTTAGCCGAAAGAAGCTTTAAGAGGGGCTAGTAACTGTTTTCAAACTCCTTTCTTAGGCTTAATTATAGGTTGGTAAGCCACCCCCGTGCGCGTGGGAATGGCGTGGTTTCCCCATGAGAGGAACGAAACCCAACATTGAAGTTGCTGTGTTGGGTTTCACTACGTTCACCCAACCTACGTTTATAGTTTGAAAACACGCCCTAGAGACTATAGCAATCCCCATACTTAGAAGTGAAAAATCAAAGCAAACTACTATAGATGGTTGACAGAACGCTACATAGAATGTGAGATTAACTTAGTTTCTGGATACTTATTGTAAAACCTAGTTATGCGAGATCTCAAACTGGCTCCAAGTTGGTTGCGGTTTTTCATAGTTTTGATGCTGGTATTGGGTATTTTCTTCCGGTTCTTTCATCTGGAAAACAAACTTTACTGGCATGATGAGGTCTATACATCTTTCCGGGCGGCTGGGTATACAGGCCAAGAAATCGGTGCAGAAATTTTTCAAAATCAGGTGATGTCAGCCAAGGAGTTACAAAAGTACCAGCGTTTAAAACCTGGAAGCACAGCAGCAGATACAATCAACTCTCTAGCAGTTGAAGACGCGCAACATCCACCGCTATATTTCTTATTGGCTCGCTTTTGGATGCAGGTGTTTGGTAGTTCTCGCACAGCATCACGGGCTTTGCCAGCTTTATTAAGCTTGCTGGGGTTAGTGTTTATGTATGCTTTGGGGCGCGAACTTTTTGCTTCGCGCACAGCAGCCTTGCTAGCAACAGCACTGTTAGCTATATCGCCTTTTGATATTTTGTTTGCTCAAATTGCACGGCAGTATAGTTTTTTGACAGTCTGGGTGATTGGTAGTAGTTTTTTTCTGGTAAAAGCTTGGCGTTCGCCAACTTGGTACAATTGGGGTCTATATGCTTTAGCAACTGCACTTGGTCTATATACCCATCCTTTTTTTGGACTGACGCTGATTGGTCATGTGGTTTATATACTGCTAATGCAGTTCTGGGATAGAAAGACTCAAAATCGACCAAGAATTACCACCTTACAGTTTTGCTTAGCGATCGCTGCCTCAATTATCCTATACAGTCCGTGGTTATTTGTAATCAAAACCAGTTATCAACGAGTTTTAGATACTACAAACTGGGCAAAAGGCGGAGACATAATTTACGTAGTCAAACTGTGGATTCTCAGCTTTACATCTCTATTTTTTGATTTAGATGTTGGCTTCGATAATGCCGGAACTTATCTTCTCAGACTGCCATTCTTAGTCTTGATTGCAGTTGCTATTTACACAGTTTGCCGTCACACAAATCGAGAAACTTGGTTATTTATTCTGACTGCAATTTTTGTACCTTTTTTGATTTTGGCTGTGTCTGATTTACTTTTAGGAATGCGGCGGTCTGCGGTCAGCCGTTACTTAATTTCTTGTTTTCCTGGGGTACAACTGGCGGTAGGTTACTTCTTAGCAACTCAACTGATTAATTTACGCCGCTTATGGCAAGGTGTCATGGTAATTCTAATTGCTGGTAGCATCGCTTCTTGTACTGTGAGCGCCTTTTATGATACATGGTGGAGTAATATTCCCAGCTACTTTAATGCAGAAATGGCACGGCGAATTAATGCTACTGAGTCGCCAGTTTTATTTAGTGATAGTGGCTATGACGGGACTAATTTAGGAGATTTAATTTCTCTGAGTTATTTATTAGATGACAATGTACGTTTAGTATTTTTTGGTCAACCTCCTAATTTAGAGAAAGCAAATGTTGTATCTCTGGTTTCAGGTAATTCTCAACCATTCTTGTTTCGTCCATCGCCACAACTTGTCCAAGCTATTGAATCCAAGTATGGTCAGCTTTTACCAGCAGTTCCCGAAGGCGGGTTGACACAAATAAAATAGTTCTCGCCTCAGGGTAAGTGCATCTAATTTTGTATTGAACTAAAATTAAGTAAATTATTCTTCGTGATTTACTTCCTTTTCTAGCAACACCTTAATGTGATTCTCATTAGTTGCAATACGTGGTTCTACTATAAGGCTGCTAACGCGCCATCCTTCTTGACCAAGGTAATTCAATAAATCGAGAATTTTTTGATCTCGTAATTCTTGCTTATCAAAAACTATTTGTTCGATTCGGTATTCAAAACGTTTCATGAACTAACCTCTTTTAATTACTAATAAGACTTACCGTTGTGAACTACAGGATTTAGTTTTGCTTGTAACCAGGCTTGAAAAAGTGATTCCAAAATTTCTTGTCTTACTGATTCGCTCAGTTCGCTGGGAAACCACTTCTCAATTTTAATAATGTGATAGCCAAGTGTTGTTTGAATTGGCCCAATTAATTCCCCTTCTTTTGCTTGGGAAACAACTTCTGCTATCTGTGGCATTAGTTCGGAAAGAAAGCGAATACCAGCAAAACCCCCATTTTCTTTGGATTGCCTACCTTTTGAATGTTCTAGCGCTAAAGCACAAAAAGAAGCAGATTCTTCTTTGATAGCGTGAACTATCTTAAGCGCATTTGCTAGGTCACGCACAAGAATCTGAGACAAAGCCACACTTTTAAAATGGTGACGATTGTTTATATAATGATGATCGACACTTGATCCGAAAAGAAGTTCTTTTAATTTTTTCGTCAGTAAAGTTACTCTAATTCCACTCGACCAATCTTCTATACTAATCCGCTGAGCAGAGAGCCATTTAATGGTTTCAGTGGCTCCCAATAGTTTGTGTTCTTGACGAAATGTATCTCCGGCTGCTTGCAATTCCTCATCGGAAACGGTGACATTGAACTGTTCACAGATGGCTAAAATGAGGGCGTCGTATTCAGCTTTGGCTGCAACTTCAACTATTTGGCAAGAATAACGCAGGTAAGTAATGATCTCTGCATCAGTTGCTGGAGAAAGTTCTGGCAATGCAGATTCATGTAAAAGGTGTAACTCGGTTTTTTCTAGAGTTTCTTTCATCGCTTGGGGTTAGGGAGTAGGGAGTGGGGTAAGAAAGCTTTTCATGTTTGGTTGTGAGATTTTCCCGTGGGGGACTGTCTTGTTTGCACTCTACTGTGGTGTAGTAGCTTTTCTGGTGGGATTTCTTGGATTTTCAGTTTGCAAGCATGTAAGTCGCCGTAGAGACTGAGGTATTCAAGTTCTGCGGGGGTGAGTTTACCTTGTTGGACTGCTGCGATCGCAGCATCAATTTCCGCACGCTGAGTCACGCCTGTTAAGCAGATATCTACGCTATTTTGCGTTAGGGAATAACGATATAAATCAGGAACAGTGGGTAACCAGCAAGTTTGTGGTAAACCAGCAGGCGCTTGCCACAGCAAATTTGTGTGAGAACCAGCAGTTTTAAATGTAACAATGCCCGGTCTAGAAGGGTCTTGGGCATCTACTTGATTGAAAATTTGACTCTGGGCAGAACGATGAGCTGCATTGTGTCTCACCATCACCACATCCAATAAGGGACTATGCAACCACTGCTGAGCAAGGTTAAGGTCATGGAAAGAAGCGCCAATGTAGCGCACCGCACCCATTTTTTTTAAACGTTCTGAAACACCAAACATGTTTTCGATGGTGCGCTGATAAACGCTATTAGCACCCCTCAGATCTGGAGAAAGCTGCAAGCAATCGTGTAAGATTGACCCATCATTAGCACCAATCCAGCCCCAGAAAAACACATCAATATAGTCAATCCCCAACTCCTCGAATTGATCGAATAAAGCGGCGATCGCCATTTCTGGATTTTTAATGTAAGTCACAGTTGCCAATACTACTTTTTCACGCACCGATGAACCACGTCCACACAGTTGACGCAGCGCTCCAGACATTGAACTGTAGATGTAGTGGTGCAGGTCGCTAGAGTAGAAGAAATAGTTAATTCCTTTATCGAAGGCATAAAGGGTATCCTCACTAGAGATACCACCACCACCACCCAAACCAAGACAACTGACAGTTAAATCAGTCCGTCCCAGTTTGCGATAAAACGGTAAATCAGACTCTGGAAATCTATCCTCTACACAACCGACTTCGCTAGCTATGACTTCTGGAGGTGGTGCCAGATCAATTAGTTTCATAGGTGTAAAAGCAAGTATTGTTTGACAAACAAGAAGTTGCAGGACTTTCTCGATTAATATTAATTACGAATTACAAATTACGAATTACGAATTACTGTATAGATATCTTGAGAGTTGGCGTTTAAATAAGGACGTTGTAAATCAATCCCCAGCAGAGAAAAGTTTTGGCGGATAGATGCCATGCGATTCTCTGGAGAGTCGTCTCCAGATAGCCAAGCTGCCAACAAGCCATTGGCAATAATTTGGCAGCGGTTCATCCCAAAACTCTCCGAAGCTGCAAATTTTTGATCTGGTTCCTCTGCTAAAGCCAGTCCTGGGGCTAGCTGCTTGGTAAACAAGGGTACTTCCATGCGAAAATGCGATCGCTGTTCTGCATAAACAGTTGTAAGTACTTGCCGAACTACTTCATAGTTGCTTTTTGCAAAGTACAGAACCCCTGAATCGTGGCGTTTATAGTCAGAGGGATTGTACAGCACCTTAAAACTGAAGGGGATTTTGATTTCGTTGAGTTGCTGCGTTAAACTTGCCATGACAGCAACTGCACCTTCAGGACTGAGATTAAAGTAGATTCTCACAAGCTCATCATCGGTGTTTAAACCCATGTCGCTAACTGCCATGTAAAATCCATTTTGAATGAGATTTCGGGGCATGAGGATAGCAACAGAGTCTCCCACCATTGCAGATTGATCTGCTAGTTCTTTGCGCTCAACGTGCAATGTCAGCCCACCTTTGTTAACAGCGAGAACACCATCACTTTCTTGTCGCACTACAGACCAACCTGGATCAAAATAACCTTTACCGCTATTGCTTTGGTGTAGTCGGTCGTAAAATTCTAGGTCTATTCCTAAGAAGGTATTGTTTTCTAGATTCTGGTAAGGTGCTGGCCCAACTGAATCGGCCTCCGGTGCTAGGGTAGTTTGCAGAGAGCCATTGTAGTAGATGCCGTAGAGAAAGCTTTGCAGCTGTAGACTCAAATACTTATTTTTCAGGTCGAAAGGTATGTGCTGAAAGCGGGCTACCACCTCAGCAGGAATCTCCAGAGGTTTGTAAGCAGGATGGCTGATACAAAAGCTGGACTGGATTTGCAGATTGGTAACGATATCTTGAAGAGAATCCAGTAATTGATCTGGTGCAGAAGTTTGTACTTGATTAGAAAGAGAATCTAATAATTGCATATTTATATGAATGGGGAGTGGGGAGTAGGGAGTGGGGAGTGGACAGTGGGCTTCTCCTGTCGGAGACGCTGCGCGAACGACTTCGCTCAGCTCACGGACAGTAAGGAGTGGATAGTGGAATTGGGATTCTCAGTTACTATTCAGGACTCAGATCTAGTATTATGCAGTCCTGAGTCCTGAGTAATACCAATTCCTAATTAATTACGAATTACGAATTACGCATTACGAATTAGTTGAGAAAAGACTGTTGACATTGATTGTTCTGGGCGACACAGCAAACTCTTAGCGACCTGAAGCGTACAAATACCTACATTGCCAAAGGATTTTTGGTGCTGAATCATTGCTTGAATTTGTTGAATCATGGCAAAGCCAGAAAACTGCACAACTCGCTTTAAAAAGTCAGGACGACGCTGTAAAATTTCTGGAAAGTTACTTAAATAAGCTTCAGTCAAGGCCTTCATGGAAGGCTGGAGCAGTTCGAGTGGAGTCATTGCTAAGCGCAAAGCTTCTTCTACGTCAATAGATTTACTGATTACCAAGCTATTGAGCCAAATGTGCATGTAACTGGCGATTAGGGCCCCTAAGTCAAATGCAGGGTCTCCCCAAGCAGAACGCTCCCAATCAATCAATCGGACTCTACTTTCGTTTGAGGTGTCTGATTCCCAATTGTTGTGCAAAAGAATATTGTTCAGTTTCAGGTCATTATGTGTTAGACAACAAGACTCAAAAGCGGTAGCAAGTTCAGCGATCGCTTTTCCTAAACTGTCGTAACGTTGATAGAGAGCAAAAAATTTCAGTCCTTCGGCGGGGACTAAACCGAAAACCTCGGTACCAATCCGTTCTAGCCCCAGACCAAAGTTAGGAGTGTAAGAGGTGGTGACATGAGCGGAATGCTGAGAAAAGTAGTCTTGGTATTCCTGATTGTCTAGAGTGCTGCGATGAACTTGAGCTAAAATTGCTCCAATTTCAGTGGCGATCGCAGTTGGAAATACATTCTCTCTAGCGTAAAAATCCGCCAAGTCCCGATAATTACTGAGATAGTTAAAAACAATAATTGAATGTTCAGCATCAAAATGCAGCACTTCTGAGACTGATGAGCGCATGTGACACAGTTGTGGGAAGTGTTGCAAAAATTCATGCAACCGCCATTCGCTGAAGAACTCACCAGCAGTTTTTCCCTCTTGATTATGACGTTCTTGCTTAGCTAAGAGTTGGCGATCCTCAGGCAAAGTCAGTAACAAATTAAAATTCTTGGCTGGCTTTGGCTCAATTTTAAACAGATTTTTCTCTTCTCCAGAGCAGAGTTTTTGAGCCGCTAGATAATCGATAATATTTTGTGAACTGATTGTAAAAGACATTATGTTTCTGCTGAAATTATTTTCAATAAGATAATGGACTCAAACTTGAATTATTCTTCAATTATTTCTAGTAACTAAATTAATTACATAATGCAAAATCAAGAAAGCAAACACTAGGTATGTAATCCAAGCAAGAATTACTCCTGGTCGATCTAAGCGAAACATATTAGAAGACCAAGACCCGATATTTTGAACTAATAATTGCGATATGCTTAGAGATATCCAAGCAATCCCTGCAAGATATTCTCTAGCAACTAGATGAGAAACTCCTAATACGAGATAGAGAATAGCTGTTATATCAGTAAGATGAGAATTGTTCTGTTGCATACTTTATACCTGCTTTTAGTAAAAGGGATTGGGGATTGGGGATTAGGAATTGAGAATTAGATATCAAGTAACCTATTCCCTATTCCCTATTCCCTTTTACAGTTGATAAAAACTATCTGAAAATACGAGTGATGGCATAAGATGCGCCAGCACTAGCTGAGAAAGCAACTATGGTTGTGATAATAATGGGTATTATTCCACCTTTAACAGCAGCAAATTCCTCGTCAGTAAACTCGTTTAAGTAGGTTTCTTCGTCAGAAATTAGATCAAAACCTGCGCGTAAATCTTGAATGCAAATCGTAGCCATGATGTAACTCTTCCAATTTTTAGTGTTTGTGTCAATTCAACGTCAAAAAGTTCTGTTAATGCTTATTTTTTAAGAGCAGAATAAGCACCAACAGCAGCACCAGCAACCATAGCACCGATAACATATTCTGAGGCGATCGCTACACCCCAAATTACTATAGGACTAAGTCCACCATTAGTACCGTTAAGTTCTTGTTCGGTTAACTCATTCATGAAGCTTTCAGAATCCATGAATAATTCAGAACCAACAGGTTGTAGGTTGGAAATATTGATACTAGCCATTTGAAAAATCCTCCGATTTAGATTTGTTTGCTAGGAATGAAACTTGGTGTTTCTTGCCTTTGTTGTTTATATCTTCACCGACATATTGGAGGATTTCAAGTGCTTGAATAGTAGTAAAAGTGCCTTAATTAGTTTAGTTTTTATGATCTAGCTTGATGAACAAATGACTGTTTTTTCAAGGTATACAGTCACTCTCTACTATTTTTTAAATAAAGTACTTAAATTTTAGTGACATAAATAACTCACTTGTGGATAAATTTTTCTTGTTTGTCTTGAGAGTGGGGAGTAGGGAGTAGGGAGTTGGGAGTGGGGAGTGGGGTAAGAACTTTTTTCGCGTTTGGTTGTGGAATCCTATCATGAGCAATTGTTTTAAAATTACCCTCTCAAAACAGCAATACTTTGAGAGGGTGTAAGGGGTAAAAGTTTCATTAGAGGTAAAGGTTTGGGTTTAGCATTGCTAAAACCCTACGAAAGATTGATGTGTATCAGGATTTTTGTGAATTGGTATAACGCACCGCCAGATAACAAAAATATGTTTGGGTTAAGATAGAAACGTTTATAGAGACGTTGAATTGCAACGTCTCTATCGGCATAGTTATATCCTTGCTATTCTATGGTCAATCTCAGAATTTATGTAGCATTAGAAAGGCTACATAATTAACTTTTATACGATTTGATTCGATATAAAGTTATTGACCTAAATAGGTTTCAACACAGTGTTAATGTTGATAAAAACTATTTGAAGATACGAGTGATGGCATAAGATGCGCCAGCACTAGCAGAGAAAGCAACTATGGTTGTCACAATAATGTGTATAAGTCCACCTTTAACAGCAGCAAATTCCTCGTCAGTAAACTCGTTTAAATAAGTTTCTTCGTCAGAAATTAGATCAAAACCTGCGCGTAAATCTTGGATGCAAATTGTAGCCATAATGTAACTCTTTCATTTTTTAGTATTTGTGTCAGTTATGCTTATTTAAGAGCAGAATAAGCACCGGCAGCAGCACCAGCAGCCATAGCACCAATAACATATTCTGAGGCGATCGCTACACCCCAAATTACTAAAGGAGCTAGCCCACCATTGGTAGCGCTCAGTTGCTGTTCGGTTAAGTCATGCATGAAGCTTTCAGAATCCATGAATAATTCAGAACCAACAGGTTGTAGGTTGGAAATATTGATACTAGCCATTTTAAAAACCCTCCGATTTTGATTTGTTTGTTGTGAATGAAACTTGGTGTTTCTTTCTTTTGTTATTTACATCTTCACCAACAGATCGAAGGATTTCAAGAGTTTTAATAGTGATAAAAGTACCTTAATTAGTTTAGTTTTTATAATCTAGCTTGATGAATAAATGACTGTTTTTTCAAGGTATAGAGTTATCTTCTGCTATTTTCTAAATAAAAAACTTGAATTTGAGTGACATAAATAACTCACTTGTGGATAAATTTTTCTTGTTTGTTTTAATTAAAAATCACCCTCTCACTCCAGGCAGTGTGTAGCTTTGAGTAAGAGGGTGTGAAGAGTAATACCAATTCTGTTACGAGGATGTAAGAGGTTGTTTGAAAAGTCTAAATTAATACTAACCCCGGCGATTAGAAATCGCGACTATACAGACAAAACCCACCTCCGTGGGTTTCAAGAACTCGATTTTCCGTGTTTTCCAAAGGAGGTAGACTTCGCTTGTGTAGTAGCGAATTATATTCGCCCAAAACTTTTCAAACATCCTCTAAAGACGCCTACTAACAAATATCACAATACGCTTGGGTTAAGATAGAAATATTTGTAGAGATGTTGCAATGCAACATCTCTACAGTTCAACAATTTTTACCGAAAATCTTGAATCCAAGCGTATTGCCTGACATCAAGTTCAGCAAATTGTTGACATAATGTACTCTTTCAGCTTCTAGTATTTGTGTCAGTCGAACGTCAACAATAAGTTAGTTCATTCTAAATATGCGACTGATGGCATAAGATGCGCCGGCACTAGCTGAGAAAGCAACTATGGTTGTGATGATAATGGGTATAATTCCACCTTTAACAGCAGAAAATTCCTCATCAGTAAACTCGTTTAAGTAGGTTTCTTCATCAGAAATTAGATCAAAACCTGCGCGTAAATCTTGAATGCAAATTGTAGCCATAATCTACTCTTTTAGTTTCTAGGGTTTTTGTCAGTTAAACGTCAACAAGTGTGGTGAGCGATACTTAGTTCATCTTCTTAAGAGCAGTATAAGCACCAACAGCAGCACCGGCAGCCATAGAACCGATAACGTATTCTGAGGCGATCGCTACACCCCAAATTACTATAGGACTAAGCCCACCATTGGTAGCGTTAAGTTCTTGTTCGGTTAACTCATTCATGAAACTTTCAGAATCCATGAATAATTCAGAACCAACAGGATTCAAGTTGGAAATATTGATACTAGCCATTTGAAAAATCCTCAGATTTTGATTTATTTATTGGAAATAAAACTTAGCGTTTATTTCTTTTATTGCTTATATCTTCACCAATGTATTCAAGATTTTCAAGAGTTTTAATAGTGATAAAAGTACCTTAAATAGTTTAGTTTTTGTAATCCAACTTGATGCACAAATAACTGTTTTTTCAAGGCATACAGTTATCAAAACAATCAGGTCTAAAACCGGACTTCGTCCCACTACGCTAACACCTTTGAAGGCGAAAAGTTTTTGGAGCGGGGTATAAATCCCCGTTACAAAAACGACCTGCGACCTGCGTTAACCTCTTCTATTTTTTTGAAAAAAACTTGAATTTGAGTGACATAAATAACTCACTTGTGGAGAAATTTTTCTTGTTTGTTTTAATTAAAAATTACCCTCTCAAATACTGCTGTTTTCAGAGGGATAAGGGTATAATAAGTTTGAAGTAATCATTTGTAAGACGCATTTCGACTTCGCTCAATGCTCGATCCTTGAGAATACGAGGGTTGAGCGGAGTGATCACTGAGCTTTGTCGAAGTGTCGAAACTCGGCAATCTAGGTGAGATTTAATTTAGCCTTCCTACTTAACCCTTTTATGTCACTCTCGGAAAGTAATAATCAAAGCAAGATTCTGAAACTTTCATCCAATCTAGCTTTGAGCCTTTATTTTCTAACAGTAACTAAAATTTATAACCAAAAGCTTAAAACTAAAGCTCCAAAAGGCTTTCAGCGATAGGCTTCTCCCAAACTGACAAAACAGGGTTAAGCTAAAAAACATCTAAATTACATAATCAAATTAAATAAAACTCTTGTGGGGTGGGCATCTTGCCCGCCCTAATTATGCAAGTTATATGTGGAACAGCTTACTAATTCGTAATTCGTAATTCGTAATTCGTAATTAAGTTTTGTAATGGGGATTTAGCGCCAAGTCACCAGGGGGAAACCACGCCACTTGCTTCAATTCGGGAAACCCGTCCAACGCAGTGGCTCCCCAAGATCACACTGCCTCAACTTTATCAAACAGACCCCAACACAAAACTTGTCGGTTATAGAACTGGGGGACTTAAACCCACGGAACTAATTAATAAACCTCAAATAATAAATAGACTTGTGATTGCTTGAAATTGTTCTATTATTTGCACTCCTGTTTGAATTCCATTTTGAGCAGTACCCACAACTTGCTGAATAAGACTGTCAACAAAACTTCCCCCAGTAATTTGGCTTAATTGCTCATCATTTAGTTCTACAAACTCCAATCCCTCATCTGAGTAGGTGGTTGGTAAATCTACAATTTTGATGCTAGCCATAAATAGCTCAATAAATAAAAGTACAGAATTAACTTATATGCAATCAAATATTATGTCTAGCCTATACGCAACAGTAGTTTAGACGTTCAGTACTGCTGCGTTAAATCGCTACAAGATGCACCACCGTTAGCAGAATTTCTCGATTAGATATGGAAAACCTGAGAGTCTGCAAGATCCCCAATTTCTTCAATAAGTTGGGGATCTAATTACCGCTAACCACTAGTTAGTTAAAAACTTCTCGTTTGACTTTTTTACTTTGGATATCCAACTTTGATATTGGTTCAGAATTTCTGAATAGGGAACTGTGGTTTCAAATATTAACTCAGATAAAGAAGGTGCAAATTTTCGAGGAAAGAGTTGATGCAAGGTTTTGCCTAGCAACTCTCTAAAGACAAACTCAATTAATAATCTCCTAGATGCAGGAAAAGCATAATCACCAAGCTCTACTAAAGCATGGGCGTCTTGCTGACGGCGAATAGTAAACTGGTTTAACGCCTCAGCTAAATTATCGGCATATTCATCTAAAAGACGATCAAATAAAACTACATCTTCGAGTGCTGCATTGCAACCTTGCCCTATGGAAGATGATACTGCATGAGCTGCATCTCCCAATAATAGTACATGATCCTCAAAATGATAGCGGTTACAGCGAACCGTTAAAATTCTCGATATCGGCCTATTAAGAAAAGCTTCAGCTTCTGATTCTGGCATTAGCTGACTAATTTCTGGTGTGTTCTCTTGAAAAAATTGGATTACCTCTTCTTTGCTAGATAAATTAGTTATCTGATTTTTATTATGAGGAAATAAGATGACACCGCTCATTTTTCTGTCTAGTTGATGCAATAGCACTATGAGCGTGTCGTCACCTACCATCCAAGAATGGACTTTACCTACTTCCAGTTGTTCATCAGGGTAAGGTAAGACAATAGATTTATAGTCATTAATAACGTACTTCTGTTCACACTCAAATAATTCTGTAGAAAGCAAATTTTCTCTAACCATAGAACGTGCGCCATCTGCACCAACTAATAAGTCATAACTCACAGTGAATTTTTCTTCTAATTCTGTGGGTATATCTTCTTGATTTTTTTGAAATTTAACCTTTTTTTCTACTAAATCTACTTGTGTACATTGACAATTAAAATGAATATCGAGTCTACTACTATTGTATTTTTGGGTGATTTTTTCTAATAGCAAGATTACTAAACTAGTACGGTCGAGGGTAAATAGAGGTTTTTTTCTAGTTGTAACTCGTGTTTTGCCATTCTTTTGATGAAAAATGGTTCCTATCATTTCTAAACTGATGGCTTTAACTGCTTCTTCCAAGCCCTCAATTTTTCTGAAAGCACTCATTGCTCTTTCGTTGAGAGAAATAGGAAAAGTTCTAGATTTGGAAAAGGCAACCGCTCGAGGATCACTACGACGCTCATAAATATCCACTTGGTATTTATCGTCACGTTGCAATAGATAATAAGCAAGCAAAACTCCGCAAGGCCCAGCGCCAACGATCGCTACTTTTTTACCCATAAGAATAATTCGTAATTTCAGAAACGTAAAAAAGACTTTTTACAGATATTTGGGATTATTACATGATATTTAGAGGGTCTACATCTATCGTTAAGCTAACAGACTGGGGGCAGAGCGATCGCACTTCTTCCCAATCTGGTATTTGTGGCAAGGCATCGGCGGCAAATTTAATCAATATCTGCCAGCGATAACGATTAGCTACGCGTAAAACACTGGCTGGTGCTGGCCCTAATATCTCAAATCCTTCTTCTACACTCAAAGCTGTAGCGATGATTTGTGCTGTATTCTGCACTTGTACGGCATCAAGGCTACTCAAGCGCAACAAAATCAACCGTCCGTAGGGTGGATAGTTGAGTGCTTGGCGTTGTTCTAACTCAGTTTGGGAGAAGGAATGATAATCGTGATTTCGTGCTGCCTCAATCACTAAATGTTCTGGTGTGTAGGTTTGCACGATGACTCTACCCGGATCATCACCTCTACCTGCGCGTCCAGCTACCTGAGTTAGGGTTTGAAATGCCCGCTCGCTGGCGCGATAATCTGATAGATGCAGCAATCCATCGGCGGCGACAACACCAACTAGTGTCACCTGTGGCAAATCTAAACCTTTGGTGAGCATTTGTGTACCCACTAATAAATCTGCTTCCCCATTGGCAAACTGGGTAAGCAGGGTGCGGTGTGCGCCTTTGTTGCGGGTGGTATCGCTATCAAAACGAATCAAGCGCAACTGTGGAAACTGTCTGGCTAATTCCTGCGCTACTCGCTGAGTGCCGCTACCGAAAAATTTCAGGTAAGGGGAACAGCAGTCGGGGCAAAATTGTGGATGCGATCGCCCATAATTACAGTAATGACAGCGCAATAATTGCGGTGCGCCTTCTTCGCTGTGATGATAGGCTAGCGACACATCACAATGGGGACATTCCAAGACATAACCACAACTGCGACAAGAGACAAAAGTACTGTGTCCCCGGCGATGGATAAATAAAATTCCTTGTTGTTGATTTTCTTTTAACTGCTGTAAAGCTTCTTGCAGCGCTCTACTAAATATAGAGCGGTTTCCCTGCTGCAACTCTTGCCGCATATCCACTATTTCTACTGGTGGGAGTGGACGAGAGTGGATGCGTTCGGGGAGGGAGAGGTAGTAAGAAGACGCGGGGAAATGACTCACCGCGTCCCCGCGTCTCCCCCTGTTTGTGTCTTCTTCTCTCACACTCACCCAACTTTCCAACGAGGGTGTGGCGGAACCCAAAATTAGGGGGCAATTTTCTAACTCTGCTCGCCACTGGGCAACGGTACGGGCGTGGTAGGTAGGGATGGGGGAGTCTTGTTTAAAGCTGCTGTCGTGTTCTTCGTCTAAGATAATTAAACCCAAGTTAGGCAAGGGGGCGAAAATGGCGCTGCGTGTACCGATGACGACTTGGGGTTCTCCTGTAAGCATTTGCCGCCAAGTGTCGTAACGTTCGCCATCGGAAAGGGCGCTGTGATAAACGCTCACTCTGTTGCCAAAACGGGCGCGAAAACGGTCTGTTAACTGGGGTGTGAGTCCAATTTCGGGTACTAGAACCAGGGCTGATTTACCGACTTTGAGTAAGGGTGCGATCGCTTGGAGATATACTTCTGTTTTTCCGGAGCCTGTCACCCCATGCAACAAAACTTGAGCAAATCCATCTAGTGATTGTATTATCTCTAAAACACTAGCTTGGGCAGTAGTTAGAGATTTCGCACTGTCGCCTACCAATTCTGGCCCCTGTTCTGCTCGTAATACTTCTCTTTCTTCAATAACAATGCAACCTTTTTGGGCTAGCGTTCTGAGGATAGAGAGGCTGGCATGACAAATTTGCAATAATTCACTTTGCCATAACTCACCACCACGCCGCCGCAAAACTTCTAAAATTTCTCTTTGGCGAGTGGTTAAATCACGATCGGTAGCATTTATTAATGTGACTGCTTTTTGCAGTTTTGGCCGAGTTAGTCGGGGCGGTTCTAGATAGCTTTCTACTAAGCCAAATCGCAGCAATTCACGAATGCCGCGATGAGCTGATTTAACTTTTTGTTGGAGGTAGGCGAAACTATAGTCCCCTACTGATTGCGCTTGTAAAAGTTGCCAAACTTGTTGTGCTACAGGAGTGAGAAACGTTGCCGGATGAGGTGATGCTAGTAAATAATCTCCTAGTTGCTGTTTCCCTCCTACAAGCCTGATACGACGTTGCGATCGCCCCAGTAAACCTGGTGGCAAAGCTACCCGGATCACCCCAATCAAGGGTGTATAGTAGTATGCGGCTACTCGATTGAGTAATTCCCAGTAAGCACTTGGGAAAAACCCTACGCTGATGACATCTTCTACTTCCTTGATTTTTTCTGGTGGGATATCAATATTTGGCTGTGCCAGCAAACGAATGGCGATCGCTCCTAGTTGTTGGGCCCCAAATGGCACACTCAATATATCCCCCGGCTTAATTTCTAACTGAGGTGGTAATCGGTAAGTAAATAATCCTGGATTACCTGGGCAGTCTACCAATACCTCAATCCATTTATTTATATCTGTCTGCGAGCCATATGATTTACCAGGTTCAGCTACAACTATAGGAGATAAATTTACATCATTAATATACATAGGTTCGGACTTTATAGACAGATGTTTTCTTCACCTAGCTGGTCAAAATCAACCTGGCTCATTAAACTTTAACGTTTTACTTTCATTCTCGTAAAGTGTATTTCGTAATACTTTTATTACCCATATTTGATGTTTAAAAAACTCCGTACACATCGAAAAGTTTGATTCCCCATTCCCTACTCCCCACTCCCTACTCCCTACCTAAGCAAATAATTTCATTAATCAAGTCAAATTCCTATATTACTTGATAATTTTCTGCTTATGTAATCTACTAGACAAATTAATCTTAACAATACGTGCAATAAATATTTGGTGTCTACATCTAAACAAAATTATCTCGCCTCTTGCGGAGATTTATTCTCTATCTACTAAATAGGGAGTAGTCTTTTTACGCCCATCGATAGATATTCAAGCCTTTGTGTATATGAGATGCTTTTATACAAACAAGATTGTCCGGAAATTAAGCTGTAAATTTCGTAATTTATATTATAAAGGCAACCCCATCAGGAATACGTAACTCTAGTATTAAGTTTTCCGTTTATCCAATGACTTTTAATGCATAAACATTGAAAAAATTAAGAAAACTATATGAAAATTTAAGATTTAGCTACTTTGATCTGAAATTTTTATATTTGTTAAGGTTGAGAAAGTTTGAGGATGTTTGACATATTTAGTAATTAAGAAAAAAATGAGGAATATGTATGTTGGGAGCCTGGAAAAAAAGTTTTGTTGGGTGCGAAGGGTGTTATTAGTTACTGGTTGCATTTAACCGCAATTTGGGAACGGCTGGGTAGCTCCTGAATTTCATTACTCAAAGGAAATTAGCTCAGGCTAATAAATTGCTATGTAAATGGGCACATGCATCCTTGAGGGTAACTATCCAGCCATAAATGAGCATCTGTCACTAAATTATGTACCAAACAAAGCAACAATCCTAAAGGAAACTATGAATCTTGCTGAATTGGGAAAAATGGAAATACTGGATAATGCTGCTGAGAATGAAGAACCATCACTCGATAGTTTAGATCCGGTGGCAGATGAAGATCCTTCAATTATAGAAAATCTCGAATCATCAGAAGAACGCGACGGCGATGAGATGGCAGCAGCTCGTCCTTCAGGATATAACAAGACCGAGCATGATGATGCCGTAGGCGCATTTTTTAAAGAGATGGCGCGTTATCCGCTGCTAAAACCTGATGAAGAGGTAGAGTTAGCAAAGCGAGTCAGATTTCTAGAAGAAGTCAAAGATTTGCAAGCTTTATTACACTCCAAATTAGGAGAGCATCCTAGCAAAGCACAAGTAGCTGCTGAGCTAGAAATGACAGAAAAACAATTAGAAAGTCGCTTATATCAAGGTCGTGTGGCGAAACGCAAAATGATTCGCTCGAACTTGAGATTAGTAGTATCAATTGCTAAGCGATATCTAAATCGGGGAGTGCCTTTTCTGGATTTAATTCAAGAAGGGGCAATGGGTTTAAATCGCGCTACAGAAAAGTTTGACCCAGACAAAGGTTATAAATTTTCTACCTATGCCTATTGGTGGATTAGACAAGCAATTACCAGAGCGATCGCTAACGATGCACGAACAATTCGCTTGCCAATTCATATTGTAGAAAAACTTAACAAACTTAAAAAAGCGCAACGAGAACTCAAACAAAAATTCTCACGCAATCCTTCCGAGGCTGAAATGGCAGAAGTGTTGGAAATTACAGTACAACAACTACGCCAACTGCAACAATTACGCCGTCAAGCACTTTCACTTAATCATCGCGTCGGCAAAGAAGAAGACACGGAATTAATGGATTTGTTAGAGGACGAGGACAACTTATCTCCAGAAGCAAAAATGAACGAAAACATGATGCGTCAGGAGATTTGGGATGTATTGGGAGATGTGCTAACCCCACGAGAAAAAGACGTAATTTCTCTACGCTACGGATTGACAACCAGCGAACCCTGCACTTTAGAAGAAGTTGGTAACATGTTCAATCTTTCGCGCGAACGAGTGCGACAAATTCAAAGTAAAGCCATGCGGAAATTACGGCGTCCCCACATTGCAAAACGCTTAAAAGGTTGGTTGGTGTAAACAGTTACTTGTACCAAGCGAAGTCATACCCTGCGGGATCTTGCTACGCGTAGCGTCTCCGACAGGAGAAGTATCTCACATCTTGCACCTGCCAGTGAAAATAATGAGTTTGCCGCAATAAAGTGATAAAAATTACATATCTATTTGTCTGTGCATTTAGTCCATTTCTAATGGACTTTTGCTATCAGACAGGGATTTACAATCCCTGGCTGGCTGGCGGACATCAGCGAAGTCGAACAATTAGGTAAGTTTTGCAACTGGCAGTTTGAAAGGTGCAAGATCTGAAGTATCAGTCAAGATGTCCATAACTATTGACTATTAACCATCAATTATGGACTAATAATAAATGACAACTTGCCCTGAGCGAAGTCGAAGGGATAACTAATGACTTTGCATAACGATTTAATTTTACGTTTTGCTGAACCATCCGATTGTGGTGTATTGTTTGAATTAATTCAAGGGCTGGCAGAGTATGAAAAATTATCTCATGCCGTTACTGGTGATGCCTTGGCACTTCAAGAGCATCTATTTGGCTCACGGAGATATGCAGAGGCAATTCTAGCAGAATATGCAGGTCAAGCTGTTGGTTTTGCCTTATTTCTTCATAACTATTCTACATTTCTCACTAAGCCAGGAATATATCTAGAAGATTTATTTGTCTTACCAAAATATCGCAGAAAAGGTATTGGTAAGGCTATGCTTACTAAATTAGCCCAGATAGCTGTAGAGCGAAATTGCGGTCGGTTAGAGTGGAGTGTTTTAGATTGGAATGAATCAGCACAAGAATTCTACCGTAACATGGGAGCGTCTATTTTAGATGATTGGCGAATTTGTCGTGTTACAGGAGAGACAATGATGCAATTAGCCAATAACGAAAGAACGTGAATTAGATATTAAAACTTTAATGATTTTGTCAATACTCTCACCCTAAATCCAGATCTTCGGTGCGTTAGGACTTGCGTCCATAACGCACCCTACAAAATTAAAGCTTTTAATTCACACTTAGCCGTAAATAGTAAGTAATCAAGCTTCAATGTAGGGTGCGTCAGTTGAGAGAACTTGAGCTTAACCGAGACATGATTTGGACTAACGCACCCTACTAAACTTTTTGAAAAGCTAGGGATTGTGATTTTTTAGGAATTCTTAAGGCGAAGTATGACAGCTTGTCATTTGACTAAGACAGCGGCTCAAATGAAAATTAGGAAGGATATTGCACGAGTAAGCTTTTTTTGCAGAGAGAACACGAAATGAAAAGAATTTTTGCAGTCATACTGTTAGGCATAACAATCTTCACCTTTGCCTTCAGTAGTCCAGCTTTGGCAGGAGATTCTGTGAGTGGTGCTAAAGTATTTAGTGCTAATTGTGCCTCTTGTCACGCAGGTGGTAAGAATTTAGTCCAAGCTCAAAAAACTTTGAAGAAAGACGCCTTAGAAAAGTATGGCATGAATTCAGCAGAGGCAATTATTGCCCAAGTTACCAAAGGTAAAAATGCTATGCCTGCTTTCCAAGGACGTTTAAAACCCAGCCAAATTGAAGATGTAGCTGCATACGTCTTAGATGAAGCTAATAAAGATTGGAAGTAAACTAAGGTGTAGCTTCAAAAAAACCTAACTATTCGCGGGGCTTTTTGTCCCGCTAGTAGTTCATCTCATTAGTTTTGAGTGGTTAACTGTGATCAGATTCCCGACTTTTTAAAAATCGGGAATCTCGTCGCCTCTCATATATTAATGCGAAAAACCGCTACTTTCATTGATGCTGAAATTGTCAAATATGATTCTTATGACTGATTTTTGGCGATTATTTCTCAGCGTGATTGTTGCTTTATCTGTGATTTTTTGGACTCCATCTGCACACTCATCGCCAGTATTTTATGCTCAAGTGACAGCAGGCGATTTTTTAAAGTTAGGCGTGGATGAGATGGAGCAAGGTAACTACCAAAAAGCGATCGCACATCTTGACCAAGCGATTCAACTCCAAGAAAATTTTGCTGTAGCTTATAGCGATCGCTGTGTTGCTCATCTCCAAATACAAGATTACCACCAAGCGATCGCAGATTGTACGCAAGCTATCAATTTTGCACCTGATTACTTTGAGGCTTATCTCAACCGAGGGCTAGTGTACTACAGACAAGGAGATTATTTAGCTGCCATAGCTGATTATAACCAAGCGATCGTCTTTAAACCCGATGATTTTCGCGCTCACTACAACAGAGGTTTAGCTTACCTTGCCCAAAAGAGTTATGCAAAAGCTATTGCTGACTACGATATAGCCTTAACTCAAACTCCGCAGTCTCAAAATTTACTGGTTGCAGATATCTACAATGACCGAGGTTTAGCGTATTTAGTCTCACAAGATATTCAAGCAGCAATTGTTGACTTTAATTTGGCAATTCGTCTTAACCCTCATAATTACAGAGCATACTTTAACCGGGGTTGTGCTTACGGTAGAAGCGGAGATGACTTGAGTGCTGTACGTGATTTTTCTCAAGTCATCAGACTTAATTCTAGTTATGCTCAAGCTTTTGTTAACAGGGGAATAGCTCGGTATCGTCTAGGGTATCATCAAGGGACAATATCTGGTAACAAACTGGTTCGCATCTACGCTGACTTACGTAAGGCATCAGAGTACTTTCAACACCAAGGAAAAAGCATTGCCTACGAAAGAACTTTAGATTTACTTAAGAGTCTGCAACAGGAAATAGCAGATACGTTGGAAATTGGATGAAGGGGACTGGGGACTGGGGACTGGGGACTGGGGACTGGGGAGATGCACTTCGACTTCGCTCAGTGATCGGGAGATACAGTGAGGTTTGAGCCTTTGAACCTGAATGTTACGCCTTTGAGCCTGAACGTTGAGCCTTTGAGCCTGAATGTTGCGCCTTTAAGCCTGAACGTTGAGCTTGAAATTTTAATCTCTAACTTTCTTTACCCAATCCCCAGTCCCCAGTCCCCAATCCCCAATCCCCAGTCCCCCCAGTCCCCAATCCCCAAAACTACGACAGCCTGTCTTTTGACTTTTACTTCTCGTAATAGGAAAAATACACTAGGTTCTTGTTTTTACTGGGTGTGAGAGAAACGTGAATAAATGTTTGCTTTTGCTGTCAGCTGCTTTACCGAGTATGCTGATAGTATCTCCTGCTTTTGCTGATTCCAATATTCCTAATTTAAATGAAGTTGAGCTACCCTCCAATAATGCTGAACTTCTAACTCAACAATCTATACCGATTGAAGTTCAACCAGAAACTCAGCCGGAGGAACCGCCGCAAACGGAAACAACTCCTACTGATGAAGCAGATATTAATATAGAAGCGATCGGCGAAAAAGATACTTTACCTCAATCTACGCCGACTTATGTCATAGAAAAAGAAGAAATTCAAAAACAAGGTGCTAGCAGCTTAGCCGATGTCTTAAAAAAAATGCCTGGTTTTGCGATCAATGATGCAGGTCATGGTGCAGATATTCATACAGGTACATACTATCGGGGAGCATCAATTAATCAATCTGTCTTTTTGATTAATGGCAGAAAAATTAACAACGATGTCAACACCTATCATGGTGGTACTGACTTAAACAGTATTCCCGTCGAGTCTATTGAGCGAGTGGAATTGTATAGTGGTACAGCTTCCGCTTTGTACGGTTCCTCAGCTT
This sequence comes from Desmonostoc vinosum HA7617-LM4, assembly GCA_019359515.1. Lineage (GTDB taxonomy): Bacteria > Cyanobacteriota > Cyanobacteriia > Cyanobacteriales > Nostocaceae > Desmonostoc > Desmonostoc vinosum. The sequence goes on along the minus strand of JAHHHC010000056.1, from coordinate 1,769 downwards.
TTGGCGGAGTGGTGAATATCATCACCAAAGAAGGTTATGGTACGCCTAAATTAACAGGTAGTGTAGAGTTTGGCTCATTGAGTTTAAATAATCAACAAGCTAGCTATGGTGGTTCGGTCGGTGCTGTTAGATATAATTTTAGCTTTGAAAGATTCTTTATCGATAACCGTTACCGTGTGCCGGTAGGTGCAGCAAATCGTGATTCTCAAGGATTCTTATCGAATGCAGATACAGCTACTAGCACTTATTTTGGTAGCTTGGCGATTGATTTAAATCAAAGGAATTCTTTAAATTTAGATATTACTAAACTTAGTAGTCGTCGTGGCTTAGTTTATTTTGGATTCCCTCTGCAAAGAGACCGACTAGACCACGATGGTTTTAACGTTGGTCTATCTTGGAAAACTCGACTAGGTAATGGGGAAAGCTCTAATCTAACAACCTCGATTGGTTACAATCAAGATTATTTTAGTACTTATGGCCCTACAGTTTTTAGTGGGAGAGAATTCTATCGTACAGGGGTTTTAGATACACAACAAATCACAGCCAGAGTGGATCATGATTGGCAAGTTACGCCTAATAATAAATTACGTTGGGGATTAGATTTAAAAAACACCGATTTAATCGGTGATGTTTTAAGTACAAATCCTAGTAGAGTCGCCAATAACGAAACTGAAAATAGAAGTGTATTTAATACAGCATTATTTGCTGTGAATACTTTCAATTTAAATAATGATTTTCAAATAGATTTAGGATTAAGACAGAGTTTTGATGCCCAGTTTGGTAGTTATTTTAATCCTAGTGCCGGGTTACGTTATGCTTTGACACCAAGGCTTGCTGTACGTGGAAGTTGGGCAGGAGGACAGCGTAATCCGGGGTTAGATCAACTCTATGTTTATGATACAGTTCATGGTTGGGAGCCAAACCCAGATTTAGAACCCGAAACTGGTTCTTCTTGGACTGCGGGAGTCGATGTCAGTTTTTCAGATAATTTGACTGGACAGTTCACATACTTCGGCAGTAGTATTAGCGATCGCTTAGGAATTATCGCTGGAAGATGGGAAAACATTGGATTAGTTGATACCAATGGTTTAGAAGCAGCTCTGCAATTAAAAGTTACCCCTAGTTGGTCAACTTTTCTCAATTACACATATACAGATGCCCAAATCAAAACAGGAACAGAAAGAGGTTTACAGTTAGGTTTAATTCCTTATTCTGTACTCCAGGCAGGTGTAGGTTATCAAAATTCCGGCTGGCAGGCTAATTTATACGTTACTTACAATAGTGGCGCTCGTAGAGCCTTCTTTAACAGACCTGGCGAAAGAACTACAGATTTTGCACCATCTTTTGTCAATTTAGATTTCAGTGGTCGCATACCTTTAACTAGCAATTTAGGACTAACAGTTTACCTAGAAAATTTACTAGGCGAACAATACGAACGCGTTAATCGTATCTACAGTCCTGGGTTTACTTTTCGCTTGGGTTTAAGCTCAAATTTGTAGGTATTATTATGCAACGCATCAGAACAGGCATACCATCTACTAATTAACTAATGACCAGGGAACTCCAAAGAGCAGACAATGACTCACCGTGGAAAGAAGTATTAGAAGCATACTTTCCGCAAGCGATGCAATTTTTCTTTCCCCAAACAGCAGCATTCATTGATTGGCAACGCCCACACGAATTTCTCGATAAGGAATTTCAACAAATTGCTCGCCAAGCAGAAACTGGAAGAAGATATGCAGATAAACTAGTTAAAGTCTGGCAACTTC
>JAHHHC010000044.1 GCA_019359515.1 Desmonostoc vinosum HA7617-LM4 | reverse complement strand
GTAAGCAAGAAGGTAAGCAAGAAGGTGAGCAAAGACTCGTACTACGGCAACTACAAAGACGAGTAGGAGAGTTACCACAACAAGTGCAAGGGCGTATCCAAACTCTTTCCCTAGAGCAATTAGAAGCTCTTGGCGAGGCTTTATTAGATTTTACAGCCATTGAGGATTTACTTAATTGGTTGGAAGCAAATCAAACATCGTAGAAAATTTTTTCGCTAATCTTACTACCATTCTGCTAAGGCGATCGCTATTCCTTGTTTGATATCTAAGGGGAGTGTAGTATCCTTTGCTAACTCCTGTAACCTTTGCTGTGCAGTCTCTCCAGCCAGATTTTTAAGAGCAGCGATCGCATGTAGCCTTACCGATGCATCTGTATCTGCTAGCAACAATATCAATGGTTCAATTGCCTGTGGATAATTTAACTGCCCTAAAGACAAAGCGATCGCATTTTTTACACTTACACTGCCAACTTTTGTGGCTGGATGCTTTGATTGCAGCATCTCTAGCAAAATTTCTGTAGCCAGCGGTTTTTGAACTCGCCCTAAAACTGTAGCAATTTCCTGCCAGATGATCTCTGACGAGTTGTGATTTAGTGCTTGTTGGAGATATACCAAACTAGATGACGCATTCATCCAACCCAAAGCGCGGATAATTTCGAGTTGCAACGGTATCGGTGTTGGAGATGATATCAATACCTGAAATAATGTTTTAGCAGCATCGTTATTATTCATCCGAGAGAGGGAAACTGCGGCTGCACAACAAACCTCTAAGTTAAAGTCATAAAGCCTGGGTTGCAGTTTTGTTACCAAATTTAATTCTGAACATAAATCAGGACGAAAACCTAAACCCATGACTGCTGCACGTCTGACTGTGGCTGCAATATCATCTAAAGCCTTAACTAATACTGGTGGTACACGTTGATCGTGAAAGTTGCTGAGGGCTTCAATGGCGGCGACGCGAATAGCTGGTTGGGGATCTTGCACGACACTCAACAAAGGTGTAATCGCCTCTGTTTGCCGAATACAACCAAGCGATCGCACTGCCAAAATCCTGGTATCTGATTCTTTTAGGAGTGTCGTTAAAGGAGTGATCGCTATTGTACCCATTTGCCCTAATGCTGTAGCTGCGATCGCTTTTAGTTCTTCATCCTCATCAGCTTTTAACACTTCTATCAAAGCTGCAATCACATCTGGATGTGGAAATTCGCCTAAGATCCGAGCTGCGTACCAACGTAATTCTTCCTCTATTTCTGCATCATCTAAAATCTCGATGAGTGGAGGGATAGCAATATCTTGCAATTGAACCAACACCTTAGTTATTTCCCAGCGCTGCTGAAAATCCCCCATTTCCAAAACTGCTAGTGCTAATTTCAGCAGATATTCTCGATTTTTAACTATTTTTGGATGCTGAGAATCTGTTTCTAAAATTAACTGTTGTAAATATTGCGTTAGCAACGACCAATCAGCCGCATCATCTGCTGCTTGTGCTTGCACCAAAACTTGGTTGATATTAATACTTAATTCCCCATTCCCCACTCCCTACTCTCCATACTAAGCTGGCTTGACTACAACTGAATTACGTTCAATTTTGGCAGCATAAGTTTTGAGTGCTGTTGTGGCTGGCCCTCTTTGCACCTTACCATCGATTCCATATTCTGAACCATGACAGGGACAGGAGAATTTCTTTGCCTGTGCTTGCCATGCTACAGTGCAACCTGCATGAGTACAAGTAGGATTAACGGCTGTGAGATTGGTGTCTGTCGATTTGCCCACTACCAACACTGGCCCTACGGGTGAGTTTTTCGCTAGCAATTGACCAGTTTGATCTAATTCTGCGGAAGTACCTACCGTTTGCCAACCACCAGATGCAGAGGATTTAGGTGCGGTTGTTTGAGAAGAACAAGCTGCGATCGCAACAGGCAAAGAACTCGCTAGCCAACCTAAACCTACCCAATAGATAAAATCACGACGTTTCATAGTTGTTGAAAATTATATTGAATTCTGCTGCGATCGCTCTAAGCTTTAGCTGCAATACTATACAGCCTTGTTCTGGGGCTTTTTTTATTGCATGTTAACCATTTCTCATGCAGAAAACGCATCTTTTTGATACATTTATCGCAATTTTACTAAAATTTCGTAGCTATTTATACTATTTTAGCGAAAATGTCGCCTTAACCTTGGAAGTATCGAATTTGTTACATAAACAGTAACAAAGCCTTCTTGACAAATTTATTAAATGTAAAACAATACAAATTTTCTCTGAGAAATTGCCGAAGTCGCGTTCAGCCAAAAGGATAAGCATCTTAACTGATGCTCAAGTAGCAGGTAAGTCAACAGAGAACGCCCTTGAATACAAAAATTTTAAGTAATTTGCAATCAGAGTCAGCTCATGACAGATACAGCAACTACCACCACCAGCCTTAATAAGTTCGAGAAATTCAAAGCCGAAAAAGATGGACTTGCCATCAAGGATGAGATAGAGAAAATTGCTGCCTTGGGCTGGGAAGCAATGGATGAAACAGACCGCGATCATCGACTCAAGTGGGTAGGTGTATTTTTTCGTCCAGTGACTCCAGGCAAGTTTATGATGCGGATGCGGATACCCAATGGTATCCTCACGAGTAGTCAGATGCGTGCTTTAGCAGAGGTGGTACAGCGTTATGGAGATGACGGCAACGCTGACATTACCACCAGGCAAAATATCCAATTGCGGGGCATTAGAATTGAAGATTTACCAGATATCTTTAATAAACTTCACGCAGTTGGTTTAACGAGTGTGCAATCAGGGATGGATAACGTCCGCAACATCACAGGCGATCCCATCGCTGGGTTAGACGCTGATGAGTTGTATGACACGCGAGAATTGGTGCAGCAAATTCAAGACATCCTCACCAACAAAGGGCAAGGGAATCCAGAGTTTACCAATCTACCACGCAAGTTTAATATTGCCATCACAGGGGGACGAGACAATTCAGTCCACGCCGAAATCAATGACTTAGCTTTTGTGCCAGCCTTCAGAGAGGGGAGTGGTGAAGAATTCTCTACTCCCTACTCCCTACTCCCTACTCCCCAAAAAGTATTCGGCTTCAACATCATAGTAGGAGGCTTTTTCTCAGCCAAGCGCTGTGAGGCGGCGATTCCCTTGAACGCTTGGGTACCTCCAGAGGATGTGGTTGCTGTATGTCGAGCCGTTTTAGAAGTTTTTCGTGACCACGGCTTGAGGGCAAATCGGCAAAAAGCTCGCTTGATGTGGCTAATTGATGAATGGGGTTTGGACAAATTTCGCCAAGAAGTGGAACAGCGTTTAGGTAAATCACTGATCAGTGCAGCCGCCAAAGATGAAATCGACTGGGAAAAGCGCGACCATGTTGGTGTGTATAAACAGAAACAAAATGATTTAAACTATGTGGGTTTGAATGTTCCTGTTGGTAGATTATATGCCCACGATATGTTTGAAATTGCTCGTCTGGCAGAGGTTTACGGCAGTGGGGAAATCCGGCTTACGGTTGAACAAAATATTATCATCCCCAATATTACTGACTCACGTTTAGCAACATTGTTTACAGAGTCAATACTAGAAAGATTTTCTCTTAACCCTGGTTTATTGACGCGATCGCTAGTTTCTTGCACAGGCGCACAATTTTGTAACTTTGCCCTCATTGAAACCAAAAACCGTGCTTTGGCAATGATCAAAGCATTAGAAGCAGAGTTAATTCTGACTCAACCAGTGCGAATTCACTGGACGGGTTGCCCTAACTCCTGTGGACAACCCCAAGTAGCCGATATCGGTTTGATGGGAACTAAAACTCGCAAAAATGGCAAAACAGTTGAAGGTGTTGACATCTATATGGGTGGCAAAGTCGGCAAAGAAGCTCATTTAGGAACTTGCATTACCAAAGGTATACCCTGTGAAGACTTGCAGCCAGTATTGCGAACAATGCTAATTGAGCAATTCGGCGCACGTTTACGAGAAGTAGCCGCAGTTTAGAGAGATGCACTTCGACTTCGCGGTAGTTGAGCGTAGCCGAAACTCACCAACTGGGGGATGAGGGAGAAATAACTAATTCGCAATTCCCCACTCCCTACTCCCCACTCCCAATTCAGGCAATTAAACCATTGCCCACAGTTGATCTATGCAATTTTTTTGAGGAAGGTTGAATGCTTAAAGGATTGTTTTCATGGAATGGTCGTTACCGTATTTTGCATCAGACTTGGTTTGCTTTCTTTCTTACCTTTGTCTGTTGGTTTAACTTTGCTCCCTTTGCAACAACTATCGGTAAACAACTACAGCTAGCACCTGAGCAAATTAAAACCTTGGGGATTTGTAACCTTGCTTTGACGATTCCAGCGCGACTAATTATCGGGATGCTGTTAGATCGTTTTGGCCCCAGAATTACCTATTCGATGTTGTTGATTTTTGCTGCTGTTCCCTGTTTGGCAACGGCGTTATCACAAAACTTTAATCAACTAGTCATCAGTCGCCTACTGATGGGGATTGTCGGATCTGGGTTTGTTGTGGGTATTCGCATGGTGTCAGAGTGGTTCCCACCCAAGGAAATGGGAACTGCCCAAGGTATCTATGGCGGTTGGGGAAACTTTGGTGCTTTCGGGGCAGAGTTTGCCCTACCAATGATTGCAGTTTCTACTGGCTTTTTGGCTGGTGGTGCTTCTAACTGGCGTTTTGCGATCGCTTTTACAGGGATTGTAGCTGCTGTTTACGGCGTCATTTACTATAACAGTGTTCAAGATACACCTGCTGGCAAAGTTTACAAACGACCCAAGAAAAATGGCTCTTTGGAAGTAACCAGTGTTAAAAGCTTTTGGGCAATGATTATCTCCAATTTTGGTTTAATTTTTGCCTTGGGTTTATTAGCTTGGCGTTTAGAACAAAAAAATATTCACTTTCTCACTTTGAGCCAAATGTATTTGGCTTGGATAGCATTGTTAGGATTATTTGCTTACCAAACCTACAAAGCTTGGCAAGTAAATAAAGAACTTTTAACTGGAAAGAAAATTTACGCTGCTTCGGAACGCTATCAATTCGGTCAAGTTGCTTTACTGGAATTCACATATGTAACTAACTTTGGTTCAGAATTGGCAGCCGTTTCCATGTTGCCGGCATTTTTTGAAAAAACTTTTGGTTTAGAACATGTAGTCGCTGGGATGATTGCTGCTACCTATCCATTTTTAAACTTAGTTTCTCGTCCTAGTGGGGGCGTAATTTCTGATAAGTTTGGCTCACGAAAATGGACAATGACAATTATCTCGGCTGGTATTGGTGTTGGCTATTTGATGGCGCATTTCATTAATAGTAGCTGGCCAATTCCACTAGCGATCGCAGTCACTATGTTTGCTGCCTACTTTGCCCAAGCTGGTTGTGGTGCAACCTACGGAATTGTACCCCTAATTAAAAAAGAAGCTACCGGACAAATAGCTGGCAATGTTGGAGCTTACGGCAACTTTGGTGGTGTAGTTTATCTAACAATTTACAGCTTAACCAATCCAGCAACACTATTCACCACAATGGGTATAGCTGCTCTGGTTTGCGCGTTTATGTGCGCCTTCTTCCTTAAAGAACCCCAAGGTTCTTTCGCTCCTGCTTATGAAGGTGAATTACCAGAAACAGCAACTAAAAGCTCTGCAATTCTAGCAGAAGAATAAAATTCGCAATAATTGCATTCTGAAAATATAAAACTCACTAATTAGCATAGTGGGTTTTATATACATTGACACTAATAAGCTTGAGGAAAAGTTAACGTTTGATTTATGAGTAAATTTGACAAGTTTTGACGAAAAAATATCAATAATTAGACAAATACTTATTATTTATTGATATAGATGAAAGCTATGCAAATACTTAAAAAAGTATCACGAAGAACATTTTATTAGTCTTGAATGATATCTAATAAGTAGAAATACGACTGTAGGTAATTACTAACAATTAAGTAAATTATTTGTGACTTTTTATCAACTGAAGTCGTCCAATTTTTTTAAAATCACAACTTGAACACTGTTCCCAGTTCCCTTTTATTAAAAAATTTCAGCTTTCAAAATTTATAAAATCAGCGAACACAAACTACCATGAGTGAATTTACCAAAACCCTTTGTCCTTACTGTGGTGTTGGTTGTGGGCTAGAAGTTTCGCCTCCAGCACAACCTGGCAAACCAACTCATCGAGATAGTCAAGGAAATCCAATTTGGCGGGTGCGGGGTGACAAAGCACACCCATCTAGTCAGGGTATGGTTTGTGTTAAAGGTGCAACGATCGCTGAGTCTTTAGATAAAAATAGATTACATTACCCGATGGTCAGAGACTCCCTAGACCAAGAGTTTCGTCGGGTGAGTTGGGATGAAGCGTTTGATCTCATCACGAATCGCATTCAAACTGTGCGCTTTACCCAAGGGCCAGAAGCCATATGTATGTATGGTTCTGGCCAGTTTCAGACCGAAGATTACTACATTGCTCAGAAGCTTCTCAAAGGCTGTTTAGGGACTAATAATTTTGATGCCAACTCTCGTTTATGTATGTCTAGTGCTGTGGCTGGGTACATTCAAAGTTTTGGCTCAGATGGCCCCCCTTGCTGTTATGAAGACTTGGAGTTAACTGACTGTGCATTTTTAATTGGTACTAACACAGCCGAGTGTCATCCCATCGTTTTCAATAGGCTGGAGAAATACCACAGAAAAAACCGTAAAGTCAAAATGGTTGTAGTTGATCCCCGACGGACACCAACCGCCGAAGCCGCAGATTTACACTTAGCTATTCGTCCCGGTACAGACATCGACTTATTAAATGGCATCGCTCACTTGTTGATGCGTTGGAACTATATTGATACTGGATTTATCGACGATTGCACCAGTAATTTTCCCGCATACGCCGAGGTGATTCGCCACTATCCTCCAGAAGTAGTAGCACGTCAATGTGGGATCAGCATTGAAGATTTAGAGACAGCAGCCAAGTATTGGGGTCAATCTCAGCGGGTATTATCGTTGTGGTCGATGGGTGTGAATCAATCAAGTGAGGGTACAGCCAAGGTAAGAACTATCATCAACTTGCATCTGATGACGGGGCAAATTGGTAAGCCGGGGGCAGGGCCGTTTTCCCTCACCGGTCAACCAAATGCCATGGGAGGACGAGAAGCCGGGGGTTTAGCGCATTTATTGCCGGGCTATCGATTGGTCAAAAATTCTCAGCACCGGGCGGAAGTTGAAAAATTGTGGGGATTAAAATCAGGACAGATTTCGCCCAATCCTGGTTTAACTACTTGGGATATGATTACTGGGTTAGAAGATGGCAGTGTGAGTGTACTGTGGATTGCTGCCACTAACCCAGCTGTAAGTATGCCAGATTTAGAGCGGACTAAAAAGGCTTTGTTGCGATCGCCTTTCACCATCTACCAAGACGCTTACTACCCCACAGAAACCGCTGCTTATGCTCACGTCTTGCTACCAGCTGCCCAGTGGGGTGAGAAAACAGGCGTAATGACCAACTCTGAACGCATGGTAACTCTGTGTGCAGCATTCCGCCAACCACCCAGAGAAGCGAAACCAGATTGGGAAATTTTTGCCGAAGTTGGTCGGAGATTGGGCTTTAAGGGAGAATTTGCCTTTGCTAACTCTGCTGAAGTTTATGCGGAATTTGTGCAATTGACAAGCGATCGCCCCTGCAATATGACAGCTATCAGTCATGCACAATTGCAGGCACAAGGCCCCACCCAATGGCCTCACCCCAAAGAGGGGAGTGGGGAGTCGGGAGTCGGGAGTGGGGAAGATTGTACCCCTACTCCCTCTAAAAGACTTTACACTAATCTCCGCTTCCCCACCCCTGATGGACGTGCCCGGTTTGGTGCGTATTACTCACGTGGACTAGCAGAACCACCCGATCCCAATTATCCCTTTGTATTGACTAATGGGCGACTTTACGGACACTGGCACACTCAGACACGCACCGGTCGCATTGAAAAAATTCGCGCTATGCACCCCGAACCTTTTATTGAAATCCATCCTCGTGATGCTGCTCAGTTAGAAATCGCAGATAATTCTTGGGTAGAAGTGCGATCGCGTCGAGGTAAAGCCAAGTTTTTGACTAAAATTACAAAAGCGATCGCACCTGGTACAGTTTTTGTCCCTATGCACTGGGGCGCACTGTGGGCAGACGAGGCCGAAGCTAACGCCCTCACCCATCCAGAATCTTGTCCCGATTCTCTGCAACCAGAATTAAAAGCCTGTGCAGTACAACTCCTACCCATTTCTGTAGAAGTCATAGTCAAGAATTATCAACTTCAGTCCTCACAGTGGTAAGTTGTTAACTATACCGAAAAATCAAAAATTGGTAATAAATAAGTTAGCTAATCATCCATAGCTAATAGTCGATAGGAATAATTTGGTTTTCTGATTCTCTACTATTGATTAGTATCTATTAGCTCTGATTTATTGCCATTTCTTAAAAAATAAAATTCCTAGTAACTAATGACTTAAAATTAGGGAAAATGCAAAAGAGTTATTTTTTAATCCTTTAGAGTCGTCTATAGGATTTTTCTTTTATCTTTTTGTTTTTTACTCTAAAACTGGGTGTAGCAGATGAGAAAATTAATCAAACTAATTTTAGGAATTACCAAAGATGAGCAGTTCATGCACATTGTTGAACACTTAGAAGTGATAGTTTCTAAAGTATTATCATTCTTAATGATCGTAGTAATTTTAGTCGCGATCGTCGATTTAGGGATATTTATTTTTAAGGAAATATTTACCACACCCTATGGAAAAATTAACACAACATTATTCAAGGTCTTTGGTTTATTTCTCAATATTTTAATTGCTTTAGAAATTTTAGAAAATATCACAGCTTATCTGCGAAGACATGTTTTTCAAGTTGAGTTAGTAATTGTTACCTCTTTAATTGCTGTGGCTAGAAAAATTATTATTCTTGATTTAGAAAAAGTAACAGGTATTGATATCATTGGCTTGGGGATTGCCGTTCTCGCTTTATCAATTAGTTATATGCTCATTCGTTTGAGTAACTCCAGGTAAACAGATTAGAATCAATTTTAGAGGATATTTATAAAGCGATTAGAAATCGCCGCTACACAGACACAACCCACCTCTGTCGGTTTGAAAGACATAACTTTTGGTTAGTTCACGGAGGTGGACTAAGCTTTGTGTAGTAGCGAATAGAATTTACCCAAAACTTTTAAAACATCTTCTAAGGAACAGGGAACAGGGAATAGTAAAGGAGGAGTTTATTTTTATATTATGGGAAACTTCTTTGAATTTGAAACAGATTTTGTCGATTCTCTTCGTTGCATACCTATGCAAGTGCGATACAAGCTAGATACATCTGGTATCAAGCTAAAATTATCAGATTGGAATCACATGACTCAAGCCGAGCGTGAAACTTTAGTTGAATTACCTTGCAACACAGAAACAGAAATTAAGTTTTATCAAGAGTATATTGAGCAACTAGTTTTACAACAAACCGGCACACCAGTCGCCAAATTAACCATCGAAACTGATCCTGCATGGTTAGACTCTACTACCGTACCAGCTAGCATTCAAGAAAAAGCTCAAGAAATAGGCATAATCCTGACACTGCAACAATGGGAATCTTTGACTCCCTTGCAACGTTTTGCTTTGATTAAGCTTAGTCGTTCAGGACACGAAAACAAAAACTTCCCCAGAGCTATGGCAGAATTTCATTTAGTTGATAGTTAATAGTCCAAAGTTCAAAATAATTAATTATGACTCTTGGCTTTTAACCATTAATCCATTAGCTAAATAAGTACGGATATCAAAAACATGGCTACCAAAAAAATTTTGATGCTCGTTGGGGATTACGTAGAAGATTATGAAGTAATGGTTCCATTTCAGGCTCTGCAAATGGTAGGACACACCGTTCATGCAGTCTGCCCAAACAAAAAAGCTGGTGACAAAGTACGAACAGCAGTTCACGACTTTGAAGGAGACCAAACATACAGCGAAAAGCCTGGTCACAACTTTGCCCTCAATGCCACATTTACGGAAATAGAAGCTTCTACTTACGACGCCTTAGTTATTCCAGGAGGCAGGGCACCAGAATACATCCGCCTAAATCAGCAGGTACTGGATATTACTCGTCATTTTGCTCAAGCAAATAAACCCATTGCTGCCATCTGTCATGGTTTACAGTTACTGGCAGCTGCTGATGTGCTGCAAGGCAAAAGATGTACAGCTTATCCTGCTTGTAGTCCAGATGTTAATAGCGCTGGAGGTATTTATGTCAATATCTCAGTTGATGAAGCGATAGTGGATGGCAACTTAATAACAGCACCAGCTTGGCCAGCTCATCCTCGTTGGTTGGCAGAATTTCTCAAAGTTCTTGGTACTAAAATTGAACACCCAGAATTAGTACCAGTTCATAATTCGTAACCCAAAAAAATCCCCACCCAGATACTTGTCTGGATGGGTGATATGAGGCAAGGGCACAATATATTCCCACAAAGGTGTAGGAATTATTTGCTTTCAGTGAAATCAGCATCAATTACATCATCACCACTACCAGAAGAGGTAGAAGTAGAGCCACCATCTTGAGGTTCAGTACCAGGTGCAGCACCGCCAGCTTGTTGATAGATGTTGCTACCAACTGCAAATAACGCTTGTTGCAGTTCTGGCGTGAGCTTCTTAATTTGCTCATCATCTTCTTTGGCAACTGCTTCCCGCAGTTCTTTTACCAAACCTTCAACCTTTGTCTTGTCAGCATCGGGTACTTTGTCACCCAATTCTTGTAACTGCTTCTCGGCTTGGTATGCCAAAGAATCGGCTTGGTTCTTGCGTTCAATCTTTTCACGACGATCTTTATCGGCAGAAGCGTTTTGTTCGGCTTCTCTTACCATGCGGTCAACATCAGTCTTATCCAGAGTGGAAGCACCAGTGATACTGATAGACTGTTCTTTACCAGTACCTTTATCTTTGGCGGTGACGTTGAGAATACCGTTGGCGTCGATATCAAAGGTAACTTCAATTTGTGGTACGCCGCGTGGTGCTGGGGGAATGCCATCAAGGCGGAAGGTTCCCAAGCTCTTATTGTCGTTAGCAAATTCCCGCTCCCCTTGGAGGACGTGAATTTCTACGTTGGTTTGACCATCGACAGCGGTGGAGAAAACTTCTGATTTCTTGGTAGGAATTGTAGTGTTGCGGGGGATAATTTTGGTCATTACACCGCCCAAGGTTTCTACACCCAAAGACAGAGGAGTTACGTCTAACAACAAGATTCCTGTAACATCACCCTCTAACACACCTGCTTGAATAGCTGCACCAACGGCTACAACTTCATCAGGGTTAACGCTTTGGTTGGGGTCTTTACCTAATATCTGTTTCACAACCTGCTGTACAGCAGGGATACGGGTAGAACCACCAACTAACACGACCTCATCAATGTCGCCTTTGTTTAACTTGGCATCCCGTAGCGCGTTCTCAACAGGAATGCGACAACGGTCGATTAAGTCAGAGCAGAGTTCCTCGAACTTGGCGCGAGTTAGGGTTGTATCTAAGTGCTTCGGCCCGTCTTGAGTAGCTGTGATGAATGGTAGGTTGATTTCGGCTTGGGTGACGCTGGAAAGCTCAATTTTGGCTTTTTCTGCGGCTTCAGTTAGACGTTGCAGAGCTTGTCTATCTTTGCGTAGTTCAATACCTTCATCTTTCTTGAACTTTTCAGCGAGGAAGTCAACGATTTTCTTGTCAAAGTCGTCACCACCGAGGTGAGTATCGCCAGAAGTAGCTAGTACTTCAAACACGCCGTCACCTACTTCTAGTACAGATACGTCGAAGGTACCACCACCAAGGTCAAAGACTAGGATAGTTTCGTTACTCTTCTTGTCGAATCCGTATGCTAGAGAAGCGGCGGTTGGTTCGTTGATAATCCGGAGAACTTCGATACCAGCAATTTTACCAGCGTCTTTTGTTGCTTGACGCTGGGAGTCGTTGAAGTATGCGGGAACGGTAATTACAGCTTTGGTAACGGTTTCACCGAGGTATTTACTAGCATCTTCTACTAGTTTGCGAAGAACTTGTGCGGAAATTTCTTCAGGAGCAAATTGCTTACCAGCACCTGGGGAGTCTAATTTAACGTTACCATTGCTACTTAACACTTTGTAAGAAACTTCAGTAGTTTCTTTAGTTACTTCGTCGTAGCGGCGTCCGATGAAGCGCTTGACAGAGTAAAACGTATTTTCGGGGTTCATCACCGCTTGGCGTTTGGCGATTTGACCAACCAAGCGATCGCCATTTTTCGCAAATGCAACCACCGATGGCGTTGTGCGAAAACCTTCTGCGTTAGCTATTACTGTAGGTTTACCACCTTCCATCACTGCTACGCAGGAGTTAGTCGTACCTAAGTCAATTCCAACTGCTTTTGCCATTTTAGGTGCTGGCTCCGTATAACTACAAAAAAAGAATGGGAGTATAAAGGACTAAATTTTGAACCTACTGGATTAATAATTCAGCTAGTTCAGCATGAATACCTTTGTTTACCTGCTGGAGTTTTAACTCCAGCACTATGAAGGCTGATATATATACTGAAACTCAGTTGTAGCCAGTCCATGAAGGGTGGTTTCCCGAACCTCAATTGGGACGGTTAATCTAAACAATGTGTTTAGTAGGTTCATGAATTGATTTTCTTTCACTTCGTCTAATGTATGAGAATTAATACTATGAGTAATTAGGGTGAACCGTAACGCTAATGTGGTGTTTGCCGCCTTTAGAAGCGACAATCCACAGAGTCACTGAGAACGCCAAGAGCAAAAAAACAGCGATCGCCTAAGTAATTGAGTTTAATCGTCAATATCGGTAATTTTTGTCCCCATTTTTTTGGCAAGGATGAGGGGGATGAGGAAAAATAACCAATTCCCCACTCCCTCCGGAGCCCCGAGTTCCCTAGTCCCCATTCCCTACACCTGAGCAAAAAGTATTCCCCAATCAATCATCGGTGGTCTAGATCCTTTGTTGACTATTTCAAAAGTTTTCCCGGAAGTATTGGGATGAAAAATGCATTCTACGCAAGCTGTGGCGACATCAATGCGGCTGGCATCACCTGACAATGTATCACCTATGCCTAACACTACATCATACTTGCCGTTTGTTTTTGCCCTCAGCAGGGTGTTGAGGTCATATGACGTGTATGGCCCGTCTATGAGGCGTCCTGGACGGATAATAGTGTAAGGTAATCCGGAAGTGGCGATCGCTTCTTCACCTTTTTGTTTGGCATCTAGTACGCCATAGGTGTTGAGAATGCTCCAAGGTAGCTGATCTTTACGCAAAATACCACAAGAAGAGACAAAAACGAATCGCTGCAAGTTTTGAGGTGCTGCTGCTACTAAGTTACTTACACCTTCAGCATCAAGATTAGCTGGACTGTTCTTGGCTTTTGCTTGACTAGATTTAGGGTTAAGAAAAGCGCTGATCCATTCAATCAAATTTGGAGATTGATCAAACTCCCATTTTTTTGAGGGGAAGGCTGTAGTTCCAGCACAGCTGATGATATGAGTAACGTTTTGCATCGCTGCGGGGAGTGTAGCCGGTTGACGTATATCACCAACGACTGTTTCCACTCTTTGATTGAACATTTCTGAAGCTTTTGCGGCATTACGTGTTAGCACACGAACTTTCAAACCTTTCTCTAGCAGCTTACCTACCACAAGTTGTCCCACCCCACCAGTACCACCAGCAACCAGCACTAAATCTTCGCTTGAGGGTTCAAAAGTAGTCATAACTGTCCTTGGATAGTCTATGAGTGCTAATCTACTTAAAAAAGTAGGGTGGCGAACAGATACTTTAGTAGGGAATTGGGAATGGGGAATTGGGAATTGGGAGTGATGAGTGCTGAAGCGCGATAGCGGGGCGTTTAGCCCGTGCTGAGTTGAGTGTTTGTTATTTCTCCCCCAGCCTCCCCAGCTTCCCCAGCTTTTTTACTTCCTTGATCCCTACACCCTTTTTATTAAGATTCTGGTGGCCAATTGGGGATATATGTTAACTCCAACTTGATGCCATCTGGATCTAAGAAATATACCGCGTAGTAACCAGGCATATAATTGTATTCGTTGGGAGGATCAAGAATCTCAACTCCCCGTTCAATCAGCAATTTGTAAAGTTGATCTACTTGTTCTCGATGATCTGCACTAAAAGCTAGATGATGTAATCCTGGAGAGTAGCGATCGTGATTTTTATTTGCTGATTGAGGATTAGCCAAAGAAATAGTAATGACACCACTAGCAGATGCCCAGAGGATTAAATGCTCTGTTTTTTCTCCTTGCTCATAACCTAAAAATCCCAATAGCTCATTATAAAAATCTTCAGATTTGTTTAAATTAGATACTGTTAAAGCTATGTGATTAATAGCTCCCAATTTCATGATTCTCAGCCTCTTTTATACGACTAGTAATGATAAGTAAATTAAGGGCATTATAGACCATTTATCAAGTAAATCTTAAGCAAAGGAGGCAAAAAGCGATGTGGATATTCCTCTGGCTTAATTGCCGTTGTGTTATGGCTTGGCGATCGCGCACCGTGTTATTTAGCAGTGCGTTAGGTGTTAAATATTAAGTTTTTCGCAACAAACTAGATCAAAATATACGCCTAACACACTCTAGAATAAACAAAAAGCTTGCTTCAGGAAAAACATTCCCAAAGCAAGCCCACTCTATTAAACTTCTTTCTTTCCTTGGCGTTCTTGACGTTCTTGGCGGTTTACAACTGCTTCACCTCAGACACCAATTTCGACACCATATCTTTGGCGCTGCCAAATAGCATCGTAGTTTTATCCTTGTAGAACAACTCATTATCTACACCAGCAAAACCTGTACTCATCCCGCGCTTAATCACAATTGTTTGCTTCGCCCGATCTACTTCCAAAATCGGCATACCATAAATCGGACTATTTGTATCACTCCGCGCCGCCGGATTTACCACATCATTTGCCCCAATCACTAAAGCCACATCCGCTTGCTCAAACTGGGGATTAATATCATCCATGTCATATAGCTGGGTATAGGGCACATTCGCCTCAGCCAGCAACACATTCATGTGTCCCGGCATTCTACCCGCAACAGGGTGAATCGCATACTTAACATCAACACCCATCCGTTCTAACTGATCTGACAGTTCGCGTACACTGTGCTGTGCTTGTGCGACAGCCATCCCATAACCAGGTACAATCACCACAGAACGAGCATAACCCAACATCATCGCTCCTTCTTCGGGATCAATGCTGCGGACGGTTTGATCTATAGCAGCACTGCCAGCACCACCGCCAGCAGCACCTGCTGTACCAAAAGCACTGAACAGTACGCTAAATAGCGAACGGTTCATTGCCTTACACATAATTTCGGTGAGGATGATCCCCGATGCACCCACCAACGCCCCTGCGATGATCAACATATTATTCATCACCACAAACCCGGCGGCGGCGGCGGCTATTCCAGATAAAGAGTTTAACAGCGAAATTACTACGGGCATATCACCACCACCAATGGGGATGACGAACATTACACCCAACACCAAAGAAACGGCAACCACTGCCAAGAATATTGGTAGGCTGTCTGGTGTGACAATTAAGTAGGCACTACCTAACACATAAGTACCCAACAGCAACAAGTTAAATGGTTGCTGAAACGGGAATGTAATTGGTGAACCACTAATTAAACCTTGCAATTTTGCAAAGGCAAGAAAACTACCTGTGAAGGTAACACCACCAATCAACACATCCAACAACATAGAAATGTTGACATCTAGGGGTATTGGTTGAGAATTCCCCAACAACCGCCAGAATTCAGCCACAGCAACCAATGCCGAAGCTGCACCGCCCAAACCGTTGAGTAAACCCACCATTTGGGGCATTTCTGTCATTTGTACTTTGTAGGCTGCGATCGCACCAATCACCGAACCAATCGCCAAGCCCAACACAATCATCTCGTAATTCAACACATGCTGATCCAGCATTGTCGCTACGATTGCCAGTAACATTCCCACTGCGGCGATGACGTTACCGTTCCTAGCTGTAGCAGGTGATCCCAGCTTTTTCAAACCCAGAATAAATAAAGACGCAGCGACTAAGTACGTCAGCTGAATCCCAGTTGGTAAAAAGTCGCTCACGCCTTAATCTCCTTTTTCTTGAACATTTGCAGCATTCTGTCTGTGACGAGAAAGCCACCCACAACGTTAACTGTTGCCAATACCACAGCAATCAAACCGAGAATCACTGCGACGCTTGTCTCTCTAGCACCAGAAGCTACTATCGCCCCAAGTACAGCAATTCCAGAAATCGCATTTGATCCCGACATTAAAGGCGTGTGCAGAGTGGGTGGGACTTTGTTGATGACTTCAAAACCGATAAAAGACGCCAAAACAAATACAAACAAAGCAGCAAGTAATGCTTCCGACATTCAAAAAACTCCTCTTGGGGAATGGGGAATAAGGGTACTGGGGAATGGGGAATGGATGAAAAATGCTGCCAATTCCCTATTCCTTACTGTTCATTGATAACTGTTCCCTAATTTATGCTGCGCCTACGCTGCTGACAGATTGTAGGGCATCGCGTACGCGTTGATTGCGAATTTCACCTGCGTGGGTAATGCAAGCTGCATCGACAATATCGTCAGCAAAGTTGACGAACAAAGCTTTGTCTTTGATTAACAGTTGCATTAACGATGTCAAGTTCTTGGCATACAATTGGCTGGCGTGGACTGGCATCGATGAAGGGAGATTAATCGGCCCGATGATGGTGATGCCATTCCAGACGATATCTTTACCGGGTTCGGTGCAGGCACAGTTACCGCCTTGCTCAGCAGCTAAATCTACAATTACTGAACCTGGTTTCATTTGTGCCACCATTTCCTCTGTGACGAGCCGTGGTGCTTGTTTGCCAGGTACTTGGGCAGTAGTAATTACGACATCGGCATTTTTGACGTGTTCGGCCACAACTTCTTGGGTGCGTTGTTTGCTAGCTTCGGAAATTTCTTTAGCGTAACCACCAGTGGTGGCTGTTTCTTCTTCTAGCTTGACTTCGACGAATTTCGCCCCTAAGCTTTGCACTTCTTCCTTCACAGCCGGACGGATATCAAAGGCTTCTACCACTGCCCCCAAACGTCTAGCGGTGGCGATCGCTTGCAATCCTGCCACACCTGCACCCATGATAAATACTTTAGCAGGGGCGATCGTGCCTGCGGCTGTGGTTAACATGGGGAAATATTTGGGTAATGCGGCAGCAGCAATCAATACTGACTTGTAACCTGCTAAGGATGCTTGCGAAGACAAAGCATCCATACTTTGTGCCCTGGTAGTACGGGGGATCAGTTCCATACTCAAGGCTGTTACTTTCTTATCTGCCAGTTGCTGTGCTACCACAGGATTTCCTAAAGGATTGAGGAAGCTGATTAATACAGCACCTTCCCGCAGCAATTCGATTTCTGAGCGTCCATTTTCTCTTTCTTGAGGAGGGCTAACTTTCAGTAAAATATCTGCTTCGCCCCATAATGTTGCTGTATCGTGGATAATTTTAGCCCCTGCTGCTTCATAAGCAGTATCACTAAAAAAAGATCGCTCTCCTGCACCTGTTTCTACCCACACTTCCAAACCTTGCTTTACCAATCGGGCAACAGTATCAGGAATTAATGCCACACGACGCTCACAAACTTCAATTTCTTTAGCAACTGCTATTCTCATGAAATCTCCTAGATATAAATACCTAAATCTCTACTAAGTAAGCTATTTACCCAATGCGGTAAGTTCCGTATTCATAGTGCCGATGTGGGAACTATCAACAACGGCTTTGTACTTGTAGATTGAACTTGGAACTTTTGCTCTCTTGCTCTTAGTTTTTCTGGCAAAGCCTTAACTTGCCGATGTGCGGATGTTACAGTCTCAGATAGTTGCACACAGGGTTACATGTTGCACATCCTCAATTGATTCCCAAATTTTGCATCTTCGTCTTCGGCTTATTTTAGGGATTCAAAAATTTGGCATTCCTTCTTATATAGTGCAATATGGCTCAAATTTTCCCAGCTTGATTATTTCCAAATCAAATTTTAATAATTGCTACTTTGATTCACGCTCATTTTAAACAATCTATCCCAAGTTAACTGGCGATCGCTGGCAACATGGCTCAATTTTTATAACAAAAATCTTAAATTTAGATACACTTATACATATTCAGAAACACAATCAAATCCCTACTATGGTTCTATAGAGAGCAAAAAAATTGCGGTAATCCCATGTCTTCAAGGGTTCAAGGAATCGCTACCCGTCTTTGAAGTTATGAGTTTTTAGTTATTAGTACTTATGGTTGTTGTGAACTTGTTCTGACATTTCTGGCAAAATTGACTTATCGCCAGCAGATGAAAGTCATGACATGATGACTTCTGGTTTCCTCATCTATCTAAAATACTTAAATTAATGTATAAATATTAACTATTTTCTAAGTGTTATTGCTTGTAAACAAAACTCAAAACCAAGAAGGCACATTTTATTTATATTTAGCGTCCATTGTCAGGAAGTCAGTAGTAAAGTTTAGTTACGAATAATAACTTAGAGTTATTTTAGATAACAGATTTATGTTTGGTAGAGGAGCCTAATTATGCGACGTTTACTTTCTGCTTTAGCCGTGACTAGCTGTCTACTAACTGGTTTACCGACTACAACCTTGGCACAAAGCCTGCCAGGATTTACGCTATTTAGCGGCATCAAAAGTGAAAATCAACTGCCTTTCCGCTTAGATTTTGGCGGACAAGCCAATGCTTGGGATCGTTACATACTGAGAATTCCACCCCAAAAGATGAAATTGGCAGTTGCTCAGTTTGCTATTACCTACCCAAATTATTACAAGGGAAACTTTGACCCCAAAGAAATTGAAGTCCGAGTTAAAGGCAAAAAAGTTAAGCTTTCAGAAGTGAAGTGGGACAAAGAAGGTAAGCTAATCAACATCTATCCCGAAGAACCAGTGCCAGCAGGCAGCAGAGTTGAGCTAGTCTTATCTAACGTGAAAAATCCAACTTTTGGCGGCACTTTCTACTTCAATTGTCAGGTTCTCTCTCCCGGCGAAGTTCCACTATTACGTTACTTGGGAACATGGATTTTGAGCATTTCGTAAATCAAAGGTCAAAAAGAGGAAACCACAAAAGTTAAGAGTCAATAGTCAGAAAGTTTTTGACTTTTGGATTCTTGACTTTTTTACTGAAAGTCTCTAGTTTGTGAAGCAATGATGATATATTAATAGATTGTGGCTTTTTATAAAAAATCTTCTAAGAGGAGAACAGTATGCAGAGAACTTTGGGCGGCACTTGCCGTAAGAGAAAAAGAACCTCTGGGTTTCGTGCCAGAATGCGAACACCAGACGGTAGAAACGTCATCAGAGCTAGGAGAAGAAGAGGACGCCATCGTTTGAGCGTCTAGGATACTTTAAGTGATAGAAAGCGGCTGTGGCTTTGCCCAAAGCAAATCGACTCAAATCTCGACATGATTTCCAGGCAGTTTTCCGCGAAGGAATTCGGCGTCATGGTTCTTATTTGACATTAAGAGCCTTAAAACCGTTATCTGTAAAAGAGCCTTCTGGTGTGGATGCTGCCACCCAAACTTTAAATCTTGCCAGTACGCAAATTGGCATTTCAATTAGCACAAAAGTTAGCAAAAGAGCAGTAGTTCGCAACCGCATCAAACGGCAGATTGCAGTAGCCCTATATGAGTTATTGCCCAAACTATCGCCAGGATGGCGGCTAGTGGTCGTTGTGAAACCCACAGTGTTAGAAACTAAGTGCGTAAGCCAACAATTTCTGCAAGAATTAGAGCAGTTGTTGGCACAAGCCGAGGTACTCAATGGGCATTCGTGAAGAAGTTTATTATGAAGGCGGCCCCCACATTGGGGATTTGATTCTCAACCTGCTGATTGGGCTAACCATCGTTGGGATACCATTGACAGTTGGGGCAATTGTCAGGGCATTGTGGCTACGCTTCCGCATTACAGACCGCCGAATTTCTGTCATGGGGGGCTGGATGGGACGCGATCGCACTGATATCATTTACTCAGAAGTTGTCAAAATCGTCAAAGTTCCCCGTGGTATTGGCTTTTGGGGAGATATGGTACTAACCCTGAGAAACGGTAGCCGTTTAGAATTGCGAGCAGTTCCTAAGTTTCGGGAAGTCTACGACTACATAAATGAAAAAGTTACCGCCAAAAATCCCGAATATAGCAGCGCTGCTAATCAGTGAGGGAGCAGGGGGATGTGGTTCGACTTCGCTCACCAACCGGGAGATGAGGGAGATGAGGGAGACGAGGGAGATGAGGGAGAAATATAATTACCAATCCCCAATCCCCAATCCCCAATCCCCAATCCCCAGTCCCCAGTCCCCAGTCCCCAATCCCCACCCTTGTGCGGCAATCCGTAGTCATGAGCAGTCGCAGAGGAATTAAGATTTAGATAAACTTAGATTCAGTCAGTTTACAGTACCTCAGGTTGAATTCAGAATAATGGATTTTGGTATCGGGTTTCTCTCGAACAACGTGATGCTGCCAATCATAGATTTTTTCTATGGTATTTTACCTAGCTATGGATTGGCGATCGTTGCCTTGACATTGATAGTCCGCTTCGCGCTCTATCCCCTGAGTGCTGGCTCAATTCGCAATATGCGGCGGATGCGAATTGTACAACCTCTGATGCAGAAGCGGATGGCAGAAATCAAGGAGCGCCATAAAGACAATCCGCAAAAGCAGCAGGAGGAAATGGTCAATGTCCAAAAGGAATTTGGCAACCCATTAGCCGGATGTTTGCCACTACTGTTGCAAATGCCAGTTTTACTAGCACTGTTTGCCACTTTGCGGGGTTCACCTTTTGCTGGGGTGAACTACTCGGTCAATTTGCAAATCTTTCCCGCCGAACAAATTGAACGAATTCAACCGCAAGCCTTTGCTACCCAACCCCAAAACATCTACATTGCTGATGGCGAACACTCTCGCGTCACTGCTATCCTCCCTGGAGGTAATAAACTGGCAGTGGGGGAGCAAACTAAGATTCAATATCAGACTCTAGAAGGCAAACCATTTCAGGTACTCTTAGCAGAACACCCAGAAAATAAGTTAACTCCTGAATGGAAGGTAATCAAAGGTGAAGATCGCATCAAAATTGATGCTCAAGGCAATATAGAAGCCTTACAACCGGGAGATGTGACGATTCAAGGTACAATTCCTGGTCTGGCAGCAGACAAAGGATTTTTGTTCATTGATGCCTTGGGTAGGGTTGGGGCGATCGATCCCGACGGTATGATTCATTGGGATATCGTCGCTATGGTCATCTTCTTCGGGATCAGTCTCTACGTTAGCCAAATACTTTCTGGTCAAAATTCCAGTGGTGGCAACCCACAGCAAGACACAGTAAATAAAATCACCCCAGTCATCTTTTCTGGGATGTTTTTGTTTTTCCCCTTGCCAGCTGGGGTACTGATGTATATGGTAATTGGTAACATTTTCCAAACCCTTCAAACTTATATCCTTTCCCGTGAACCCTTACCAGAAGAACTACAAAAAATCGTAGAATCTCAGGAGAAGGAAACAGCAAGCGCAGAACAAAAGGCGTTGCCCTTTGAACCAAAAAGTTCCAAGAAAAAAGCTACAAGCTGAACATGAGCAACAATCCCATGCAACGAGGTCAGCAGTGGTTAAAAACACTGCTCGAACTCTTTGGGATATCTGCTGAGATTAAGGGTAATTTAGAAATTGCTCAATCTCAAGAAGACGATTCCCAAGAACCAGATAATTACTGGTTGACGATTGATCAAACCAACTTGCAGCCAGAACAAATCCAACTGCTGATTGGCCCTGATGGTTCTGTATTGGATGCCATTCAATATCTAGCTAACTCTGTTCTTAACCTCAACCAACTGCAAGAAGGGCAAGCCTCTTATACCATTGAGTTGGATGGCTACCGCGTCAAAAGACAAGCAGAAATTCGAGCATTAGCAGAAACTGCTGCCCAAGAGGTACGTTCTTTTGGTAGAGAAGTCGAAATTAAATCTCTGAGTTCAGCTGAACGGCGTCAAGTCCACACATTCCTCAAAGACTTTGGGGATTTGGAAACTTTTAGTCGTGGCAAAGAACCGCATCGTCATCTAGTTGTCCGGCCAGCAGGCGAACCATAACATGCTAATTAATATAGCTAATTTCTACTTTCACTAAAAAGTTAAACTTAAAGATGTATTATCAGTAATTATGCTGATAATTGGCATAAGTTTTCCTGAGTATATTTTCATTAATCCTATGGACGCAATCTATATTCCGCAGCTTACTAAAGCACCGGAGCGGACAGAGGAAGTTGAAGTTAAGGAATTTTTGCCTGGTCTAGAAACTTTAACGCCAGTCCGTGGCCGGGTGCGTGTACAGCATCACGGCAATTATTTGGAAGTATCTGGTCAAGCAGAAGCAATTATTACTTGTACCTGCAATCGCTGCTTACAGCAGTACAATTATCGTTTAGTAGTTGATACGAAGGAAATCATCTGGTTAGACGAAGTTGCTAATCAGTTTAATGATTTGCCACTAGAACGAGAAGTAGCTATGGAAGATTTGATAGAAACTTTATCACCCGATGGTTACTTTTATGCTAATGAGTGGCTGTACGAGCAGATGTGCTTAGAAATGCCTCAGCGCCAGCTATGTAACCTCAACTGTCCAGGTATTTTGAACAAGACTATTAATAATACTTCGGAACAGCCACTTGATCATCGCTGGGCTTCTTTAGAGGCTCTGAAAAAGCAACTGCCAGGATAATATCAAGTTTAGTTGTAGACTTATCGTTAAGACTGACGCGGGGATGGGGGGACGGGGAGATGCGGAGATTTTGGAATTATGAAAAGCAATTTCCCAATTTCTTGAAAGAAATCGGGAATTGTGAAAACTCAAAACTAATGTAACAGCGATCGCCTATCTTGCGGTAAGCTAATAATCATTCAAATTGCATCTCCGCGTCACCCCATCACCGCGTCACCGCGTCGCTTTACTTAGGCCCTAAAAAGCGAGTAGCAAAATTTTGCGATCGCGTTGGTGACAGTGCCCGAGCTTTGAGAATTGCCGCCATCAAAAAGGCGTAAGATAAAACTCCTACAACTACCAGCAGCAAAGTATTGATAGAGCCTGTAGCGTTCCATAAAGCGTGTAGTGCGGAGGCACTGAGATAACCAACTAGGAGGATTTGCCAACTTCTACTAGGTTTGAGAACTGCTAATCCAATGAAATACCCCAGGTATCCACTGTAAGCCATATGTCCTGCCACTGAGCCTAAGATGCGCGGAATCAGCAATTGCAAACCCACTAATTGACCCGCAGCTCCTATACCCACCTGTTGTGCGACGTTGCGAGTCACTTCTGGCACATATTGACCTAGAGTTTCCAATAGAGTAAAACCTACAGCAGAAGCCGTTCCCAACAGAATGCCATCTAAAGGTTCCCAAACACCTACACGTTCCCGCCAAGGTGAGGACAGTAATCGACCGAGAGCAAATGCACCCAATATAGGCAATGCTTTGAGTAATTCTTCCATCAACCCCGCACCAAAGAACATCCGCACTAGCAACTCTGTAAAGGTGATTGGTTCTTGAGCTGAGGGTAAGCTTCCAGGGAGAATCCCACGAAACACAAAGATAAATAAATCTAATAGGGGACTGAGCAAAATTAGGCAAGTACCCAATGCTGCACCTACTAGCACCCACCAAGGCTTTTGTTTACCGCAAAGTTGGTAAACGAAATAATAAGCAGCAAAAGCTATGTAAGTCGCCACAATCAATTGATTGAGTTGGGGTTGACCTACTGTACGAAACATCAGCACCACGAATACGACTGTGAGAATTCCTGGTACAAGGTAAGCTTTGCGAGTTAAATCTTTACCAGTAGAAATAATTGGAAATAGTTGAGTAAAGCTAACTGAATCAACCTTTGACTGTGTTGGATAGTTCGCCGCCGATGGCAGTGGCGGAACTTGGTTAACTGTCGTTACAGTTGGCAGGGAAGTTGCTTCATACTCAAAAACATATTGTGGCCCATCAGAGCCTAAAGAAATGCGATCGCCAGGGTGTAATTCTTGACATCCATATAATCGTTGCCCATTCAAATAAGTGCCGTTAGCGCTATTCAAATCGCAAATTACCCAACTGAGTTGATTATCTGGGGATGAAGAGAGGGGACGAACCACTGCATGACGACGAGATACCATCCGGTACATCATGGCATCCAAGACAACTTGGCAGCTGGGGTCTCGTCCAATTACCACCTCTTTAGTAGGGAACAGCGAGTAGCGAGATTCTGACCCAAAAGCTGCTCCATTACCAGACACTAGCCGCAGAAATGCATTATGTCTTGCGTTTTTGCCTGTCATCGAGTTAGAGTGCGTTTCTAAAGTAATTGTTAAAATACTTTGGCAGTAGGACTTAACCTTAATCACATTAACAGCAACATTGCTAAATACACTATAGCTTTACTTACTGCTAATAAATTTAAAATTATTGAAGTTCTGAATCAGCGAAAGCCACTATTCAGACTTCTCTCAAAACCCTTAATTTTCAATTGTTTCACATATCTAATTTTCTTAAGCGTTTTAGCTACTGTAACTTTGCTCTGAGCCTAGTCTATCAGTTGTATTAGTCAGAGTGTATGGGTCATGTACTCTTGACACTCTACTGTAAATTCAACAAACAGTAATTTATCAAAAAATAGTAGCTTTCACCACATTTATTTACATTCAAAAAATATAAAATTTCTAGTGGTCTATTGTTTTATATTTTTTGTTACTCACTATCGACTATTAAATACTGATAACTTGCAACTAGTCTAAATTATTCAAGAAGACAAGGAATGGGGAACTTGTGCTGAGCGAAGTCGTACCCTGCGGGATCTTGCTAGGCGTTAGCGTCTCCGACAGGAGAAGTATGGGGAATAAGTAACCACAGCGGAATTATAAGTTTGATTTTATACTAATCAACGTTTGCGATAGATAAGGTATAGATACACAAAAAAGCCTTGATATAATCAGCTGCCAATACTTTTTTATATTTAGGTAGTCCAATGTGGTATTCTCAAGACGCGTTCTGGAGAATTTATCGCAAGTATTGATATCAAGGGTAAGGATTTGAGTAAATGCAAATAGCTCAGAAATGGTTGGCACAAAAAACTAATCAGTTAGTGCTTTGTTTGCTGGTTGGGGGACTGCTGTTTCGCGGCTTAATTGCTTACTGGTTTTATCCTAGCTTTGATGAAGCTTACTACTATCTTTATAGTTTACATCTTGACTGGAGCTATTTCGATCACCCAGTTCTCGTAGCGCTGACAACTGGTTTTGGGCCGTGGTTGACTGGTGTTGTCTCTCAATTTACGATTCGCTTGGGAGCGCTGCTTGGGCACACCGGCAGTTTGATACTATTATATTTGACTAGCAAAAGACTATTTTCTGCTCAAGCTGCCAGATTGACATTAGCGATCGTCACCATCAGCCCAATTTTTTTGGTTGGCTTTGGCATTCTGAGTTTACCTGACAGTCCACTCATGTTTTTTTGGTCAGCCAGTTTATACTGTGCGACTAGTGAGTTTTTTCGGCAGCCAGAAACTCAAAAACCCAGTCACCGAAATTCATACATTCCCAGCTATCGCTTAGCAATTTTAGGTATTTTGGTGGGATTAGCTTGTCTCAGCAAATACCATGGTTTTTTATTGGGATTGGGGTTGATTGGTTTTTGTTTAACAAGTCCACCGCACCGCTGTGTAATACGTTCCCCTTGGGCATGGCTAGGACTAGGCTTGTTTCTTGTTACGATCTTCCCGATTGTGTTTTGGAATATACAGCATGATTGGGTATCCTTTCGCTTTCAATCAGAACGAGCAGTTCCCAGAAGTGGCTATAGTTTTTTGAGTGTGGTAGTTGTTTGTTTGGCACAGGTAGTTTACTTGTTTCCAACTATAGGATTACCGCTTTGGTGGGTGAGTTTGGGGGCAGTGTTTTTGAGAAGAATTCCAGTTTTTTCTCACAAATCATTAGTCTGTGAGAAATATTTCCCAGCGAGTCAGCTATTAATTCTATGGGTTTCGTTGCCAGTAATTTTTGGGTTTACTCTGATCGGAGGATATCGACAAATTTTACCAGCATGGTCGATGCCAGGATTTTGGGGGATAACTTTGCTCTTAGGACAACAAGCAGTGATTTGGGAACAGCAATCCCGGCGTTCGGTACGACGATGGCTTTTAGGTTCAGGGATAATGGTGAGTAGTATTTTACTCATTGCTCTATTGCAAGTAACGACAGGTATATTGCAAAAGCCGAGTCAATATGCTCTGATGGGCGGGTTTTTGCCTCCCAAGAATGACCCCTCTACAGAACTGATTGATGTTCAGCAACTCCGGCGTGGTTTTGCTGCGTCTACAATCTTCGGTGCAGCGTTACAGAATTCTAGCTTTATTTTTACGAATCGTTATTATATAGGCGGGCCAATTGCTATGGCTCTCAAACCCGCAGATCAAATACCGATTACCTGCTTTGATATTGGTAAGGATTTACGCGGCTTTGCTTTTTGGTCTAGGGCTGAGCAATGGTTGGGAAAAGATGCGTTGTATATTACGACTTCGCCTTTTAATCTCAGAAAAGATTTAATGAGTAATTATCGAACTTACTTTAGTAGCTTGAGTGAGATTGAAACAATACCGATTCGGCGTGGTGGGGTTGTTGTCAATGTTGTTTATATTTATCAGGCGAAGAAACTTCTCAAGCCTTATCCCCGGTCTTATGGAATATAAATACTGCTGTTTTGACATCTACCCCATGCCTGAAGGGAGAAGATTCTAAAAAGTTGCCTTGTGAAATTTTCTGCTTCCACAAGTCGGCTTACTTGGAGGGCTTTCAATGCGATCGCGGCTGCATCATCGCTGCCAAAAACGAAAGCACGTCTTCCAGTGGAGGCAAGGTATATTCATTGAGATCAATCGTCACAGTTGTTTTGTCTAGGGCGATGAATTTCCACAGTTTCCCCGTCGTCGAAGCCCCATAGATGGTTTGAATGGGATTCCCTTGAACTTCATTAAACTGTTGTGCTGCAACCATTGCCGCTACACATTGAGCAATCCCAGCATTGAGTGAATCTTGTTTAGCTTCCACAATCACCAACACCGGGTCTGTGATTTCTAACAACTCAGGAGAGCCACTAATCAAAAAATCGCAGTAGCCATTGAGACCAGCATCATCATCTACATTGAATTCTTTACCTGAGAAAATGCTAATTTTCTGCTCAAAATGCTCTCTAATTTCAACTAATAAGGGTGCAACAATTAACTCAGACCGAATCTTTTCGGTGCCAACTCCCAGCGCCAAATCTAGGTTACGGCGAATCGTTTCTCGCAGATAGTCACTCGGGGCGATCGCTTGAGGCTGAATTACCTGCGATCGCCCTTCGTAAAACTTTAGCCCAAACTGCTTTTTTAACTTTGCAATAGTAAACTTTTGGTAAGACATAATTGGTCAGACAGGACTAGAGTCACGTCTCAACTTTGGGCTGCGCTCAGGTGATCGCGTTGGGGAGCAAGCTGGGAAAATGGGCGATCGCAATCCTACAATATTAGGATAGCTTCCTTGTCAGAAAACTAAAAAACTGAAGTTATAAACTGTTCCACATATAACTTGCATAGTTAGAGCGGGCAAGATGCCCACTCCACAAGAGTTTTATTTAATTTGATTATGTAATTTAGATGTTTTTTAGCTTATCAATCAAGTCAGAAACGGTCGAACAACGATTAGAAATCCTAGAAGCTGAAGTTGCACTTCTCAAGAATCAGTTACAAATTATTACTCCTACAAAAAAAGCATTGATATTATGTCGGTTGGTCGTAATCTGCAAGAAACTCATTTAAATCGTGCCCGCGCTAGTCTCAGACAAGCGCTATCTTGGTATGGATATCTTCGCAAGTCAGGACAAAGGCTATCCAATCCAGAATTGGCAGGTTTGGTGAAACCAGAATTGGAAGCTCTGAGTGCAACACTCAATAAGTTAGACTCTAATGTGATTAGAATTGCCGCTTTTGGTTTAGTGAGTCGTGGTAAATCAGCGGTGTTGAATGCTTTGCTAGGAGATAAGGTTCTGCAAACAGGCCCCCTCAATGGTGTGACTCAATGGCCGCGTTCTGTGCGTTGGCAGCCTGGAGGGAAGGTACAAGTAGAGTTAATTGATACGCCGGGGTTAGATGAAATTGCGGGGGAATCACGGGCGCAAATGGCGCGAGAAGTGGCGCGTCAAGCTGATTTGATTTTATTTATCGTGTCTGGTGATATTACGCGCACTGAGTATCAAGCACTGTTGGAGTTGCGGCAAGCACAAAAACCCTTGATTTTGGTCTTTAATAAAATAGACCTTTATCCTGATATAGATCGCTCAGCGATTTATCAAAATTTGCAACAATTGGGTGCGGGACATTCTCAAGCAAAACCTCTGTTGCCCGATGAAATTGTCATGGTGGCGGCGGAACCAGCACCAATGGAAATACGAGCAGAATGGCCTGATGGTAGTGTTGGTTATGAGTGGGAAACGCCACCGCCACAGGTAGACGAACTCAAGCAGACAATTCTCAACATTCTCAATCGTGAGGGGCGATCGCTTCTGGCTTTAAATGCACTCATCCAAGCACGAGATGCAGAAGCTGCGATCGCCCAAAAAACTATCGACTCGCGCGAACAAGAGGCCGAAGACATCATTTGGCAATTCACCAAATACAAAGCCGTAGTAGTAGGACTAAATCCCATCGCTATCTTAGATGTGATCGGCGGTACAATTGCCGACTTAGCTTTAATTCGCTCTCTAGCAAGATTGTATGGTCTACCCATGACCAGTTATGAAGCTGGGAAAATTCTCAAAACGATTTTATTTAGTTCCGGTGGCTTACTACTAGGAGAACTAGGCAGTAGCTTTTTGTTAGGTTTGGGTAAGAGTACAGCTGCTATTACCACAGGTGATAATCCCACCAATATTACAGCCTTTGCAGGCAGTGCGATCGCCCAAGCTGGCATTGCTGGTTATGGTGCATATTCTGTTGGCAAGGCTGCTCAAATCTATCTTGAAAAAGGCTGCACTTGGGGACAATTAGGTGTTAGCAGCGTCATTCAAGAAATTCTTTCCCAAGTTGATCAAAAGACAATTTTGTATCGTTTGCAACAAGAATTAAAGATTAATCAATAGTTATTTGTCATTGGTTATTTTCCCCTCATTCCCTACTCCCCACTCCCTACTCCCTACTCCCCATTCATTGAGAATAACTAAGAATTATTTTATTAATTGTTACCATTCGTGAGAGTTTATCAACTTCTATCAAGGTCTTCTGACAATTCATTTACATTATCAATTTCCGATGCAAAATTGAGAAAATGACCGTCTTTGCTGGTAAATACTACTAGCAAAGCTTTGTTACCTTTTTGCCTCAAAAATGACAAGAGGGTAATTCCTACTAGATTTTGCTCAAAAGATGACGGTGTTTACTACCGCATAATTTTGTGAAGCTATCTAAACTGAAGATTGTGAGCTTCTTAAGGTCATTGAAAGCTCAAAGTCTATCTCTGTTAGTAAACAAAGGTGAAAGTATCATGACCACAACCTTAAATTTGGGAAAAGGCGCAAATCTTGAGCAGGTTATTGTCGATGCCATTACCGAAGCTCGTTCTACTTGTGAATTAGACGGTAGTGATTCTGCTGGTTGTGCTGTAGCTTGGGATATTGTGGAAGAATTGCAAGCTGAGAAATCTCACCAACACCAAGCAAAACAACACAAAACCTCTTTGGATAACTATTGCGATCGCCATCCAGACTCAGTAGAGTGTCTCATTTACGATGTCTAATGCTGTCGCAAGTCAGCCATAGCTGATTTGGTCACTTGCTTAATTGCTTCTAACTCAGGCGGTGGAGTTTCATTTTCGGTTCCCAACCACAGAAGAAATTCAATATTTCCAGCAGGGCCTGTTAGCGGCGACCAAGTTAAGCCTCTATATCTCCATCCTAATGCTTGAGATACTTGCAAAACCTGGAAAATAGCATCAGCTTGGTCGTTGGCATCACGGACAACACCTTTTTTACCCACACGAGATTTACCAACTTCAAACTGTGGCTTGACTAACAATACAGCTTCTCTAGGAGCTTTTGTTAGTTGCCACAAAGCAGGCAAAATCTTAGTGAGGGAAATAAATGATACATCAACCACCGCCAAATCAGATACAGGATCATCTTCACCATACAAATCATCTGGTTGTAGTTGTCGCAAGTTAGTACGTTCACGCAAAATTACCCGCGAATCATTTCGCAATCGCCAATCAACTTGTCCGTAACCGACATCAATTCCGTAGACTAATTTAGCTCCAGCTTGCAGGAGACAATCAGTAAAGCCACCTGTAGAAATGCCACCATCGATACAAACACGACCTGCAACTGGAATGGCGAACACAGTTAAGGCTTTGGAAAGCTTTTCTCCACCTCTAGAAACGAAAGGCGATCGCTTTTTAATTTGTATTTGAGATAAAATATTTACTTCTGTACCAGGTTTATCAATCACCTGCATATTAACAGTCACTTCCCCCGCTTGAATTAAACGCTGTGCCAAGGCGCGAGAAGAACATAAATTAAGTTCTATTAATAGTGTATCAAGTCTTTGTTTAGCCAATTAACTTGACTCTCCTGGCGAAATTAAAGCCAAAGCGTAATTTATAATCTCTTTTTTATTAACCAACTTTTCTAACTCTTCTGCTTCATAACGACCTTCTTGTACTTCCAGCGTTGCCTCATCAATGGCATTTAAATAAGCTTCCTCTAAAGTTTCTAATAGTTCATCTAAAGTCAGGTAATAACCTCCAGCTTTGCGACGCTTATTTTCTCGTTGAATTTCTCGAACTGAATTCCGAATTGAGACTTCCCAAGAACGAGTTGTGCAGTTTTCAGCTTGTTGTTTAATGAGATGTAATAGCAAAATTACTGCATAACTACGAATTGTCTTGATGATGTCATTTCGGCTCATTTCTGCCAATTCTGCAACTATAATTAATGCTCCTTGAACATCGCCTTTAAGGAGCAAGTCTTTCAAGGTTAATAATTCCTCCATAATTAGCGCCTCAAGCATAGCAACTTCTATTGTGGCTTTAAATATTATGATCCTTTTGGGACGTGCGGAGTTTTTTCTATAATGATCCTAATATGAGGCTTAAAAAAACACAGCCATGACAGATATTCGGCAGCAAATCGCCATACAACTGGATGCTTGCTTAGCTTCTTAACCATTCTAAAGTCGATTCTTTCATCCGCACCCGCCATTTAAAACGATCGCTAGGATCGAGTTTAATATTTTTTTCCCAAGCTGATAGTGCTTCTTGACCATTCCCAAGCTCATCTAATGTTAAAGCTTTTACACCCCATCCCCAACCATCCTTGGCATAAAGTTCAGTATATTTTTCAAGTGCTTCTATTAGTTGTGGTTCAAAAGATTTATCCCATATCAAAGCCGACCTTAGATCTAGAATGAACATTCTGCGCGAGAAACGATTATGAGGATCAAGTTTAATTGCTTCTTCCCATGCAGGTATTATTTTTACACAGTTCCATGCAGTTTCCATTTTGAAGAGAATCAATGCTTTACGTTCCCATGACCAAGCACTTTTCGGATCTATTTTGATGGCGTTATCATACATTTTTAGTGCTGCTTTGGGTGAGAAAAATTCTATTACGAAACCTGCAAATTGCAAGATTAATGCTGGTTTATAAATCAGATAAACAATACCAGCAATCAACAGAGGTAATACTGTATACCAACGATCAAATAAATACCAACCACCCGCAGAGAATTCCTCAGAAATTCCTAAAGCAAGGGTAAAAGCAATAGGAATAAGAAAGAGTAAATGGGCTATTGAGATAAAGGGTAACAGAAAGCAAATAAAAAATAGTCCAATTAAAGATATAATTCCACTGCGATTTCGTAACCTCAATGGTAGCCAAACACCAATAATTCGAGAACCATCTAATGGCGGAATTGGTAGTAAATTCAACAGCGCCATGAAAAACTGTAAATTAATAAAAATAGCGATAAATGCACAGAACCAGTGTGGTAAATTCCCAGCAATGCTGAAATGAAATATGGGAACTAATAGCAATCCAAAAAGTATGCTAGCAATGGGGCCTGCTGCGGCTGTAGCACTTGACCACAAGCGATTGCGAATTTCATCAAATTCAATATAAACTGCTGCACCAGGTAAAGCTATTCCACCTGTGACTAAGAAAATTCCTGGCAGGATGATACTGTGTAGAGGATTGATGTATCGACTGGGATTAAAGCTTAAATAACCTTTATCTTTGACAGAGCGATCGCCACCCCAATATGCTACTATTGCATGTCCAAACTCATGAAAGCTAATAGCGACAATCCACAACAAACACGCCATCACTGAAACCAGTAGTTTAATCCTAGCTGGATAGAACTTGCTAAGTGAATTTGGAGTAATGCTTTTGGGAAATATTTTACCCTCACTATTGATATAAAGATATTCATCCCAATTATTTCCTTGTTCAATAACCCCATTTTGACGAACTACTTGAGCAACTCCGTATTGGTCTAATTGCTCACACTCAGTAAATTGAGGTTGAATGATGAATTTACCAGTTTTGTCTATGTATCCACATTTACTATCTTTTGCGACAGCTGCAAGCCCGTTAGAAAAACGACTTTTTAGCACTTCTTTTGAAGACGGGTTAAACTGCTGGGCACGCAATTTCTCTATTGAAGATAAGTTAACCTGCAAGCCACGCTCTTGCAATAATGATTTCCATGTTTCAAGTATAAAAGTAGGTTTTTTCTCATAAATAGTGGCCAACTTGGGATCTATCTGAAACTCTGGTTTAATCACAATTTTGCCAGTTGTGTTGATAAAACCAATCTTGCCATTAGAAACTACTAAAGCACGTTCTTCAATGAAGCTATCAGCATAATCAAATTGCGGGCTAATAATGAACTTGCCAGTTCTGTTAATATAGCCCCATTTTTCATCTACTCGAACAGCTGCTAATCCTTGTGAAAAGCCTTGACAGCCATCAAATTGTGGTTCGATGACCGCTTTTCCTTGTTTATTCTGAAAACCACATTTTTCTGCTGCTGAATAACCAAAATCATATTCAGAGGTGGCAACTACAGGTGTAACATCGCGTCCTTGCTGTTTAGCCCACAACGGTACTTTAATAATGGCGAGTTCTTCCTGAAACTCCTTAGCTAACTTGGGTGGATTGTTAAAGTCGCCTACCACCAGCCCTGATTTATCCCGGTATGATGTAACCCTGTATGTTTTGGGATCGCGGAACGTCGCTATGCCTTGAAAAAACTGGATCGAGAATGTGTCCGCAAGCTCAAATCGGGACTTATAGAACACTGGTTGAATCCATTTGCCTTCTGGGTTGATAGCGCCCCACAAACCATTAACTTTAACAGTTGCGATACCACCAGAAAATTGCTGTACTTTATCGTATTGGTAAGGGATTACTAACTTTCCACTTTGGTTGATAAATCCCCATTTACCGTTAAGTTTGACACCTACCAATCCTTCCGAAAAAGAACTTGATAACCAATCATCATCAATATGAAAAGAACTTGATTCACCAACTTTATCGAACTGGGGAGAAATGCTGATCTGTCCTTGAAGGTTGATGAATCCCCATTTATTATTGACACGTACAGGTGCAAATCCCTCAGAAAATTTTCCTGCGTAATCAAACTGAGGTTGGACAACTAATTGTGCGGCTTGATTGACATATGCATATCCGCTTCTATTTCTTCCCATGAAAAATTGAACGGGATATAAATTTTCCGTTTTGGTTTCATATCCCTTTTGCAACACACTCATGGGATATAATTTTTCAGTCTGGGATATGTGGATAATTTGAAAAGCGATCGCACTAACTAATGCGAGCATAAATAGAACAAGCAACCAAGTCCTTCTCTGGAATACCATTTAGTAGAACTTCTCCTGAACCAGTGGCCTGACATGAAGATTATGACAGGTTGTGGTAATTGGTACTATGCATAAAAGTGCATCAGCCGACATCAAGTTCAGGTAATCACTTAATTATTCAAAACTCTCCGCGTCCCCGCGTCAATCCTAATGATAAGTTTTCATTTTTCGATTTTACACCCAGTCCCCAGTCCCTTTTACGCGAACTTGATATTACTCCCAAGTTGACACATCTCGCAGTGTACTGGGAATTTCCCCTTGAGATTGGGGAAACTCCAGCACAGTTTCAGAGTAACCTAAATATCCAGATTCGGTAAACGATAAAAGCATCCGCGAAAGCGCCAGCCAAACCTCTGGTTCATATTCCCAATCACGATAGCGCGTAGCTTTCCCAGCAATTGAACGCAAGGCCCAAAAATAGGAATTTCTCACCACAGAACCGCCTTTTTTAAACTCTGGTAAGTCCTCGTGGTGAATAAAAAGCACTTGATTTTCAATCCTGGCTCTCATTTCGCCATTGTATCAGTTTTAAGAGAGCAGAGGGCTAGAGGTGAGGGGGATGAGGGAGATGAGGGAGACGCAAAGACACGGGGAATAATCAATAACAAATGACGTAAAGCCTGCGGCATAGCTACGCTTAGAGCGTAGCGGTAGCGAGTCCGCGATAGCGTTAGCGTAGCGGTAGCGTTAGCGAGTCATCGAGCGTCGGTACGAGCGTCAGCGT
Organism: Desmonostoc vinosum HA7617-LM4; assembly: GCA_019359515.1. Lineage (GTDB taxonomy): Bacteria > Cyanobacteriota > Cyanobacteriia > Cyanobacteriales > Nostocaceae > Desmonostoc > Desmonostoc vinosum. The sequence continues at coordinate 17,996 of JAHHHC010000044.1, read as the reverse complement.
AAAGCCTGCGGCATAGCTTCGCTTAGAGCGACACAGGGGCGTCGCGTCATGATAATTCCCCATTCCCCATTCCTTTCAAGGGTAGGTTTTTCATATTCAGTCTGAAAAAGTCTATTTTTCCGTTCCAAAATCTTTCTCCGCGTCTCCCTTCGGGTGACGCTCGCAAGCTCGCTAACGCTGCGCTAACGCAGTCGCCTGCGGAGGGAAACCCTCCTGCAGCGCTGTCTCACCGTGTCCCCGCGTAAGCGCGTCAACCAAAATGTGAAATCTACAAAACCTACCCATAAGAGATTCCCCATTCCCCATTCCCAATTCCCCCTTATTCATTTTCACTTCCTACTTGATCACCACGTTCTAGTTCCCAGAGAATTTGATTTCCTTCACGGCGTACCCTCGACACTATCCAGTTGCGCCAGCGCCACTGATCTCCCCTGCTAGTAACGGCACTAGCGTGGACATCCATCAAGTCTGCTAGTTCCGAACTAGTGATTAAGTAGCCTTTTTCAGCAATCTCATCAGCAATACGCAGAGTTTCTACTAGGTTGCGGAGTTGCAACACCCTCATCTCAGACGGTTTTTCTTCAGTTGCGGCCGCAGCTGGCCCAGTTGATGGTTCCATAATAGTTATTTCTAGTGTAGAAGTACTAATTTCTTTTGTTCTTTTGTTAATTATTGTAGAGTTTGCATCACAATCAGATACTTTTGTTACATTTAATTCGCTTTGATTAGATAAAGATTTGTAATGCTCGGTAGATGATAACTGTTGCAGTGATGGAATTTTGCCATTGGCGAAGGAGCGAGCAATCACATCGCAGCGTTCGTTGCCTATGTTACCAGAATGACCCCGGACATATTGCCATTTTATCTGGGGGGTATTGAGTTCATCGAGAATTTCTAACAAGTCTTGATTTTGAACTGGTTTCCCGTCTGCTTTTTTCCAGCCTTTTTTCTTCCAGCCTTTTATCCACTTGGTAACGGAGTTGATGAGATATTCGCTATCGGTATAAAGGGTAATGGGTTGAGTTTGTGCTGATGCTTGCAAAAATTGTAAGCCAGCGATCGCAGCTTGCATCTCCATTTTATTGTTGGTAGTGTGTGATGATGCATTGCCCATTTCGTGAATTGAGCTATCGCTGAAGTAGACGACAACACCCCAGCCTCCTGGGCCAGGGTTGCCAGTACAAGCGCCATCGGTGTATATGCTTTGGATTATGCGTTGAGTAGACATGGTAAAAATTTGATGAAAGGGAACAGGGAATGGGGAATTGAAACGCCCACCCTGCGTTGGGCTTGGGGGCAAAGGGGTGTTAGCGCAGCAAGACGAAGTTAGGCTTTACACTTGATTACGAATTAGTTTGATTGATATTTTGCACTTTTTGGAAAATTTGAGTAACGGCTTGCACAATTGTTTCTTGTTGATCTATCCAAACAAAGTGACCGCTTTTTTCTGCCAATATTTGTTGGCAGTCGGTTGAAAGTAAGAGTAAATGAGATTGCATGACATCACGAAGTTTATCAGCGCTTTGAATAGAAAAATAAAGCTTACCCAAAGTAGGTTTCAGAAAAGTATTAGCTTTGATATTAATAATCGGAATTTTGCCTAAATCATTAGCTTTTTGAACTTGATAACCACTGTGATTCAAACTCCACATTTCCCGAAACATTGTCAGCCAATGTTTTGCAGAGTAAAAAGATGTTTTAACAATTTTTAATGATTGCGGAGAGAACTGACGTAACTCTTTCTTCATAATTTCAAATATACCTAATATACCTAAAAATCGCACAATTCCTAAAGCGGCTCCTAGAGATGCGATCGCGAAAGAAATCGAGAAAAATGATTTCAATAATTGCAGGCTAATTGGCATAGATAACATTAGTTTTTCATGCAAGCCATCTGTTAAAACTATGCCTAATACTTCTTCGGGAAAATAGTGAGCATAAAGGCGCATATTATAAGTGCCAAATGAGTTACCAACTAAAATATAAGGCGGCTCAATTTCTGCTTTGAGCAAAAGATTGTGTAACTCTTTAACTATTTGTTCACTAGTACGGGGTTGGTAATTTGATTCGCTGCAACCATATCCTGCTCTGTCATAGATACAAACTCGTGTGATTTTCGCTAGTTCTTCTACTAAAAAATAACCCTCTATGCCACCAAGGCTATGATCTAAGACGATTGTAATATTTCCTTCGCCAGCGCAATAAAGATGTAATTTATGACTACCTAAATCAATCAATTTTCCTATTGGCTTCATGTGTAACTTTTCTTGTCTAGTAGCCACAGCATGATACGTAGTTATTCCCAATAAAAATAATAAGTCTATGTGAGAGGATATAAATGAAATTAAATTCAAAACTTTTCTTTCTCCATAAGTTAGTTTGCGCTCCTAATATCAATAGTTAAGTATTCAAAATGTTGTACAGTTTAGCATAAAAAGTATAAAATTACCCAATAAGATAATTTTTTTGATCGAGACGTGCTTTTGCAGCATCTCTACAATAATCTAGATTGTGAAGGATTTTCCTTTCCCCTACACCCTTACCCCCTAGTTTTTGTAATCAAAATATGACACAACTTACTTTAGTAATTGGGAATAAAAATTATTCATCTTGGTCGCTGCGGGCTTGGTTAGCGATAAAACAATCAGGTTTGGAATTTGAGGAAGTCTGTATTCCTCTATACATCTCGGATTATTCAACAAAAGTTCGTCAGTACTCGCCATCAGGAAAAGTACCTGTATTGTTGCACGACACTCAAACGATATGGGATTCTTTAGCGATTTGCGAATATCTAGCTGAAGCTTTTCCTCATCAGCATTTGTGGCCAGAGGATAAAACAGCAAGAGTATTTGCTCGTTGCATCAGTGCAGAAATGCACGCAGGTTTTCAAAAGCTACGTCAAAATATGCCGATGAATTGCCGTGTGAAATATCCTGGCAAAGGTTTAGCACTGGGTGTACAAAAAGACATTGACCGCATTACTAGTATATGGCAAGAATCGCGTCAAAAATTTGGGGCTGGTGGCGATATGTTGTTTGGTGATTTTACAATTGCCGATGCTTTTTTTGCCCCTGTTGTTTTGCGTTTTGTTGCTTATGATGTGCAGCTAGATGCTGTTTCTAGAGATTATGTAGAGGCAGTTTTGGCACTACCGACAATGCAAGAATGGATTCAGGCGGCTAAAAATGAAACAGAAGTAATTTCTGAATACGAGTTTTGAAGATGGGGAGTAGGGAAGAAATATTTTCATCATTAGACCTCTTGCAAAAGTCAGATACTCACCAGAAAATAAATTTTCTGGCTGATAACTCAAGTCGGTTTCAACCGACTAATAACAGTATTTTTAGTCCGTTTCAACGGACTTTTGCTATTAGGCAGAGACTTGAGTCTCTGACGGTTCAAGTATTTTTGCAAGAAGTCTATTTCTTGTGAGTATTGGTTGCAGAGCTTCTTATTAAAAGTCCTAATTTTTGCGTTCTTCTCTGCATCTCTGCGTGAGCTTTTCACACCATATTCAACAACGCCGAAATATTTATGTAGAAAATTGGATGAACAATCAATAAAAATATAGTGATGTAATTTATGACGCGATCGCCTATTTTATGGAGTCAAGAAGTTGTTTCAGATATTGTTCGCGTTGAACAACATCAACAGCCAGCAAATGGTTCCTCTGAGTGTTGTCTTGCTAATTATCTAATTAGTATTCATCTAGGAAAACCAATTCAATTAGAACGGACGGCAGAAGGACGGCGTAGTCAAGATTATTTTGGAGTAGGTGATATTATGATTACACCGCCCTATTTACATCGAAAATTAGCTTGGGATCAACAAGCAGAGTTTTTGTTACTTCGCCTAGAGTCTAAGCTTTTTGCTGCTGCTATATATGAATGCGTTGATGCTGAGCGAGTTGAAATCATACCAACTTTTAAGGTTTGCGATCCTTTGATTCAACAAATTGGTTTAGCGCTCAAATCAGAATTAGAAATCGATGGATTGTGCGATCGCCTTTATGCAGAATCGATGGCGAATGCTTTAGCTGTTCATCTCTTAAAACGCTACTCAACACGAACTTCCAACATTCCCAACTATACAGGTGGTTTACCTAAACATAAACTACAGCAGGCGATTGACTACATCCAAGCTCATTTTGCAGAAGATATTTCATTAGAAGCGATCGCCGTTCACCTTAGCATGAGCCAATATTACTTTGCTCGCTTATTTAAACAATCTACAGGCTTTTCTCCCTATCAATATCTGATTCAATGTCGTATTGAACGTGCCAAGAAATTACTTTTACAGGAACAGCAAAGTATTGCTAATGCGGCGTTGCAAGTGGGTTTTGCCAGTCAAAGTCAATTTGGCAGGCATTTTAAGCGCTTGACAGGAGTTACGCCAAAACAGTTTTTAATGAAATAGCAAGAATCTGCTAAAAACGCAAAAAATAGATATACCCCAAATCAAGAGCTTTATATTCTGGGTTGGGCAGTTCACCGAAGCTGTGCTAGGGGAGAGAACAGGGAACGCTTAACAGGCAACATTCAACTTCTGTTCCCTCCTTGGTCGAACCAGCCTCCTTTTTTCAAGGGAAATGTGATTGGGAGGGGTCTAAATCCTCTGCTAATCAAGTCACTGTTCCCTGTTGCCTTTAACGAGATGGGGATGATCTCATGCTTACTGTTTTTAAAGACAATTTAGTTCTAGCAGCAATTGATATTTTTGTGACGCAGCCTGATCAACAATGGTCTTTAATAGATAGCCTGGTTGCTCATACCAAAAATATACTCAAACAGCAGTCTGGATATGTCGCAAGTGCAATTCATCGTAGTTTTGATGGTTTGCGTGTCGTCAATTATGTGCAGTGGCAGCGCCAAGCAGACTATGAAGCATATATCAATAATTGTGACATTGCCTTAGCTGCTAAAATGACCGGCTTTTTAACTCCTGATTCTCATCTCTACGAAATTTTTATCAGCGAACCAGCCAACAGTCAAATGCAAATTGCTGTAGGTGCAGGTTTGATTAACTTCGGCATCTTTAAGCTCAAAAACCCTGCTGATCAACCCCGTTTTCTGGAGGCAACAAAAGAGGCGGTAAAGCTGGTTACTGGACAAACCGGATTACTAACAACGCATTTTCATCGATCGCTTGATGGGGCACGTGCCATCAATTATGGGCTGTGGAGTTCTCAACAAGAGTATGCGAAAATGAACGAGCATCCGCCTTTTGTAGAACCTTTGATGCAGATGCGATCGCTCGCTAATAACGAGTTTCAAATGTCGCTGTATGAAATTGTGTTTACACAAACAGCAGAGCAGACTTAGAAATGCTTGCTCTAATCTGGAGTCTGCTGTTTGATATGTTCTAAAAATTCGTCAACTGTAGCTGTTCTGCCTTCATCTCAAAGATGTATTGATACACTATCATCCCCAAGTCCCAGACACCGATATAGAAGCTGATATCTATCTGTTTGATAGATTGCGCCGACTATCGCTCAAACAACGGATAGAAATGTTTGCCGCCCACGACCAGGGAGTAAAGAAATTTTGCCTTGCGGGGGCAAAAATCCGGCATCGGGATGCACCACTTGCTCATACGGAAACGATCGCCAATGCTGATCTATACGTGATAGATAATACACCGTTTGCAGGATCGCAAATGGTGCGGCGGCAGTTACTCGATGTTGAGGGAATGCCCGCTTTTTGGGTAATCTCACCTGAAGACTTGGTGCTGCAAAAGTTGTTGTGGGGAAGGGAAAGCCAATCAGAAAAACAGTGGCGTGATGTTTTGGGCATAGTCAAGTTACAAGCCGAAAATCTCGACTATGACTATCTTACTGAGTGGGCAGAGCAGTTAGGATTAGTTGATGCCTTATCTATTTGTTTACTATACTCCACTAGAATGTGGGCGAATACTGCTTTATCTGATTCGTTTCCTGATGCCCCTCTGAAAAATAAGGGTATATCTCCATCACTACTTGCTATTAAATCTAATATACATTGTTTAAGGTCAGGACGATGGTCATTGTGTTCCCAACCTGATGTTTTGACATTATTTTAAGCACAATTGCTGATTGACAAATAATTAATAATCTTAAATTGTTGCCAATGGTCTTCGCTACTTTGACATCAACTTAAAGATTATCTAATGCTTTTCGGTAGGTTTCAGTGAGATTATGATTACCAGCGATCGTTCCTGTTTGTTTAGTAAAGGTGATGGGTATACCAACGTGTTGATAGTGTTTTTCTGATTGACCACCAGTTATTCTCTTTAAAAAATTTCTCAAAAATTCAAATCGTCTCTTTTTACTTTTGGTCATGCTATTAAAGGTTTCATCATCGACAACTTGAGTTGATGGCAAAGGAATAGATTGAATTAAGTCTTCGCTATTAATAATCCGAAAACTTTTGATTTTCTCAAAATTGTCAAAATATCTAGCAAATGTTTCGTCACCAACTCTCGGACTAGCAATTGTATAAAGCTGAATAGAAGAATTGATATTTTTACCTTCAGCTATTTTATGAATGTGCAAGGCTGCCAAAGTTGCTAAACCTGCACCTAAACTATGTCCAGTAATAAATACTTCTGAATCGTCTTTTAATTCAGTTTCAAAAAACTGAGCTATAGTTTCCTTGATAGGGGGAAATATTCTTGGAGCAAGAAGGTTGTCAAGATTAAAGTTTTCTCTTTCTGAAGTATAAATTAAATTAAATCCATTTCTTACTTCTCCTAAACTTTCATCTTTCAAAAATACTGCTGGTTTAGGTCTAAAATTATTAAACCATTCGGCAGCTTCACGAGTTCCTCGAAAAACTACAAAAATTCTTCGGGGATGATTAGCGGATCTGGCAATAAAACCAAAAATTTGCTCAGTAGTAACTAAATCTGTAAGATTGTCAATAATATCTCTGATATCTGACCTAAATAATTCTAACAAACTATCTAATTTAAACAAATCTGCCCACCACCATTGAGGAAAACCAAAACTATGGATACGCTCATAAGTTTCTAGCTTATCTGGTTTTTGTTTCCAAAACTGGTCAAGGTGATTGTAGCTTTTATTTTGAGTTTGAAACTTTTCTATTTGGTTTGCATGAAGCTCAACAAATGCTCTAGAACCAGTGATTATTTTAGGAAGTGAGTCTTTTGTTTGTAAGTTGTCATCGCTGTCCCAAACTTCATATTCGTTATATGCTACAGAAATGAGATTAGCTAACTCCATTGCACGTTCAAGATCAAAAGCTGAATCAGCAGGAATTGTAACTTTATCAAGTGAGAACATAAAAACTCCACTATTTATAGATTTGATTCTAGGGAATCAGATTTTATTTTCCAAACTAATAACAGAGCAATGATGGCTGGAATAGTTTGAATAATTAGAGTAGTCGGTCTTAAAGTAATTGCTCCAAAAATTCCGGCAATGGTAACGCAAGTTAAAAAGAAGATACGCAACGCTTTCGGATTAGTAGTGTCAAAAGCTGACCATAGTAGCCCTACTGCAATAAAACTATTGTAAATACCTGCATTTTTGACAATTGGTTCTGCTTGCATGGCTAATTCTGGGGGAAAATCAAACCTTGTTTTTAGTAAAAATGCTCCGAAGACAATCTCTCCAAATGCTAAAATAGCATGGATAATACCAATAATTACAATCACTATTTGCGTTATTCTTGAATTGAGTTCCATGTTATTTCTTCTACATTAAAAATTGACTAATTTTACTAATGCGGTGCGTTAGTAAGTTCCGTCCATAACGCACCCCACAAAACTAATAATTACTGCCAAAATAATATGTTCTTCAGCTTATCAAGCAGTTTATAAATAGTTTCTAATCTACTTCATGAATCTTTAATCTACTTTAACTAAGCTGGGGGTGGATCTCCAAATTTAACGCTAGAGCAGTTATCAACACGATAATTATTTGATTTAGGCTCATTTTCATCATCAATAATTTTTCCTATTACTCCGCCAATTGATATTAAACGACCTACTACTCCTTGAGTACCACCGAAAATAAGCTTCACAATTGTTTCCCAGTCCAGTCTAGACTTAGGCTTTTTGTAAAGTATCCACTTGTATTTATCTGGTTCTTCACCAAAGAAAATGCCACTTCCTATTTTTTCGTCAGTTTGAACAAAGTTTTTACTGATGAAAACTTCTATTGGCTCATCTGTCAGTTTTTCTATATAAACGCGATTTTCAGTTGTTCTAAATTCTCTATCATCATAAAAAGTTACTCCTGACCCTGCTAAACCAATAATTTTTACTGATGTTGCTTCACCGTTATACTTACCATTAGGGCCTTCTCTACCATTAAGACTCCCTGTATCCGAATCAGTAAGTTCTAGCTTTAGTTTTCCTTGTTCATAAAGTTCTACTTTGTCTGGCTTTATGCTCATAACTTCATCCTTCGCTGTATAGAGAATTGTAGATTGACATAACTTAGTTTAAAATTCCTAGCTTTGTTTGCTATTGAATTTTTTGAATTCCATTAAGTAGGGTTACTGTAATAACTAGTGAATACTAATCCTAGCTATTAACGTATTCTGATAATCCCAGACACAACTGAGAGAGAGCGAGAAAAGTGTCCAGAGACTCCTGAAGCATTACCTTCCGCAGTTTCTACTGTAGAGCCTGGAGTGTATCCTCTAACAATACCAATATGATTAAATTCTCCATCACTACTTGAAAAATCAAAGGTTACAATATCTCCCCGCATAGGTTTTGTTTGCCCAATTCGATAGAAAAATCCATTTTGTTTGCCCCAATATTCCCAAGATTCAACTAAAGCTATTGATGCCCAAAAATTATTTGGTTTATCAGGTATGTCTATGCCAACTTTACGACAGCAATAAGTAACAAAAGCAGCACACCAATTATAGAAAACTGGCGTATTTCCAATGTGTCCTAGCTGCTGCATAATGGGACGTAATGGTGCTAGATATTTTTCCGCATCACTTGAGGCTCCATTCCAACGCAGTCTTTTAGCTGCCTCATTAGCAGCAAAAGTAGCTAATTGAATATGACGTGGATCTGTTGAAACAATTGGGTTATCAACAAACTTACCCCCAAGTTTTTCCCAAGTTATTGGCCCGACTTCTGCATCTGCCAACAAACCAGATTGAAATTGAAATGCTTTGACTGCCGTTTCTGTTTGATCTCCAAAATCTCCATCTTCTGCCCCTACATTGAAACCGAGAAGTTTTAAAGCCTCTTGTAAGGCTTTAACATCATTTCCTTTATCTCCCCATCGTAAAATACGAGTTAGATCCGGTAAAGAATTCGGAGGAAGAACTATAGGAATTGAAGGAGTAGGAATAGTTTTACCAGAAGAGGCTATGTGAAAAGTTTTTGCATTCGGATACTTACCAAAAAAAGCGACAAGATCATCTGTACTGCGATTAGATAATTCAACCACATGAAATGGTTTATCATTGACCATAGCAGCAAATACTGCGGTGGGTAAATTATTTGCACCTACTTCTTTACGAAATAGCTCTAACCAATTCACTTGCTGAGATGGATCGATAATATTATTGAAATTGATTAATCCTCTTTCTTCTAAGCGTTTAAGTATTACTATTCCTCCACATTGTTCACTGACTAAATTAGGATTAAAATGTTCATCACTTTGATATTTTCCTTTAGTGTAATGTTCACTAAAACTCCATAAATAAGGTGATTTAACCTCAGAATGATACGACCGATAACCCCAACCATTATATTTTTCCAAGCAATAACAGATACCTTCAATACTCCAATCAGTCCAGTCGGATAAACCGTCACATTCTAGTGCGTCGATAGCTGATGTCGTCCAAATAAAAGGAGGATTACCAGAAGGACGACCGGATGGAACATTAACCGTCTTAGCACTTAAAGGATCACCATTATGCAAATGAGTACTAAAGTTAAGGCTTCCTTCTAACAAATGAATACTAGCAATGACGTACCAAGGTACATTACTTTCTTTTTCAACAGATTTATATTTTTCCTTATTTTGAATAATAGTATCAATATAATTGTCAATTTCATTTGTGTGTTCGGGTTTAATTTTACAGGTATTGTAGAGTTGAACATATTCTTGTTTTAAAACAGGATTTATTTTAGCCATCATTAATTATCCCCAAGTATAACTTTGTGTACTATTGGTTTTTCTATATCCCCTCTAAGAAGTTGGGGAGATGAATACCGCTTATCCAAATACTCTATTGCTTTGTATAAAGTTTGTCGGTCGGAAAAGGTCGGAAAAAAGTCGGCTTTTAGTAGTAAATTTACGTAAACTTTTTTAAACAAGTAAAGCCTATGATGCGAATATCATAGTTAACTTAGTATTTATACGTAGATAAATGACTGTTGAAGAAGCGATCGCACTCGTTGAGCAATTATTGAAACGTGGACGCTTAACAAGGGCGCAGGAGGCTGTATTTCGCCACACCTGGGAAGGGAAAACTTACCGTCGCGGTAAAGCTGGTTACTGGACAAACCGGATTACTAACAACGCATTTTCATCGATCGCTTGATGGGGCACGCGCGATCAATTACGGGCTGTGGAGTTCTCAACAAGAGTATGCGAAAATGAACGAGCATCCGCCTTTTGTAGAACCTTTGATGCAGATGCGATCGCTCGCTAATAACGAGTTTCAAATGTCACTGTATGAAATTGTGTCTACACAAACAGCACAGCAGACTTAGAAATCCTTACTCTAATCTGGAGTCTGCTGTTTGATATGTTCTAAAAATTCGTCAACTGTAGCTGTTCTGCCTTCATTTCGTAGACGCATTGCTATTGCATGTATTGCGTCTTCATCCTCTCTATTAGCTAGGATATAAGCTCTTAGCTGCTTAATAGTCATTTGCTCAAAATTCGGCTTCGGTTGACCGGACATCATTAGACCTAGTTTGAAAATAGGGAACAGGTTATAGGTAACAGGGGATAAGCTGTTCCACATATAACTTGCATAATTAGGGCGGGCAAGATGCCCACCCCACAAGAGTTTTATTTAATTTGATTATGTAATTTAGATGTTTTTTAGCTTAGGAAAATATATTTTCATGCTTCCTTGTGAGTTCCACTCATGAAGTCTCTTGCAAAAGTTCTTCTTTGCGTTCTCTTCTCTGCGTCTCTGTCTTGAAAAGTTGAGCCACTGCGTTGGACGGGTTCCCCGGCAGCCGCGCAAGTGGCGTTCCTACGGAGGGAAACCCTCCTTCTCCTGACGGAGACGCTACGCGAACAGAACTTTTCGCTGCGCCTCTGCGTGAGCTTTTCACAGTATTATTCAACAACATTAAAGACTTATGCAAGAAATCTATCAAACTTTAACCTTGCCATTTGTATTAGCGGTTGACTGAGTACTGTCTGGGGATGACGATCGCATTTTTCGCCCAGAGATATCATGTAACAAACCCATAAGTGCCGGTACAACGGTGGGGGTCAAAATTGTGGAGAATGCCAAACCGCCAGTCAAAACAATGCCTAATCCTTGATACAGTTCTGAACCTTGACCTGGTAGAACTGCCAAGGGCAACATTCCTAATACACTAGTGCCGGCAGACATGAAAATCGCACGGAGGCGATCGCTAGTGGCATTATATAGCGATGTATCATATTCCTCGCCTGCTTGCTGGAGTTGCAATGCTCGGTCTACAAGTAGAATCGCGTTGTTGACGACTACACCCGTGAGGATGACAAATCCTAACGCGGTAATCATATCCAATGCCACATTCATTCCTGGAATCCAGTTGGCTACAACTAAACTTAATAATGCGCCACTCATCCCCATTGGTACTGTAGCCATAATCACCACTGGATAGAGGAATGAACGATACAACGCCACCAACAACAAGTAAGTAATCAAAACTGAAAACGCAAATGCCGCCGCTAATTGAGCCACCGTTGTTGCTAATTGGTCTGCTGAACCTGCGAGTTCTAATCGATAGTCTGTTGGTAAATTAGCCCGTAAGGGAGCGAGGATTTCCTCTTCGGTGCGTTCTACTAATGTCGCCAGTGGGGCATCGGGTGCAAGAGAAACGGTGAGGCTAATCGATCGCTCCAAATCGACGTGATTAATGGCGTCTGCTCCTGTCGTTTCTACAACTTCAGCCACATCACCTAATTGTACCTGCCGTCCTTGAGTATATAGTGGCAATTGGCGTAGTTGCTCTGGTGTTTCCACTGCGGTATTTTGCAGTTCTACTGATACATCTAGTTCTTCCTTACCATCGATGTAATCGGAGGCCACACGACCACCTAATCCGGCTTCCACCATTGAACCAATTTCTGCTTCTGAGAGTCCCACTTCGGCAAGGCGTTCTCGGTTGGGAATGACTTGCAATTCACCAGCACCCATGACAAAGTTAGACCGCACACTTTGCACACCTGGTAAATCTCGTAATTTGCCCGTGATTTGCTTCTCTAAATCGCTAATTTGATTCAAATCAGCCCCGACAATATCCACCTCAAATTCCTTACCGGGATCGCGGAAAATCGAAATCCGCGATGGGACTATGAAGCGGTAGCCGGCAAAGTTGCCACTTTGGGCACGTAAGCGATCTACCATTTCAGCTAACCCGGTGGTGGTGGCGAATTCTGGTTTTAAGATAGTTGCAATCCCGCGCAGCGCCCCCGGACGATCAACATACATAATCCGCTCAACTTCTGGCTGCGATCGCAAAAATTTCTGTATCGATTCCGATTGCTGAATCGCTTCGGGAATACTGGTTCCTGGCAATGGTTCCGCCCGTAACACAACTAAGTTACGATTGCCTTCGGGTAAATAATCGGCGGGTGGAAGCAGAAATATACTGGTGACAAGTAAAGCCACAGGAATCGACAGCACTAATAATCTGCGCCTAACACGGCGGCGTCCCAGTGACCAACTGACCGTATAAACTAGAAAACTCTCCAATTTACCTTGGAAATAACGAAAAACCGCAGAACTTTTGGCTACTGAGCGCTCAAACCAATTACCACCTCGATATTCACCGCCTTGCATCATTTGGATTGCTTCTGATTGCTTGAGAAACAATCCAGAGAGCATGGGGACTAAAGTTAAAGCGGCAAACAGCGAAAATAAAGAAGAGGCAGAAAGAGCGATCGCCATATCAGCATAAAGTTGTCCGGCTTCACCTGTCACCATAATCAGCGGCACAAATACCACGACGTTGGTTAAAGTGGAACCCAGCATCGCACTCCAAACCTCTTGAGTGCCTTCAATTGCTGCCCGCATGGCACTTTTACCTTGCTGCATGTGGGTGAAAACATTTTCAATCACCACGATCGCATTATCTACGACCATACCGACTGCAAACGCCAATCCAGCCAAACTGATAATGTTCAACGTCCGGCCAAATGCAGACATGACGATGAATACCATAATTAGTGTGGTGGGAATCGTAATTGCCACCACTGCCACAGTCCGCATCGAACCAAGGAAAAGAATCAGCACGATTGTTGCCAGCAGTGCCCCACTCACGAGGTTGCCTTGGACAAACGCCACCGATTGATTGATGTATTGACTCTCGTCGTAGTTGTAAACAAAGCGAATGCCTTGATTTTGCCTGTCAAACTCAGCTTGCAGTGCAGCAATTTCGGCGCGGACGCCTTTAGCAACCTCTGGCACATTGGCCCCAATCTGCCGAATTACACCAACTGCTGCCCCTGGCTTACCATTAAATACCAAAGCGCTATCTTGTGGTTTGCGTCCCATCTGCACCTTTGCCACATCGCGCAAGTAAACAGTGCCAGAGGCATCACGCCGCAGTACAAAACCTTCAATTTGTGATAAATCTTGTGACCGGCTGACTGTGCGGACGCGATACTCCCGTCGTCCTAAAATTAATGGGCCACCCCGGATATCGCGGTTATTATCTCGCAGTACCTGCACCACATCACCAATAGTGAGGTTGCGATCAGATAAAGCTTTTGGGTCAATTTTGACCTCAACTTCTCGCTCTTGTCCACCGATGATCAAAAATTGTCCAGTCCCTTCTACTCGCCGCAACCGAGGAACTACAACCTCTTCTGCTAAATCGCGATAGCGGTTAGCATCCGGCGTAAATCCTTCTTTGGTATCAAAGGGAATCCACATCATCGGCGAACTGTTGCCACCCACCAGTTCTACACTTGATTCTTGAGCTTCTGGCGGCAAACTTTCCACCTGTTGTAAGCGGTTTAAGACATCAACTAGCCGTTCTTGAGCATTAGCATCTTGAGCGAATTCCAGCGTAATCGAACTACGCCCAGCACGGGAAGTACTACTAATTTCCTTAACGCCTAGCACCTCTTCTATTTGTTCTTCAATTGGGCGCGTAATTAAGTCTTCTACCTCCGCAGGGCCTGCTCCCGGATAGGTAGTTGTAATCGTAATTTCCGGGCGATCGCCCCCCGGTTGTAATTCTAGGGGTAACTTGAGTAAAGAGAATACCCCAAACATTGCAAGCAAGCAGAATAACACAAAAGTGCCATGTCGCCAACGGACAGCAGTTTCGATAAAGTTCATGGTGGGGAGTGGGGAGTGGGGAGTGGGGAGTGGGGAGTGGGGAGTGGGGACGCGGGGACGGGGAGACGCGGGGACTGGGGACGGGGAGACGCGGAGACGCGGGGACGCGGGGAGTGGGGAGTGGGGAATGGGGCAGGGGGCAGGGGCAAGGGGGAGATCTATGAGTAACTTCCCCCTACTCCCTACTCCCTACTCCCTACTCCCTACTCCCTTCACAGGTGCGCCATCTTGCAATCCATCGCCGCCACGTAGGACGATGGGTTGACCTGTTTGTAGGCTGGGATGGTAGATGGCGACGTTTTTGCCCATGTCAGCTACCATCTCAACTTGAATTTGTTTGGCTTTGCCATCGGCAACGGTGAAGACTAACCACTGGTTTTGCCTTCTGGTTATGGCGTCTCGTGATACCACAAAGCTAGAGCGATTTGTGGGCATGTTGAGGCTGCCTGCGATCGCCATTCCTGGTAATAACCGCGAGGGTGGATTGTTAATTTGAACACGCACGCGCTGGCGACGAGAAGCAGAATCGGCGGAGGGAACGACAGCTGTGATGGTGGCGCGTTGTTTCCATTGTGGGAGGGCACGAGCTGTCAAATTAATTGTCATGCCTGGGGTCACTCGACTGCTGAGTTCTTCGGGTAACTCTAAGAAGATGTCAAAGCGATCGCCTGCTATTAGGGTAATAATTTGACTAGAACTTTGTACTAAATCACCATTGCTAACATGCCGAGTCTGTACCACGCCTGATTCTGATGCCAAAATCTGGGTGCGTTGCCGTGCTAGTTCTGCTTGTGCTAAGGTCGCTTTGGCTGCTTCGACGTTGGCTTTTTGGGCGGCGATTTCCTCTTTAATTGGCCCGGCTTTGGCTTCGGCGAGTTCGGCTTCGGCTGCTAAGCGTTCTCCTCTGGTGTCATCTAATCTTGATTGCGCTTCTACTAATAATCTTTTGGATTCAGCACCCTCTTTTACTAGATTACTGATGCGTTTGAGGTTATCCTCTGCTTCTTGTTCGCGTGCTTTTGCGGATGTCACTGCTGCTTGACGTTGAGCAATAATTTCTGGACGAGTACCCACTTCTAAGCGTGCAAGATTGCTTAGTTGCTGTGCTAGTTGTGCTTTGGCTTGGGCGATCGCTAATTGTTGGTCGGTATCTTCTAATACAGCAATTTTCATCCCTGCTTGGACGCGATCGCCGGGTTGCACTAAGATTTGCTTGACAATCCCACTAGTTTGAGAGCGTAGTATTGACTGCTGACTAGCTTCTACTTGTCCTAGCAGTTGTATAGTTTTGATAGCGTTGCCGTTTGCTAAGGCGATCGTTTCTATGGCACGTGGGGGTGGTGCTTGTTTCTGTTGGGCAACAGAGGGTTTTGGTGAGCTACCAGGAGCCAGCAACCGCCAAAGAATAATACCCCCAGTTACGAAAAATAAGATTAGTAATGTCCGCAGCCAGGGTTTACCAAAACGAGTTTGTTCTGCCTTGGGCGACACAGAACTGTCTGACTGTGTTTCAACGTTAGAAACTTGAGTTTCAGAAGTGTCCATAGCAGTTAACGGGGGACTACTTGAGGATGAATGAACCGTTATTTATTAATTTGTTAAAAATAACGTTACCTTTTATATATTTTGATTGATAAATATGACAAGGAAATGTCAACCATCCTGACGTTCGTTGATTACGGGATGACGTTTGTTGATAACGGGATGACGTTCGTTGATAACGGGACGACGTTTGTTGATAACGGGACGACGTTTGTTGATAACGGGACGACGTTTGTTGATTACGTCGTGATTTCAATCACCTTAAAACTTAGATTTCTTGCAAAAGCGATCAAAATGCAAGTAACCGCGTCTTTGCTCTAGCCTATCATCATAAATAACGAATCATTTCCTGAACGCGATCGCGGGGTAAACCCAATTCTTGACTAAGAGTAACTTCAAGTTGGCTAGGTTCGGTGATGGGAAATTCAAATACAATCGTTTTCAAAAATGAGTCATTAGTTTTCACATTCACCAATGAAATCCCTTGTTGCTGCTGAATTTTAACCTCAATCGCCACCACCTTTTTCATCATCTGCCCTGCCGCTTGTTTATCTGCAAGCAGATATTTTTTGCTAGGAGAAAAACGAGCCAGAATGCGATCGCCTACAAAACCACTTCCTAGCCAAAATACCACCCCAATCAGCGGCAAAGATAACCAAAACATCAAGCCTAGCGATCGCAACACCTGAAACAGTTGTAGTTGACGCATGAATTTTGTATCGCGCAAAGACGCAAAGAATCAATAGACTTCTTGCAAAAATACTTGAACCGTCAGAGACTCAAGTCTCTGCCTAATAGCAAAAGTCCGTTGAAACGGACTAAAAATACTATTAAGCTAAAAAACATCTAAATTACATAATCAAATTAAATAAAACTCTTGTGGAGTGGGCATCTTGCCCGCCCTAATTATGCAAGTTATATGTGGAACAGCTTATTAGTCGGTTTCAACCGACTTGAGTTATCAGCCAGAAAATTTATTTTCTGACGAGTATCCGACTTTTGCAAGAGGTCTAATATTTAACCTTGGTCAAAAGGTCAAATTCATCCTGCATTTATGCAATGCCATCTTAATTACAAATTACAAATTACCTAGTCACTTTTTAGCTTAATCTGATAAAAAGCAAAAAACACAGCAAGCTGAGCAAATGGGATGCTGATCTTACTTGTAGAAGACGACCCAGCGCAGTTAGAGCCACTGCGGACAGCATTATTAAAAGTCGGGCATACAGTAGATGCGATCGCAGATGGAGAGACAGCGCAATGGTTTGCCTTTCATAAAGACTATGACATGTTAATTCTAGATTGGATGTTACCCAAGGTGAGTGGCATAGAAATCTGTCAAGTATATAGGCAGGCTGGAAAAGTGGCTCCTGTGCTGATGTTGACAGCAAAAGACACTGTTTTAGATAAAGTAATAGGTTTAGATGCAGGTGCAGATGATTACATAGTCAAGCCCGTAGATGTACTAGAGCTATTAGCGCGAGTGCGGGCATTGGGAAGGCGATCGCCAATGTGGCAAGGAGATATACTCAGGCTGGGTGATTTGCAACTGCATTTATCCAACTTGGCGATCGAACGCGATTCTGTCACAGTTCAACTTTCCAGTCGAGAGTTCCAATTGATGGAATATTTAATGCGACATCCCCGCCAAGTGCTATCTCATAACCAAATTGAGCAAGCCTTATGGAATTCCCCAGACGCACCCGAAAGTAACGCAGTTACAACCCTAGTACGCCGCCTACGTCAACGTTTACAAACAATTGGTGCCAAAAATTGGATAGAAACAGTACATGGCATAGGCTATCGCTTAAATCCGCCAACGGCTTGAGTGAGGGACTGGGGACTGGGGACTGGGGACTGGGGACTGGGGACTGGGGACTGGGGACTGGGGACTGGGGACTGGGGACTGGGGACTGGGGACTGGGGACTGGGGACTGGGGACTGGGGACGCGGGGACGC
>JAHHHC010000057.1 GCA_019359515.1 Desmonostoc vinosum HA7617-LM4 | reverse complement strand
ATTAGTTAGAGACTATGAGCTATTACCCGAAACATCGGAAACGTTTATTTACCTTGCCATGATTCGGATCATGGTGAGGCGACTTGCAT
Source organism: Desmonostoc vinosum HA7617-LM4 (assembly GCA_019359515.1). Classification (GTDB taxonomy): domain Bacteria; phylum Cyanobacteriota; class Cyanobacteriia; order Cyanobacteriales; family Nostocaceae; genus Desmonostoc; species Desmonostoc vinosum. Next base: position 32,161 of record JAHHHC010000057.1, on the reverse strand, counting down.
AAAATTTTACCCTTCAAAACTTTTCAAACAGCCTCTAAAGGTAAATATGGTTGCAAATTGAGTTTTAATATCCCAATTTACACTACTCTCAATGATTTATTTGTATAAACCTGACAATTAAAGTGTAAAATTCCAGTAATTCTGCTGTGTTATTTACAGTAATTAATTACAAAACATAGGGAGTGGAGAGTAGGGAGTGGGGAGTGGAGAAGAAGTATTTATTTCATTTGATAGTCAAGAAAATGGGTGAGTGTTTTTTTCCTTCTTCTCGCAGCTACGCTTGTTAGAGACTCGTGTGATCAATCACACAACAAGGATATGAAAATGCCTCTTCCCCTACTCCCCACTCCCCACTCCCTATTCCCCATTACTTGCTATGACAACCTCTAGTTCAAAAAACACACTTAGCTCAACAAAAACTTGGATTTGGCAAGATTTATCGATTTGTTATCAAAGCCAAGGAACCAGTGGCCCCGCTGTTATTTTGGTACATGGCTTTGGAGCCTCTTGGTGGCACTGGCGAAAAAATATTCCTGTCTTGGCAGACAATTGTCGTGTTTATGCCATTGATTTAATCGGTTTTGGTGCTTCTGCTAAGCCGCAACCAGGTGAAACAATAGCTTACACGCTAGAAACTTGGGGACAACAAGTGGCAGATTTTTGCCGCGAAGTTGTGGGTGAGCCAGCTTTTTTAGTAGGGAATTCAATCGGTTGTATTGTGGTGATGCAAGCAGTAGTGAGTAACCCGGATATTGGTTTAGGAATTGCCTTGCTTAACTGTTCCTTACGGTTACTGCACGATCGCAAACGAGCCACGCTACCTTGGAGTCGTCGTTTCGGAGCGCCTATTTTACAACGCCTGCTATCTATCAAACCACTAGGGGAGTTCTTTTTCAATCAAGTTGCCAAACCAAAAACAGTGCGACAGATTCTCCTTAAAGCCTATGCTAACGCTGAGGTGGTGACAGATGAGTTAGTAGATATTTTAACTGCACCAGCAAGCGATCCGGGTGCTGTGGCTGTGTTCTTGGCTTTTACCTCTTATTCTACAGGCCCCTTACCTGAAGACCTTTTACCACTGCTACCTTGTCCCGCAATTATTTTGTGGGGAACAGCTGATCCTTGGGAACCTGTGGAATTGGGTAGGGAGTTAGCCAATTACCCCCAAGTGCTAAAGTTTATTTCTCTGGAAGGGGTGGGACATTGCCCTCAAGATGAAGCGCCGGAGTTAGTCAATCCGATTTTACAAGATTGGATATGGGAGCGATCGCAAGTATTAGATTCAGCAAAATCAGAGACAGAATTTACGCCTAATAACTCTTAAATAATTCGTAATTCGTAATTCGTAATTCGTAATGACGCGACGCTCGTACCGACGCTCGATGACTCGCTATCGCTACCGCTAACGCTAACGTAATTAAGTTTTGTAATGGGGATTTAGCGCAAAGTCACTCTTTGGGTTTCCTCCGCTCTGACGGCAGTTGTTCATGGGGGAAATCACGCCAATTGCTTTAATCTGGGAAACCCGTCCAACGCAGTGGCTCCCCAAGATCACACTAGACTTCTTGCAAAAATACTTGAACCGTCAGAGACTCAAGTCTCTGCCTAATAGCAAAAGTCCGTTGAAACGGACTAAAAATACTGTTATTAGTCGGTTGAAACCGACTTGAGTTATCAGCCAGAAAATTTATTTTCTGGCGAGTATCCGACTTTTGCAAGAGGTCTACTGCCTCAACTTTGTAAGACAACCCCAACACAAAACTTGCCGGTTATGGAACCAGGGGACTTAAACCCACGGAACTTGTTAAAAAGAACTGTTGTGGGATGGGCGTCTCGCCCGCCACGGACGGGCAAGATGCCATTGGTGTCAACTTAAGCTAGAAATAGCTTCGGTGTTGGCTATTTTAGCTGAAATAATCCACTACAAGACTAGCTGGTGTTTAGAATTGGCTAACTTACTTCCAACCCCAGCCGCCGCCCCAGCCCCAAGGACGACGCCAGCCCCAGCCGCCACGCCAGCCCCAGCCCCAGGGACGACCCCAGCCGCCACGCCAGCCGCCGCCCCAACCGCCACGCCAGCCTCCAGCTAGAAGTTCCTGTTCCTTGTTGGGTAATTCCACAATTAAATCTGATGTAATGTTTTGATCTGACATAACTGTTACCTCCATTTCGTACATACATGTGATGCACATGTGTACAAAAAACTTTGTAAGTGTGAAACACTTACGCTTTTATTTCTAGATATATTTTGGAAAGATTAAACTCTCCTAAAGTTAGAAACTAATAAATTATTTTTATATCTTTTGGTTGATGCTAACGATTATTATTAAATACACTCAGATTATTTTTGTTCAGCCCTTCGGGCAAGGCTGCATTCTAAACCCAAAGGACTTTAACTAAACAATGAGACTACCGAGTCTTTTGACTTTGCTGATTTACTACCAGCCTCGTCTAAAGCCCCAGCCTCGTCTAAAACCCCAGCCTCGTCTAAAGCCGCCGCCCCAACCGCCACGCCAGCCGCCGCCCCAACCGCCGCGCCAGCCTCCAGCTAGAAGTTGTTGTTCGTCTGCGGATAGCTCCACAATTAAATTGGATGAGATGTTTTGATCTGACATAATCAGTTACCTCAGTTTTGGATATGTAGGATATTACACACATACATTTAGAAACTTAAGTATGTAATATCTATTCTCTTAGTTGTAAATATATTTTTGAGATATTAAACTCTTCTAAAGATAGAAAAAAGTATAATAAATTTCTAGCTTGTGGATGATAAATTTATTATTTAATGGGGTTAAGGAATAGCTTTTGATTTATCTTGTATTTTAAGATTTTCTAAAGCGCGATCGCTTATAAATAAATCCAGTTCAATTAGGTTTAAAACCTTAAATTCACTGTATTGGCTCATAAATATTAATAGCCACATGATTATAAAAATGCAAAAAGATAGATACTGTATGAAGTATCTATCTTTTTGCAACTGAACCTGTTAAATTTGTGCTTTTTTTGAAGCTATTGAGCTACTATGCTTGAGAATTTATGCTAACTTAGCAACCACAGCTTTTTTTGTAACGTTTGGGCTTGACTGTGCAGATTTTGAAGATTCTACATTTATATTTTTCTTCACCATCATCATCTTTGCCATAGTCATCTTTGTAGTCTTTGCCACATTTATCTCCCCATCCTCCAGATAGAAGCTGTTGCTCTTCTACGGATAACTCAAAAATTAAATCGGAACCCATGATTGTAGCAGACATAATTGTTACCCCACTTACATTATTAGATGTTATACATCTATATAAGTAGCACATAGATGTTATACATCTGTGCTTTCATTTTTAAAGATATTTTTTAATAAAAAACTCTCCTAAAGTTATAAATTAAAAAATACTATTTTACTGCTTGAGGCTGATGTAACATATTGTTGCGGCTAGAAATCTTAAAACAAGTTACTATTATCCAATTACAGATAGAAACATTCATATCATTTTTATATTTAGTATTTTGTATGCTAGTTTATCAACAATGTTTAAAGTTAGTATTTATAGTTATTTATAACAAGAAAAGTTTTTACTAAACGGTAAATTATTCAATGCTTGAAGCATTGCAATTTTTATACTGATAAGTAAGAGGGGAGTAGAAAAGTTTGTGCTATGAAAATAGATAAACTCTGGCTCACAAACTCTTGATATTATTCCTCAGAAGCAAATAGGAGTTTGATTAAACTTACTCAATATTAATTAAATATTGAGTAAGTTATTTAAGGTTTTTTCTCCCCTCGCTTGCAACAGTGATAACCTATTTGCTCATCAACTAAGAATCTGTCCTAAAGCCAACAATTTTAACAGGGAAACACTCTCCACCTTTAGTAGAGAGCTGTCCTATAACAGTAATTTCAGGAGTTTGTTGCATTCCATCATTTCCATTGTTTGATTGGCATGATTTTCTGTATCTGCATCCTCCAGATATGTGCTGTTGTTGCTTTGTAGACAACTCTACAAATAACTCAGATTTAATAGATTGAACAGACATGATTGATTACCTCACTTACGTAAATAGGTGCTATTCACCTATAGTTTTTATTGTAAACTATCTCTCTAAATAAAATCATTTTTATAGATAAAAATTAGTAATATGAATTTTATTTTTAGGGCATTTATATAAAGACAGAAATATGGTTTTTGTCTTTGCTAACAAACATTTTTAGTTTAAGTTTTTTAATTAACTGATATATTAAAAACTTATTTGTTTAAAAAATAAATAAAAAGCTCCCTGACTTCTTGAAGAAGTCGGGAACATAATATCAATTTGAATTTCTGAGTTTTAAAGTTTTATAAAAATCTCGATATTTATAAATAGTAATACGTTCAAATATTAACGTAAATACGCGCATTTTAGAATCAAATATGAAAATTTGCGGCGTCCAGATTTCCAACTTCTCAAAGAAGTCGAGGATTTTAATTCTCACGAATGATTTAGGATTGCTATAGGAGTCTTATATAATTTAATCTTTCACTTGTAAGCTAATTTTTAGAGTGATAAAAACTTTAGATGCTCCCCTTTTTGAGAGAGAAAAGTTTCTAGTGTACCTTGTAGTTTTACTTGACCTTTATCCATAAGTACGATCCAATCTGCGCGATTAATAACGCTGGGGCGGTGGGTGATTAAAATGGTGGTTTTGTCTTTTCGATATTCCAAAAGCCGATCTAAGACATGGGCTTCACTGACTGGATCAAGTCCAGCGGTGGCTTCATCTAGAATCAGTACAGGTGGATTAGTTAAGATGCCTCTGGCGATCGCTAATCGTTGTCTTTGTCCACCGGAGAGGTTTGCACCAAATTCTCCTAAAACTGTTTGATATTTATTCGGCAGTTCACTGATAAAACCATCTGCATCAGCTATATGGCAAGCTTTGACAATATCCTCAAAGTCGATATAAGGCGCTCCTAAGCGGAAATTATCTAAAATCGAACGACTCCAAAAGTGGGGTTCTTGGGGTACATAAACTACTTGTTGTCGCAAACAATCCAGAGAAAGGTCTTGGATGTTGAAAAAACCAATACGGATATTGCCAGAGTTGAGCTGGTATAAGCCTGCTATTAGTTTTGCTAATGTGCTTTTACCACAACCCGATTGGCCGATAAAAGCGATCGCTTTTCCGCCAGGTAGCTTGAGCGAAAAATCTTCTAACAAGTCAACTCTGCCGGCATGGTGAAATTGCAGGTGGGAACAACGGATATCTGCATCACTAGAAATTTGAGCAAATGGCTTTTGACTACCTCCTACTACTTCCGGTGTCGCGTCAATCACTTCTAAAAGGCGAGAAACTGCTGTTTGAGAACGAAAATATTCATCTACAAAGTTAACTAACGAGTCAATTAAAGTGAGAACATTGATTTGTAGAGCGTTAAAAGCAAGCATTTGACCAATACTCAATTCTCCTTGAATTACTAAAACACTTCCTAATCCCAGTAAAGTAACACCACCGATAGAAGCGATTAATTTAGCAACAGTACCGTTGATAATGCCAATTTGCATCGTGCCAAAAGCGAGATTAGCAAGACGACCAAAACGACTTTGAAATTCATCCCAAAATTGAGGTGCAGCATTTGTAGTTTTAATTACTTGAGCGCCCTTAAATGTTTCTACCAGAACACCTTGATTTTCTGCCCCTAAAACTAAAAGATTGCGGGTTTTTTGTTGGAGAATCGGTAAAAAAGGTAGTGTTGCTACAGTCATTAAGATAATGAAAAAGATGACTGCAAGTGTTAGTTTCCAACTATAAAACAGCATCAAACCGAAAGAAACTACTGCAATAAAAAACTGACTAGGTAAAAGCACCACAACCTGCGATATTAACTGGTTAATTTCACTGATATCTCTCAATCGGCTAGAAATTTCACCACTACGTCGAGACTCATAATAATTCAAAGGTAATTGCAGAATTTTTCGCCCAAACTCTAAGACTAATCCTAATTGCAGCCGTTGACTAAAATGAGCAATCATAATGCCTTGCAGTAATTGCAAACTACTACTAAATAGGCTCATGACGATCACAGCAGAGATGACAACAATCAGTAAATGAGTATCTCCGCGTACCAAGACATCATCTGTAAGTAGTTGAATCAGGATGGGAATACCCAAAGCTAACAAACCCAAGACGATATTGATCAGCAAAACCTGAGTTAGCAGTCCCCGATAAGGCAAGATTCGGACTATGAAGCGAGTTAAACCACCTTGCGCTTCTTCTTGAGGCTGATCAGAAAAGCGGTCTGGATCTGGCTCTAATAGGAGCATCACGCCATTCCACGCAGTTGCTAACTCTTCTTTGCTGACATAACGAACACCTACAGAAGGGTCAGCAATGACGTATTTGCTACCACGTTGGTCGTATAAAACAACCCAATGGTAGCCTTGCCAATGAATAATCGCTGGTAAGCGGATTTCGGTGATTCTATCCATAATCGCCGGCGAAGCTTTAACCGCTCTGGCATTAAAACCCAGAGTCTCAGACCCTCGTTTAAGACCTAACAAAGTTGTTCCTAGTTGTCCAGTTCCTACTGCTTCGCGGCTTTTGGTCATGCTTAAAAAGCGACCATAATGTTTAGAAATTGAAGCTAAACAAGCTGCTCCACAGTCTTCCTCACTCAGCTGTGGAACAGACTGGTAATTTTTATTGAGTTTGAACACATTAAACATAGTTGCTAAACTCATGAATTAAGATGTACAAAATCGGCAAAGCATTGCTCATTGGTTAGTGATTAATAAGTCAAGGACTTGGTTTATTAAGGAAAAGACAATTAATACCGACAAAGAACAAATTAGGATTAAGAATCGGCGATTAATCTGGCTTTCCTCAGAATGAACCGCAGTACTGTTTCCTGACGGGAAATGATGTCGGCTCTACCTTCCATACCCGGTTTTAAATTACACTGGCGATCGCCTCTACCGACATACAGTGTTTGCGGTTCGATGGTGACTGCATAGGTAGCCGCTTGCTGGGTATTTTGGGCTACAGCACTGTTGTTGGCGCTTGGTAAAGCATCTGGTGCAATTGTGGTGACAGTCCCTTTGAGAGTGCCATAGTCTGGATAGGGACAAGCAGATACTCGCATCTGGACTTGTTGACCGGCTTTCACCTTATCTATATCTCGTGCTGGAACTTGAGCTTTAATTAGGATGGGAGCGCCAAAAGGAGCAATCTGAGCAATAGCTTCGCTTGGTTGTACTACCTGTCCAGGGTTGCGAAGATTTAATTGCAGAACTGTACCTGCAATTGGCGCTCGAATTACACTCTTGCTCAGGTCATTTTCTACTTGTTGTAATTCTTTGCGAGTGCGATCGAGTTGTTTTTGAAATTCTAGGCGTTGCTGGAGTAAGGTTTCTCTTTCTTTTTTTAAAGCGGCTAGGGTAGCTACACCTCTTGCTTGTTCTTGTTTGATGCGTTCATACGCCACAGTGACGATAGAATTATTAGGATTAACAGCGGTTTGAGCTTTTTCTAAATTTGTTTGAGCGATCGTTAGAGCTTGTTGTTTTTCCTCCAAAAGATTTTTAGCGTTAGCTTTTGCTTGTTCTAGCTTGGCTTCCGCAGATTTCACCGCTTGTTCTTTTTCTTCTTGCAGATTTTTGGCGTTGGCTTTTGCTTGCTCTAGCTTGGCTTCCGCAGATTTCACCGCTTGTTCTTTTTCCTCAAACAGATCGCGAGAAACTGCTCCAATTCCCACTATAGGTTTTAATCTGTCTCGTTGTACTTTGGCTAATTTCAAAGCTGCTTCCGCTTCTTGTACTGTTGCTGTGAGTAATTTTTCTCGCTGCAAGCGGTCTCGTTGCATTCTGGCTAATCTTAAAGCTGTTTCGGCTTCTTGTACTGTGACTGTTAATAATCTTTCTCTTTGTAATCGGTCTCGTTGCACTTTGGCTAGAGTCAAAGCTGCTTGCGCTTGTGTCATCTCAGCGGTAGCTTTAATTTGCTGATCTTGATAGCTTCGCTGAGAACCACCTAACTCAGCTTGTGCAGCAATGAGTGTACGGTTAACTAAGTTGATTTGTGCGGCAATTTGAGAATCTATTTCACCGAGTTGAGCATCAATTTGATTGAGCTGTAATTGACTTTGGCTAATAGTACTATCTAATTGACTTTTTTGATTCCGCAAGCGAGAATCATCGACATTGGCAATAGCTTCTCCCTGGCTCACAACTTGATTATCTTTAACTCCAATTTTTTGCACAGTTCCACTAATAGCAGACTGAACAATTCGTAATTCTCCCACAGGCCGAATACTTGCCGGAACTTTGACTGTGACATTGTATTTCAGCACAGATGTGAGAGTCACTCCAACCACAAAAGTAGTCAGTAATACTCCACCAGCAATGTTAGCCCATTTGCTGATTCGAGGGAGAAACTCGTTAGCTTCAACTGCATTTAGCTGCTCTGGATCTGGTTCGTTAAACCTATTCCAAAGATGATTTTCCTCGCGTCGTAAGGATTTCACAATATTGCATCCTCTGTTGTGAATGTATCAATAAACAAGAATTAGGCTATCTAATTTTTTGCTTGTTAATTGCTATGAAACGCTAACAAAATTGATGCGATTAACAGGCTATTCTACATAACTTGATTGCAAATTCCTTCTGCGGTAAAAATAACTATCTTTGGTAATATGTCTTGAGGAATAGTGCAAAGTTGAAAACTAGATTTTTGTCAGGCGATCGCTAAATAAATTAACAAAAAACAAGACAATAAATCACGAAAGCAAGCTCTATTAATACTTGTTTTCCATTCAAGAATTAATCATCATACTTGATGATCATCTATAATTATGAAACGGGGAGGAGAAAGGTATGCGTGATGCGCTCAAATCACCTTTCTCTGGTCTTTAACGTGATTAATGCGTTAATCAAACAGAGGAGAACGCTCACACTCTCTCAAAAACCTCACTTACGTTGAGCGAGTTATTTGTATCTCCTTGCTCCCTTTTTTTTGTTTCCAAAAAAGACTCCATGAATTTGCTAATCGATTGAGTTTTACCTAAAGCACTCAGTCAGAGTATTAGGCATGTAAAGATTAATGTGAATTGCTTAATCAAAATTGGTGTAAAACTTAACCCTTAAATATCCACGAATATAAGTCGCTCTACGCCGATAAAATTCTGTGCAAAGTGATGAGTTAAATTATTGCAAGTATTAAAACTAGACCCATATGGACAATAGTCCACAACGAGAGTACGAAAATCTCTCTTCTCTAGCCTTAATCTGTAACCCCTATTTTTAAGCTAGGTCTAACTAGTAGCTTATCGTAGTTTTTAGGTTTTTAGACTACGACGGAGACGAGGAGTAAGGAGTAGGTATTAATGTAGTCTATTTACTTAAAGAACACTGTAAGTTTTATGCCAGTAACCATTAGAATGCACACTGCCTAGAATCTAAAAATTAAGATTTGAGCAAAGAATATGCAGTGCCTGCCTAACAAAAATTGTAATACAGCAACTGGTACAAGATGTGAATTTAAGTGTTCGGAGAAGATTGTGGCTTGTAAAGCACATTTTTAACAGCAAATTTCAGTGTCAGTAATAGCAACTTCTTAATACTATTACTCCTTGGTTAACGCGCAAAAATACTCGCGTGCAATTGTTTCATTAACATGATTATTAGCCTCACTTACGGATTAAGGTAGATGTCTACCTAAGTACCCAAATATAAGCATTATTTCTCAGGAATTCATAAATCCCAGGGTAGAATTTAGTCTTGTATTTTTACCTCTCAAAGTAGAGACAAAATCTTTTATTTTCTACAGATATATCAATACTCTCAGAGAAGGTATGGATGATATTCGATATTTTTTCAATTATTTGCACCATCTAAACAGATATTGGTAGTTTTTGGATAATATATGCAACTATAACTTTTGCATATATAACAATTTTCATCGTTAATCACAATACATTTAATTTTTGCACAGACGCGTCATAACGCGTCTGTGCAAGTCACACACAATCCCACTGAAATTCAGCCAACACTAGTAAACAAACAACCATCACAATCCCGGTGGTGAGAAATTGCCATGCACCGATGTAAGGCAAGATGAGAATTCCTAGCAAGTGAAATATGCCTGTCAAGATTAAAGCACGCGATCGCAATGCTAATCCAGTACACAAGTAACCAAGTGTACTTAGTCCTAACCACAATGGACATAGATACGGTAATATTTCACCCCAACCAATAAAAATACTTAAATTGGTTAATATCAATCCAAAAAGCATTAGCACTATCCAGCAATATAGTACCCAACTAATGTGTTTCAGTTTGACCCAATCCCAACTCCAAGTTACCATTGCGACGATGCCAATACAACTGAGAATTGACCATAAAGTAGCTTGTAAACTCCAACTAACGCTTACAAACTGAGCTGTAATAAACATCGTTATTATTAGCAAACTCCAAAGAATACAAGCCTGATCAATACGAGTGTAGAACGTCGAATAAAGCGTAATTTTACCAATGTGCCAATTAATATATAACAATCCTTCTAGTTCAGGAATTGCCACAATTGGCTGTTTACGGCGTAAAGGAGGTTTTGAATAATTAAAAAAGCTCATTTTTGTTAAGAAAAATTAATTTTTTAAAGCAGAAGATTTTCCTATTTATCTTCTATTTAAAATTAGTAGTTTCTTAACTAAACTCTCTCTTTAGTAATAAATTTAGCTACAGCGTCTCACAAGTAAATGAGGTATAAATTTTCCGAACAAAGTCATATAACAAAAGACTCTTAACCCCGTTCCTTGTTAATGAACAAATATAAATAGATAATTAAGATTATCCAAAAAACTATAGTAATCCTATTTGCTTGACAAATACCGAGAGCCTCAAATCTCCGACTTCCTGAAGAAGTTGGGGAGCTTTTTATTGGTGACTCATTCAGGATTGCTGTAATATGCGATCGCCAATAAGTACATTTGCCACGTTCCGTATGGTAGATTATTTATAGAGGCCCTATGTTTTCTTTAGCAAAACAGACTTATTTTTTTGTTTCACTGCGTAAATCCTATTTCAGCCGGAGCCTCACATTAGGCATTCCCTAGCTTAATTAGGGAACAAAAAATTAGGAGCGTGAAACAGTGTTTTGGAAGTTTGTGTTCAGTGCATTATTATTGCCTAGTTGCTTAGGATTTGAGATAGCGACAGCATCTCCAAAAAATGAATTTCAAATGCCAATAAAGTCTGAGAATTTGGGAATACCAGTCACCCAAAAACAGACAAATCAAGATGTGATAAATTCCTTGCCACTTCTAGCTAGAGAATATTCATCGGCTCAGGAAGACGAAGTTGCTGATACCGAAAAGTTAAAACACAGAAGATATCGGCGTTATCACAGATACCATAGACGATACTATCATCGTTACAGATCATATCCTCGACACAGATATTACCGTCACAGACGTTACTATCGTCGTTACAACCATTACCCCAGATACTACCACAGGGGCTATTATCCTCGTTACAATCATTACCGTAGGTATTATCACAATCGCTACCAGAATTACCGCCACGGAGTTTATGATCCTCTGTACATTCATTACCGCAGGTATTATCACAACCGCTACCGAAATTACTACCCACGCTATCATCATTGAGCAAGGATGATAGGGAATAGGGAATAGGTGAGCCAGCGCGATGTTCGCAGCGTCAAGCCTACGCATAGCTTCGCTTAGAGCGACGTAGGAGCGCCACCCGTTCGCGCAGCGTCTCCGACAGGAGAAGGGGAACAGGGGGTTTCAGATACTTTTAGGCGATCGCTCTCAATCAAATTAGACCTTTTGCAACTTTTTTGCAAAAGGTCTATTGAGTATTAAAAGAACAGATGAAAAATGTTTGTTATAAAAAATTTCATTAACATAGAAAAACTTAGGTAGCAGCTTCAGCCAGACTTGAAACAGCGATCGCTACTTCCCTTTGATTATCCGCAAAATGCTTATCCATGATTGTGGGGACTTGTCTGGCTTGAATTCGGCTGTAGCGGGTTTTGTCTGGCATCACTAAATTGGGGCCAGCTTTACAATTTTTCATGCAGCCAGTACCCTTAATGTTTACTTGGTCTTCTAAACCGCGATCGCTCAACGCAGCCTCCAATGCTTGACAAACTGCTTTACCACCGCGTTTCATACAATCAGACTTTTGACATACTAAAATTGTGGACTTGGTTTTAGTTGGTTTTGGCTTGGACTGATTAACTAATGGTGGTTCTTGTGGTGGTGAAATTTTCTCACCCTCCCAAGTTCCTCGTGCTGCCATCACACGCTCAGCTTTCAGTGTAATTTTGTCATCTTTTAAATCGTACTTTTTTGTACCAGCAACCTGTAACCAAGTTCCCGGTGGTAATCGCAAGTCAAACGCCACCCGTAAATGTTTAGCTAACTTCACATAACATTCACCTTCAGCAGTAGCCAAAAGCAAACCTTTAAGCTTATAGCCATCTTTGATAACAAAATCGAGAAATCTACCCTCAAGGCAAAATTCTGATATTTCCGTATTGTGGAATTCACCCATTTATTTAACCTCCCTTTAACTCCAACAAGCTGTTCAGCCAGACAATCTCAAAACTGTTTGTAGCGACTGTGCCAGCAATGCTCAAGAGACCAAATTAGGTCTTGACGCGGGGCTGTGAATTGTCGCATCACACACCAGAGTTGAATGACAGCCATGGGACTGCTAATTTCAACTTGCAATGGCTGGTTAGTTTCACACCAACATGGAATATCTAATTCCTGTAAGCGTTTATAAACCTGCCAACGATCTGACCAGTTCACCTCTAAAATGTGCTTTTCTGCTATTTCTGAACTAAACGATTTCAAGAGAATTGCCCTCAACGTGCAACAAACTTGCAGTAACTACCGCACCTTGAACCCCTATTTCTAAAATTTTTAGGAGTTTCACTTCATAAACTAGGATACCTTAAGTGCAAACAATTCTCAGTTAATTAGTCAAAAAAAATTAAATCTTTGTAATTAATCATTCTTATCAGAGAGTGACACCAGATTTTACTTGATACCTTGTAGCTGCCTGCACAGGTGCAATTGTGACAAAAGCTACTGCTGTACAGCTAATAACTGCTGTAATAGAGGAAGCAGGGGAAGCAGGGGGAGAATAAATAATTACGAATTACGAATTCCCCATCCCCAATTCTTCCTGAAGAAGCACACATACTTAAGTATTTATGTCAAGGAGAGTTGGAAGTAAACACAGCTTAATGGGCATCTCATTATTTCGTTAAAGAATAAAATGAGGGTTTTAGCTGCGAAAACTTCCAAACAATGTAATATTGATTGGTCTTGCTTTCATTTTTAAAATGTTAATATGTAAAAACTAAGCAGTTAAAAACTATGACTGCTAAAAGCGAGGAGAACAATGGCTGATACGCAAACTGTGTTACAAAATTTTGGTCAAGTGTATGACAATCCAGTATTGCTGGATCGTAGTGTAACTGCTCCAGTTACCGAAGGATTTAACGTTGTTTTAGCTAGTTTCCAGGCACTGTACTTGCAGTATCAAAAGCATCATTTTGTAGTAGAAGGTGCAGAATTTTACTCACTGCATGAGTTCTTCAATGACAGCTACAAAGAAGTGCAAGACCATATCCATGAAATCGGAGAGCGTCTTAATGGATTAGGTGGTGTGCCAGCTGCTAGCTTCAGCAAATTAGCTGAATTATGCTGCTTTGAGCCAGAAGCAGATGGTGCATTTTCTTCTCGTAAAATGGTAGAAAATGACTTGGTAGCAGAACAAGCAATGGTTAGCCTAATTCGCCGTCAAGCCGCTCAGGCGGAGAGTTTGGGAGACAGAGGCACACGCTATCTCTACGAAAAAATCCTCTTAAAAACTGAAGAACGCGCTTATCATTTGACTCACTTCCTTGCCAAGGACAGTTTGACACTGGGTTTTGTCCAACCTGCCCACAACTAAAGCTTTTATTATCTAGATTGGTCTAACCCAGACTAAATAAAAACTTGGCATCACTAGCTCTTAAAAAATCATAAACAATGGCAGAGAATGGCATTTTGACCTCTCTGCCATTTTAATTTAAGTCAATATAACAACATATTATTTAACTTTGAAAGTTTTTAGCAATTAGCTAGTCAAGAAAGATTTTATTTAAGGTTAATCAACTTGTATTGAATAACTAAAGGTAATGTATGCCAAAAAAAACACTATTTCTGAAAATACCTCATTCGATCAATTAGTAAATATTCGCAAAAACAAAATTTTTTTCACATCATAATTAAATAAAATTAAACATATGAATGGGGAGTAGGGAGTGGGGAGTGGGGAGTAGGGAGTAGAGAATGAGGTTATTATTTCTCCCCCTGCTTCCTCATCTCCCGGTTGGTGAGCGGGGTCGAACCACATCTCCCCCTCTCCGCGTCCCCGCGTCCCCGCGTCTTCTTATCCCCAATGTCATCAAACCTGTAAAACTTGATAATAAACGTCATCATAGGGGAGAAAGACCTTTAAAATAGTCAGGATTTGTATTCTCGTACCCAAGGCCACGACTATGCCCCGCCGCGACGACCTCCGGAAGATTCTGCTGTTAGGCTCTGGCCCAATTGTGATTGGACAAGCCTGTGAGTTCGACTACTCTGGCACTCAAGCCTGTAAAGCTTTGCGAGAAGAAGGCTATGAGGTGATTTTGGTCAACTCCAACCCTGCGACAATCATGACTGACCCGGAAACGGCCGATCGCACCTACATTGAGCCGCTAACACCGGAATTGGTCGAAAAAGTCATCGCTAAAGAACGCCCCAATGCCTTATTACCAACAATGGGGGGACAAACTGCCCTCAATCTTGCTGTGACTCTGGCGAAAAATGGGGTATTGGAAAGGTACGGTGTTGAGCTGATTGGTGCGAAGCTGCCAGCCATTGAGAAAGCTGAAGACAGAAAACTATTTAATGAGGCTATGGAAAAAATTGGGGTGCAAGTGTGCCCCAGTGGTACAGCCTCATCTTTGGAAGAAGCGAAAGCGATCGCTCGCCAAATTGGTACTTATCCCCTAATTATCCGTCCTGCTTTCACCTTGGGGGGTACTGGTGGTGGTATTGCCTACAATCAAGAAGAATTTGAGGAAATGGCACAAGTAGGTATAGACGCTAGTCCTGTTTCACAAATTCTCATTGACCAGTCTCTGCTTGGTTGGAAGGAATATGAATTAGAAGTAATGCGTGATTTAGCAGATAACGTGGTAATTATCTGTTCAATCGAAAATCTTGACCCTATGGGTATTCACACTGGGGATTCTATTACCGTCGCGCCCGCACAAACCCTTACTGATAAAGAATACCAAAGGCTGCGGGATATGGCAATTAAGATTATCCGCGAGATTGGTGTAGAAACTGGCGGTTCTAATATTCAGTTTGCTGTCAATCCTGTCACCGGCGATGTGGTGGTGATTGAAATGAATCCCCGTGTTTCCCGCAGTTCTGCTTTGTCTTCTAAAGCTACTGGTTTCCCCATTGCTAAAATGGCCGCGAAATTGGCTGTTGGTTACACTTTGGATGAAATTAAAAATGATATCACCAAGAAAACACCGGCATCTTTTGAACCAACAATTGATTACGTAGTTACCAAAATTCCCCGCTTCGCTTTTGAAAAATTCCCTGGTTCTGAGCCGGTGCTGACAACACAGATGAAGTCAGTTGGGGAAGCTATGGCCATGGGACGGACGTTTAATGAATCTTTCCAAAAAGCGCTACGTTCCTTGGAAACAGGACGCGCGGGTTGGGGTTGCGACAAGCCGGAAAAATTACCCAGTGGTGAACAAATTCGCGCCCTTTTACGGACACCCAACCCCGATCGCATTTTCGCTGTCCGTCATGCCATGCAGATCGGCATCAGCAACGAAGAAATCTATGAACTCACTGGTATTGATCCGTGGTTCCTGGATAAAATGCAGCAAATATTAGAAGTTGAAAAATTTCTCAAACGAACACCCTTAAAGCAATTGACAAAAGCTCAATTGTATGAAGTCAAACGCGATGGATTTAGCGATCGCCAAATTGCCTTTGCTACCAAAACTACCGAAGATGAAGTCCGCGCCTACCGCAAACAACTAGGTGTTACCCCCGTTTATAAAACCGTAGATACCTGCGCGGCCGAGTTTGAAGCATTCACCCCCTACTACTACTCTACCTACGAAGAAGAAACAGAGGTCTTGCCCGCAACTAAACCAAAGGTGGTAATTTTAGGTGGTGGCCCCAACCGCATTGGGCAAGGGATTGAGTTTGACTATTGCTGTTGTCACGCCGCCTATGCCCTCAAAGGGGTGGAGTTTGAAACGATTATGGTCAATTCTAACCCTGAGACAGTTTCTACAGACTATGACACAAGCGATCGCCTCTACTTTGAGCCATTAACCAAAGAAGATGTCCTCAACATCATCGAAACTGAAAATCCTGTAGGCATAATTGTCCAATTCGGCGGACAAACACCCCTGAAGTTAGCAATACCATTGCAGCAGTATCTACAGGGACTGGGGACTGGGGAGAGTTGCCAATTCCCAATTCCCAAAATATGGGGTACTTCACCAGATTCTATCGACACAGCAGAAGATAGAGAGCGGTTTGAGAAGATTCTCAAGGATTTAAATATTGCTCAACCACCGAATGGTACTGCTCGCAGTTATGAGGATGCCCTGATTGTCGCCAAACGTATTGGTTATCCAGTGGTGGTACGTCCCAGCTACGTGTTAGGGGGACGGGCGATGGAAATCGTCTACTCCGATACAGAATTAGAACGCTACATGACCTTTGCGGTACAGGTGGAACCGGAACATCCAATTTTAATTGACAAATTTTTAGAAAATGCCATCGAAGTTGATGTAGATGCGATCGCCGATCATACTGGGCGAGTAGTAATTGGTGGTATTATGGAACACATAGAGCAAGCAGGAATTCACTCAGGAGACTCAGCTTGCTCTTTACCTTCGATTTCTCTATCACCAGCAGTTCTTAATCAAATTCGCACCTGGACAGTGCAGCTAGCACAAGCCTTGTCAGTCGTTGGTTTGATGAATATTCAGTTTGCCGTTGTCGGCGCTCAAGGTTATTCTCCCCAAGTTTACATTTTAGAAGCTAACCCCCGCGCCTCGCGCACAGTGCCCTTTGTCTCCAAAGCGACGGGTGTACCACTGGCGAAACTAGCGTCCTTAATTATGTCTGGTCGCACCTTAGAGGAGCTTGGCTTTACCCAAGAAATTATTCCCTCTCATATTGCCGTCAAAGAAGCTGTATTACCGTTTAATAAATTCCCAGGAACTGATACAATATTAGGCCCGGAAATGCGCTCCACTGGCGAGGTCATGGGAATTGACAGCGACTTTGGACGCGCCTTTGCCAAGGCGGAAATGGGTGCTGGGGAGCGTTTACCACTGACAGGAACCGTATTTGTGTCGATGAGCGATCGCGACAAAACTGTTGCGGTGCCTGTAATCAAGGAATTTATTGATTTAGGCTTTACAGTGATGGCTACCTTGGGCACACGCCGAGTTCTTCAAGAACAAGGGCTAAACGTCGATTTAGTACTCAAACTCCATGAAGGTCGTCCCCACGTCCTTGATGCGATCAAAAATCAAAAAATTCAACTGATCATCAACACACCTTCAGGCGAGGAGGCCCAGACTGACGCGAGATTAATCCGTCGCACAGCCTTAGCTTACAAAATTCCCATAATTACCACCATAGCCGGAGCAAGAGCCACCGTTGCCGCTATCCGTTCACTGCAAAATACAACCTTAGATGTCAAAGGCATCCAAGATTACTGTGTGCCTTTTGAGGTACGTCCTTCTTGATTTGCGGGACGAGGGGATGAGGGATGAGGGGGATGAGGGGGATGAGGGGGATGAGGGAGCAGGGGAAGAAATAATTAACACTCATTTCCCAGTCCCCAGTCCCCAGTCCCCAGTCCCCAGTCCCCAGTCCCCAGTCCCCCCTTAGAAGAGAATGACTATAGTTATCATTGAGATATTTTAACAAATATGAGTAGTAAGAAAGTTTTTTTAACTAGATAATAAATTCCAAGACAGATAAAATTGTCGCGTTAACTGGAGGATAAATGAAAATTCCTACTTTTGGATATTCAAATTTTTCTCATAAATGTTACAATTATTAATACACATCCCATAAACAAATGTTTAAGAGGCTACCTATTATCTAACTGTAGATACTTGTGTCAGCACAGAAATAACTGTAACTTTTTAGCAGTTAAGAAGTCCTAATTTGATTATTATGAGCAGCCGAGTTTCTCGAGCGCGTAAATTGCAAACCATGGCATGGATTCCCAGTTTGGCTGGGTAGTACCATCAACAAGCATCTATCCTTTAATGACCCACCGTCAAACCCATCATTACCAAAGAGTAGCGCCATGAAGACCGCTCAGACAGCCACAGACCTCGTGCGGACTTATCTGCGTGAGATTGGCCGTGTACCACTTCTAACCCATGAGGAAGAGATTTTTTATGGCAAACAAGTGCAACGTTCAACAGCTTTGTATGAATCTAGAGAGGATCTTGTTACCCAGTTAGGGCGAGAACCGACTTTAGAGGAGTGGGCAAAAGCGGCAAAGCTAGAGCCAACAGAGTTGAACGAAGTGATAGCAGATGGCGAATTTGCCAAACGCAAGATGGTGGAAGCTAATTTGCGACTAGTTGTGTCCGTTGCTAAAAAGTACATTAAGCGCAACGTCGATTTACTCGACTTGATTCAAGAAGGTAGCATTGGAATGCAACGGGGCGTAGAAAAGTTTGACCCCACCAAAGGCTATAGATTTTCTACATATGCCTATTGGTGGATTCGTCAAGCCATTACCCGTGCGATCGCCGAAAAAGCTCGCACCATCCGGCTACCTATTCACATTACCGAAAAATTAAATAAAATTAAGAAAGCGCAGCGTCAACTATCACAAAAACTAGGACGCGCCCCTACAGCTGCTGAGCTAGCTCAAGAATTAGAATTAACTCCCAAACAGGTGCGAGAATACCTAGAAAAAGCCCGTTTACCTCTATCTTTAGATTTGCGGTTGGGTGATAATTATGACACCGAACTCGGAGAAATGCTGGAAGATCCAGGAGCTTCTCCCGAAGAATTTGTCATGCAATCTTCTCTATCTTATGACTTAGAGCGCTTGATGGGAGATCTAACACCACAACAAAGAGAAGTCATCACCTTACGCTTTGGATTAACTGATGGGCAGGCTTTAACTCTAGCTAGAATTGGCGAAATCCTAAACATTAGCCGGGAAAGAGTACGACAAATTGAGCGTGAAGCCTTAACCAAACTTCGGAAGTCTAAAGCCAGTATGGATGAGTATTTGGCAAGTTAGTTTTTTGTCCTCTCTTACAAAGTTCTGAGCGCCGACGCTCAGACTTTGAACTTTGTCATTAGTTTATATGACTAATAGACTTCTTGCAAAAATACTTGAACCGTCAGAGACTCAAGTCTCTGCCTAATAGCAAAAGTCCGTTGAAACGGACTAAAAATACTGTTATTAGTCGGTTGAAACCGACTTGAGTTATCAGCCAGAAAATAAATTTTCTGGCGAGTATCCGACTTTTGCAAGAGGTCTAATGACTACGGGCGAGAAAACACCCTGTTTTTAGTACGGTTACACCGACTGCTACAAGAGAGTCAATTTGTTACATTAATTGACATGAAGGCTAAATAGGTTAGCTAAATCGAAAGCAGTCATTAGTCTTCAAAACAGAATTACCGCACAAGTAGTGGTAGTAAAGGAGATTATAAAATGAGTAACCAGTCTAACCGAGTCTCAGAATTTTTTAATAGCGAATCCGAAACTGATGATCTTTTGTGGCAGTATGTTAAATCACTGAGTCCAGAGACAGTTACCCAGCTATCTCAACCTGCCTCTGGAGAAGTCTTTCAGGTGATGGAACGAAATATTGTAGGATTGTTGGGAAACCTGCCTTCAGAACAGTTTGGTATTACTGTTACTACCAGTCGTGAAAGTTTGGGTAGGCTTCTTGCTTCCGCTATGATCAGTGGTTATTTCTTGCGTAACGCCGAACAAAGAATGAACTTTGAACTGGCGCTACAAGGGACTGAAGCCAATAACAACGAAGTTGAATAACCATACAATATATTAGATTTGTGGTTTTTAAGTATTGCGATCGCCACAATCACAAATGAGTCTCTGCGATGGTAATCCGCTTTGATTTTTGAAATTACTTGCGTAAGTAGGGAGTTGGGAGTTGGGAGTAGGGAATAGGGAAAAACCTTTTTGATTGGTACTAAATTTTTTTACAGGTTAAATAGGAGTCTTATATATCCTTAAAAAGTCTGTTTTCGTTAACCAAAATTTTTAGTTAAACAGAGACATATTCATGAATAACTAGTACAGATACGTGGACATACTAAGAGCGGTAAACTACATTCATAAACAGTCCAAACTCGGCAAAGCTTAAATTAACTTGCCGAGTTTTGTTATTGGTTATTTCTCCTCCAGTTACTGATCCGGTCACTGAGCGAAGTTGTACCCTACGGGGTAGCAAGCTACGCCTAGCGTCTTTGACAGGAGAAGTCGAAGTGCTGCTCCCTGCTTCCTTATCCCCCACTCCCTTATCATCAACCATGAGTCAAACCAATCCCTCTGTGCCTCATAAAATTATTGGTGTTGCTGTAATTTGGAATGAACAAGAGCAGATATTAATTGATCGCCGTCGTCCTCAAGGGACAATGGGTGGTTTGTGGGAATTTCCTGGGGGAAAGATTGAACCTGGTGAAACAATAGAGGAATGTATTCAAAGAGAAATTTACGAAGAACTGGGAATAGTGATTGAAGTAGGAAAGCATTTAATCACTATTGACCACACGTATACACACTTGCGCGTCACTCTAACGGTACATCACTGTCGTCACGTTACAGGTATTCCCCAACCTCTGGAATGCGATGAAATTCGCTGGGTAAGCTTGGAAGAACTAGAGCAATTTGCCTTTCCGCAAGCGAATAGTCAAATTATCGCGGCTTTGCGAGGGGAGTGGGGAGTGGAGGGATGAGGGGGATGAGGGGGATGAGGGGGATGAGGGGGCAGGGGAAGAAAATAATTACGAATTACGTTAAGCTAAAAAACATCTAAATTACATAATCAAATTAAATAAAACTCTTGTGGGGTGGGCATCTTGCCCGCCCTAATTATGCAAGTTATATGTGGAACAGCTTAGCGTAGCGGTAGCGAGTCCTCGAGCGTCATTACGAATTACGAATTACAAATTCGTCTCAGGTTAAGACTCGCTATTTTCTACAATGATCCCAGGGACTCTGATAAAAGGTGCCAGTAAACAAATGCCTAAAACAGTTGCTGATGTAATGAGCCACGACCCAATTGTCGTGAAGCCGGAAACGCCACTGAAGGAAGCTATTCAAATTCTCGCAGAGCGCCACATCAGTGGCCTACCTGTTGTGGATGATGTCGGTAAGTTGGTGGGCATTATCTCAGAAACTGATTTGATGTGGCAAGAAACAGGCGTAACGCCGCCAGCATACATCATGTTTCTTGATAGCGTGATCTATTTAAAAAATCCTGCTACTTACGATCGCGATTTGCACAAAGCACTAGGACAAACTGTTGGGGAAGCGATGAGCAAAAATCCGATCACCATTTCCCCTGACAAAACTCTCAAGCAAGCAGCTCAAATAATGCACGATCGCAGCGTTCATCGCCTCCCAGTGCTTGACAGCGCGGGTCAAGTAATTGGTATCCTCACTCGTGGTGATGTGATTCGGGCAATGGCAGCAAGTCAAGAGTAGTTATTTGTCATTTGTTAGTGGTTAGTGGTTCAGTGATTTATGACTTTTGGCTGCTGACTATTTGCTTTTTTTATACATTTGAAAATCAAGGATAACTAAATGAGTGTTACACCTGAGTCTGTGAAAGAGTTACTCAGTTCCGAGAATTTGGGCGATCGCTTGCGTGGAGTAAATCAAATCCGTGAGTTGGAACCGGTGATCGGTTTTGAGTTAATTCAAAGTGCGATTGGCGATAGTAATTCTCGTGTGCGATACTCAGCTGTTAGTCAATTTGATACACTCGGCAATCAGAATTTAGATTTATCTTTGGAGTTATTGCGCGATCGCTTGCTGAATGATTCGGAAGCGGATGTGCAAGCAGCAGCAGCAGATTGTTTAGGCGCACTGAAGTTACATGCGGCTTTTGATGATTTGCAACGGGTTTATCAAACAACCAATGAGTGGTTAATTCAATTCAGCATCATCGCTACGTTGGGAGAGTTAGGCGATCCGCGAGGGATTGATTTACTCAAAGAGGCACTCACATCAGAAAATGAATTGGTGCAAACTGCCGCGATTAGTTCCCTTGGGGAGTTGGGAGATATCCAAGCTGTGCCTCTGTTAGTGCCCTATGCAACTAATCCAGATTGGCAAATTCGTTATCGAGTTGTGCAAGCGTTAACTCATTTGGGTGGTGCAGAGGCTAAATCTATATTAGAGACAATGGCGAACGATGAAGTGGAAGCGATCGCCTCTGAGGCTCAAAAAGCTTTGCGATCGGTTTAGGTGATTTCTAATTAAAAAAATACCTATGATGACGAGTTTCGACTACTTCGACTTCGCCTTTCGGCTCCGCTCAAGACAAGCTCAGTACAAGTCCACTCAACTCTCGACTACTCATACCATTTCAGTTTAATGACGAGTTTCGACTTCGCTCAACTCTCGACCATTCAGTTGGTTGAGCGAAGTCGAAACCAACGGCTTTGGTAAATTCTTTTCTAGAAATCACCTGTTAGATTTTTGCTCTAAAAATTTGCCTGTACAAGCTTTGGCCATTCAAGAATCGCCCCTTTAAGAATCGCCCCTTCAAGACTCGCCCCTACAAGATTCGCCCCTTCAAGATTCGCCCCTTCAAGATTCGCCCCTTCAAGATTCGCCCCTTCAAGATTTGCCCCTCTAAGACTCGCCCCTTCAAGAATCGCCCCTTCAAGAATCGCCCTTACAAGATTCGCCCTCTCAAGATTCGCCCCTTGAAGATTCGCCCTCTCAAGATTCGCCCCTTCAAGATTCGCCCTCTCAAGATTCGCCCCTACAAGATTCGCCCTCTCAAGATTCGCCCCTTCAAGATTCGCCCCTACAAGATTCGCCCCTTCAAAATTCGTCTGATCAATGTCTGCCCAGCCCAGATTTGCATTTTCAAGATTCGCTCCTTCAAAATTCGCTTTGTAAAAATCCTTGTTTATTAAAATGCAGTTTTGCAAATCTATAAAGCTTAAGCAATTTAAACATAAAACTTTTTCTTGGTAATCCAATCTTTGCCCATGCAATCTAGAAATCCAAACACCAAAAGCATCAAGTGTAGGCCATTTAATCTTTGAAACTTCCTTTGTCAACCTAGCGCAGGCATTTAAAACCACTAACAATGCTTCTTCTGCATTTCGTGCTTGTCTGTTTTCTTCTTTAAAATTAGGTCTGGGTATTAAACATTCCATCGGCATTCCATTACGCAGCATAAAACCAATTAAATGACATAGCGTATCTTGCCATTCTTTAACCTTGGCTGAATCCTGTAAGCCGATTTCATCCACAATGAAATTAAATAAATACCCATCCATAGCAGTTGACCCACAAAGCATTGCCCAACGCTTCAGAGCATCTTCCTCTTTCCATTCTCCATATCGGTTTTCTTTTTTCATTTCATGAATACGTTCTAATTCCGACACAATGCGTCTTGCTGTTAGATACTCACCAAAACTTTTGTGTGTGAATTCAAAGGTTTTATCACCTTCTTGATAATCACTCTGCCGAAAGTAAAACGCTGTTAAAAGCCTGACTACACCTTTCTCTGCTGCATCTTTATATTCTTGAAAAATTTGTCTTAATGATCCATTACTAGCAATTTTATTTTCAATATCTTTAACTTTTGTTGTTCTACCATTCCCATGCCAGCAAGCTAGAGCAATTTCTTCGAGAATCCGAGCAAATTTGTTGAGACTATCAATTTCAAATTCTCCAAGTGTTGGATGTTGTTGATTATCTGCCCAACCTCGCTTATAAACTCCTTCGAGCAATTTCTTGTAGATGGAATTTAAGTTACTATCTTTGATATCAAATTTACCATCCACAAAAACCAATGCAAGCAAGTAGTTCAGCAAAGGTTGAGATGTAATCTCCGTCAAATTATCTCCTGATAACTCTGTTGGCAACTTTTTGTAATCGTAACCTTTAGCATCTCCATATAATTGCCACCAATCCTGTCGCTGATCTAGCTCTAATACGCCATGCTCATCTTTGTATTTTTCTCTATCGTTATCAGCCACAAAATAAGACAAAACATGCAATATTTGAGGTGACTTGCGAAACATAGCTTTGTTTGCTTGCACTGTTAATTCACGACCACTAAATAACACTTTTAAAAGTGGTTTTTGCTGGTTGAATAACAGAACTCTTCTTTGAACTTCATCAATAAATTGTTGAGCAACTTCTGCGGCGGCGTTACCTTGCATGACTAGCTCGTCTAAGCCGTCAAAAATAATCAAAAGTTGTGATTCGTCATGATTATCTTTTTGTAAAGGATTGGGAGGTAAATTACAGCCTCGGAAATCTCTGATAAAGTCGCTAACTGCTTCAACTAAATCTTTGCGAGGGTTGAATAAGTGCAGAGGAATAAATAAAACTTGATTGCCATATTCTGCTTGTTTAGCAGCAAAAATTTTAGTAAATGAAGATTTGCCGCTGCCTGGGCCACCACTAATTACACGAATTGCCTCTTTAGGCTCATCTAACCAAGTTTGCAATTCTTTTTCTAAGTCAACAACAATTAACTGCTGTTGGTCATCTTGCTCTTTAACATAATACGCACGTAAGGGTATATAAACTTGCTTGAGGCTAAAGTTTTCAATCGAAAATAGTGGTTTATCTACCTCTTGTTGCAACCAGGCAAAATAATTTAACCATGCTTGTTCCCGTTCATATGCCTTATCTACGGGAGTATTTTTTGGTTGTAAATCTTCATATTGTTGAGGATTCTTTGCCCATTGATCACGCAAGGCAAAAATAAAATAGGCAGGTAGGCGATTACTAATACTTTTGGCATCATATCGATTGACGCCAAAAGCTTTTAGCCATTCAGCAAAAGTAGTTTTGACATCTTCTACTATCGGTAAAACTCTGGGCTGTCTTAAAAAGTCTTGGTCGATTACTAGTTCTTGATTGTCTAAGTTTTGACTGAGGAGATTTGATAATTGCTCTAGTTCATCATCATTTGGTTCTCTGAGTAGTAATTTTTCTTTCTCGTTGATTAAGTTAAGCATTGCTTGTGTTAAAGAACCATAAATCAACAACCAAGCAATTTCTTCGGATGTTTTTCTTATGCCAAGTTTTAGCAAGGCTTCCAATAAGTTCTCTGCTACGCCTTTCTGGTCTCTGAAAGCAAGATTGATGGCTGCTTTTCCTAAAAGTGTGGCAAATTCTCTAAAATCAACCTCTTTAGGCTTTTTCCAAAATCTACCGGGCTTGCTGGCAGAAATTCCAGATGTGCTATTCATGGCTATTGATATTGGTATAAACACTAAGTCAATTTATTAAATAATTCGTAATTCGTAATGACGCTCGTACCTCGCTACCGCTACGCTAACGTAATTAAGTTTTGTAATGGGGATTTAGCGCAAAGTCACTCTTTGGGTTTCCTCCTCACTGACGGCAGTTGTTCATGGTGGAAACCACGCCACTTGCGCGGCTGCCGGGAAACCCGAAGGGCGCAGTGGCTCCCCAAGATCACACTGCCTCAACTTTGTAAGACAACCTCAACACCAAACTTGCCGGTTATAGAACCGGGGGACTTAAACTCACGGAACTTGTTAATCGCGTTTTTACCAAATCACTGCGATACAATCAATCTCCACCAATACATCTTTTGGTAGACGGGAAACTTGTACACAAGCACGTGCTGGGGCTGATTCTTCGGGAAAATATTTGGCATAAACTGCATTCATCGCGCCAAAATCATTCATGTCAGCGAGAAACACAGTTGTCTTGACCACATTTTCCCAATTGGCACTTGCTGCTGTCAGGATAGCTTTAAGATTAGCCATCACTTGCTCAGTTTGCTTAGCCACATCATTAGTATCCAGCACACTACCACTCTGGGGATCAATCGCAATTTGTCCAGCGACAAACACTAATTCACCAGTAGCGGCGATCGCTTGATTATAAGGCCCCACTGGGGCAGGTGCTTTATCTGTACGAATAACTTTTCGAGTCATATTTGGTTTGGGGAGTAGGGAGTGGGGAGTAGGGAGTGGGGAGTGAGTATTTGTTATTTCTCCCCCTGCTTCCTCATCCCAACCTTGGACGTATACCATAGTGCCGATATTGCCAATAATCTCGCAAAATGCGATCGTGGTCAAAACATAAATTACTCGGTACGCGCCAAGGCTCAAAAATTCCTACATCTTTGGCATCGTCTCCCGCTTTTGGCTCTCCCGTGGCTGTTGCCAAAAACACGATGCTAATTGTATGCTGACGGGGATCGCGCTTGGGATCAGAATATACCAGTAGTTGCTCAACTAAATCTATTTGTAAACCCGTCTCTTCTTCAGCTTCCCGTAGTGCTGCTATTTCTACAGGTTCACCATAATCCACAAAACCACCAGGAATAGCCCAACCTAAGGGTGGATTATGTCTTTCAATTAACACTATTGGCCGATGAGGTCGGTCTACTAGTTCAATAATGATATCTACTGTCGGTGCAGGATTGCGGTAAGTCATTAGTTATTTAGTTATTGGTCATTGATCATTAACAAAGGACAAACAACAAACGAGTTTACTTTGATTTACTCTCAAAATCCTGTTCCATGATAGATTCGATGCGATCGCCTAGCGCATCAAAAAGACCGTTACTTCCTCTTATAATTCAGGTTAAATATGCCTTTTCCTAGATCTAGCGGCATTTTGTTGCATCCAACCTCTTTTCCCAGTCGATTTGGTATTGGGGATTTAGGCTTAGAAGCCTATCGCTTTATTGATTTTCTCAAAGAGAGTTATCAACAATATTGGCAAGTTTTACCCTTGGGGCCGACAGGATACGGCAATTCGCCTTATATGTCCTACTCGGCAATGGCAGGAAATCCCTTATTAATTAGCCCAGAAAAGCTGCTAGATGAAGGTTTGCTAGTTGAAGAAGACTTTGCTCACCTACCAGCATTTCCACAGGAAAAAGTAGATTTCGAGCAGGTGGTATCAATTAAGATTGGTTTATTAAAAAAAGCCTGCGAGAATTTCAAAGTCAATGCTACGCCATTACAGCAAAAAGAGTTTGCAGGTTTTTGTGATAGCAAAGCCTATTGGTTAGACAATTATGCTTTGTTCATGGCGCTAAAAGATGCTAATGAGGGCGCAAGCTGGCATACATGGGAACCAGAACTTGTCAAGCGAGAACCGGAAGCTTTAGATAGAGTACAGCGGCGGTTGAATGGTGAAGTTTTTTATTACAAGTTCGTCCAATTTGAGTTTTTTCGGCAGTGGTCAAACCTCAAAAGCTACGCCAACATGCGCGGTATAGATATTATCGGCGATATCCCTATCTATGTAGCTCATGATAGTGCTGATGTGTGGGCACATCCCAATATCTTTTGCTTAGATGAAGAAACTGGCGAAGTCGCGCAAATGGCAGGAGTTCCACCAGATTATTTTAGTGCCACTGGTCAATTGTGGGGCAACCCAGTTTATGAGTGGGAGGAATTACAAAAACAAGACTTTAAATGGTGGGTGCAGCGTTTTGAGGCCATGCTGGATTATGTAGATATTATTCGCATTGACCACTTTCGCGGCTTTGATGCTTTTTGGTCTGTGCCTCAAGGGGAAGAAACTGCTATTAATGGCGAATGGGTTGAAGCACCAGGGGAAGCTTTTTTTGATGTGATTAAGCAGAAGTTGGGTAAGTTACCCGTCATGGCGGAAGATTTGGGGGTAATTACACCAGGGGTGGAAGCACTGCGAGATAAGTATGAATTCCCAGGGATGAAAATTTTACAGTTCGCTTTTGGTTCTGATCCCGGCAATCCATTTTTACCATTCAATTTCACGCGTAACGCAGTCGTTTATACCGGGACTCACGATAACGACACAACCATCGGCTGGTTCAACACTGCTAGTGACTATGAAAAGCAAAATCTATTGCTTTACTTAGGTTGTATCAGCCCCGAAGGTATCCATTGGGATTTAATTCGACTGGCTTTAAGTTCCATAGCCAACCAAGCAATTATTCCCTTGCAAGATATTTTAGGATTGGGAAACGAAGCGCGGATGAACTTTCCCAGCGTTCCTGAAGGTAACTGGGAGTGGCGTTATCAAACCGCAGCCTTAACTCAGGAATTAGGCGATCGCTTAAAAAATCTTACCAGACTCTGTGGACGTTCCCCGCAAACGACTTGAGGAATGGGGGAAGAGGGACACGGAGACAGAGGGACGCGGGGACGCGGGGAAATTTTAAAGTACAGGGAGATAACACGACAATAAGATACAAAGAATTCTTTCTCCCCCTCACCGCGTCCCTGCGTCCCCGCGTCTCCCCCTCACCGCGTCCCCTCATCCCCCTCACTGCCTAGACTGGGCAGCAATCTTAATTTCTTCCACTTTTCCCAGTTCTCCCATTTTCTTGGGTTCTTGCTGATTGACGCTCATTAAAACACCACCGGCATTATTGGTTTTGACTGTGAGTTGCTCTTGAGCTTTCCAAGTCCGATGAGTTCCTTGTGGGAGTGTACCCTCAAACTCGGTTTTGCCGTCAGCAACTACGCGAATCCAAGATGATGCTTTTAGGGTGACACCAATTTGTACTGCTTGGTCGGCCTTGATGCTGCTGACGGGTTTAACTTTTGGCGACTGCTTGAGTTGTGTCGCTGATTTGGCATCAGACTCTGTGAGTGGTTTAGGAATTTGGTTATTATTTGCTTGCAGTCCAGCATTATTCAATAAGTGAGATAAACCGCTTATAGAGCATATAATCACTAAAATGTAAAGCCAATAAAGATGAAAAGGACGTAATTGAGCAATACTGATAGATTTCCAACCAGATTGGAGGCTTGCTTTGGGAGAATTGAGCGGAAAATTACTAGCAAATTCTGCTCCATTCAAACCCAGCGCGTCAGCAAATTGTCTGATTAAACCATGAATATATACTGGTTCTGGTAGGTCGTTTAAATTACCTGCTTCGATCGCCTGCAATAATCGTTTGGGGATCTTGGTCAACATGACCATTTCTTCTAAAGAAAAACCCCGCTCTTGACGCAATGCCCTAAGCTGAGCGCCCATTTCGGTCAATTTTTCGGCTCTTTGCTGTTCTAATGACGGCACCACCTGATTATTCTTTTGCTTCTTTAGCCATTTCATGCCTTTCCACACTCCTTAACTCAGCTGAATCTTTAATAGGTTGCTTGAGATGCTCTTGCAAAAAACGAATCTCATGATCTTTGAGAGAACGATATTTACCCACATCTAAAAAGGGTTCTTTTGAGGTTTGTAATTGGATTGAACCTATAGCAGTCCGATGCAGCTTAATTACGGGATATCCCAACTGTTGGGCTACACGGCGAATCTGGCGATTTCTTCCCTCTTGCAAAACAATTTCTAAACTGCTTTGCTCAGCAAACCGTTCTATCAGATGCACCCTGGCTTGTCGTGTTTTTCTACCCTCTAAAACCACGCCTTGACGCCACATCCAAAGCACTGCTTCTGGAGGATGTCCCTTGACCAACACACGATAAGTTTTAGAAATACTATGGCGTGGATGAGTGAGCTTAAATGTCAAGTTTCCATCATTCGTAAGTATAATTGCTCCTGTAGAGTCTACATCTAGACGCCCAACTGGGTGAATACCTAAACCCTTTCGCAATTCTTTTGGTAATAAATCTAGGACAGTTGGCCTGCCCTGGGGGTCGTAGCAAGTTGAAACTACTCCCGTTGGTTTATGTAGCAACAAATATACTAAAGCTGGACGCTGCCTGCTAGACACAGGCTTACCATCAATAGCGATCGCATCTTTTTGGGGATCAACTTTTTGACCCAAATGTGCCAATACTCCATTAATCTGCACACGCGACTGCCTAATCATCTCTTCGGCTTCTCGGCGTGAAGTGATACCCCATTGGGCGAGAATTTTTTGTAACCGTGCCTCCATGTGGAAATTGCTGATTTTTTGTTAACAGTTAAATGATATTTGATATTTGCATTTTGTAGTAAGTAAGCAGAAATGTTAAATTTAAGGCTTATTTAAGTTTTGTCTGTTGTCAAGTAGATACTCAAAGACAGAGTTGTGAAATGCCAGAGCAAAATTTTTCCACAAAAGCAAACAAGATACGTATAATTACGCAGGTATTGACAACAGCTCTAAAACTTTGGTTGAGATCGCAAGTCAGCCAGGTATCCCAACTGGAAGTGGAAATTCAAGCTAGCGATCGCCAAATTCTTTCTGGACGCATCCCCGCAGTCTCGATTTTTGCTACTCATGCAGTTTATCAAGGTCTCCATATTACCCAAATTCAAATAGCGGCAGAAAATATTCAGATAAATGTCGGCTCAGTACTTAAAGGTCAACCTCTACGACTGTTGGAAACAGTACCAGTGGTTGGGGAGTTGCTCGTAGACGAGAAAGATTTGAATTATTCTCTCTCATCTGACCTATTATCCAATGCTTTTAAGGATGTACTGGTTCAACTCTTACCAGAAAACTTTGCAAAATTCCAGCCAATCAATTGGCAAAAAATTCTCCTTGAAAATAACCAAATTATACTGTGCGGCATCCGAGTCGCTAATGGTGAAACAACACCCCTGGAGATTAGTATGGCTTTACAGTTGCTCAGTGGTCATGAATTACAACTGACCAAAATTCAAATCAAACACAATCAAGAAACGCTCACAGAAGAAAACTATGCGTACAACATAGATCTTGGTTCAGATGTTGATATTCAAGAACTAACCCTGCTCCCAGGCAAACTAAAATGTCGTGGACGAATCAACGTCAATCCTTAAATGATCAAAAATGAAAAGATTTAGTCCCCTACTTTAAATGATATAGCGATTCTCACGTGAGAGGATGCACTTCGGCTACGCTCAGTGACCGGGGGATGAGGGGGCCTCTTATGGGTAGGTTTTTTAGATTTCGCGTTTTGGTTGACGCGCTTACGCGGGGACACGGTGAGACAGCGCTACAGGAGGGTTTCCCTCCGCAGGCGACTGCGTTAGCGAGCTTGCGAGCGTCACCCGAAGGGTGACGCGGAGAAAGATTTCGGAACGAAAAAATAGGTTTTTCAGACTGAATATGAAAAACCTACCCTTGAAAGGATGAGGGGCAGGGTAAGCAGAGGGAGAAATAGCAAACACCAATCCCCAGTCCCCAATCCCCATTACAAATGTAGCTTTGTAGGAGCAAGATGATATGAGTCAAGCAAAGGTTGCGGTGGTTGTTGGTGTTGGGCCGGGATTAGGAAGTGCGATCGCTCATCGGTTTGCTCATGAAGGCTTTGCTGTCGCACTGTTGGCCAGAAGTGCTGATCAACTTACTCAAATTCAAAATCAAATTGCTGCTACTGGCGGTAAAGCTATAGCAGTGACAGCAGATGTCACCGATGAGGGATCGATGAAAACTGCCTTTGCAGAGGTGTTTTCTCAATTAGATGCACCTGAAGTTTTGGTGTATAATGCCGGAGCTTTTCAATTTGCTGGCATTCTAGAACTCACACCGGAACAATTTGAAAGCTGCTGGAAAGTCAATTGTTTTGGAGCTTTTTTAGCAGCGCAGCAGGTTCTACCAAAAATGATTGAGCAGGGTCGAGGTACTATTCTGTTCACGGGTGCGACTGCTGCATTGAGAGGTTCTGCTCGTTTTGCGGGTTTGGCAGTGGGTAAATTTGGGTTGAGAGCATTGGCGCAATCTCTCGCACGAGAGTTTGGTTCCCAAGGAATTCACGTTGCTCATATTGTGATTGATGGCATCATTGATACTCCCAAAGTAAAAGCAAGGGGTATTGAGAAAGAAACTTATACCTTGCTTTCACCAGAAGCGATCGCTCAAACTTATTGGTATCTCTATCAACAAGATCCTACCGCTTGGACGCTAGAACTTGATTTAAGACCTGCTGTTGAGAAGTTTTAG
>JAHHHC010000041.1 GCA_019359515.1 Desmonostoc vinosum HA7617-LM4 | reverse complement strand
GGATTGGGGATTGGGGATTGGGGATTGGGGATTGGGGATTGGGGATTGGGGATTGGGGATTGGGGATTGGGGATTGGGGATTGGGGATTGGGGATTGGGGATTGGGGATTGGGGATTGGGGATTGGGGATTGGGAACTTGTACTGAGCGAAGTCGAAGTATGGGGAATGGGGTAAAGAAAGTTAGAAATTGAAATTTTGAGTTTAAGTTCAGGCTTAAAGGCGCAACGTTCAGGCTCAAAGGCTCAAACTTTACCCTATTTCCCTCATTTCCTTTAATCTTTTCTCGCAAGTACTAAATTTGTCACATTCAATCCGAAAAATAAACTTTTTCGTTCTCAAATTTTCCCCTACGTCTCCCCATCCCCGCGTCTCCCCATCCCCTCACTCCTCATCCGCTGAATCTACTTCCCTTTTGTCTTTAACTGTGACATATTCATCGATTGGGGAAGATTCAGAAACTATGATCAACTCAGCTTCTTGTGTATGATTGTGTCCCCATTTATCTAAAACATCTTGAATTAGGACTTCTTGCACCCAAATTTTAGCGACAACTGTCAGGGGTAGAGCTAGAAATAGTCCTAAAAAGCCAAAGAAAGTGACGAAAAATAACTGGGAAATTAATGTCACTGCTGGTAATAAAGAGACTTGATGTGCCATGACAATGGGTGTGATGAAGTTACTCTCTGTCTGTTGAATAATAAAGTAGAGAATCAAGACAGCGACGACTTTCCAAGGATTATCTAACAATGCGATCGCCATTGCTGGGATCACACTCATTGTCGGCCCCAAGTTAGGAATTAAGTTTAAAAATCCTGCTAGAACTCCTAAAGCTAGAGCTGCTTTTACACCCAAAATTGATAAGCCGACAACGCTCATCAATCCTACTACACCCATGGCAATGAAAGCACCTGTGATCCATCCCTCTAATGAGACTTCGCATTGATTTAAAATTCCTTCTACTCGTCGCCGATAAAACGAGGGAAATAACCGGACAAATACTTTGCGGTAAGCTAAGGGATCGGCTAAGAACATCCCTGTTAAAACTAGCACCAGCAAAACCTTGATAAAAACTTCTAAAGAACCAGAGACAAAGGCAAACGAACTACCTAGTACTCGATTAACAAATGGCTGTGCTTGTTGAATGAGGCTGTTGATATCCGGGACATACGGAACTAATTGAGCAGGAATGCGGGTTCTTAGTTCATTAAACCAACTATTAAAGCGCTCAAATCCTTGAGGAACACGATAGGTTAATTCATTAAACTGCTGTGCGAAAGGTGGCACAATCAACAAGAAAAAACCAATAACACATGCAAAAAAGATTGCTACAGATAGCAAAACAGCAATTCCACGCTTCACTCCTGAGCGTTGGAAGCGTTTCGCTAGCCGATTTAAAGTCACAGCCAACACAACTGCGGCAAACATCAGCAATAGCACTTCTCGAATTTGCCACAATATATATAAAGATAGAACTATAGCAATTAAGCCAATCCATTGACCAAGGTTCACAAGCTAACTCCCAAGCGTAGGCAAGATGCAATTTCCTTCCAATGCAGCTAGGTTAGCTGATTTTATTGCTGATGCCTACATTCTTAGTGGTTAATTCTGTTTTTGTACCTGAAATCGCCACAACAGAGCGATCGCCATCATTACACTTGGTAACAAAACTATAATTAATGCATTAGTTGCCGTTCCTGCGATCGCTAAACTCGGAAGTATGTACTTAATTAACAGAGATAGCAACGCTGATAACACAAGCAGTTTCAGAATAAAAATTAGCTGATTTTCCATATTAAATAATTCGTAATTCGTAATTCGTAATTCGTAATTAAGTTTTGTAATGGGGATATAGCGCAAAGTCAGAGCGGAGGTTTCCTCCGATCTGAACTTTGTAAGACCCCAACACAAAACTTGTCGGTTATAGAACTGGGGGACTTAAACCCACGGAACTAGTTAAAGTAAAAGCGATCGCTTAATTAAGCAATCGCCTATATTGTCAACTGATAACTGATTAAGCAGCCACAGGTTCTAACAATTCAATGTTCGAGAACACAAATTCCTGAATCGAAAGTTTTCCTTCTACTTCGGTGCGAATTTCCCGACGATTTAAGATGAAGTAGTTACCGACCTTTTGATACTCATCAGTAAATTCGCTTTTACCACCTTTTTGTTCGCCTGTTTTCGGGTCATGATAAACAGAGTCATAGCGGTGAGATAAATAACCTTCGCCTGTATCGTGGCTGCTGAAAGTGTTGATTGTGACTACAACGCCGTGAATATGACGGTGAACGAGGCTCACTTCATTATTGCGGATTTTGTAGCGATCGCCTTCACCCTTGCCACCGAGAATAATGGCAACAGCACCATCTGTGTCAGTTTCACCATAGCTAAAGGTATTAGCGCTGTGGGTTTCTTCAAAGGTGCGACGGACACGGTGAATAGCGATTTCCCAGGCTTGATTGTGAATCGCTTGTTTAGCTTGTTCGTCATTTACATCCAACACATCTGCTTTGAGGTTGGGGTTGATGCGAACTTTGCCTGTAAACACCTGATCGTCATATTTATAGGTAATATCTGCGGTGTAACCGGAAAAATTCTTGTCCCAAGTATAGCGGTTTTCATAAGCAGCCCGGAAAAGTTCCTGAGCAGAGAGTTGTGCAACTGTCATGTGCTTCTCCTATCGCTACTGTAATTAGCGTTTTAGATTCGTTGGTATTAGCATAGAGGTAATTGTTGAGCCGTGCATAGACCCCAACTGGGTACACTTATGGCTAATTCTCTACATGCCGTATTTGAAGCGATCGCCAATGTCCGCAGTGAGCAAGAATTACGACAAGCTCTAGTGGATAAAATTGGCGAGCATTTTGGCGTGCAAAATTGGGGTATTTATCTCCTAGACGATCACTTAACACCAGAAATCGACGATGTACAAGACATCCCAGCGGTATGCTTAGAGGGTGGTAATCCTGTTGGGCGCTATGTAGTTGAGCGTCATGCTCCCGCTCATGAGCAATTACTATTATCCCCTGACGATTGGAAACACTTTTGTTCGCGCCACGATCACGAACATGTGATGAGCGGCCCAATTGTCTGCGACGGTCGTTTGGTGGGAACATTAAACTTAGCCCGCGATCGCGGTACACCTCCCTTTAACGGCAACGATTTAGCAGACTTAAGTGCTTTGTGCATTCACTTATCAGCAAAACTTGCCACCCTACGAGCAAAGCCCAAAACCTTTACAGAAAATCCCCTGACACCACGCGAGTTACAAATTGCTGAACTCGTAGCGCAGGGGTTAACAAATGCCGAAATCGCCACCAAACTTTGGATTACTCAAAATTCCGTCAAGCAAGCTTTAAAGAGGATGTTCCGCAAATTAGGAGTTTCCGCACGTACCGAAATGGTAGCAAAACTGCATTCCGTTGATATGGGGAGTAGGGAGTAGGGAGTGGGGAGTGGGGAGTGAGAAAGACGCGGGGACGCGGGGACGCGGGGACGCGGAGAATAACTAATGACAATTCCCAACTACGAATTACGAATTACGAATTACGAATTACGAATTACGAATTACGAATTACGAATTACGAATTACGAATTACGAATTAATTCCGCTGTTTGCTTTGTCTGTGTCAGAGATGCTTCGATTAGCTGTTCTCCGAATTTCTTTACTTGCTCTACTAAAATCTCTCCGGCGCTTTCAGGTGAGCCGACGTTGAAAGGTGGTGCTGGATTATACTCAAGTAGTAATTGAATAAACTTAGCTGTTTTCTCACCATACAGATGGGCGGCAACTACGAGTCCAAAATCGATACCAGCAGTCACACCACCGCCCGTAATGCGATCGCGATCAATTACTACTCTTTGCGTTTCCACTTCAACCCCTAGCAAAGCTAACTGATCGCGAAATGCCCAATGACAAGCAGCACGGTAGCCTTGCAGTAATCCCGCCGCCGCCAGAATCAGAGAACCAGTACATACCGAAGTGATATATTTTGCTGTTTTGCTTTGCCGTTGCAAAAATTCCAGCACCTCAGTATCGCGCATCATTTCCACCTGTCCAGGGCCACCAGGAACGCACAATACATCTAATGCTGGACACTCATCAAAAGTAGTAGTGGGTAAAATCGTCATGCGATCGCTGCTTGTCACTGGTTGCAAAGTCTTCCACAACAAATGGACACAAGCATTAGGCATAAAGGAGAATACTTGATGTGGCCCCGTGATATCAAGTTGAGTCATACCAGGGAAAATAACTAGACCAATGTGATATTTTACTAAATTTGTCATTGTTAAATTTCTCAACAACTGTTATGAATAATGGTAAAAGTGACTACTCAATCCGCCTAGGGATGAAATTTGATACCATGAAATATCAAACTCCTTACCCTCTCTGCGCCTCTGCGACTCTGCGTGAGGTAAATCATCCCGCAATTATGCAACGCCTTAATTTCCAATTCCCAATTCCTCATTCCCAATTACAAACTCCAAATTAAATACTTCTGCAAAAGATTGTGCAATATGAGAGCGTACTTCTTGACAAGCAATGCCAGGAATCCATTCGGCTAAACTACCTACAAGCTTATCAGAGATGCCGCAGGGTACAATTTGCTCAAAACCTGCCATGTCTGGGCAAACGTTTAATGCAAAGCCGTGCATGGTAATCCAACGACTGACTTTAATCCCAATGGCGGCAACTTTACGTCCTTGTAACCAAACGCCAGTAAAACCCGAAATTCTTTCGCCCTGCAACTCGTAATTTGCCAATACGCGAATTATCACTTCTTCGAGTTGTCGCAAGTACCAATGCAGGTCTTTACAATGACGTTGCAGATTTAAAATTGGATAACCGACGAGTTGACCGGGACAATGGTAAGTAACTTCACCACCGCGTTCGACTTTATGCACATCATATTTACTTTTGTCAATATCAAATTTGATAAATTCGGAATTGGCTCCTTGTCCCAAAGTGTAGACAGGGGGATGTTCTAGCAAGATTAATGCATCATCAAGGCTGGGGTTGTTAATGCGCTCTGTGAGAAGCGATCGCTGCCATCGATGAGCATCTATGTAAGTCATTAGTCCTTGGTTATATAACAAACAACGGTTTTTAGGTGTTTCCATACTACGGATAATGCCAAAAATCAACTGATATTAGAGAGAAATATATTGCAAGTTAGGTGATTGTGGTCAAAAAATGTCAAGCTATGCAAAGGATTTTAAAGGAACATCAAGGGAACCTGCTTCTGGAAGTACAAAGTGCTAGTTTGAATATACAACCTCGATTGGTTTTGGGAGGAATTCTCTGCAATAAGCATCACGCCAAGACAATAGAGACGAATGCACTGGCTGATGACTCCATATAGTTAATAAAATTGTTTGCATCTAAAACAGAGGATAAAACTTTCATCAAGACTTGTTTTCTTTATCAACAGTGAGCGCACCTCTTGAAACACAGAAAAAGCAACAACGCTTTAACCAACAAGGCAGTTCTAGGAGCGATCGCTCAAACTGCCATAAGCAAGAGATATACGTAAATAGCCAATTGCTTGGCAACCAATTGGAGTTAGCGCAGAGATAAAGAGATCAATTCAGATGCAGCAAGCTTAGAGACGGCGTACCAACAGTACATCAAAACAGTTCACAATTTGTTTTGGCGGCAGTGATAGACCTTACCGCAATCTCTTTTCATACAAAACAAATTCACATCAAAATATCTCAGCGGGGGAGTTTACATGAAGCTTGTCATCCACGGCAAAAATATTGAAATCACCGATGCGATTCGGGAATATGTGCATCAAAAAATAGAAAAAGCAGTTAATCACTTTCAGAACATTACAAATGAAGTAGATGTCCATCTGAGCGTAGCCCGTAATCCCCGAATCAACCCCAAACAAGCGGCTGAAGTCACCATTTATGCAAATGGTAGCGTCATCCGTGCCGAGGAAAGCAGCGAAAATCTATACGCCAGTATTGACTTGGTTGCAGATAAAATCGCCCGTCAACTGCGTAAATACAAAGAACGGCGTCAAGACCAGAAAATTCATGCTCAACCAACGAATGAGGTAGTAGTTACAGAATCGGTGGTGACGGATTTAATCGGCGATCGCACCCCCGAATTACCCAACGAAGTTGTCCGCACAAAATATTTTTCCATGCCTCCGATGACTGTTGCAGAAGCCTTAGAACAACTGCAACTCGTAGGACATGACTTTTATATGTTCCGTAACGCTGAAACCGGGGAGATTAACGTCATTTACGAACGTAACCATGGTGGTTATGGCGTCATTCAACCCCGTAATAATAACGGTCATACCAACGGCAAGAATGGCAAGACAGCCCAAGCTAACATTGCCATGCCGGAGAAGTCGCACTCGAAGTGAGGAATGGGCAAGAGGACGCGGGGACGCGGAGAAATTTTCTCCCTCACTCCCTCATCCCCCGGTTGGTGAGTTTCGACTACGCGGTAATCGAGCGAAGTCGAGATTCAACTACCGCAAGTCGAATCACATCCCCAGTCCCTCAAACCGCTAGCTGTTGTACAGTTTTGAGCGCTTCTTCAACGTGACCTTTAAAGTTAAACATTGAATCGAAGACATATTGCACGATTCCTTGTTGGTCAATCACGTAAGTAACGCGACCAGGAAACAAGCCAAAAGCGGCGGTTGCCCCGTATAGCTTGCGTACTTGGTCACCTTTGTCACTAAGGAGAGTAAATGGTAGCTGGTGCTTGGTAGCAAATTTTTGGTGAGATTCGTTAGAGTCAGAACTTACACCGATAACTTCAGCACCAGCCGCTTTAAAAACTTCATACTGATCGCGAAAGGCACAGGATTCTGTCGTACACCCTGGTGTGTCGTCTTTGGGATAAAAATACAACACAACAGCTTTGTTGCCGCGAAAATCTCTCAGGCTTACAGTTGAGCCATTTTGAGCGGGTAGAGTAAAATCAGGCGCGGTATCTCCAACTTTGATTGTCATGGCTACTAAAAAATTCCAAATTTAAACTTATATTAATAATTATTAGTCATTGTTTACAGATTTTTTACTTGTAGCGAATAACACAAGTTTTTACAAGTATTTAATAGAGTCTATTTGCAAAGCTCAACCTTTGTTTCATCAGACTGATGCTCAAACGGTTAGCTAACGAATAGATCCCAAATGGATTCTATAAATGTTGCAATAGTTATTTAGTAAAAAATTTTATTTATGCGCCTGACTTCATTAGATGTTTTTCGCGGCATTACTATAGCTGGGATGATTCTTGTCAATATGGTGGGGGTAGCAGATAACGTCTATCCTTTTTTAGCCCATTCTGATTGGCACGGTTGTACACCGGCTGACTTAGTATTTCCCTTCTTCTTATTTATTGTTGGCGTAGCGATGACTTTTTCCTTGTCAAAGTACACCGAAGCTAATAAACCTACCAAAGCTGTATACTGGCGTATCTTACGCCGTGCCGCTATACTTTTTGCCTTGGGGTTACTATTAAATGGCTTTTGGAATAAGGGTGTTTGGACATTCGATTTGGGTAGCATCCGCATCATGGGAGTATTGCAACGCATCAGCCTTACTTACTTGTTTGCCTCTCTAGCAGTCCTCAACCTACCGCGTAAAGGTCAATGGATACTGGCAGCGGTTCTACTCATTGGCTATTGGCTAACGATGATGTATGTGCCAGTACCCGATTATGGTGCAGGAGTCCTAACAACGCGGGTAGGCAACTTCGGCGCTTATATCGACCGCTTAATTATACCGAAAGCACATCTGTACGCAGGTGATGGTTTCAAAAACTTGGGAGATCCAGAAGGGCTTTTCAGTACTATTCCCGCGATCGCCAATGTTCTTGCTGGCTACTTCGCTGGTCAATGGATACGCGCTAACCAAGTAAAATCACGTACAAGCGTAGGCTTAGTATTATTTGGCATTGGTTGCTTAATTATCGGTTGGGCGTGGGGTTGGACATTCCCCATCAACAAAAAACTGTGGACAAGTTCTTACGTTATCTTCACCACAGGTTGGGCATTACTATTGCTAGCAGCTTGTTACGAACTCATCGAAGTGCGCCTAAAACGTCGTTGGAGTCAACCCTTTGAAATTATGGGGTTAAATGCGATCGCTCTTTTCGTAGCATCTGTATTATTAATTAAGATCCTAGCCAAAACCAAAATCGGCAATGGAGAAAACGCCCTCAGCACCTACAACTGGATTTACCAAAACATTTTTGCATCTTGGGCAGGCACATTCAACGGTTCCCTACTCTTCGCCATAGCCACCGTCTTATTATGGCTCCTAATTGCCATCATCATGTATCGCCAACGCTGGTTTCTCAAAGTTTAAACCCTGAACCTAAGCTGTTCCACATATAACTTGCATAATTAGGGCGGGCAAGATGCCCACCCCATAAGAGTTTTATTTAATTTGATTATGTAATTTAGATGTTTTTTAGCTTAATACTCAGAAACTGAAATCATTCTACTCCTCCACGCTAAAATCCACCTTATCGTAAATATCCCCCAGCAAAAC
Source organism: Desmonostoc vinosum HA7617-LM4 (assembly GCA_019359515.1). Classification (GTDB taxonomy): domain Bacteria; phylum Cyanobacteriota; class Cyanobacteriia; order Cyanobacteriales; family Nostocaceae; genus Desmonostoc; species Desmonostoc vinosum. The sequence continues at coordinate 48,584 of JAHHHC010000041.1, read as the reverse complement.
TTGGCAAGGAACATCAGCCAAGTTTAAACTTTCCTCCGCACCTTCAAATTCTGAAAATACCCACTTATTCTTATCTGTTTTCCAGTATTGCTCAACATGCATCGTATACTGGTCAATTAAAACATATTCTTGAAAACTAGGAATTGTTCGATAAGCAGCAAACTTTTCGTCTCTATCGTAACTTTTAGTAGATTTTAATAACACCTCAGCAATCATCACCGGATTTGTAATAGTGTCCTTTCTTCCCTCCTCATACACAAGTGGAACTTGCACAACCATGACATCAGGATACGTATGAATTCGCTTATTAGGAATCCACAGACGCTGATCTGTGACAAAAGCTTGATAATGCTGACGCTTGAGAGCAAAATTTAGTGCAGCATAAAAATTGCCAGCAATTTGGTTATGATTTGGTGTTCCGCCTGTCATCTGAATAATTTGACCATCAATATATTCATGACGTTCCTCTGAATTAACCTCTAATTCTAGATATTCTTCTGGCGAATAGTAGCGTTGTTCTTGTACTTGCATAAATATTCCTCATTTTTGGGTGAATCATAAAGATAATAGACCTCTTGTAAAAGTCCTTTTTTGCATTCTCTTCTCTGCGTCTCTGTCTTGAAAAGTTTCCTACGGAGGGAAACCCTCCTTCTCCTGACGGAGACGCTACGCGAACAGAACTTTTCGCTGCGCCTCTGCGTGTTAGCGAAGCGGGGCGTAGCCCAACAAAAAAATATTTATGCAAAATGTATTCAGGTAAATTGAGTTAGCCAACTGATTTTTTTACTTGAATTCAGTTACCCAAACACCTCTACTTCTTCAATAGCATTAAGTTCATCCAGAATTCGCCAAACTTCCTGTAACATTGCCTCTAACCCTGTGCGGGTAACTGCGGAAATCAAGAAAACAGGAGCGTAAGAGAGATGATTAAGTTGGGTAGCCAGCGCTTCTAAATCTATGGTTTCTCTATCAACCGCATCAATTTTGTTGAGTGCTAAGATTTGCGATCGCCTCTCCAAACCTCGTCCGTATGCTTGCAATTCTTGCTGAATTGTATTGTAATCCCTAATCACATCATCGCTAGTAGCATCAATCAAATGCAATAACACCCGTGTACGCTCGATATGACGCAAAAAATCATGGCCCAATCCGACACCTTCAGCAGCACCCTCAATCAGTCCGGGTATATCAGCAAACACCGTACCATCACCAGTAGGTTTCCGTACCACACCCAAATTTGGTATGAGGGTAGTAAAGGGATAATCAGCAATTTTAGGACGTGCGGCTGATAAGGATGAAATTAAAGTAGATTTGCCCGCATTGGGTAGCCCAATAATACCCACTTCTGCCAAAAGTTTTAACTCTAGGCGCAGCAGCTTTCTCTCGCCTGGTAAACCTGGAAGGGCGTATTCTGGGGCACGGTTCCGGTTACTCAAGAAATGCTGATTTCCCAGTCCACCCTTACCGCCTTCCGCAACACGGAAAGTTTGCCCAGACTCAATTAAATCTCCCAATAATTCGCCTGTTTCTGCATCATAAACAACAGTACCGCGAGGAACTTCAATGATCAAATCCTTACCATTTGCCCCGGTACAATTATTGGGCCCTCCGCGCCCACCGTTTTCTGCTTTAAAAAGATGGTTATACCTGAAATCCAGCAAGGTTTGTAGGTTTTCCTCAGCAACGAAAACTATCGAACCACCCCGTCCGCCATTGCCGCCAGAGGGGCCACCAGCTGGTACATACTTTTCACGTCGGAAAGCGACAATACCATCACCACCTTTGCCAGCTTCAACTTCAATTTCTGCTTGGTCGATAAATTGCATATCTTTAGAGTCCTGAGTTATGAGTGCTGAGTTGTGAGTTTTAAATTATAGGTTTTTAATTAACACTTCACTCCTTACTCTTTACTTTTAACTCAGCACTCGGCACTCGGCACTCGGCACTCAGCACTCAAATATATGGTGAAACATCTTCGCCACATTCATCTGCTAAATAGGAGAGGGCGCGGAAACGCAAACCTACCATTTGTTCATATAGTGGGTTGAGTTTACACATTGGTGGGATGTGAACAATTTTGCGTCCGAACAAAGTGACATCGCGCTCAAAAGGACATTGGGAGGGGATCATTTTACACAAAAAGCGGGCTACTCTGGGGTCTTGGACATCTAATTTGTCCATCCAGTCGCGCAGGGGATTGAGTGCATCTAGCTGACGCTTTGTAGGCGCAATTGTGGGGGTAATTTGCTCTGGATGTTCTAGAGTTTGGCGTAGGGCTTCTAGTAAATGCTCTGGTTGTTCCAGGGCTTGACAAAATTGGTGTAAGATAACGTCTTCGCTGGGAGAATAAGTACCATCTGCGATCGCTACCATAACTGCTGTACGCAAAAAGTTTTCAGCTGCTGGTGTAGCTCTGCCCAATACTGTAGCTAATTCTTCTGGTGTAATTACCTCCAATGACTCAAAATCCAAGCACGGAGCTAATTCATTTTGGGTAATACTAGCAATTATTTCCTGTTCTTGAGCATCAAAATTATCATCTGCCCAAGCAATAGTAAGCAGTCCACGTAGCCAAGCGGCAATTTGTTCGCTGCTGTAGGGGGATTGAACAGCATCTTTCATAAACTCACGCCTCAAGCTTTCTCAGTCAATACTAAGCTACCTTGAAGGTGGCTTAACTGTTGTAAAAATCACATTAAGGCTCTAACAATTTGTTACTTTTCCAACCATTAAAGGGATAGGACTCATATTTGATTTGGTGAAAAAACTCCGTATACCGTTCAAGGACGCGGGGACGCGGAGAAGGCGAGACGCGGAGAAAGAATTCAGGCGGGGTTTCAATCCCCGTCTGAATTCAAGCCACTGAATCGTTCGCGCAGCGTCTCGAAGAGAAGATTCAGTGGGGGTCTTAAACCCCTGGGACTTGCGTCCCCGCGTCCCCGCGTCTCCGCGTCTTCTTGATAAAATCTCTCTTCCCCCACTACGCCACTTGACGGCAGTTGCTCCACTTGGGGTTTACCACCGCTTTCGATGAAGTGAATCTCTCACTTTCAAGTAGCCATTCTCAACCTTGAGGAAAATCTTAAAACTTTTAGTATCTAGCTACAACACTTAAAACACTCTATTCGCAAAGCGATCGCATAAATGCAGTCTTCTCATGAATGAATCACAACCACGTTAAGCTGGTTATACAGTAGCAATTTGTTGCACTTTTTATATGAAAATCTCTGTTAGTGTTAATTTTTAACTTTTCCTGCTTGAGAAACCCGGAATGCTAGACCACATTTTTGATTATCTCCAGTTTCATTTCAGCGTCGAAGCCCCCATAGTCTTACTGATCCTGGTGTTCTTAGAAGCGGTGCTATCTGCTGATAATGCGATCGCTCTTGCTGCAATTGCCCAAGGATTAGAAGACAAAAAACTAGAACGTCAAGCCCTCAACTTTGGCTTAGTTGTCGCCTATGTCCTCCGGATCACTCTAATTCTCACCGCTACTTGGGTGCAGAAATATTGGCAATTTGAATTATTGGGCGCTGCTTACTTGCTATGGCTAGTATTCCAACATTTCACCTCCGCAGAAACTGATGACGATCATCATCACGGCCCTCGCTTTAACTCTTTATTGCAAGCAATACCCGTGATTGCCTTCACGGATTTAGCATTTTCTTTGGATAGCGTTACCACAGCGATCGCCGTTTCTCAAGAAAAATGGTTAGTACTGACGGGTGCCACAGTAGGGATTGTGACACTGCGATTCATGGCTGGTTTATTTATTCGGTGGTTGGATGAATATGAAAACCTAGAAGATGCAGGCTATATAACTGTAGCTTTAGTGGGTTTACGTCTGTTATTGAAAGTCGTCAACGATGCCCTAGTACCGCCAGAATGGTTTATGATTGGTGCGATCGCCCTCATCCTCGGTTGGGGATTTACCAAAAAGCGCACCGTGACTTCATTACCCCAAGAAGAACCAGAAAAGAGCGAAGTGTCGAAGTGAAGGGGGACGTGGGGGATGAGGGAGATGAGGGAGATGAGGGGGATGAGGGGGACGTGGGAGATGAGGGAGATGAGGGAGATGAGGGAGATGAGGGAGATGAGGGAGAAAGATAATTACCCAATCCCCAATCCCCAATCCCCAATCCCCAGTCCCCAATCCCCAATCCCCAATCCCCAATCCCCAATCCCCAATCCCCAGACTACTCGTGCAACCAAGGGGTAATATCTGGTTGCCAGTTGACTAATTCTTCATCCTTAAACCATAAAGCAACTTCCCGCTTGGCAGTTTCTGGAGCATCAGAACCGTGAATGAGGTTGCGACCAATATTGATGCCAAAATCGCCGCGAATTGTTCCTGGTTCTGCTGTTAAGGGATTTGTTGCACCAATAATCTTTCTTGCCGCAGCTACAACACCGTCACCTTCCCACACCATCGCTACTACCGGGCTAGAGGTGATAAATTCAACTAGACTGGGGAAAAAGGGTCTTGAGCGGTGAACATCATAATGTTGTTCAGCCAATTCTCGACTGACTTTCAAAAACTTTAAACCAACAAGAGTAAAGCCCTTAGTTTCAAAGCGACGGATAATTTCACCCACTAGGCCGCGCTGTACGCCATCAGGCTTAATTGCTAAGAATGTGCGCTCCATTGCTATCTCCCAAAACTTAATAAAATTTTTATCTTAGTCGTTTGTCGTTTGTCCTCTGTTACAAAGTTCTAATCGCCGGAAGCCGCCGCTCAGACTTTTCGCTGCGGCAACCCCTTCGGTGTACGGAGGAAACCCCCTGGTGACTTTGCGCTTTGTCGTTTGTTCTTTGTTTTTTGTCCATAGTTTAATATTTTGCACTCCCAACTAATCACAAATGACCAATGACAAATGACTAATGACAAATGACCAATCAGAGTTTATCTCAGAAATTATCTCTAGGTATATATCAGTTCTCAGATGAATGAGTTAAATTGTTAATTCGTGGGTGAAACACAGAGGTCACAAACAAATGGGTGTTGAGTCAACTGCTACATCTGACGAGGTGGTTAAACTGTCGTCCAATGGACTTAAAGAAGTGAAAAATCACAAACAAAAAAAGCTGTTACCACCAAGTACTAACACAGGAGAGTTACCTCGCTCCTGGAAAATAGAAGATAGTGAAGCCCTATACCGGATTGAAGGTTGGGGACAGCCTTATTTTTCGATTAATGCTGCTGGACACGTTACCGTTTCCCCTAAAGGCGATCGCGGGGGTTCTCTAGACTTGTTTGAGTTAGTCAATGCCCTCAAACAGCGTAATTTGGGACTACCGATGTTGATTCGGTTTTCTGATATTCTAGAAGACCGAATCGAGCGGTTGAATGCTTGTTTTGCTAAAGCGATCGCCCGCTATAACTACCCTGGTGTCTATCGTGGCGTGTTTCCCGTCAAATGCAACCAACAACGGCATTTGATTGAAGATTTAGTGAAGTTTGGCAAACCTCATCAATTTGGTTTAGAAGCTGGTTCCAAGCCAGAATTAATGATTGCTCTGGCTATCCTGAATACACCAGGAGCATTGTTAATTTGCAATGGCTACAAAGACCGGGAATACGTCGAAACTGCAATGTTAGCCCAAAGACTAGGACAGACACCAATTATCGTCATAGAACAGATTGAAGAAGTCGATTTGGTGATTGCTGCCAACCGTCAATTAGGCATTAAACCAATCTTAGGAGTCCGAGCTAAACTCAGTACTCAAGGTATGGGACGCTGGGGAACCTCTAGCGGCGATCGCGCTAAATTTGGTCTAACTATGCCAGAAGTGATGGAAGCAGTTGACAAGTTACGCGAAGCAGACATCCTCGATTCGTTGCAGTTAATGCATTTCCATATTGGCTCACAAATCTCCGCCATTAATGTGATTAAAGATGCCATCCAAGAAGCCAGCCGCATTTACGTAGAGTTGGCGATGCTGGGAGCAGATATGAAATATCTCGATGTCGGCGGTGGCTTGGGTGTAGATTATGACGGTTCTCAAACCAACTTCTACGCTTCAAAAAATTACAACATGCAAAACTATGCCAACGATATCGTGGCAGAGTTAAAAGATACCTGTGCAGAACGGCAGATACCCGTACCAACACTGATTAGTGAAAGTGGACGAGCGATCGCATCTCATCAATCAGTGCTGATTTTTGATGTTCTCAGTACCAGTGATGTCCCCCTAGATGCACCAGAACCGCCTCAAGAGGGGGAATCCCCAGTTATTAATTACTTGTGGGAAACCTACCAATCGATCAACATAGAAAATTATCAAGAGTTTTATCATGACGCGACTCAATTCAAAGAAGAAGCCATTAGTCGCTTCAACTTAGGAATTTTGCGCCTCAGAGAACGAGCCAAAGCCGAGAGACTTTACTGGGCTTGCTGCCAAAAAATTCTTGACATTACCAGACAGCAAGAATACGTACCTGATGAACTGGAAGACCTAGAAAAAATCATGGCCTCCATTTATTACGTCAATCTTTCAGTGTTTCAATCAGCACCAGATTGTTGGGCGATCGACCAATTATTTCCCATCATGCCAATCCACCGCCTCAGCGAAGAACCGACGCGGCGAGGAATCTTAGCAGACCTCACCTGTGATAGCGATGGCAAAATAGATCGCTTTATTGACCTGCGTGATGTCAAATCGGTTTTAGAACTGCATACCCATAAACCAGGAGAACCTTATTGCTTGGGGATGTTCTTAAATGGAGCTTACCAAGAAATCATGGGTAACTTGCACAACTTATTTGGCGATACTAACGCGGTTCACATCCAACTAACACCCAAAGGCTACCAGATCGAACACGTGGTTAAAGGTGATACCATGAGCGAAGTCGTGAGTTACGTACAGTACGACTCCGAAGATATGGTAGAAAACATTCGCCAGCGTTGCGAGCAAGCCTTAGAAGAAAAGCGCATCACCCTAGCAGAATCTCAGCGACTCTTGCAAACCTACGAGCAGAGTTTGCGGCGGTATACGTATTTGAATAGTTAGGGAGTAGGGAGTAGGAAGTGGGGGATAAGGGAGAATAATCAATTCGCAATTCCCCAGTCCCTGTTCCCTGTTCCCTAATTCACATTTGTCTCCAACAATTCAGCTATTGCTTGGCGTTCAACGGGAGTGTGGGATGGTGGTGTCTGGCGGGCATCGGTAATCAGCCAGTCTAAAGCAGCAGCTTGGACATCTATCGCTGCCCCAGTTTTATCTACGCAATAGCGCCCAAACACCAATTTATCAACTAAGCGGACTCCAGGCCCCAAGCGCGACCATTCAAATATCACACTATTTTCTACTGTGGCACCACTACATATCCAACAATTAGGGCCAATCATCGCTGGCCCTACAATTTTCGCTCCATCTTCAATTCTCGTCATGCCACCAATGTAAACAGGGCCTGTAATATCAACTTTGTCCCAATTCACGGCAACATTTAAGCCAGTGTATATACCAGGGGAAACTTCATGACCTGGAATTTGCACATTTTTGATTTCTCGCAGCAGTACACCGCGAATTGCTCGCCAGTAATCAGGGACTTTACCAATGTCTACCCATTCAAAATCCATCGGTATAGCATAAAAGGGCGCATTCATTTTTACCAAATCGGGAAACAGCTGACCACCAATGTCATACTCTACTCCCGAAGGAATGTATTTAAATACCTCTGGCTCGAATATGTAAATACCCGTATTGATATTGGTACTCAAGGCTGCTTCGGTTGAAGGTTTTTCTTGGAAAGCTTTGATGCGATTATCGTCGTCAGTGACGACCACGCCGTAACTAGAAACTTCTTCTTTGGGGACAGATTTTGTAATAATAGTAGCGATCGCCCCCTTCGATTTATGCCACTTCACCGCCGCAGTTAAATCTAGATCAATTAGAGCATCACCACACAAAACTACAAAAGTATCATCAAAAAACGGCGAAAAATCTTGGATACGCTTCATCCCTCCGGCGGAACCAATAGCTTCCCCCACCAGTTTTCCGTCGTCATCAATTTTACCTTCAAAAGAATAAGCAATTTGTACCCCGAACCGTTGCCCATCACGGAAATAATTCTCAATTTCCTCAGCTAAATGGCTGACGTTGACCATAATCTGATCAAATCCATGTTGACGTAATAATTCCAGTAAAAATTCCATCACTGGCTTTTGCAGGATAGGAATCATTGGTTTGGGAGTAGTATAGGTAATCGGACGCACGCGAGTACCTTTGCCCGCCGCGAGAATCATCGCTTTCATAAAAATTTATTCCTCAACCACAAGCCAGTTTACTTTTATCAAGTGATACTTAATCATTTGTTTTCAATTCTGCTCTATAGTTATCTCAAGTTTTGGGATAACGGGGGATTTACTGGTTGTTGCAACCATAGATAAAGGCAGGTGACAAGCGATCAGTTATCCTTTCAATTTACTCGGATTTTGGGGCTGAAGCAAAAACCCATAACACCGAGTTTAGCGGAATCAGTTCAATGGTTGCTCGTTTGCAATTAAACGAATTTTAATCTCATGGTAAAACTCCTCTTGAAATAGCTCTACTTTTGATTGAGCCGATAGCAACAGTAGCGCCCAGAAAACGCTAACTAAGTGACTATGCTCTGACTCATGTCCAGATCCGTTTTGATTTGGTTGCTTTGTCTGAGTCCACAACTCTACAAGCTGTTCCAGATTCAACCAATTTTGTTCTAAATTTAGCTCTTGTGCTGAAAGATACAAAACCTGTTCCAGTTCCCCAGCTACTTCTGTTAAATTCTCCTGGTGAGCTAAATCTAGTGCTTCCCGCATCATTTGGATGCTGGGTTGACGCTTGGGACGGGCAGGTTTGCTCACCTTTTGTACTAGTTTGAGCTGATCCGCCATGATTTGTAATTGCTCAATTAACTCTTGCAGAGTCACACGGCGTTTTGATGGTGGCATTGCTGCTGGACGACGACGCAGTTGCTTTTCTAGTGGCAAACGATGAGCCTGATGTAATGCACCATCTTCAAGATTTAACAAAGTGTCATCTATGACATCTTCTACATTATCTACGGTTGACAATTGCATCAAAGTATTAGCTTTGAATAAAACTAGCATTGATGCTGATAAAAAAGCTTGTCCAGATTGCGATAAATCAGCCTCATAGCCTCTTGCTGTAACCTCCGGTGCCATTAGTTCTAAGTAACGGTCAATTACCTCGATCACTTGGACATCCCAAGGATCAATTTCCCCCCGCTCTGCTTGGTCAATCAGGAGTGTAATTGTTTCTAATAGCTCGGAAGCATCCATTCTGATTTCCGATTACGCAAGTTTTGATATGAGATGTCAGAAAAAATACAGACTTTACACGCCTTTACAACAAAAGGGTGTAATTATGAACTTGATACCTTAGCCTAGCATGATTACGAATTCGTAATTCGTAATTCGTAATTAAGACACTTTCGATAAGTCCTGTAGAGACGCGCTGTTTGCAGCATGTGCAGCTAAAGTAAAGCTAACTTGACAATATGGCAACTAGGTTTTACTATCCAAGTAATGCTAAGAAAAACCCATACAGCATTCCACGTAAAAATCCCACAACCAAACATCAAACAAGTTTCTTACCCCACTCCCCATTCTGATGAATAAGTTTTTCAGCTATGCAAAACCGTCTACGTTTTCTCAGGGCTGAACAAAACTGGTCGCAGGCAGAATTGGCAGAACGTTTAGATGTTAGCCGTCAAACGGTTAATGCTCTAGAAGTTGGTAAATATGACCCTAGCTTGCCTCTGGCCTTCAAAATTGCTCAACTTTTTCGCTGTCCGATTGAAACAATTTTCTTTCTGGAGGAAAGGTTTATGTATGAAAAATCTCCGTATGAAAGATATGCAGAACAAATTATTTTCTTTGAAAGATATACAGAAAAGGCCGTTCAAGCGATTAAACTAGCTCAAGAAGAGGGTGCCGAAATGGGGCATCAATTTGTTGGTACTGAGCAGATTTTATTGGGACTAATTAAACAAGGCACTGGTATTGCTGGTAAAGTCCTGAAGTCGATGGGGATCAATCTTGATGATGCTCGCTCGGAGGTAGAAAAAATTATTGGTCGTGGTCAACAAGTAAAGGGAGTGGAGTTTCCTTTCACTCCCTTAGCTAAGTTCGCTCTTGATTTTTCATTAGAAGAATCCCGCCAGTTGAAACATGACTTTGTTGGCACAGAACATCTCCTCCTCGGTTTGTTGCGGGTAACTGATGGGGTAGGGGCGAGAGTGTTGCAAATCCTTGGGGTAAACCTCCAAGAACTGCGGCAGCAGGTGTTAAGAGAAATTGAAATTATGCTGCCAAAAGCCACATCTACACCCATTGCAACCAGCCATACCAATCAGATGAAAAACACTGGGTATGATTTGGGTAACTCTCCTATAGACTTTACCTCTGGTGAAATTAGCGCTCGTTTTTGCGCTCTTTTGTTTTCCTGGGTTGAGCCTCGTAAGCTAGGACATATTGTTGGTGCTTCTGCTGGATTTCAATTACCTGATGGGGATGTAGTAGCACCAAAAATCTCTTTCTTTTCACGAGAACGCGTGAAGCGAGTTCCCAGAACCTATCCCGAATTAGCGCCTGACTTGGTAGTGGAGATTAAATCTGCTTTTGACAAATTAGCATCACTCCAAGAGAAAATTCGCCGATTTTTAGACTTGGGAGCGAAGATAGGACTACTCATTGATCCAGATGAGAGGACTGTTGCTATTTATAATTCCAGCAGTGAGTTCAATGTTTTTGGAGAAAGCGACAAGCTGACAATCCCGACGTTGTTACCTGGGTGGGAGTTATCAGTGTTTGAATTGTGGCCGCCTGTGTTTGAGTAAACTAGTCCCTTTGAATCGTGACGGTTGACACAAAGTTATCAGCTTTGCTATTTTTAAGTGCGTCAAACGTGCCTTTAATGGTACCGGCAATAGGAACAGCAACAAGTGTTCCTAATAACCCCGCAATCTCAAATCCCATCAAAATAGACACAAAAATCCAAATGGGATTCAAGCCAATAAAATTGCCGAGTAACTTGGGGGCTAATAAGTTATCTTTAACCTGCTGCATGAGAATCGCCATTAAAGCCACTTGAACTGCTAACCACCAATTTTGTAGTAATACCAAAATTGTTACTAGCCCAATACCTAAAGTTGCACCAATAAAAGGAATGAGTTCAGAGATGCCAATCAATATGGCGAACAACAAGGCAAATGGGATTTTGAGAACTAAAAAAATTGGGGTGAGAGTTACCACCATGAATAATCCCAGTAATAACTGACTGAGAAAAAAGTTACGGAAATTCAATTTTAAGGATGTGGTAAAGGGGACTCGAATATTGGCAGGTAAAAGATTGATTAATCCATACCAGACGCGATCGCCATACAGCAGCATATAAAATGCCAGTACAACCACTAGCACAATGTTAAGTAATCCTGACAGCAGCGTCCCGGCAAATCCCACAGCACTAGAGGCTAGCTGTTGCACTAAATTTTGAATATTGGCATTGATTTGGTTGCTCACCACCCGCAAATCAATCGGTAAACGTCGTTTTTTGGCGATCGCTTCAAACTGCTCCAAGTTGTCTTGACTAGCCATTAACCAATCAGGAATCTTATTCAACAGTTGGGTTGTCTGATCAATCACTAATGGCACTAGAGTGATGCCTACAATTACTACAACAGTTAAAGTTGCGAGTAAAACGATAATCACTGCTTGAGTGCGAGTGATCCGAGCGCGTTCAAAAAACTTAACAGGATAATTTAGGAGAAAAGCCAAAATAGCCGCAACACTGAGGATACTGAGAGGATGCCGAAAATACCGAAAAAGTTCAGACAGCAGCCAAACATTGAGAGCGATAATCGGGCCACTCAAACCATAGATTAACAGACGTTGCAGCAAGGTCGAAGGTCGCATCTGATGCAATCGATTTTCGCAACTCCTTAGAAATTTGTAAAACTGGTATTGGCGTTAATCCTCATCATAGATACTTTTTACCAGTGCGTGTACGAGCGTACTTGATTACCAAGGCAAATTATCATGGATAAAACTATAGCCGACCTTCGCAGAGATTACACCTTGCAGGGGTTGGGCAAAACCGAAGTTGACCCCAATCCGTTTGCACAATTTAAAAATTGGTTTGCTCAGGTATTAGCCGCACAACTTCCTGAACCTAATGCCATGACTCTTGCCACCGCCACACCAGACGGCAAACCCTCAGCTAGAATGGTACTCCTCAAAGATTTTGATGAGCGGGGCTTTGTCTTCTTCACCAACTACAACAGTCGCAAAGGACAAGAATTAGATGTAAATCCCCAAGCTTCTCTAGTTTTTTGGTGGGTAGAACTAGAACGTCAAGTCAGAATTTTTGGGGGTGTGGAGAGAGTTTCGGAAATTGAATCAGATTATTATTTTCACAGCCGTCCTGCCAATAGTCGCTTAGGTGCGTGGGCATCTAATCAAAGTGAAGTAATAGAAAGCCGAGAAATTCTTGAGCAACGCCTGCGGGAGTTACAAAGTAAATATGAAAATCAAGAGGTTCCCCGACCGCCTCATTGGGGAGGATTGCGAGTCATCCCCACAGAAATCGAGTTTTGGCAAGGACGTTCTAGTCGCTTACACGATCGCTTACTTTACAAACGCTTGGAAAATAATAGTTGGAAGATAGAGCGGTTGTCACCGTGAGCGGGACTGGGGATTGGGGACTGGGGACTGGGGACTGGGTAATTATCTTTCTCCCTCACTCCCTCACTCCCTCACTCCCGCGTCCCCGTGTTTTCTTCAAAGTTATGTCACTGGAACTTTAGCAACCAACTGAATTCTGGGGTCTGGCATGAAAGTGTATCGCAGGTAAAACCCTCCCCAGACGAACAGGATAATTAAGAATGTGCCGATACCAAGGGGACTAGGAAGCCAGAAAACTGCTTCTATATGGTTTAGTTCGCCAGGTTGGAGTAGCCAAGTTAGTTGCTTGCCATTTTTTTGTGGCTTGATCGCAGTTTCAGTTTGTTGAATGTTCTTAGCTCCCCAAGGGGTTTTTAAGCTAAATTCTAAATCGAGAATCGAACCAGCGTTAGTCTGGACATTGCCTTTGCTGGAAATTAGAGATAGCGATCGCAAATCCACATCATAAATCAATCGATTCCGTACCAAAAGTAAAAAATTATTCTGGTTCAAAATTAAATTCGATTCAATTTTTGGTAATTCTGAATCAGATTCACTCGTCACAGTTTCAGATGGTTGATTAGCACGAGAGTTAAAAAATCCGTTGAACTTCTTTTGTAATTCCGTAGCATCACTAAAAGGAATTGTGACAATAATTTCTTCTTTGGAGAGTCGCCTAGCTTTACCCTCTAGTTTGCTGGCGCGATGCTCCATACTGTCTAACCATTCATAAACATAATCACCACTAAAACTAGTTAGCCGTTCCCCCAACTTAATATGCTGTACCAGTTCTCCACTATTTGCATGGTCAAAATTAACCGCAACATTGTACTGAACACACCCAGACAGCAACACAGATGTGAGTAACACCAACCACATAAACCGCATTCGCTCAAATACGCCTTTAAACAATGAATTCATACTTAAATCTCCAAAAAGATAAGGGGGACGAGGGGGATGAGGGGGATGAGGGGGATGAGGGGGATGAGGGAGATGTGGTTCGACTTCGCTCACCAACCGGGAGAAAATTTCTCCGCGTCCCCGCGTCCCCACGTCCCCGCGTCCTCTTCCCCAATCCCCCAATCTCCTCATAAACTCAACCAAACCAAGTACGAAACTGTTAAACCAACAGCAATTAGTGCCACCCAGATAAAGCGATTATCTCTGGTATTGACCTGACTCAGGTCAACAAATTCTGGCTCAGCACGTTTCTGTGGTTTAGCTGGTTGGCTGGGCTTGACAGTCACACGAACTTTCTGATCGTTGTCAGAGAGTGCCCCTAAATCGGGGATTTCAGTCATCCATTCACTAGGCCTTTGCAATTTTGGTGCTTTTAAAATGTAAAGTACCCGTCGCGCTTGTTTGCTAGTTTCTAAATGTGGATGGCGCTTAAGCCTTTCGCAAAGAGCGATCGCATCATCTGAACGCCCAGCCGCCTCATAAGCTGTTACTAGCCAAATGTCAATTTCACCCGCCAGTCGAGAATTGGACGATAACAGGGCGCTGGCTTTTTCTAAATTTTCTACAGCTTCGCGGTATTGCCCATTTTCAAAGGCAACTTTCCCCCTCTGGTAGCGAGTTTTAGCAATGTCTATACTTTCTGCACTCACGTTTTGTACACAAATCAGCACTGCTTTCATTTTGCCAATGTCAGCAATCTTTTTGAAATCTTCTTATCAATCGACAATCTTCAAGTCGATAAAATTTTAGAATTTGAGTGGAGATTGGGGACTGGGGATTGGACAAGAGGACGCGGGGACGCGGAGAAATTTTCTCCCGGTTGGTGAGTTTCGGCTACGCGGTAATCGAGCGAAGTCGAGATTCAACTACGCGTTCGCGTTAGCGTCTCCAATAGGAGAAGATCGCCTTTTGTAGGCGAAATAATCTATGTTTCCGAAGGTAAGTAGAAACCCCACCTATAAGTGGGTGGCTGATTTTTCCTATTCCCTATTCCCTATTCCCTGTTCCCTTTCATTGCGTTTATGCACAAAATATGCTGAAAATCAAGTACTCAAAATTAAATTGGCTGGGAGCTGGTATGACACTCGCAGTGATGAGTGCAGCGATCGCTCCAGCTTCGGCTCAGCAGGTAATAATTATTAATGGTAATTCTGGAGTTAGCCGCTCGCCTGCTGTTGGTACCTTTATTTACGGTAGTCCAATTCCTACTCCCATTCTCGTAGACCCAGCTACGGGACTCAGACCACGATCTAATAATTATTCCAATTATTCCTATCCTCAGACAAGACAACAAGTAGGAAATTCCACACTGATTAATCCGACTTTAATCAATCCCACAATTCAAGACTCGACCTTAGTTAATCCAGTAATTATCAATAATTCCTGGCGTCGTACACCATTCAGAGGGCGATCGCGCGTCATCCTAAATTATCCCTGGTAAGTGAGATGTGGTTCGACTTCTCCTGTCAAAGATGCGACGCTTAGCAAGATCTTGAAGGGTACGCGGTAGTTGAATCTCGACTTCACTCGATTACCGCGTAGCCGAAACTCACCAACCAAAAGATGGGGGAGACGCGGGGAAGTAAAGAAAGATTACACCATTCCCAATTTCCCACTCCGAATTACGTTAGCGAAGCGGTAGCGAGTCTTCGAGCGTCATTACGAATTACGAATTACGAATTACGAATTACGAAATTACGGACTAAACTGTGAACCAAGAATCATTGTACCGATACCAACATCGGTAAAGATTTCGAGCAGGAGGGCGTGAGGGATGCGTCCGTCGATGATGTGTGCGGCGCGTACTCCTTGAGCGAGCGATCGCACACAGCAATTAACTTTGGGGATCATCCCGCCACCGACTACACCAGTAGCAATTAAATCGCGGGCTTCGCGAATATCTACTTTCGGTATCAACGTAGACGGGTCTTTGTAATCTTTTAAAATACCCCTTGTGTCAGTTAACAAAATTAACTTTTCTGCTCCTAATGCGGCTGCTATCTCACCAGCTACAGTATCAGCATTAATGTTGTAAGATTGTCCTGTCTCATCTGCGGCTACACTCGACACTACAGGAATATAGCCATTACTGGCGAGGGTTTCCAAAATTTTGATATTGACATTGCTAACTTCCCCTACAAAGCCGATGTCTTCTTGACCTTGAGGACGAGCTGTAATGAGATTACCGTCTTTACCGCAAAGTCCGACTGCTAAACCTCCAGCCTGGTTAATTAAGGCAACAATTTCCTTATTAACTCGACCGACTAAAACCATTTCCACCACATTCATTGTGGGGGCATCAGTGACTCTTAATCCATTTTTAAATTGCGCTTCAATTCCTAATTTATCTAACCAACTGTTAATTTCTGGCCCACCGCCGTGTACCAAAATTGGACGCAAGCCGACGCAGGATAAAAATACAATGTCGCGAATAACTCGATCTTTGAGAGTGCTGTCTTTCATCGCAGCACCACCATACTTAACAACAATAGTGCGACCTGTGAATTGTTGAATGTAAGGTAGTGCTTCGCTTAGCACGCGCACACGGGTGGCTTCAGTTTGCCTGATGTAGTCAGTATCGTTGACCATCACAAGGATTTGTTGAGATTTAAAACCTATGCAGTCAGTGTAGAAGACTTTGGAGTCAAAAGGGAATGGGGAATGGGGAATTGGGGAAGAGGACGTGGGGACACGGGGACGCGGGGACGCGGGGAAATTTTCTCCCGGTTGGTGAGCGAAGTCGAACCACATCCCCTCATCTTCCCCTGCCTCCCCTGCCTCCCCCTCACAGGTGTAGGGATTTTACATTCAATCTGAAAAAGCCTATTTTTTCGTTCCAAAATCTTTCTGTGCGTCTCCCCGTCCCCGCGTCTCCCCGTCCCCGCGTCTTTGCGTCGATCAAAACGCAAAATATTAAAAACCTACACCTGCCCCCTGCTCCTAGCCTCTTTTACTGGCTCTCAATTGCCCGCAAGCCGCATCTGCTTCTAAGCCACGAGAGTAGCGGATGCTAACGGCTATGTTTTGTTGTTTGAGAATGTTCAGGAAAGCTTGAATACGATCGCGGTTAGGGCGTTTGTAGTCTACTTCTTGAATGGGATTGTAGGGAATCAAATTTACATGACTCTGGAATCCTCGCAGACATTTGGCTAGCTCTAGCGCATGTTCTGGTAAGTCGTTGAGTCCAGCGAGAAGAATGTATTCAAAAGTTACGCGTCGTCCCGTAATTTCTACATATTCTCGACATTCGGCGAGTAGATCCACAAGAGGATAGGAGCGGGCACTGGGGATGAGTTGTTCGCGTAGGGCTTGATTAGAAGCGTGAAGACTCACCGCGAGAGTGACTTGCAAATGATGCTGGGCAAAATGACGAATTCGATCGCGAATGCCGACGGTTGAGACAGTTAGCGATCGCTGTCCAATACCAATATCTTGATTGATTGATTTAATCGCAGCCAAAACATTGTCAGTATTTAACAACGGTTCACCCATGCCCATAAATACCACATTGCTCACCCGTTGTTGAAAATCTTCTTGCACAGTCAATACTTGATCAACAATTTCATGACGTGCCAGATTGCGCTTATAGCCTCCCTTGCCAGTGGCGCAAAAATCACAAGCCATCGGGCAACCCACCTGAGTAGAGACGCACACTGTTAAGCGTTTGTCACTGGGTATACCAACAGTTTCAATAATTTGCCCATCTGCCAACTGTAAAAGATACTTGACAGTCCCATCAGGTGCAACAGTGCGATAGTGTAAAGTTGAGCGCCCAACAGGAACTTCGGCAATTTCTGTACGCCATTGTTTAGAGAAGACAGAAATATCAGCTAGCGATCGCACTCCCTTTTGATAGATCCACTCATGCAGCTGCTTACCTCTATAGGCAGGTTGTCCTTGCTGCTGTACCCAAGCAGTTAATTCAGCAACCGAAGCACCCACCAAGGGAGTAATTAATTGTGATTTTTCTCGGTTGTATGAGTCAACCTGAGATACAACAGGCGTAGCAGACATATGAACTAAAAAACCATATAAGAGCTTGTACTAAGCGACCAATAACCTAGACAATCATAGTCACTTATTGATCAATTTTAAACATTTTTTACATCATTGTTTGAAAATTGTCAATAAATTAGGATTGCTATAGGAGCTTTGCCTGATTGGAATTTCAATCTTAAATTCTGCCCCACCTCCAGGTTCAGAAATACACTCAATCTTACCATTGTGTTTATCTACAACTATTTGATAACTGATTGATAATCCTAAACCTGTGCCTTGTCCTACAGGCTTAGTTGTGAAGAAGGGATCAAAAAGTTTTTGTTTAACACTTTCAGTCATTCCTAAACCATTATCTTGAATCGAAATGGCAACCCAATTATTGTCTAACACTTGAGTGCAGATTTTAATTTGACTGGGTTTATTTTGAATTTCTGCTGTTGTTCTTTCTTGATTATGTTTATCTAAAGCATCAATTGCATTACTGAGGATATTCATAAACACTTGGTTTAATTGTCCGGCATAACATTCTATTTCTGGCAATTGACCATATTCCTTACAAATCTCAATAGCAGCATGTTCTGGTTTCGCTTTGAGACGATTTTGTAAAATTAATAGAGTACTATCAATTCCCTCGTGAATATTGACAAATTTCATTTCGGCTTCATCCAACCGAGAAAAGTTGCGTAAGGTCAGCACAATTTCGCGAATGCGTTGAGTACCAATTTTCATTGAAGAAATGGTTTTAGGCATATCCTCAATGAGAAAATCGAGGTCAATTTCTGATATTAAATTTTGCAGTTCTGGGGTAGTATTGATGCAACTCTCTTGGTAAAGCTGAATTAAATTAATTAAATCCTGGGTGTAGTGATCAATATGAGCAAGGTTCCCATGGATAAAATTAACGGGATTATTAATTTCATGCGCTACACCTGCAACAAGTTGTCCGAGACTAGACATTTTTTCGGTTTGAATAAGTTGGGATTGAGTGCGCTGTAGGTTTTGCAGAGTTTGTTTGAGTTCAGTTGCTTGTTGTAGTAGAGTTGCTTGTGAATAGCGCAGTTGTTCTTCAACTTGTTTGCGATCGCTAATATCCCGCAAGAACACGATATATTCTTGGCGCTGGCGAATCATTCTCTGTGAAATCGTAATTTCGATGATGCGTTTACCTGTTTGGGGATGGTTGAAGATTTGTTCGCTTCTATTTTGCCAATAAGCAGGTACATCATCTAGTTCTAATAAAAAATCATTGAGATGATGCCCAATTAATTGATTAGTATCTATCGTCAATAAGACTTCAGCCGCTGCATTAGCTTGAGCGATCGCACCTGTTTCATCAAGTACTAAAATAGTATCTAAAACAGTATCTAAAGCATTTATAAAACGACTCTCAGCTATCTCACGAGCTTCCGCAATCGAGGCAATTTGAGGTAAAGTAGTCCAGCAAGCGATCGCTACTCCCATGAATGATAAAATCATCAAGACAATTGCTAAAAGATTATCATCAATATCACCAGGGAGCTTTTGTAAATTATCTTTAATTACCCAGGCGATCGTTGCTGCCGTACAAATCAATGCAACTAAAATTCCTACCTGAAACCCAACAAAATCTTTAATTTTTACACTGTCAAACTGGCGGCGCTGCACCCACCATTGCAGATGAAAAGGTGGAAAAGCTATCCGCCGAATAGCAGCATCAGCCACTAAAATCAATAGCGGAGACAGCAACCCTGCAACCAAGTCTCGCCAATTCCACGCCAAACCACCAACTATTAAAGCAAAAGCTTCTAAAAGACAAAAACCTAGAGACAACCAAGGCCATCGTATTCCTGGTTGACCACGATTTAACCACAATCCAAAATGAAACATGATGATACAGAGCAAATAGCTAACAGTGATCATCATCACCAAGCTATTCAAATTACTCCACATCAAATAATACACACCGAACACAAAGGTAAATGCTAGTCCGGGTTTCAGCACACCTTGGCGAGAAACAACCGTAAAAACTGGTGATAGATGTCCATCTAAAGCTAGTTGATACAAAATGCGAGGAGTATTAACAATCCCAATTGCAGCACTGAGAAGACTATTAGAGGAAATCAATAGTGTCACAATGAATGAAGCTGATTGACCCCAGAAAGGTGAAGCAGCGAAAAAAGTTTTAAAGGTGTCACCCCCGAATTCCGAATTACTTGCCAAACAGATTAATACCCAAGAACCACCTAAAGAGATAATTGGCATCAGGCAAGCGACTACCGATAGTAAACTCAAAGTTTGACGAGGTTGCTGACTATCGGCAATAAATGCTACTCCTGTTTCCAAAGGATATACAGCATAGACTGCAAAAATAAACCACTTTGGCCATTCAACAACTGAGAAACTCGGCAAACTATTAGGAAAAAATCCATTGCTTTGTGGTGAAAATGCTAACCAACTAATGCCTTGAATAGAAAACAAAAGCACCAATCCTACTGCCGGGATAATGAAACACAGGTGCAGAATCGCTAAGGTGCGTGTGCCGCTAAATGCCACACTAAACAAAATCAGAGTGAAAACGATTTTCATCGGCATTTCTGGGCAAGAAACACCCCAAGGTTCAAGTTGAGCTTTAATTAATTCTGTTAGGATGATGCTACTCAGTGGAAATGCTGCCCAACCAACAAAGTATCCTAAAGCTGCATAACGTCCTAGAAAGGGAAAATTCTCTAGCAATCTGCTGGTGTAGTTAGCGGTTCCTCCTGCTACATCTGGCCATTGCTTCCCCAAAGCTTGCACTTGGAAGCACAACATTAAACCTATAATCGTTGCTGGTATCCATACCCATAAAGCTTGTATCCCCAGTCCATAAGTGATAACTGGTGCCGACGAAAACCATCCCAATAACCCACACAAGCTAAAACCAAAAGTTTCAATAGTAGTTAAAGAACGCGGCAGCTTCATGACTGAGTGGTAATTTTTATCGACACCCAAAATAGGTTGGGTATGCATACTTAGTTAATTTATATTGATACTCTGATTATTTAGATAGCCTATTGTTATATTGTGAAATAAGGGTGAGAATGCTGAAAACTTAAATACTAGATAAAGCTCTAGCTATTTTTATCGGTGAATACCCGCAACAAACACATAATTACTATGAAAAAATACTAATGGCTTTTAGATGAGATTTGAATTTCTTAATGGCTCTATCGTACTTGTTATGCTAAATAAATACTCTGTTAAAAGAGAACAGGGAACGGGGAAAAGAGGCAATCTGAAAAAAGAACATAAAAAAACAAACATGTTTTTCTTTGCCTAGCAAGCTTTATAAGCTTTTTTAGTCCAAACTTTAGCATAATAGTACTGAAGAACCTTCTTAATTACGAATTACGAATTACGAATTACGAATTTATATAGATGGTGTTGCCGTGATTGGAATTGTGATTGTTTCTCACAGCAAACAACTAGCTTTAGGAGTACGGGAACTAGCCGCGCAGATGGTTCAGGGTAAAGTTCCCCTCGCTGTTGCAGCTGGTATTGAAGATGCAGAGAATCCACTGGGTACAGATTCTATTCAGATTTATGAAGCGATCGCTTCTGTATTTACCGAAGATGGTGTATTAGTTTTAATGGATTTAGGTAGTGCTTTGCTCAGTGCAGAAATGGCTTTAGAGTTTCTCTTGGAAGCACAGCAGCAAAAAGTATACTTATGTGAAGCACCCCTAGTAGAAGGTGCTGTTGCCGCCGCTGTTGCCGCCGCTGTTGGTGGTGACATTCAGCAAGTCATTGCCGAAGCCAGAGGTGCATTAGCAGCAAAAGCCAGTCAATTAGGTATAGTCATTAGTCCGTTATCAGTTGAGAGTAACTCAGCCACAACCAATTTAGAATCGCCTACCAAAGAAATTCGGCTCATCGTCAGTAATCGTTTAGGATTACACGCTCGTCCTGCTGCTCAATTTGTCGCTACTGCCGCTCGATTTTCAGCCCAAATTCAGGTGCAGAATTTAACTAGAAATACTAAGTTTGTTCGAGGTGACAGTATCAACCAAGTCGCAACTTTAGGGGTACGTCAAGGACATGAACTGGTAATTACTGCCACTGGTGCTGATGCAGACATAGCACTCGCGACATTACAAGGCTTATTCGCTAACAACTTTGGTGAAGATAATACCGCTTTTGCACCGACAACGACATCTCACCCAGCAGTTACCCCGACTACCCCAGGCGAGCTTTCAGGAATTGCAGCATCTCCAGGAGTGGCGATCGCTCCTGTTGTTCATTATCAACCCACCCCAATTGCAATTACGCAATATCACGTAGATGACGCTGAGGCAGAGTGGCAACGTTTACAATCAGTAATTCACATTGCCAAACAGCAAATTCAAGCATTATTCGCCCAAGCATCAATGCAAATTGGGGATGCTGAAGCTGCGATCTTTGATGCTCATTTATTATTTTTAGAAGATCCAGTATTACTAGAAGCGGCTCACCAACGTATTGTGGAGCATCACCTCAATGCGGAAGCCGCTTGGCAAGCCGTAGTCAATGAAGTCGCAAACTCCTACTATACCCTAGAGGATGCTTATCTCCAAGAGCGAGTTGACGATGTTATGGACGTAGGCAAAAGGGTACTGCGATTACTAGTTGGTAACGCGCCTCCAGACTTAAATCTTGGTGAACCTGCAATTATTGTCGCCTCTGATTTAACCCCCTCAGACACCGCCGGACTAGATCCCACAAAAGTCTTAGGGATTTGTACTACTTCTGGTAGTGCAACCTCCCACAGCGCCATTATTGCCCGGACATTGGGTATTCCCGCTGTCTTGGGAATAGAGAAAGGAGTGTTGTACCTGGAAGATGGTACAATCATGGCCCTCGATGGCGAGAGTGGTAAAGCATGGGTAAAACCACAACCAGATACTCTCGGTGTACTAGAAGCCAAGCGAGAAGCATGGCACACTGCTCAGCAGCAAGCACGAGCCACAGCGCACCAGCCAGCAATTACCCGTGATGGTCGGCGCTTTTGTATCCTTGCTAATATTGGTAGCATTGCTGATGCTCAAGCAGCTGTGGCTAATGGTGCAGAAGGTGTAGGACTGCTTCGTACCGAGTTTTTATATCTTAACCGCACAAGTGCGCCCCAAGAAGCAGAACAACTGTCAGTTTATCAGGCGATCGCCCAAGTTCTCAACTCGCAACCGTTAATTATTCGTACCCTAGATGTCGGTGGTGATAAGCCACTGCCTTACTTGCAACCAACAACCCCAGAAGCCAACCCTTTCTTAGGCTGCCGAGGAATTCGTTTGTGTTTGGATCAACCGGATTTATTCAAAACACAATTGCGGGCAATTTTACGCGCTAGTGTAGGGCACCAAATTAAAATTATGCTGCCCATGATTGCTACTGTCATGGAGGTGCGTGCAGCTAAAGCAATCTTGGCAGAAGTACAAGTAGAACTTCAGCAAGCTAATATCCCCTTCGATAGTGCGATCGCATTGGGCGTTATGATCGAAATTCCCTCAGCAGTGGCGATCGCCGATCAGTTAGCCGCTGAAGTAGACTTTTTTAGTATTGGTACCAACGATCTGAGCCAATATATCATGGCGGGCGATCGCACCAACCCCAAAGTGGCAAATTTGGCGGATGCACTACACCCAGCAGTATTGCGAATGATCCAGCAAACTGTGCAAGCTGCTCATGCAGCTGGTATTTGGGTAGGGTTATGTGGTGAACTAGCAGCAGATCCTTTAGCAGCACCAATTTTAATCGGTTTGGGATTAGATGAATTAAGCGTCAATCCTCAAGCCATACCTGCAATCAAACAAGCAATCGCTCAATTAACCGTACTTGAGGCAGAAGCGATCGCAGCATCAGCATTGCAACAAGATTCCGCAGCTGATGTCAGACAGTTACTTATTCAACAGTAAGACATATGCGTGTAAAGATAATATTTCGTGCATATAGGCTGGTTAAACAACTATCTGCCAAATTTTGATAGTTTTATCAGAACTACCACTAATTAACAACTTACCATCAGAGCTAAGGGCAAGAGAATTCACTGGCCCTAAATGTCCGCTGAGAGTTTGCAACAATTTGCCTGTGGAAACACACCAAATTTTGATAGTTTTATCGACACTGCCACTAAACAGGGTTTGTCCATCCTGACTGACAGCTAAACATTTCACTGCCTCAGTATGCTCAGTCAATGTATGTAAAACTTTTCCTGTAATCAAGTGCCAAATTTTAATAGTTTTGTCAGCACCACCACTTAAAAGTAGTTGTCCATCAGGACTAATAGCGATCGCCTTGACATCACCTTCATGATTACTAAGTGTTCGTAATGGATCACCTGTACGAGGATTCCATAATCTAATTTTATTATCAGAACTACCACTAACAAGCATCTGCCCATCAGCACTGATAGCAATAGCATGAACAGCGGATGAATGCCACAGCGTACAAATGCGATCGCCTTTATGCAAATTCCAAATTTTGATTTTATTACTCCCACTGGCGAGAATCTGCCCATCAGGACTGATTACCACTACATTGACTGGTTTTTGATGCCCTAAAAGGGTGTGGATGAGTTTACCTGTTTTCAAGTGCCAAACTCTAACATTACTTCTGGGATGTTCGCAACTACCAACCGCAAGCAAATTTCCATCGGGACTGATAGCCACGGATGAAACTTCACCGCAATCATCGAGAGTCCGAGTCAGTTTACCAGTTTGAAAATTCCGCATCCTAATGGTTCTATCTGCACATCCACTCACCAAAATTTCCATATCAGGACTAATGGCGACAGCCGTCACTTTGCAAGGATGTGCAATTTGAGTGTAGCTGAGAGTGGCAGGTTTTAGGGTGAGTTTGTGTTTGAGATTGGCGATCGCATCTAAAATTTTCTCAAGTTGGTTTACACTCTGACTCTCACCGATTGTCGTGAAATATTGCTTTAACTTTTGGATATATTCTTCATCTTCTATCCTGACAGTTGATGACATTGCCTCTAAGGGGTTAAAAAATTGCTGTGGCGAAACTTCACGCAATTCTAACCATGTAGCTATGGAGTAATCGATTTGTTCTTGTGCTAAAGAGCGATCGGGTAAATGGGATAAACTTTGAGCTAATTGTAAAGCCAACTCTGGAACCCAATAACGTCGCTCTTGTTCTAAAGCTTGGTAAACTTGTTTGTAGCCTGTGGTAATTGCTTGCAATGATTGCCAATCGAGAACATCTTTGAGTAAATCCGGCAATAACTCTGGCAGTAATGGTGGTACATCATAGTGGATTAAGTGATAGACATCTGCCACCCAAGCAGCAACCAGAATATGACAGGTAATCAATACCTGGCAAAGTTGTTCAAAATCTTGATAATTAACTTGATATTGCAAGTCTAACTTACTAACATCGATTCCTTTAGCTTGCCATTTTTCTGCCTTTTCCAAAATTGCTAAATTCCAGACATTATCTTTACCAAGTTGATTAACTTCGGCTAAATTTTCTCCTAATGCTAACAATTTATTTCTAGTTTTCTGCCATTCTAAAGCACGGCTTTTTGCTGATTGTTGGAGAATTTCTTGATAAGATAATCTGGCAATTGTTTTGTAATAATAACTTGCTTGTCTTAGTCCCCAGTAAGCAATACGAAAATTTAGGTAATCTCCCTCAGTTTCTGATTCTAGAATTAAAATAGGCTCGGTTTTCAATACACCAAACAAAGCCTTAATACTAGATTCACTATGAAATCGTTTACTATCCCACGCTCCGGCTAAAAATTCTATTGGTCTAATAGGATTTTGCAGATAATAGTGCTTATTTATAAACTTGCGTAACCCTTCAGCTAATATTAGCTCAATTTCTGGAATATCATCGTTTTTTTCATCAAATTGGTCAAACTTTACTTGCGGGGGAGCTAGAAAGATTTTGAGGGGTGCATGACTATCGCTAGTATGAGAATCTAAAATTTGTGAAGGATATAATCTTAGGGGCCAGCTATCAAGAATTTTATTGATTTCTGGTAATTTGATAGCTGTTTGTCTCTCTTGATTAACTATTTGTAATTGTGTTTCCCGATGATAAACTGCTAACTGTTTTTGCAAAAGTTTTTCTTGTTCTACCCCCGTGGTATAATTATCTGTCCGGGTTGAGATATTGACAGCTTGAAAGACTTCTTGAATGACTTGTGGTAGCTGGTGGGTGGTTTTATTTAAACCTTCCTCTGTTCTTTTTTGGACTAGGGCTACAATTACAGGTGCAAACTCTAGTATCAGTTGAATTAACAATCTTAAACCTGGCTCCATAAGGAGAATCCTGTTAAATAATTCGTAATTCGTAATTAAATAAATCACATTAACAGTATGTTGCAAAAATTCCGTAATCAGCTATTATGCATTTAAATTGCAAATTCACTGGTTGTCATTAGTATTTACAAACATAGTTCGTCTCTTACTATAGCAGTCGAAGCATAGTTTAGGACATTAACTAAACATAAAGCCAAAAGACCAACAGACTTTCAACTCTATTCCCTGTTTCCTGTTTACTAATATTATTGAAATGCAAACAGACGCAGAGTGTTAGAGAATTTGTGATAAAAATTTACGGGTTCGTTCTTCTTTGGGGTTGCTGAAAAAGGTATTAGGGGTTGCTGACTCAACCAGAGAACCATCATCCATTAAAATTACTCGATCAGCGACTTCACGAGCGAATCCGACTTCATGGGTAACTACCACCATTGTCATCCCATCACGGGCGAGACTTCGCATTACATCTAAAACTTCTCTTACCATCTCTGGATCTAAAGCTGAGGTGGGTTCATCAAACAGCATAATCTTAGGTTGCATAGCCAAAGCACGAGCGATCGCTACCCTTTGCTGCTGTCCCCCAGACAACTGTCCTGGATATTTATGTGCTTGTTCTAAAATTCCTACTCTTTCTAACAGTTTTTTGCCCATTTCTTCAGCTTCTAATTTCTTCAACCGACGTACCCAAATTGGTGCCAAGGTAATATTTTGCAGCACTGTTAGATGAGGAAATAAATTAAACTGCTGAAACACCATTCCTACTTCCCGTCGAATTGCTTCAATATTTCGCAAGTCATGGCTGAGGGTAATTCCATCAATAATAATTTTGCCTTTTTGATATGCTTCTAAAGCATTAAATGTCCGGATAAAAGTTGATTTACCTGAACCTGAAGGCCCCATTAAAACTACTACCTCCCCACGATTTACTGTTAAACTTACACCTCTTAGAGCATGGAATTTGCCATACCACTTTTGCACATCTTCAGCGATAATTATCGGCGTTGATTCTGTTGTCATTAATTTTTACCTCTAAGCTACATCTGTACCGAAGTAACTGGGAACCTCGAAGGTATTCGCCAAATTTCCTGCTGTCTTTCCAACATAATAGAAGCCTCATCTAGCCATCGCGCAGCTACTGGCTTAACTGTCTTTCTAATCGCCGAGAAGCCAAGGACATTGAATAACAAAACACCCAATAAATCAAGCCAACAAATAGATAAACTTCTGCATAACGCCCAATAAATTGCGGCTGTGCCAATATCGAACGAGCAATGCCAGTTAGTTCTACTAATCCCACTAGAGATAAGAGGGAAGTGTCTTTAAATAAACCAATAAACTGACCAACAATTGCAGGAATAACAGCACGTAATGCTTGAGGCAATACAATAAATAAAACTACCAAAGGTGTATTTAATCCTAACGCTTTAGCGGCTTCAAATTGTCCACGCGGGATTGCTTGCAGTCCGCCACGCACGTTTTCCGCCATATAAGCTGCACTAAACATCACCAGTCCCGCGATCGCTCGCACTACCCGATCTAATCGTAAATCTGTTGGTAAAAATAATGGCAGCATTACCTGAGCCAAAAATAAAATCCCAATCAGCGGCACTCCTCTAATTATTTCAATATACAGAATAGAAAACCAACGTATTACTGGTAGATTATTTGTACGTCCTAAAGCTAGTAATACACCAAGAGGAAAAGAAAGCACAATGCTAATAGCTGCCATCAATAAAGTAAGTAGCAACCCATTCCACAAATTTGTAGATACTGACTGTAAGCCAAATCCACCACCGATCAGCCATAAAATTAATGGGAAAGATAACAACCATACCAAAGAAAGCCAGGGAGAAATTAATTGGGCGAACTTGACTCCAAACCAATAACCTGCAAATAGCAAACTAGCAATTAAGAGTAACCAAAGCCGAGATATTAAATCCAACGGCAAAATAATCAACAGCAAAGCAGCAATAAAAGCAACGAGAGCAATTTTCCACTTTGTTAACTGTTGCTTACCAAAAAATAAACCTAAAGTAATAGCACTTAAAGTAGAAGCGATCGCTAATACAATCCAGACTCGCCAATATAAAGTCTGAGGAAACCTACCCACTAAAAATAAACGTAAATTAACCTGAACTACTGCCCATTGCGCTTGAGTAATTGCCCAAATTAAAACTCCCCGCACTACCCAAAACAGCATAATTAAGCAAACAACAGTTAACAAGCTGTTATACCAAGTACTGAACAAATTTTTACGCAACCACAATAATTTAGGATTAGTCATTTGTTATTGTTCATTGGTTATTTGTCTCTATTGGTTAAAGCGCAAGTTTAGACTTCTTGCTTCCCAATTCTCCATTCCCTATCTCTGTTATCTCTCTTGAATTTGCACGGTGCGGTTTAATAAATTCATCACTACAGATATAGTCAAACTGAGAATAAGATAAGTGAGTATAATCAGTAGCATAACTTCTACAGCTCTACCTGTTTGATTAAAGGTCGTGGAAGCAACAAAATAAATATCAGGGTAGCCGATCGCGATCGCTAAGCTGGAATTTTTAGTCAAGTTAAGATACTGGCTTGTCAGTGGTGGGATAATCACCCGCAAGGCTTGAGGAAAAACCACCAGTCGCATTACTAACCCTGGTTTTAATCCTAGCGATCGTGCTGCTTCCCATTGTCCCTTGGGTACTGATTGAATTCCGCCTCTGACAATTTCTGCAATGAATGCCCCAGTATAAAAAATTAACCCCAGTAGCAAAGCTGAAAACTCTGGTGACAAAGTAAACCAAGGAATTTCTATGCCATTCTGACTAAATCCAACCAATCCCCAAACAGAGATTTTGTTTTCAGTCTTAGGAAAACCAAGGAAAACAGCAAAATACCAAAACAGCAATTGCAGCAGTAAAGGCGTATTACGGAAAATCTCCACATAAATTAGAGTAATATTCCTTACTAACCAATTATCGGAAAGTCGAGCAATACCAGCACTCACTCCGACAATAGTTGTAAGGAAAATTCCCGTCACCGCCACCCGCAAAGAGTTAATTAGTCCCACCCATAAAGCGCGAATGTAGGTATCAGTGGGTTTATAAGTAATTAGCGTTTCGCCAATATCAAAAGATGCTTGCTGCTTGAGAAAATCAAATCCAAACTGAATGCCCAATTGCTGTAAATTGCGCTTCAGGTTGCCCCACAGTATTATCACTACAACAGTTGCTAAAAATACTGCAATAAATTGCCCAGCAATCTGCCAAAATCGGTAATCACGACATATGGGTGGTTTGTCATTTGTCATTTGTCATTTGTCATTGGGAGTGGGGAATGGGGAATTGGAGACTGAGGAATGGGGAATGGAGAATTGGGAATTGGGAAGAGGACGCGAAGACGCGGAGAAATTTTCTCCCTCATCTCCCTCATCTCCCTCATCTTCACCAGTCCCTAGCCCCTAATTCCTTCTACCGAAACGGTGGAGAATAGAGTAATCCACCTTTCGTCCAGAGTTGATTTTGCTCGCGGGGAAGATTGAGTTTTGTTTTGGGGCCGAGATTGCGATCGTAAATTTCGGCGTAGTTACCGACGTGCTTGACGATTCTGGCTGCAAAGTCTTTTGTTAAACCCATTCCCTCGCCGAGGTTGCCTTCTGTTCCTAAGAAGCGTTTAATATCTGGGTCGTTACTGGTGGCGAATTGACCGACATTTTGGGAATTAATGCCCAACTCTTCGGCTTTAACTAGAGAATAAACCACCCATTTGACAGTATCACCCCACCTAGTATCTCCCTTAGCAACAGCTGGTGCTAAGGGTTCGGAAGAAATTACTTCATTGAGAATCACGTTATCATCAGGTTTCGGTAAAATCGAACGCCGAGAAACTAATGCTGAACGGTCAGCTGTTATGCCGTCACAACGTCCTTCGGCATAGGTGGCGAAAGTAATATTAACGTCTTCAAAGACAACGGGTTTGTAAGTAATGCCCCGTTTCCGCATTTGATCAGTTAAGTTCTGTTCAGTAGTGGTACCAGTTTGTACACAGATGGCTTTGCCTTTCAGGTCTGCTAGTGACTTAATACCGCTATTTTTGCGAACCATAATAGCTTGACCATCGTAAAAAATCACGGGTGCAAAGTCCATGCCTTGCGAGGTGTCACGTCCCAGTGTCCAAGTAGTATTACGGCTAAGGATATCTACTTCTCCAGTTTGTAAAGCTGTAAACCGTTCTTTAGAATTGAGATTGCGGAATTCTACAGCATCTGGATTATCAAACAAAGCTGCTGCTACGGCGCGGCAAACATCCACATCGATACCACTGTATTTGCCATCAGACCCCACAAAGCTAAATCCTGGTACTTCGCCGCTGACACCACAAATTAACTGACCACGGTTTTTAACCGTATTCCAACGATTTTGAGTTGCTTGTGTTGCTGGATTGCTATCTGTGTTGGCTGTTTGTTCCGACTCTCCACCACAGGCGGTGATGGTAAATATTAAGGGTGCGATCGCTAGCATTAAAGCTGTTTTACCCATAAACTTTAAGGATACTCAACAATAAAAATGTATTGATTACTACAATGCTTCAGTAAAGATTATCATATAAAACTTTATCAGTCTCTGTACTGTATTCATCTCCAACACAGCAGTATTGAGGTTTTTACTGCTTATCTCAAAAACTTTGATGATAGAAGTCAATATTCTCTCATTTGTTTTTATGCTTATTTGAAGTTCCAGTGAAATTTTATTTTAAAATAATTTTTATCTGCTCAAAATTATCAAAAATTAAATAGAAAATATCTACCTTACTTCGCCATTCAAATTAATAACTAAACAAACAAGTAAGCTAAAAAACATCTAAATTACATAATCAAATTAAATAAAACTCTTGTGGGGTGGGCATCTTGCCCGCCCTAATTATGCAAGTTATATGTGGAACAGCTTATGACTAATATAATAATTTCTTTCTCATTCCCAATTCCCCATTCCCCATCAACAGAAGTAGCCGCACCAACTTAAGCAGTTGCCCTAGCAGGTTAAACTAGGTCTGATGACAGCTGCTCCACCGTTACTTATGAGGCTTTTATGGGAGCTAATCTGCAACAGATTGCCAATTACCTAGACAATCTAGGTTGGGACTACCGTTTTGATGATGAAGAAGACCGCATTATAACAGGTGTGGAAGCTGATAACATAGAAGACTTCCTAATAGTTGTTCAGCTCGATGAAGAGGGAAAATTTTTCCGGGTATTTGCACCTCAAGTTCTGGTAGGAGTTCAAGACCATCCTCACAAAGGAGCTATCCTACAGACAATGCTGGCTATCTCTTGGGAAACCAAAATGCTGCAATGGGAATATGATCCCTCAGATGGTGAAATCCGCGCCATTATTGAGTTTCCTTTAGAAGACTCGATTCTCACAGAAAGGCAATTTCACCGTTGCTTGAGCGGGTTAATTCAGATTGTTGATAACATAGCACTACCTCGCTTGAAACAGGTAATGGAAACTGGTCAAGACCCTGGTAACATGGAACTAGGGGAAAGATTGTTACTTAGTATTCAAGAAGAAGCTCCAGGATTACTGGAATTGCTGGAAAAAGCAATGGAAGCGCGAAAAAAACGGGGAAGTTTTCCTAGTGATTGAGGCAAATCGTCACTGAAATAGCTATACTCCAAAGTGATACCCTCACTATATAATGAATTTTTCTGGGGCTGGATTTTATGACATCCTATGCAACCTCCTCTGCCAAAGCAGAAATGAGTGAACTCCGGCGGTTGAAAAGCTTACTACCGCCAGAATTGCAGAGCTGGGTCACGGTTGAAGGTACAACTGAGGTCAATCCACCCCTGATCCGCTGCGAAGAAATTGGTAAAGACCAGGTAGAAATTCAAATTGACCTGGTGAAATGGGACGCCCTCGCAATGGATCAGCGTAATCTACTGTTCTGGCACGAAGTTGCTCGTGTTCAAAATGACACAATTCCCAAAGATGGTTGGGAAATGGCAGCATTAGCGATCGGTTTAGGTGGTGCTGTAGGTGAATTGTGGGTGCAAGATGGATTACTGCTGGTGTTAGCTTTGGCGTTATGTGGCGTTTCAGGCTGGCGACTGTACCAAAAGAATAACGGGGACAAGCAACTCAAAGAATTGGCCGATGCTGACGAGAAAGCGATCGCTTTAGCAACTCGCTTTGGTTATAGCCTCCCCAATGCCTATAAGAGTCTAGGTAGCGCCCTAAAAACTCTAATTGACACCACTCCCAGTAAACGCCAACGCTCTAGATACGAAGCCCGACTCTCCGCCCTCAAACGTAGTGCTAACAAGGCAAAAGCCAAATCCAGAACCACAGATGAAGGCGAACTGTAGTAGATAAAAGGGAGTAGGGAGTAGGGAGTAGGGAGTAGGGAGAGAAAGATAATTACAATTCCCCAGTCCCCAGTCCCCAGTCCCCAGTCCCCAGTCCCCAGTCCCTATTCCCCCTTCCCTAACCGTTTCAACCAAAAAGTACTCAAGCCTAGCAATATAACTCCAGCGGTTGCTGTTGGTTCTGGCACTTTTGCAGGTGGTACAAATCCCTTCAAATCCTCACTGCTAGCCTTCAAAGCATAAAGATAGGTGGGAATTAAAGCTTGTCCTGCTGGACAACCGCTATCAATGGCTACTTGAGTACCATCTGTACAAACATCAAATTGCTCATCATCATCATTCTGAGTGACGCTGAAGTCGTTGTCAGTACCTACTAAAATTGCATAGGAACCATCAGCAAGTTGGGGCCCGATCGCTAAACCTTCCAATTTCTCTGGAATAATTAGTTCATTTGCCTTTAGCAACTCAGCGACATCAATAAATGGTGACGTGGATTTATTTACGGGTATGACGCCAGTAGGTAGTGTATTTAAACCTGCCAAGCTAACACCCTTCACATCAGTTGCACCTGTGAGGCTAATTTTGTAGACACGTTTGCTACCTACAGGAATTTCACCTGTAGCATCTTCTACACCAACACCCCGATTGTCTCGCTCTAATACTAAAAATTCTTTATCATTCAACGCCGTAATCGCACTAATACCAATATTCCGTCCTTGGGAATTTGCGCCAAAAGTATCTTCAGAAACACGGCTATTAATACTTTCCAGGCTTTCTAACTGATAGATATACTGAGCTGTACTCTCACCTGTTTTCGTATCATATTCCACCAACCTTAAATTAGAACTTCGCCGCCCATCTGGTGAACCTTCGTTAACTAAAGGGTCTTGCAGCAGTCCATAGAGTTTGCTACCATCTGGACTGAGAGTTACACCTTCAAAACCTCGGTTATCTTGCCGACCACTAGTAATTATTGGACGACCATCTACATAGTTGAGGTCGCTACCAGCTTTGGGAATTAGGTTTTCAGGGGTGTTAAACGCTCTGAGAAATGAGCCAGTTGGGCTAAATTCGTACACAGACGGCCCATATTCATCAGAAACGTAGAAATTGCCGTTAGGGGCGATCGCAAAACCCTCTGGGTCAAAGCTCAACCCCAGAACTCCTGCATTACCATTGAGTTTACTGGGGTTTAATCCGTTGAAGTTTTTACCATCTTGAGTAAAAAGAATCGTATCCAAAAGTTTGAAGCCACTAATCGCGCCTGTGTTGGAGTTAACATCCAGTGAGAACTTTTGTACTCGCGTATTGTAGGAAATAACACCACCACCAGGGCCACGATCAGTCAAACCATAGTAGACGTTATTGTAGCGATCGTAATAGAGATCCGAGAAAAAACCACCTAAGCGGTTATTATTAGCACTGTTACCACCCAATGAGTATAAATCTGTGCTTTCACCAGGGATAGTAATAGAGCTAGTCAAAGAGATCGCGTTAGCAGATGCTGCAAATCCCGTAATACTAACTATGCTAGTTACTAGTGAAAAGCTCAATAGAGAAGTCCAATGCTTTGCTGAAATCATAGATTTATTGCCAAAAAATACGTATTTTTCTCAGCTTTAGACTTCTAGATTAAGAAAAGATTAAAAGAACTTAATGTTATTCTTATAACTTTTATTTTTCATATAATTCGGTTTTTACTTAATAGCATCTTCATCCAACCTTCACAAAACAGTTCTGAGTGCTGTTAGCGGTAGCGGGGCGTTTAGCCCGTGCTGAGTGAGTAGTTTTGTTTGTTATACCAATTCTCTAAAATTCGTCTACACATTCAAACTCCGAAACCCATACTAAATAAGAGTTTCTTAATTACGAACTACGCGCTTCGCAGCGGTAGCGAGTCCTCGATAGCGTTAGCGTTAGCGAAGCGATAGCGAGGTACGAGCGTCAGCGATAGCGTAGCGTAAAGCCTGCGGCATAGCTTCGCTTAGAGCGAGTCATCGAGCGTCGGTACGAGCGTCAGCGTAAAGCCTACGGCATAGCTTCGCTTAGAGCGACACAGGAGCGTCGCGTCATTACGAATTACGAATTAGTATTATTTCTCCCCCTACTCCCCATCTAGAGCTGATTCAACATCTTATGAGTCTGGGGTACCACACGTACTTGCTTGACAAACTGTTTCATCAAAGCCTGCCAAATCAAGACTTGCTCTGGAGAAGGTGCAAGCACAGGTATTTGAGTCAATTGTTCAGACACTGGTAAAGGCGTCACAGGTTGTAAAAATACTGGAATATCTTGACTCACCTCTGCTACCAACAGAGCTGAGCGTTCCAATTCGTCTGGATTTGTCTGTTGAGACACAATTATCTTGACAAAAACATGTAAATGTGAGTCGTGACATATTTGGAGAAATTTAGCATGTTCTTGCCAATAATTTTCACCGCTGACACTGGGCAGTTTTAAATCCATACCCACAGAATCTAAGTAGGTAATAATCGTAGCCAGTTGTTCTGGGCGATGACCGCCAGTTTCTAGGTATATTGGTAGACCAGTTTTAGTTCGGACTATGGGTAAAAATTGCTCAAGAAATGAGGCATGAAGAAGTGGTTCGCCCCCAGTTAAGCTAATGCTATCGTGTAGACAAGGTAGATTTTGCCTTTCAACCCATTCTATTAATTGGGTTAATGGGACAGGGTTAGAGTGAATTTCAAAGTCGCGCAATCCTGGCGATCGCTCTATCCTACAGGTAGAGGGTGCATTCCAGGTGTGGGCACTATCGCAAAAGTGACAACGCAAGTCACAAAAAGCAAAGCGAATAAAAATCTGACGTGTCCCAACATTTAATCCTTCCCCCTGAATGGCAGAAAAGACCTCAACCAGGCGTGCAGTAGGTGTAAACGTAGTTTTAGCAATCATAATGAGGAGAGCAACGCGATCGCGCTGCGTCGGCACAATAGTAAGTATGTTTTTTGGCTTCTTGTTTTATTGTGAATTGTCGCTAGCTATCTTTAATCTCACCCTCAATAACTAGCAAATACTCCTTAACTTCTAATTACTGCTGAATTTAACATTAGGTTAGGCAGTATTTTAGGACAAAATAATGTTTGGCAGATTAAATTATATATGGCAACGAAAGTGCAGAGCTTCATGACTAGCCAACCCATAGAGGTCGATTTTCCAGTTTCTTCCCTAAACGACACGGCAACAGTGCAGGTACCCGTGCGCTTAAGCGTACTGGAGGCTGTAGACTTTAAGCAAACCTGCCAAGGCTTAATCCAAGCCAATTCAAGTCCCAAGCAAATCATTATTGACCTTCACCAAACTACTTTCATGGACAGTAGCGGCTTAGGTGCTTTGGTCAGTAATTTTAAGTACGCTCAAGAAAAAGGAATTGCTTTAACACTGCGGAATGTTACTCCTCAGGTAATGGCAGTTCTGAAACTGACAGGATTAGATCAGATTTTTCCCACTGATGCTGTTGATGATATATCGCGAGTAGAACAGCAAAACCTTTCAGAAGACCGCAAGACGAGTTTTCGTCAAGTAGAGCAATTACCCACAACTCATGCTTCTGTAGCATCTTTGATGAAACGGTTGATAGATATTGTGGGATCGCTGATTGGTTTAATCATTACAGGGGTTTTGATGATTCCGATCGCGATCGCTATTCAAATTGACGATCCTGGGCCCATTTTCTTTAGTCAAACCCGCTGTGGTTGGATGGGTAAGCGCTTTAAAATTTGGAAATTCCGTTCTATGTGTGTAGATGCGGAAGCAAAAAAA
Source organism: Desmonostoc vinosum HA7617-LM4 (assembly GCA_019359515.1). Taxonomy (GTDB): domain Bacteria; phylum Cyanobacteriota; class Cyanobacteriia; order Cyanobacteriales; family Nostocaceae; genus Desmonostoc; species Desmonostoc vinosum. Next base: position 12,549 of record JAHHHC010000041.1, on the reverse strand, counting down.
TCTCAAGTTAAAAACCAAGTACAAGGCGCTTTTTTCAAAAATGAGAACGATCCCAGGATTACATCGGTAGGACGCTTTTTACGGCGAACAAGTCTAGATGAACTACCCCAGTTTTGGAACGTTCTCAAAGGCGAGATGAGTTTAGTCGGAACTAGACCACCTACACCTGATGAAGTAGAACGCTATGAAGTCCCAGAGTGGCAACGTTTGGATGTTAAACCCGGCATGACTGGCGAGTGGCAAGTAAATGGGCGATCTACAGTACGTAGTTTTGAAGATGTGATCCGTTTAGATTTACAGTATCAGCAAAATTGGAGTTTAGTGTACGATTTAAAGCTGATTTTCAAAACTATTGCCGTTCTGTTTCGCAAAAACAGTGGTGCTGTTTAGCCCATTCACTGTATTCGCAAGTTGGTAACTTGCAAACTTCATGAGCATCATTCGGTAAGTACTAGTTTTTCTACAGCAATCTTCCAGAGATATTCACTTAATTTGTACTCAAGAATTTACTGAGATAAAAATTTTTTTATGTAGGGTTTGTGAATAATCCCTACTTTTTTTATTTGCGAATATTCTACATCTTATTTTTAGATAATCGGTATAAGTAATTGCGATCGCTAATTCTAGAGATGTTTAACCGGAGTATCTCTACAAAAATCAAGCTCAACATCCATGGATAATAGTCCACAACAAGTAAATAACCCATTTTTTAAGTCCGAGTTTACACTGAATTGCGTAGTATAAAATAATTCTTAAATTTTAATTTAAATAGTAAAAAAAATATCATCTCTACTTCAAGTAGTATATATCAAAGTTTACTCAAACTTCAATGAAAAACACTGACATAAAAAGAGTCTCGGGAGAGAATTAAATTTACAAGCTTTCAAACACTGAAAGATATTTAAGACAAATATTGTCATTAAATAAAAAAACCAGGGACTTCTGAATTAATTTGATATGCGAATTTTAATTTATTCTTACAACTACTACCCAGAACCTATTGGTATCGCCCCACTGATGACTGAATTAGCAGAGGGACTGGTTAAGCGTGGGCATCAAGTGCGCGTAGTCACCGCTATGCCTAACTACCCTGAGCGGCAAATTTATGAAGGCTATAGAGGAAAGTGGTATCTTACTGAATATAAAAATGGCGTTCAAATTCAACGTAGTTATGTTTGGATTCGCCCCCAACCCAACTTACTAGATCGAGTCATGCTAGATGCTAGTTTTGCTGTTACTAGTTTTGTACCTGCTTTGGTTGGTTGGCGACCAGATGTAATTATTTCAACATCACCATCGCTGCCTGCTTCTGTACCAGCTGCTCTTTTAGGATGGTTGCGTGCTTGTCCTGTGGTCTTAAATCTCCAAGATATATTACCGGAAGCAGCCGTCCATGTTGGTCTTTTGAAAAATAAATTGCTGATTCAGGTATTTGCAGCATTGGAAAAATTTGCATATCACAGTGCTAGTAAAATTAGCGTCATCGCTGACGGATTTGTAGATAATTTGCGATCTAAGGGCGTAGAAGCTGGCAAAATCGTGCAGATTCCCAACTGGGTTGATGTGAACTTTATCCGTCCCTTACCTCAAGAAAATAACCCTTTCCGTTTGGCACACAATCTAGATGGCAAATTTGTAGTGCTATATTCTGGTAACATCGCCTTGACTCAAGGTTTAGAAAGCGTTATCAAAGCTGCTTCTGTGCTGCGTCACATCCCAGATATTGCTTTTGTGATTGTTGGAGAAGCAAAAGGTTTACAGCGATTACAACAGGAATGTCTAGACCAAGGAGCAGATAACGTTTTATTACTACCTTTCCAACCCCGCAAGAATTTACCACAAATGTTAGCTGCTGCTGATGTTGGTTTAGTAGTGCAAAAGAAAAATGTTGTCTCCTTCAATATGCCCTCCAAAATTCAAGTACTACTCGCCAGTGGTCGGGCATTAGTGGCATCTGTACCTGACAATGGTACGGCAGCAAAAGCAATTAGACAAAGCGGTGGCGGAGTTGTTGTTCCCCCAGAAGACCCTCAAGCTTTAGCAACGGCAATCTTAGATTTGTACCAAAACCCAGAAAAAGTTAAAACTTTGGGTTGTAAGAGTCGCCAGTATGCTGTTGAACATTATGCTTTTGAACAGGCTTTAAATCAGTATGAGTCTTTGTGTTACTCATTAACAGCAGATGGTGAAGCAATTCAGACTGCAATAATAGCAAAACAGGAAGTTTCGCCCACTCCTATGCAGTAATTTAGAGCCAACAGGGAACAGCGAAACCCACACGCAATTTATCAAAACAAAAAAATAAGCATTTGTCAGGGTGTAAGTGATTCAAATCCTTACACCCTAACGTTTTTACATACTTAAACAGTAATATAGAAATCCCATTGGGTTATGCGATCGCGCCAGCATAAAGCACGGTGTATCTTTTTGCAATTCCCAATTCCCCATTCGCAACTAAAACACTAGCCTCATACATACCTGTTTTTTTGTTAGTATTCAAAAAAACCTATTCACAGATTTGCAGTCCAATTGTTTGTTGTTTGTAAGTAAATGTAATAGATCGTTACAAAAAAAGAAAGCACCTGAGGTTTAATGTCTGATTATTTCCAAGGAGATTTCCCATTACAATCTGTCTCAGTGATGAAGAGTACAGTGAGAAGCCCAGTAGGAATCGAAGAGGTAAGTGGCAAATTAGCTGTAACAATCGCTGAAGCTGCATCAGACCGTAAAGCGGGCGATATTTTATTGCTAAGGGTAGCAGATGTGTCTTACCTGGCTGATTACTTTGTGATGATGACTGGCTACTCTAGGGTACAGGTGAGAGCGATCGCTCAAGCAATTGAAGACAAAGTTGAGAGTGAGTGGCAACGGCGTCCCTTAAGGACAGAAGGAAAAGCAGAAGGGAGTTGGGTGCTGCAAGATTATGGTGAAGTAATTGTTCACATCATGATGCCCAAGGAGCGGGAGTTTTATAATTTAGAAGCGTTCTGGGTTCATGCAGAACGTATTTCCCTTCCAAAGTCAGATGAGGGTGGGGGTAAGCCAATATGATTAAGTCCTCAATTTCCAATTGCCCAGTTCCCATAGAGCAACAACCACTAAATGAATACGAAGAGCTAAAAACTTCCTGGCTGTTTCGTGATAGTACTTTGAATTGGCGAGAGTACATCACGAAAATTGCTTGGATTTGGGGTTTATCTTGGCTATTGGCAGGGCCCATAGCAGCAGCAAGCTTTACCCCACAAAAACACATTGGGCATTTTATCCTCTGTGGAGCAGCAGGAGCGGGTGTGGGAGTATTACTAGCGCTAGTACGTCTGTATCTAGGCTGGTTTTATATACGCGATCGCCTCTATAATTCCACAGTTTTCTATGAAGAGTCAGGCTGGTACGACGGTCAAACTTGGACTAAGCCACAAGAAGTCCTAACGCGCGATCGCTTGATTGTTGCCTACGAAATCAAACCCATTCTGCAAAGATTGCAATTTACCTTTGCTGGCTTGGCGGGAATGTTGCTTATTGGTAGTATAGTTTGGCGTTTAATTTAAAAATTCATTAGTCATTTGTCATGAGCAAAAACAAATGACCCTACGGGTTCGCTAGTTGCTCATGGGGAAACCCCCAAGACCCCACTAGCTCACCAATGACTAATGACCAATGACAAATAACAAAAAAGTGATAAAAATTAACCCATGACAATGGGAAAACGAACTCAAGCGACAGCACTGGAAGTCCGGCTGCTGCGAGAAGGGATTACTGAATCGAAGCATATAGTCCAAGCTGTTGTATGTGACGAACGGGGGCGGGTTCTCACCGTTGCCGGCAACTCCGAAACGGCTGCATTTGTCCGTTCAGCGCTCAAACCATTTCAGGCTCTCGCTGTCACCACCACAGGGACACTGGAACGCTACGAACTGAGCGATCGCGACTTGGCAATCATCACAAGTTCCCACAAAGGAACAATAGAGCAGGTAAGACAGACATTTAACATTCTTTGGCGAGCCGATATCGATCCGACTGCCCTCCAATGTCCAACTCCCGAAGGCAAGCGTAGCCCTCTAGAATACAATTGCTCTGGTAAACATGCGGGGATGTTAGCTGTTTGTCAGCAACGCCATTGGCCTTTAAATAACTACTTGGAACGTAAGCACCCCATACAACAGCTAATTTTATGTAAAGTAGCAGAATTGCTCCGAATGCCAGCAGAAGAATTTATCAGCGCTCATGACGACTGCGGCGCACCAACTTATTTGATGCAACTTGGACAAATGGCTTCTTTATATGCCCTACTAGCCTCTAGTAGCAACGTTGATATGGAGCGTATTGTCCGCGCCATGACACATCACCCATCAATGGTGGCAGGAGATGGAGAATTTGACACGGAACTGATGCGCTTAACCCCAGGAGAACTGGTAAGCAAATCTGGTGCCGAAGGTGTGCAGTGCATTGGTAGACTCGGCGAGGGTATGGGATTGGCAATTAAAGTGATGGATGGCGCAAAACGAGCCAAATATGCTGTTGCTATCCACTTACTTCACCAAATGGGCTGGATTAGTCCTAGCGTGGCAGAAAGCTTGTCAGAAAAGTTTATGACTCTAGGAAAATACAAGCGTCTAGAAGTAGTTGGAGAATTATCGCTGTTATAGTTGCCAATCTTCCGACTAGAGGTTATAGTAGAGAGGTGAATGAGCGACGCGGGATAGAGCAGCCTGGTAGCTCGTCGGGCTCATAACCCGAAGGTCAGTGGTTCAAATCCACTTCCCGCCACCAAAATCAGTTACAAGCAACTCCCCGCAATCTCTAAGAATTGCAGGGAGTTGTTTTATTTTGATCTATTCTGAAGTAGAGACCTTCCAAAAAGCGCGGAGTATCATGGTTGTGAAGTTGCAGCGACCAATTTTAGTGGGAGGATTGGGACTGTCCTTTTCCCTGTGGATGTTACAAAGCTGGCATGATTCGATATTGCAAGCAGGCGAATTTGCTTTATTGAGTGCGATGGCAGTCGGCGGTGGTTTGTGGTTATTCCAGAAAAATCGCTCGCCAGGCAGTTTAGAGCAGCTAGATGGTAAACTAGTAGACCGGGCGACTGTAGAAAGTGCGATCGCCAAAGCTGAAGTGATCATTAACCAATTAGCACAAGAAGCAGAAAACCACACAGCTTTAGAAACATTGCGGGGACAAATTGCCCAATTGTTGTTGGAATTAGACAGGCAAGAAATTAAGTTTGCTGTTACAGGTAGCAAATCGGTAGGTAAAACCGCTTTAATTCAAGTCCTGGCGGAAAATTTGCAGGCAAAGTCTGTAAACTTCCAAGAGACAGCACCTTTGTTTAGAGAAACGGGTGAAAAGTCAGATGCAGATGTTTTGTTAGAAATCCAAAAATCAGACTTTGCCCTGTTCCTTACCAATGGTGATTTGACTGACTCAGAATTTCAAGCTTTAAAGCAACTAAAGACAGCAAATCAACCCACAATCCTCATTTTCAATAAACAAGACCAATATCTAGCAGATGAGCGTGCTAGCATCTTGCTGTCATTGAAACAGCGGATGCCTGGTAATGTAGTCGCAACGGCGGCTTCTCCTATACCCATCAAAGTCAGGAAGTATGAGGATGATGGTTCTGTGCAAGAGTGGCTGGAACAGCCAGCATCAGACATCCAACAGTTGACGCAGCGATTAGATGAGGTTTTGGTACAGCAAGGGCAAAATCTGGTTTGGACAACTACCTACAGAAAAACTCAATTGCTCAAAGCTGAAGCGAAAAACTGGTTAAATGGAGTCAGAAGCGATCGCGCTACCCCAGTTATAGAACAATATCAATGGATAGCTGCGGCGGCTGCCTTCGCCAACCCCGTACCAGCACTTGATATCTTAGCAACTGCGGCAATTAATGCCCAGATGGTAATAGACTTGGGTAGTATCTATCAGCAGAAATTTTCTTGGGAACAGGCGCAAACTGTCGCTGGAACGATGGGAAGTTTGATGCTGAAGTTGGGTTTGGTGGAAATTTCTACAAAGGCTGTTAGTACTGTCCTCAAAAGTAATGCTGTCACTTTTGTGGCTGGTGGTTTGGTGCAAGGAGTAAGTGCAGCTTATCTCACCAGAGTTGCAGGGTTAAGCTTAGTTGAATATTTCCAACAACAGGAAATAGCTTTGGATTCTGGAAATGGCTTGAATTTGGATAAGTTGCGGCAAACTTTGCAAAAGGTATTTCAGCAAAATCAGCAGATGGCTTTTTTGCAAGGATTTGTTAAGCGAGGTGTGCAGCGTTTGTTGCCAGAGGCGCAGCAGGGTGAACTTATTGGTGCTGAAAAGGCGGTTGGATAATCTCACGCAAAGGCGCAAAGTTTTCTTAGCGTCTTTGCATAAGGATATATTTATATAAGTTTAAAAAGCATCTAAGTCATTTTCAGAGTATCCAGTATTTGCAAATGTAAGAGTACCCGTCGCTTGCTTATGAATGAGGTTTAGCAAGGCATTATTACAGCGTTCTGCAATTTCTGGATATTTATTTGAGTACCATTCAAGTGACGTCATAACAGAAGGATCGCTAATATCAAAGCCGAGTTTCATCAGTTCTTCGGTTTCTTGCAAAGCAAGATTAAAAATTGCATCAATATCTATGAAGGGTTCAGTCATATTTTGAATCCATAGTTTCAATCCCTAATAGGGATTTTGGTTACATTAGAACCGCCCAAAGTTAGAAGCACTGATATATTTGGTTTTCAAGGTACGAGTTTGCGTTAACCCTGAACATAGCATTTACCCTTCGTTTCTTGTTGACTAACTAAATGAGCGATCGCCCGTGTATTTTCTCCTTTTTTGCTGGCTCAGGTTTTCTTGATTTAGGCTTTGAAAACAGCGGTTTTAAAATTGTTTACGTCAACGAAATTTTATCTCAGTTCATGGCAGCATATCGCTATTCACGGGAAGTTCTTAACCTATCATTACCTGAATACGGATATCATCATGGAGAAGCAGCAGATGTTACTAAACTTACTCAAGGAGTAGAAGCACAACGACTCTTGGAGTTAGTAAAAGACTGTCGCAAATTTAATTATATTGTTGGTTTTATTGGTGGCCCTCCCTGTCCAGATTTTTCTATTGGTGGAAAAAACAGGGGAAACTTAGGGGATAATGGTAAGCTTTCGGCTAGTTATGTTGAGTTAATTTGTCGTAATTTGCCAGATTTCTTTTTATTCGAGAATGTTAAGGGTTTATGGAGAACGAAAAAGCACCGTCTATTTTTTGAATGGCTCCAGCAAAAATTACATCAAGCAGGTTATATTTTAACAGAACGATTAATTAATACTATTGAATACGGTGTACCTCAAAATAGAGAGAGAGTTATTTTAATTGGATTTCAAAAGAATTTCATCAAAAATATAGGAATAAAAGTTAGTAGTGAAAAATTACTATCTCTAAATATTTTTAATTGGCAAAAATATATTATATATCCTCAACAAAAAGTTTTTGCTTATCCTTGGTGTAAGCAAGAACCATTTAAAGAAGATTCTCTACTACCTTGTCCTGATAATATTCCTCAAGAATTAACTGTTGAATATTGGTTTAGAAAAAATAATGTACTCAAGCATCCTCATGCTCAACATTATTTTCAACCAAGAGCAGGTATCATCAGATTTGCCTCTGTGGATGAAGGAGATGATTCTAAGAAATCCTTTAAACGTTTGCACAGATGGCGTTACTCGCCAACAGCTTGTTATGGCAATAATGAAGTACATTTACATCCTTACAAAATCCGTCGAATTTCTGTGGCAGAAGCTTTAGCTATACAATCTTTGCCAGCAAATTTTATGCTTCCAGAAAATATGTCCCTCACCAATATGTTTAAAACGATTGGTAATGGTGTGCCATATCTAGCATCTCAGGCATTAGCTCAAACTATTATTGATTTCTTAAATCTAGGTACACACGAAAAGTTTGCAGATAAAACCTAGCTAGAAAAGCATTTTCAGGATATTCATAACAAATATGGGTTAATATATGAGAAACGACTTAAATTTTTATAAAGATTAATAATCAATTACTGGCAAAAGGCACGATGGCAGCAGACTATCCAGACATTGATATCGCGCCATTTATTGATCATGCCCTGTTGATGCCAACGGCTACCTCAGAGCAGGTTGAGCAATGGTGTGAGGAAGCATACAGATTTGATTTTGCGGCGGTTTGCCTTTACCCTACTCATGTCAAGCTAGCAGCAGAACTTCTCCACGGTAAAAATCCAAAAGTTTGTGCTGTGATTGGCTTTCCATCGGGAGCGACAACTCCAGGCGTTAAGCTATATGAGGCTCAAGAAGCTGTGGAAAATGGAGCCTCTGAGTTGGATGTGGTGATCAACTTAGGCTGGTTGAAGGCTGGCAAAACTGAGCAAGTGCATCGGGAAATTGCCGAAATTTGCGAGGCAACCGGGCAAACAGTCAAGGTAATTTTAGAAACCAACCTGTTGACTGATGCGGAGAAAAAATTAGCAGCAGAATTATCTATGGATGCAGGAGCAGCATTCTTAAAAACCAGTACAGGTTGGAATGGTGGTGCGACTGTAGCAGATGTGCGGTTGTTAAAAGAAGTGGCAAGAGAAAGAGTAGGAATTAAAGCTTCAGGGGGTATTCGTACTGTCAATCAAGCCCTAGACTTAATCTTAGCGGGTGCTACTAGATTGGGCACATCTAGTAGTATCGATTTGATCCGCCAGCGCGATAACCTGGAGAAGGGGGAATAGTTATTTGTCTTTGTCATTTGTCCGTTGTCCTAACCTCATGACTAATGACCAATGACCGATGACTAATGACTAATGAATAATGACTAATGAGTAGAACCTATAAAGCAACTGGAATTAATCTCAAAACCCAGGTGCTAGGAGAATCGGATAAAATAGTGACAATTTTGACACGCGAGTTTGGTCTGATTCGAGCAGTTGCACCAGGGGCACGCAAGCACAACTCTAGCCTTGGCGGTAGGAGTGGCATGTTTGTTGTAAATGAACTACTGATTGCCAAAGGGCGATCGCTCGATAAAATTACTCAAGCACAAACGTTAAAAACTTATCCAGGTCTAGCTAAAGATTTGGGTAAACTCGCAGCTGGCCAGTATTTAGCAGAAATAGTCCTGAGTCAAGCTTTAAGCGAACAACCCCAAGAAGAACTCTATGAGTTATTCAATGAACATCTCAACCGACTAGAAATATTACCCATAAAAGAGACCTCTAGTATTTTTGCATACCTGGCTCATGGGTTATTTCACCTTTTAGCTTTGGGGGGACTGACGCCGCAAGTCCAAGCCTGTTGTCTAACTCAGCACCCTCTCAAGCCAAACTTGATAGATCCTCACTGGCAGGTAGGATTTAGCATTCCTGCTGGTGGAACGGTTTGCTTGGAAGCTTGGGAACGCTTACGAAAACAGAGGGCTATAGGAGTAGAGGAAAATATAACTCCTACCAAAGTAGCTAATCACCCAGTTAATCCATCACCTCAAATATCCAATTCCCAAACAGTTGTTGTCCATAGACAAGAAATACCAGTAATTTCTAGCCGCCTGAGTGCAACAGAACTAACTATGCTCCAACAGCTGTCACAACCAGAGATAATGCAAGTTAATGCTGCTAAAGATGATGCCTGGTTATCTGTTGAGCAAGTTCTGCGCCAGTATGCTCAGTATCATTTAGGTCGCCCTATTCGCTCTGCTACCTTGATCGACTCTTATTTTGCTGCCTACCATGATGCAACCGTCTGATTTGGATAACAAGATCCTGCCTTTGTCACCAAGCTACGCCACAAGACAGAATAGAGCATCAGTGCCCATAGTCAAAAATCACTTGAGTGCTATTCCTAAGCCAACACCTCATCAAATTAATGGTCGAGAAATGTCCTCAGAAGACGTTTCTCAAAAAGATCAGAGTTGGCCTTCAGAAATACCAACAACTGAAGTTCCTCAGCAATCAGAAAAACAATCTGATGACCAATCAAATACAACCCAAATCAATGATCATGGCGATGCCTACGGCGGGTTGCACCAACGCAATGGGCAAAGTTCGCCAAAAGAACCGCCAAAATTAGATGCTTCCGATTCTGACGGCTCAGCAAAATCAGGAAATACAGAACACCAAGGGTTTTTACCTGTACTAAAAAACCCCAATTTTTTAGCTCTTTGGGGTGGTCAAGTTTTCTGTCAATTGGCGGATAAAGTTTATTTAGTATTGATGATTGCTTTGATTAACACTCAGTTTCAAACGGGTGATCAGAGCATTAGTGGTTGGGTATCAGCGCTAATGATGGCCTTTACCATTCCAGCCGTGCTATTCGGTTCTGTAGCTGGTGTGTTTGTAGATCGCTGGTCAAAAAAGGCTGTGTTAGTGGCAACGAATGCTTGGCGAGGCATTCTGGTTTTAGGAATTCCTTTTCTACTATGGTTAACTCATAATTGGAAACCCATAGGCGTGTTGCCTGTAGGGTTTGCCATTATCTTGGGTGTAACTTTTTTAGTGTCTACGCTGACGCAGTTTTTTTCTCCAGCAGAACAGGCGGCAATTCCTTTGGTTGTAGAAGAACAGCATTTACTTTCAGCTAACTCGCTGTACACCACAACAATGATGGCGTCGGTGATTGTGGGTTTTGCTGTTGGAGAACCCTTATTAGCAGTAGCTGATGGAGTTTGGCAGCAACTTGGCGGTAATAATGGACTAGGTAAAGAACTTTTGGTAGGCGGAAGTTATGCGATCGCTGGCATAATTTTGATGTTACTGGTGACTCACGAAAAACACCACGCTCCCGAAACAGAATTTCCTCACGTATTTTCTGACTTGCGGGATGGTTTGCGCTATCTTAAAGCAAATCATCGGATTCGTGATGCTTTGTTGCAATTGATTATCCTATTCTCTGTATTTGCAGCGTTAACTGTTCTAGCTGTTCGTATGGCAGAAATCATTCCCAACTTGAAAGCTTCACAATTTGGCTTTTTATTGGCAGCAGGTGGCGTTGGGATTGCCGCAGGCGCAACAATTCTCGGTCAATTTGGTCAACGTTTTTCCTACAACCAACTCAGCCTCTGCGGTTGCATCGGCATGGCAACTTCACTGATCGGATTATCAGTATTTACAACACATCTGTGGATGGTTCTGCTACTAGTAGCGATGCTGGGTATTTTTGGTGCGCTGGTAGGTATTCCCATGCAAACTGCAATTCAAACAGAAACTCCACCAGAAATGCGTGGTAAAGTTTTTGGTCTGCAAAACAATGTGATTAATATTGCTCTTTCTTTACCTCTGGCATTAGCAGGTTTAGCAGAAACATTTGTCGGATTACAAGCAGTATTTTTGGGATTAGCAGCGATCGTCTTTTCAGGAGGCATCTTAACCTGGTATAACTCTCATGAGTAGCTATCAGTAAACAGGAGTTATGAGGACGGCTAGCTGAAAACCCTTGAGGAACAGGCGCACAGCGCCGTATTCCGTACTTTAGGCAAGGGATGAAAGCTGCTAGAAGGCGTTTACGCCTCTGTAACGTTTTCAATCACGTTGTTGTTCAATATATCGTTTTACCGATTCTGTGCTGATGTTTCCAGCAGTGGATACAAAATAACTGGGTGTCCACAGTGTTGGTAATTTGAGCAATTCGGGAAATTCTTTTCGCAGGTGATGGCTAGCCCTCCCTTTAATTTTGTTCATCATTTGAGCAGGATTATCTATTGGTTTGGCATTTAAAAAAATATGCACATGGTCGGGCATAATCTCCATTGCAATAATTCGCCATCTGTTCTCATTGCAAATATCACAAATGATTTGCTGTAATCGTTCCGCTATTTCATTAACTAAAACTTTTTTTCTACGTTTAGGGATAAAAACAAAGTGGTAGTTAAGTAATGATATAGCATTTCCTTCGTGTCTATATTCATCTGCTGTAAAAGTAGCCATTTTACGGAATAACCTATTGCAGTATTGTATATAGATATAGTATAATTGACATAAAACATAAACAGCAAGGAGGTGATTAAGTTGCTAGTTTTAGAGTACAAAGTTAAAGCCAAAAAACTTCAATATTTAGCTATTGAGGAAGCTATCAAAACTACTCAATTCATTAGAAATAAGTGTTTGAGATATTGGATAGATGCGCCAAAAGAGGCAAAAATTGATAAGTTTGCTTTGAATAAGTATTCAACGGAACTACGCAAAGAATTTAAATTTGTGACTAACCTAAATTCAATGGCTGTGCAATCAGCAGCCGAAAGAGCATGGTTGGCAATATCAAGGTTTTATGACAATTGTAAAAAGAAAGTATCCGGTAAAAAAGCGGAAAACGCGGTCTTGGGGTTTCCCCAAGTGGAGCGATTTTCCAAGACAGGATATCCGAGATTTCAGCATGATAACCGCTCAGTTGAGTACAAAACATCAGGATGGAAGCTAAACCCAAACAAACGGCGTATTACCATTACTGATAAAAAAGGTATTGGTGAGTTGAAATTGTTAGGCAAGTGGGATATTCAAACCTACCCGGTTAAGTCAATTAAGCGTGTTAGATTGGTACGCCGTGCCGA
>JAHHHC010000023.1 GCA_019359515.1 Desmonostoc vinosum HA7617-LM4 | reverse complement strand
GTTGCCACTTCCGTCTTTAGTGTTGCAGTTTGTAGATGCTGGTTTATCATAGTCTGCTTTTACACTTTTACACTCAACCGTATTATCTCGTACTCTTTTTCAAAAATCAAATAGGAGTTCTATATCATCTCTGGATTACTTATGCTACTTGGTGCTGTTTATCGACTAGCTCAAGTGGAGTCTAATATCAATGCCAGAATTACGCGAGTTGAAACAACTGTTTTGTCGGCAGTCGATCAACTAAAAGACAACGTGGTTGACAAGTTATATGCGACTGAGAAAAAATTAGATATTCACCTGACTGAGTATACAGAGAAAAAACTGTTTGCAGAATACAGGCATAACGCTACCGACAAACTCGTTGAACATAAGTTCAACCGTCTTCGGGGGCTAATCAAGCAACTTGCTGGGTTTCTAAATAAGGAATCAGGGTTTGTTCTGCGAGATGACGAGTACTAGTCACTCACTGGGGATTCACTGGGGATTATAACCTAGCAGCACACAAAGCAGCACCAATTAGGCCCACTTGTGGGTTGAGGATAATGTACACGGGTATCTCTTCCAGCAGAGAACGCATCCTGCCTTTTTGGGTGAAGTTTAGCAGAAAATTGCTGTTTTTGATTAAAGGCAGTATTTTGGGCGCAATACCACCAGCCATGTATAAGCCACCATAAGGTAGCAGTTTCAGGGCGAGATTGCCGGCTTCTGTGCCATAGGCATCGATAAACATTTGTATAGTTTGTTGCGAAAGACGATCGCTTCCTTGTAATGCAGCTATACCAATGGCTGCACCCGGATCAACGCTTTTTTCCTGTTGTCCTGCTTCTTTTTCCCAAGTGCGAACAATTTGGGCGATATCTGGGGATTCAATCATGCCTAGCGCCAGTGTCATGCTAATTTGGAATTTCGGATCGTAGTTGTGAAAATAATACCAATTCGTAATTCTTACATTAAGAAAGCTAGATTTGATCTGGAGCTTTCTTTGGCAGAATTGGTATAGCATCATCAAAATCCTATCATCTTAACTTAACTAATCAAGTTCAGCTAATACTTTAGTTAAGGTTTGTTTTTAGTCAAAATACATCTGCGCCTGCGAAATTTGACAAAAAAACTCGAGGAAGTAGGGAGTGGGGGAAAAGGATTTTATCGTATTTGTGTGATTTATTACATGGGTGTTTAGTTGGAAATAATTTCAAAGGAAAGGAAGATGGATAACAGCAATTGGTTACAACAGCTAATGATGGTTGGTATTGGTACAACGTCTCTAGTGGCGGAAAAACTGCGGCAAGTCGGTGATGAATTGGTTAAAGATGGTAAACTCAATCCCGAACAAGCCAAGGCCGTAATAGATGATATTGCACAGCAATTAAAGTCAGAACAGGGTAACTGGGATGCTCAAATGCAGCGTCAAATGCGAAATATGATGCAAGATTTAGGGGTGGCTCGTCAGTCTGAAGTAGATGAACTAAGGGGTAGAATTGACCGTTTAGAGCGTCAAGTGCGTGATTTGGAAAATAAGCTTTGGCGTTAAGATGCCATTTGTGATCTACACTTAATTGTGTCCTGTTGGTAATTCTTTTGCCAGACTACCTAAAGTAGGGAGTACTGATTTTGAAAGCAATTTTCCTCAGCGTGGCATTCATGCTGGTATGTGTTGTCGTTTTGGTGTTAGCGCAAGTTGGCAGTAAACAGGATAATGCCATCGCTGCCCAGTTAACCCAAACTTCGCCAGCACCCACTAATTTAACTGAAAACAATACTTTAATTGCGAGCGATACTATGTATCAAGCTGATGCGATCACCACCCCCTCTGGACTGAAGTATGTCGATTTAGAAGAGGGGACTGGTGCGACTCCTCAATCTGGACAAACAGTTGAGGTTCACTACACTGGCACTCTAGAAGATGGTACTAAGTTTGATAGTTCACGCGATCGCAACCGCCCTTTCAAATTTAAGATTGGTGTGGGACAGGTAATCAAAGGTTGGGACGAAGGACTCAGCACGATGAAAGTCGGTGGGCGTCGCCAATTAATCATCCCCTCAGAGTTAGGTTATGGTTCTCGTGGTGCAGGCGGCGTTATTCCCCCTGATGCCACTTTATTGTTTGATGTGGAATTGATAGGAATTGATTAGGGAATGGGGAACTCGGGGCTCCCGCTCCCCGAGGGAATGGGGAATTAGGAATAAACGACAATACCTATTCTCTATTTCAAAAATCAAAAGTTTCTATAATTGGTTTTGCCCATTTTCTATTCCCTATTCCGAGCTACGCGATAGTCTCAGTATTGAAGCGAATATATATAATTATTTCAATAATTTGCTCTAGCTAAGTTTTTGAACTTAGTAAATTGTGGGTCGAATAAAAGTTTTACAGTGCCTGTTGGCCCATTGCGATGTTTTGCTATAATCACTTCTGCAATGCCGCGATCGGGACTATCGGGATTATAGTAGTCGTCGCGGTATAACATTACAACTAAATCCGCATCTTGTTCAATACTTCCACTCTCTCTCAAATCTGACAGCATAGGACGCTTGTTGGTGCGTGCTTCTACACCTCGACTTAACTGCGATAGGGCAATAACTGGTACAGACAATTCCCTAGCTAAACCTTTGAGTTGACGCGTAATTTTTGATAACTCTTGGACACGATTATCTCCTGCTCCTTCCATTAATTGCAGATAATCAATCACAATTAAACCTAACTCTGTTCCTTGTTCTGCTTGCAATCGCCTTGCTTGACTACGCATTTGTGTGACTGTAATATTCGGCGTGTCGTCAATAAAAATTGGCATCTCTGAAAGCGTGCCAATGGCACGGCTTAAAGGTTCCCATTGTGTTTGACTTAGGCGTCCACTCCGCAGATAACCGCTTTCAATTTGCGCCTCGCTAGCTAATAAACGTTGTGCTAGCTGTTCTTTTGACATTTCTAAACTGAAAACAGCAACTGGTAATTTATAAGAAGCGGCAATATTATGACCAAGGTTTAAGCAAAATGCTGTTTTTCCCATTGATGGCCTGCCGGCAACGATAATCAAATCAGAACGTTGAAAGCCGCTGGTCATGGCGTCTAAATCGTAGAAACCACAGGGAATGCCAGGTAAGGCGATGCCTTGATTGCGATCCTCAATATCTTGGAAATTACTAATTAAGGTGTCTGCAATGTGAACTAAACCTGATTGAGGACGTTCTTGGGCGACACTGAATACTTTTTGTTCTGCTTGGTCTAAAACTATGGGTAACTCGGTTTCTGTCTCGTAACCGAGATGTACAATTTCATTACCAGCTTTGATTAACCGCCGTCGCAGGTACTTTTCCGTTACCAACCCTGCTAAGGCGTCGATGTTAACGGCTGATACTGTGCGGTCTACGAGAGTGGCTAATTTATTTCTCCCACCAATTCGAGCCAGCAAATCATTATCGGTCAACCAACTTGTCACTGAGAGTAAGTCGGTGGGTTTACCTTGAGCGTGGAGGCGGAGCGCTGCTTGGTAGATATCTTTGTGAGCGCTGATGTAAAATGCTTCTGGAAGTAGGCGATCGCTCACTCGACTAATTGCTTCTGGATCTAGTAAAATCCCCCCTAAAATCGCTTCTTCCGCCTCAATGTTTTGGGGTGGTAAGCGTTCGCTACCATCACCTTTAAAACTCAGTTCTTCAGCCATAGATCATTATAGAATCACTTTATTAGGGGACTGAGGAATGGGGACTGGGGACTGGGGACTGGGGACTGGGGACTGGGGACTGGGGACTGGGGACTGGGGAATGGGGACTGGGGACTGGGTAATTATCTTTCTCCCTCACTCCCTCATCTTCCTCATCTCCCTCATCCCCTGCGTAGCTTAGCTAGCTACAACTTGAATATCGATTTGAGCTGTTACTTCCGAATGCAGTTTAATATCAGCTTTATAAGTACCAAGTTTGCCAATATCGGGAATCGTAATACCACGTCGGTCTACTTCTAGATTGGTGGCTGCTTGGATTGCATCAGCAACGTCTTGGTTTGTGACAGTACCAAAAATTGCTTCGTTTTCGCCAACCTGCTTGGAAATTTGCAAACTACCTACTTTTTCCAGTGCTGCTTTTTGTTCTAGCGCTTGTTCTTTTAGTTCTAATTGCCGTTGACGCTCTTGTTCACGACGGCGTTCTACTTGCTTGAGAATACCAGGAGTGGCATGAGTTGCCAATTTTTGAGGAATTAGATAATTGCGAGCATAGCCAGGAGCTACATCTACTAAGTCGCCAGATTTTCCTAGCTTGCTGATATCCTGAGTTAAAACTAACTGTACACGTTTGGCCATTGTCTTTTGTTTTTCCTGTAAAATCTCATTAAATTTGGGTTGTAGCAGGATAGCTCACATGAGTGTAGCTTGCTTCCTAGCGACTTTACTCATACCCTAAAGCTTACAGATCCTAGCGAAACGCAGGGGGCGATCGCAACTATTTGGGCGAGAAAAGTTGTGAGGGACTGGGGACGCGGAGAATAACAAATGACAATTCCCCAACTCACAACTCTTGGGGTGGAAAACAAACTTCGATCGCCTGTTCTACTAAATCTAAACCTTGGGATACTACAGTATGACGCCAATTGCGATCTGCTGGGACAAAGATTTCTTCTAGTCGCTGGCGTGTCCACTCTTTGGATGAGTCGTTTGGTGGTGAATGGAAATGAGCGCGGTTCTCGGCTCGTAATGCCTCAACTACTTTGATGATCGGGTAAGTACCAAACTCTGCTGTGAGAAATTTATAATTGCATTGGGGAAACATTGTTTTACACCAAGTACCCAAACCCCCACGAATTTTGTAGGCAGTACCGCCTGGTTTATATGTTTCGATCGCATCAGCACCAAAAATATTTATCAGCCACTCGGTAGACTCAAAATTAGGCAAATCGTCAATAAAAAGTTTGTATGTTGCTTTTTTACCTAGTCCTGTGTGGAAGTCGATGTGCAAAACGTCTGTAGCATTACCTAGCCACTGCGGTAAATTTGCTGCTAAGATTTGATGAGTTGGAGATGGGCTATTTCCACCAAAGAATAACCCTTGGGGAAAGTCGTATTGCCCAATTGGTAAGGTATCTTTTAAGTCATTGATGCCGTTGCGAAGGATAGAAGCGATCGCTTTGAGAAAAAATGGCTCAAAACGAGATGGCGGTGAAGTTGGGTTAAAAAAAGCATTCAAGTTTCTGTACTTTTCTGCACTACCTCTGTATTCTTCACCTGGTAGCAAAAAGTTGCGATTCAGATCTACATTATCTTCGTTCCACCGTCGTCGCCAAGCAAATCCATAGGGATTTAAGGTGTGTAATAAAATTAAAGCAGCTCCTTGGATGGAACTCCAACCAATTAAACGCTCTTCTAATAAGGCACACTGAACGGCAGAACCGAAGAAACCTTCTACACCATGCAATCCACTAGAAACAATTACGATTTTCTGCGGGTGAGGATCTCCCAAAATCGCCACATCGATTGTGAGTTCTTCTCCATCTGGCCCAGTTTGATTGATAGGGTATGCTTCTAAGCGACACCCCAGCGCCTGCGCTGAGGTGCGGAAGCGATATCGCGCTGTAGCATAGTTAGGACTGAAGGCAGTGACGTAGGACACTGTTGACTGATAGCTGTTGACTGTTGACTAAAACTTGTCTTTCATTCCCCTAATTCGGGCAAATGTTTGTACAGGATCACTACTGTTGACAGCTGATTGTAATGTCGGCTGCTCCCAACGTAAAAAGGGATTAGTAAGTTTTTCTACACCTAAGAGTGAGGGGATGGTAGCTTTTCCTTGAGAGCGGTAAGTTTTCACTTCATGGTAGCGCTTTTGGAGGTCGGTGTTGTCAGCGTCTATGGTGAGAGCAAATTGTAGATTATTTAAGGTGTATTCATGGGCACACCAAACACGGGTATCATCAGGTAGCGATCGCAGTTTGTCCAATGAGTTGACCATTTGTGTGGGTGTCCCTTCAAACAAACGACCACAACCACCAGCAAATAAGGTATCACCGCAAAATAAATCGCCGAGCTCACCTGCTTGTTGGGGGGGAAAGTAGTAAGCAATATGAGCGCGGGTATGTCCAGGAACGAATATAACTTCAGCTATGCGTTCGGCAAACTGAACTTGTGAACCTTCTTTTAAAAACACCTGCTGTGCAGGAATTCTGCCTCGATCCTCGATGCCGCCATAAACGGTGACTCTGGGAAATTTTTGGATTAACCGCTTATTGCCACCCACATGATCTTGATGATGGTGCGTGTTCAAAATCGCTACTAACTTGGCTTGGAGTTCTGTTAGTACTTTAAGTACGGGTTCTGCTTCTGCTGGATCGACAACGGCGGCGATATTTTGTGTTTGGTCGTGCAGTAAAAAGATGTAGTTGTCTGAGAGTGCTTCAAGACGAATAATCTGCATTACCTCTGCTTCCCTCATGAGTAGATGTTTTCAGCAAGTAACAGCGTTACTTAACATAAGCTATATCAAGTGTTTATACTTCGTTGTAGTATTACTTTATTACACTGTCTAAATATGATAATATACGATGCAGTTTTTACGGTATATATACTGAAAACAAGTATAGTTTACTTGAATTTATCAGTGGAATTTCTCTGGAAAAAACTCGAAATATGAAGTTAAGTTTATTTTATTCTTTTTTGCTCTTAATACTTTAAAAATACATGAGTAATAACTGCTAATTTGAATTTTATTCAATATCTATTTAATTTATGACTAAAGAAACTAGAGGATTTATTACGATTTTAACTGGTCTTTATTCTTTTCAGGATTGTATTCATTTTTTAGCGGCGATTAGAAAATTTCATCAAGAGCCAATAATTATTTTAAT
Organism: Desmonostoc vinosum HA7617-LM4; assembly: GCA_019359515.1. Taxonomy (GTDB): domain Bacteria; phylum Cyanobacteriota; class Cyanobacteriia; order Cyanobacteriales; family Nostocaceae; genus Desmonostoc; species Desmonostoc vinosum. The sequence goes on along the minus strand of JAHHHC010000023.1, from coordinate 91,082 downwards.
TGACAGTGTTCCTCAAATTTTTTATCCCTTGCTCAAGGCTTTTAAAAATGTAATTTTAAAACCAGCACCTGCTAATGCAAATACTGTTTTAGCATCACGTCAGGCAAAGCTGGCTTTATATGCGGCTTCCGAATTTGAGCGAACGATTTATTTAGATTCAGATATTTGTTTACTTACTGATATTAATGATGTTTTTGAATCTTTGGATGATGACGATTTTTTATTGACGGAAGATGTCCAACCTCATATTATCAAAGCAACTAATTTATTACGGGGAAAACAAGAAGATCTTTTGCCTCATGTTTTACCGATTTTGCAATCTGTAGGGTTGCCCCTAAAAGAAGATAGTGTGCAGTACAATGGCGGTTTTATCGCTTTTCGGAAAACAGAGACAACTAAGACATTCTTTGACAAATTTGCATACTATTTTGAAATTGTCAAAAACAACCAAGATAAATTATTGTTAAAAGACCAAGGTGCTTTCGCGTCTGCGATCGCATCTGTAAAACCCAAAATGAAAATTTTACCACCTACTTATAATTATCTCAGTAAATGGCAGCAGGCTTATAACATCCAGGATCAAATTAAAGTGCTTCACTGCACGTATCCTTACAGGCCTCAGTATGCTAAAAACATTACCCGTTCTTTATATACAAGGATATTTGACAGATTTGCTAAAGTATTTTTACCTAATCAAGTCACAAATCCCTGGCGCATTAAATAAAAACAAGTGAAAAGATTTTCCAAGCTATCATTATTAGTTGCAGATTTATCAAGTGCTGCCATTCTGCGTGCATACTTGATAAGTGCAGCGCTAAAAAAGCTAGACGTAGAAGTTGAAATTATTGGATTTTTATTTGGTGAAAATTTATATCGCAAATTGCCCGCAGAGTTAGAAGTTAAATCTTTGCCTGGTAAGAATTTTCCAGAGTTTTTGGGAGAAATTAATCAAGTTTTACCGAAAATTGATGGAGATATAATTTATGCTATTAAACCACAAGCGGCCAGCTTTGGAGTTGCCCTACTTAAAAAACTGTATAGTAAAAAGCCGATAATTTTAGATATAGATGATTGGGAACTCAGTTGGTATGGTGGTGACGATTGGCATTATCGCCCCACACTCAAACAATTCGCAAGAGACTTACTAAAACCAGAGGGGGCATTTAGAAATCCTCATCATCCTTTATATATCAAATGGATGGAAAACTGGATAAATCGTGCTGATGCTGTGACGGTGCATACTAAGTTTTTACAGCAGCGTTTTGGTGGTGCATTAGTTCCCAACGGTAAAGATATTACTCTATTTAATCCAACTGAATATGATCCAGAATTTAGTAGAAGCCGCTACGGTTTATCTGAATATCGTATTTTAATGTTTCCTGGCGCACCAAGACCTTATAAAGGGTTAGAAGATATTTTCATAGCATTAGAAAAAATCAATCAATCAGATTTAAAACTGGTGATTGTGGGTGGCAACCCTTATGATGATTATGATGAACAACTGCAACAACGTTGGGGACATTGGATAATCAAACTACCGAAATATCCAGCCGATGTTATGCCTGATTTAGTCGCAGCGGCTCATATTATTGTTGTTCCACAACGAGATACTTTAGAAACTCGTGCCCAATTTCCCCTAAAGTTGACAGATGGAATGGCAATGGCTAAACCTGTATTATCAACACGTGTGGGAGATATCCCAGAAATTTTAGGTGATACTGGTTATTTAGTTGATCCTGCTTGTCCCGAACAACTTGCTGAACAAATCCAATTAATATTTCAGGATTTAGATGCAGCCAATCAGCGTGGTATCAAAGCCAGAGAAAGATGTGTAGAAAACTATAGTATTGAGGCTATGGCTGCTACACTGGAATCGGTAATTGCTCAGTTGTGAACATAATTATAAATACTCAATGTCTACCAGAAACTTACTACTAAGATTTGCTAAACCCTATCCAGGTTTGATTTTATTAACGATAATATTGGGATTTTCTGGTGCGTTATTTAATGGGGTGAGTACGGCTCTAATTGTGCCAGTAATTTTAAAAATTGTGGGGCAAGAAGTAGATTTCAGTACTGCACCTCAAATTCTTAAAACGATGATATCTCCATTTGAGAATATTTCCCCAAGCTACCGCATTGGTGTTATGGCAGGGGCAATTATTTTCACAATTTTATTAAAAAATCTAGCGACTTATGCCAGCTCGTTAGCATCGAGCGCCTTAACACGCAAACTCACAGCAGATATGCGAGAAACTGGTTTAAAATTATTATTAGAAATTGATATAGATTATTACGCTAAAACGAAAGTAGGGGATTTGATTAACCGTCTTGGCGGTGAAATAGGACGTGCTGCTGGGGCTGTAGGGAGTACGGTGAAGATAGTGATTTTAGTAATTACTATCTTAGTTTTTGTGGGTTTGTTGTTATCAATTTCTTGGCAATTAACCATTGCGGCGACAGTTCTGCTTTCATTGGTTACATTGATTAATCAATATGCTATTGCCCGCTCTAAAAAATTTGGCAAACAGCTCAGTGAAATGTCTAAAGCATATTCAATTACTGTACTGGAAATACTCAACGGGATTCGGTTAGTAAAATCGACGGGGAATGAGCAAAAAGAATATCAACGAATACAAAAGTTAATCCGCGATCGCGAGAAAGCAGATTTTGAATCTCAAGTCAATTCCGAAGCGATCGCACCCTTGAGTGAAGTCATGGGTATCACAGCTTTACTATTAATTGTATTTTTAAGTAAAACATTTTTTGCCGATCAAATCGCTTCTCTTTCTGCCGTTTTGTTGACATATTTATTAGTGCTATTGCGATTATTGCCGTTAATTTCTCAACTTAATACTCTTCGTAGTCACTTTGCCAGTACTGCTACTAGTGTGGATGTCACTAGTGAGTTTTTAAGCTTGGATAATAAGCCCTTGATGGGCAACGGTAAACTTACTTATACAAAATTAGAACAAGGAGTGCATTTTAACTCTCTTTCCTTTGCCTACCCTAACCATGAAAAGACAGTACTAAAAGATGTGAATTTATCTTTACCGCGTGGCACAACCTTGGCATTAGTTGGTGGTTCTGGCGCAGGCAAATCGACATTAGCAGACTTATTACCTAGATTTTATGATCCTATCTCAGGGTCTATTACCATTGACGGCCAAGATTTACGAGAGTTTGATGTCATATCCGTGCGAAAGCGCATGGGAATTGTTAGTCAAGACACCTTTTTGTTCAACGACTCAGTACGGTATAACATCGCCTACGGGTGGACGGAAGCTACTGAGGATGAAATTATTACAGCAGCCAGACGGGCAAATGCCTACGAATTTATTATTAAATTGCCGCAAGGATTTGATACATTGATAGGCGATCGCGGCGTCATGTTATCTGGTGGACAAAGACAAAGATTAGCGATCGCGCGTGCATTATTACAAAATCCAGATATTCTGATTTTAGATGAGGCTACCAGTGCTTTAGATACAGTTTCCGAGCGTTTAGTACAAGCTGCACTCGATGACCTCAGCCGCGATCGTACCACCTTAGTGATTGCTCACCGCCTTTCTACAGTCCAAAAAGCCGATCAAATTGCCGTATTAGATCAAGGACGTGTAGTGGAAGTAGGAACCCATCATGAACTCTTACAAAAAGGTGGTTACTACTCACGCTTATACTCAATGCAATTTAGAGATCATCCCGAAGCTGCTACCAAAAATCATCAAAGTTTACTCCGCATCTCCCACGAAATTCGCACACAGTTAAACTCAATGATTGGGTTTTTACGCTCATTGCTTGACGATTTAGCAGATAACACCCAACAAAGGCAAGAATTAATTGCTGAATCCTACAAATCAGCCGGGAAAATTCTCAATACTATAGACGTTTTTGACGAGATTGTTAACTTGCAAATCGAAGGACAATCCTTATCAATTGCTGAGCCAAATCATAGCAGTATAGCAACCCAACATCAAAACCTCACCGATATTTCTGATGATTTACGAATGCATATCAATCCTATATTCAGTTCTCTACGTTCTTTAATAGACAATTTTATCGAAAAACCCCAAGAACAAAATCAACTAATTGCAGAATCCTATAAATCTGCCATGTATCTGCTCAATCAACTAGAAAAATTTGAGGATAATATTAACACTTAAAACTATGAAAAATTCTACTTATAAAAAACATTATATTTATTTTATCGGGGAAGAATTGCCCCAACCAGAAGCGCATTTAGTGCAATCTACAAATACTGCTAATGCCGCCGCCAATTTGGGTTACTCGACAGTTTTAGTCTATCCTGACAAAAAAGCCAAACCCACAAACCTAGTCAATCTAGCCCGTCCTTTTCAGCCAAGAAAAACACCAATAGAACTTGTTAAATATTACAACCTCCATAACAAGTTGCAAGTTGCCCCCTTACCGATGCCTTGGCCAATTGATCATTTCCCCAGTAAATTTACAGATTCTAACACCATCGCCTGCAAATATTATTTACCCTTTCACATCCTTCCAACTACCAAACTTGTCCACAGTCGCAACTGGAATTTCGTCAAAGCTGCCATTAAAAATGGTATTCCTGCAATTTACGAACATCACCATCACGAAGACAAACCATTTGATCCAGAAATAGTTAACAACCCCCTATTACAAATCGCTGTCACCGTTGTAGAAACAATCCGTGAAAGCATGATTAAAAACGGGATGCCACCAGAAAAAGTGATTAAACTACACAACGGTTTTAATCGCCTATTTATGGAAAGACAACCAGAAAAAGCCGCAGAATGGCGTCAAAAACTCTTGCGAGACGAAAGTCAAAAACTAGTAGTTTATGCAGGAGCAATACAGCAATTTAAAGGTATCGATATATTAATTGACGTAGCACAAGAAATGCCAAACGTGCAATTTGTCTGTGCAGGTGGAAAGCCAGCAGAAATCGAATCCTATCAGCAACTAGTCCAACAAAAGCAAGTTCACAACATTAAATTTCTAGGCTATATCTTACATCACGAATTAGCATCATTACTACAAGCAGCAGACATCTTAGCTCATCCCCATTGTTCTGGAAAAGCCGCAACTTTCACATCTCCCTTAAAACTATTTGACTACTTCGCCTCTGGAACCCCCATTGTCGCCACAGAAATTCCATCATTAACTGAATTTCAAAATACCCAAGCCATAGCTGCTTGGTGTGAACCAGATAACTCCAGCAAATTTGCCGAAAGTTTGAGGCGAGTCCTAGAAACTCATCCCCGAAAAATAGCAGGATATTCAGACAGCATCGAATTTGTCAAGCAATTCTCCTGGGAAAATCGAGCCGCCAAAATCCTGAGTTACATTGACAAATCTTTACTTCCGCCAATTATTAGATAAAGACGGGGGACGCGGGGACGCGGAGAGAATAGAAATTAAATTGGGATTTTTAAAGTGATGAGGAAATTTAGAAATGGCAAATATTCGTTCATTTAAGGAGTTAAGGGTATGGCAAAATTCAATAAATGTAGCCATGAGAATTTTTGAGTTAACCAAATATTTTCCAATAGAAGAACGCTACTCACTTACAGATCAAATAAGACGATCATCTCGTTCTGTAGCAGCTAATATTTCTGAGTCTTGGCGAAAAAGAAGGTATCCAGCAGCGTTTATCAGTAAGCTGAGTGATGCTGAAAGTGAAGCAGCTGAAACTCAAACCTGGATTGAAATTGCTACCAGATGTGGTTATTTAACCAGAGAGCAAACTTTGGATTTAGACAGGCAATGTGAAGAGTTACTTAGTCAAATAGTAGCTATAATTTCACACCCTGAACAATGGACAATCAATACCCATTCTTCCAAAACTTCATAATCTCATATTTTCTTCCTCTCCGCGTCCCTGCGTCCCCGCGTCTCAATTTGTTACTATACAAATTTTTAACATGAACATTACCGTAGGAATGATCAGCAGCTATCGAGGTTTAGAAACTAGAGTCGATTGGCTTTGGCAACAAACCCCACATCAATTTGGAACATGGAACAATATACAAATCCAAACACTAGCAGCAAAACCAGATTTTCTGCTAATGTATCAATTTGATTTTCCCCAACCAACACCACAACAATCTTGGTTTGAGCGCTTACGCAAACCCCAGAAACAATCAGTCACTAACATTGATTCTCTACTGCGTGGCGTCAACAAAGAACGGATTATTTACTTACTCAGAGAACCACCTTTAGAAGAAGTTTTAGAAATTACCAAATATAACTATCAAGAAGCCCATAAATATTGTGGTTACATTTCTGGGCCTGATGATTTTGCCCCCACTCCCGACTATATGCCTGCTATTTGGTATCACTCCAATTCATTTCAAGATTTAAATGAAATGCCACCTCCTCAAAAAGTTGCACCCTGTAGTTGGATTACTTCAGGAATTAACCGCACAGCCAACCATCGCCAGCGTTTAGACTTTTTGCGATCGCTACAATCTAGTAATATTAAATTTGATTTATATGGGCGCAATTTGCCAGACTGGGCGAGAAAATCAGGAGAATTGGGTAATAAGTGGTATGGCATGGCACCATACTATTACAATTTGGCAATTGAAAACTATGCTGATAATAATTGGTATGTGAGTGAAAAACTTTGGGATAGTTTACTTGCTTGGTGTTTGCCAATTTACTATGGTGGCCCTGCTGCTGATAAATTACTGCCACCAGGTAGTTTTTTAAGATTACCCAGTTTAGATGAAAAAGGTATTGCTTACATCCAAGAAGTTACAGCAACACCTGATTTTTGGTATGCAGCTAAAGATGCGATCGCCGAAGCACGTCAAATCATCTTACACAAGTTAAATCTGCTTAATTGGTTGTCAGACTTTGTTATTCAACACTGATAAATTATGAATGGTATTTGTACTCTTGCCAATGATTATGTTTTCGATCAACTGGTGGCTTTGCTCAATAGTATCGATGTGATATTAGGTAAAGAAACTCCAGTTTGTATCTATCCTTTTGACGATCAAACACAGCGAATTGCTGAGGAAATAGCTCAGCGTCCTCATGTATTTATTTACGAAAATCAAGAATCAATCAACCGCTGGGATCAATTTATGCTCTCAGCAGCACCAGAACGATTGAATCGTAGTAAATTCCGTCTTTATGGCGCTCACCGTCGTTTTTGTGCCTTTGATGGCCCTTTTGATAAGTTTATTTATTTAGATGCAGACACTTTAGTGATGAATTCACTGGCGTCTGTGTTTGCAAAGCTAGATAATCATGATTTTGTTGTCTACGATTTTCAATTTAAAGATGTTAGTAAAATCTACAATGTTAATTCTCCAAAATTACTAAAAGTTTTTGAGCAACAGCGGATTGATTCAGAAATATTTTGTTCTGGCTTTTATGGCTCCAAACGAGGAATATTTAACACCGAACAAAGGGATTGGTTGATATCCAATTTGCAAAGCGGTGAAGCAGAAATTTTATATGAAGGGGCTGGCGAACAACCACTGATCAATTACATGGTGATGAGGTCTAATCTTTCTATTTATAACTTCGCTCGCCAACTACCAGATGAACAAAAAACAGGATGTTCTGCCACATCAAAACATTTTGAAGAACGAGAACATATTTTATATGACAAAGGTAATCGATTAACTTACCTGCATTATATTGGTGTTCCCCCTAATATCAATCAAGCAGTGTGTGCTGGCGAAAATATTGAGTTTCCCTATCGAGATTTATTTCTCTACTATCGTTATTTACACGAGCCAGAAAAGCGTCCAGTTTTTACCAGCCCTCCCAAGAATTATTATGAGACTCCCACACCAAGTTTACTGACAAGAGCTTTGCAAAAATTGAAATTAATTAAACAAGGATAATTTATGAGTAGGGGAATTTATATAGTTGCCAATGACCGGGTAATTGATAATGCGATCGCTTTACTCAATAGCATTCGTTACTATGACCAAGAAGTGACCATTTATCTCATACCTTTTAATGACAAATATCACAAGGTTGCAGAACAACTTGCTACCTTACATAACGTGCAAATCTTCCCAGATTTAGAACTGCTTGAACAATTTACCAAACGCATAGGAGAAATTTTCGATCAAGCTTTCCTGGCTTTACCAAACAAAATGCGAAAATTAGTAGCATGGTTTGGCCCCTTAGATGAGTTTATTTATATTGATACTGATATTGTCGTTTTTGAAAAAATTGCTGACAATTTAGACAAACTTGCAGAAGTTGATTTCTTTTGTTGCGATTATCATCACGCTGGTGACAAGCTGCGAAACATCTTTTCTCCATTGGTAAAAGAGCAGCAAATTTTTACAGATGCTCAACTAGAAGATGTCTTTAATAGTGGTTTTTGGGCTTCTAAAAAAGGTGCTATTACTGAGCAACAAATGGATGCAGCGTTACGTGAATGTGCGATGCATCGCGAATATTTTGATTTTTCCGAAGGAGTTACAGATCAACCTGTTCTAAATTATCTCGTTCTCAAGCTAATTGCTAAACGTGGCAATCTCGTCAAAATTCCTGGAGGCGGGCCTGGCAGTTGGGCCGGTTCACGCAATTTTCAACAGCAAGATTATGCATTATATGACCGAGGACAGCGATTAAAATATCTTCATTGGGCTGGTACAAGGATGAAAATTGGTAGTCCTTATTGGCAATTATGGGAACATTATCGCTATCTTCATGAAGGTAAATTTGCTTTTATTTCTAAACTGACTCGCCGTTTTTTACCCTTTGTTGCTGCTCGCACTTAATATGAGGAGTATCTTATGATTGATGGTATTTACACCCTAGCCAATGATGTAGTTTATGACCAATTAGTTGCTTTACTTAATAGTATAGAAGCTAATGCAGGTAGAACAATTCCTGTTTGTGTAATTCCATATAATGAGCGATTAGATAAGGTAAAAGCAGAGATAGCAACTAGAGATAATGTTACCTTATTTGAAGATTATGCTTCAATATCTCGCTGGGAAGAATTTGGTACTCGCATCTGGCAAGCTCATCCTAGAGCATTAAAGCTTTGGCAAGAATATGGCTTACCAACAAATTATCGTATAGAAAGACATCGAAAACTTTGTTGTCTAGATGGGCCGTTTGATAAGTTTATCTTCTTTGATGGAGATACCCTACTGATGCAACCACTAGATGATGTTTATCAAAAATTAGATCAATATGATTGGATCACGAATGATTTTCAATATAAGTCAGATTTGAAGTATATTTTTGACTGGAAAGAAGATCAACTCCAAGACATTTTTCCCTATGAAAATATTAGCGATCGCATTTTTTGTTCTGGTTGGTTTGCTTCTAAAAAGCATATTTTTAGCGATACTACTTTAGCAACCCTTTTAGAAAATTTAGCAGCAGGCGAAGCTGATGCACTTGCATGGGCAGATTCTGACCAAACAGTTCTGAATTATTTGGTTTTAAAAAGTGGAATTTCTTACTATAACTACGCTAATTATGATGGGGCTACGGGTTGCCATTGGGCTTCCAAATTTAATGCTGTAGATAATATTCTTTATGACCAAGGAAGAAAGCTAACATATCTACATTATATGAGTGTCTCTTCTTCAGATTTTACGCGGCTTTGTGGGGGTGAAGATGTTGAGATTCCTTACCGTGATGTTTTCTTACATTATCGTTACTTAAAATCACCAGAAGAACGCCCTCAAACCTTTACAAAACCAAGCCAGCTAACACTTATACAAAAGTCTACCAACAAGTTTATTCAGCAAAGAATCAGTAATATCAAGTTGAAGTATCATAATTTCAAAAATAGAATCACCAATTAAATTTGCTCAGGAATTACAGTAAGGCAAATACATCAATAGACTTTATGATAATTTGACTGTCTAGAATAATGATGTATTATATGTTTTTACCGATTCTTTTGGTTGATTACAAGCATTGTCCACTTGTGGGTGCGACGGTTGATTATTATGCTTTCTTTACTGTTTCAAAACTTAAAACTAACAATTCCCACGGCCATAGCATTTACAATTATCGGCTATGGTGTGAGTCTGCCAATGAGTTTCCTTTTTAACCCAGAGGCGGCAAGGTGGCAGTTTGGTATTAGTCAAAACATGTTCATTGAAACAGAACAACTCCGCAATTTAAGAAAATTTCAAGCTACGGTAACTCTTGGTGGTACAGTTTTGGGAATCTTAATAGCCCAGACAACTTTCAGCATACACGCTTTTGCAGTTAGAGAGCGTCAGACTAAAGACTAATAAGCTAAAAAACATCTAAATTACATAATCAAATTAAATAAAACTCTTGTGGAGTGGGCATCTTGCCCGCCCTAATTATGCAAGTTATATGTGGAACAGCTTATCATCTTCGCTTGAAGACTTATCGCAATATTTGTATTTTTAAGGCAGGCTTTTCGGCCTGCCCCACAAAGTCTAATTATGTGGTGGTGTCTGTTCCGGTGGCGTTTCTGCTGGGGGAGCAAGTACCGCATCTGGGGCAATTTCCTCTACGGGAATTGGTTCTTTGTTCTCAGTTGCCACATCTACTTGCGCTGCTTCCACCAATTCGGGAGATGGAGAATTTGGTGGAATTACCTCCGGTATAATTTCAGTTTTTGTTTCTGTATCAGTGGGTATTGGAGTAGTTTTGTCAAGAATCTCTACAACGGATTGCTCTTTTGTTGTAGAACTAACAGTCTCAGGTTGTGCTGCCTTTGATGTCTTTTCAGTTGCGGGTTGTTTTACTTGTTTTTTCACACCGCTAAATGTGCTGCCTATATCCCGTTGCAACTGAGCAAGCCGTTCTTGCAGAGATAACTTATTTGCTTGTGTTTGAATTGTGGTTTTTACTGTCTCAGGGCTGGGTACTTGGGTTTGTTGCAAGAGTGGTGTCAATTGGCGACGTAGTGAAAGAGTTTGCCAACCAAACCACATCAAAAGAGCAACACTAGCTACATGACCTAACAGTAGTCCTCCAGTAATGCGCGGTGCAAACACCCATAGAACCAAGGCGTAGAAAAGTCCTACACCACTCCAGATAAAATCATTCTTACGATGGATTTCCGGAAAAAAGAAAGCTGCTAAGTAAATTGCTAAGCTACCAAGACCGATCGCTAAAGCTAGGACATACGCCAGCATTGTTGCTTACTCCTTTGACTAGGGACTAGGGGCTGGGGGCTAGGGGCTAGGGGTTGGGGATTTGGTACTGAGTATGAAATTTTAGGAAAAACTAATTTAGAAAATTAAATTTTTTCCCAGTCCCCAGTCCCTAATCCCCAGTCCCTAATCCCTCATTTTGCCAGTGAATTGTTGACTAAGATACAAATTAGAACCAATTATCTATGTTAGTTGTGGATTTTTGTCGTTTAGATTAACTCTTAATGTCTTCTTTAGAAGAGAAGCGAAAATCTCGGACTACCCTTAAAGATAAAAGGATCTGCAAGAGTTAGCCAAACAAATTTATGACACTACAAAGCTTTGGTGTGATTGGATTAGCCGTTATGGGTGAAAATATCGCTCTAAATGTTGAGCGTAATGGCTTCCCAATTGCAGTGTACAACCGCTCCCGAGAAAAAACGGATGCGTTTATGGCGCAACGCGCGCCAGGACGGAACGTCAAAGCCGCCTTTACCTTAGAGGAATTTGTTGCATCTTTGGAACGTCCCCGCAAAATTCTAGTAATGGTGCAAGCTGGTAAACCAGTAGATGCAGTGATTGCTCAACTTAAACCCTTGCTAGATGAAGGCGATATCATTATCGATGGTGGCAACTCTTGGTTTGAAGATACGGAACGACGCACCAAGGAATTAGAACCTGCCGGATTTCGGTTTATCGGTATGGGTGTCAGCGGCGGTGAAGAAGGTGCGCTGAATGGCCCGTCACTCATGCCCGGAGGTACAAAAAGTTCCTACGAATATCTCTCGCCAATTTTTAACAAAATTGCTGCCCAAGTCGATGATGGCCCTTGTGTAACCTATATTGGCCCTGGTGGTTCTGGTCACTATGTCAAAATGGTACACAACGGTATTGAGTATGGTGATATGCAGCTAATTGCAGAAGCCTACGATTTACTGAAAAATGCTGCGGGACTAGATCATAAACAGTTACATGAAGTATTCACGGAATGGAATACTACCGATGAACTCAATTCATTTTTGATTGAGATTACATCTAATATCTTCCCATACATTGACCCAGAAACGAATCTACCCTTAGTAGATTTGATTGTTGATGCCGCAGGACAAAAGGGAACTGGACGTTGGACTGTACAAACTGCACTGGAATTAGGAGTTTCGATTCCGACGATTACAGCGGCGGTAAATGCCCGGATTATTTCTTCGATTAAAGAGGAACGGGTAGCAGCATCTAAGGTGCTTACAGGCCCCAGTGGCAAATATGATGGACAAATTAAAGAATTTGTCAATATGGTGCGCGATGCTCTCTACTGCTCAAAAATCTGTTCTTACGCTCAAGGGATGGCACTGCTATCTACAGCTTCCAAAACATATAACTGGGATTTGAATTTGAGCGAAATGGCGCGGATTTGGAAGGGTGGCTGTATTATTCGTGCTGGCTTCTTGAATAAAATCAAGAAGGCTTTTAATGAAAATCCAGCATTGCCAAACTTGTTATTAGCTCCTGAGTTTAAGCAGACTATTCTTGATAGACAGGCTGCTTGGCGCGAGGTAATTATGACAGCAGCGAAATTGGGAATTCCAGTACCTGCATTTAGCGCATCTTTAGATTATTTTGACAGTTATCGCCGCGATCGCTTGCCCCAAAACCTCACTCAAGCTCAACGCGACTACTTTGGCGCACACACCTACCTACGTCTTGATAAGCCCGGTGCTGGCGCATTCCATACCGAATGGGTTCCCATTGCTGAAGCTGATAAGAAATAATCTTTCACTGCTCTAAATGGGCGTATTGTGCAAGGTGAAAGGAACTGGGGACTGGGGATTTGGTTGAAAGCGGAAAAATTATGGAATTCCGCTTTACCCAAGCACAAATTTTGTCACAATTTCCCAGTACTCAATACTGAAGCAAATTTCAGAATATCAATTATGTCATGACTCTGAGTTTCAGAGTCATTTTTTTGACCATATTCATAAGCTGTTCCACATATAACTTGCATAACCCTGTTTTGTCAGTTTGGGAGAAGCCTATCGCTGAAAGCCTTTTGGAGCTTTAGTTTTAAGCTTTTGGTTATAAATTTTAGTTACTGTTAGAAAATAAAGGCTCAAAGCTAGATTGGATGAAAGTTTCAGAATCTTGCTTTGATTATTACTTTCCGAGAGTGACATAAAAGGGATAATTAGGGCGGGCTTTCCGGCCATTGGCGTCAAGTTAACGTAGAACCGATGTCCCGCAAAGAACTGAAGTTCCTTGCTGATAGCAAAAGTCATCTCAAGATGACTGAATATCCCCCAAGATTTTGAGTCTACTTCAGTAGACTTGAGCTATTAGCCAAGAAATAAATTTCTTGGCGGGTGAGGAAGCCAACACCGAAGCTATTTCTAGCTTAAGTTGACACCAATGGCTTTTCGGCCCACCCCACAAGAGTTTTATTTAATTTAATTATGTAATTTAGATGTTTTTTAGCTTACCAATTCAAAATTCAAATCGTTAAGACGCAAAGATGTAATTTAAATGACTACTAGCTTATTCCCTGTTCCCTATCATTGAGATTTTTGAATCCAATCCAAAACTTCTGGGGTAATCAGTACGCCGCTTTGGGCTTCAACGCCAGAACCGCCGTCACTATGAACTGCTACCAATTTGCGAAACGTCTTGTCATTACTTGTGAATGTAACCCAAACTGGGCTACCTGAATGCCCATCTTCAGCTTGAGTCTGATAACCCAGTCTCATCCATCCACCTTTGACTGCTTTTGCATATTTGGGAAGATTTGCATTATCAACAGCCCCCCGACTTTCCCATTGATTAATCCCGTGTTTGGGTATTCTTGGTGTTGGGTACCCTGCAAGGCAGATGCTCTTTTTCTCAAGCAGTGTGCGATTAGTTGTAGAACTTAATATAGTGCGATCGCCCCAGCGTGAGCTACCCCAGTAGCCAAATTGCCCTTTTTCCCAGGGCAAACTGCCAAGACTAGTATTCAGTTTGATCAAGGCAATATCAAATAGTGAAGAATTAGAATCAGTTGGTGAAGAGGCAGAATTAATATATTGAGGGTGGATCTTGTAGCTAGATGCTCGGAAGGAACCCAAGGGTCTGTGACTTGTCAATAGCGCATTGATCAAATCGCTTTCATTATCGTCGTACACCTTTGCTAATCCACTTTTACTTTGGTGCATAGGGGTAACAAAAACCATTTCTGCCTTCAGTTGCTGACCGTCAAGCCACTTCTGTGACAACACATGTGCAGCAGTCAAGATATGTCGAAAACCAATCAATACACCAGTCGCTGGCCCATAAGTTACTGCTACATCCTTGTTCGATGGATGCGGAATCGTAGCAATAATAGAGCAGATAAATCGATGGGGCGAAACTTTTGGTTTAGTTACTTTCTCAAAAGTTTGCTTTTTTTGAGGCTCAGTCGTAGAGGTTTCATGTTGCAGCAGTTCCAGTTCAGCAGTAGAGATATTACTAGTTGGCTGCAACAAGGCAAGCAAAGTATTTTTGGGCAGGTCAATTGCTCTACCTAGTATGGGATGAGTGTATCTCTCCTTGATTGGAATCCAGATCCTAGCAAAACACTTTTTCTCACCTTTACTGGCAAGGCGCTGTTCCTTACCACAGCTAAAAGTTGGGTTAAAGCTAATAATCCCTTTGGGAAAGTACTTCTGCTCAAAACTGTTAGCAGGCTTTCTCCAAAACTTACGGTTTAGAGGGTGATTATTAATTTGTTGTGCCCACTCCAGTCGTTCGGCATTGGTTTTTATCTGATAAGCTGTTTGAGCAGTTGTGAGTAGACCTCCTTTGCCATGCTGGATTTCATAAAAGTAGCCTGGAGTTGGTTGATTTGTAACAGGTAACTCCGAATCGGATGAGGTGTTTAAATAAACACCTTCACTTTCCTCAAAATCCACTCCTTCTAAATCTATCTCAGATTCATGCCAAACTGCTTCTTGGTTTTCGGTTAATTCTAGATACGGCTGAGTGTCTACATCAAAATTATCGAGAAAATGGTTTTTGGGTTTTGAAGAATGTATCACTTCCCCAAATTCCTCATTGAAAACATCTTCTGCTTCTGTTTCATCAAGCAAATACTCCGAAAATTCCTGATTATTTTGATCATCAATATTTGATGGCTCTAATAATTCTTTAGCTAATATCTGTTCTTTCCAAAATATCCAAAATACATCTGCTCTAGCACCAAAGTTTTCAAGCTTAGCACAAACACGATTTGTTTTTACTTGATCCAAACTTGGCAAAGCTGGATTAAGTTCTGGATCCATAAAGCAAATATGGAAACGATCTACTCCATAAACAACTACAAAGTGAAAATAACTAGCTGTTGGTCGTTTAAAAATAACAATTAAATGGCTATGTCTGAGCATAGACACCCAATTTATTCCAGAAAGATTATAACCCTGTTCAAATTTTCTACACTTCAAACCAAAAACACGCTGAATCTCGTCCATCCCCTTTGGGAGTTTCAAACTGTCATCAGTGTTAACTAAGCCAAGTGGTTTCAAAAAGTTAATTACGTCTTGACCTGTTGGGAATTTTCGTACACCTTTAGTAACCATTGACCAAGAGGAAAATGCTTCTGCCCAACAGATATAACGATTTGCCTGATAACGAGATGGAGGGCGCATTCTCCAAGCACTTTCAGAGATTTCTGCTTCTTTTAATTCGTTAATAAATTCAGGTTCTATAGCCTCGAATGTGTTTATGGTTGACTTTACTAAAATATCTTTTTCATCAGAAATTCTATCTACATCCAAATCATTTGGACGTTCCCCCATTATCTCTGGTTCTAGTTGCTCTTGCTCTCCAGTCCAAGATTCTGCAAAGACTTCTTCTGCATATTCTGCTTGATCTAATTCCTCAGAAAACTCCTCATATTCTTCATCTTTTGGTTCGGTGATTGTCCCTTGTCCTGGTTCAAATGCTTGCAGGAAAGGGCTTTCTAGTTCAAACTTGGCACGTCGAGATTCCCACGCTTGTGCAGATTTTGTTGCTGCTTCATCGGTGAAAACCGTTTCATTTAAGAAGGGTGAATCAAACTCGTAAGCATCAGAATCAGGTGAAGAAATCATAGGAATCCCCTTATTTTTGAGGTCAATATTTTTTGCTTTTAAGTGTTCCACTGACGGCGCACTACCCGTTATGAATGAAACTCTTTTTCTTCCCCCACTCCCTACTCCCTATTTTGAATTGAGACAGAGCGTGCTTTCTCTTTCATGTTGCGACCTGTAGCTTGCGACCAGTAGGTAATAATTGTTCTCATTACCCTTTCTACTGGAGAACCAACGGTGTAGAAACCCGGAATTGCTAACTCATTGAGATAGATATCCGTTTCCAGTTGTGTCAAAATCCATGACATGCGATCGCTTAACAAAAAGAAATAGAAAGACCTGCCATGAGGTGGCATACTAACCCGCTCCCCAATTTTCTTTAATCGCTCCTCTTCACTCGCACCCTCAGCCCTCAAAGAATTCACAATCGGTGTATCAAACTCAACAGCTAGATGGAACCATGACATCATTGAGACATACCAGAATTCCTCACGAGATAAGTTCCCATTAGTGCGGCGTGTTCTCAGCATGTCATGTAATCTTTTTGCCAAATCAAGAATTGCAGCGTCGTCTTGGGGATTAGTGCCGCTAGTGTTATTTTGATTAGAAATTGCTACCCAAACTTCCCTGAGAAACTCTTCCCACGTACTGACAAAATCACGGTTAGCGGTATCAGGTTTGACATAAGGATAGGGTTGACCATTTTCCATGCCATGATTTAAGTCCATGCCAAACATCCGGTAGTAAGCATTACGACGCGACGCCCCGGAATCTGGACGCACATAGCTACCCACTGAGTAGATACTAAAGGGGGCTGCATCTCTGAAGAATAGTTCTTCTGTATTTCTCAACCAGTGTTGAGAACTAGCTAGAGGCACACCCAATTTTTCACCATGATGATATTCGTAAATGACTTTGCGAAATATGTCATAAATACGAGTATTTTCAATCAGATAAGCGTAGATTAAGTGATCCCACATCACTCCATTGCGGGGTGGGACACTAGCGGGAATACCAAATCGTTGTTGATTTCCCGTGAAGAAGTTAGGCAAACCCGTCTGAGGGGGTGCAGAGCTAAATAGAGTATTGAGTAAATACTCTGGCAGTCCAGGAATATCGCTCCGCCGTCTGGGATGGCCGAGTGATTCATTAGCCTCCCAAACTCTAAAGTCCCATGCTATTTCCAGCAGGGCTGAAAGTTCGCTAGGATGCAGGCGAAATAGGATTTCGGCTTTATTTCTAAAAGTAAGACCATCGGATGGTGTAGTAAAGCGTCTGAACATAAGTTTGGGGATTGGGGACTGGGAAATAAGGGTGTAATTGTATTGGGTAAATCCAAAATCCAAAATCTAAAATCGATTAGCTATGGATTGCTAGCCGCAGCTTTAGAATCGACGCGCGGTAAAATCCATCCTGGTAGAGGATCTGGTTTAGCTTGCCTATCTGTTAGTGCTTGCTTAATTTCCAAAAACTCTAATTGAGCTTGAGTTGCTTCTGATGATGTGGCTACCTCAACTGCTGGTTGTGATTGGGCATTATCTTGTCGAGTTTCTCCGTTTGTCATTGGTGCTGTCTCCTGGAATTTATTGGGTAATTGAATATGCTTAAAAATATTTTTCAATTGAGCAAATAAACTTTTGATCATGAATTGTTTAAGCGATCGCCTCCCCTGATTTTTATACCGCCTGCAAGGACAATCCCAGCCTCACCATCCAATCCCGTTGCTGCTGCAAAATCTCTAAAGATTGTTCAGGTAAGGTTGCTGCTTTATAGCCAGAGAGGGCGAGCAATCTTAATGCCTCTGTTTGCACCCAATGATGAGAGGTGTAGAGAGCTGAGCCAATCTGATATTCCAATTTCAGCAATGTCGATGGCTGTACCCTGCGAGGATCGATTAAATTCACCAGTGCTTGTCCACCAAGCGATCGCATGGGTGTAGATAACGCCAGTTCACTAATTTTTGGCAGCAATGGTAAAGATGTTTGCAACACAGCGCGAACGGTAGGGTGAGCTTGTTCGAGAAGATGACTATGACTCCACGAATAGGCGAGTTGATCCCAGGGGCCTGTGCCAAAAAACTGACGACACATCTCCACACCCAGCAATACACGGACATAACTTACAGGATGAGGATCGCCGGGAATGAAATTGAAAACAAATGCATCGCCCCCAGCTAGAACATCGTGCAACCCCGCAACAGCCGCGTATCCGGTGTAGACGAAGGCGATCGTATCTGCGGCAATTTCTGATGACCAACTGGCCCAAATTTGGGCCAGTTCTTTTGAATCGCTTGAGAGTTCCCGCTCTAGTATTGCTGCTAGTTCTTGATTCCAACCCAGAATATGAGCAATTTGATGTCCTGCCTCATGAATTAGAGCCGTTGGGCGATAGAGGTTATGCCGCACAATTTTAATGGCTGCAACGGCACTCTCTGTCTTTCCATCCCAAAGGCGTAAACCAGCTTTGAGGATTGATGCACCTAAACCTTGGTCGAGGTAAGTTAGAACAGGGGGCGTAGATTTACCTAATGGTTGTAGTAAAGGTGTCATACTCTTGAGGCAGAGCGCGTCACAGGCACGTAAGAGAGCAGAAATCGTGGGGTTTGTTCGGGTATTAATGGCATCAGCATAGAAGTCGAGCAAAATTTCGGTTCTAAGATAACGTTTGCGAAATTGAACGAGTTGATATTGAACTCGCCTAAAATCGCTGATTGTTTCTGCGGCA
The DNA here is from genome assembly GCA_019359515.1 of Desmonostoc vinosum HA7617-LM4. Classification (GTDB taxonomy): domain Bacteria; phylum Cyanobacteriota; class Cyanobacteriia; order Cyanobacteriales; family Nostocaceae; genus Desmonostoc; species Desmonostoc vinosum. The sequence goes on along the minus strand of JAHHHC010000023.1, from coordinate 72,175 downwards.
TTCCACTGAGCCTGAAGGAACTTTGCTTGCTGATGCAGTTGATTAACGGCTGTGAGTAAATTTTGACGTAACACAATACCTAAATAGCGTTCAAGCCCTTCCCAAGCACTCAAAGAAGCTAAATCATCCAGGCTGCCGAGGCGTTGGGCTGCCATTACCCAATGAGCAACTTGACGGGCAATTTGCATTCGTAGAGTGTTTAGGGATTCTGAACTCATTTTTAGCTCCCTCAATCGGGTAATAAAAAAGGCAGGGGCAGCACTTCGACTTCGCTCAGTGACTGGGGCAGGGGGAAAGAGGCATTAGTCAAAACTTTAAACAAGACACAAGTTGTGCTTTTTCCAATCCCACGATATGGTGCGTGGGTTTCTCCTGCCTTCTGAAAAGATTGCGATCGCTTTACTCACGATAAAATCCTGCGAAAACTTGAATATTGGCGTCAGGCATTCCATCAGCAAAGCTGAAGCTATATAAACTTACGGGTTCTCCCCGAAAAGCTCGTCCTAATGTAGATAATCCCGGAGGATGATTGAGTCTGGCAATGAGAGTTACTCCATCTGCAAAATCTTCTGTAGCAGCAATAAAATCTTGAGGGCGTTGCTTCAAGTGGTCACTCAAAAATGTTCCCAACCAGTCAATTACCTGCTGGGTTAAACGTTCCGTCACAAATTGTGGTAACAACCTGAGTGCAGGCCCCCGTGCCAACTCTGGTGTCACTGCACCGTGAATGATTTTGACATGCCCAGCAAACTCACCCGACAATGCCATTTTTAGCTTTGGTTGCAGTATCGAATGCAGCAATGCCACAACCATGCCTATTGGGGTTCCTTGTCGAAGTCGCATGGCAATAGATTGAGCATCTGCTTCACTTAAAAAGACAAAGATTCGCAATTGATCGGAGGGAAAATCAAATGTGACACTGACTTGACTGGCTCGCTGGGTAATTGACTCTCCTTCTGGGGTAGGCATGACTTTGGGATGTGCCCCTGGAATTTCCAGGTAGTAAAGCCTTTGTCCGACAGCAGTTGTGGGTTGATGGTCAAGATAACGGGAAGCAACTTCACGCCCTAAACCAGCATGTCCTAGTAGCATTCCGGCAGCTTCTGGTGTGAGCGGATGCAGTTGAGAACGGGCTTCAGCAGTCCCTAATCCGGGAACGTATTTCTCTCCTTGACAAATCTGACTGAGCATTGTCCCTGGAATAGCTTCATACATGTGTAATTTGGCGATGATGGTGCGTCCAGGCGATAATCCCAGGCGATCGCGCAAGAATATAGTTAGGGGAACCCCACAAAATGTTTTAACTGTTCGTGCAATTTCCGGTGTAATTTTAACTTCCGGAATCCGAGTATATTTCTTGTAGCGTCTGCGTCCCCGCAGAGGCAGCATTACCCAAGTACCGCGAATGCCATTAGACTCACGCAGTTCTGGACGTTTTTCGTAGCTGTTTTCAGATAATACGGGTGGCAGATTTGCTGCTGCTGCCTTTTCAAAGGCTTCTAAGACAAAGCCTTCTAACAGTTCTTGGTTATCTAGTACATAATCTGGTAGCGTCGCCACATTCCTAACCGTCTCTTCAACTGTAGCGGCGATCGCTGCACCACCGGCATTAGCTTCATCTTCTGGTGTGACTTCCAATCCAAACAATCGCAAACCCACATCGACAATGGCTTGCGACAGTAGGGGAGCATACTTCTGACCAACAAAATTCCGAATCAGCTTTGCTAATAATTTGGCTAAAAATTTTACAACCCTTTGACGGCCAATGATTCGCAAGGCAATTCGTAGGGCTGCCATAATTACAGGCACAAAGTTTTCGACTGCGGGGGTAGGATCTTCACCATCCTTGAGTTGAGTGATTTGATGAATGAACTCGGCACGGGCGCGATCTAGGTTATCGATCGCATCTTCTGTAATGGGTTGTTGTGCTTCAGCTGCATAACTGGCAACCGTGGCATCCATATCTGCTTCGCTTTCCGCAAACAGCAGATTTGCAACCTGTTCATCAAACTCACGCTGAATTGCAGAGATGTCCTCAGTTGTATCTTCTCCCGACTCAGGTGATTGCAGTTCCCCAACTTCTTTTTTAAATAGACGCTTGGCCAAAGCCTGAGCCAGTTGGCGATACTGAGAAGGTAATCGATTCAGCGCAAACTTTAAAACTTTCTTTAAAAGTGGGCTAACGAACTTCCTCAGCCTCTTCAATACCCCAAACAACTTTTTCTTAACCCATCCTGCTGCTTTGCGAATTCCTTTGCCAACAGCTTTAATTCCTTGCTTAACCTTCTTGAAGACCTTTTTAACCGCCCCCTTAACCTTATTCTTGATTTTTCCCAAGAATCTTTTTGCCTTTCTCAAGCCCCTTTTAATTTTGCTCCAGAGTCCACCCTCAAATGAAGGTTCGTAGCGCTCAATAATTCCGTCTACCTCTGCCTCGCTTAGAGTATCCAGGTCATGTTGTTCCAGTTCATTAATTAACCCTTCAGTGAAAGCTTCTGCTGCACTAATTAAAGGATTAAAATGTGCTTCTAGAAGATAGGCTGCTTGCTGTTTTTGAGCGATCGCATCACCATATTCGCTGGCAAATTGTTCTTGATAAAGCTCAGTTGCATCATCTGCAAGTTCGGCGATCGCTTCGTTAAACTCTTCATCGTAGAGTTCATTAAGGAATGTTACATACTCTTCCATCTCAGGGGCAACAATTCCCTGGCTCTCTAAGGGATTTTCCAGTTCATATATAGATGGAAATGGGCTATCAGACTCAGTGAAGCTTGAGTCCTGCATTGCCTGCTCTGAAATGCCAGGTTCCTCATCAACAAACTGGGATGATGAAGGAAAAGGTGACTCAATCACCGTGTTTGAGGTTTGGGACTCGGAGGTATTTCCAACAGATGATGTCATAATCTTCTCCTTGCAGCTATGAAGCCTGCTCCTAGATTAAAGAAACTAGGACGAAGATGAAAGTACCCTCAAAGGTACTGTTCAATTAATTTAAGATATGCGTATCTTACCACTCGCTTTGCTTGCAGATGATCTCTGCGTTAGCAATCTTTATACACTACCTCACTGCAACAGTACTGAGTAAAATTCAATATTTACGATATTGGTCATTTGTTGGATGTTGTATAAAGGAAGTCTATCTCTATACAAAACGAATTATGAAAATTATTCATACTTTGCTTAGCCACTCTCTCATGGGTTTAGTAGTTTTGAGTGCAGCGACCGTATTTACCCAACCCACTAAAGCAGAAACAATTACCGGAGAACTAGGTAATGTACGGGCGGAAATGTCTTATGAAAAACCAGAGGAATATAAATATAAAAACATCAGATTACAAATTGTGCGCGGCGGTCAAACTGTTTTTAATCAACTGCTGTCACAAGACAATGAATATGACAGACCAATTGGAGACTTAACTCAAGACGATAAGTTACCAGTTCTAGATTTGGATGGTAACAAAGAACCAGAAGTTATTGCAGACTTCTTTACAGGTGGAGCGCATTGTTGTACTTATTCGTTGATTTATCGCTACGATCGCAAGTCTCAAAAGTACATTCAAACTCGCCATGAATGGGGTAATGGTGGCTATATACTCAAAGATTTAAATCAAGATGGACTGCAAGAGTTTAATAGTCGAGACGATAGCTTTGCTTATGCTTTTAGTTCTTATGCTGCTTCTGGCTATCCCCTGCAAATCTGGCAATATCGTCAAGGAAAGATGATTGACGTGACTCGTCGCTATCCTAAGTTAATTGCTAGTCATGCCTCAGAATTATGGCAAACCTATATCCAAGCGCAGCAACAAGGCGATGATGGCAAAGGTTTTTTAGCCGCCTATTTAGCAGATAAGTATCTGTTAAATCAAGGACAAGACGGTTGGCAACGCCTACAGAAAGCTTACAAAAAAAGCGATCGCAACAAGTACTTTGCAGATTTACGCAAGTTTTTACGCGAAACCAGATACATTAAGTAATTTGAATTCCACCCAAAATTGGGATGTTTGTTGGCGCTGTTACAGCTTCATAATTTTAAAGCGTTTAATATCCTAAAATACATTCACAAAATAAAACTAGTTCGTCACAAACATAAGTTTCTCTATCCTATGAGAGACTTGTTATTCTCCTAATACAATCACATTTTCCAAATTTTTTTATGGACTATCAGCCTGTAAATCAAGAGTAATTAAAAAGTCGGAATTAGCAAACAGGTACATTTTTGCGTAAAGTCATCATGTTTTTCAACGAAAACTTGGGAGTTTATACAGTTAGTGCGAAACTTAAAGTTAGGGTATATATTATCCCCTAAATCTGTTCTGCGTCCGTCCGTTGTTATTAGTATGGTTGCATCTTTATTGATTGGCGGCATAAGTTTTTATACAGTAAAACACTGGCAAAATTTTGCAAATCAAGAAGCACAAACGCCAACAAATTTACCAGATTTAAAAACAGTAACAGCTTTAGGACGAATCGAACCACAAGGGAAGGTAATTAAACTCTCTGCTGCGGTGTCTGCTGAGGGCAGTCGAGTAGAGGAGTTGCTAATTAAAGAAGGAGATAGAATCAAAGCCGGACAGACGATCGCCATCCTAGACAGCCGCGAACGCTTGCAAGCAGCCTTAAAAGAAGCGCAAGAGGGGGTAAAAGTAGCACTGGCAAATCTGTCTCGCATCCAAGCAGGAGCTAAACCCGGTGAAATTACCGCCCAACAAGCTGCGATCGCCCGTTTACAAGCTGAAAGCCAAGGTGATATTAATACTCAAGCCGCGACCGTTGCTCGATTACAAGCCACCGTGCAGAATGCCGCAACAGAAGACAAACGCTATCAGGCGCTGTATGAACAAGGCGCAATTTCCGCCTCTGGGCGAGACAGCAAGCGCTTAAATTTAGAAACTGCCCAAAAAAGCTTACAAGAAGCGCAAGCCCAGTTAAATCGCACCCAGTTAGCCAGTCAGCAACAAATTAAAGAAGCCACCGCCACATTATCTCAAATCACCGAAGTGCGAGGAGTAGATATAGAAGCAGCCCAAGCCGAAGTTAGTCGCGCGATCGCCCTCATGAATCAAGCACAAGTAAATTTGAAACAGGCTTATGTGCGATCGCCCCAAGATGGCCAAGTATTTGAAATCCATGCTCGTCCTGGAGAGTTGGTATCAAATGATGGTATCGCCGATATTGGGCAAACCAATCAGATGTATGTAATAGCCGAAGTCTACGAAAGCGACATCAGCAAAATTCGTCCAGGGCAACGCGTACAAGCCATCGGTGATTTCTTGCCAATTGAATTGCAAGGAACAGTAGACCGTTTAGGCTTACAAGTGCGGCGGCAGAATGTAGTTAACACTGACCCCGCAAGTAACATCGACAACAGAGTAGTAGAAGTCCATATTCGACTAGATAACTCCTCCAGCCAAAAAGCCGCCAACCTCACCAACATGCAAGTGAAAGCAGTAATTGAGCTTTGATGGGGAATTGGGAATTGGGAATTGTCATTTGTTATCTGATATCTTGCACCAGTCCCAAAAACCGCCATAGGTTAGAAACCTATGGCTAATAGCAAAAGTCCTCTCAAGAGGACTAAATCTCACAAAAAGCAGAGATTTTAGTCCACTTAAGTGGACTTAACCTAATAAGAGCGAGAATTTATTCTCTGGCGGGAGATTGGGCAGGTGCAAGATCTAAGTTATTGATCATTCCCCGTGTCCCCGTGTCCCCGTGTCCCCTCATCCCCCTCATCTCCCCACTCCCCACCCCCACTCCTATGAAGGGATTACTCCAACAGTTGCGACGGCGAACACCTTTAGGTTGGCTGCAATTGAGTCATGAAAAAAGTCGTTTATTAGTAGCGTTGTCAGGTATTGCTTTTGCCGATGTTCTCATGTTTATGCAGTTGGGCTTTCAAACTGCGCTATACGACAGTAACACTAGGCTGCATCGCAGTGTACAAGCAGACATTGTTTTAACTAGTCCACAAGCCCGTAACTTGCAAGGGATGTCTACATTTTCGCGGCGGCGATTATATCAGGCAATGGATATACCGGGCGTGAAGTCAACACAGGGAATGTATTTCAGCTACACAATTTGGAAAAATCCTCAAACCCGCCGTGAGACGGGGGTATTAGTGATTGGGTTCAACCCAGATCAGCCAGCTTTTGATTTACCCGATGTCAATCGGCAATTGCAGGCGATTAAAATGCCAGATACAGTCCTGTTTGACCGTGGTGCCAGAGGAGATTACCAAAAAGCGATCGCCCAAATTGACCAAGGTAAAATATTGACCACCGAAATAGAAGGGCGCACGATTACCGTTAGTGGATTATTCAAAGTTGGGGCTTCTTTTGGGGCTGATGGTAGCTTAATTACTAGTGATTTAAACTTTTTGCGACTATTTCCCAGGCGACAGTCAAGCAGTGTTAGTTTGGGTTTGATTCAGGTAAAACCAGGTTACGACCCCAAAAAAGTAGCAGCAAACTTAAAAGCCTACTTGAGAAATGATGTCAGAGTCTTAACCCACGCAGAATTTATTGAATTTGAAAACAATTTTTGGCGAACCAACTCACCCATTGGCTTTATTTTCAGCTTAGGTGTATCGATGGGGTTTGTAGTCGGGGTGATTATTGTTTATCAAGTCCTGTCTACTGATGTCAATGCCCACGTCAGAGAATATGCCACCTTCAAAGCAATGGGGTATAGCAATTACTACCTACTGAGTGTGGTATTTGAAGAAGCGTTAATTTTAGCTGCACTAGGTTTTATTCCAGGAGTAGCAGTTTCTTTAGGACTTTACCAACTAACTCGCACCGCCACCAATTTACCAATGTATATGACAGCACTTCGAGGATTACAAGTGCTGATATTGACCATCATCATGTGTACAATTTCGGGTGCGATCGCCACCCGTAAACTCCAAGCAGCCGACCCTGCGGATATGTTTTAGGGAATGGGTAATTCGTAATGACGCTCCTTCGTCGCTACCGCTGACGCTCGTACCTCGCTACCGCTTCGCTAACGCTAACGTAATTCGTAAGGGGAGAAATAACTCATAACTAATAAAACAAATGACAAACAAACCAGTTATTTCGATTAAAAATCTCGACCATTATTTTGGTTACGGTTCACTTCGCAAGCAAATTCTGCATAACATCAACTTAGAAATTAACGCTGGTGAAATTATTCTCATGACAGGGCCGTCTGGTTCTGGTAAGACTACGCTGTTGACTTTAGTCGGTGGATTGCGTTCTGCTCAATATGGTGGTTTGCGAGTGTTGGGACGAGAACTTGTTAATGCTAGCACTGCACAACTAATACAAGTACGACGCCATAATGGTTATATTTTTCAAGCACATAACTTACATGGCAGTTTGACAGCGCTGCAAAACGTCAGAATGGGTTTAGAACTGCATCAGCATATTGGCTTAAAACAGGTGCAAGCTCGGTCAATTCAAATGTTAGAGCAAGTAGGATTAGGAAATCATCTTCATTACTACCCAAACAAAATGTCTGGAGGGCAAAAACAACGGGTAGCTATAGCCCGCGCCCTAGTTAGTCATCCGCAAATCGTTCTAGCAGATGAACCCACCGCCGCCCTTGACAGTCAATCGGGTCGAGACGTGGCTAATTTGATGCAAAAATTAGCGAAAGAACAAGGTTGTACCATCTTAATGGTGACTCATGATAATCGGATTTTGGATATTGGCGATCGCATTGTCCACATGGAAGATGGCAAACTAGAAACCCACATCATGAACCACACAGCAAAGGCTTGACCAAAAACAAGGGAGTAGGGAGTAGGGTGTAGGGGGAGAAATAACCAATTCCCCATTCCCCAAATAGTCCCAACAAGTTTCAAAATAGTAAAGGAATTATGTAAATAGGCTACAAACACAATTCATCCGACACCTAAATTAAGGTGCCTACCATGATTGATTCCCTCTTCCATGCTTACATCCCTCTGTTTACCTGGATAGGCTTAGGACTTTTAATATCTCGATTGACCCCAGAAAATTTTCTCAAACTACTAGGTCAAGCGCTTTACTGGGTTGGAATTCCACTGCAACTTTTAGTTTTAGCACGCCGCACTAACTTATCTAATGGCGGATTGATACCTGGAATAGCAGTGGTCATCTTACTGCTGAGTATAGGTTTAGCAGTATTAATGTGGTGGGGATGGCAACTATTAACGAATCGAACAGTGCCATCAGAACCAGAAAGTCTAGATTTATCCATCGATACATCTTTAATTTCAACCCCTAGTAGGGATTCATCTGGTTTATCCGTCATAGATAAAACTGGGCTGAACTCTAATAAAAACCCTGATGATCCTCTGTTGCGGGCAAGTTTAGGCAGCTTTATCCTGGCTGCAATTTTAGGTAATACAGGTTTTGTTGGATTGACACTCACACAAGTGCTAACTAGCCCAGACAATACTGACTGGGCAGTATTATTTAGTGTTACTAACAACGTTGTTGGTACGTACGGTATAGCTGTTTTAATTGCTAGCTATTTTGGGAACAACCAAATCAAAAACCATTGGTGGACTCAGTTACGAGACTTAGCAACTGTGCCTAGTTTATGGACATTTTTTATTGGCTTGAATACGCAATTTATCAAATTGCCCGCAGCAGTTGAGTCAGGACTAGACCAAGCTGTCTGGGTTGTAATCGCCTTTGCTTTATTGCTGGTTGGTCTGCGACTAGGTAATATCCAAGGATGGAATAGTCTAGAAAGTGCCTCAATTGCCAGTGCGTTGAAAGTCTTTATTGTGCCTGCGTTAGTAGGATTAGGTGCTACTTGTTTAGGTGTGAGCGGTGAACAGCGTTTGGTACTCGTGCTGATGTCTGGAACACCTACCGGGCTTTCTGTACTAATTTTAGCTGAAGTTTATGAATTAGATCGGAACCTGCTAGCCAGCAGTATTGCTTTGACTTTTATAGGGTTATTTCTGGCGCTTCCTCTCTGGCTTGCCTGGTTCGGCTAAATCATCCCAAACTGGAATCAGGAGGTATTGTTTGAGCGACTGTTGGCTTAGTGTAATACGGGCTGTGCCTGCGATCGCTGTTTGATTCCACAATCGCCCAAATTTAATTCCGGGAGAATGTTAACAGTTGCCATTACATAATCTCCCATAGATAGAAATGTAATAATTTTTGATAAAAATTACATATATTAAAATCCCAAATGTATTTTCAGTCAAGCTAAATAAAGGTTAAACTAGCCGTTGTTGCCTAAAAAACTATGCTTTTAGGTAAACCGTGCAAGCGCCTTAGCGCTAATCTAGCCAAATCCATTTTCATTCCCAATGGCATATACCCCGGTTATCAGAGTTCAATTTCTAAGGCGCTTGGTGAAATTTCTGACCTGCAAAAACATTTGCAGCGGTTAGGAAACACTACTAGTAATAAGCTAGTCTGTTCTTCAACAGAAGCAAGGGATTTTTTTATAGCTCTATGATTACCGAGGATCGCACTAATAATTTACAGAAAAATTTGCTCGGTTTTAGCGTCAAAGGCTTGACAGTTAATCGCCGAGGAATGAATCTATTAATGGGAATGCTTGCTGCTGTTCCCATAACTTTAGTATTGCCTGTAGATGCCCTACAGGTGAAAATGACTCCAACTAATCCTAGATTGGGAGATACGCTGTCGGTATTGATTAATCTGGATAATCCAGAGAGTAACACCAATCCAACAGTGGCTAGTGGTGAAAACACATACCCAGCATTTGAAATTGCACCCAACCAATATCGGGCTTTTATTCCTACAACTCCATTGGAAAAAGCAGGAACCAGAAAACTTAGAGTTACCGGGGATGGACAGGTACAAAACTTGGCTGTGAAAGTAAGCGATCGCAAATTCCCCGTACAACGCATAAATCTACCACCTGGCAAAGCTGGGGTGCAAGCCACAGAGTATGAACTGAAACGCGTAGCAACCTTGAAAGCACTGAAAACCCCGCAAAAGTATTGGAACGGCATCTTTCTCAAGCCAAATGCAGGTAGGATGTCAACAATCTATGGTGTACGTCGCTACTACAATGGTAAATTTGCCAAAGACTACTACCATCGTGGGGTTGACTTCGCTGGCGCAGCAGGTTCACCTGTAACCGCCCCAGCAGCTGGGCGGGTTGCTTTAGTGGGTAGAGTATCCCAAGGGTTCCGAGTTCATGGTAACGTCGTTGGCATTGACCACGGTCAAGGAGTAACCAGTATTTTTATGCACCTAAGTCGGATTAATGTCAAAGAAGGGGATGTCGTCAAACCCGGTCAATTACTTGGTGCAGTGGGTTCAACAGGTGCCTCTACAGGCCCTCATTTACACTGGGGTTTATATGTCAATGGACTATCTGTTGACCCAATACCCTGGCGAACTAGGGTCTTTAATTAATTAGTAAGGAAAATTTATTCGCTTTTGTTCAGATAGGTTGTATATTTTTGCTGAAAATTTAGGCAAAATAAATTAAATTGATACCGTCCCTACCTTACTTGGCTAGCGTAAAAATGATGAGCGTTATGAGTATTGAAAAAATTGTAGAACAAGCTCTCCAAGATGGCTATCTTACACCAGCAATGGAAGCAGAAGTTGGGCGAATCTGTGATAACGCCTCGGAACTCTCAATCGAGGAGTATATGGCGCTAGATCGTCTGATGGGAGCATTGCTAACAGGTGAGGTAGTGGCGGTACCTCGCAAACAGTTTATCAATGTTATGGAAGAGTTAGTGCTAACAGAAGCGATCGCCAGAGTAGCAGAAATTGAAGCTACTAGCGAAAGTTCCTTAGATGTGGGAGATATTGCCGCTTACGCCCTCAACCGTCTACCACCCCTGTACGCTACTACAGAAGAAGGTGCCAACTACCAGCGCCAACGCGCTAAGGCGGAACTGCAAGAATTAATTTCTCAGCAAATAGGCGAGGCAATCAGTCGCTATTTAGACCGGCCCAATTTCTTCCCAGAACGTCAGGCACTGGGTAAAAGTACTGGCAACGAAGTTGTACGCCAAGTCAGCGCTTTACTTCAGTCATACGCGCCTAACTTTGAGCAAAAATCGCAATCTTAAGAGTCATTGGTCATTGGTCATTAGTCATTAGTTTTATACACAGGACTAATGACTATTAGGAAATAGAAAAACTGTCCCCCATTCCCTAATCACGCACCACCACTTCCGTGCCTATCTTTACTTGCTCATACAGTACTCTCACATCAGGATTACGCATTCTCAGACAACCGTGAGATACAGCGCTTCCCATGACTTCGGTATCTGGTGTGCCGTGAAAACCAATGTGATTACGTCCATCTGTCCAAAAACCAATCCATCTATCCCCTAAAGGACTATCAGTACCAGCCTCAAATACTTTGCCGGTAATCGGGTGACGCCAAATCGGATGATATTGCATGTGCCTGATTTTAAAAGAACCAGTAGGCGTTTCCCAGCCTTTTTTACCTATAGCCAGGGGATAACTAGCTATAACCTCATCTCTAGCGTAAACATAAGCGCGGCGATCGCTCAAGTCAACAACGACTTGCGTCTGCTGCGCTGCTAGTCTATCAGTTAATTTTTGTGGTTCTGAAGCTTGAGATAATAAAAACAGTGGTTGGTCATTCGTTATTGGTTTCTGTGTTGCTTCTGACACAACTAATCCTGTCTTATTTGGTCGGTCAGTTGTTTTGGCTATCTTTTTTTTGCTAATTTTTTCCACATCAGCATTACGCCTAGCAGATAATTTTGGTTGAGAGTGCTGTTTGGCAACTGAGTTCTGTGTGGGTTGACTGGGAAGTGCAGACACATCTATTGCTGCTTTTTGTGAACTCGCTTGTGAGGTATTTCTGTAAACGCCTTGTGGACGGCTTTGTTGAGATTTTGATGGGGTAGAGTCTCGCGGTGGGGAAGCAGATGCTGGCTTCTCCAGTTGTTCTGCTGCTGTCGTAATCCGCCAATGGACAGCCAGAGATAAAATTGCTGTGCCAAAACAGAGCAACATGACCATACGCGCTACAGATTCATTTCTTACCATTGCTTTCGCCTATTGTTTATCCCTGACATATCCAGCCGCTTAACTTGGATCAGCTAAGCATTATATTGTCAAATTGTCAAAATTTTATCAAAACTTTTTACTTTCGTTATAAATCTGCTGATACCTTTGGGCAAACTAAGGCTATAGCAGATGATCTTGGCAGAAAAATTTTTTACTAGAAAAATCATTTTCTGGAACTATCGAAATGTAGCAATCAATCACAAATGGTGTGGGCGGGAGAAAGACCATGTTTGAAAAATTATTGCTAGCAATCACAATTACATTTTCCCTCAATTTCTTTTTTCAAGTTCGTGTACCTGAACAAACTAGTTCTGGCAATAGCTACCAGCAACACCCACAAAATACAGCAACTATTCTAGTAACAAAATCGAAAAAATAACGTTCATAGTGACCACGGTAGTTAAAATTACAGATATTGTTCCCCAGTTTTTGAAGATATCAAACAGTTCTAAAATCTAGAATGCAAAGTTTAGACACCTAAAAAGTAGCTTATTGTGGAGAAACTTTGAAGTTATCAAGTGCAAAATCTTTATCCTTATCTTTAATAACTAGATTCAATTATTTTTATCAAGCGTACATACACAGTTGCCAAAAGCAATTACATGTGCTTATTGTTGCTATGCTATATTGAAAGTGGGGAGTATAAGTATTTTCATACCTCCGTTGTGGGATTTTGACCGTGGGTGTCAAGCTTGAAAACTGGTGGGGCTTGTACTCTATTGGTTTTGGGCCAGGATGTATATAGATTAGAGTTCTTTTCCCCTACACCTCACACCCCGTTCTTGGTCTAGGATATTCCCAAACCTGTACATCTCAGTGTTCCAGTCATAAATCCGTCACTTAACCCAGGAACTTGATCTCAGTTAGCAGGTCTAATAGAAAGGGATGATTTAAAGCCAGTACGATCTATGAGTCAATCGATCACTGTATCCTGGTCAACGGTTGATGCAAAGTATCCAGAAGCATCAGTGCAAGTTGACAAGCTCTCTAATCATGATCTAATTTTGCGTTGTCAAGCAGGGCTGCGACCGGATCGTGCTGTGTTTGCAGAACTATTGCGTCGCTATCAAACTCAAGTAGATAGGGTTTTATACCATTTGGCTCCAGATTGGTCTGATAGAGCTGATTTAGCTCAAGAAGTTTGGATTCGTGTGTATCGAAATATTAACCGATTACAAGAACCTGCCAAATTTCGAGGTTGGCTCAGCCGGATTGCTACCAACTTGTTTTATGATGAGCTACGCAAACGCAAACGATTTGTTAGTCCCCTGTCGCTGGATGCACCCCGATCGCTAGACGATGGCGAAATGGATTGGGAAATCGCCGGAGATACCCCTGGCCCAGAAGAACAACTGACAACTAGAGAGTTTTACGAACAATTGCGAGAAGCGATCGCGGATTTACCAGAGGTGTTTCGTACAACTATTGTCCTGAGAGAAATCGAGGGTTTGGCATATGAAGAAATTGCCGAAATCACTGGTGTTTCTTTAGGAACTGTAAAATCAAGAATAGCTAGGGCTAGATCGAGATTGCAAGCTCAATTGCAAAATTATCTAGACATTTAGCTTACAGTATGTCTTTCCTAATAAATTGCAAAATTTAAGAATTGATTAAGAATTGTTAGGAAAATACCGATTGCTTGTGCCATCAGGAGAAAAATTGATTAATTTCTCAGGATCGTCCGCTTCTCTTCCCCGTGTATGAATTGGTAATAATGTTAATATGACTACTGATTCTCAGTTTTATGACCCTTCTCGCTGGCAGTTTCCTCAAGAGTTGTCGGATGGGGTGGCTAAGCATACCAATGAATCAACGGGCCCTATGGATATGGTGAAGCGCGATCGCTTCGAGTTATTGAGTGCTTACCTCGATGGTGAGGTAACAGCTTCCGAACGCAAGCAAGTGGAGGAATGGCTAGCAAACGATGCCTCAGTTCAATGCTTGTATGCTCGGCTGTTGAAGCTAAGACAAGGTTTGCGGACTCTCTCAGTCCCAGCAAACCAGCAGTCGCCAGAAGTAACAATGCAGCAAGTATTGACACGTCTACACCGTCGTTCCCGCGTAGCGTGGGTACTAGGAGGTGGAACCATTGCAGCTTGCTTGATCGGGTTAGTATCTAGCTTGCTGCTAGGTGGCGAATCAAGAGTACCCCAACTGGCGCAAAAACCACCAGTAGAAGCAACGAAAACTATGATTCCAGTCTCGCCGCTGATGGTGGGATTAAATAACCCAGTAATTGAAATTCCCAAAGCAGCAGTGACCTCTCCTGAAGATCCACTCAAGGAGTTACGGCCGCAACAGCGTAAGGTTGAATATGACATTAATTGAGGTGCTGAGTTAAAAAACTGCCATGCCACTTCCTACAAGAAGATAGGTGATGGCGATTAACAATAAACTGCTTTGCGGATAAATTTAGCTCCTCCACCTACCATCAAGTTGGGGGACACCTTTTGATTGGTAAACTCGCTCTAGGGTCATGATGTAAACCCAAGCCCAACCGAGGGGTAGCCCGTTTGGTTCGTAAGCAATGATCTTTTGCCGAGTGTAGAGATTTTCTGACATTTGTCTAGTGGGTTGATAATCTTCTAAGACATCTAACTCGTTGAGAATCCCTAAATCGGTAAAAGAAAGTAAATAACCGTGGACTTGACTGTCTCCAAGCGTCATGGCTGGGTAGCCCATCGGTAACGCAAATAGTTTACCTAATACAAATGCTTTTCTAGCATCGATTACCTTGCTAGCACAATATTTTTGATAATTAGCTTCACCTGGTTTGAGCGTACCGTAGACAAAAACCTGTACCAAACCAGAAAATTTTATATTTGATTCAATCATTACCTAATTTTTACCAACTGATTACCTTGCCCACCATCTACAATATGGAGGCAGACACGATTACAGATCCAGTAGGAGAATTTTCGGTGGATTTCCGATATACACCAGCAGCAATTGAGGAAAAATGGCAAAAAACATGGGCAGAACTTGGCTTAGATCAAACACCCATCGTTGATGACAAGCCAAAATTCTATGCTTTGTCCATGTTCCCTTATCCATCGGGTAGCCTACACATGGGTCACGTCCGTAATTATACAATTACTGATGTGATTGCCCGCCTTAAGCGAATGCAAGGGTATCGGGTACTGCACCCAATGGGTTGGGATGCCTTTGGCTTGCCAGCAGAAAATGCCGCTATTGACCGTGGTGTTCCGCCGGCAAAGTGGACTTATCAAAATATTGCTCAAATGCGGCAGCAATTGCAGCGTCTTGGTTTTTCTATCGACTGGGAACGCGAAGTTGCTACCTGTTCCCCAGACTATTACAAGTGGACACAATGGATTTTCTTGCAGTTTTTGCAGGCGGGGTTAGCTTACCAAAAAGAAGCGGCGGTAAACTGGGATCCTGTTGACCAAACTGTGTTGGCAAACGAACAAGTTGATAGCGAAGGGCGTTCTTGGCGTAGCGGGGCAGAAGTTGAGCGCAAATTGTTACGGCAGTGGTTTTTTAAGATTACCGACTACGCCGAAGAATTACTCAATGATTTAGATAAGTTGACAGGTTGGCCAGAACGTGTGAAGTTGATGCAAGCCAACTGGATTGGTAAATCCACAGGCGCTTATTTAGAATTTGCGATCGCTGGCAGTGACGAAAAAATTGGCGTGTATACCACACGCCCAGACACAGTTTATGGTGTTAGCTATTTGGTGTTAGCACCAGAACACCCATTAACCAAGCGCGTTACCACCAAAGAACAGCAAGCGGCAGTAGAAGCTTTTATTAAAGAAGTTTCCCGTCAAAGTGAGTTAGAACGCACTGCGGAAGACAAGCCCAAACGAGGCGTCTCCACGGGTGGGAAAGCTATTAATCCTTTCACAGGAGATGAGGTTCCCATTTTGATTGCTGACTATGTACTGTATGAATATGGTACAGGGGCAGTGATGGGTGTACCAGCGCATGATGTCCGAGATTTTAAGTTTGCTCAAACTTACGATTTGCCGATTGATTTTGTGATCGCTTCCCCAGAAGATGTGGCAGGTTTTGATTTAACTCCCACATTAGAGACAGATGAAATTACACAACTCATCCAGATTGATTACAACGAGGCATACACTGAACCAGGAATTTTAATCAATTCTGGGCTTTTTACTGGCATGACTTCTACTGATGCTAAGCAAGCAATAATCGAGTATGCCGAAAAAGAAGGTTTCGGTAAATTGCGAGTCCAGTATCGCTTACGGGATTGGTTAATTTCACGCCAACGCTACTGGGGCGCACCAATACCTGTAATTCATTGTCCCCAATGTGGAATTGTGCCAGTACCTGACAAAGATTTACCTGTGCAGTTACCGGAAGATATCGAATTTACTGGGCGTAGTGGTTCGCCGTTGACTCAGTTAGCAGACTGGGTAAATGTACCTTGTCCAACCTGTGGCACGCCAGCGAAGCGAGAAACTGACACGATGGATACTTTTATTGATTCCTCGTGGTATTTCTTGCGCTTTACCGACGCTAAGAACGAACAGCAAGTTTTTGATTCTAGTAAAACTAATGACTGGATGCCAGTTGATCAGTATGTAGGTGGTATTGAACACGCGATTTTACATCTGTTATATTCACGGTTCTTTACTAAGGTGTTGCGAGATAGGGGCTTGTTGAACTTTGACGAACCCTTCCAACGTTTGTTGACTCAAGGCATGGTACAGGGTTTAACTTACTTGAATCCCAATAAGTCTGGTAAAGATAAATGGATTGCTTCTAATCTTGTTGACCCGGCTGACCCCCGTGATCCTCGGACAGGAGAACCGTTACAGCAGCTTTATGCTACGATGTCCAAGTCCAAGGGTAATGGTGTAGCACCAGAAGATGTCATTGCCAAATATGGTGTAGACACAGCGCGGATGTTCATTTTGTTCAAAGCACCTCCAGAAAAAGATTTGGAGTGGGATGAAGCTGATGTCAAAGGACAATTCCGCTTTTTAAATGATGTTTGGCAATTGGCAAGTGATTTTACTAGTAAGCCAAGAGTAGTTAGTAATCAGCAGACACAACTGAGTAAATCGGAAAAGGATTTGCGTCAGGTAATTCACACTGCCATTCAAAAAACCACCGAAGATGTAGAAGGTGAGTATCAATTTAACACTGCTGTGTCAGAGTTGATGAAATTGCGAAATGCTTTAAAAGAAGCTAATTGTCAAGATTCACCTATTTATGCAGAGGGTATTGAAACATTGGTGGTGTTGCTAGCACCTTTTGCACCCCACATTGCTGATGAATTGTGGCATCAATTAGGCAACGTCGAGTCAGTGCATAAGCAAACTTGGCCATCTTATGATCCTCAAGCGTTGGTAGCTGATGAAATTCCTTTGGTGATTCAGATTAATGGTAAAACTCGCGGTGCGATTCAAGTACCAGCGTCAGCTGATAAAGCGGCGCAGGAGAAGTATGCCCGCGAATCAGAAGTTGCCCAGCGTTACCTTGAGGGAAAGGAGATTAAGAAGGTGATTGTGGTACCTGGAAAGTTGGTGAATTTTGTCGTTGGTCATTAGTCCTTTGTCATTTGTAGTACGAAGGATTATTCACACTCCCCATAGCAAGCAGTCCTATCGGATTGTGGCTGTTAAGAATTAGGATCATGGAATAGGGAACAATGCATCTACTTAACTGGTATATTTTTATCCCTAAACGCTGGCTTAATCCTTTACTGTTGCTGATTTGGTTGCTTATCGGCATCGGTTTGCGCTTGGCTAACTTAACTAGCAAGCCGCCTTGGACTGATGAATTTTCTACCTTGGTGTTTAGTTTAGGGAATAGTTTTTTATCAGTACCTTTGGATCAGGCCATCACCCCTGATATTCTCTTGCAGCCACTCCAACCCCAAGCTAATGCTAGTATTCAAGACGTATGGGAACATCTGAGTCATGAAACGAACCACCCGCCACTGTATTTTTTCTTAGCTCACTGGTGGATGCAGTTATTTCCGGCACAGGGGGGTTTAGTTGATTTGTGGGGGGCGCGATCGCTTGCTGCTCTTTTGGGCGCGGCATCGGTTCTGGCTATTTATATCGTCAGTTGGTTAGCTTTTCGCTCTCGCTTAGTTGGTCATCTAGCTGCGGCGATGATGGCAGTATCACCTTACAGCATTTTTTTAGCACAAGAAGCACGTCATTACACTTTGGCTATTCTGTGGGTAATCGCTTCTCTTGCCTGCCTAGTCATTACTACGCGTCATATCCAAAATCGTACACAGTTACCCGTGTGGATCGCACTCTTTTGGGTAGGCATTAATGCTTTAGGTATTGCAACTCATTACTTCTTTGCTCTTACCCTCTGTGCGGAAGCTCTAGTTTTAATAGTTCTGGCTTGGCGACATCATCCTCTTTCCCCTCCTTGGGTGAGGATCTATAGCGTTGCGATCGGCACTTTTGTCGCAGGTTTGGTTTGGCTACCAATATTTTTACAGAATACTTATGGGAGTAAATTGACAGACTGGATACAAGAGCCGCGTGTGGGATTTGCTTGGCTAAGCCCAATTTTCCAAGCTTTGGCAGCATGGATTACGATGATTTGCTTGCTACCAGTTGAAGCACCACAATTAGCGGTAGTGATTGTTTCTGGTTTGGTGATGCTGATTTTCTTTATTTGGGCAGTACCGATTTTAGTTCGCGGGTGGCAATTACAGTTACAAACATCAGAAACTCGTCTGATGATTCAGATGTTAACTGGAGTAATTGTTGGGGCGATCACTTTATTTTTTATCTTCACCTATTGTCTTGGTATCGACCTAACTAGGGGCGCTCGTTATAACTTTGTTTACTTTCCTGCTGTGATGATTTTAGTAGGAGCAAGTCTTGCAGTTTGTTGGCATCTTCCTCAAGAATTAATCATAGAAAAAAATGCCAACAAATCCGTCTTTAAAAAAGTAGAACAAAATTTTTCAGAACTAGGTAAATGGGGAATAAATGGCAAAAAAGCTGTAATATTAATCTGGCTCATGGGTTTTTTGAGTGCAGTTACAGTAGTTTGTAACTTCGGCTATCAAAAATACTACCGTCCTGACCTTTTTGTACAGCTAATTCAACAAACATCCAAAGCGCAAATACTAATTGCCACTACACAATTAACTCACGTCCAAATTGGTGAAATGATGGGGATAGTGAGGGAATTTAAAATCCAAAATCATGCCTCTGTATCTCCTCTGTTTCTCCTTGCTCATCAAGACCAAAATCCCAACACTTCTACAATTGCTCTCGGAAATACCTTAAAAACATTACCAAGACCCTTTGATTTATGGCTGGTTAATTTCCATGCCTCTGTAGCAGCAGAAGTCAAAACATGTAGCGCTGAAACTCAATCTTTGCCAGCGGTAAACGGCTATGAATACAAAGTTTATCATTGCATTAAAAGGGAACAGGGTGAACCCTCATTATAGTATTTCCTAAGTTCGGTAGTTCAAAATATCACTATCCCATTTAATTCTGATAACATCTGCTCAAGCATATCTTCCATAATTTCTTGATTCAAAGAGCGCAGAATAGCTGGGCCATTGAGAAATTCTTTAATAGTAATATTCTTTTGTTTAAAGTTATTGACAAAATCACGAATTTCTGTAATTACATGAATCTGATCTTCTATTGTTTCTAACATCTGTCCAATAGGATCAATGCCTTTTTTAGCAGCTTTACGAGAATCAGAAACTATTGCTCCTTCTGGAGTATTTTTTACTAGACGTAGTTCCCTTTTCAAGTTTTCATATTGAGTTTGGAGAATTTCATTTTGCTGTTCTAAACTTCTACATTTTCGTGTTAAATCATCCTCGCTATTATAGTCAATAGTTTCGCCCACTTGTTGCTGTCGTTCAATTTCTAAAAGTCGTGCCAAATCTCCATCTTGGTAGGCTTTATTAATTTCCTTCATAATCTCTGTATGGTACATCTGGGTTTCGCTGTCTTTTACCTTATCAGGATGAAAGATTTCAGCTAACCTCAGAAATGTTTGACGAATTTTTCTAGATTCATCTGTTCTAGCTACAGACGGAGATTCAGGAAACTGTTGTGCTTGCCAATTTTGATGGCGATATTCAGCGTTTTCTTGCGAAAAATCATCTTCTGGCTCGGAGTTTTCAAACAGTTCGTCTATTTCTGTATCTGGCTGTTCGTTCTGAGATTTTGGACTGATGATTCCTGCCATCTGAAGGCTATGGTAAATTGCTTCTATATTTTTTTGGGTTTGTTTACCAAACTTTCTGGTGGAAAAAATTTCATTAAACAGAGTGTGGATTTCTTTATCTAGCTCTGCCATTTTTTGGAAACTAGGCGTGGCTCGATGAAATACATCCGTGGCTAAAGAACGCATCTGTTCAACAAAGTTCTTTAGTTCTGTCCGCTTTCTCTTAATCTGTTTCAGTAGCGATTGGTGTTCTTTTTCTAGAGTCTCTAGACGGATATGTAATTCAGAGAGAGCCAGTGGTGTTGTGGTAGTCGAGTGGGATGGGGTTTTTCTAGGCATAGAAGACGTATGTAAGTTCAAAGGGTAAAAAATGACAGAACTATCAAAGTCGTTAAATCAATGCTCAAAGAAGATACCTAATTGATGATACATGATCCCTAACCAGCGGATTCTTAATACAGCTTAGTTATGTGTTGTAATGTTGTAATAAACTTTCTTGCGGAACAGTCAAGATACCCGCCACGGACGGGCAAGACGCCCATCCCACAAGAGTTCTTTTTAATACAACATTTAAGGCTAAACACTTAATTGAACCGTATTGTGTAATAGACCACTCATTGGATATACCACAAAAGTCTGACTTAGGACAGTGGCGATAAACGTGTGTTGCTATAAGAATTAATTATAAGTACATAAAAATGAGTTTTATATTCTATGCTTTCACCTTGGCAAATTCCACTTCCGTTGGAAGAGTCTACACCGATTCGAGTCGTTGTTTACTTTTTCTCCAATAGTAAATGGGTTCCAATCAAGTTCTGCACCCTAAATAAGGCAGTTAAGCTTTGTTATGAGGCACTGCTAATCAATAAGGAAATGTTTTTATTTCCTGTGGACTTAGATCCCAACGACTTCTATGGTTCTTTGAACTGAATTGTGTGAGTTCAACCCGATTATTTTCTTTGACTATATACATGTTAATTTTCTGTTATTGGTGTCATTTGTCATTAATTAATGACAAATGACACCAATAACCAAAGACTGTGCAGATGTAAGGCACGTTAGCTTAAATCATGATGAGTAAATGACTTGGCATTTTCTCCGGTGTAGGTTGCAACAATATGACCATCACCAGTCATTTGATATTTGTATGTTACTAATCCCTCTAAACCAACAGGGCCACGAGGCGGCATTTGTTGAGTACTAATCCCTACCTCTGCACCAAAACCATAGCGGAAACCATCAGCAAAACGGGTAGAGCAATTGTGAAATACTCCAGCTGAATTTACTAGTCCAAAGAAAGCTTCAGCAGTAGTGACATCTTCGGTAATAATCGCATCGGTATGACGAGAACCATATTGATTAATATGAGCGATCGCATCTTCTAAAGACTCTACAATCTTAATTGACAAAATAAAATCGCTATATTCTGTTTCCCAATCTGTTTCTGTTGCTGTGGCAATGTTTGGTAAAATTGCTAGAGTGCGTTTATCGCCTCTTAATTCTACATGACGTGCTTGCAAAGCTTCAGCAACTTTTGGTAAAAATTCAGGTGCGATCGCTTGGTGAATTAACAAAGTTTCGATTGCATTACAAACAGCAGGATATTGGGCTTTGGCATCAACTGCTATAGTAATTGCTTTGCTAATATCAGCAGCTTTGTCTACATAAAGATGACAAATGCCATCAGCATGTCCTAATACAGGAATCCGAGTATTTTCCTGCACAAGCCTAACAAAAGAGTTAGACCCTCTAGGAATAATTAAATCGACATATTTATCTAACTGCAAAAGTTCTAGAGTTTCTTCTCTAGTTGTTAACAATTGCACTGCATCGGGATTAACAGCAGTTTGAGATAAACCTTGTTTAATTGCTTTAACAATTGCTTCACAAGAACGAACAGCTTCGCTACCACCTTTGAGAATTACACCATTACCAGACTTAATAGCCAACGAAACTATTTGAATTGCTGCCTCTGGACGTGCTTCAAAAATAATTCCCAAAACACCCAAAGGACAAGTGATTCGCTTCAGAACTAAGCCAGTATCAAGTTCGCGGTGAATTTGTATTTGACCTACCGGATCTGCTAGCTTGCCTACATCTTGTACTCCGGTGATCGCATCTCTTAGTTTATGTTCATCTAGCTGCAAACGCTTGTAAAGTGGTTTGGGAATGACATCAACAGCAGCTTGGCAATCTACAAGATTTGCTTGCAATATTTCATCTTTTGCTGATTCTAAAGCTTGAGCGATCATTGCGAGCGCTTGATTTTTTGCTTCAGTAGAGAGAATCGCCAGCGAACTTGCAGCTTGGCGAGTGTGTTGAGCGCTCGTAATTAAAGGGGAAGTAACATCAGTAATAGTCATGTCACACAAAAACTTTTAAATATGGCAATAATACTTTGCCTTTCCTTATCCTACCAACCTTTGACCAACGGCATCGTAAGTATAAGTTGTGGTTTAAGTCATAAACTTATGCTCTCAAATCAAGATTTACCTAGCCTGCTGCCACGTATTTTACAACACATTAACTTGCGCGAAAATCTTCCTAAGTATATAGTATTTGGGAGGTTTATTTGAACGCGATCGCACACATAATTAATTACTTAAAAGTTAACCGTGGCGATCGCAATTTAACTACATTCCTTGCAATACTTGGCGAATAACATCTGAAGGCACTTCATCAGTAACTTTTACAACACCAATCTGCGTTGGTAAAACGAACCGGACTTTACCCGCTTTAACTTTTTTGTCTAATTGTAACGAGTCTATAATTGCTTCAATATTCAACCCATCTGGTAACTGAGTCGGTAAACCCGTTTTTTGAATTAAAATATTTTGCCGTTCTGTATCTTCTTTTTGCCATAGTCCTAGTTCCACGGCGATTTTTCCTGCTGCTACCATGCCAATAGCGACTGCTTCACCGTGATTTACTAGACGATAACCAGTTAAGCTTTCCACTGCATGACCGATGGTATGACCATAATTAAGAATTGCCCGCAGTCCGGCTTCTTTCTCATCTTTGCCGACAACATCAGCTTTTGCTTGACAAGAGTGCGTTAATATGAAATCCACCAAATCAGCTTTTACATAGCGGAGTTGGTCGAGGCGTTTACTTGCTTCTAACTGAGTGAATAATTCTGCATCCCAAATGACGCCGTATTTAATCACCTCTGCCATTCCGGCTCGAAATTCCCGCATCGGCAGAGTTTTTAGCACTGCGGGGTCAACTAACACCAGACGTGGTTGATGGAATGCCCCAATCAAGTTTTTACCACGGGGATGATTAACACCTGTTTTGCCACCAATTGCCGAATCTACCATTGCTAAGAGAGTGGTAGGCACTTGCACCACATTAATCCCTCGTAGCCAAGTTGCTGCTGCAAAGCCAGCCATATCACCAACTACACCTCCCCCCAAAGCCACCATTGTCGAGGAACGTTCTAGACGGTTTTCCAAAGCAGCGTCATAGATTTTTTGGATAGAGTTGAGGTTTTTGTAGCGTTCACCTGGTGGGAGAGTGCAGCTAGCAACTTCAAATCCAGCAGATTTTAAAGATGCGATCGCTTTTTCCCCATAATATTTAAAAATAGTCGGGTTAGAAACCAGCAGTACCTTTTTGCCCAGGTTTAAACTGCTCATCCGTTCACCTAATTGATCTAAACTTGCAGATGCGATCGCAATCTCATAAGACTGCTCTGGTAGATTCACACTAATTACAGAAGTCATTACCCAACCCAAAAAGCGCCTGTGGGCTGTATTCTATCGCAATCTTGAAAAGGGGGGATGAGGGTTGACAGGTGTAGGTTTTTGAGATTTAGCGTTTTGAACAACGTGGGGATAGAGAGATACGGGGACGCGGTGAGACAGCGAGTAAAGGAGGGTTTCCCTCCGCAGGCGACTGCGTTAGCGAGCTTGCGAGCGTCACCCAAAGGGGGACGCGTTTAAAGATTTTGGAACCAATTCCCAATTCCCCATTCCCTATTCCTCATCCCAAATGATTCAATAGATTTAGTGAAGTATTGTGGAGAAAAAATAAATGTTTGCAATAATTGCCTACATCGTCTTCTTGGGTTTGTTCTTTGGTATAGCTCTTGGTCTGTTTTTCGGTCTGCGTACTGCCAAGATAATCTAATCGACCTTGTTGCAGGATAGGAGGGGATGCACTTCGACTTCGCTCAGTGACCGGGAAATTTTCCCCGCGTCTTTGCGTCCCCGCGTCCCCATTCTCCATTCCCTTGCGCTACTATATGCCCTATTGCCTTTGTGCAATTACGTGAGGAGTAGTGCAGGTCAAACACAAACATGACAGAAGAATTGAAAACACAGGGTACAGATCATCTTGTTGCTATTGCTGATCAATTCGCGCTTCAAGGTAAGGTGATAAGCGTTCAAGCATTTGGAAGTGGTAATGTCAATGATACCTTCCTGGTAACATTGGATGCTTCAGCAGAAAAGCATTTTGTTTTACAAAGAATTAATATGCGGGTATTTCGTCAGCCCGAACTGATCATGCAGAATATGCGTGCCTATACTGATCATGTTCGTCAGCGTTTACAATGCAGTCCTCTTAACCGCCGCTGGGAAGTACCGCGCGTATTGCCAACTAAAAATGCTCAAGACTACTGGAGAGATACTAACAGCTCATTTTGGCGAGCGATTAGCTTTATCTCAGCCTCGCAATCTTTTGACACCATGCAAAGCAGCTCACACGCCCAAGAAATTGGCTATGCTTTGGGGATGTTCCACAATCTCATTAGTGACCTGTCGCCGGAAAAACTTGCCGACACCCTTGTAGGGTTTCATATCACACCTCTTTACCTTCAACATTACAACGAAGTTTTGACAAAAAC
Source organism: Desmonostoc vinosum HA7617-LM4 (assembly GCA_019359515.1). Taxonomy (GTDB): domain Bacteria; phylum Cyanobacteriota; class Cyanobacteriia; order Cyanobacteriales; family Nostocaceae; genus Desmonostoc; species Desmonostoc vinosum. Next base: position 47,137 of record JAHHHC010000023.1, on the reverse strand, counting down.
TAGTGTGCGTCAATCTCCTGAAGTTAATTATTGCTTACAATTTGTTAGCGATCGCCAACTCTTGGCACACGTATTAGAAAATGCCAAAACCAAAGGTAAGCTACCGTTACGCTTGATGCATGGCGATCCTAAAATCAATAATGTGATGTTTGATACTGCTACTCAAAAAGCTGTCAGTGTCATTGATCTTGATACTGTTAAACCTGGTCTGGTACATTACGACATTGGCGATTGTTTGCGATCGGGCTGTAATCCTGCTGGAGAAGAAACCACAGCATGGGAAGATATATATTTTGATACTGAATTGTGTCAAGAAATTTTAACTGGTTATCTCTCTGTGGCGAAGGCGTTTCTTACAGAAAATGACTATATCTACATGTACGATGCGATTCGTCTCATTGCTTTTGAATTAGGGCTGAGATTCTTTGCTGATTATTTAGCAGGAAATATCTACTTCAAAGTCAAGCATCCAGAACACAACCTCGCGAGGGCACTAGTTCAGTTTAAGCTTACCGAGAGTATCGAATCTCAAGAAACCAAGATTCGTGCCATCATCCAAGACGTGAAATGAACCAGCAGTCATTTTATTTGCTACCTTTCCCCTCTGGCGAGTCCTTGCCGGATTTAAACATTTTAGGTAATATCGCCCGACATGTTAATATATTGAGCATCAATCACACACTAGTGGGCAACTTGCAAGAAGTTGTTATTACTCCACCATCAGACACAGCAGTGCGAAAGCATGAGTTATGGAAAGATACTTGCTTTGAGTTCTTTCTTGGCATCAAGAATTCTCAACGCTATTGGGAATTTAACTTGTCGCCTGCTGGACACTGGAATATCTATCGTTTTGATGGGTATCGTCAAGGAATGCAAGAGGAAACAGCTTTTACAACACTCCCGTTTAGTGTGCAGCAGCAGTTTGATAGTTTGACACTGGCTTTAGATATCGATTTAAGTAAAATCATTTCAGCAGCTCAAGCCCTTGAAGTTGCCATTACCACTGTCATCAAAAATCAAGACAGCGCGGTGAGTTACTGGGCGTTAACTCATCGAGGTGCAGAGGCTGACTTTCATCGGCGAGATAGTTTTGTAATTGAGTTGTGATCTGGAGCTAAATAAAACGGTGTGAAAAAACTATTATTCTATCTACGAGACACCTAGAATTACAGAACGAAGTGTATTGATAAAGTTTTGAGCATAACGTTGTGTAGAGAAATCTAGGGCACGCTGTCGCGCTGCTACTCCGGCACTTTGAGCAAATTCTTGTTCATCAAGATAGCGGATAATAGCGATCGCCAACTGAGCTGCATCGCCATAGGGTGTTAGCATTCCATTGACACCGTTAGTAATAATCTCAGTTGGGCCTCCGGCATTACCCGCAATTACTGGTTTACCAAGAGCCATAGCTTCAATAATCACTATTCCAAATGGTTCTTGATCCGATGCATGAACGAATACATCCATTGCTTGTATCCATTCTGGGATATTACGCTGTAGCCCAGCCATAATTACCCGCTGATTTAACCCCAAAGCTGCTATCTCTGCTTTTAACAAGTCTTCATAGTCTGGTTCTAAATCATGCTTTCCCCCAACTATTACACAATGAGCATCTGGGTACTTTTGCAATACTTTCGGCATTGCTTGCACTAATACATGCATTCCCTTCCATCGCTGCAATCGTCCAACAATTCCAATTAATGGCCCATGCAATGGCAAACCTAACTTTCGTCGTGCTTGTTCAGCAGAAGGTAGGCTAGAAGGTTCAAATCTGTCTAATGCTACACCAGGGTAGACTAAGGCTGTTGGTCTGTGGGGCCAAATCTGCGCTTGTGCCTGTTTACCATCTTGGGAGAGGGTGATAATTGCACGCGCAGGTAATAGAGTAGCAAGCCGCACTAACCAAGCCTTGTCAGTTGGTACTTCTAGTTGATACCACACAGCAGGTATCCCCGCTAGCATCGCTGCTAGACCTCCCGATATATGGGTAATCCACATCCAATTGACTATTACATTTGCTTTTTCACGACGGGCGATCGCTGCTATCCTAAAAACTGCAACAATCAAACGGTGAAATTGACGCAGACGACCGATTTTGACAATTCGCGTATCAATGCTAAGGGACTGGATTTGTGCAACCATCGGGCCGTCTTCTAAAAAGATTACCAACCACTCAACACCTGCGTTACGTCCCTGCTGCATCAAATCCCAAAGCATCATTTCACCGCCACCTTTTTGTTCGGCTAACGGCATCACAACTATTGCTTTCATATAAATGCCTTTTATGATTGCAAATTTTTAAACTGTTTTATAGTATTTGTGAGCTTAGTTGCCATAACAGGGTTTTCTATTGTGTAAATTAGTCATGATTTTATTACACTAAACCCCAACCTACCAATGCTTATGCAACGCTATTTGTATTTATATCATGTCCGTTTAAAGACTTATGATTTGGCTGACGCGGAGATAGGGAGACGCGGTGAGACAGCGAGTAAAGGAGGGTTTCCCTCCGCAGGCGACTGCGTTAGCGCAGCGTTAGCGAGCTTGCGAGCGTCACCCGAAGGGGGACAAGGGAGAAATTTTTATAACAAGTGATTAGCCGGACATGATATTACTCATTTAATTACGAATTACGTTAGCGCAGCGGTAGCGAGTCATCGAGCGTCATTACGAATTACGAATTACGAATTATTTAAGAGAGTAATAAAAAATTAGGAGATAGGTATTATGTTGATCGATACCCATCTCCTATATCGTTTTATCAGCAACTATGAATTTATATTTACGGTCTTCTATTATTAATAATATGAAGATTATGATAGTATTTATGTGCTGCCATAGTCATAGCTAAAAATCCCCAAAGAATCATACCAGGCATACCCAGCATTCCACTGCCATTAATTAACTGAACACAGCAACCTATACCAATGGCACGAGCAGCACTAACAAAACTATCAAAACGAGCTTCAGTATACTTGCAGACACTGATGAGTATCAGTATTAATCCATTGAGATAAAAAATAGCTCCAAACCAGCCCAAGGTAAAAAACATATCTAAAATACCACTGTCAATTACAAAGACTTCGATTTGACCAGTTTTCTCATTGACTTTCCAAATATTGCCTAAACCGTTACCTAAAACATTAGAGAGAGCTATACTAAAATTTTTGTCATAATTCCCCGATCTATCCTTAAAGCTAGTATCTTCTTGGAGATTAGAAAAAGTTTCCAAACGCGCTGTTACAACATCAGAAATTGGTTTGATCGCTACTAATGGCACAACACATACTACCATTACCAAAATTATGGTAATTAAACGCATTTGAATACGGGCTTTGACTGAACCCATAATGATAATTACCCCTAGTAACCAACCTCCCCAGTTAGTACGTGTTTGGGCTAGCAAGAATGACAAATAACCTACAACTGAGGCAGGCAAAATTAAAGGCCCAGAACTAGTAAGTAATAATAATAAACCTGCTTGCATGACAGAGCCAAAGGGCCCAACTGAATGCAGCGTACTCCATACGCGCATCCCAAAAGGTTCAGGAGATCCTGAACTAGTGAACATTCTTGATTCTATTAGCCAATATCTATCCCACTCAGGAGCTACCACGAATTGATATATACCATAAGCCCCGGTAATTAAAACACACAAGATGAATACGCGCTGAATATGCTGGCGATATATGGGATAATCTCGCCAGTTCATATATAAGTGAAAAGCGAAAATGATTGGACTGAGCCAGTCTAAAAAGCCCCGTGCTACAGGAACTGGGGCGTTATAAATCAGACCGACCAGAAAACCATAAAACACTCCCAAAAAAGCCAGAATAAAAGGTAAACCCCCTTGGCGATAACCACTAGGAAGGTTACGTAAAAAACTAAACATAGTAACAAATACTACTAAATACGGCGCGATCAACATCTGACGAGTGGGATCCCAGCCGACTCGATAGTCAACTAAGCGAGTTGCTAAGGGCGTGAGAAACCATATCCACCAGGTAAAGCCAATGTAGAGAATGGGATGCCGCAAGTATAAAAACACGGCTACTATCAGAGCTGTCACCGGATAAATCAGGCGCAACATGGCAGTAGCACCAGCAAAATAACAAGTTACCATCAGCAAGACAAAGCTCAAGATTGCCATCCAACCTTGAAGCGATCGCTCTTGGGGAGAAAAGTCTTCTTTTAAAAAACTATTGAAAAGTATCTGTTTAGCAATCATTTAATTTTGGGGACTGGGGACTGGGGATTGGGGATTGGGGATTGGGGATTGGGGATTGGGGACTGGGAATTAAGAGGACGCGGTGACACGGGGAATGTAAATGAAAGTTTCTCCGCGTCACCGTGTCTCCCCTCTCCGTGTCTCCCCTCTTTGCGTCTCACCTCATCGCTACTCCCCACTCCCTAAATTGTTTATATCCCTGCCAACGTCCACGCAAGGATGCTGACCATTTCTTGCTTGCTAGATGGCCTTCGCTGGGTAGAAGTCTCAGCCATTGCAATAAGCCTAAACTATCGCGTGTTCCTACTAAGATTGACCAAATTAAAAATACGATGCGGCGGATAGGTGGCAAATGTTCTAATAATACTAAGGTTTCGTTATGAACTAAGTTGATAAAGGCAATTTCATTAAAGTTATTTCGCTGATCTTCGTCAAAACGTTGTGCGGGAAAGTGATCTACAGCAATCTGAGGATCATAGATGATTTTCCAACCAGTGCGCTTGAGGGTGAGAGTTAATGCCATTTCAAAGTGTACTTGCGCTCCTGTGCCGCGCATCCGCTCGTCAAAGCGCAATTTTCCCAGCGCCTGTTTACGGAAACTCATATTCACTCCCTTAAGCACATCGACTTCGCGGGGTTTTCCTACTCCTAGATGATGGTTGCCAATTATGCGTCCAAACCATTGCACTTGACCAACTATCAGACGGGAGTCGTCTTCTAATTTATTGCTTTGATATATCCAATCACGTCCACCGACGCCACCAATGCAACTATCACTTAGAAAATGAGCGTTAATTTTCTCTAACCAATCTGGGTGGGGTGCAGCGTCATCATCAGTTATTGACACTATATCTTTTGCTGTTGCTGTCAGTCCGGCGTTGAGGGCTGCAACTACCCCTGGTTGCGTAACCTTCACTATATGTAGTGGTAGGTTGTGCGAATTGTATTGAGCAAGAAATTCCCAAGTCTGTGCATCTGTGTCGCGGACAACTACTATCACTTGATCAACTGGTTTAGTTTGCTCTTGCAGTGCCAAAAGGCAACGTGATAGATCCAGAGGACGGCGATAGGTTGGGATAATTACAGTATTCTGCATTCTTGCTTAACTCCTCAAATAAATCTACATAGGTTTGTGCCATAGTTGTCCAGCTGTGTTGTTCTGCTATGGTGCGGGCTGCTTGGCCCATTTTTTCACGCAAAGTGCGATCGCTTGTTAGCAACAATAATGCTTGTGTTAAAGCCTCAGCATCGCTTGAGTCTGGTAAAACTAGCCCTGATTCTGGTGTAACTAAATCGGCTGCACCGGTTGTACTAGCTGTAATCACAGGTAAACCAGAAGCCATTGCCTCAATAATTACTAAGCCAAACGGCTCGTAATGTGACGGAAACACCAGAAAATCTACAGCTTTCATCAGTTCTGGGACATCATACCTTAGTCCTAGAAAATGTACTCGCTTAGTTAATCCGAGTGATTCAGTTAACTTGAGATAGGGACTGCCTTGAGTTACTCCTGCCACTGCTAAATGTAATTGGGGAACTTGCACTAAGGCTCGCAGAACTGTATCCAAGTTTTTGCGAGGGGTTCTGATATCGCCTGCAAACAACGCTAAAGGTACTTTTGCTGGAAGCTGCCATTTTTGGCGATCGCTAATTCCTGGTGAAAACTCTTGTAAATCAACGCCGTTTAAAATTACTCTAATCCTCTCTGGTGGTACGCCAATTTCTACTAAATCCTTGACGACTTTATTAGAAACTGCCACAACCACTTGTGCTTGACGAAAAGCCTTTTTTTCCCAACGAGCATTTAATTTTGTATATAACCACTGATAAAAATCATATATAAGTGTGCGTAACTTAATAGTTTTATCTAACTTGGAGAATTTCAACCAAGAACTATGGACAAAATGCACTGCATTGACATCTCCCGGAGCATTGGTAATCGCTCCATTGACTTTGATGATATCAAGTTCTAGGCGGTGTTTACGCAACCAATTGGTACTTTTAATCGCGAAGATGATATTTCTAATAAACTCTGTAGGCCAACCGTTAACTGAAATTAAAACCCAGTTAACTAGATGACTCTGCTGTAAATCAGAAGCTACATTAGTTGCCAATAATGTTATGTGATGACCGCGGCGAATTGCTTCTTTAGCAACTTCATAGTTGACCCGGCCCTGACCATCACTTTTTTTAATTTGATGGGTGACAATGCAAAGTTTCATGTTGTTTGGGGAATGGGGAATGGGCTTCTCCTGTCGGAGACGCTGCGCGACTGACTTCGCTCAGCTTACAGGGAATTGAAAAATAAATATTTACTAATCGCAAGTAGTTCTTGTAAAAAATCTTGCTTTTATCTTTCCTCTGTATTCTTTGCGCCTGGAGCGGTTTATAATAATTGTTTAGCTAAAAGTCGCGGCATAAAACTTAAAGTTAATGCTGCTATTGTTCGCAAATTAAATTTTTGTCCACTTAGCGATCGCCAAAGATAAGGACGTGCTATTGCTACCTGTTTATTGCGTAGTAATCCAATTCCTAAAGTAGTATTGGCTTCTAAGCATTTCTGTTGAAAGTAAAGCTGAAATTTCTGAAGACGAATGTCTTCCATAAAGACTTGATAACAAAATATTTCGCTTGTGGCCTTGCGAATTTTTGCTTGAACATTGCGACGACCACTAAGCATGGTGTCAGTTTGTTCATGAACGCGATATTGCGTTAGTTTTTCTGGATAATAGTAAGCACTATAACCAGATATACAACAAAGATAGGTTAAGTATAAATCCCACATACCACCAATTTCTAATGGAATGTTATTCCAATTAATTATATGATTGCGAATTATACAAGCAGCAGCTGTGGGGATGCTTTTATCTATTAAACCAATTTTGTAAAAATCTTGATAAACTCCTTGTTTTAGCTTGTCTCGGTTATAAGCGCGTGTAGTTTTGTCAGACTCAATATAATTAATTTTGCTATTTGCATCAATTATATATTGGTCACAAAAAGCAAGAATTAACTCACAATTCTCTTCTAATTGTGGTACAAGCTTAGCTAAAAATTCCTCACACCAAATATCATCATCATGGAGGCTGGCAACGTATTTACCTTGCGCCATACTAAAGGCGTGTATTTGATTAGCAATCATGCCGATATTTTGCGGATGTCGCCAAAATCGGATGCGTGAATCACCGAAAGATTCAACAATTGCTTGGGGATCTTCTAGACTACAATTATCAGAAACAATAATTTCAATGTTTTGGTATGTCTGGTTAATTGCACTTGCGATCGCCTGCTTGAGATACTCTGGTCGATTATAGGTTGGAATAATCACGCTGACCAAAGGTTCGGATAATTTAGCATTAACTGACATAAGCTCAATTTATTAAATACTCAGTTTTTTGTTGCGAGAAAGTTGGGATTTTGCTCCAATTTGATGTCATCTACTCTCTGTTTTTGATAAATCGTTTCCAAAAAACGTAATGCTGTAGGTACAGGAGTGTAATGTTCTAATGCCCAAAGCCTTCCTGCCGTGGCGACACTTTCCAAAATTCCTGGATCATCAGCTATTCTATCTACAGTTGCTTGCACATTATCCAAGTCAATGCCAATATAATGCTGCCAATTTTTAGGCATTACAGGTAAGGCAATACCATACTTTTCAAAATCTAGGTGAAAAGTGGCACATCCTGCTGCTAACGACTCCCAAAATCGCCAGCTATCCCACTGTACAATTGTATTTGATTTTAATTTAAGTCGGGTAAGTAAACGCTTCCCAATACGATTAATTAAATCACCTGGATTTTTAGGCCAAGCAGGTACAAAAAATCCGCCAAAGCAAGCACATGCCGCCGAACTTTTTAGGCGTTTATAATAAGTAGGATAATGCCGCTCACCAGTTCGTAACCATTGTAGATAATGGTAGCCATCTGCAGGACGATTATTGGAACTGTCAATATAATTATCAATTGGCAGAATGTTGCTCATCTGAGGAATGAATTGACTACAACTGATATTTCTTACAGGATGTCCAGACTTCCAATGTCGAAAATTTACCAGTAACTGTTGATTTTTATCGGTAAAACTTGGTACATCTTTCAATTCTCGAAGTATGCGATTAGTTAGTCCAAAAGCCCAAGGATGAAAGTTTTGAGCATAATTTAATTTTCTATTGTAATGATTTCTCAAGATAAAATCAAACTGCTTAAACTCTGGCTTTAGAGAATAAGTTTTATCATCATCTTCACCATCTAAATATACAGTTATATATCGGCGTTGAGAATTAAATAAATCTTCAGGTAGAGGTTGTTTCAAATGATACCAAGTATTACTAAAAACTACAATTGAGCAGTCATGCGGCGTAATTTCTGGATGGTGGCGAAAGAGATACTCTGCTTTTTCGTCTGGCTGCTGCCAGTAGTTTACATTTGAATAAAATGGTATTCCTAATTCAAGAAAACCTTCAGCTAAACAAATTAATAAATGCTGAAATTTTTCCCCTTCTGCTACGTCTTTTCTAGGGTCACAATAAAAATAGATTTGTCCGGCAAAATTAACTGAGCTATTAAGAATCATAGTATTAATTTTAATTAGACCTGTCTGCAAAATAGAGGTATTTAGATGAGGACTAAGGGCTAGAAAAGAAGGATTTTCGCGCCCTTGTTGTAGACTATTTGATTGTGAGGGTCTATCTCGAAAATAGATCGCAGGAAAAATCAAAATTTTTATAGAGTTCGAGATTGAAAATCAGCTATAGTTTTGGTGTAAATTCTTTCCAATCGCTGCACGTGAACATCAAGAGAAAACTCTTGCTGAAACCAAGTTTGACCTTGTTCACCTAATAGTCGAGTTTTTTGATAGTTTGTTGCCAAGTTATTAATAGCCTCAGCTAGTTGTTGAATATTATTAGGTGATACGAGAATACCTGTTTGACCATCTTGTACATGTTCAGGAATCCCACCAACGGCGCTAGCAATTATAGGCCGATAACGAGCATAAGCTTCCAGGGTGATAAGTCCAGCAGGTTCTGGCCAGAGGCTAGGAAATATTACAGCTAGGCATTGTTGATAGAGTGTTTCTAATTTGTCGCTATTACACCAACCATGCCAAGTGATGCTTTTGCTTAATCCCATCTCATTAGCTAATTTTTCCATACTAGGTTTACCCCAACCATCACCAGCGATGTCGAGATGAATTTGTCGGTCGCTTTTTGCTAAAGCTTTAATCAGCCATTCAATCCCTTTATAAGGAACAATCCTACCAGCAAATAAAATTCGTTGATTTTGATGTGTTTCCTTATCTAATGGTTGAGGAATGCTTTTTGGTAATTGAACACCACAGTGCAGTGTTACCACTTTCTTGGGTGATAAACCACTGCTGATGATTTGTCCTCGCACATAATCACTATTAGCAATTACAGAAATATTCAGTTTTTTAAGTATTGCTAGTGGATGGTAAGCATTACCCCAATCTTTAATAATATTTTGCGGTCTGCGGCTACCACAGTTATCCACTAAATGTCCCCAAGCACATCCTAGAGGGTTCATGGTGCGATCGCAAACTGTAGCGCGATTTTCTAAGTATTTAGTACCACTAGGGCAGTAAGTAGAGTGATTATGTAGAGTAAATACTGCTGGGCATTCTTGCCGCAATTCTGCTAACAGATTTTGATCATGGATATGTAGCAATTTAAACTGTCGCTGATCCAAATTGTGTAGAGAAGTAATAGTGCGATCGCTGACTCCCGAAATTTGTGAACTTACCAAAGAAGCGACATAAGTTTCAATACCACCACCGCCCCGAATATCAGCTTGGGAGCAGTGATAAATCATTTTTTTATCAACTACTGTATAACTCATATTTAGCAATTTTTGACTTAATCTATAAAAATCGAAAGCTGATGGTATTTTATACCCCTGCCTTTAACCAAAACTTATGTCTGACATCATTTACATAATGCCTTAAAGCAATTTTTTGACTTGCAAATTTATCTGGATAAATAAATTGATCTTCTACATTCAGAACGTATTTTTGCAAGCAAAGAGGTACACCATGGTTGTAGTGAATTGTCAAGTGAACAATTGTTTGTTCTGTAAAATATATAGGTAGTTCTTGCAGATTTCCCAATCGCTCAATGGCAAAACTCCAATCTAATTCGTGCTTAAATAATATAAACCCGCCGTTAACCGGATTTGCGCGTTCCCAATCTTCGTAAACAATTCGATTATCTAATGAGCAAGCACAATCAGGTAAATAGCGAGTATATTTATCTTCGGAATTAGCTAAATTAATTAAGTCAGTTCCACCTGGAAAAAATAAAATATCTGAGTCTGTATAGATGGTTGCACCATTTACAGGAATTGACATTAATGCAGATAACTTTTTGCCCATAGGATGTAATTGGGCATAATCAGAAACACATTGAGGTATATCTGTTCTTAAGAACTTTTCTAAGGGTATAATCTCAACACAAGGATGAATACGCTGGAGCAAATTACAGCTAGATTTAGTATAGCTGCCATCAGAAATTACAGTGAATGTGTTTGGAATACCAACATGACGGATGAATGAGCGAATATTTGCTACTTGTTCTGGCAGATCGCGCTCACATGATAAGGCATAGACACTGAGCGGTATTTGTCGAGTTTGTTTGATGGGAATACTGACGAGTTGCCCTAGTGCTTTTTTGTATAAGTGGCGATTAAATTGTCCTTGAATTCTAGCAGAATGATAGCCGATATTTACCATTAATTTATCCTTATATAGGAATCTGATTTGATTGATGAAATTATTTGTGTAGGCAAGGATTTGATAGTTTAGCCTACTTGACCAAGTTCATTTTGCATTTGATGATATTTCCAAAGCTCACCTTGCTGGTTCAGCAATTCCTGATAGCTTCCTTGCTCTACAATACGCCCTTGTTTTAGTACAACTACCTTGTCAGCTCTGACAATTGTGGATAGGCGATGAGCGATCGCAATTACTGTTCGTCCTACAGATAGCTTTTCTAAAGACTCTTGAATCAATCTTTCTGTAATAGAATCTAGCGCACTTGTGGCTTCGTCCAAAATGAGGATTTCTGGGTTACGTAGTAAAGCACGAGCGATCGCAATCCGCTGGCGCTGTCCTCCAGATAACCTCACGCCTCGATCTCCTAGTTTTGTGTTAAAGCCTTCTGGCATATCTTCAATAAATTCTAGTGCATTTGCTAGTCGAGCTGCTTCTCGAATTTCTGCTTCTTTGGCTTGGGGTATACCATAAGCAATGTTATTCCAAACAGAAGTGTTGAAAATAAATGTGTCTTGACTGACAACAGCGATTTTACGGCGTAACGAATTGATTTCAAATTGTCGCGCATCAACTCCATCAATTAATACATGACCTGCTGTAGGATCGTAAAATCGCGGAATTAGATCAATCAATGTACTTTTGCCGGCACCAGTCGCCCCGATTAAAGCTGTTGTTTTGCCTTTTTGAATGCTCAGGGTGATATTGTTGAGAACTAAATTGTTGCGATCATAGCCAAAATCTACAGATACCAGATCAATTGAATGCTTTAAGCCTGTAAATTTCAGTTGACCATTTTGCAAGTAATTTTTATTATCAGTTCTCACCAAATCTTTAATATTATCGGTTGCTCCTTGTAGTGTACTTAAGTGCGCTCTAGTTCCATTGATATCTTGAACGATGGGGACAACTCGAAACATCACAAAGAAAAATGTTAATAAAGAAGCAACTTGTAGTGTCCCATTCACAACGAAAATAGTAAATGCAAAGATAATCAATCCCACTAGAATAGTACTAGCGATCGCTTCAGCTAAAGGTCTGACAAGTGCCCAAATTAATACAACTTTGGTTGAAGTTGTGACTACTTTATCACTAGCGCTATAAAAACGCTGCCGCTCAAAATCTTGGGTAGCAAATGACTGGACTGTGCGAATTCCATTGATAAACTCTATTGCCGTTGAGGTAAAGTTACCATTAGCAATTGAAGTGCTAAAGCTCGTTTCTCTAGCTCGTTTATTTAGCGTTGATAATCCTACACCCACGAGTGTAAATAATAAGAAAGAAATGACTGAAAGTTGCCATGATAGCAAAAACATGGAAATAAAATAGACAGTAGCGGTCATGATTCTAGTTATTAAAAATGCTGAACCGCTAAACCACTGTTTTATTCTTTCAATTTCCGTTGTAATAGTATTAATCAACTCACCAGAACGAGTTTTAGCAAAGTAGCCAATGGGTAATTGCTGCAATTGTTCAAAAATTTGCTTCCGCAGGCGATCGGCTAAATTTAGTTGAACTATTTCTGTATATACATGCGACAAGTAATTAAAGCCAGCTCGCATCCAAGTACTTAATAAAATTAGTATCGATATTCGATATAGTCTATTGATCGCTGATGTATTAGCCGCCAAAATCCATGTGTCAAACCAATCAACTCCTATCTGAATTGGCTTAGCATCAGGAGTAGTTAAACTTTGCAAAAATGAAAGTAAAAATCCAATGCTAAAGCCTTCAAAAGTAGCTGCTAAAAAGGAAAAAACTAAAGCCAGAATAGCAACTTTACGAAAATACTTGAACTCTCGCAAAAAAAAATAGTTATCTTGCCAAAAGCGAGTATTTTTCAGTAAATTGTAGATTGTTTGGGAGAATTGGAAATACATGAATATTTTTCAACAAAACTTAAGCAGAGTAAGCAATATAGTGTATCTAAATGGTTAGCGGAGGTTAGATCCCAAACTTTTTCAAAAAGTCGGGGATCTAGCAACTCGTCAAAATTAATAACCAAAGAATTCGTAATTTCTGGTTTCAAGCCCTTCTGTTACAGAGGACTAGTTATTTAGCTACAATGCTCGACTATCTAAATGCAATAGCTGAGACTGTGTTTCTAGCTCCCATGAAGCCTTAATTTCTGGTAGCTTGTTGAGTTGTTTTTGTGAACTCAGTTTTACAGCATCTGCTAAAGTCCAATAACGAGATCCGAACAAACTCATTTCACCCCGCAGCACATTCAATAACTGGGGTAGATTGTCTAGACCATATTTATGCATCCAATCTTTTAAAGAGAGGATTTTGTTGCTTGTAGTCGGGCAAAACTTGATTGCTCGAAAAAATTTACCTCTTTCTCCGATATGCCACTCACGGCTAAAAAGTGAACCTGGTGAATAAATCCGCATCAATGCAAGTAATACCAACATTACAGGACTAACTAATAGCAACAAAACTAAAGCCGCAATCCAATCAACCATTCGCTGTAACAATCTCAAGGGTTGAGTATTTCGGTTTGATAGTTTTTTTCCAGAGGGTAAACGCAAAAATATTGGTTTATTAGCTTGTTCACATGCATCTGCCCAAAACCGTAGCAAAGCCTCGCCTAGTTCTGGGTCTATGCTGACTAAATTGACTGGAGAATGTTTTAAACACTCTACTAGCGACTGTTCGCTATCTAATGAAGGTAGATATGGCTGTTTTACTTGTCCAGGGGGTTTTACCAACAACTGACCCCTCCGCCACTGGAGTGTGGAGTTTGGAGAGCGGTGATTTTGATGTTGCTGGGTAAAATTATAAAAATTCTCTAGAGTGGAGATTACTGAGGTCGTCATATGTCTTGGGATTCGTGCAGTAGTGAATTGCTGTATTATCAAAGACTATTGATGTCAAAAACTCAAATTTGAATCTTGTTTTGTTACAACAAGCTTTGGATAATCGCGTGCAAAAGTATGCTCTTTTTACTGGCTTCAGAGCAAGTAAACTAATCAGCTCCGTGTTTTATACTTTTATTAACTAAAGGAGCTAAGAGTGTGGCTGCGCTACCGCAGTTTCGTTGGTGTGAAGATGGGTAAACCAGCGAGAAGCAAAGTAGATAAGTAGCAACAAACGTCCTTGGCAGGCAAACTAGAAAATTTGGAATTTCATTTGGTAGCTTATAGATTGTGGCAAAGTGAAGAGAAACCTCACCTAACTACTTAGTACCTACGTTTAATTGTGCTTATCTGTTGATTGTTTCGATAAATTTAATAAAACAAATTCACTTCACTTTTGTCTTATAGCTTTTTGTCAGGGGCTTTAATCTCTAGAATATAAGACTCTGTGGAAATCACTATCTACTCAAATAGATTCTTTATTTATTCTTTAAGTAGACATTAATGTTTGCCGTAAATTATAAAGCTATGATGAATTTACTTAATTTTTACTGATGCTAAAAAGTTAAATTCTAGGGATTAAATAATTCGTAATTCGTAATGACGCGACGCTCCTGCGTCGCTAACGCTTCGCTATCAAGGACTCGCTCTAAGCGAAGCTATGCCGCAGGCTTTACGCTGCGCTAACGTAATTCGTAATTCGTAATTAAATCTGCTCAAAAACGTATTTGCGATCGCACCCGAAAAAATGCGATCGCAAATAATATACATCCTCAAAAGTTAGAAGTGAAAAATATTGCTATTTTTCTACAGCTTGTTGCAGAGCTAATCGTTGCTGTTTGATATAAGGGACGTATGTACTATTAGAGTTTGATACCCCATTCGCTACAACACCAATCAGGTTTAACTTGCTCAACATGCCTGTAGCTTGAGCTAGCTGGGTTCGCGTTACAGTGCCAATGCTTGCTACCATGACCACGCTACGACAAGATGATGCTGCGATCATCGCATCCACCAAACCGAGAACTGGAGGGGCATCAATGAGTACCAAATCATAGTTCTCTTCAAATGCTGCCATCAATTGCATCATCCGAGGGGAACTCAACAGATGAGCCGGGTCAGTAGGTATGGGCCCAGCGGTCAAAATATCGATGTAGGCTGAACCTGAATAGGGAATACTAATTTGACTGGGCAAGGCAACATCACTAGCTAGTAAACTTGAAAGTCCTTGTTCGTTGGGAAGATTGAGTTGATCGTGCAGACTAGGAGCGCGGAGATTAGCATCAATTAGTAGTACCCGTTTGTGTAAACGAGCCGCACTCATTGCCAAACCCAATGCCAAAGCTGACTTACCTTCATCGGGTAAAGCCGAGGTAATCATCACAGACTTTAAGCTAGCAACAGTATTAAATAGTTCAATATTTTTGTAAATCAGATCCAGAGATTCCCAACGCGGAGGAGATTGCAATACCTGAATTGTCCAAGGAGCTAGCACTTCTGGTTTACCAAAAGGCAACTTAATAATTGATTCTCTGGGTTTAGCAGGGGGTAACTTGGGAGTTGTACCCAACAACGGCAGAGCAGACTGTTTTTCTAACTCAGCAGTCGTATGAACAGCATCATCAGATGCTTCGCGGACAAAGGCGGCAATCCCTCCTAACATTAACCCCACCACAGCACCTAACAAGAGATTTTGCTGGAGATTGGGCCCCAAGAGTTGGCCTTTCTGGGGATCTTCTACAACTTCCCAATTGAATCCACCCTTGGCGAGTTCTTGACGCAATTGCTGCTCTGCCCTTAACAGCTGCTCCAACCGTTCACGGCTGAATTGTAGTTGTGGTTGGATACGATTGTAGTAAGCCAAAAGAGGCGGAAAGCGTTTGATTTCAAAGCGCAGATCATTCTCTTTCTTGGCCAAAGTTTGATCGCGGGCAGTCAAAGCCACTATCGTTGTTTGTGTCTCTACCAACTGACCAGCGAGATTGAGGTCGATTTCACCGAGTTGCCCTTGTTCGAGGAGAGTTTCTCTAGCACTGACATTACCAGGAGACTTACCACCTAAAGTCCTGCCTACTTCCTGTTGCAGTAATTCCTTCTGACTTTGGAGTTGTTCTTTGAGCTTTTGCACACTCGGAGTTTCATCCGTAAAGCGCAAGCGTTCCTGTGCTAGGGCCAGTTCGGTTTTTTGGATTTCGTTGAGCAAGCCTTGGTATCGGGTAGATTGACTCAGCCGGGAAGAAACTAGAGCATTTTGTGGGGAACGGTTAAGTTGTTCTTCTAGAGATTTTTGTCGTGCTAAAGCCTCTCCATATTGGGCGCGAGTTGTTTGTCGCTCTTGCTGAACATTGTTTAAGGCTACCTCAAGCGCTTTAGCTTGTGATTCTGGGTCGATTAAATTTTGGTTGCGGCGGAACCGTTGTAAGTTGACCTCAGCCGCGTTTACTTCATCACTAGCTTTGTTTAATTGTTCTCTAATAATTTGCAAACCTTTTTGTAAACGCGAGCTTTGCTGTTGTTTGTTATATTCCACATAAACTTGCCGAATTGCAGTGAGAACTTTTTGTGTCTTCTCTGGATCTAGGTCAGTATATTCAACTTGAAAGATTTTAGTAGCGACATTATCTTCTTTACTTCTAATTTGAGCTAAGACTAAAGAGTTTTTTATATCAGCTACGGTTATGTCTGGATAGGTAGGCTTAAGTTTATCAACTGCTTTCTTGATCAGTCCAGAACTTTGCATCAAGTTTAGCTGAGTTGCAGTATCTATAACAACATTTGAGTCTGTAAACTGATTTTCTACGCCAGTCCCTTCTGTTTTACCTTGATAGTTAGGTTCTACTAACAATTGCATCGAACTTTTGTATGTGGGCTTTGTCCTCGATGTCACCACACCAGCGATAGTAATAGAACTAAGAAATACTAGTAAAAACCAAGGAAATCTGCGGACAAATACTGTAAAAAATTGTCCATAACCTGGCTCTGTTTCAGACAATGTAGTTATATGAGAATTTAGACTAGTTTGAACCACGTTTATTATCCTTCACTTCAGCTAATAAATTAAATCAAATGAATGATTGATGCATCATCCATGTTTGGTCAATAATTTGCTCAACTTTACTAAAAAAAGCATTTTCTGAAAAATTTTTCACTGCATGATTACGAATTTTCTCGTAATCCCAAGTGATTTCGCCGGCTTCTAGTAACGCAGTTTGTAGAGATTCGGGTGTTTGTCTTTTAAAAAAGACTCCTGTTTTTCCTGGTATTTGAGTATCTAATACTCCACCAGCTCCATAAGCAATAACTGGTGTTCCACTAGCATTAGCCTCTACTGGAACTAAACCATAGTCTTCTAAGGCTGCAACAATAATAGACTTGGCTTTGGCAAACAAGTCTTTACGCGTTCTGTCGCTAACATGTCCGAGGAACTCGATGTTATTTAATGCTTTGGATTTTAACCGTTCTTGCTCTGGGCCATCACCTGATATTAATAACCGCCATCCCAGCCAATTAAAAGCTTCAACTATTATATCAAGGCGCTTATAACTGATCATGCGAGCAGAAGCTAAATAGTATTCATCTTTGATATCTGAAAAAATAAAGTTATTTGTATTAATTGGATAGTTAACAATGATCGCCTGTTTGCCATAAATATTTTCAATCCGGCGAGCAACAACGCTGGAATTGGCGATATATAGGTCAGGCTCTTGGGCGTAAGTGAGGTCTATATTTCTCATCACCTGAAAAACTTTTTCGATCAGCGGTGCAAAGTAGCGATAGTCTCCGTATTCGCGTAAATAAGTTGTTGTATCCCACAAGAAGCGGGTAACGTTATGACAAAAGCAGATGTGGTAGGCATTTGGGCGTTTTTGTACTGCCTTAGCAAAGCTCGTGCTACTGCTGATAATCAGATCATAGTCTTGGAGATTCAAGGCACGAAAAGCGGGAAAGTATAGGGGAGCGATTAATCTAAAGTATTTAGCAGCGCCAGGAATTTTTTGTAGGAAGGTCGTTTTGACTAAGCGATCGCCTAGATCTATAGTTTTTTGTGGATCGTATAAAGATGTGAAAACATCTGCCTCTGGATAGCGCTGACAAAGTAGTTCAAATACGCGCTCCGCCCCTCCGCGCTGGGTTAAGTAATCATGAACTAGAGCAATTTTCATAAGTTTTACCTATGAGTTTTGATAAAGTTAGTTGACGGCACAACTATATGGGTATGATGTTTCACACAGAGGCGCAGAGACGCGGAGGAGATGAACAGAAATAGGGGAAAAATTTCAAATTTATCCCCCTCTTTTTACTCTCTGCGCCTCCGCGCCTCTGCGTGAGTAAAAAATACTTACTCATTTAAAGCCAGCTATCCAACTGCTGCTAAGACTTTCTCAGAGGCGAAGTAAGCGTTTTGCTCAGCTCGTAATTGGTCGCAGAGTCTACCTTCAGGTAACTCTACATCGTCGTAAGTTAGAACTTGGTCTTGGGAAATATCTCGTTTGAGACGACATCCTTCGGCTAAACCGATTGGTAGAAGTTTTTGCTCTTGGACGATGAGGGAGTTTTCACACTGTCCGTAGGTCATGTAGTAGCCGATGCCATCTAGGGTTTCTCCGGCTTTCAGGTCGATTTTGGCGGTGGTGATGACATCGACGATGGGGCCTGCGATTGGAGACATCACAGCATCTTGGAACAAGACAGCACGCGCTACAGAGAGTGGTACTTCAAAATGACACAGGTGATAGGGGGTGTAGAAGCTGTATAGGGGGCCCTCACCTAATTTGTACAAGTTGAGGTAGTGGCGTTGTTTGGGGTCATCGTGAGTGGCGAAGACATATATACCAGGGCCGGGTTTGGCTCCGACTACATAATCTACGATGCCGCCGAGTTGCTTGAGTTGCTCAACATCGTACATGTGTGTTAGGTCGTCGATATGGCCGGTAAAGCCGTATCCCAACATGCCCCGTCTAGCGACTTTCATCCCTGTGGCATTAGCAACGATCGCCTGCTCGAAGGAGATTTTTGTGCCATCGGCAAAGCTTGTCACCATATGGGCTTTCTGACCCCAACGCTTGGCAAATGCTTCTTGAGTCGTGGGATTACGATAGGGGTCTTGAAGTCCTTTAATGTTACCGCACAATAGCGGAATTAGACCAATACTTTTGACAAAACGGTAAAGATTCATTTGCACGCCTGGCTGATCGCCATCACAGGCGCTGAGGATGACGCCTGCTTTGTCGGCATATACTTTCAGGATGGAGCCGATAGTACCATCGAGTTCGGCATTCATCATAATTACATGTTTGCGATGGGCGATCGCTTCCATAATAATCTGAGCGCCAAATTCGACTGCGCCAGTAACTTCGATGAGTGCGTCGATTCCTTCAGCACGACAGAGTAATTTAGCATCATCTGTAACTGCATATTTGCCTGCGGCGATCGCATCTTCTAATTCGCTAACACTATCAATAACTTGAATATCCTCGATACCTGCTTCTATATAGGCTTGTTTAGCTGCATCAACTTGACGGTTAGAGATGGCAACCAACTCCATACCTGGGACAGAGTTGACAATTTGATTGGCAATGCCTTTACCCATAAAGCCAGCACCAATCATCCCGACTTTAATGGGATTACCTGCTGCGGCACGATTTTGGAGGGCGCGATCGATAATTATCATTGGCTAAGTTCCTTAGTTTTTAAATGGGGAGTAGGGAGTAGGGAGTAGGGAATGGGGAATGGGCTTCTCCTGTCGGAGACGCTCCGCGTAGCTTGCTTCCCGTAGGGTACGACTTCGCTCAGCCCACGGGGGATTGGGAATTGTCATTTGTCATTGATTATTCTCCGCGTCCCCGCGTCTCCCTCATCTCCCTCATCTGTTCCACTGCATGACGGTATGCTTGGGCAAACTTTTCTCTGGTATGGTTGGCTCTGGCATATTCCCAAGCCTTGCGAGACATAAGTTTTAGTTCTTCTATAGGTAAGTTGGCAATTCTATGAACTGTTGCTTTAATTTCTGCAATTGAACAGTTATTAAGAATTACGCCAAAATCGTGAACGTCTACACCAGATTCATAACTTAAAATCGGCACCAATCCAGCTTGCAAGCAAGTGATAACTGCTCCTGCTTGTCCCTCAGAAACTGAAGGATAAACAAGTCCTAAACAGTTGTTTGTAATCTTGATAAACTCAGGACTACTAACATCAATCCAACCATGAGTATGAATATTAGGTGTTTCGTAAAGCTCTTGATAAAAAGCTTTCTCAAATTCTTTGTCGTTGCTGATTGGCCCACAAACAGTTAAATGATATTCCGGCATTTGTGCAAATGCATCTAAAACTAAATCTAATCCTTTGAGAACTAGCGCACTACCACCAAACCAAAGAAAATTTTTTCTTACCGCTGCTAAATCTTTCTCTTCGGGCCAGGGATAAACAACTGGCGAAGAAATTGGGATGCGATACATTGGTTTATTGGCATATTTAAATGTATTAACCGTAAAATCGTTGCCCAATACAGTAGCGCAATCAGCATATTCAATCCCCAAATTAGGAGTTTCAAATCGCTGTGGACGTAGGGTAACACCTTTGCGCTGTTGTAGTTCTAGCAGTCGGTTACATTCAGCTGCATTGCGAAATATCATATTAGCAATGTCAACGTGAAAAATTTTTATGCAATCTTGATTGAGTTTTGGTGCAAGCGCTTCCAAGCGATGACGAATATCAACAAAGAATGCATAGTTTTTTTGAGGAACGAATTTGTCATTGTGGAACTGGATGACATCAACGTTATAACCTAAGTCTAAAAAAGTTTGCGCTATTTGCCATACTTCCCAATACCATGTGTGGTCATTAGGCATTGGTTGACCAGGTTTTAACAAAAATGGCTCAATTCGATAAGACATAAGTACGTTTCCTTGAGCAGGCTGATTTGGCTTGAGAGAAACAACCTGCAAATTTTTGACGTAATCGATACGAGCTTTGACTTTTCTGGATAAGAAAGAGAGAGAATTAGGGATGCGCGATAGGATGTTAGGCACGAGATAGGATGTTATGTAAGAGATAGAATGTTAGATGGTATTTGCTCCCTTTTTCAATGTACTTAAAATCAAAATCAAGAATTAGCACTACCAACCGTCATCATTCTCAACAAAGGCCAATTTAAATCTTTTTCCGAAATCACTGTTACATCCAAAGGCCATTGAATGTTAAAAAATGGGTCATCATAGCGTAAACCCCGCTCATATCCTGGTGTATAAAACTCACCCACCTGATAAACAACCTCAGTCTCATCTGTGAGTGCTTGATAACCATGAGCAAACATTTCTGGCACATATAAAGCGCGGCGATTTTCTGCGGTTAGTTCTACACCAATGTGTGATAGAAAGGTGGAAGACTCAGGACGCATATCAATGATTACGTCGTAAATAGCACCCTTTGTACAACAAATTAATTTTGTTTCTGTTGCTGGGGAAATTTGATAATGCATTCCCCGCAAGGTACCTTTTTTATAGTTGAAAGACAGGTTACATTGTGCAACCGTTGGCTTTAACCCATGTGCTGCAAAATCTTGAGCGCAAAAAGTTCTAGCAAAAAAACCACGGTGATCTGGCTTTTGTTCTAAGTCAATAATAAATGCGTCTTTGAGTTCGGTTTGAGTGAAAATCATGATTAAGGGAATGGGGGAAGATGTATTTTCATGCTATTGGTGTGTGATTTATTACACGAGAGTCTAGATTGTAAATATCTAACGCAGAAAATACTTGTAAATTGTTCAGTATTGCTGTCAACAAAACCGGATTAATACCAATTCAATCCTAAAAATTTAGGACTTACGTATACTCCACAAATTCTTGGCGTTATTCTCTGCGAGACGCTGCGCCAAGGCTGACAAAAGTCCTACCTCTAGTTTCCTCCTCTGCGACTCTGCGACTCTGCGTGAGTAAAAATTACACTACATTAGATGGGGAACGTGACTCTGCTTTGGGATATGTATCATCCCAATATTGAGTGCAAAGGTCTGGACGTTCAGGGGGATTTGCAGTGTAGCAAAAGAATAGTGTTGCTCGGTCTTCTATGCGGTTTGTGCCGTGATGGAAGGTATTTTTGGTATCTACTAAAATGACTGTACCTGCTGGGCCTGGACAGGATTTCCAAGCTGATCTAGGGATAATTTTTTCTACTTCTTCATCTTTGATTCCGAGATAGTCAGATAACCAAAGTTTGTAGAAAAGTCGCCAATAATTTAAACCAAACAAGGGTGTTAAAGAGCGGGAAATGTATTCAAAAGGCCCATGTTTTTTTTCTACATTATGTAAGCAAATGAAGATTTTAATAATCCGACGGTCTTCTGCATCACTATGCCAAAGCATCGTGTCAAACTGTGCATCACTGGGGAAATCTTTACGTAAATGTACACCATGAAACTTAATGGGAAGTCCAATATAATTTTCGATGATGTTGAGTAGTCTTTGCTCCTGTCCCCAGGTAGAGAATTCTGATAAACCTGTAACTGTGTAAATTTGTGGCAACCTTTTTTTGAGATGTGTGTTATTTGGTGATTCCATCTGGGACAATTGATGGTAGGCTGTTTTGAGGAGTTCTGAGGTAGAGTCAAATCCTAAATCTGCAAGTGTGGTAACGCAAGCACCATCTCGTTTAAGAGCATTGAGAATTTGGCGATCGCTCTTTGATAATCCAGGTAAATTTTTCGCATGTTGCCAACGTGCTAATTTGCAAAGTAATTCAGAATACAGTGAAAATGTTTTGTCTTTAATTGCTTTTAACATAGCCCGATTACCTATCCTAGCCTACCCTATTTGATAATTGATTTATTGAGCGATCGCCTATTATTGGCTTGCATTTCTTGAGGAGATGTTTCATTGGCTTCGACAAGTTTTAACTCTTTCAAAGCCATGACATCAAAAATTGACAAACTAACTAAAGCTATAAACGGAATTACTGTCTTGATAGCAGATACAGGCCATCTTCTTAAAGCGCCTAAAAAAACTCTCAAGCTAACTTCTTGAGAATTCTGTAAAAGCATCCGCCGACAAAATTGCTTAGAATAACCAGTTTCTTGCAATTTCAAAATTACTTCTGGGATATGTTTGTATTGCATTAACAGTGCAGATTTTGGTTCTTTCTGCCAATAGCTCACACCAACAATACATTCCAAATAAGTATCTTTTGTGACGATGATACGTCCATTGGCGGCACAATAGCCAGCTAAATACGCTAAAAATATCCAGTTATTTATAGCATCCGGCCAAATTTGGAGAGCATTTTTTACTAAGTCAGTGCGATATACTGTAGCAGTCAAAAAGATGACTGCGCCTACACTTTTTGAGAAACAATATTCAAATATCTTTTTGCTATCACCTTCTCCGTCTTCGCTATCAGCATCAAACCAGCGATTATCAGTGATTTTTGGGGGATGTACTGGTTCGCCAGTAATTTTATTTCGTCCAGAAAAATTGAGAAATAATAAAGATAAATCCTCATGTTGCTTAACTTTGTCAATGACATAAGCAATGGCTCGATCTTGAATTGGATCATCGTCACCAATTGTCCAAACATATTTTGTTGTAGCCGAATTTAGGCAATAAGTAATATTTTTCAGCACTCCTAAATTTTGAGAATTTTTATTTGAGCGAAATGTAATGTTACTAAGTACTTGTTGCCACTTAGTAATTATCTCTTGAGTGTTATCAGTTGAGCAATTATCAGAAACTAAAATTTCACACTCATGTTCAAACCCTTTAATAGCTTGAGCAAGCCAAGCTAATTGTTGATCAAGTAAGTTAGCCCGATTGTAAGTAGGGATTGCAATTGTCAGTAGCTTATTCATGACAGAAGAAAAAGTATTAAGCTGTTAATGCGTTTTCATTACTTAGTAAGTGATAACCCAAAAGCAATCCTGTTTTTTAAGTAATTGATGAAATAACAACAAAGTAATTGTAAAAATTGATAATTACGATGTTATTAACTGATGATTGCGTACAGTGACCGAATAAATTTTTACTTCAGGGATTGGAACTACAAACTGCCCATTCCATTCACTAATAAATGCTATTTGTTCCATAATTTCATCTTGAAGATTCCAGGGTAAAATTAATACATAATCCGGTTTAGTTTCGCGGATTTTATCTGGATGAAAAATAGGGATATGAGTTCCAGGTAAAAACAAACCTTGTTTGTAGGGATTACGGTCTACTGTGTAATCGATAAAATCTTTACCAATACCACAATAATTTAGCAGTGTGTTACCTTTTGCTGGCGCACCATAACCAACGATAGATTTACCTTGTACTTTAGCTGCCAGCACAAAATTTAGTAACTTTTGTTTTGTTTGTCTAACTTTTTCTCCAAATACACAATAAGTTTCTATTTGATGTAAACCAGCAGCAATTTCTTTGGCTTTAATCTGGCTAACTCGTTCGCTAATTACAGGATAATCAGCATGTTCATGTTTTCCATAAATTCTCAAAGAACCGCCATGAGTAGGTAGTTCTTCGACATCAAAAACTACTAAATTGTGAGCTAAAAAGATTTTTTCGACAGCTAGAAATGAAAAATAAGAAAAATGTTCATGATAAATAGTATCAAACTGATTTTGTTGAATGAGTTGCAAAATATGAGGAAATTCCATGGTTAAGATGCCATCTTGCTTCAAGACAATTTTCATCCCAGCAACAAAATTATTCAAATCTGGTACGTGAGCTAAAACATTATTACCTATTAAAAGGTCAGCTTGTTTTCCTTGTGTAAATAGTTCTTGTGCTGTTTGAATACCAAAAAACTTGTTTATACTAGGAATACCTTTTGCTTGGGCTATCTTGGCTATGTTAGCTGCTGGTTCTATTCCTAAAACGGGGATTCCTTTCTCTAAAAAATATTGCAACAGATAGCCATCATTACTGGCGATTTCGATCACTTGACTGTTGTGATTAAAGCCAAATTTTTCTACCATCATATCGGTGTAAGCTTTGGCATGTTTAAGCCAAGTTTCCGAGTAGGAAGAAAAGTAAGCATAGTCGCTAAAAATTTGGTCGGGAGTTTCAAATTGTTCTAATTGAACTAAAAGCGAATCTTCAGAGATATACACATGGAGAGGGTAAAATTTCTCGGCATTCTTTAACTGTTCAGTAGTAAGATAAGCATTGGCTAAAGGTGACATTCCTAAATCAACAAATGTGTGGTGCAGGGGTTGACCACTAAAACGACATTGTGCGATCGCCATAGACTTACGTGTTATTACTTGAAAATGGTTTGCTATATGAAATAAGTCCGAACCAAAGATAATTGATTCGGAAGCTTGCATTTGTTTACTAGTGCTTTGTAATTCTGGTTACTTCTTATTCCAGAAAAAATCCTGATCAATTTGTTCGGTACGAATCAGATACTCTAACTGTTTTAAGCGTGTAAATCCTCTAAACAAGAAAGTATCTTCAGCCATATCTATTTGACTGAATAAATTCAACAACTGCTGGGCACCGCGTTGGGCATTCCACTCACACTTAAATCCAGGGAGTGTTGTATTGATTTTCTCGAAAGAAACTCGATAGCTGCGATTGTCTGCACCGTTATCGCCAAAGGACAATTTACAATCTGGGAAGATATCAGCAATAATTTCAGCAATTTCTTTAACGCGATAGTTATTTGCTGTATCTCCAACATTAAATACTTGATTGTGTACAATGTCTCGTGGTGCTTCGAGAGCGCAAACTATTGCTTTGCAGATATCTAATGCGTGGACTAATGGACGCCAGGGTGTGCCATCGCTAGTCATTTTGATTTCTTTGGTAGTCCACGCCAAGCCTGCCAAGTTGTTTAAAACAATATCAAAGCGCATCCGAGGAGAAGCACCAAAAGCAGTAGCATTCCGCATGAAGGTGGGGGAAAAATCATCGTCAGCTAGTAGTCTGACATCTTTTTCTACCAGGGTTTTACATTCTGCGTAAGCTGTTTGGGGATTAACACCAGATGCTTCTGTGACATCACCATCGGTAGCTACGCCGTAAACACTGCACGAAGACATATATACGAAGCGACGTACACCCAATGTTTTCGCCAAGTTCGCCAAACGAACTGAACCTAAATGATTAATGTCGTAGGTGATATTGGGTGCTAATTGCCCGGTAGGATCGTTGGATAGTTCTGCCATGTGAACTATAGCTTCAACGCCTTGCAAATCTTCTGGAGTGATGTTACGGATATCTTTATTAATGGTTTTAGCTGTCACCTCAGTACCGTTGTACAGCCAACCAACTTTATAAAAACCAGTATCTAAACCGAGAACTTCATGTCCTCGTTCAATTAACAGAGGAGGCAATAACGAACCTAAATATCCTTCTGTTCCAGTTATCAATACTTTCATTATTGTCTAATCCTCTGTTCTTGAATGATGAGTTGAATTCAATTCCGATGCGGATCAAATAGCGACACAATTTATGACTGTCACCTCATTACCAGCAAACAGTCATGGGTAATTCGTAATGACGCTCCTACGTCGCTACCGCTGCGAAGCGCGTAATTCGTAATTCGTAATTAGGAAAGTCAAGCTCAGTCTGGTTTTTCAGGGTTGGATTTGTTGCTTGATTTTGGATACCTGGTATAAAGTCCTGATTAAGAATTTAGAGAAATCTCAGAATCTTTGATTTTGTTCGTACTGAATATATAGATAAAATTCACCACAAATTCTTAGCCGATCGCACCTTCAAATATCGGCATCAACACCAATTTATTTGTCAAATAAACAGAAGCCTATGATTGGTGTATCCTCTAGTTTAGTCTTAGAGCCTCTGTTAGGTGTAGCCAATTTGCCATATAAGATTGGGGACTGGGGAATTGTCATTGATTATTCTCCGCGTCCCCGTCTCCCCCCAGTCACTGAGCAAAGTCGTACCCCTACGGGGAAGCAAGCTACGCGCAGCGTCTCCGACAGGAGAAGTGCATCCCCTCACAAACTGACAACGGTGCTAAGATGCAACGGTTGGGGAATTTGGGCAACAATTGCTTTGCCAATTTCTAGAGAGGATGTGGCAGCAGGTGAAGGTGCGTTACAAACATGGACGGAGTTTTGGCCTTGAAGAATCAAAAAGTCGTCTACTAGTTTGCCATCTTTCATCAAAGCTTGGGCGCGGACTCCTGCATGGGTGGGAACTAAATCTGCTGCTTGGACTTCAGGAATCAGTCTTTGTAAACTCCTGACGAAGGCTGCTTTACTCAAAGAACGGATGATTTCTTGAATGCCTTCATCGGCGTGTTTGGCTGCCAATTTCCAGAAACCAGGATAGGTGACAACCTCAACAAAGTCCCGCAAGTCAAAGTCAGTTTTTTTGTATCCTTCGCGTTTGAGGCTAAGAACTGCGTTAGGCCCCGCGTGAACGCTACTGTCAATCATCCGGGTAAAATGGACTCCCAGGAAGGGAAAATCGGGATTGGGAACCGGATAAATGAGAGTTTTGACCAAATAGCGTTTTTCGGGGGTGAGTTCGTAATATTCACCGCGAAAAGGGACAATTTTAGCTTGGGGTTCGACTTGATTTAATTTAGCAATGCGATCGCTATGCAATCCAGCACAATTGATCACAAAGCGTGTTTCAAAGTTGCCTTTGTTTGTTTCTAATACCTGATTTCCCCCACTGGCGGAGATTTTCAGCACTTTTGTATTGAGATATAAATCTCCGCCCTGACGTCGAATTAATTCGACGTATTTTAAACAAACTTGTTTGTAATTAACAATACCAGTTGATAATACTCGAATTCCACCCACAGAACTGACATGAGGCTCAATTTCTTTAACCTCTTCTGGTGTGATTCTCTGGACTGCAATACCATTTTCTAAACCCCGTTTGTAGAGGTTTTCTAAGCGCGGTAGCTCTTGTTCTGTGGTTGCAACAATCACCTTACCGCAGACTTCATGGTCAATTTCATGTTCTTGGCAGAACTCCACCATTGAACGACAACCGTCACGACAAAATTGAGCTTTGAAACTCCCTGGCTTGTAATATATACCAGAGTGAATGACGCCGCTGTTATTGCCGGTTTGGTGAAATGCCCATTGGCTTTCTTTTTCCAGTACTAAAATCCGGGCATCAGGATAACGTTTACCCAAAGCCATCGCTGTAGATAGTCCTACTATACCGCCGCCGGCGATCGCAAAATCATACATTGGTATTGTTGCACTTAAAATGACAGTAAATAAGCGTGATGTGCAGAAATCAAAATATCAAAAACCTAAGTACTATGAGTTTTTGAATTTTGAATTTATTACCATACCTTCCAAGGAGCCTGACCATTTTTCCATAGCTCCTCTAGGTAATTTTTATCGCGTAAAGTATCCATTGGTTGCCAAAAACCAGCATGTTTGAAAGCTGATAACTGTTCCATGTCAGCTAACTTTTCTAATGGTTCTTTTTCCCAAACGGTAGAATCATCAGTAATCAAATCAATCACATCTGGTTCTAAAACAAAATAACCACCATTAATCCAAGCTCCGTCACCTTCTGGCTTCTCGCGAAAGTTGGTGATTTTAGTTTGCTCATGTGCCAGAGAAATGGCCCCAAAGCGCCCTGCTGGTTGAACTGCTGTGAGTGTTGCTAGAGTATTTTGTTCTTGATGAAATTTCACTAACTCTGTGATATTTACATCACTTACACCGTCACCATAGGTAAAACAAAAAGTTTCGTTACCAACATGTTCGCTAATGCGTTTTAAGCGTCCACCTGTCATTGTTTGATCACCTGTATTGACTAAGGTGACACGCCAGGGTTCAGCATAACCAGAATGTACATTCATCTGGTTAAATCGCATATCAAAGGTAACATCTGACATGTGTAAGAAGTAGTTAGCAAAATACTCCTTGATTATGTAACCTTTATAACCGCAGCAAATAATGAAGTCATTAATACCGTGAGCAGAATAAGTCTTCATTATGTGCCATAGAATTGGCTTACCACCAATCTCAACCATCGGCTTGGGTTTGATATTGGTTTCTTCACTGAGGCGTGTACCAAGCCCTCCAGCCAAAATCACCGCTTTCATGTGATTACCTCGGAGATTTGCAGGTGAATTATTTTTGCTAAAAAAAGTCTCAAGTATCAAATATGAAAGATGAAAAGTAACAACTATCTTGGTATATGCCTTATCCCTAATAGGCGGAAATTTAGAGTTTTTCAAGTATTCAAGCCTGAATTTAAGAATGGGCGAGTTAACTTTAACCTTCCAATTTATACTTCAGCTTTTGTTTTTTGACTTTGTGAAAATGAAGGGGATGCACATCAATAGAGAAAAATTCATTAGTCATTTGTTTTTCTCAGTAAATAATCTAACCGTAATTTTCCGCAGAATTATAAAGGATAGGTAAATTAAAATATTTTGTCTGTAAAAGCTTTATAAATATGTAAGATCCGTAAAAAAAGACTAAACTTAATAAAAACTTTATTTGACTAAACAAAAATACACTAATCAGCACATTAGTATCAAATACAAACCGTCGATTATTCGTGATCATTCAAAATTGATTCTAAGATTTCAGACGTTAATCCTCGTTCTTGTGCTTCCAGGCTTGCTTTATCCATCGTGTTTCTTAAACGTGCAATGGCTTCAAATCTGTTCATTGCAAATTGAGATTGCATAATTGCCGCAATCTTAAGTTGCAATTGTTCTTGTTCTTCTTTAGTAGCATTACGGTATGCTTCTGCCACTGAAGAGGGAACTTTGATAGTGATCTCTTCTTTAGTAATCATAGCCGTGCGCCTTCATAATTTCTCATCATTTTCCGCACTAAAAGCTGCTGCCAATTCAGGACTAGCGATCGCAATGCTGCTTTCGTGCCATTCATGAATGATTGCGTCAATCATCTCCCATGCTGTAGTTGAGGAATTTATCAATCGAAAAGCCTCACTTAGCTCCGTGATAAACTCTTGCAACTCATCAAAGTCAAACACGCTCAACCATCCATAAGGATGTTCAAAGCCGATTTTTTTCCCTAGTAATAGAGAAAAAGCAACGGTTAATGCTTCAAAAACAGCTTGACTTTGAGTAGCTGTCTTGACGAGAGAAGTTACTTCCTCTCGGCGCAACAATGCAAAAGACTGATCATTACGAGTAATTGTCACTGGACGTTCTAAGGCTTTGTCTAGAACTCGCCCAGGCTGACGATTTAACTCAGTGGCTGTAATTAGCTCATCTGAGTAAATATTGCCAAAATTCTCCAGAGCCATAGGTTATGCGTTTTCAGCCAAGCCGATTTAATGAAATCAATAAGTCACTACGTATAATTGTACGTACATTGCTGCTCACCTTCATTTTTTCACCTTCTAGGGCATTACACCAAATTCATAAAATATATAAATAGATAAAATAAACAGGGGTAGTCAGCGCTAACCCTGTTCACACTTGATTATTTACCACTTCAACAGTGATTTGATTACAAAAACAGGGAGTAGGGAGTAGGGATACAAAAACATTAAAAACTGTCTTTTGTGGGTCATTGCCCACTGTTAGGAAAAGATTTGTGCCGAGATTGCTTGCAACGAGGCACAATGCGTCCTGACTTCAATCCCACGCCTTAAGGCGTGGGTTCCCTACTCCCTACTCCCTCTGAATGTTTTAATTAGTTTCTCGCGACAAACTTGAGCTTTGGAATAAATTCTCACATTTGTTTTCAACAACTACGCAGATATTGCTGAGGGCTTGTTGATAGCTGTCCATGTCTTCTTGCTCAAGAGAGATTTTAGCAGCAGCTTGCAAATCTGAGATTGCTTTGGCCTGATTTTGGCTAGATTCGCCGCCACCATATTGCGAAAGTTCATAACGCAACATGCCTCGTTTGAGTAATGCTTTGGCGAGTTTGGGGTCGTTATTTAGGGCTTTGTCAAAATCAGTAAGTGCTTTTCTGTATTCTTGGACGTAATCGTTACTGTATTGAGCCATTTGATGGCGGGCTACAGCACGCTGATAGTAAGCTTCTGTTTTGGTATTATTGAGATCGATCGCTTGGGTGAAATCTGCGATCGCGCTTTTGTAATCTTGTTGCGATTCTGTGCTAGCTTTAGCTTTTTGCGCGTAGACAATACCTCGTCTGATGTAGGCTTCAACTTCTTCTTTGTCGAGACGGAGGGCGCTATTATAGTCTGCGATCGCTAATTTATATTCTTTGTCTGCTTCGCTGCTATACTCGGCGAGCATGTTACGAGCATTGCCTCGGTTGACAAAGGCTTTGATTTCATTGGGATTGATTTTCAATGCTTGGGTATAGTCTACAACTGCCCCTTCATAATCTTTCAAATTGTAGCGAGCGTTACCACGATTTACATAAGTTTTGGCATATTGAGGATTTTGTAAAATTGCTTGGTTGAAGTTGGTAATTGCTTGCTCATAGTCTTTGATTTTGTAGGCAGCATGTCCCTGTTTGTAATAATCTGCAAATGTCAGACCATTATCTTTAATTGTCTTACGGGACATTAAGGTTTGTTGCGTGTAAGCGTTTTGAGCAATAAATGGGCGGGTAAATTTGGTCATTAAGTCCAAATACACCAATAAACCAAAACCTAGCAAACCAAAGATAATGGGGTATAACTTTGGCCTTTTAGAAGATTGATAAGGAGAATAGTTTTGGTTGGTTGATGACTGCCAAAGGGAGGATGGCATGACTCGCTCTCGCAAGCGCGGAGTTTGGGTATGACGCCTTTTTGGTTGAGTCCGCGGCTTGAGATGTTCTCTTGCTTCGATGGCTTGTGGTGATGGGAAAGGATCGCGTCCACCCAATCTCAGGCTACGTTCACACCAAGGACAGACATGTAGGTGGTTGTTGTAGCGATGCTGGGGATTTGTCGAACAAGTGACGAGGGTTTCTTCCGCCACGGCTAGTGCCGACGCCCAGGCTTGAGCGCTGGGGCGGATTTGGGGGTTGTCGTGCCCATCTTCAAAACACCGAATAAATAATTCTTGTAAAGCGGGATGCAGAATTTCCCAAGGAGGTGCTATTGGGGTGGGCAGGTAAGGTACATGCCGCTTGCGACTGTAGGTAAAATGACCGGCAGCGATCCGCGCTTCGTAGGGTGGCGGCTCTACAGCGCCTTGATAGACGCCGGAAAATGGGTGCATACCTTCCATGAGGAGTTGGAAGATTAGCACTGACAGCCCAAATAAATCATGGGAAATTTCGCGATCGTGTTGTGCAAAAACTTTATTTTGCAACTCTGGTGGGGTAAACTCTGCTTTACCCACCGAGCAACGGTAAACGACATCGTGATTGGAATCGCGTACTTGGAAAGAGTCTGTGTCTACCAAGGTCACTAGTGCGGTGTCGCTGACAAGGATATTAGACTCATTGACATCACCAACACAATAACCACTGTTGTGCAAAGCAGCAAAAGCTGCTGAGAGGTTACGAGCTGTGCGGAGCAGGTACTGATAGTTGAATAATGGACAATGTTGACGGCGAGTTCTAGGGTTGTAGAAGTCGATAACAGGACGCATCCCTCGAATACGCGGCATTAAAAAGCCGATGATGCTTTTGCTGCTATCTGCTGCTTGTAATAAATCTATGGGCCAAGCAATGGAGATATGCCCCAAACTGGCTGTAGGATTTTCTGGTGGATTGGCCAGCATCGCCTTGAGCTTTTCGGCATGGGCAGCAGTTGGCTTGTGATAGACTTTTGCCACGAGAGTGCCATCGGATGTCACTGTATAGACACACGCTTCACCACCGCGTCCCAAATTGACGCTGAGGTTGATAATTTCTTGTTTCGGAAGACAACGTAGTACCTGCATGGTTAATACCGCTAACGGGGGTTATTGAAAATGCCAAACTGGCAGAATCATGGCTCATTAGTTGCTGAGTGCAGCTATAATAAGCGTCAAATCATCATCAGTGCGTTGCGTGATTCGCTCTGAGCGTAAAAACTTCACTAGCTGCTCTTTGGCCATTGTTTTATTTTCAGCATTCGCTACAAAATCAAACAGAGGAAAAAAGAACGGTTTGTGAGGTTCACCAACAACCATATTGAGAGCCAGCATTTGTAGTCCGTCGGTAAGTATACCAACATTGACTATGTCTTCGCGCCACAATCTCATCTGCGCTGTATCTAGGGCATTGGGCGAAGTTAAAAAAGTTGTTTCATTGATGTATTCGCCACTGTCAGGTGTAGTCAGGGCAAGGAGATTACCTGCGCTATCTTTGGCCACTGCTAAACCATCACCTATCTGTGCTACTGCTACCACTTCTGGTGTGGCGAGCATGACAATTAAGGTAGTTGCTAAATCTTGGGGCTGTTTTCTACCAGCGGCTGCTTCGTTTTCTACTGCTTTTCTGGCAGCGAGTATGGCTTGTGTCAAGAGCGATCGCACTTGCTCGTCGTCAACTAAAGTGTCTTTTGTCACTTGTTTGCGGCAAATGGTTTCGATTGCTGTTTCCACAGCCACCATGGCTCCTACTTTGCCATCACTAGCAGAACCTGCGCCATCTGCCGCCGCTGCTACTAAAACATTATCTGATAAAACCTGCCAGTGATGAGCATCTTGACATAACTGCTTATTTTTTAAGTGGCTTGTTCCACATACAGACGCGGCTAATACCCGCCATTGAGCAATCTGTTTTGATATGTTCATAAGATTTTCTTCCACAGCCAGCTACTGATGTATCAAGCTGTAAGCCTTGCTAAACAGACCCCCAACCAATCGGTGGTAGTGCTACTTGTTCATCTACTTGAGAATGAGAAACAGCTGACATACTAGCCGACAGCCAGACAAACATTTCGATAAAATTCAGTCCTTTGAGTTTTAAGGGAGTACGCACCGAAATTTGATTTAAGCGTGTCATATTCGCGTTTTCTACACCCACTGTGAAAAAAGCGACGCGCTTATTTGCTTCATCTCCTTGGAGGCGCTGCGATGCTTGGTCTACCACATGGTCTAGCTCACCTTGCGGCTCTCCATCGGTAATCATAAATACCCAAGGACGGTAGTAAGCAATGCCATTGGATCGATACTGAGATTTGCGCTCTTGAATGATGTCTAGAGCTTTGTGAATGCCTGCACCCATTGTCGTTAATCCTTGTGCTGTCAAGATGGGTGGGTTGAATTGATCGGCAGTGACAAAATCTTGCACGACATTAATATGACTGTCAAAAGTGATGATCGCTACTTCTACCCGTCTGGATGCCAAAGAATTTTTGATTAATTCGTCCTTCAAACTCAGTAAACCCTGATTTAAAGCCTCGATTGGTTCTCCCTGCATGGAGCCAGATGTGTCTAGTAGTAGCACGCAAGGACAACGTGGTTCCGGATTTTCCGCAAACTCCACGACTTCATCAAGTCTTAATGTATCCGGTATAACCTCTTGTGTTACGCTATAATCCAAAGTCCTATTTTCCTTTTTCTAAAGAGTATTATTGATTCAAAGTATATAGTTTCAGAGCTAAATCTGAACTGCTTCGTTAGTAGGTAGATGATTGAGTCTTTATTAAACTAATTATTTGCAGCCAGCTTTTTTACATATTGCAGAAAATCTTCATTGTGGTCTAGTTTCTTAAAACAGAATTTATCAGCGTTTAGCATCATCTGTTGTAGTGTATTTACCAAATTTTTATATCTGGTAAATATAGAATACATTAAATACATAAGGTTTTCGAGAAAGAATTTTAAAGATTGTATGTAGGAATAGTGGGTTTTTCTTCATGAAGATGAAAGTGATTCAGTAATGTCCAAAAGTTATATTCCTCCTAGCATAGGATTAGGGGTATAAAGTCTCAGAAGCCAGATATAGTAACGTTTAATTACGACAAATTACTTAACTCAAGATGGCGATCGCCAGCCGGAAAACAGTCATCGGGGATCAGGTATATGGTCAGTGATTTCGACCCGTGTCCGATGGCTGACACAAGCGATAAGGGACTTAAATGATAGATGCTAACTGTTAATAGAGCTTCAATAGCTCACCGCTAAAATACTGAAAATTTTCAATTCTACATAAAAGACCTAAAACATTTTCTTGTGGTGTAGCGAGGCTAGGTCATATGAGAGTGTACTAAGTCACAAACTAACTTGAATTTTTATATTTTGTAATATATGTACATATTTTGAAATAAAAAATTCAAGTTTAGAAAAATATTTCAAAAAAGAAAATATTTTTATAGCCGACATTTCCAATTTACGAGTATTCTTTCGCTTATCCGCGAAAAACTTGAAAATCATATGAGCAATTCAGGTACCTTTACTAAACTCCGTCCCCAGAGTTTGTTAAGACAATTATCTAACTCCTCGGAAAATATTTGTATACAAGCATTTAGTAACTCAGTTTCCTGGATAATTTATTTAGAACAAGGCAAAATTATCTACGCTAGCCACTCAGTTGAACCCTTTGATAGATTAGAGCGTCATTTACGTCGCCTTGCTGAGCAAATACCTCAAATTACTAGTGAAACTCGCGTTCAATTGCGAATGACATTTGAACTCGACTCACCTAATCAGTCAATCGAATATAGTAGCAATTCAATCAGTCAGCCTGCTGAGTATCAAGCTATATACTGGCTGGTAAATCAACAAAATTTGAACTCTACACAAACAGCATTACTAGTTCAAGAATTAGTCATAGAAGTGATTGAATCATTTTTGCTGATCAAAGAAGGGACTTATCAACTCACAGAACTACATAATATAATTCCCCTTTGCAGTTTAGACACAGAAAAAATCTCAGAACACTGCCACGCGAGATTAACAAGTTGGCAATCTTTAGTACCTAAAATTTCTTCTCCTTATCAACGTCCATATTTGTTGATTAAGAGCAAATTCCCCACAAAAGATTTACCAGAACTGCAACCAGATTTAACTAATTGGATGAAGGGTTTTAGCCTACGTCATCTGGCTGTGATCATGAATCAAGACGAAATTCAACTGACTCAAAGTTTATATCCTCATATCATGAATGGCGCAATTATACTCCATGAACCAGATCCACCATTTGATAAATTGCCAAAGATATTTACAGAATCTTTGCCAGCTTCTGAATGGGTAACAGAGTGGGTGAAAACAGAAGTATCTAGCATAATTGCACAAGAGCCACGTAGCACTATTACCAAAGCGCCCTCGAATATTATTGCCAAGAATATAGCTCCTGTGACAAAATTACTACAAATTTCTGCTCCTTTTAGAGAAAACCTTCAAGAACCAACATTACCGAATAACATAAATCCTCCTCAAAAAATAGTAACGGCTGCTACTGCTACTACTAAAAAAGTCCACAAAATTGTCTCTGTAGATGACAGTCCCACAATTCTTAAAGAAATTAGTCGTTTTTTAGAGAGCGAAAATTTTTCGGTAGTGACAATCAACGATCCACTCAAAGCTATAATGTCGATTATTCGCCACAAACCAGACTTAATTTTGTTGGATCTCAACATGGCAGGCGTAGATGGTTATGAATTGTGTCGCATTATACGTAACAATTCAAAATTTAAAGCGACTCCAATTATCTTTGTCACTGGCAATAAGGGAATTGTAGACAAAGTAAAAGCTAAATTAGTGGGGGCGTCTGGGTATCTTACTAAACCTTTTACACGTGCAGAATTACTCAAAATAGTCTTTATGCATTTGCTTTAATAAGCTAAAATACATATAAACTCCACAGTCACTCATGATGATTATCCTCTGTTGAAGAGCTTTGCTCGCCGATAGCCGACGCTCAAACTTTTCGCTTTGTCATTGGTCATTCGTATTGACAAAGGACGAACGACAAATGACTAAATAACGGTTTTAAATTCAGATGCATATGACTGCTAATCTAGAAGTTGACGAAAACTTGATTCAAGAAGCTCTCGAACTTGGTAATCAACTTACTAAGCGTGCTGTTGTTGAAGAGGCATTAAGAGAATATGTACAACGTCGAAAGCAACTAAAAATTTTCGAGTTATTTGGCACAATTGAATACGATAATGATTATGACTACAACCAACAGCGCGATCGCAAATGAAGATCATTGTTGACACCTCAGTTTGATCTTTAAATATGAATATTTAAGTATCAAATTGTATTTTAATTATGCTTTATGTACAGACCATAAAATGCTTGAATATTATTTGAGCGTTGAGATGTAATAGTTAGAAATATTGATTTAACGTTGTTTATGCGTATTTCTCTGAATTGGCTACGGGAACTAGTAGAGATAAAACTAAGTACAGAAGAATTAGCCCATGCTCTCACAATGGCTGGGTTTGAAGTAGAAGATATTGAAGATCGCCGCACTTGGGCGAATGGTGTTGTTGTTGGTAGAGTAGTTGAACGTCAACCCCACCCCGATGCTGATAAATTGAGTGTTTGTCAAGTAGATATCGGTGCAGCTGAGACTTTAAATATTGTCTGTGGTGCAGCCAATGTCCGCGCAGATATGTATGTGCCAGTGGCAACTGTTGGTACTTACTTACCAAACATCGATTTAAAAATTAAACCCGCAAAATTACGCGGTGTACCCTCGCAAGGGATGATCTGTTCTTTAAAAGAACTCGGTTTACCCACTGATGTTGATGGAATTCATATTTTTCCTCAAGAAAACTTGTCGTTAGGTAGCGATGTGCGTCCTCTGTTGGGCTTGGATGATGTAATTTTAGATCTCACCACAACAGCTAACCGGGCTGACGCCTTGAGTATGGTGGGTGTAGCACGAGAAGTGGCAGCTTTGACAGGAGGAAAACTCAGTATTCCCCAACCGGGTGAAGTCGCAATTACCAAAAATGCAGAGGTTTTGAGTTTAAAAATTGCCGACACCCAAGCTTGTCCTACTTATATTGGTACAGTCGTTGAACAGGTAAAAATTGCTTCTTCCCCTGATTGGTTGCAACAGCGCTTACGGGCAGCAGGAGTTCGACCCATCAATAATGTCGTGGATATTACTAACTATGTATTGTTAGAATGGGGACAACCGCTACACGCATTTGATCGCGATCGCCTACAATCAATCGCATCTCTACAAATAGGTGTTCGCTTCGCCACTACTGGAGAAACCCTCAAAACTTTAGATGGACAAACTCGCACTCTCACGACTCAAAATTTACTCATCACCGCCAACGACACACCCGTCGCCTTAGCGGGAGTCATGGGTGGGGAAGCAACGGAAGTGCATGATGGTACTCAAAGCCTAGTTTTAGAAGCTGCACTGTTTGATTCTGTGGCAATTCGCCGTTCTTCGCGGAGTGTGGGATTAAGAAGTGAGGCTTCTGGAAGATACGAACGGGGAGTCAACCGCGCGGAATTGGAAGTAGCCAATCGTCGGGCTTTATCATTAATGAGTGAACTAGCACAAGCTGTGATTGTGCAGCAAGAAATTGCCGACACTCGCCCAGACCCTTCTACCTGGAGTCGTTCGATAGCACTGCGTTTAGACCGCATTAACCAAGTTTTGGGGCCAATCGATTCGGAAGCTGAAACAGGAGAAATCCAACAACAAGATGTGGAACGCATCTTGACGGCCCTGGGGTGTCAACTCACCCCATTAGGTGAACGTAATTGGACAGTTTCTGTACCTCCTTATCGTTACCGTGACTTAGAACGGGAAATCGACTTAATCGAAGAGATTGCCCGCCTTTATGGCTACGATAATTTCTGCGATACCTTGCCGGAAAAAGCCGAAGCTGGTTATCTACCGATAGATCAAGAATTGATTCGCAAATTACGAGCTTTTTTGCGGGCCGAAGGCTTGACAGAGTTAATTCACTACTCTTTAGTAAAACCAGGGGAAGATCGACAAGTAGTACTAACTAACCCACTATTCACAGAATATTCAGCACTACGAACCGATTTATTAGCCGGGTTAATTGATGCCTTTCAATATAATTTAGAACAAGGCAATGGTGCCCTCAACGGCTTTGAAATGGGGCGAATTTTCTGGCAAGAAGAGAACGGTTTGCAAGAAACAGAAGCGATCGCTGGGATCATGGGTGGCGATCGCACTTTGGGCAAATGGTCAAAAGGTGGGCGTGAACAACCCATGACTTGGTTTGAAGCCAAAGGCATTTTAGCAAGTGTTTTTCGGCAACTAGGTGTCCAGGTAGAATATCAACCAGATTGCCGCGATTCTCGCCTACATCCAGGACGTACCGCCTCGTTATGGTTGCGGGGTAACAAACTAGGGGTTTTTGGACAACTCCATCCCCAACTCCGACTAGAAAGAGGCTTACCAGACTCAGTTTTTGCTTTTCAGTTGGATTTAGACGTGCTTTTGGATGCTTTGGATCAAGACGAAATTCTCGTCCCAACATTTCATCCCTATTCTACCTATCCCGCAAGCGATCGCGATATCGCCTTTTTCGCACCCGTCAAGGTTTCAGTTGTCGAAATTGAAAAAGCAATCACCAATGCAGGTAAAGATTTACTAAAATCAGTCGAACTGTTCGATGAATATCGCGGTGAAAATGTCCCCCAAGGACAACGAAGCTTAGCATTTCGCCTAGTCTACCGCACAAGCGATCGCACCCTCACCGATGCCGAAGTCGAACCAGTCCACAACAAAGTCCGCGAAGCCCTAGTAGAAAAATTCGGCGTCAACCTCAGAAGCTAGTGTTAGCAGTGGTCAGCTCTCCGACTTTTTCAACAAGTCGGAGAGCTAGGAACCCAGCAAAAGTTAACAGTTAGATCAGTGATCAGTCATCATGCCTAAATACATCATGTGGGGAACCTACTGTGAAGATGTCCTCGAAAAACGCACTCCTTACCGTCAAGACCATTTAGACGGGTTAGCAAAACAGAAAGAATCTGGTGTATTGATTACCATTGGCCCCACCAAAGATGTCACCAAAGTCTTTGGGATTTACGAAACAGCAGATGAAGCCACTGTGCGCCAATTAATTGAAAATGACCCCTATTGGAAAAATGGCATCTGGACTGAGTACTTTGTCAAAGAGTGGATTCAGGCGATTTAAATTACTTAAAAGGGAGCAGGAAACAGAATATTTTTTGTTCTGTGTGAAAAATAATTTGGGTGATTATTAATGAACAAAGCCAGAAGTCAGAAGACATAAGCATTTTAAATGCTGAA
The DNA here is from genome assembly GCA_019359515.1 of Desmonostoc vinosum HA7617-LM4. GTDB lineage: Bacteria > Cyanobacteriota > Cyanobacteriia > Cyanobacteriales > Nostocaceae > Desmonostoc > Desmonostoc vinosum. The sequence goes on along the minus strand of JAHHHC010000023.1, from coordinate 7,245 downwards.
TTCTACCTTTTGAATTCTCGTTTTTCATGCTTTTAGGTGATGCGATCGCGCTCTCATGAGTGTGATGATGAGAATATTCTCACCACAAAATCATCACTTTTGTCTAGACTAAAAACAAGAGCATCTACAACTGCAATAAATCAGATTTTTAGAGGGTTTCTACCATGAATCAAATTCTCAAACGGACATTTTTACCCGGTCTGATGGCTGTAAGTCTAGCTGGTGTTACCTTAGTTCCCGCTAAACCCGCTACAGCTGATGACCAAGTTATCCGAGACGCAGCCATCGGTGCTGGTACTTGTGTAGTTACCGGAGCAATCAGAAGACGTGGTACTGTATTACGCAATGCCGCTAAGTGTGCTGCTGCTGGTGCTGTTGTCAATGGTGCCAATGGACTCAGACGCAATCCCAAAAAACGTAGCATCATCCAAGATGCCGCAGTAGGTGCAGGTACTAGCGCCGGTACTCGTGCTATTCTTGGTGGTCGTGAAGACACCGCAGGCGACTTACTAGATGGTGCAGCGGCGGGTGCTGTCATCAATATCCTTGGTAGATAGAGACGCTTCAAAAGCGCGTTTCTACAAGAGACCTCTTGCAAAAGTCGGATACTCGCCAGAAAATAAATTTTCTGGCTGATAACTCAAGTCGGTTTCAACCGACTAATAACAGTATTTTTAGTCCGTTTCAACGGACTTTTGCTATTAGGCAGAGACTTGAGTCTCTGACGGTTCAAGTATTTTTGCAAGAAGTCTAACCCTGTTTTGTCAGTTTGGGAGAAGCCTATCGCTGAAAGCCTTTTGGAGCTTTAGTTTTAAGCTTTTGGTTATAAATTTTAGTTCCTGTTAGAAAATAAAGGCTCAAAGCTAGATTGGATGAAAGTTTCAGAATCTTGCTTTGATTATTACTTTCCGAGAGTGACATAAAAGGGCTAAGCTGTTCCACATATAACTTGCATAATTAGGGCGGGCAAGATGCCCACCCCACAAGAGTTTTATTTAATTTGATTATGTAATTTAGATGTTTTTTAGCTTAAGGATTTCGGGTAACTAAAACGAGAAACGCCATAATATCGTTTCACGAAATACCTAGTACAAATGATTTGTCTCTAATTCTTTCCCCCTGCTCCCATTTCCACGTTGGGCTATCCATTACCCGGATCTTTCTTAACAAACAGACAAAATACTTAAAATTAGACCGAAAGGGTTGATGGGTATAGTTTTGAGTGAAAGTATAGTTGTGGGTGATGAGGTATCATGCAAAAATGGGCAGAGTCAGAATTACAACAAGCAGACTTAGGGGATGCGAGGAGAAACAAACGGCTAGTACGTATTGTGGAAGACTTAGCATCCCAGCCAGCTAGTAGCGTACCACAAGCTTGTGGAGATATAGCAGCGACAAGTGCAGCATATGATTTTTGGAATTCACCATATTTTCAGCCATCAGATATTCGGAATGCCCACATCAAAAGCACAATCGAAAGAATCAAAGAACATCAGGTAATATTGGCAATTCAAGTTACAACTCGAAACTGCTCGGCGCATAAATATGGCATTAGCCACCTACTCATGTCTCTCAAGTCAATCATGCTCTCATTATTTACTTCTATCATTCCCTCAGCGTCTGACTTACAGCAATGTTAAGAAAGATGCGACTAATGGATAGCTCTGGGACGGGGGAGGCTAACGCCAACGGAGAGGATGTAAGACCAATTCGCGGACGCAAATCCAAGATGCGGCAATCTTCTGTGATGTTGGAAGCTCACACTGTACCGTCAGGTCAGTGTGGGTAGTTCACTATCTGTTTTCGAGCATCAACGCGTAAAATTTGCTGTTCGCTGTTAGTCATTTGCCAAAACTCAGCATGGAAAAACCGACTAGTTATGATCTTGCTGTTTTGCTCACAACTGGTCGGGTGCGGTTTGATTAAGTTATTTTATTCACCAAATATTTTTAGCTTTGACACACCAGTAGATATTGCTTAACTCGCAACAATGTGCTAGTATTGTGATTCTTCCTTGTTAAACTCTCGTTTTTTCCCCCAACTACCTCGTTGGTTATTTTCTTCGCGCGGTTTAGCTTTATTAACTCTAAGTTGACGACCCATCCATTCAGCACCATCTAATTCTGTAATGGCTGCGTCTTCTTGGGCATCTTCATTCATATCGACAAAAGCAAAGCCGCGCATCCGCCCTGTCTCACGGTCGGTAGGCAAGACAACTCTTTTGACCTCGCCGTAGTCTGCAAATACTGCTCTTAAGTCTGCTTCGGTAGCGCGGTAGGAGAGATTTCCAACGTAAATAGTCATATGGGATCACGTAATTTTCAACAAAGAGCGATGAGTTCAGTTAAAAAGCAGATCTAACATAATTGCAAAGTTTGCATAGTTTTCTCTGATTCGCTGATGGCGACTGTTGTAGAGGAGCAACCAATCAGGTGGCATTATCTACAATCACGTGCCATCTGTCTGAACTTACGCATACGCTCATATAATACCTGATTGTGACGTTTTTCAAAGTATGAGATTTTATAAAGCTAGGTGACATATAATTAGCCACTCTTATATGTGAGGTGGAGAGTGGAGAGTGGGGAGTGGGGAGTGGGGAGTGGGGAGTAGGGCTGACAAGTGTAGGTTTTTAATATTTTGCGTTTTGAACGACCCGGGGACGCGGAGACGCAAAGACGCGCTTAAAGATTTCGGAACACAAAAATAAGCTTTTTCAGCTGAATGTAAAATACCTACACCTGTCAGAGCAGGGGGAGCAGCACTTCGACTTCGCTCAGTGAGCAGGGAAAAAATAACAAATACCCAGCCCCCAATCCCCAGTCCCCAACCCCCAGTCCCTTTTACTCAATGGAAATTTGTTGGGGGCCAGTGGCTCTACCGTTATGAGCCTCAGTTGCAAAGAGAGTGTAAGTACTGGAGTTGATTTGTTTATCCAACCAGCTTTTAACAGGATCGTCTGCAAGATTGAGTCGCAGCACTCCAGAGAAGAACCCACCTAGAAATGAGACTGGATGCTGGGTAAACTCTTTGAATATAGGTGACAATTCATCAATGAACATTAAGATTCTCCTAAGTTTGTCGTAAAAATTATAGTTTCTTCATTAATCGTAACTTGTTAGGGATTGGGGATTGGGTGTTTGTTATTTCTTCCCCGCTCACTGAGCGAAGTCGAAGAGCTGCTCCCCCACTCCCAACTCCCCACTCCCAACTCCCCACTCCCAACTCCCCACTCCCAACTCCCAACTCCCCACTCCCAACTCCCCACTCCCAACTCCCCACTCCCAACTCCCAACTCCCCACTCCCAACTCCCCACTCCCAACTCCCCACTCCCAACTCCCAACTCCCCACTCCCCACTCCCAACTCCCCACTCTCACGAAGTTGGCTGCTGTTCGGGGAACATGCACTTATCGGAGTCACAGCCGCTGGGGCCGGCTTCTGTTAATTCTCCTAAATCGTAGCGGCTTAATACTGCACAGAAATCATCTGTTTTTCGTCGTGCTTTTACCTCTTGAGTCAAACGTTCGTATGTTTGCTTATCTATTGGTTCAAAGGGCAAACGTGGAAATGATTGCAAATCATCAAAACGAGCTAAAAGCGCTGCTGAAATGTATCCTTCGTTATTTTGGATAGTTTCATAAATCCGCTGTCCCAGGATTTCTACTTCGTCAGATCGCAACTCTAAAGTGGCAGATGTATTATGAGTGACGTAATGTTGCTGAACTTGAAGCACAAAATCGAATTGGGCTAATACTGAAAACTTAGAAACATCAATTTCATCAGCTCCTGATAAATCAGCCCAAGGCACGGAAACGGGGATTTCTACTAACCATTCACTGACTCTATGATCAAAGGGATCGTTGAGTAAATTTCCCTGTTCATCTTTATCAGATTGAGAAGGAATGACATTATAACCATAGTCAATACAAGCTAAGGCTACTGGGTCATTTCTGCGGAAAGTGATTCGGCGAATAAATCTTTGAGCTTTGGGAGGATGCCACCCTGGACTAGCACCGGTTAATAGTGATTTAGTACCACTAGGTTGAACTGTTGTACAGCGATTTGGTCGTTTGATATGATGGCGATCGCAATAATCCCAAACAACTCGATGTACCGTCTCTCTCCAGAAACTAAGATATTTTTCTTCCTCGCGTTTCAAGGCTAATCCTTGTGCAGTTGCTGGTCTTCCTTCTGACCACCAACGTAACCAGTCAACACCAAAAGCATGAACAAAGAAATCAAATAAACCTGTGAAAGAAACGCCGACAATTGGGTCTAATTCACGGCTATATTGATAACGAGGTTCTAGGAATTTGTGATTTAAAAGTGCTACTACAGATAATGCCCCAGCGGTGAAAGCTTCTTCTTGTTCTTTATAGTTATGTGGGTCAATTTGGTTGAGGTGAACTTCAGATAAATTGCAGTGGAAATTACTACCAATAATTTCTCCGCAAGGATTTAAACCGTAACGAGCCAAACGATGCTCTAGCTCATTATGATCAAGATGAGGATGGTGTTCTTGCAACCACTGTTTCGCTGTTCCTTGGTCATATGCTTGCAAGAAATCAGCTTTTAGTGCTGATGTTGATAGTAAATCACTATTAGCTCTAGCAACAGCTTCGCCAGCCCATTGAATCGCCCCTTCACCGCTGTAATATTGTTTACGGACGGCCTCAATACATTCCTCTAGAGTTGGCTTGCGATGAAAAACTCTAGTATGGTTTGCCATTCTCAAGGCATCACGCTCAGGATCAATTCGCCAGTTGCCGTTTTCGTCCTGCTGCCATAAGTTATCCTTAGCAGTGGACGCTTGTTGATCCTCAGCAATAAACTGACGCATACCCGCACTATTATGTGTCAGATAGCCATCACAATAGAAACAATGTGCTTCTTCGACTTCAATGTCGTAGGTGTGGACATGATCGTAGCTACCCAAACCTTTAACTGTGACTGGGATATCTAGTGAAATATCAGCTTCAGCAATATAACGTTCATAATTGGAATCTATAGAGGGAGAACCCTGAAATCCCATATTTTGCATGTCGCTGTAGGTATAAGCTTCACGCATGATTTCGCCCGGAATGGTGAAACCATCAGCTTTGAGTCCTTGACGCAGTTGTCCTTTGAGCGAGTGAGGTGCAATTAGGGAATTGTAACGGTCTTTAAGTGCTGGAATTGTCAGGTTGTACTTGATTTGCCATTTCTGCTGCTGTGGACGATTAGTGGTGATTCTGCCAGCGATACCCAAACTAGATAAAACAGCACCTACCTGTCTGATAAACGACCGATAAACTGATGTAACCAAATCAGGAGGTTGGTTATTAACAGCACCGTTGCTATCCATTAATCCAGCTAGGTAAGCAGCTCTAATATCTACTGAACCTTGCAAAATAAAACCAGGAATCACCAAAGAAACATTAGGTTGCTGAATATGGCGATGGAAGTACTCAGCTAAGCGAATAGAGGAACAAATAGACTTGGCTGTGTTTTCACCCCTAGTAATGCTATGAGTGGCTGTCAGACCAAATAAACCTAAAGCGGCGTCTATTTTCGCTTGTGTTCTCGCTGTGAGTTCGGTATCTAAACTATTCATCGACCATTCAACACGGCCATAAGGTTTGTTGTGCTTGTTACAACCAAGGGCGATATAGCCATCACCATGAGTTAAGCCAATTAGCCAAGCTATTTCAGGCGTGAATTCAGGAATGGAAAAGGATTTAGCTGTTCGACTTTGTATCGAACCAGATTTAGGAAAATCAACAGGTAGATGAGTGACTTTTCCAGGTAAAATTTGCGTGTTGTGTAAGAGGCGATCGCCTTCAACTAAACTAGCAATAGGCTGCCAGTTGACTGCGCCTTTAGCATCTGCTAAAACAGCTTGTTTGTGATTTAAAGTTGCTCTGGGATAAGTCGCATTAGTTTCAATCTCATAAACATCCTGGTATCCTTGGTCAAATTTATCAACAACTCGCCGGAATCCCAGAGGCGTTTGCACTAAGTCGCCTACCAGGACATCGCAAATGGGAATAAGACCTTTGGAAGTATGAACTAGGGCATCTTCTGGTAAACAACGGCGAATATTACCAGCAACTATGGTGACAGCAGCCTGATCAATTAACAAGCAGCATTCAACAGAGTTTAGTTGTCTACCTATAGCTTTATTAAGGATAGATGCACAATGCTCATAAAGTCCGGGCAATTTCACAGGATTTGCAACTCCGCCAAAACCATTGAGAGTTTCTCCTGCCTGACGGACATCACTGATATCAACTATGACTTCTACAGAATTAGTAAATTGCTCATCAGTAGAGAGTTCTAAGAGGGTTAGATATGATTTCACCCAACCTTCTCGGCTATCTCCAACGTGGATAGTAACCTTGTTACCTTCTATATGAGTTTCAGTATATTCACGACGCAAGTCTTTGGGAGTGCTACCAATTTTGCCCTGCACAGTGATATGCAAAGCATTACGAATAGGAGGCAGTTGGTTAATATACTGCGGTTCTATGATGGCTCCAGTCCCACAGCCCATCATTGCTAAATCCATCATCAACCCGAAAGCACTCCAATCTTCGAGGTTAGTAGAAGTACAGTTATAAGCCCCAGAAAAATTCTTGGGCTTCGCTATCCAGTCTGTCCCACCAACCCATAACCAACGACCACTAGGCAAAGCTTTGAGGTTTTGCTGCATCTGCTTGAGGATGGCAGCCTCTTGTTGGCTTAGCTTACCCAACTCGATTAAACCTTGCAGGGTGCGATCGCATACATCATCCCATGTTTCTCTCAATCCTCCCTCTGTACGGCGGCTGTAAGTTCTAAAAAATACAGGATTAGCAGCAGGGGCTGTTTCAGGAAACTGTGCGCTTTGGCGTTTTCGTTCAAGCTCTCGAACCATAAATCAAGTCTTGTTGCTCGCGGACAAATTATGACTATACGCCAAGTAGATTCAGGATTAAAGATTGTCAAATTGTCCACTTTGCGCTAGCTCTAAAACTGTAGTATTTGCAACATAACTTTATAATGTATAATGTCTCTCACTTAGAAAAAGCTTATACAGCTAGGTTGCAATCCGAACATTGTATCTTCAGAGGGAATAGAGAACGGGCAATAGATACCCTTAGAGGCTGTTTGAAAAGTCAGGTAGTTTGTAAAAAAACTCTCTCAGTGTAAGCTGCGAATAGCAAAATACACAGCACCGAGAGAGCGACATGAGTAAAGCTTACCCCAGTAACCTTACCCGCGC
>JAHHHC010000022.1 GCA_019359515.1 Desmonostoc vinosum HA7617-LM4 | reverse complement strand
AGTGGGGAGTGGGGGGATGAGGGAGATGAGGGAGATGAGGGGGATGAGGGGGATGAGGGGGATGAGGGAGATGAGGGGGATGAGGGGGATAAGGGGGATGAGGTTCGACTTCGCGGTAGTTGGAACGTAGCCGAAACTCACCAACCGGGGGATAAGGGGGACGCGGGGACACGGAGAATAATCAATAACAAATGACAATTCCCCAGTCTCCACTCCCCACTCCCCACTCCCCACTCCCCAGTACCCCTATTCCCTACTCCCCATGACCAGATTTTCTGGTATCACAATCAAGGTAGTACCTTCTCTCCTGACTACATAAACTCTGTGATGAGGTGCTACGCTGAGTTTGTCATCATCACATCTAGCTTGCCAAGAATTCCCCTCATATATTACCCGCCCTGTTTTTCCTGCAGGAATTTCTGTTAAGGTTTCAGCGGTGCTTGCATCCTGAATTTTTGACTTGCGTCGTCGTGGTGGTTGCAAAAATCGCCGGGAAAATACAATTAGCAATGTCGAAAGTAACAGCCAAACTGCTACTTGCAACCATAAACTTCCCAAACCCACTTTCGACAGCAGCGCTACGATAAAAGCACTGATTCCCATCATGAACGCTACAAAAGCTGATGGTAAGAACAGTTCCATTAAACATAGAATTGCTCCAGCCATGAGCCAGATTAATGTATAACTTGGCATAGCGCCATCCTAGACACTACATTTACTACTTAAATACTGGAGAATGGGGAGTGGACTTTGACTTCGCTCAGCCCACGGGGAATGGGGACGCGGGGACGCGGAGAAATTTCGCTCAGCCCACGGGGAATGGAACGCGGGGACGCGGAGAAATTTTTCCCTCATCCCCCGGTTGGTGAGTTTCGGCTTTGCGGTAATCGAGCGAAGTCGAGATTCAACTACCGCGTACCCCTGTACTCCTACGCGGTAGCAAGCTACGCGTAGTGTCTTTGACAGGAGAAGTCGAACCACATCCCCTCTAGTCCCCAGTCCCCAGTTTCTTGAATTTTTGATAAATTTCAGTAACAAGGTGTAGCCGGGTGTACACAAATCCAGTCTATTCTAGCTCTCAAGACTTTGACAGCTAAATTTAACTGAAATTCATCAAGCCCTTTAGGCAAGGAAAAGGGAACAGTAAAAACCCCGCCCAAATACTGGTTTATGAAAAAAATATTTTTATTTTTTGCGAGATCCGTAGTACTAAGAAAAAATACGTTTTTGTTCAAATCTATGCCAGTTGCTTTCCAACGCAGGGCGATAAGAATGCGCTGGCTTTCTAATTTGAATTCTGTGGATTTCCCTGCAATGCACTGAGGTGGCTGAAGTGTTCCCTGTTGCCTGTTCTCTATTCCCTTTTAAAAGTTGATTTGTCCCTTGAATTTATACCTTCATGATTTCTACTGAGCGAATAATTTATTGCGTAAATCCAGGTTGTAATCATCCCATTAATTCTATGGGCAACCGTATTTGTATCAGTTGTCAGACTCCCATAGTTTACCGCTATATCTGGGCTACTGGCTCATTGGTTGATCAGGTGAAATTGGGTATTAAAGTAGCAAATAGATATGAGGTAATTTCACGCCGAGTTTGGCTGGATACCCAACCAGGTTTGTTACCAGATATACTAGAAGAATTACCAAAAGAGGTTATTCCTTACCTACAGCTATATCAAGAACGGTTACATTTGCCTCAACCATATGGATTTGCTCATGTCCTTGATGAAGGTGGGAATGATATCCTCTTACTAGAAAATGTGCCAATAGATGAAACAGGACATATCTACCCAACAATTATTGAAGCTTGGGAACAAGCAACGGCGGTACGACAAGTTTATTGGCTGTGGCAAATTCTCCAACTTTGGAAGCCTTTATCAGAATTGTCGGTGTCCCAAAGTTTGTTGATGCCAAATAATTTACGAGTGCAAGGCTGGTGTGTACGACTGCTGGAATTGGAACAAACGCGCGATTGCGTGTCTCTACACAAGTTAGGACAGTGTTGGCAACCTTGGGTAATGTCTGCAAAGGCATCAGTCGCTCAAAGTTTACGAAATATAGTGCAACAGATGTGTGAAACTGAGGTAGAGTTGGAGGCGATCGCCACTCAACTCAATGCTCTGTTGCTATCAGCTGCCGCAGAATTGCCATTAACTCTCAAGGTGGCTGGAGCTAGTGACACTGGCACAGTGCGATCGCAAAATGAAGATACTTGCTATCCTGCTACTACCAATGAGTTAGATGATGTTTTACTTCCACATTTAGCGATTGTTTGCGATGGCATTGGTGGACATGAGGGTGGTGAGGTTGCTAGTCAGTTGGCAGTGCAGTCTTTAAAATTGCAACTCCGCGCCCTATTAATGGAAGTAGCAACACAAACAGAAGTTACACCATCGGCATTATTGCAAGAACAACTAATAGCTAGCTTGCGAGTCGCAAATAACATGATTTGCGTCCGCAATAACGAGCAAAAACGCCAAGGTAGAGAACGCATGGCTACAACTCTTGTCATGGCTGTGCAAATACCGCAGCGAGTGCAGACAAATAATGCTCATGAACTTTACTTAGCTAATGTTGGCGATAGCCGCGCCTATTGGATGACTCGCCACTACTGTCAGTTACTCACAGTAGATGATGATGTCGTCACACGGGAAGTCCGCTCAGGGCGAAATTTGTATCAAAAAGCACTATTGCGCCCGGATGCTAATGCTTTGACACAAGCTTTGGGTATCAAAGATGCTGAATCATTAAGATTTTTGATTCAAAGATTTATTTTAGAAGAAGATGGCTTACTGCTGTTATGTTCTGATGGCTTAAGTGACAATAACTTCATAGAAAATTATTGGCCAGATCTTGCCATCCCGGTTTTAACAGGTCAAATTACAGTTGAAGATGCTGTCCATGAATGGATTCATCTCGCAAACCAAAAAAATGGTCACGATAACACATCAATTGTTCTAACTTATTGCCGTGTTTCCCCAGAATACTCAGTACCTGTGATGACTCCGCTACCGTCAGTCGAGATTCCAGAAGTAGAACCGCAAACAGAACCACAAATAGAAGAACACATCACAGTAGAAAATTCTCCACTGCTGCTGGATTTAGATATCACAGAGGAACCAACCCCAGAACCAGCAGTAATTAAAAAACCAATTAAAAAACCAAGTCGGAGTAAACCTTTGGTAACGTTGACTGGAATATTAGTTTTGCTTATAGGTGGTACGGGTTTGGGATTATTGGCTTGGCGAGAATTTAATCCACAAGGATTTCAGCAGATGTGTCGGCAACTTCCCCAAAGAATGCAACAACTGTGTCCACACCGTCATTGATAGGTGATAGGGAATTGCCAATAGCTGAGTCTGTAGGAACAGAAGATCTATTTGTTGTAAGATTAATGGTGGCATTAAAGCGCATAGCAAAAGCAAAGCGAGTTTTTCCTTGCCTGCTTGCCATCCTCGACAATAGCGCCTCTGAGACACCCATGGGAGTGAACAAGTGCATTGAGGAGGCGAATTTGGTGCGGATTTTAATCTCCACTAAACAGCCGAACGACTACAATATCGCTCGGAAAAATTGCTTGTTTGCGATTAGGGAAGAGAAAAAGCACAATTCTTCCACATAACTTGTCGATATACTAACTCAGAACCTTCTGGGTTATCCCTAGTTGTTGTCAACTCGCTACGAGAGTTTATGTAACTTTGGGAACATGTCAAATCAACTGAAAATAAAGGAACTAGACCACTTGCCAAAGTACCAAGGGACTGTAATGTTGCTGAACAAGCTTAACAAAGCCTTCTCAGGCTGGCTTTGTTGGTATCGTAGGTGCTTCAACGTGACTGCTACATCAGTCTATTTTTCAAAAAAGCAACTTCAGTGAGCAATGGCTGTGGAGATACTTGTGGAAAAGCAAAAGTTAGGTGTAAATGTGGATATGAAAGTTGGCGATCGCGTCCGTATTAAAGAATCGGTAGTAGTTTACCATCATCCTGAGCATCGCGGTCAGGCTTTTGATATCAAAGGCACAGAGGGTGATGTTGTAGCTATTGTCACTCAATGGGAAAATAGACCTGTGAGCGCTAATTTGCCAATTTTAGTCCAGTTTAGTAAAAAATTTAAAGCACACTTACGTGATAATGAGTTAGAAATTATCTAATACCAATTCAAAATTCCGAAATTAGATTAAGCGTGGGTTTAAAAGTTTGCATCTGTTGCATTCTTTTTTAAGATATCAAAAACTCCTGCGTCTCCATGTCATATCATGTCCGTTTAAAGACTTACGATTTGGCTGACGCGGAGATAGGGAGACGCGGTGAGACAGCGAGTAAAGGAGGGTTTCCCTCCGCAGGCGACTGCGTTAGCGCAGCGTTAGCGAGCTTGCGAGCGTCACCCGAAGGGGGAAGGGAGAAATTTTTATGATAAGTGATTAGCCGGACATGATATCAGCCAACATGATCAGTCTTGAGGCGGACATGAAATTACTCATCTGCGGCGAAACCATCGCATAATATTTAATTCGCCGCGCATTTTTTTTAAGTCTTGACGATTGCGTTCTGCTGTTTCGTTATACCATTCACAATAACGCTGATGCTCTGAGCGTGTTTGAACTTCCTGATAAAACTGGTGAGTTGTTTGATAAGCAGCAAAGGTTTCTTCAACTTCGGGCCGCAGAAATGGTAAAATATAATGTAAATTTTGAGACATTGTTTACAGCCAACCACGTAAGCGATATACAAAGCCGCCAATATATTCTTTTAAAGCATTAGTGAATTGATGCAAATTATCAGTATCTGGTAATAAATTTAGTATAGCGGCTTTAGGAGAACTACTAAGCTCAGCTATTTCACCCTCACTGACCAGAAAATCAGTAGGTGCAGGAATAACATTAATTCCTTGACGTTGGAAAATTTTGAGCGATCGCGGCATGTGCATTGCCGAAGTTATTAATAATACCTGTTTAATCCCACGAGACTCTAGAATTTTGCGGACATTGACGGCATTTTGATAAGTGTTGAGAGAGTCAGGTTCTTGAATAATTGCCTCAGCAGGAATACCAATAGAAGTGAGGATATTTGCCATATCTGCCGACTCTGGAGAACCACTACCGCGCCAATCGATGCGACCACCACTAAGAATAATGAAGTTAGCTTTTTTCTGGCGATAGAGTTGTGCTGCGTAAATTATGCGATCGCCTTGTTCACTTAAATCAACCGTTGGTCTAGGGGGAAAAGCTGATTTAGTTGCACCACCCAAAACTACAATTGCTTCTGCACTTGGCACTGTTGCGGGTGGAATATTTTGCCATTCTAGCGATCGCACCAGTGACTTAGCAACCCAAGCATTGCTGCAAACTAGCAGTAGCGTTAGTGATAAAGTAATAGCGATCGCTGCGACGCGTGGCCGTTTCCACAACATCACCAATGCCACTACTAGACTCATACAAGCTAGTCCCAATGGATAAAAAAACAGTGGTAGTAGTTTAGATAGGTATAGAAACATGGGGGAGTGGGGAGTGGGGAGTAGGGAGTAGGGAGTAGGGGAGATGAGGGAGATGAGGGAGATGAGGGAGATGAGGGAGATGAGGGAGAAAGATAATTACCCAGTCCCCAGTCCCCAGTCCCCAGTCCCCAGTCCCCAGTCCCCAGTCCCCAGTCCCCAGTCCTCTACCTTTGCCAAAACCTAAAATTGAAACTTCCGGGAGCGCGACGATAACGACGGGTGGGTCTTCTCTGGTGTTTGGTTGGTCTTTGATTGGTTGGTTCAACTCCCTCAGATTCTGACTCTTCAACTTGCAACTGAGTTTTAGTTTCTTCTTTACTACCCCACCAAGCAGTAATCCAACCTCCACCAAAAGCGGCTATTCCACCTAGCAAAATACTCATAGGTGCTGGATAACCCAAGAACACAAAGCCAAGCATGAAAAATAACCAATATTTCAATCCAGCATCGACACCATCAGAAGAGGCTACAGTCGGAGGCTGGGGGCTATTTTTGCTGGAACTTGTGATCCAACCTAAAGTAAAACCCCCGATAATTCCTAAAAATATACTCAGGGCGGGTGGCGAACCTGTCATTGATAGGATGGCTGTTAAAAATGCCCCAAATAAGAGTTGAGAAAAAAAGTCTGGAGGAATATTTAAAAAGCCGTTATTTTTTTGTGTCATAAATTGAAATAATTTGTAATGCTTCGATTTGTTTCAACTCCGCTCAGCAATTCGTAATTCGTAATTTATAAATTGCAATTATAAATTACGAATTTTTTTTTAGCAAAAAGGCTATTAGCCAATTATTTGTTTTAGTTGCGCTTGTTGTGATTGAGTGGTGTCTAAAATTTTGACGTAGGGTTGTTCTGCTTCAGTAAAGGGTTCAGCTTGCTTTTGTTGTGAGGTGAGTAAATCGGCGGTGGCATCAGCAATATCACCAACACGTTTGGCGAGGCGTTCTTGCAAAACTTCTAGTGGTGCTGTGCATTGAATAATCTGAAGAGGAAGTTTGTGTTTTTGGGCTTGGGCGATTGCTTCTTGTCGCCACTGTTGCTGATCATATTTAGCATCCAAAATTACTGTAAAACCTTGATTAGCCAATATAATTCCCAGCGCTAGCAACCGTGTGTAAGTTTTTTGTGTCATTTCAGGACGATATAAATCATCGCCACCTTTCTCCCACAGGGGTACTCCTCCTAAATGTTTCCGCACAGCATCCGAGCGAATTTGAATCGCTCCCAATTGACGAGCTAAATACCGAGCTGTAGTACTTTTACCAGAACCCGACAACCCTGACATCAGAATCAGTTGCCCAAGATTTGGTTTAGTATACTCCCACGCTTGGGTGTAGTAGTCTGCGGCAGTTTTTGTCGCCTCTTGCTTTACCGCCACGGGTACACTTGGATCATCTAGCAAAAATGAAGTTACTTTTGCTCTAACGTAAGCTTGACGGCTTAAATACAAAGGCAGGACTTGTAAGCCTTCCCAGTCTCCTGTTTGTTCTATATAGGCATTCAAAAACGCATTACCTAAGTCTTGGCGTTGCCGTGCTTCTAAATCCATCACCGTGAACGCCACATCATACATGACATCGACAAAGCGAAACGGTTCGTTAAACTCAATGCAATCGAACAGCATAATTTTGTCATGCCACAGAGCAATATTTCTCAGGTGTAAATCTCCGTGACATTCACGAATGTAATGATTTTGAATTCTGCTGGTAAATAATTCTCGATGTTCTGCAAAAAAGTTATCTGTATATTGCTTTGTTTGTGCAAACTGTTCCTGTGTCTGAGGGCCGCCGATGTACTTTTGCGTTTGCTCATAGTTTTCATCAAATGCGGCACGCACTTTTAGCACTTCACCAAAACTACGAATGTAATCATCCGTATAGGCTTCAGCATGGTATTGAGCCACTACCCGTCCCAACTCTTCTAGATATGACTCATCTAGTTTGCCTTGTTCAAAAAGTTCACTCAACAGCGACTCTTGAGGAAACTGACGCATCTTCAGCGCGTATTCTACAACTTCCCCAGTTGCTCCTAGATGGTGTTGTTCTCCTACTTGAGTCACTGGTAACACTTCTAAATACAGTTCGCCTGCTCCCCGCTGATTCAAACGTAACTCTTCATTACAGAAATGTTGCCGCTTCTCTAGTGTAGAGAAGTCCAAAAAACCAAAATTCACGGGTTTTTTGAGTTTATAGGCGTATTCTCCAGTCAGCAGCACATAAGAAACGTGGGTTTGTATCAGTTGAATGGGTTCTGTGACTGCGTGGGGATAAAATTTAGGCTGCAACATTTGCTCAATTAAAGCGGGAAGGGTAGCTTCTGTCATACTTTTAGCAGGGTTGTGGATTTTTAACAGTAGATAAACCCAGATAATTATAGAGGTTCCTGTTTGGGAATGGGAAATTATGCCTGATGTAAATTAAAAGCTCTTTTGTAGCGTAAAGGTTTTAACTTTTATCCCCCTTAGGGGGAGTGTTGCTTGATGGGAATTTCAATCACAAATTCTGCACCTGTGCCTGGGGATGAGGTGCAAATAATTTGTCCTTGGTGTTTCTGTACGATAATTTGATAGCTAATTGCTAATCCTAGTCCGGTACCTTGGCCTACAGATTTTGTGGTGAAAAATGGGTCAAATAAACGCGATCGCAACACCTCATCTACACCAGGGCCGTTATCTTTGATCGTTATCTTTACAGTACCAGAGTTTGTTACTCCTGTATGAATCCGAATCTGCGGCTCGGTTATCAGTTGTTGATCGTCAGTTTTTTTGTGATTAATCGCTTCCCACTCCTGAGTGCCTATTCCCTTATCTAATGCATCAATAGCATTACTCAATAAATGCATAAATACCTGATTCAGCTCACTGGCATAACAGGTTACTAACGGTAAATTGCCATATTCTTTAACTACAACAATAACTGGACGATTTGCTGTTTCCTTGAGTCGATGTTGTAACATCAGCAAACTATTATCAATACCTTCATGGATATTTACCTGCTTCATTCCGGCTTCATCAATTCGAGAGAAGTTTTGTAGTGCTACCACAATCTCACGAATTCGATTGGCTCCTCTATACATTGCATCCATCATGTTTGGCAGGTCGTTAATTACAAAATTCAGATCTATATCTTCAATAATTTTCTGAATTTTGGATGTTGGTTTTGGATATTCTTTTTGATAGTTATCAATCAGATTAACTAAATCTTGCAGATATCGATTAGCGTATAATATGTTGCCATAAATAAAACTGACGGGGTTATTAATTTCATGTGCGATTCCAGCTACTAATTGCCCCAATGCTACCATTTTTTCGTTTTGAATTTGTTGTACTTGAGCAGCTTTTAAATTATCAAGTGCTTTTTGTAACAATAAATTCTTTTCTTGTAGTTTAATTTGTAGCGATCGCAAATTAATTTGATTTTCGATTCGTAATACAACTTCTGCCCCATGAAAAGGTTTTGTAATATAATCAACTCCACCAACATCAAAAGCTTTAACTTTATCTAAAACATCATCAAGGGCACTAATAAAAATGACTGGAATCTCAAATGTTTTCTCGTCAGCTTTTAGCTGTTGACATACCTCATAGCCATCCATACCAGGCATATTTATATCCAATAAAATCACATCTGGTAAAACTATTTGACATGCAGTTAATGCCATTTTACCGTTTAGGGCTTTGCGAACTTCAAAACCTTGAGCTGTCAACATAGCTGATAGCAAACGTAAATTATCTGGGGTATCATCGACCACCAAAATATTACCTTTATATTGATTATTTGCTTCTAAATGCATTTGGCAATTTTATATATATTAATATTAACTAATTTTCTATCATTTTAGAATTATCTGTTATGCTAATGAAGCATTCTTATAATTTACCATTGAGGTGTTGTGGTCAGCATCTCAAGAGCTAATTTTGGTTCTAGGGGTTGAGAAAAAAGATATCCTTGAGCAAAATTACAGTTTAAACTTCTCAGTTGAACTAACTGTTCTTGTGTTTCAACGCCTTCTGCGATTGTGGCCATCCCCATTGAATCAGCAATACTAATCATTGCAGGTACTAACCCCATATTATTTTGGTTTTCTTGCATACGTTTGACAAATGATTTATCAATTTTGAGTGCATTTAGAGGAAAATTATGTAGATAACTTAAAGATGAGTAACCTGTGCCGAAGTCGTCCATCACTAATTTTATTTGGCGTTGCCTTAGTTGCTGAAGAATTGAACTCACAGTATTAATATTTTCCATAATTACACTTTCTGTAATTTCTAGCTCCAAGTTGGCGGCGTTGATTTTAGTTTCATTAATAATTTGATCAATTTGTGCTACCAAATTTGGTTGTAAAAACAATCGCGCACTCAAATTAACACTGATAGTTAGGGATTGTGATATCAGTGAATGACGCTGTAAAACTCTCAGTTGATGACAAGCTGACTGTAATACCCAGATATTGATTGTATTAATTAAACCCGTTTCTTCCGCAACAGAAATAAACTCTGTGGGAGAAACTAAGCCGCGGCTGGGATGTTGCCAGCGTAGCAGGGCTTCAAATCCAGAAATTCTGCCAGTACTGAGGGAAATTATCGGTTGATAGTAAACAAGGAATTCTTGTCGTTCTACAGCTCGTCTCAGGTCGTTTTCTAAGTCTAAAAGTTGAAGAGCTTCCTGATACATTGCTGGATCAAAAACATGATATCTAGCTCTACCTAAAGCTTTAGCACGATACATGGCTGTATCGGCGTCTCGCAATAAATATTCTGGTCGATCATAATCTTTATTACCCCAACTAATTCCAATACTGGCATTCATAAATACTTCATATCTAGTAAGTTTAAAAGTTAGTGTTAGCTGTTGTAAAATCCTTTCGGCAACTTGGATGGCCAAATTGATATTTGTGATGTTTTCTAAGAGAATTGCAAATTCATCGCCGCCTAATCGTGCTAAAGTCTGACCAGATATTAAACATGTTTGCAGACGATGAGCGATCGCAATCAATAATTCATCTCCTACGAGATGCCCCAGAGAGTCATTAATAACTTTGAAGCGATCGCAATCTAGAAATAGCACCGCAAACTGATAATTATATTCTTGCTTAGCATGATTTAAAGCTTTTTCTAATCGTCTGATAAATAGAGCGCGATTCGGTAAACCTGTTAGAGAATCATGTAGCGCTATATCTAGTAACTTTTTTTGCAGCTGTTGACGGGAAATAATTTCACTTTGGAGTTTTTGCAGAGTTTTTTCTAACTCCCCAGTCCGCTGTTTTACTCTTTGTTCTAGTTCTATATTGAGATTTAATATTTCTTGTTGTGCTGCCCTTAAAGCTAGTTGATTTTGCACACGCGCTAAAACTTCTTGCACCTCAAAAGGTTTAGTAATGTAGTCAACACCACCGATTTTAAAAGCTTTGACTTTATCGAAGACATCATCTAAAGCACTAATAAAAATTACTGGGATGTCAGCAGTTAAATCCCAAGATTTAAATCTTTTGCACACCTCATAACCATCAATCTCTGGCATCATAATATCAAGTAAAATTAAATCAGGTAATACTGTTTGACAAGCTATTAATGCCATTTGCCAGTTTAAAGCTTTGCGAACTTTGTATCCTTCTCTTGTCAACAGCGAGGATAAAACTCGCAGATTGTCAGCCAGATCATCAACAATCAAAATATCTTTTTTATCAGGATCTAACCGCTGGTAGTTCATTCTCCGTTTGTTCTTGTCAATTCCATGATTTTTTCAAACTGGTAGTTGTTTGCTAAATCTTTGAATACTTGAAAAATTTGCTCGCTATCTGGTGAAATTTGCTCAAGCAACTCTAAAATCAGGTCATCGCTACAGCTGGCTGCGGCGTAGTGAATTTTATCCAACCATTCGGGTGACATCTGCGATAACAGTCTTGAAAGTTCACCCTCATTGTCAAACGTCTGTATTTTTTGGTCAACGACTGCTGTATTGGCAACTTCTATGGAGTTGATATATTTTACACCTAGATATTCACTTAGTTTTTCCAATAATACGTCTTGTGTAAAGGGCTTGCGAATAAAATCATCACAGCCGAGTGACAAAATTTTCTGACGTTCTTCTTCAAAGGCGCTAGCTGTGAGGGCAATTATAATAGTATTGGCATTGGGGAGATGGAGGGGATGAGGGGTATGGGGAAGCATCTTCTTAATATCGATCTCCCTTGCTTTGATGATTCTTGTGGCTTCGTAGCCGTCCATGATTGGCATTCGCATATCCATAAATATCAGGTGTGGTTGCCAAGATTCCCAATGAGCGATCGCTTCCGTACCATTTGTAGCTTCATTAACTTCAAAACCTATAGATGTCAGAATTTTTACTATTAGTAAGCGACTTTCTGTTACATCGTCAACTACCAAAATACGGTATTTACCTTGAGTAGAGGCTAAACCAAAAGTTTGACATTTGCTTTGGTTGATCTTGATTTCGTTAGATTCAGCTAAACCAACTTGAATATCAAAAACAAATGTACTACCCATGCCAGGATTACTGCTGACGCTGATATCTCCTCCCATGAGTTGTACGTATTTACGACTAATTGCTAAACCGAGTCCTGTTCCCTGTTGTGCTTTTTTCCCAGTTTCAGTTTGTTCAAAAGCTTCAAATAGCAAATCGATTTCTTGTGAGGCAATACCTGCACCAGTGTCTTGAATCTCGAAAATTAGGGACTGGGAAGAGGACACGGAGAAAATTTTACTCCTGGCGTCCCCCTTACGGGTTCGCCAGTTGCCTGCAAAGGAGCCAGCGCGGTTTTGGGGAGCCACCCTCGTGAGCGGGTTTCCTCCATGAGCGACTGGCGTTGGAAACCCTCCCGCAGCACTGGACTCACTGTATCCCCGCGTCCCCGCATCTTTTTGTCCAGTTTCCAGTCTCACACGCAACATTACCTTCCCTGCATTAGTAAATTTGATCGCATTACCTAAGAGGTTGAGCAAAACTTGGTGTAATTTACTTTCATCAGTATTTATGTATCGAGGAATATTTGATGGGTATTCAAACACCAGTTGTAAGTTTTTGGATGCAGCACGCAACCGCAGCATTCCTTCTAGGTTTTTTAATAGATGAATTAAATCAAAGTTACTGAGATTTAAAGTAATTTTTCCAGCTTCAATTTTGGACATTTCCAAAATGTCGTTGATTAGGTTAAGCAGATGCTCACCAGCACGATTAATGATTGCTAAGTTTTCTTGATTTTCACTGGATAAAGAATAGTCTCGGCTCATGACTTGAGTAAAACCGAGAATAGCATTGAGTGGAGTACGCAATTCGTGACTCATATTGGCCAGGAATTCGCTTTTAGCACGATTAGCTTGCTCAGCTATTAGTTGTCCTTGAGCAGCGATTTTTTGTGATTGAATTAGTTCTTTTTGAGCATTTTGTAATTGCTCAATTACTTCTGAGTATTCTTTGGTGCGCTTTTCTACTTGAGCCTCTAAAATGCGATTATATTTTGACAATACTTTTTTGGTTTGTTGACGTTGGGTAATATCAAAAAATATCGCGATCGCAAAAGTAATATTACCCGATTGATCATAGATAGGCTTAGCAAAAACTTCTATGGGAATGATTTTATCAAATCGGTGAATTTCCATATCATCAACTCTCACACATTCCCCTTGTAATGCTCTCAAAATTGGCAAGCGATCGCTGTGGTATAGTTGCTCAGTTCCTGCAAGATAAACTTGATATACCTGTGACAATTGCTCACCAGTCACTCCAACTACTATTCCTTGACCAAGAATTTCTTGCCCGCTTTGATTTGTATAATAAGGTTTACCTTGATGATCTATAACAAATACACCCGCTGGGATAGCTTCTAAAAATTGTGTCAGTTGACTCTGCTTAGCAGAAAGCTCCTCATTGAGAACTTTCATTTCAGCATTTTTGGCTTTTAAAGCATTAAAAGATGCTTGCAGTTGCTTTGCCATAGTTTTAAATGACTTAGCTAATTCTCCTAGTTCATCTGAGCGTTGAATTTCTGTTGTTTGCTCCCATGTACCTTGAGCAATTTTTTTGGCTGATTTGTTTAATTGCTGAATCGGCTTAATTACCCAACGAGCAGTCAAAATACTAACTTGTATAGCCATAAAAAAGGCAGCTATACAAAGCATAATGGTGGTATGGATGTTTGCGTTAATTTGCTCCATAAAACTGTCTTCGGGAATCACCACCACAATTAACCAATCAAGCCCTAGCTTGTCTTGCCAATTGTCTACTTGCACAAAATAACGTACACCAGCATTGGTAAAGCTTAATTGTTGTTTTCCCGCAATAAATCCAAGACTGCCAAAGTTTTTAATCAAATTTTGCGTTGTGATTTGAACTAAAGCATCTTGACTATCTAATCCTGATAGGCGTTTTACTTGACCATTAATTACTGTATATTGTGGTTTATTGGTAGAAGTAGCTACCATTAGCCCGGAACGCTCTAAAATAAAAGTTTTGCCAAACTGATCAGCATTTAAATCGGCGAGAAAATTGCTAATTTGTGATAATATTAAATCAACGCCAATCACTCCAATTAGTCGGTTGGCATCATCATAAAGAGGATAACTGGAAGATATAGATAAAATTTCTGGTTTATCTTCCCATTGATAAATTTGACTCCAAACTGGTTTACCGAATTTGACTGCATCTACATACCACGCTTCTAAACGAGGATCGTAATTTTTGACTGACTGTAGTTGACGACGATTCCCATGGTCGTCTGTATTATAAACATAAAGTTTACCGATGCCATTTTTTTCAGTAACTTCATTAATTAAAAGCTTGCCATCATCTAAACGTTCAACACCTATAAATTCACCTTGAGAGTTGGCAAAGTTATTATAACCAACCTGAAAAACTTGCATCTGTTTCCAAAAGTAATTTCCAGTAGTCTGAAAATCAGCAAGGTTAAGTAAATTTAGCTTAATTGCATCTATATTAATTTGATTAATTTGCTTTGGTGTTGTTAAGTAAGTATTGAGATGCTGTTCAATGCGATCGCAAATTTTATTTTCTAACTGAACAGCAAGCTCTTTTACTGCTTTTTGTCCATTCTGAACCGAAAGATACCCCACAAGTCCTACGGCCCCGCAAATTTGTAATATGGAAGGCACAATAAGAACATAGCTCAGGGGCATTTTGGCATAAACTCTGCCAACTAAGCGATTGAGAGATTTGACAGGCTTCAGTTTGGATAACATTGTTGTTTGATTCTTCCCCAATGCTAAGAGGATGTTTGCTATTATTAGCTATACCCAAATGTTAAGGTCTACCAATAATAATTATTAATTCTTAGCGATACACTGAGCGTAGCCGAAGTGTGTTCCTTACCTACTTGACTATTTCAGCTAAAATGATGCAATAAATTTTGTAGGTTGGGGAGCCACTCACGTGGGCGGGTTTCCCACGACAGTTCGCACAACGGGGGGAACCCCCGCAAGCGGCTGGCTCGACTTGAGTGAAGTGGCGTTTGAGGAACGTAGACGCCTGGAGGGCGGCTTCCGCAGGGTAAACCAACACCGAGATCTATGTTGGGTTTTACTTCGTTCAACCAATCTACGCTGATTAAATCTAATGCACTAGAATAGCTGAAACAATTCACTACGTAGCTCAATTCACAAATGAAAGCCGATTGCTATAACATCGAATTTATCTCAATTTCGTTGCCGATTTGTAAAATCTTTCCAGCCTCTGATGTTGGTAATTGTGTATTGACACTCAACTTGTAAAAATGATTAAAACGGGATGAAGCTACCCCTTGAGGTAAAGTCAGTTGTCGCTGTTTGACAAATATTTTTTGAAAGTTTGGATAAACTTCTGCTGAAAGGGAATCCCGTGTTGGAACTATACAACGCTGACATGGATTCACCCCCAAAAAATGCACATCTCCCACTCGAAAGGAGACAAAATCACCTTGTTCACTAAATAATTGGTCTTCCCAAAATGCCGGTACACCATCAATTTCAATGTTGGCACGTATCCGACGACGCATTTCCTCGACACTCAAACCCGGAAACCAAGCAGCGACTGCTGTTAATGTTGCTGTGCTAATTATTGTTGGGCCGGGTGAATTTGTATCGTCAGGAAAGCCCATTAGAGGGTTTTGTCGCAATGTGGCAGCAAACCCAAAAAAATCACTTAAAGTAGCTTGTAGCGCTTGCCGATCGCAATCTAGATGAAAAACTTGTGTGGAGTTACTGCCTGGAATTTGTAGTGAGACAGTTCTATTCACAAGTGTAAATTGCGATCGCAACAAATGCACTTTAGCATTGCGCTTACTATTAACAAACCCATCTTGCTCGTCAAAAATAGCAAACTCACGGTCATGCTGTAGTGCGCCACTGGCAAGAACTGCTACATTCTCAACTTCTACACTATCCAGTGACTTAATTGGATACAGTAAGATTTTAGCTAGATGAGGAATCATAGTTCCACTCTACCTTACTCAGTGCTGAGTGCTATTAGCGAGCCCGTGCCAAGTACTGAAAAAGGAACTGGGGAGTAGTGATTAGGTACTGAGGTACTGAGGTAGCCGAAAGCCGAAGTATGGAATTCGGCACAAAACGTAAAATATCAAAAACTTACCCTGTTTAGATACCCCTATTCCCCAGTACCCCTAGTTTTGAGGGTAAAGTGGCGATTTGTTGATTCCTCCTATACGTTCTATGGGCCAAAATCTTACCACAGCACGACCTATGATATTCCCACGGGGAACAACACCCCAGCAACGGCTATCGTAGCTATTCTCGCGGTTGTCACCTAGCACTAAATATGAGTTAGATGGGATAGTTTGGGGCTTCGACAAAAAAGCCGATAGTGGTGCTGATTTGCAAACATCAATGTCTGTACGCCGTTTGGTAGATAAGTAATTTTCTTCCTGTAGAGATTTATTATTGATATAAACTTTGCCGTTTCTGAGTTCTACTTTGTCCCCAGGCAAACCAATTACACGCTTAATAAAAGCATCTTCATATTTTTCTCTTTGTAGTTCTTTTGTTGGTGAAAAAACTACAATATCGCCTCGCTGCGGTTCTGAGAATTTATACTTCAATTTATCGACAATAATTTTGTCTGCTTCCCACTGATCAGGCGTACCATGCAGTGTCGGTTCCATCGAACCCGAAGGAATCCAGCGTGCTTCAGCGACAAAGGTACGAATTCCCAAAGCGAGAACAATGCTTAGTACTATTGTTCTACCTAGCTCTGCGATCCAGGAATTATCAGGTTGTTGGCCAGAGTTGTTATCAGACACTTGATTTTGCATGAAACTATTTAAGTAAAAGAAAAATGTAGGTAATTAATGGGGAATGGGAAATTGGAAATGGGGAATTGTCATTGATTATTCTCCGCGTCTCCCTCATCTCCCAGTTGGTGAGCGGAGTCGAACCACATTTTCCTCATCCCTAGCCTCTATTTTTAAGCTAGAGACTATATCTATATAATATTAACGGTAGAACTCTAATTTCTTAGTCATAAGAGGATCTCGGCAGGGTTGTTCATAATTGAAAATAAACCTTTGTTAGTATCTGGTAAAAATCGGCTATCAAGAGCGCAACCAAGTTTAACCTAAAACAATAGTGATTTGTTAAACAATACGGCTCTGGCTTTGATTTGCACTGGGTAAATGACTATAATCCTTGCCAAGATTGGATTTTCTCATTCTGGAATTTGGAATTTCTGAATTTTATGTCCTCCCCAATAAGTTTACTGATTCGCAACGCTCGCATTATTCTACCTAATGGTGAATGGATAATGGGGAATGTGCAAACGCGCGATCGCCAAATAGTGGAAGTTGCCCCGGAAATTTCCCAGATTACACCAACCACAGAAATTGACGCCCAAGGTTTAACTTTGTTGCCAGGAGTTATTGATCCTCAGGTACACTTCCGCGAACCAGGATTAGAACATAAGGAAGATTTATTCACAGCTAGTTGTGCTTGCGCCAAAGGAGGAGTTACTTCCTTTTTAGAAATGCCCAACACGCGCCCCCTCACAACTACGCAGCAAACTTTAGATGACAAGCTACAACGTGCCTCCCACAAGTGCTTGGTTAATTATGGCTTTTTTATTGGAGCCACAACAGAAAATCTCCCAGATTTACTTTCGGCAAAGCCGACACCAGGAATTAAAATTTTTATGGGGTCGATGCATGGTCAGTTGCTGGTCGATCAAGATGCAGCATTAGAGGCAATATTTGCCAAGGGTAAACGCTTAATTGCAGTTCATGCCGAAGACCAAGCCAGAATCAATCAACGTCGGCAAGAATTTGCTGGTATTCACGATCCAGCAATTCATTCCCAAATTCAAGATAATCAAGCTGCAATGCTAGCAACGCAACTAGCATTGAAACTTTCTCAAAAATATCAACGTCGTCTGCATATTCTGCACATGTCAACAGCACAAGAAGCGGATTTGCTGCGTCAGCATAAACCTAGTTGGGTAACAGCAGAGGTAACACCACAGCATCTGTTGTTAAATACCGACGCTTATGAGAAAATTGGTACTCTGGCACAGATGAATCCACCGTTGCGATCGCCTCACGATAACGAAGTCCTATGGCAGGCTTTGCGCGATGGTGTGATTGATTTCATCGCCACAGATCACGCACCCCACACCTTAGCGGAAAAAGCCCAAGAATACCCCAATAGTCCCTCCGGGATGCCTGGAGTAGAAACTTCTCTGCCTTTGATGTTAACAGCAGCGATACAGAGCAAGTGTACTATTGCTCAAGTTGCTCATTGGATGTCTAAGGCTGTAGCTGTAGCTTATGGTATCCCCAACAAAGGGGCGATCGCACCTGGTTACGATGCTGACTTAGTGCTTGTAGATTTAGATACATATCGTCCAGTCCGGCGCGAGGAACTGTTAACCAAGTGTCGTTGGAGTCCTTTTGAAGGCTGGAATCTCACAGGATGGCCCGTAACAACCATCGTCGGCGGTCAGATTGTTTATCACAACGGGCAGGTAAATACTGAAGTGCGAGGTCAAGCTTTAACTTTTTTGCAGTAGTCCTAACTTTTTCAGTAGTACTTATGTATAGATATTAACTAATTTTTGGGAATACTGAATACAAGGATAAGTTAGACAATTTATCCAAAAATTGATTTTTGTTTAACTTTTCTGTACTAGCTTTCACTGCTCAAAAAGTTTGATTAGTTATGGAATATTTTTACCAGAACTAATCACAGAAGTAACTCAACCTCACAAAATATCAAATGTAAGATGCTTGAAAACTAATGTTCTTAACGCACTAGAACTAACTATATTGGTGTGTTACATGCGTGCGCGTGGCAAAACTAAAATTTGCGATAGATTTTAGAGTTTATTTAGCGCTAAAGCATAACTACGAGCATTTTATATCTTATCAAATTGAGTTGATTACAACAAATTAAATCAGGTTTTTAACGAAAAAAAGCTAGTAAAAACTAATCAGAATATATCTGATATCAAAAAACCGTTTATTTTCTAAAAAATCGAGAGAAAAATGTTAGTAATCGACTGTACTGAACGTGGTAGTGGCAGATAGGGTAAGTGTAAAATTCCCCCGCGACTATTTGCAGGAATTTTCAGATAATATCCATAGCGATGGCGATTAATTATTCACCCAGCGATCGCTGGGTGAATAATACAATTATATGGTGTAATTTCAGCTTGGCGATCGCCGTCATGCCCATAGGTCAAATGCACACTCAAATAACTATCTGGCTTGTATGGCATTCGTTCTGCCCATTCAATTGCCACAATTCCCGGTGTGACTTCCATACCTTCCCAATAAGTTTCTAAATTCAAACTAGCCACTTCTTGTGGTTCTAGGCGATATAAATCTAAATGATACAGAGGCAAACGTCCTTCAGTGTACTCATTGATGAGTGTAAAAGTAGGGCTAACAATTGATTCAGTTATTCCTAAACCTTTACCAATACCTTGAACTAAAGTAGTTTTACCAGTACCCAAATCACCTTTTAGTAAAATTACACTACTACTTGTTAAGTATTTACCAAGAGTAATACCCAAACGTTGAGTTGCCTGTGCATCTGCAAGAAAAATTTTCATAATAATTTGGTCATTGGTCTTTAGTGACTAACGACAACTGACAAATGACAAACCTTCACCTTCCATGATGAGTTCCACCGTACCAGCGCAACAGTACCCGTGCTAGTTTTTGCGGGTTATGACGGACAAAACCCGTTTCATCTTCATATAAAACATTCGCTGGAACAACCCGCCGCCCTAGTTGGGTGACGGCTTCTCTGTCTAGAAACACGGGATGAGAATTTTGTTGGGCATAGCGGATAAGTGATTGTTCAGAGGGGGATTTTTTGTGTACCAGCACAGCATCAAATAGCCGTCTTTGCCCACAAGCAGCATCAATCGCTCGAATGTGGTCAGCAACGGTGTATGCTTGAGTTTCTCCTGGTTGAGTCATGATATTGCAGACATAGATACGCGGGGCTTTGGTTTGAGCGATCGCATCGGCAATTTGTGGTACTAATAAATTAGGGATGAGGCTGGTGTAAAGACTACCTGGGCCAATGATAATGTAATCAGCTTCTTTAATCGCCTTAATCGCTGCTGGTAAGGCTGGAGGATTTGCCGGAATGCAACCAATCTGGACAATTTTACCCCCTGCCTTCGGAATGCTAGACTCACCTTCAATGCGGCGACCATCGTCCAATTCTGCCCAGAGGCGAACATCACTGAGAGTTGCTGGTAGTACTTGTCCTCTTACCGCTAGTACTTTAGAACTAGCTGCAACAGCCCGTTCCAAATCTCCAGTAATGTCACTCATTGCGGTTAAAAATAAATTACCAAAACTGTGACCGCTCAACCCATCTCCAGCCCGAAAGCGGTACTGAAATAATTCTGTTAATAACTTTTCTTCATCCGCTAGGGCTGCTAAACAATTGCGAATATCTCCTGGTGGTAGCACGCCAAATTCCTGGCGCAATCGCCCAGAAGACCCGCCATCATCAGCTACAGTCACAATTGCAGTAATATTGGCACTGTAAGTTTTCAGTCCTCTGAGTAAGGTAGAAAGTCCTGTGCCACCACCAATTACTACTATTTTTGGCCCTCGGTATAATCGACGATGGGCTAATAAAACATCAATGAGTTCCTCTTCACCTTCTGGTCTCAGCACCTTAGTGATTGAGCCGACAGTGCGAGTTTGTCCCCAAAGTAGCAATAATAAGCCGCAAAGCAGCACTAAAGGGCCACTGATATAGTTGGGTAAAATATTGGTGATTACTCCCAGGAAACTCTTAAGTAACTCCAACATCCAAAAGATCGGGGTTAGCTTAATCCAAATAGCCAACCCCAGACTCGCCAGCAGTACACCTCCAACACTAATCAACAACCAGCGTTTAATCGATAGTCCAGGGGATAACCACTTAAACCACTGGTTTACTCGATAAGAAGTGCGACTGTGCGACTGCTTTTGCAGGGCTTTGAGGGCTTGTCTGAGAAAACCGATTGACATACCTGATTTGGAGCAGTGCTACAAAAAATGTTTAACAGAAAATGTACACCACCTGATTTAAGCACCAAGCGTGGAACTATTATATTTTTCAATTACCTTGGACTGAGAGTAAATCGTTAAAGTTGCCAGTATTCTTAACGAGTTTCGTGGGTTTAAGTCCCCCGGTTCCATAACCGACAAGTTTTGTGTTGGGGTCAAATCCCCATTACAAAACTTAATTACGTTAGCGTTAGCGTTAGCGGTAGCGAGTCCTCGAGCGTCAGCGGTAGCGAGTCCTCGAGCGTCAGCGGTAGCGATAACGTAGCGTAAAGCCTGCGGCATAGCTTCGCTTAGAGCGAGTCATCGAGCGTCGGTACGAGCTTCAGCGGTAGCGAGTCCTCGATAGCGTTAGCGAAGTACGAGCGTCAGCGTAAAGCCTGCGGCATAGCTTCGCTTAGAGCGACACAGGAGCGTCGCGTCATTACGAATTACAAATTACGTTAGCGCAGCGGTAGCGAGTCCTCGATAGCGAAGCGTTAGCGACGCAGGAGCGTCGCGTCATTACGAATTAATTTAACACCCCCATACTTTAACCTCTTTCTCAGTAAATTTAATGAAAAAGCGAATTTTGGGATTAGACCCTGGACTAGCAACTTTAGGATTTGGGGCAATTGCCTGCAATCAAATTTCAGCTAAGGTACAAGATACAACAGTGGATATGCTGGATTTTGGAGTAATCACTACACCTGCAAAAACTGAAATGGGACAACGGTTGTGTACCTTGTTTGACGATTTACACGCCGTCATCGAAGAGTTACAACCAGATTTAGTTGCGATCGAAAAGTTATTCTTTTATCGGATGGCAAGTACTATTCTCGTGGCGCAAGCGCGGGGTGTAGTCGTTTTGGTGTTAGCCCAGCGTCGTCTCCCATATGTGGAGTTCACCCCTGCCCAAATCAAACAAGCCCTGACTGGATACGGTAATGCTGATAAGCATGAAGTGCAAGAAGCAGTAGCACGAGAATTGAACTTAGATGAGATTCCTCAGCCAGATGATGCCGCAGATGCTTTGGCTGTGGCTTTGACTGCTTGGTTTCAAATTTGAATTTTTGTATTACAAGGCTTGGCTTTTAAAAGCGATCGCAACTGCTCAAGGATGACTTTTGCTATATTCTTAAATTTTATCAAAAATCTCACTTATCTCTCCAGAAACATAGGGAGTAGGGAAAGAGGCATTCTTCTATTCGTTAGCTTGCGTCTAAAAGCGGTAATTATAGGCCTATACATAAATAAATATATATATCCTATATCTAGGGTATTTACGAGTAAACACTTAGGTAATAAATACTAAAGTATAAAAAATATTAAATTCTGTAATAAATTTTCTGTACAGTGAAGTTATTAATATAACTATTTATAACGTAATACTACATATTTAAGAATTTAGATATGGCATAAGACTTTTGCTTGATGCTAAAGTGCAAACAGTAAAAGGGACTGGTGATTAAGTACTGTGAATTGGGTGGAAAGTGGAAAAAATTAGCTTAAAACATCAGGTAAAAGCAGCAAATTATTGTTAAGTATATTTTAATAGTAAAAAAACTGAAAAATACGGTTAATTGAATTAATTTAAGGATTTAAAACAAAAAACATCGTTTTGGCTTATATCGTTTCGATCAAAGTACTTTACTTGAGATTTACCACTGGCTCATTATTTCTCGAATTGCTAACCTTATGACTTTATTAACCTAATTGCCTCATCTATCTCAGCGGGATTAGATTGCACAAACAGCCCTTAAAGCTTTATTGCTCAAATAGGTTTGTGTTTGATTTTACTGAATACTCAGCACTAAATTTATTTTAGTTTAGTTATATTTTTGACATTATGCCAGATTTTAGTAATGAAACTATGTCTGTGTTGAATACTAAAAAAAGCAAAAAAATCTAATTAGAGTTAGTTGACTTTTAATCTATCTTTAGATACATTCCTTATAAATACAGTTACTATCATGCTTTTAGCTGAATTATCCATAACTTAGTGTTAGGAGTTAGGCTTTGATGGTCTTTGTGACCTCAGTCACTCCGACGTAACCTTATTTATATCTATGTTTTATCTAGATGAGTGAGGGCGAATTGCAGAATCAGTGTCACAAAAATCGGAAACGCTCAAGGCGACGGGCTATTTATTGTCCAATTCATAGATGTAATCTGTATAGTATGAGTCAAAAGTATGCATTGTATGCCGATCAGACCGAACAACTCCGACAAAAGGGAATAGCGCGACGCAATGCACTGATTTTAGTAGCCACTAAAACAGCAGTCCCTTTAGAGGGTGAATGGTTGGAGGCTTTCTGGTGTGACCAATGCAAGGAAACAAAGTGGTATCACGTTAAAAAATCTATTAGTAAATCTTCTGGAAGAGAGATTTCCACTTATGAAATGTGTGTAGCATCTAGACAAATTTGGCAACAAGCCAGTGGAGTAACTCACCCGCAAGGAAATCCTTCTGTAGGGGAATTTACTCGCAGACATGCTCGGATGATTAGTGACAAGAGCAGCAAAGATTTTCG
Source organism: Desmonostoc vinosum HA7617-LM4 (assembly GCA_019359515.1). Lineage (GTDB taxonomy): Bacteria > Cyanobacteriota > Cyanobacteriia > Cyanobacteriales > Nostocaceae > Desmonostoc > Desmonostoc vinosum. The sequence continues at coordinate 81,185 of JAHHHC010000022.1, read as the reverse complement.
TTTGAGAGTTGAGTGATTAAGTTAGGTAGCGATTTCTTTTTTCTACACTCATAAAAACTAAGGTGCGGATCTGTAATGGCAGCCCCAATTCTCAAGAAGTACTGGTTTTATCTTTTAAGTCTAAATATTGTAATTTGGATTTTAATAGTTTTAATAGACAGAATATTTCCCCGGACTTGGACATCTGCTGCTCAGCTGATTTTGCCAGATACCACAACTAACTTAGATGCAAGTTTAGGAACTTTAGGACAACTTAAAGACCAAGGTATTTCCTTTACTAACGAACTCAACCCGTTAAATGTTCAAACCTCTATTATCACTAGTGATGATGTCATTCGTCCCGTATGGTTGTCTGACCCAGAAAAGGACAAGTATCGTAGTCTAGAGAGTTACAAAAAATTATTTAAAGTCAAGCCTGTTGATCTGTCTACAACTATTCAACTAAAAGTTACAGCTTCCCTACCAGAACTCGCTCAGCATAGAGCAGAAAGCCTAATTAACAGTTATCAAACCCGGTTGAATAAATTGCGCCAAGGTACAGCATTGTCTCGGCAGCAGTTCAACCAACCCCAGATCAAACAAGCTGAAGAGAACTTACTGTTAGCAAAGAATAGACTGGCAGATTTTAAGCAAGCTACGGGGCTTGTCAGTAGTGAGGAGCAAACTACAAATCTGGTAGAAGCCATCAAGACATTGAGAACAACACAAGCGCAGGTAGTTGCTGAAGCACAAGCAAGAGCAACTCGTTCTACAGAGTTAAGTCAAAAATTGCGCTTAACTCCCCAATTGGCAATGAATTCTTTGCGTTTGGCACAAAATAAAGAATACCAAGTATTGCGACAGAAGCTAAGTGAAGTCAACTCTGATATTGCTCTCAGCAGAGGAGTATTTACTGAAAAACACCCCAATCTCATATCCTTATTGCAAAAACGCCAAGAACTTGTAACTGCACTTAATAGACAACTTGTTATCGTGGTGACAAAGGCTGAAGGTTTAGATACTAGTTTTGGTGGTAATAACTTTAAGGAAGCCACCATGGACTTAATTGTAGATTTAGTCCAGGTTAGTAGTGAGAGTCAAGCGCTGCAAAAGCAAGCAACAATAATTCAAAATCAAATACAGAAGTTTGAAACTGAACTCAGAGCAATTTCTAACCAACAAGCTCAACTATCGGATCTACAGCGGAAATACGATTTCGCAGAAGGAGTCTACAAAGGAATTTTTGCTCAACTAGAGCAGTCCAAAATCAGTGCTTTTGATGCTTATCCAAATGTACAAGTTCTAGATCAACCAACTGTTGATTTTAAACCGACAAGTCCTAAAAGATCTTTGATGTTTATTGGTGGTGTTTTAGCTTCAATATTTGGTAGCCTTGCCCTTATTTATTTTTTGGAGTCTCGCAATTCACGACTCAAACAAAAGGATTTGCAAGATATTCAACTTCCTATATTGGGGAGGATTCCGATTTTCAAATCTTCCAATTTGAAATTTACCGAAACAGAAATACCTTTTCAATGGCTGGCTTCCACCATTAGCTTGATGGAGTTGGAAAATCAGCGCCTGATGGTGACTAGTTCTACTCCAGGAGAAGGGAAAACAAAAGTAACTCTGGAGTTGGCTAAAGCTTTAGTATTGCTGGGATTTCGTGTGCTAATAGTGGATGGTGATTTCCGTAAGGCTAAGCTGAGCCGGGATTTTGGCTATACTGTGCGATCGCAAACAGATACATCGGTGAAACCATTACAGATTAGTCCAGGATTGGATATATTACCAGCAATACCTCAAGCAAACCACAAAGAGGTAAAATTTATCGCCCGTGGAGGATTTGAAAAGCATCTTAATGCTATTCAAACTGCTGGTAACTATGATTACGTTATTGTTGATAGCGCTCCAGTGAGTTCCACTAGTGAAACAGCTTTGATGGCTAAAGCCGTAACTAACGTGTTGTTGGTAGTTCGGTTAGAAGTAAGCGATCGCTACATGGTACAAGAAACTCTAGAGCAACTGATGCGACACAACGCTCACATTATCGGTTTGGTGATCAATGGTGTCGAACCACGGACTGATAGATACGTATACAAACAAGAAAATCTTCCCATCAAGTAATGAGACGATACGTATCTTTACACACAACTTTATACTCAGATAAAGATAGGCTCTTTAACGGGATTTGGCTGCATTGGCAGGTCTTAACTCCAGCAGAGAGAGTAGTTTGCTGGGGAATTATTTTGATCCCCCTCTGGTGGTTTATTGGCTGGACTCTCATACCCATGTTTTGGGTAGTTAGTATCGCTCTATACGAGCTATATTTTTACAAGAAAATACGCTTATCACGTCCCACTTTAGAGGTCATTTCAGTTATTACATTTGCTTTCTATAGAGCATGGACTTATGTCTACAACTCCCCAGTAATTGCACCTAGAGAGTTACTTAATCCATTTTTAGCATGGGGTTGCTGTGGGTTATTGCTTTGGTATGTCCAAAGCCATAGCATTCGCATTCGACTCCAAACAGTAGCTTGGGCTTTCTCAAGCATCATCTGTTTGATGATTGTATGGTGGCTATTTTTTCATTTTGTGCTATCAGAACCTTTTTTGATTCCACCCAGAAACTTGTTTGCGATGCTGACAGATAAAGGAGTGTATGATCCAAATGAATTAAGTAGTGTTAGCAACTATTTAGTTCCATACTATTTGACTCATAAATTTGCTGGATTAGTCCGTTACACATTTTTCTTTCCACATCCTACAGTTTCTTCTTTTGCGATTGGCTTTGCTGGTCTGATTGTCCTAGATATTAAACAGCGGTGGTGGACTTTACCCATATTTTCAGTATGTGCTTTTCTCATACTGATTTGTCAAACACGTAATGCTTGGTTAGCTTTACTAATAGTACTATTTGTACGCTCTCTAATCAAAATAAGCAAAACTAGAGGAATTGCATTTATCTTGGCTTTATTTGCCCTCACAAGCTTCACTACACTGTCGCTACCGTCCGTAACAGATTTCATTACTGATACATATTCTAATACTATTGAAGCTACTAGTAACTTCCGCAAAGATTCTACAGCAAGTAGAAATTTAATTTACCAGCGAACGTGGGAAAAGTTTGTGGAAGAACCTCTTTTAGGACATGGAATAAATGGATCTCCTGTAGAACCAATATATAAATTTACAAGAATTGGTACTGAAAGTTTTATTTTAGGAACTTTATTATATAAATCTGGGTTAATAGGAACTTTGTTTTTTATGACATTTTTTATATCTTTTGCTGCTCACCTCTATCAAACACAAGAAGGTAGACCACTTTGTTGTTTTCTCATATTGCTTTATTTAAGTTTAGCTTCCTTAGTAACAGAGTTTCAAACACCGGAAATATTTATTGTTTTGCTATGTGCAATGCTATGGAATGAAAGAAAACAGGGAATGGGACAGACCACTAAGTATGCGTAAACTTATAATCTTGCCGGGAACATGTGATGTCCTTGGAGGAACGCTAGTGACTCTATCTTTATTAATTAAAGGTTTTGAGCAATATGGTACTGAAGCATTTTGTGTTTTAGTACATGCTAACTCCACAATGGAGAAATATTTGCAAACATTAGGGTTAGGGGCTTACTTACAACTGATTCCAGCTCCAAGCAAGGCTGAATATTTAAAACAAGCACTGCAATGGGTAAATCAGCAACCAAAAGACTATCCGTTATTATTGGATAACTGCGTTGAACGTGTTTTATTACCAACCCTTTTAATGGCTGCCCCTACACTTCGTTGGAGTGGTCGCAGCATTTATCATTTTTGTCATGACTTAGCACTTTCTTATAATTATTTGGGATTCTTACTAAGAAAGCTAAGTTTTACGATTATTGCTCCCCAAGCTATTTGTAATTCTGAATTTACTGCAATACACATTCGTCGCCTCATACCCAAAATTAGAGGTATTATGTATCAACCAGTTGATACAAAACGTTTTAATAATCAAGTTTCATTTAGTATTCCGACGCCGTTAGAACTAATTCTAAAATCGCCAGCAAAGTTAATTCTAACTGCCTCACGAATTACTCAGCCAGGAGTGATCAATGATAAAAATTTGCGTATTCTGATTCCAATACTGGCACATTTGAAAGCAAACGGTCACTTTTACTACAGTGTGGTCATTGGGGAAGATAAATCTCCTGGGAAAATCTATACTCAAGAATTGTTAGAAAGTGCAAAACAGGCAGGTGTCGCAGATCGTTTTTGCGTTTTGCCTTCTACTTTTGCTATTGAAGACTACTACAAACATGCAGATGTCGTAGTTACACTGGCTCCTAGAGAACCATTTGGACGTACTGTTGTAGAAGCGATCGCCTGTGGTGTTCCAGTGATTGGTAGTCGAACTGGAGGTATTGGCGAAATTCTCAGTCACTTTGCACCTGAATGGATGGTTGAACCAAACGATCCAGTCGCAGCAGCAGAAGCAATAGTTCGGGTTGCTCATGACCCCAATACTCCCAAGCTGATTGCTAAAGGAATCAGTTGGGTTGAAAACTTTTGTAACGTACAAACATACACACGCAAATTAATTGAGTTAACAGATATAGCTGTATAAGCTTTATTTAAAATTCAACTAGAAAGGAATTTTATTAATACAAACTACAGGGAATCATTTATGCCTAGTAAGCATATGAAAGAGATTGGGATGTATCGAAAGGTTTATCCTCGCATTTCAGAAACTTTTATTACAGAACAAGCACACAATCTCCAAAGATATCATCCTATATTTATTTCCTGCAATCTCTTACAAGAAATACCTTTTCAAAAGGTTGCTATCAATCAAAATGATTTTTTGGGGATGAAGCAAGCAATTCATATCTTAACTGCTTCTCCTCATTTATTTCCAGAAGTTAGTGTGCTGAAAAAATTATCTTTAATCCATGGGCATTTTGGCCCGGATGGTATTTATGCGATGAGATTGGCAGATAAATTAAATATTCCTTTTGTTGTGACATTTTATGGTTATGACATTACAGTTTCTCGTCAAGACATGTGGCGCTCTGGCAACCCATCAATTTATCAATTTCTGCTACATGAAGAAGAATTAAAACAAAAAGCATCAGTATTCATTGCTTTTTCCAGTTTTCTTCATAAAAAGTTGATTGAAAAAGGTTATCCTGTCAATAAAATAATTCAGCAACATAGTGGGATAGATACAGAAAAATTTACTCCTGCTACAGAAAAACCAAACGAGCGTTATATTTTTTGCGTGGGTAGACATACTCAAAAAAAAGGTATAGATACTTTATTAAAAGCCTTTGCTCGGATTGCTAGAAAACATCCCGATGTTTCGCTTATTCAAGTTGGAACTGGCTCTATGACTTTAGAACTCCAAGCTTTATCTACCAAACTTGGGATTACTGATAGAGTTCATTTTTTAGGAGCGCAGCCTTACGAAGTTATTCAAAAGTTAATGCGTGATGCAGAAATATTTTCTCTACCTAGCCAAACATCAAGTAATGGTGATAGCGAAGGCTTGCCTCTGGTAATATTAGAGGCTGCGGCTTGTGGTATACCTATAGTTTCTACTTGGCACAGCGCTATTCCTGATGCAGTTCGTGATCAAGAAACGGGCTTTTTAGTAGCAGAAAAAGATGATCAATCTTTAGCTGAAAAACTAGATATTTTGCTGGGCGATCGCGCTTTGGGTAAAAGTTTAGGAAAACAAGGAAGAGAGTGGATTTGCGAAAACTTTGATATTCACAAGCAGACTGATAAATTGGAAGCCATCTATGACTCAGTAGTAGGATAACAATATAAGGATAAAATACTGTGAAAAATTTTGAAGAAAGAAAACTCATTAAGCGCAGAGATATTTTGAGAACTCCTATTCATCATCCAGATTTTTTTGTATTACTTCACCTCAAACATTTTATCCATACTCAGATTCAACAAATTATCAAGCCTGGGATGCGAGTAGGGGATATTGGTTGTGGCGAACAACCATTGCGTCATCTGATTGATTCGTGCGGAGGAGAGTATGTTGGCATAGATGTGATTCAGAATGCCAAAGAAACAGTAGATATTTTAGCAGATATATCTTCAATTCCTCTTCCCGAAGGGAGTTTTGATGTTATTGTCTGTACAGAGGTTTTAGAACACTCTTTTGAGCCACAAAAAGCACTTCAAGAACTATCAAGATTACTCAAACCATCTGGTGCAATTTTAATCACAACTCCTTTTGCTTATCCATTACATGAAATTCCCTATGACTTCTCACGAATAACTCCTTTTTATATAGAGTATTGGTTTCCAAAGTTGGGTTTAAAACCCCCAGATATCCTGAGTTTAAACGGTAACGAGCTTGAGGTGATAGCTACAGTTTGGGGAAATATCTGGAGACCTAATAAAAATACCTTTTTTATTGTCAGAGTTTTATTTGCTATTTTACGCTCGGTAATGAATGTAGGTGTTTTTATTGCTAGCAAACTCTTTCAACCTGTTTTACCAGGTACTTACTTCTTAAATATAGGATTGGTTGCTTACAAAGCTACTGATAGTTCCAGCCTTGCCATTTAATTATGGAAATTTCCCTATTTTCTTCTTCGATGAGTCGATTTCTTGAGCATAGCAAGTAGACATTAATATCTTGGGATATCCTGAACCGCTGTAATTTTATTTATGACTCAAGTCAACTCAACAAAGATTTTTAAAGCCAGTCTGTGGATGACTGTGAGCTTTGCTGTTGGCAAGATCGCTCAGTTAATTTCTCAAGTCATTTTGGCTCGTTTACTATCGCCTCAAGACTTTGGTATTTGGGCAATGGTCTTGATTTTGAGTAATTTCTCGCTTCTTTTTAGAGATGTAGCGATCGCTCAAGTTCTGGTACAAAGAGGTTTAGATGACAAAAAAATAGTCAACACTGTCTATAGTTTGGGTATCAATATCTCCATCGGTTTATTTTTCATCCAAGCAATTGCAGGTATACCCCTATCTTATTTTTTTAGTGAACCACTAGTATTTCCCTTAACTGCCTGTTCATCTGCCATATTTTTAATTGGTGCTGGCGCAGGTTCCCATACTGCCGTATTGCAACGGCAAATGAAATTTAGAGAACTTGCTATTTGTGATGGTGTTGCCACTTTTGCACGAGTTGCAAGCGCCACCCTTTGTGCTATTGGAGGTATGGGAGTTTGGTCTTTTGCTGCTGGAGAGGTAGCGATGGGGTTAGTAGATAGTTTACTCAAGCGTTCGCTCAGTAAATATAGCTTTACCTACATTTTCCGACTAGATCCACTTGCTGTAAGTGAAGTGAGAAAATTTATTGCCGGAGTTGTTAGCAGTAGATTTGCTGTTCAGCTAAATACCAACGGAGACAACCTGATTATTGGTAGATTACTGGGTTCAAAAGCACTCGGATATTATAATTTGGCTTACCAACTGGCAATGACGCCAGTATATGCTCTATCTCAAGTTAACCGAGTAATATTTTCCGTTCTATCTCAGCAAGATTTAGAAGGCAAGAAAGCTTTTCTTTGTCGAGCATTAGAGCTGTATGCAGTGCTTTCTGCACCAATCTATGGTGTAGCAGTAGTGATTGCACCTTGGTTGATTCCGCTTCTATACGGTTCAGATTGGGTGGAAGCCGTCAGACTCTTTCAGATTGTACTGATTTTTGCTTATGCAAGAGGCTTCATGTCCATCCTGGGAACTTCCCTACTTGCTTTAGACAAATCTCTAACAGTTGCCACTATTGATTGGGCGTTAGTACCAGTTTCTGTAAGTTCATATTTTCTTGGGGCATATTTAGGAGGGACTCAAGGAGTTGCGATCGCTGTTGTATTGGTAATGGGTATAGGCGCAACAGTTTGGTACTGGCTAGCAACTTGTCATGCTGCTAATTGGCAAATAAAAGTTTTAATTAGACCAATATTATTGCCGACCATCACAATCAGTATTGCGCTAATACTCGTTTATGCTCTACCTCTTCCTGAATATTTAATTTATACCCAATCAGTAATTTTGATTTTTATTTATGTAACATCTCTAACTGTGTTTTCTAAAGGTCGTATTCCCAAAATGCTTGTAGATATTTCTCAACTTGCCTTAAAGCATAACAGAGCAAAAATCTCCTGAAAAATCTGTATGTATGTTTGTGAAATACTGAGATTAAGACAAAGTATTTTTGAAATACTGAATTACGAATTACGAATTATTTAATTATATTGTCAATATTATTAAACATGAAAAATGTGATAGTTGATTCATCGTTGTTGCCAAGTAATCAAACAACAGGCAGATTATTACCACTGGATATTCTCAAGGCTGTGAGTATTATTGCAGTTGTCTCCTTTCATTCACTCATTGTACCAAAGACAACATATGCATCATCGACACAACTGTTAGATATAATCTTTTCTCCATTAAAGTTTTGTGTTCCAGTCTTATTTACAATTTCTTTTTTTCTTTTAGAAAAAGGGTTAGCTAAGCCTCAAAAATCTATTTTACTTACCGTTCAAAAGCGTTTAACTCGTCTTTTAACTCCTACTATATTTTGGTTTTCCATAGCATTATTTCTCAAGCTGATAAATAAAAACTCTGTCAATGAACTAATAGCTGTTACTTTTAAAGGAAGAATTTTTGAAGGTGCTTATTACTTAATAGCTCTTCTCCAATTATTCATCATTTTCATTTGCTTACGTAACTTATTTAATAAACCACGAAATTTGTTATTAACAGTGTTACTTCAAATTTTGATTTTTTTATACATATACGCTTTTCCATCTACTAGTTTATATCATGATCAGATTATCTCAGTTTTGAGAACAATCGACAGACCTTTATTCATTTACTGGTTTGTATATATAGCTTTGGGATTTTACTTTTGTAAAAACTGGTCGTCAGTTGTCAAGTTATCTAATCAAATATCTGTTAAAATTAAAGGATTATTATTAGTACTATACTGTTGTATTCAAATTTTAGAATATCGTTGGGTTTTTCAGAGATTGCAAGGTGAAATACCGCCTTTTGATTATATAACAATTTCTTGTATTCTCAGTGTATTTGTGATGTTTTTCTGCTGTGCATCTATTCAAGAGAATCAAGTTTTTTCATTAATCAAGAGATTGATTACAATGTTCTCAACTTATAGTTTAGGTATTTTTTGCATCAACGGTATCCTTTATCAAATATGTCTTGCTATTAGCGATCGCTTCTTGAGTGAAACTGTATTTAACTTCCCAGAGGTTCTGATGTTAAAGATAATATCTTGGATAGCATTACTTACTATTTCGTTAGGCTTATCTATATTCATTGATAGGATTGGACTCAAAGCACTTGTTCGCTAATCTTGCTACTAACCAATCAAAAACTTAAATTTCCTCAATTAAAATTCATGCAATCAATAACTTCAAAAACTTCAAATTCTATGGCTGTAGTTGATAAGGTGCTGATCATTGTAGAAAATCTGCCTGTGCCTTTTGATAGACGAGTCTGGATGGAAGCTACTACCTTACAAAAAGCAGGGTATCAGGTCTCGACAATTTCTCCGAAAGGTAATGGGTTTGAAAAGGATTATGAAGTAATCGAAGGGATTCATATTTATCGTCATCCTCTTCCACCTGAAAAAAGCTCGGTTATTGGCTATCTCCGAGAATATAGCTGGGCTGTTTATTGGCAGTTTCGCTTAGCTCATAGAGTCTGGCGAGAGCAAGGGTTTGATGTGATTCATATTTGCAATCCTCCAGACCTACTCTTCTTAACAGCAGGATGGTTTAAGTTGTTACATCGCGTCAGAGTAATTTTTGACCACCACGACTTAAGCCCTGAAATGTACATAGCTAAGTACGGACAACGAGATATTTTTTACTATGGTTTAAGTCTCGTTGAACGCTTAACCTACGCTACAGCAGACATAGCAATTGCTACAAACGAGTCGCACAAAAAAATAGCCCTAACTAGAGGAAAGAAAAAAGCAAAGAAAGTCTTTGTCGTGAGGAGTGCGCCTGACCTTTCACGCTTTTGTGCAATGCCTCCCAACCCAAGTTATCGCAGAGGTAGAAAATACTTGGTAGGTTACATGGGAGTGATGGGGGAACCTGAAGGAATCGACTATTTGCTGCGAATTGTACGCTACCTTGTTTGGGAAAAGAACCACCAAGACATTCATTTCATGCTAATTGGTGGCGGCCCAGCTTTTGAAAAGCTCAAAGCCTTATCTGAAAAGCTTGAAGTCACAGAGTTTGTAGAATTCACTGGATTTAAGACAGGTAAAGAGCTTTTAGAGCGTCTTTCCAGTTGTGATGTGTGTGTAGAGCCATCCCCAAGATCTGCTTACAACGAAAACTGCACCATGAATAAAATCTTAGAGTACATGGCACTAGGAAAACCCATTGTTCAGTTTGACCTGAGAGAAGGAAGACGCTCCGCAGAAGAAGCATCTCTATATGCAAAGCCGAATGATGAGATAGAATTTGCCCATTTGATTATTAAACTTCTTGATGCATCTGAACTTCGCCAACAAATGGGAGCAGAAGGTAAACGTAGGATGCAAGAAATGCTGGAGTGGCGACATCAAGCACCTAAATTATTAGACGCATATAGTAATTTGTGAAGGGGGGACTAGGGACTGGGGACTAGGAAAAATATCTAATACCTAATACCCAATACCCAGTCTCTTTTACTAAAGTTTTTTGATTAACCGAAGTCTGTTAATACCGACTAAAATTTTGCTTTCAGTCGATATTAGCGGACTTTAATTTTGAGTAAAAAATCAAATTTTGCAGAGGATTATCTTGATAAAAATTCTGCCATGTGAAAAGTGAATGTGCAATTTAAATGCATAAAAGCTTAGTTTTGTTGTTCTTTGATTGAATTATTTACTACAAAAATAATTCAGCAAATATTCTACAAACAGGGGAAATCAGAGTCATGATATCAAAGTTTATACCATTAGTAAGTTTCAAGCCAGATTTAAGATCGTCTAGAGGTACAAGGATACAAAGAGGATTCGCTACAAGATTTCTGCGAGTATTAACACTTATTTTGCTAGATGCGATCGCTCTAACTTTGGCATGGAAATTAGCAGTATTTTATGGAACTCCACTAAAATCACCTTGGACGGAAAAATCATCTTTTTTACTGCTAATTCTTGTAGTTGAAATCAGCATCATAGCAGCTCAAGGATTATATAATGCAGGTACTCATCGTCGTAACTATACCCACCTGATCAAAGCGGTTTCTCTATCAGAACTTTTTCTCTTACTAATAGCGTTTCTCTATGAACCTGAACGCTATGTTTCGCGCTCGATTTTTCTGCTATTTTGGTTACTGTCTGTAGTCTTCATCTGTACTACTCGCTTGATATTTGATATTGCTACTAAAAGACTGCGGAGAGTAGGAGTAATTCGTTATCCAGTTTTTCTGATCGCAGACACAGAAGATCAAGTAAGTAACATCAAGTTAATTGAAAAAGAGAATTGTTATAACATTGTCGGAGTCACAGAAGCTAGTTCTCTGGATAGAGATAACCGAGAAAAAACTCTAGAGTTTCTGCACAAAAGAGGTATCGTTGAGGTTTTTGTATCTTGGAATGCAATTAAGAATCGTCTATATATTTCCTGGCACTTTTTGAGCGCTGGAATTACCCTCCGGATTCTGCCAACAGAAAAAGAAGTTCTCCCGCCTAAGTCTATATTATGGATAATTGGTGAAGTACCCTGTTTAACAATTCCAGCACCAATTATCGCGGGTAGCAGTTTTTTATTAAAGCGATACTTCGACCTTTTTTGTGCAATTATTTTGATATTTTCACTGTCTCCTATTCTTCTATTAATTGCTCTGCTGATTAAGTTAGATTCTCCAGGCCCAGTATTTTTCAGACAAAGCCGAATCGGACTGCATTGCAAGCAATTTAAGATATGGAAATTCCGAACAATGGTGACAAATGCAGAAAAGCTACAAACAGCCCTAGAAGCAAAAAATGAGATGAAAGACGGTGTTTTGTTCAAGCTTAAAAACGATCCTCGCATTACACGAATTGGCAAGTTTTTACGCCTTTATAGTTTAGATGAATTGCCACAATTGTTTAATGTTTTAGTTGGAGAAATGAGTTTGGTCGGGCCTCGTCCTCTTCCTATCAGAGATGTAGAAAGATTTCAAACAACTCACTTTATTCGGCAAGAAGTTTTACCGGGTATCACAGGATTATGGCAAGTTTCTGGCCGTTCTGATATTGATAGCTTTGAAGATGGAGTGAAATTAGACATCGCCTACATCGAAAATTGGTCGCTTTGGTTAGATTTAAATATTGTGCTGAAAACTGTAAAGGTTGTTCTGCAAAAGTCGGGTGCTTACTAGCTAGCCCTTCTAAGTAGAAGGACTAAATTGTGTCCACCTACTTATTGGTTTATCACCAAAGTTTTAATAGTTGGTAGTAAGTACTTTAATGCTTTCATATTCGAGGAATAAAGTCCTTACTACGAAACTTATATAACTATAGGAATCTGACTTGATTCATGAAGTTATTTGCGTAGGCAGGGAGTAGGGAGTGAAGAGTAGGGTAACTGATATCTTGCACCAGTCCCAAAAACCCCCATAGGTTTCTAACCTATGGCTAATAGCAAAAGTCCTCTCAAGAGGACTAAATCTCACAAAAAGCAGAGATTTTAGTCCACTTAAGTGGACTTGACCTAATAAGAGCGAGAATTTATTCTCTGGCGGGAGATTGGGCAGGTGCAAGATCTAAGGTAAGAAGGTATACGGAGTTTTTTCACCAAATCAAATATGAGTCCTATAGGCGATTTTCGTCGTATGGCAAAATGTCTAAATATTTATGCGTAGTTACTTAATAGGGATTGTAGTGGTGATAAGATATCGAGCATGGGCTGGAGAATGGTTTTTGGATTGTCGTTGTAAGAGACAATGACTTTACTACGGAACACCCTATCGCTTCATACTCTTTTTTTGGTGAAGTATTGCTACATTCAACATTAACTAATGACTAATGAAAATCGTATTCTTTGGTACTCCTGAGTTTGCTGTTCCTACTTTAGAAAAACTGCTAAATCACTCAGAATTTGAGGTTTTGGGAGTTGTTACCCAACCAGATAAACGCCGGGAACGTGGAAATAAACTTACCCCTTCACCAGTAAAAGCGATCGCCACTATTCATAATTTGCCTATATGGCAACCGGAAAGAGTCAAAAAAGATACTAAAACTTTAAGTCAACTGCAACAATTAAATGCAGATGTATTTGTTGTTGTCGCTTATGGACAGATTTTATCATCAAAAATCTTGAACATGCCAAAGTTAAGCTGTATCAACGTGCATGGTTCGATTTTACCGAAATACCGGGGAGCAGCCCCGATTCAGTGGTGCCTGTTTAATGGAGAGAAAGAAACAGGGATCACAACAATGTTGATGGATGTAGGGATGGATACAGGCGCAATGCTACTAAAAGCCACTACTGCCATTGGATTACTAGAGAATACTCAAGATTTAGCCGAAATACTAGCAAAAATCGGTGCAGACTTGTTGATAGAAACTCTACTGAAACTGGAACATCAAGAAATTATCGCCATTCCCCAAGATAATTCAGCAGCAACTTATGCACCCTTGATTCAAAAACAGGATTATGAATTAGATTGGTCAAAGAGTGCTATTCAACTACACAATCAAATCAGAGGCTTTTATCCAAACTGCACAGCTACCTTCCGCGATCAACCGCTAAAAATCACAGCTACTTTCCCCCTAAGTTTTGCTGATAGTCACGAGATACCACCAGAATTACAAAAACTCATACATAAATTACCCGATTTGTCAAATATATCAGGTAGTCCTGGAGAAGTGGTAAGCATTGTCAAAGGAATTGGAGCGATCGCCCAAACTGGAGATGGCTTGCTGCTGTTGCGAGAGGTTCAGCTAGCTGGTAAACGTCCCCAATCGGGATGGGACTTTGTTAACGGTACACGCTTGGCTGTAGGAGAGGTGTTTGGTGCTGGGGAATGAGGGAGATGAGGGAGATGAGGGAGACGCGAGGACGCGGGGACGCGGGGACGCGGAGAATAATCAATGACAATTCCCAATTCCCCATTCCCCATTCCCCATTTCATGATTTCTCATAAAAACGGCAAGACTCGCAAGGGCCTTCTGGGTTGACTGCACAACGAATGATTTCGGAATGAGCGTTATAGCTGCATGTAGCATCGCCAACCACCCAGCGTCCTGCTACTAAACTTTTTTCTGCTGGTCGTTTGGCAGACTGTACATAAATAGCAATATTATGTAAACGGTAGCGCCCTGCTTTAAATTGGTATCTGTGGCGGCGCTCTAAAACTGCGTAAGTTTTTCCTTCAAAATCAAGGTAGTTCCCCGGTTGGGGCGTCCAATCAAGATGCACTCTGCCGAGGCATTGACGCGGATGCGTCAAAATTACCTCGGTTTGCAATGAGTCTGGCTCCATAAGCTTTTGTTATTTGGTTTACATTATAAGGATGGTATCGCAATTGCATACTTTAGCTTACCGGATTTAGATTATAATTAATGATTCACTAAGTTTGCTAGAGAGCATCTCAACTCTGGCTCTTTGGGCTTTATTGAGAGTTGGTAGGAGATTGTGTTATCTTTTCTGCAATTAGATACTATTGATGCTAGATAATGGGAAAGCTTTGACATTTACTTGCCAATCTAGCCCCGGAATAAAGAATTAATACCTATGCGAACTCACTATTGCGGCGAACTCCGAAAAGAACATATTGGAGAAACTGTCACTTTACACGGATGGGTAGACCGTCGCCGCGATCATGGAGGTGTGATATTTTTAGACTTGCGCGATCGCTTTGGAGTTGTTCAAATTGTCAGCGATCCCCAACGCACCCCAGATTCCTATGAACAGGCAAACGCTTTACGCAATGAGTACGTTGTCGAGATCGTCGGTAGAGTCACACAACGTCCTGAAGAATCTCTTAATACCCGCATCCCCACAGGCGAGGTAGAGATTTACGCCGATCAGATTGTGCTGCTAAATGCTGTCCGTAAGCAGTTACCTTTCCAAGTTTCCACGGCTGACACCGAAACTGTGCGGGAAGACTTGCGGCTGAAGTATCGTTACTTGGATTTACGACGCGATCGCATGATGCGTAATTTGCAGTTGCGTCATCAAATCGTCAAAGCCATGCGCCGCTACTTAGAAGATATCGAAGGTTTTGTCGAAGTTGAAACCCCAATACTGACTCGTTCTACCCCAGAAGGGGCGCGGGACTATGTTTTACCCAGTCGCGCTAATCCTGGGGAATGGTTTGCTTTACCCCAATCACCCCAGCTATTTAAACAAATACTGATGGTATCGGGCTTAGATAGATATTATCAGATTGCTCGTTGCTTCCGAGACGAAGATTTACGAGCTGACAGACAACCAGAATTTACCCAGTTGGACATGGAAATGAGTTTCATGTCTGAAGAAGAAATTATTGAGCTGAACGAAAAGTTAGTCTGTCATATCTTCAAAACGGTTAAAGGCATTGAATTACAACATCCTTTCCCTCGTCTCACCTATGCTGAGGGCATGGAACGCTACGGTAGTGATAAACCAGATACTCGTTATGGTCTAGAATTGGTGAATGTTTCAGATATCTTAAAAGACTCTGGTTTTAAGGTCTTTCGAGATGCTGTTGCTAATGGTGGTATTGTCAAAATTCTGCCCATTCCTAACGGTAACGAAGCTATTTCTAATGTCCGCATCAAACCAGGCGGTGACTTATTCAAAGAAGCTAGCGAAGCTGGTGCCAAAGGTTTAGCTTATATCCGAGTCAGGGATGATGGTGAAATCGATACTATCGGTGCAATTAAAGACAACTTAACAGAGGAACAAAAACAGGAAATTTTCAGCCGTACAGGTGCAAAAGCTGGTCATCTATTGTTGTTTGGGGCTGGTGACGCTGTTACTGTTAATAAAACCTTAGATAGATTACGGCAAGCGATCGCTAAAGAGTTTGGATTAATTGATCCAGATAAAATCAACTTACTATGGATTACAGAATTCCCCATGTTTGAGTGGAATGCTGACGAAAAACGTCTAGAAGCACTACACCACCCCTTTACTGCACCGCATCCTGATGACTTGAGTGATTTAAAGACAGCACGTGCCCAAGCTTATGACTTAGTATTTAACGGTGTAGAGGTTGGCGGCGGCAGTCTGCGGATTTATCAGCGGGAAATTCAACAGCAGGTGTTTGAAGCGATCGGTTTTTCTCCTGAAGAAGCCCAAAATAAATTTGGTTTTCTCTTAGAAGCATTTGAATATGGTACACCACCTCATGGCGGTATCGCCTATGGTTTAGATCGCTTGGTAATGTTGCTAGCTAAAGAAGAATCGATTCGAGATGTAATTGCTTTTCCAAAGACACAACAGGCGCGTTGTTTGTTAACAGATGCACCTTCGCTAGTGGATGCTAAGCAATTAAAAGAGTTACATGTTGCTTCTACTTATAAGCCCAAGTCTTAATCTTTAGCTGAACATAAAAACAGTTGGTAGTCAGCACTTTAGCGCTAAAAAATCTACCTAATAGCGTTTCTTTGTGAAATTGTAGAGGCAATTCCTAAATTACCTCTACGATAAACAGCCAAGACATCACTTATTTCGCTCTTTGCCAAGTATGTCGCTTATCAAGTCCCTGCTTGATCCAATTTAAACATTCATACTCGGACTTGAATAATTTGGGTGCAGCAATATTATTCAATAATTCCGGTGGGTAATGATCGTAAAAATATTTACCATTTTCTTGAAAGACGACAATCAAGTTATTGTGGTAAATATAGCGAGACTTAAAATTATCTCCTTCAATGACGAAATCTGCATATTTGTCAATATGCTCTTTAGCAATATCAATGATATTACTAGGGCTACTGCCATAGATTTCTGCTGGATTTTCTGCCTTGTGAAATTGGCTTTTCTGTCCCATTGCGGACAATAATTTATACGAATAGATTTCGTAATTATCCGCTTTGCCAAAAACAAAAGGAATGATCAGATATCCTTTGTATGAGACTGAGCTTTCATAAAGAAGACGACTCATCTCAACCTCCTTTGGTGTAACTGCTCTCAAAAAATTGCCTGAATCATGTACACACTCAAAATCAATACATTTCTGTATCTTCATCGCTATTTAGTAATGAAGAGTATTATTTCTTTTTTAGAGGTGAGAGAATATTAAGTAACAGAAAAGTACTGTAATGATAATTATCGCTCTTTTTGAAATTATTAAATATGAAATATCTGGCGAAAGTCCAAAAAGGATGGGAAGAAACAGTTTGCTTACCACAAACTGAGTTGATTGGGGGGATGCTTAAGGTTATTCCCTGGCAGTGGTGGAACTGCTACACCACTCTGTTCTAATAGCTGTTGGAAGTAAAAGGCTGTGCTTGGCGATCGCATTTCTATTGGACAATGGACAAAGAAATAAATTCGCACTCCCGCTTGCAACCATTGCTGAATCTGCTTGACCCACTCTGCCATCAAGGGCTGATTCACTGCTAAAGTAGGATGCGAGATAAACCTAATCAGGCTAAAAGGAGCTGTCACGCTCAATTGTAACGGTAATTTGGGTTTGCGCCGTTCCGATTGTAGTTGCGGATCATCATCTCCAGTGTAAATCGGACGCGAGTCTAAAAGCACTCTTCCTACGCCGAGCTTTTCTAAAAGTGCTGTCAAATTGCTAGCATGAGGTTCCTTAAACCAGTCTGGATGCCTGACTTCTAGTGCTAGAGGTGCGTCTTGGCGTGGCCAAGCTGACAAAAAAGTTGTCAAATCGTCAAGCAAAGCAGGTGCATAACTGGGTGGTAATTGAGCAAAAATCGGCCCCAGACGCTGATTTAAAAGTCGCATCCCTGCAAGAAATTTTAAAGCAGCAGGGATATGTGGTTGCAGTAAGCCTTGATGGGTGATATCTCTAGGTAATTTCAGACAAAATTCAAAGCCAGGAGGTGTTTCGGTTGCCCAACGGGTAACAGTTTCTTGGTTAGGTACAGCATAAAAGGTGGTATTACCTTCCACAGTGGTTAAGCGACGGCTATAAAGATGTAAAAACTCGGTAGTACGAGTGCCTAGTGGATAAAGTTCACCCACCCAGCCTTTATACGCCCAAACTGCACAACCAATGAAAAAGGTCATGAAAATGCCTGTAAGCTTTGAGTGTTCATATTTAATTTTACAGCAAAGCCTTATTTTATGGCTAACAGCTAGCGATCGCCACTCAAATTACTAATGCTATTTTTATTGCAAAATTCTTGTACGCTTCTTTAAGACAGAAGTAGATTCTTAAATTATATCCTATTATCTTAGACATAACAATAAACAGCTAAATTCAGATGAATTTAGCTAGTGAGCGCTCACCATAGCATTGCATATATGTATTGTTCAGCAATCGGCTAATGTATTTTAATTACGGCGTTGCTGAATCATAGGATGAAATATGATGGATTGAAATCTCAAACTCTTTATTCTCTCTGCGTCTGGTGCGCGGCAGTCGCTACAACGGGGGGAACCCCGACGCGAGTTGTTCATGGGGGAAACCACGCCACTCCCCTCAAGTCGGGAAACCCGCCCACGGGGGTGGCTCCCCAAGACCACACTCGCTCCGCAACGCGCTGCCTTGCCTCTGCGTGTTAGCGTAGCGGGGCGTAGCCCGATAAATCATCCCGCAATTATGCAACGCCTTAATTACGAATTACGAATTACGAATTACGAATTAGCACGACATGGGATGCTAATTGATTAATTAGTGAGTATTGACAAATGTCTGTTATTTCTGATGTCACTGTAACTGTTCCTGCCACAACTGCTAATTTGGGGCCTGGCTTTGACTGCATTGGTGCAGCTTTAACGCTATACAACGAGTTCAAGTTTACTCGCACCGAAGAGAATAGATTAATTATTAATGTTACGGGTACAGAAGCTCAACAAGTACCAACTAATGAGAGTAATCTGCTATATCAGGCATTTATCAAATTTTATGAACATTTAGAACAAATGCCGCCATCAGTAAAAATAAAAATTCAGTTGGGTGTACCGTTATCTAGAGGTTTGGGTAGTTCAGCGACGGCAATTGTTGGTGGGTTGATTGCGGCTAATCAACTGGCAGGTGCGCCTTTAAATGAGTTGCAACTAATGGAGTTAGCGATCGCTATCGAAGGGCATCCTGATAATGTCGTTCCAGCCTTGCTAGGAGGTTGTCGTCTGGCTGCTACTAGTGGCACAGGTTGGGAAATTTGTGACGTTCCTTGGCACGACGATGTTGTGCCGATAGTTGCTATTCCTAATTTTGAGCTTTCCACCCAAGAGGCGCGGAGTGTTCTGCCAAATGAAGTGAGTCGTGCAGATGCAATTTTCAACACGGCGCATCTAGGGTTATTGTTACGTGGGTTGGAAACTGCCAAAGGAGAATGGTTAAAGGCAGCCTTGCAAGATAAGTTGCATCAACCTTATCGTAAAAATTTGATTCCTGGTTACGATGCTGTCAACATAGCAGCTGTGACTGCTGGTGCTTATGGCATGGTGATTAGTGGTGCGGGGCCGACACTGCTAGCTTTAGCAGATGCAGCCCACTCAACAGCCGTGGAGGCCGCAATGGAAAATGCTTGGCAAGGAGAAGGAATTACGAACGTTGTGCGATCGCTTGCTTTAGATACCCAAGGTGCAACTAGCAGCGTTCACGAGGGATAGAGATTATGGATCAAATTCAAGCAGAAATCACAGCACTTCAATCTCAAATTCAAGTTCTCCAGCAAGAACGCGCTACCCTCACTATTAATGATGTAGAATCTGGCGAGAATGATTCACCTCTAGCAATGGTTGAGACCTACCGTCGCCAAGCCAGAGAAAATCCCCAGTTATTTGCTGAACTTAAAGGTATAGATGATGCGATCGCCGCATTAAAAATACAGCTAAATCATAAACAAGCTCAATTAACTCGTTGGCAGGTTGAATCAAAACAACTCACCCAACAGCAACAGCTAGAAGAAGTGAAAAAAGTAGCTCAAGTTCATGCCCAACGCATTAATCAACTGGCAGGAGAACTAGCAACAGAAATCCGCCAGCTAAAAACTTGTGCTGATCAACTAAGTCCCATTTATTGGCAAGTGTACTACAAACCTTTCATCACCGGGTTCAAGACAATTTCCGTCCCCCACGTCCGTTCAGATGGGGAAGTTTGGACGATTGTCAACCGGATTGTTTAGCAGTTCAGTCATACCTGCAATCGGCGATCGCGGCAATTCACATATGCTTGTGCGATCGCTGTTTTGATCACATTGGCTGGAACTACTATTGATTGTTGACGTTGCAAAACTTTACATTTAGAATAGCATTGCAACGGTAAATGATCAGAATAAATACTTATCAATGCTCACAACCTAGACTTTTGTGAGTACATATGCTCAAAAAAACCCCAAAATTTAATTATTCGGAGGTCAATAAAATTTACAAAACTATGAATTGCTTAATATAATGTAATCAAAAGCGAAAACAAAAAACGATTGTCAGAAGTGATGAATTTTATGGAATTTCCTTGGCTAACAGCCATAATTTTATTGCCCTTGGTGGCTGCCTTAGCCATCCCTATAATTCCCGATAAAGAAGGTAGAACCGTCCGCTGGTATAGTTTGGGAATTGCGATCGCCGACTTTGCATTAATGATTTATGCCTTTTGGTATCATTATGATTTCCAGAATTCAACACTCCAACTTGTAGAAAGTTATCCTTGGGTACCGCAGTTGGGTTTGAATTGGTCAGTAGGGGTTGATGGTCTGTCGATGCCCCTGGTACTTCTGACAGGTTTGATTAATACTCTCGCAATCTTCGCGGCTTGGAAAGTTACCACCAAGCCGCGATTGTTTTATGGTTTGATGTTAGCGATGTACAGTGCCCAGCTTGGCGTATTTGTCGCTCAAGATTTACTGTTGTTCTTCCTAATGTGGGAAATCGAGTTAGTGCCGGTTTACCTGCTGATTTCTATTTGGGGAGGGCCAAAACGTCAATATGCAGCGACTAAGTTTATTCTTTACACCGCCGCCGCATCAATATTTATCTTGGTTGCGGGTTTAGCAATGGCATTCTCTGGAGATACCGTCACCTTCGACATGGCGACTCTGGGAATGAAGCAATATCCTAAAGCTTTTGAATTGTTAGTTTACGCAGGTTTCTTGATTGCCTTCGGAGTAAAGCTGCCAATTTTCCCTCTACATACTTGGTTGCCTGATGCCCATGGTGAAGCATCAGCACCCGGTTCAATGATATTGGCTGGTGTTTTACTAAAAATGGGTGGTTATGCCCTCATCCGCTTCAACATTGAAATGTTGCCCAACGCCCATGTGACTTTTGCCCCAGTATTGGCAATTTTGGGTGTAGTAAATATAGTCTACGGTGCGTGTTGCGCCTTTGCTCAAACCAACCTCAAGCGGCGCTTGGCCTACTCTTCCATTGCCCACATGGGATTTGTGCTGATTGGTTTAGCCTCCTACACAGAACTCGGTGTCAGTGGTGCAGTTTTGCAGATGGTTTCCCACGGTTTGATTGCTGCTAGCTTGTTCTTCCTATCTGGCGTCACATACGAACGTACCCACACCTTGGCGATGGATAAAATGGGCGGCATGGCAAAAGTAATGCCCAAAACCTTCGCGCTATTTACCGCAGGTGCAATGGCTTCTCTCGCCTTACCTGGTATGAGTGGTTTTGCTGGCGAATTGATGGTGTTTCTCGGTATCGCCACCAGCGATGTTTACAGTTCTAGTTTCAAGATTGTAGTCGTACTGCTATCAGCAGTGGGTGTGATTCTGACTCCGATTTATTTACTTTCAATGCTCCGTCAAGTATTCTACGGACAGCAAAGTGAAGAGTTACATTTGGATGCCGTAATCTCAGATGTCAAACCCCGCGAGTTATTTATCACCGCTTGTCTGCTAATTCCAATTATCAGTATCGGTTTATATCCTAAGTTAGCAACACAGACTTATGATGTGAAAGCAACAGAAGTAGCAACCCATGCTCGTCAAGTTCTACCAGTTGTTGCTCATCAACAACCATCAAGTCTGTACTCACGAATTTTTACAGCCCCAACATTGGCGACTTCCGAAGTTGAAAGTTTAGTTAATATTGCTGAGTAAATATACTTCTTAAGAAGTGTAGTGTAAGTAAATTTTAAATATGAGGGGAATAGAGGGGTGGTTTTGTAACCACCCCTAAAATTTTGGCATTGTTTATAGCAGGGAACAGGCTTGAAAGTCTCTTGGTGTCTGGGTTTTCTGTTTAGTTTATGTCCTAACCTACCTGACGTTAGCTGTAATAGCTGTATTATTCGTACTTAAGAGTTCCATTAGAATTGGCAATATGCTCATCAAGATTGAGGTATGAGCCTATATAAGTTTGTCCATCAGCTTTCTCGCACTCAGCACGAAGTCTGTTAGTAGCAGCCAGACCAATATTATCGCAAGTTAAAGCGAATTGCTCTCCGTCCCAGCTTAAAGTTCCATCAATATTGGCAATATGTGGATTTAGATCGATGGAAGTTGCAGAATACGTACGTCCATTAGCTTTCTCGCAATCGGCCGTTAAGATTGAACCGTTGATATTAATGTTCTCACAGGTCTGAGAAAATTGACCTACTGCCCAGGCGTTACCAATGACTAGGTTAAAAGTCAGAAAGATAGTGCAAAGAAAAGCAATACAAATTTTCAGCATTTGTGATCTCTCCTTAAGTAGAGGATTTATGAAAATAATCGAGGATTATCTTAAGATTTAGTGTTTTTTTCTATACTTAAAATTAATAGTTTTTAACTATGGCGGATTGCGATCGCGCTTAACTTCTCCATCTGGGAAAACAGACCCACAGTTGCTTAATTTTCCAATATTCTTGCGAAGATATATCCTAAAAACAGGTGAAGTCCCTAAAAACTATCATGACTACAAACTTACCCCTAGTCACAGAGATTGTACCAATTGTCTTGCAACTGCAACCTGCGATCGCCATGACAAACGATCAATTTTACGAGTTTTGTCAGCTAAACCGCGATTTTCGTATTGAACGTAACGCTGCTGGAGAATTAGAGATTATGTCCCCTACTGGTGCAGAAACTGATGAGCATAATTTTAATTTAATTGGTCAGTTATGGGCATGGACACAGCAAGATGGTACAGGGGTGGGGTTTGGTTCCAGTGGTGGATTTACTTTACCTAATGGCGCTGTTAAGTCTCCAGATGCGGCATGGATAAAACGTACACGCTGGGAAGCAATACCATCAGAACTACGAAAAAAATTTGCACCAATTTGCCCGGAATTTGTCATTGAACTGCGTTCTGAGAGTGATAGTTTGCGAGTTTTGCAAGATAAGATGCAAGAGTATATTAATAATGGGACACAACTTGGTTGGTTAATTGATAGAAAACAACGTAAAGTTTTTATTTATCGTCCTAATACAGCGGTTGAGGAATTAAATAATCCGAAAACACTGAGCGGTGAAGCGTTACTACTTGGGTTTATTTTAGACTTAAGTCAAATTTGGTAAGGAATAATCTACCTACTGTAATAGAATAAACAGCTAGCTCCATCCAAAACGTTTTTTAACATCTCCAACATTGCGCGAACTTCCTCAGAAATCTGGCTCACTGGCTTAAGGGTTCAATCAAACCACGTTTGACAGCTTCACTCAACGTAGTGGCTTTTCTTAAAAGTCCTTATTACACACTTGTACTCAGATCAATTTATCTTCTAGGTAGGAAATGAGTGATTCTGCGTTTTGGACAAAATGGATCATAAACCATTAAAATAGGGACTGAGAAATAAATCTCAGTCCCGATAAAAAAGCGGGCTAACCGCTAATGCCTAGTTAACCCGTGCAGCTTTGGGAACGCGCAGAGAAATTGTTATTGCAATACCAACTTCACATTGGCGTTTTGTAGACCGCGCTGTTTTACTTCAGCCAAGGTCTTGTTAACGGCATACTTTTGATTGATGGAGTTGATCAACTCGGTTTGGTTGTGCTTTTTAGCAACGCCCCACAGGTCAGCGATGAGGTCAAAAGAACCATCGCTGTTGCGAGACCAACCTAGATCGTATTCGCCATCTAACACGGCAACGATGTCAGAACGAACGCGCTGACCGTTGTAGCCACGAACATCAGCTTCAGTCTTCACGCTGATACCCAAGTCGCGCAGGGAAGCCTTGAGGATTTCAGCATCGGTGATCTTGGTACGCAGAGTGCTAAAATGAGACATTTGGGTTTCCTCCAATGAGAGAGTGAGAAAAACGACAACGGTTTGTTTTGGGCGAAGCCGCACCTATAAGTTGAGGCGGCTTTTTTCATAACTGCTAGCTGACAAAGCTAGCCTTTCCCCCTGGGTTAGCAAGGGAAAGCTTTTAAAACTCCATTCGCTGATATTCAGCAATGGAAGATGCTGCGGGTCTAGCTCGCTGTCTGGCCCAGTCTCTGAGGGCCGTTACTTGTTCTTGCATTGTCCGAGACAGCGGCAAAGTCGCTTTTAGCGCAGCAATAATATCTAGTTGTGTGAACTCCCGATCTTGGGCGAAAGCTTCGTACATCGCCGCAACGATCGCTTGTTCAATTTCTGCTCCAGAAAAACCATCAGACATCTTAGCTAGTTGCTCAAGGTCAAATCGAGTGATGTCTTCACGGCGCTTGGTCAGGTGAATCTTAAAGATATCCTGTCTCTCTTCTGGTGTGGGTAGGTCTACAAAGAAAATCTCATCAAAGCGACCTTTCCTCAAAAACTCTCCAGGCAAACGCTCTACTCGGTTAGCTGTTGCCATGACAAACACTGGAGATTTCTTATCTTGCATCCAGGTGAGGAAAGAACCGAAGATTCTACTCGATGTACCGCCATCAGAGTCGGATGAACCAGCACTACCAGCAAACGACTTATCTAATTCATCGATGAATAGAATCGCTGGAGAAATAGATTCTGCTGTTTTTAAGGCGTTACGCAGATTTGCTTCACTTCGTCCCACCATGGAGCCATCATAAACTCGCCCCATGTCTAGGCGCAACAGTGGTAAACCCCACAGGCGAGATGTAGTTTTGGCTATCAGCGACTTACCACAACCTGGAACACCGAGAATCAACATCCCTTTTGGTTGAGGTAAACCATACTCTCTGGCTCTCTCTGTAAAAGCGTTAGAGCGTTGCTTGAGCCATTTCTTGAGTTCCTCTAAGCCACCTACAGCATCAATGGTTTCATCTTCTTCGATGTATTCTAAGATACCATTACGCCGGATGAGTTGCTTTTTCTCAGATAAAACTATGTCTACTTCATCTTCTGTCAGGCGTCCTGTAGTTACCTGTGCTTTGCGGTATACTTTCTCGGCTTCATCCTTAGTTAAACCTAAAGCTGCTCTTAGAAGCTTTTCTCTGGCCTCTGTGGTGAGCCGCCGCCCACGATTCTGATCTATGTGGTGAGTTAAAACTTTGTTCAACTCAACCATGTCTGGTAATTTAAAATCTAGAACTACAACTTCCTTTTCTAGCTCAATGGGTACTTGCTGCATAGGTGACATCAATATGATGTTCTTCTGCATACCCTTGAAACTAGCGATCGCATCGCGTAACGATCTGGTAGTTGCAGGTGCATCAATAAATGGATGTAAATCTTTAAGAATAAATATACCAGGCTCTCTCTGCCGGATGATCCACTCAATTGCCGCCTCTGGTGAAACGGTGTTATGTTGAGTGACATTCCGGGGTTGACCATACTCCACAATACCGTGGGTTACTGTCCAAACGTACACTCGGCGTTGCGGCTTCAACAGTTGGGCGGTTGTGGAGATTGCCTGCTCAGCCCGCTCTTCCTCGGAGGTCACAAGGTAGATTAGAGGGTATTGAGCTTGAATTAAAATATTGAGCTCTTCTTTCATACATCAACCTACTTGAGACCTTATAGAGACAGTACAGACATTGCTCTCGGTAATAACAACCGGATTATGAATTACCCATTCATAATTCTTATCTAACAAGGAACTAATTCTTCTTCACCCTTAGGATGGGTTTCATCTTGTTCCATCTCATCAATAGGAAGATGATCGTGTCCAATCACCCCTGGTTGATTACCCAATGCAACTAATTCCCCATCACGTAAAACTACTGAGCTTTCACAATTTGGACAGGAATAAACTCTATGGGTTCGCCCGTAAGAAGAAGCTTCTATTTCGTCAACTAGCTCTGAATTGGACAGATAAAAAACGAGTGCGCGTTCGGCAAGTTCCGACATGTGCGTGGAGTCAACTGCTGAACGAATTTTCAGCCTCCTGTGCAGTTCTGGCGATAGATACAAAGTAACCTTTTGCTTAGCTTGCATATAACTCTTTAACGGTCTTACCCGGGTATGTATATCACGTTATCGACTCTCTTGATTGTTGTCAAGATGGTAAAACGTTTTGACAGCTTTTTCGTTACATATTGTTACATTAAAATGGGGAGTGGGAGAAGAGGTATTTTCATATCATTGTTGTGCGCTATTGCCCATGGAGGTTTAGCTTAAAAATAGTGCTGGCAAATGAATGTATGGTACTGGTACTGTAATTAGTGCCTTTGGCAAAAGGTGTAGAAATGACTCTTGCTGTAAGTAAGTATTTGAATTTAAAAAAAATAATCTATACCTTTGTTTTCTGCTTTAGTAGTACTTTTGTTTTGTTTTTAATGTTATTTGGTTGCGCTACATCTGATTTTGACGTAAAAAATATTACATGGAAAACTTATAACAATTCCCGCTATGGCTTTGAGTTTCCATATCCTAGTAACTGGTCTTCGCTGAAAGCACCAGAAAATAATGATGGTATTGTGTTTGTTTCACCGCAAAACAAATCTGTAGAAATTCGAGGGTGGGCAAGTAAGCAGCTACTAGAGTCGATTATTCAAGATCCAAAAACTAGGACAAATAAAAATTCTAACTTTCAGACTGCTCAAGGAATTTCTGGAGTGTTAGTTGTAGAAATTAATCAAAAATTAGCTTCGATGACACTGACACTAACTCAAGGTCAAGTAAATTATTATTGGCAAGGGCGAAGCGAGAGCCAAGAATTTCAGGATTATTACCGATTTTTTTATTACATAGCCCAGCAGTATCGCATTCTGAAGTCTTGAAGATTCACAACTTAAGAATCTTTCTCTCCCCCTGCTTCCCCTGCTTCCCCTGCTCCTTTATTACCTATCTCCAACAGAATAATGATTGAGAGGGGACACAAACCTGATAGATTTAGCTATCAGCGAGTAAAAACTGGTTAAGATGAAAGTCCTGGTTATTGGTGGAGATGGGTACTGCGGTTGGGCAACCGCGCTTTACCTTTCCAATCGAGGTTACGATGTTGGGATTTTAGATAGTTTGGTGCGACGGCACTGGGATAATGAGCTAGGCGTCGAGACTCTCACCCCGATCGCGTCAATTCAGCAACGTCTCCAGCGCTGGCAAGATTTGACTGGTAAATCTATTGCCCTGTTCACAGGGGACATTACTAATTATGGTTTCCTCCAGCAAGCCTTGCACAAATTTCAGCCCAACGCCATAGTCCATTTTGGCGAACAGCGTTCAGCTCCGTTTTCGATGATTGACCGCGAACATGCTGTTTTAACGCAGGTCAATAATGTAGTTGGCACCCTAAATTTACTGTACGCGATGCGTGAGGATTTCCCAGATTGCCACTTAGTAAAATTGGGGACAATGGGTGAATACGGTACACCCAATATCGACATTGAAGAAGGGTACATTACGATTGAACACAATGGGCGCAAGGATACCTTACCCTATCCCAAGCAGCCTGGTTCAATGTATCACTTGAGCAAAGTTCATGACAGCCACAATATCCACTTTGCTTGTCGAATTTGGGGATTAAGAGCAACAGATTTAAATCAGGGTGTAGTTTATGGCGTCTTAACCGAAGAAACGGGGATGGACGAGTTGTTAATTAACCGTTTAGATTACGATGGGGTTTTTGGTACGGCACTAAACCGCTTCTGTATTCAAGCAGCTATTGGACACCCGCTTACTGTTTACGGTAAAGGTGGACAAACCCGCGGATTTTTGGATATTAGGGATACAGTGCGATGTATGGAATTAGCGATCGCTAATCCTGCCGAAGCTGGTGAATTTCGCGTATTTAACCAATTTACCGAACAATTTAGCGTCGGTGATTTGGCGATGATGGTGAAAAAAGCCGGGAATGCAATGGGATTGAATGTGGAAATCAATCACCTAGATAATCCTAGAGTTGAGAAAGAGGAACATTATTTCAACGCGAAAAACACCCAATTGCTTGATCTCGGTTTACAACCTCACTATCTCTCTGATTCTTTACTTGATTCTCTGTTAAACTTTGCTATCAAGTATCAGAAACGGGTTGACAATAAACAAATTCTACCCAAAGTTTCTTGGCACAGAAATTAGGGTAAACCTGGCGTGCAGCTGCAAAAAGAACCCTATTTGACTCAAGTAAGTCGCTGGTCGAAAATTGGTCGTCATATTTTAGCACAATATGACGATCGCTAAATTGTTGTTTATCAAGCATATCGTCCAGCTATTGGTAACTTCGCCGCCACCAACAGTTACTTTGGTGATGGGTTCAGTTTTGACCGCATGAGTTGAATCCAAACCTAACTTCCTTTTTAGAGCGCCATAACCATAATTAGACAGGGATTGCCAGAATAGATGCTTGTAAATTCTTCAAGAGGTCGAAATCCTACCTGAAGATAGAATTTTCTAGTGCGATCAAACAAAGAATTACGGCGCGACTCTCCCAGGGTTTTCACATGCAGAAATTCTAGCCCTCTATTGCGACAGTACTCGACTGAGTATTTAACAAGAGCCTTGCCAATGCCGTGACGATGATATTCTAGGGCAACACCCATAACGTAAATCTCTCCAGCAAACTCATTGTGTTCCTTAAGTGACAGGAATCCTACAACTGCGTCTGTTTGAGTCACAGCAGCGAATAGAGGAAGTTGGTTAACGTTATGACAGTACTCAACAATCGCTGACTCAATACCGAACCAATCAGGCAGCAAGCGCAAAATGCCCTCGGCGATTTCGCTTTTGCGATTAGTGATTTCTTGAATAGAGAATTCCATAACGGAATTGATTACATCACGGAAGATAGTTTACTCTGTCTTTGAGACCGAAACGCAACAAAAGCTGGGATTATCTGCTTGGACTGAATAGTTTTTTATGAGAATTGCTCTATTCACCGAAACTTTTTTACCCAAGGTTGATGGTATTGTCACTCGCCTGAGCCAAACTGTTGACCATCTACAACGCAATGGAGACCAAGTATTAGTGATTTCTCCTGATGGTGGAATTACTGAATATAAAGGAGCTAGAGTATACGGCGTTTCTGGGTTGCCCTTACCTCTGTATCCAGAGTTAAAACTTGCCTTACCCCGTCCAGCAATTGGCTATGTTTTAGAAGAGTTTCAACCAGATGTTATTCATGTTGTGAATCCAGCAGTTTTAGGATTAGCTGGAATTTTTTATAGTAAAACACTCAAAATTCCTCTGGTGGCTTCTTATCATACACATTTGCCTCAGTATCTCCAACATTACGGTTTAGGGATGTTAGAAGGATTTTTGTGGGAATTACTTAAAGGCGCTCACAATCAAGCACTATTGAATCTATGTACCTCTACGGCAATGATGGAGGAACTGACAGCACACGGTATTGAGCGGGTGGACTTATGGCAACGTGGGGTGGATACTGAATTATTTCATCCAGAATTAGCAAATTGGGAAATGCGATCGCGTTTATCGCAAAATCATCCAGAGAGTCCATTGTTGCTTTATGTTGGGCGTCTTTCTGCCGAAAAGGAAATTGAGCGCATCAAACCAATCCTAGAGGCAATTCCTGAAGCCAGACTAGCCTTAGTTGGGGATGGCCCCCACCGCCAAGCACTAGAAAAACACTTTGCCGAAACTAACACCAACTTTGTTGGTTATCTAATTGGTAAAGAGTTAGCCTCAGCTTTTGCCAGTGCAGATGCTTTTATCTTTCCTTCCCGCACAGAAACACTAGGCTTAGTACTTTTAGAAGCGATGGCAGCTGGTTGTCCAGTGGTAGCAGCTCGTTCAGGGGGAATTCCCGATATCGTTACAGATGGAGTAAATGGGTATCTTTTTGAACCAACAGCAGATATTCAAGAAGCCATAGCAGCTACAACTCGCCTTTTACAACAGCAACAACAACGAGATATTATCCGTCAAAACGCTCGTCGCGAAGCAGAAAATTGGGGATGGGCATCTGCCACACAGCAGCTACAAGATTATTACAAAAAGGTGGTATTTTCGGAATATCGGACAAAATTGAAAGTTGGGGAATAGGGGTACTGGGGAATTGAGACGCGGAGACGCGGGGACGCGGAGACGCGGAGAAATTTTCTCACTACCTCCCTCACTCCCTCGTCCCCTTATCCTCCAGTCACTGAGCGTACCCCTATGGAGAAGCAAGCTAGCAAGAGCGTCTTTGACAGGAGAAGTCGAAGTGCATCTCCCTCATCCCCCCCAGTCCCCAGCTTTCAAGGGTAGGTTTTTCATATTCAGTTTGAAAAAGCCTATTTTTCCGCTCCGAAATCTTTCTCCGCGTCCCCGCGTCTCCCCGTCTCCGCGTCAACCAAAACGCGAAATCTAAAAAACCTACCCATAAGAGCCAGTCCCCAGTCCCTAGCCCCCAGATTCGATGACACTCCCTAACCCCGGCAGCGTCCTGGCTACATTAACTGAACTTACGCAAGTTAATCGTACTCACACTCTACTGCGTCGCGTCAAAGACTTATCTGTTAACGAATTTGTTTGCTTACTCGACTTTATTACTGCTGAGTTTCAACAATTTCTCAGAGCTATTGATTTAATCAATAATGAAGCTCTAGAAACTATGTTGGAGAAGGTACTAGAAGCCATCACACTTAAAATTGGTCAAATTCTCCAAGCAGAAAATACAGCTATTTTTTTAGTTGACTATGATAAGGGGCAGTTGTGGTCAAAAGTTCCTCAAGATAACACACAAAAATTTTTAGAAATTCGGACTCCAATTACAGTTGGTATTCCTGGTCATGTTGCTAGTACAGGTGAATATTTAAATATTTCTGAAACCTCCAGTCATCCTCTGTTTAGCCCAGAACTAGAAAAACAAATGGGCTATAAAATTCACAATATTTTATGTATGCCAGTTGTGAGCAGCAAAAACCAGATTGTAGCAGTGGTACAACTGGCGAATAAAGCAGGGGATATTCCGTTTAATTATGATGATGAGGAGCGTTTTCGAGATTTTGCCTCTTCTATTGGAATTATCCTAGAAACCTGCCAATCTTTCTATGTGGCAGCTCGTAATCAAAGAGGAGCAACGGCTCTTTTGCGGGCAACTCAGACACTGGGCCAAAGTCTAGATTTAGAAGCAACCCTGCAAATAGTCATGGAGCAAGCTCGGATTTTGATGCAAGCAGACCGCAGTACGCTATTTTTATATCGCAAAGAAATGAGCGAACTCTGGACAAAAGTAGCAGCAGCAGATGATGAAACAAACTTGCTTGAAATTCGCATTCCTGCCAACCGTGGCATCGCTGGTTATGTGGCTTCTACTGGTGAGGCTTTGAATATTCCTGATGCTTATAAAGACCCACGTTTTGATCCAACTACCGATAGAAAGACGGGGTATGTGACTCGGAATATTTTGTGTTTGCCAGTGTTTAATTCCGCAAATGAATTGATTGGTGTAACTCAGTTAATTAATAAACAACAAGGTAGTTTTACTGCTTCTGATGAAGAGTTTATGCGAGCTTTTAACATTCAGGCGGGAATCGCTTTAGAAAATGCTCGTTTGTTTGAAAATGTATTGTTAGAAAAGCAGTATCAAAAAGACATTTTACAGAGTCTTTCTAATGCTGTAATTTCCACAGATATGATCGGTCGAATTGTCACAATTAATGATGCTGCTTTGGAATTACTGGGTTGTCCATTAGCAGACGCAAACACCAAAAATAACAAGCTGCTGTGGGAACAAAATTTAATTGGTCGTCAAGTATGGGAGGTTGTGCCAATTGAAAACCTGCAAATGCGGTTAGAAGATAGTCTTAAGACTGGAGCCAAACATTATGTACCAGAGCAAAGTTTGACTGTAGGGCTGTATCAAGTGGTGGGTGCTGAGTGCCGAGTGCTGAGCGACACTCACCATTTAATCCTAGCAGCACGCGATCGCAATAACCCTGATATTTTTATTCCTTGGAATCAACCCCTCACTCCGCAATCTGAGTTTCTTACTGCTGGGGAGGTAAAAATACTAGAACGCAGTATTAATTTAACTGTTAATCCCTTAACTAACCCAGAAGGGGGAGTAAGAGGTGGCTTAGTTGTCTTGGAAGACATCAGCCAGGAAAAACGCATGAAAACCACTATGTCTCGCTATCTGACGCCCCATGTAGCCGAGCAGGTGATGGCATTGGGGGAAGATGCCTTGATGATAGGTGAGCGTAAAGAAGTAACTATCTTATTTTCTGATATCCGGGGTTACACCACACTGACAGAAAATCTTGGTGCAGCTGAGGTGGTAACTTTGCTCAATCAGTATTTTGAAACCATGGTGGAGGCAGTATTTAACTACGAAGGCACCTTAGATAAGTTTATTGGCGATGCTTTGATGGCGGTATTTGGTGCGCCGCTACCGCTGACAGAAAACCATGCTTGGAGGGCAATACAGGCAGCGTTGGATATGCGATATCGCTTAGCTGAATTTAACCAGCGGCGAATTATTCAAGAACAGCCGCAAATCTCTATTGGCATTGGAATTAGTTCTGGAGAAGTGGTTTCGGGAAATATCGGTTCTCGCAAACGTATGGATTATACCGTAATTGGTGATGGCGTAAATTTGAGTTCACGCTTGGAGGGTGTCACCAAAGAATACAATTGCGATATTATACTCAGTGAATACACTTATCAACTTTGCGGCGATCGCATTTGGGCACGTCAGTTAGATAAAATTCGCGTAAAAGGTAAATATCAAGCAGTAAATATCTACGAGTTGATTGGCGATCGCAGCACTTCCTTAGATGCCAATACTCAAGAATTCTTGTTTCACTATCATACTGGACGCTCAGCTTATTTAGCTCGCAACTTTCAACAAGCGATCGGCAGCTTTGAAGCAGCCAAACGCATCCAACCCACAGACCAAGCTGTTAATATTCACCTTGAACGCGCTCGCAATTACCAGCAAACACCGCCTCCTAATTTATGGGATGGTGTTTGGACGATGATTACGAAGTAATTAAAACTTGTCAGCAGTCATAATTTTGATTTTTGGCTAATTTTTTAGCTTTCTGTTTCTTCGCCTGGATCTTGAAAAGGATCTTCACCAATTTTCAATTGTTTTTTAGTTCGTTTTAATTGTTTCCACAGAGATTTTATTTGCTCATAAGCTTCACCTGGCGGTAATTTTCCGCCTGTTTCCAAATTGCAGATATAGCTGACTTTTTGAGCAAACTCCTGTAGATTTGCATTAAAAACTAAATTTTCTGGCTTAACATGACCATAGTAGCGACCACGAGGATAGAGAAATTCGTCTTTGTTCATTATTATTTTTCTCCATTGATTTTGGCTCCTCTTTTGTCTTAATATCTAAAGCTGAACTACTAGCTACCTTATCTCTACTGTCGCAAATTCGCAGAAATCAAAGTTATTGAATTTTTATTTACGCAGATTGAGCGGTAATCAGTTAATTTTCACCTTGATTTTAGAGCAGAGAGCTAGAAACTCTTTCACTTAGCTTTCACAAAGAAAGACTTTACCAAAGCGATTAAAATAGGATAGTTGATTGTTCTCCCACTTGCGAATTTATTTGATCTTAATTTATGAATTTTAGTTTGTTATGTGCCTCGAATGAAATTGCCAATAACAAGATGTTCGTATATACATTTTATGTAATCAAATTATTTTGATATTAAGTAAAAAAATGCACTGAATGGACAAGTCATATCATATGACAGAAGCGATTGTCTACTATCAGTAGTTAGATGTCAGTTGTAATTTTCTTTGCTAAGAGCCAGCAATCAAATATCAGTAGAGACCAAAGCCGCCAGCTTCTCAAGGTGCTTTTTACTTGATCGAAAACAGTCAAGCTTTAAAACCTTGCCCACAACTGGCGCAAAAAAATTCTTGTACTGTGAGTATAGGTTGAAACTAGGCTGTAAACTTTGTACTCTTTTGCCCATAAGGGTTCATGCAGAAAGTGTGTTGACTATTTTTGTGGAAAAACGGCTGGAACAGCCGTTTTTCCACAAACAAAAAAGAACACGAATAATTTTCCGCAAAATCGCCTAAAAACCAACAAAGTCAACAGCCTAGGTTGAAACCCCACTTTCAAAGTGGGTAGCTGAGTTTCTCCTGTTCCCTGTTCTCTTTCACTAGACCTCTTGCATAAGTCGGATACTCGCCAGAAAATAAATTTTCTGGCTGATAACTCAAGTCGGTTTCAACCGACTAATAACAGTATTTTTAGTCCGTTTCAACGGACTTTTGCTATTAGGCAGAGACTTGAGTCTCTGACGGTTCAAGTATTTTTGCAAGAAGTCTACTATCTTCATTGGTGGCCAATGATTGAGAACTAAAGATAAAATGGTTAAGCCCGAAGGGACACAAGCTGCCCATTGCCTAAAACTTTATCTGCCACCATGTTAGTTAATTCCAAGTTATACGAAGGCAAAGCAAAAATTCTCTATACGACGGATGATCCGCAAGTACTGTTGGCTGATTTCAAAGATGATGCCACCGCATTTAATGCCCAAAAACGCGGCACTATCCAAGGAAAAGGAGAGATTAACTGTAGCATTTCCACCCAGCTATTTCAACAGTTGGAGACCCATGGCATTAAAACTCACTTTATTGACAGCCCAGCCCCAAATCAAATGCGGGTAAAAGCTGTCAAGATTTTGCCGTTAGAAGTAGTAGTGAGAAATATTGCCGCTGGAAGTTTGTGCCAGCAGACAGGATTACCGCTGGGTAACGTTTTGAAACAACCTTTGGTAGAGTTTTATTACAAAAATGATCAATTAGGAGATCCTTTGCTAACACGCGATCGCCTGTATTTACTAGAACTAGCCACTGTGGAACAAGTAGACGCAATTACCCATCTAGCATTGCAAATCAACGAGTTTCTTCAAGGCTTTTGGCAGCGTTGCAGCATTACCCTAGTAGACTTCAAACTAGAGTTTGGTTTGGACTCACAACAGCAGTTGCTTTTGGCAGATGAAATTAGCCCCGACACGTGTCGTTTGTGGGATACAGCAGAAGGAGACTCTGATCGCCGCGTCATGGATAAAGACCGCTTCCGCCGCGACTTAGGAAATGTAGAAAATGCCTACCAGGAGGTATTACAAAGAGTGCTAAAAGCAGTAGAAAGTAACAGTTAAGTGTAAGTGGGCAAAAATACATTAAACTCGTGTGAATTGCTATTTATTGCTTGTCAGTTGTCAGTAGTCTTTTGTTCATAACTAAATGACTACTTGCCCTGAGCGAAGTCGAAGTAGTCGTACCCCTACGCGGTAGCAAGCTACGTGCGACGTCTCCGACAGGAGAAGGGATGACTAATGATTAATGATTAACGACTAATGACTAATTTGTGTGTGGTTGTGAAGAGGAATGTAAATACAATGCGTTTATCTCCAGTATTGGTGGCAGCAGTAGCGCTTGCAGCCCCTTTAAGCGGCTCATTGAGTGCAAATGCTCAAACCCCTAATAGCTTAGAACAGACAACTGAAGTTTCTACACAAAAAACAAATCAACACTCAGCAAAAGATACTCTTGAGAGTGATTTTAGTGATATCCCAGATCACCCTGCCAGTTCAACAGGAATTCTAGAAACCGAACAGATCCAGTTCCCATCTGTTGAAGCTTTAACAGTTAACTCAGCGTCGGTAGCAACATCAGAGGTAAAAGTGCCAACCTCTTCTACGACACCAATGGCACAAACCCCACAACCATCTCCAACTCCAGATGTTGCACCAGTACAAACTCAACAGCAAATACCTTCCCCAACTCCTGAAGGGCAAAATACTAACCCACCAGCAACACCTGTATTGCCCACAAACCCAGAAAATCCACCTGTAAATAATCAACAAATACCTTCCCCAACTCCTGAAGGGCAAAATACTAACCCACCAGCAACACCTGTATTGCCCACAAACCCAGGAAATCCGCCTGTAAATAATCAACAAATACCTTCCCCAACTCCTGAAGGGCAAAATACTAACCCACCAGCAACACCTGTATTGCCCACAAACCCAGGAAATCCGCCTGTAAATAATCAACAAATACCTTCCCCAACTCCTGAAGGGCAAAATACTAACCCACCAGCAACACCTGTATTGCCCACAAACCCAGGAAATCCACCTGCAAATAATCAACAAATACCTTCCCCAACTCCAGGAAATCAGCAACAACCAACTCCCACTCCCGAAGCCACTGAACCCCGTGTATTGGTGTCGGAAGTTGTTATTAGAGATCAAGCTGGGCAAATCTCACCAGAACTAGAAAGCCAAGTTTACAGAGTTATTCGTACTCAACCAGGACGCACCACAACCCGCTCTCAACTACAAGAAGATATTAACGCTATCTTTAGCACTGGTTTCTTCTCCAATGTACAAGCAGTGCCAGAAGATACACCATTAGGCGTCAGAGTTAGCTTTGTTGTGCAGCCCAACCCCACTTTGACAAAGGTAGAAATACAAGCCAACCCAGGAACAGGTGTACCCTCAGTACTATCAGCCAATACAGTAGACGAAGTTTTCAAAGAACAGTATGGCAGAATCCTGAACTTGCGTGATTTGCAGGAAGGCATCAAGCAATTAACCAAGCGCTACCAAGACCAGGGTTATGTGCTAGCCAACGTGATTGGGGCACCGAAAGTTTCAGAAAATGGAGTTGTCACCCTACAGGTAGCAGAAGGGGTTGTAGAAAATGTTCGCGTCCGGTTCCGTAACAAGGAAGGACAAGAGACAGATGAAAAAGGACAACCAATCAGAGGGCGGACGCAGGATTATATCATCAAGCGGGAACTGGAATTGAAGCCAGGACAAGTATTCAACCGCAATATAGTACAAAAAGACCTACAACGGGTGTATGGGCTGGGATTGTTTGAAGATGTGAACGTCTCCCTTGACCCTGGTAATGACCCCAGTAAGGTAGATGTAGTAGTAAATGTGGCTGAACGCAGCAGTGGTTCAATTGCCGCTGGGGCTGGTATTAGTTCTGCCAGTGGATTGTTTGGTACCGTTAGCTATCAACAGCAAAACCTCAACGGTAGGAACCAAAAATTAGGGGCAGAAGTACAGGTAGGAGAGCGAGAACTGCTGTTTGACTTGCGGTTTACAGATCCTTGGATTGCTGGAGATCCATACCGGACTTCCTACACAGCGAATATTTTCCGACGCAGTTCCATCTCTTTGATTTTTGATGGCCCCGATAACGATATTAGAACCATTCAATCAGATGGTACAGAAGGCGATCGCCCCCGTGTTCTGCGTCTAGGTGGCGGTGTCACCTTTACCCGCCCCTTGTCTCGCAATCCCTACGAACGCTCAGAATGGACAGCTTCCGCCGGGTTACAGTATCAACGAGTTTCCACCCGTGATGCTGATGGTAACTTGAGGAAAGAAGGAGCAGTGTTTGACAAAGATACTGAAAACCGCATCAGTGAACCAATTCCTTTGAGCTTTTCTGGAGATGGGCAAGATGATTTAGTGCTACTGCAACTAGGTGTACAACGCGACCTCCGTAATAACCCTCTACAACCTACCAGTGGTTCTTATCTCCGCTTTGGGGTAGATCAGTCAGTACCAGTAGGACAAGGTAACATTTTCCTCACCAGATTGCGGGGTAGCTACAGCCAATATGTGCCCGTCAACTTTATTAGTCTTACCAAAGGCCCACAAACATTAGCATTTAATTTGCAAGGGGGAACCGTTCTCGGTGACTTGCCTCCCTACGAAGCCTTTACTTTAGGTGGTAGCAACTCAGTCCGGGGTTATGAAGAAGGAGCTTTAGGCGCTGGACGTACATATTTGCAGGCATCTGTTGAGTATCGCTTCCCAGTTTTCTCTGTCGTTAGTGGCGCAGTATTTTTTGATGTCGGCACTGATTTGGGAACCAGTACACGAGCAGCTGAACTGCTAAATAAAGATGGCAGTGGCTACGGATATGGTCTTGGTGTACGCGTACAATCACCACTGGGGCCAATTCGCATTGACTACGGCATCAATGATGATGGTGATAGCCGAATCAATTTTGGGATTGGCGAAAGGTTTTAAGTTAGTCATTTGTCATTGGTCATTTGTCAACAGATTAATTACGAATTACGAATTATTTAACTCTTGACCATTGACCCTCAGTGACTTGCTAATTTTTACATTTGCCTCAATACTATTTCGGTAAAGGAATTAGTTACATTTTTATGCAGATGTCTCTCTGAAATATATTTATTTTTCGCCTATGCAACAGTACACTTTAGCGGCGGAAATCAACCAAACTGGAGTGGGACTCCATAGCGGTGTGAATACCCATGTGCGGATACTCCCAGTTTCATCTGGGAGTGGGCGCTATTTTGTGCGGGTAGATTTACCAGATTTACCAATAATTCCAGCACAGGTTGCGGCGGTTAATCAAACTGTTCTCTCAACTCAGTTGGGTAAAGGTGAGGTCTGTGTTCGCACGGTAGAGCATTTGTTGGCAGCCCTTGCAAGTATGGGTGTAGATAACGCCCGCATTGAAATTGATGGCCCAGAATTGCCACTTTTAGATGGTTCGGCCAAAGTTTGGGCAGACAGTATCGCTCAAGTTGGTTTGGTTTCACAACCAGTCTCAAACAACCAAGCTCCCTTAGCCATACAACAGCCAATATGGGTTTATCAAGATGATGCCTTTGCTTGTGCCCTCCCCACACCAGAAACCCGTTTTAGCTACGGTATCGATTTTGACGTACCTGCTATTGGTAATCAATGGCACAGTTGGTCGCCGACGGTTGCCAGCTTTGCTGTGGAAATTGCCCCAGCTCGTACCTTTGGCTTGCTGCATCAAATCGAATATCTACAGCAATCGGGATTAATCAAAGGTGGCAGTTTGGATAATGCGCTGGTTTGTGGTTCTGAAGGTTGGCTAAATCCACCATTAAGATTTGCAAATGAACCAGTACGTCATAAAATTTTGGATCTAGTAGGAGATTTAAGTTTACTAGGCAAATTTCCCAGCGCTCATTTTCTAGCGTACAAAGCCAGCCATAATTTACACATTCAACTGGCAAAGAAAATTTTAGATTTGGGACTATAGATAGCTCTAAAATCTAAAACGATAGGGAGTTTCAGCACTAAATCACTCAAGTTCGAGATTTAATATCAACCACAACACCAATGTCAATTGTTACAGAAGCCAATTCCACTGAGACTACTACACCTGCATCTACCACACAGCAGGCTGTTCAGGAGACTACTATAACTTACGCAATTGAAGAAATTCAGAAACTGCTACCTCATCGTTACCCATTTTTACTTGT
This sequence comes from Desmonostoc vinosum HA7617-LM4, assembly GCA_019359515.1. GTDB lineage: Bacteria > Cyanobacteriota > Cyanobacteriia > Cyanobacteriales > Nostocaceae > Desmonostoc > Desmonostoc vinosum. The sequence continues at coordinate 41,643 of JAHHHC010000022.1, read as the reverse complement.
AGATCGAATTACCGAATATATACCGGGAAAAAGAGCTGTTGGAGTTAAAAATGTTACTTTTAATGAGCCTCAATTTCAAGGGCATTTTCCGGGGCGATCGCTGATGCCAGGAGTATTAATTGTAGAGGCAATGGCCCAAGTTGGGGGCATAGTCTTGACACAAATGTCAGATGTTGAAGGCGGACTATTTGTTTTTGCTGGTATCGATAAAGTCCGTTTCCGTCGTCAAGTCGTACCGGGAGATCAGCTCATCATGAGCGTGGAACTGCTATGGGTAAAACAACGTCGTTTCGGTAAGATGCAAGCGCGTGCCGAAGTTGACGGACAACTCGCTGCTGAAGGCGAATTAATGTTCTCTCTAATTGCCTAAAAGTTGACTGTGGTGATGTGGACACAGCCGTGGAGTGTCCTAACTGAAACCTCAGAGAGGCAAACAGTAAAAAAACAAGCCACACTAGTATCTTATAGTTTCTTGATTTGCGACTCCTTCACACTTGACTTGCTTGGCCTGACACTTTCAATAACGAAATATTAAACACTCAGCAACGCCAGTCGCCTCAACTTTGGCAACCGAAGCATAACGGCACTGGCTTCTAAAGACAGTTCTGGAGACTCTACCCTTGAAGACGCTTATACATCCCACTGCTGTAGTTCATCCTAATTCAGAACTCCACCCTACAGTGGAAGTCGGTGCCTATGCTGTGATTGGAGCGAATGTAAAAGTTGGCCCTGAAACTATAATTGGCGCTCATGCAGTGCTAGAGGGGCCTTGTGAAATTGGATCGCGAAATCAGATTTTTACAGGTGCCGCGATTGGCATGGAACCCCAGGATCTCAAATTTATGGGAGAACCAACCTGGGTAAAAATTGGTGATAACAATCTCATTCGGGAATATGTTACCATCAACCGCGCTACCGGTGCCGGTGAAGCTACGGTAATTGGTGACAATAATCTGCTGATGGCTTATGTACATGTTGCTCACAATTGTGTGATTGAAGACCATGTGGTGATTCCCAACTCCGTAGCATTAGCAGGTCATGTCTACATTGAGTCACGCGCCAGACTTGGTGGAGTTTTAGGCGTTCATCAATTTGTGCATATCGGTAGACATGCGATGGTAGGAGGCATGGCACGCATTGAGCGAGATGTGCCGCCTTACATGCTAGTGGAAGGACACCCAGCGCGAGTCCGAACTCTGAACCTTGTAGGACTCAAACGTGCTGGGATGGATGCAGCAGATTTACAAATCCTCAAAAAAGCCTTCCGCCTGCTTTATCGCTCGGATTTCACCTTCAAAGAAGCTTTAGAACAGCTGGAATTGTTGGGAGATACCGAAGAATTGCAATACCTACGTCGCTTTTTGCGGCTTTCTCAGATGCCAGGAAGACGCGGTTTGACTCCTGGTAGAGGCAAAAAGAGCGCGACGAGAGATGATTGATGAGTGGGGAATTGGGCTTCTGCTGTCGGAGACGCTCCGCGTAGCAAGATCCCGTAGGGTACGACTTCGCTCAGCCCACAGAGAACCGGGAATTGAGGATTAAATAATTCGTAATTCGTAATGACGCGACGCTCCTGTGTCGCTAACGCTGACGCTCGTACCTCGCTACCGCTGACGCTCGAGTCCTCGCTACCGCTTCGCTAACGCTAACGCTATCGAGGACTCGCTACCGCTGCGTTAACGTAATTCGTAATTAAGTTTTGTAATGGGGATTTGACCCCAACACAAAACTTGCCGGTTATAGAACCGGGGGACTTAAACCCACGGAACTTGTTAATTATTCTCTCTTATCCCCTCATGCTCTAGCCCACCATTCCCCACTCCCTAACGCCACTTGCTACAACGGGGGGAACCCCCGCAACGCAGTGGCTCCTCCCTACTCCCTACTCCCCAATTACTAAATGCGGTTATTTATCAGCACTGGCGAAGTATCTGGCGATTTGCAAGGATCGCTGCTGATTGCAGCGCTCAAGCGTCAAGCTGTTGCTGCTGGATTGGAATTAGAAATTTTAGCCTTGGGTGGCGAAAAAATGGCAGAGGCAGGTGCAATTCTTGTGGGCAATACCAGTGGTATTAGCTCAATGGGAATTTTGGAAAGCCTGCCTTTTGTGCTACCAACGCTTCAGGTACAGCGACAAGCGATCGCCTGTTTAAAACAAAATCCCCCTGATTTGGTTGTATTAATCGACTATATGGGGCCAAATCTCGGTATTGGCACTTATTTACGCCAGCATTTGCCACAAGTACCTGTGGTGTATTATATTGCGCCGCAAGAATGGGTATGGTCAGCGAATCTTCGTAATACTAACCGGATTGTCGGCTTTAGCGATCATCTGCTAGCAATCTTCCCCGAAGAAGCCCGCTACTTTCAAGCGAAGGGCGCAAAAGTTACTTGGGTGGGACATCCTTTGCTTGACCTGATGCAAAACGCTCCTAGTCGCCAAGAGGCTCGTGCTAAATTGGGGATTACGGCAGAACAAATGGCGATCGCTCTTTTGCCTGCCTCTCGTCGCCAAGAATTAAAATATCTCTTACCGATAATTTTTCAAGCTGCCCAAAGTATACAAGCTAAATTACCAGAGGTTCATTACTGGATTCCTCTGTCTTTGGAAGTCTACAGGCAACCAATTGAGCAGGCAATTGAGCTTTATGGTTTACGGGCTACAGTTGTATCAACTCAACAAAAGGAAGTGTTAGCCGCTGCTGATTTTGCAATTACCAAATCTGGCACTGTCAACTTAGAACTGGCACTACTAAATGTGCCACAAGTTGTGGTTTATCGCCTGCATCCGATTACTGTTTGGATTGCCCGAAAAATTCTCAAAGGTTCAATACCCTTCGCCTCACCACCCAATTTGGTAGTCATGAAGCCGATTGTGCCAGAGTTATTACAAGAGCAAGCTACACCAGAGAATATCACCCAAGCAGCTATGGAACTGTTAGTTAATCCCAGCCTTAGAGAGCAAACTTTAGCAGATTATGCCCAAATGCGGCGTTGCTTAGGAGATGTGGGAGTATGCGATCGCGCGGCTCAAGAAATTTTGCAAATGGGGTTGGGGAATGAGAAAACAACGAGCGATCGCAGTTGACTTGTTTGCCGGTGCAGGTGGTATGACTCTTGGTTTTGAACAAGCTGGTTTTGATGTCCTAGCATCTGTGGAAATTGACCCCATCCATTGTGCAACCCACGAGTTTAATTTCCCGTTCTGTTCTGTTTTATGCAAAAGCGTTGAAGAGACAACAGGGGAAGAAATTCGCTTCTCGTCGGAGATTGGCGATCAAGAAATTGATGTAGTGATTTGTGGCTCACCATGCCAGGGATTTTCACTAATTGGGAAACGAGCTTTTCATGACCCACGAAACTCTCTTGTATTTCATTTTCATCGGTTAGTTTTAGACTTAAAACCGAAGTTTTTCGTCATGGAAAACGTGCGGGGGATTACAGTTGGTGAACATAAACAAATTCTCAAAACTTTAATTAACGAATTTAAACTTTGTGGTTATCAAGTAGAGGAAAACTACCAAATTTTAAACGCTGCTCATTACGGAGTACCACAGTCTCGTGAGAGATTATTTCTCATAGGAGCAAGAGTTGATGTGGAGTTACCAAAATATCCTCAACCAATTACTCAAAGCGCTAAACCCAATGGTTTAAGCTCTAAACAATTATCTGATCTTCCTGTGAGTCCTACAGTATTAGATGCAATTGGTGATTTACCTGAAATTGAAAAATACCCTGAGTTATTAACAAGAGATTGGGTTGTAGCAGAATACGGAAAACCGAGTAACTATGCTCTGGTGCTGCGTGGTATTAGTTCCTTGGAAGATGATTATGCTAGGATACGCGAGTACGATTCGCGGATTCTTTTCTCAAGTTTCCGAACAAAACACTCCCAGGAAACAGTTAGGCGTTTTCATGAAACTCAACAAGGCGAAAGAGAAAAGATTAGCCGTTTTCATAAACTGCATCCTGAAGGTGTTTGTAATACTTTAAGGGCCGGAACAGACCAATATAAAGGTTCTTTCACCTCTCCAAGACCGATTCATCCCTTCGTACCCAGATGCATTACAGTTAGGGAAGCAGCACGATTACATTCTTATCCAGATTGGTTTCGATTTCATGTAACCAAATGGCATGGATTTCGGCAGGTTGGTAATTCGGTACCGCCATTGTTAGCAAAAGCTGTAGCAGCAGAGATTATTCATAATTTGCAAGCATCACCTTCTAAACCTAGCTTTCGACAGCGGCTAGGAGACGAAAAACTACTACAATTAACTATGTCGCAAGCAGCACAGCTTTATCGCCAACAATTGTGATGCGAGCGCTATTTTTCTAACCCCTATGTCTGACTCTCTAACTCAGTTTTCATCCGTTGTAGGGTGAGATGCATTTGGTCAAACATTTGTTGCGGAGTCACACCAAATTGCCCTAGCTGAGTTTTGAGTTGTTCCACAGTCATTTGTGCCATAAAATCCTCTGACAGCTCGAAACGCTTCATAAAGATGCGATATCGATCCATCATCGCCTCCATTTGCTCAATGAACAGCTTTTTACCTTCAAGGTCAAATTTACCGTAATTGTTGCCAAGCTTGATCAGCGCTTGATAATCTTCAAACAACTGCTTTGCTTCTTGCTGAACTATCTCTGAATCAAAGAATCCCATGTCTTTTAGATTTAACTGAGTGCCGAAACTCAGTAGGTTAATAATTTTTGCCTATACTTTTATTTTAGTCTAGGAGACTTATCCAAGGAACAAGCTTCGGTTTAAGTACGGTTTTCTATCCAAATTTCAACACTTGACCAAACATATGGGAATCTGGCTTGATTTATGAAATTATTTGCATGGGCAGGGAGTAGCTGACAGGTGTAGGTTTTTAATATTTTGCGTTTTGATCGACGCGGGGATGGGGGGACGCGGGGATGGGGAGATGGGGGGACGCGGGGACGGGGGAATGCGGGGATGCGGGGATGCGGGGATGCGGGGAAAGATTTTGGTGGTCAGATCTCTAGCTTTTACCCTTTGGGAAGCCACACTCCGGGTGTTTACAAAAAGTTGGGGATCTAGCAATCCAGTCTACTTTCAAGCTGAACAAGCATGTAATTTTTCACACAACGAGGGCATGAAAATACTTCTTCCCCCCACTCCCTACTCTCTACTCCCAAATTAATATTGACTATTAACACGAAATGTGCTATTAATTGGCATTAATATGAAATAACTAAATAAAAACGTGACTATATCTCCATCACTAAAAAAACCGCGTGTCTTATGGCAGGCGGTTTTCTCACTGTTGATATTTGTATTCATGTACCTGCCTATCCTGGTACTTGCTTTCTATAGCTTTAATGAGTCAGCCTATAGTGCCACTTGGCAAGGATTCACCTTTGAATGGTATCGCAAGTTATTCAATGACGATCGCATTTTATCGGCTTTACAGAACAGTTTGATCGTTGCTGGTTGTGCGGTGGGTATTTCAGCGGTGTTGGGAACTTTGATGGCGGTGGGGTTAGCGCGTCATCAATTTCCTGGTAAGAGTTTGTATCGCGGGGTTAGTTACCTACCATTAATTATTCCTGATATTGCGATCGCAGTGGCTACTCTAGTGATGCTAGCGACGTTTGCCATCCCATTGAGTTTGTGGACAATTGTGGCAGCCCATGTAGTGTTTTGTCTTGCCTATGTGGCACTTGTAGTAGCTTCACGACTTACCAACTTAGATCCCCACTTAGAAGAAGCAGCACTAGATTTAGGCGCTACACCAACACAAGCTTTTATGAAAGTATTATTACCGCAATTAATGCCTGGAATTGTAGCAGGTTATCTGTTAGCTTTTGTTCTGAGCTTCGATGATTTTCTGGTTTCTAGTTTTACTGCTGGTAGTGGTTATAACACCCTGCCGATGGAAATTTTTAGTCGAATTAGAACAGGAGTCAAGCCTGATATTAACGCTCTCAGTGTAATGTTGATTTTAGTATCTGCGATCGCTGCTTTAATCGCCGAACTAATTCGTGCTTCTGGAGAAAAGAAAAACTGAATTCAAAAGGGAACATTAGTATTTTAGAGAACAAGAAACAAAACATATTCTTTTCCCTGTTCCCTTCTTCGATGATACAGATAATTGGTAATAATAATTACGTTCAAAATTAGATTTGGAACTTATTGGTAAATTAGAAAAACTGAGCCAATTGTTACAAATTTCATAGACTTGAATATATTGACGAACTTTAAAGTTTCGCATATGATTTTTTATAGAATAACTATGCGTGCATTTATATCTACTCATATTTAAAACGTCCCAACACAGATAAGTAAATCAATAGAATCTCTTCATTTTTATCCTGATGTGTGGAGAAGTTTTAAACACATAAAGTAGAGCGCAGATAAATAGGGTACAAATTTTCCGAACAAAGTCATATCACAAAAGACTTTCAACCCTATTCTCTGTGATGCTGCTTTAAATAAACATCCGTGTTCGCTTCTCTACATAGCTATTTTCAATTAGATAATTTTGGGGCTAGCTTTGGACAAGATGCTATTTCCTCTTCATTATGCAAATCTGCCAAAATCCCAATTGCTCAAATCCATTTAATCCTGAAAGCAATAGATTTTGCATAAGTTGCGGACAAAGCAACTTTGGCAAGCTTCTCAGGAATCGCTACCGTGTATTGAAACTATTAGGTGAAGGTGGGTTCAGTAGAACTTACGAAACCGAAGATGCAGACAGATTGGATGCCCCTTGTGTCATCAAGCAATTTTTTCCACAAATTCAAGGAACAGGACAACGTACTAAAGCGGCACAATTTTTCAAAGAAGAGGCTTTCCGGTTGTATGAATTAGGAGAAAACCACACTCAAATTCCTAGATTACTAGCTTATTTTGAACAAGGTTCTAGCTTATACTTAGTACAAGAGTTTATTCAAGGACAAACTCTTTTACAAGAAATTCGGCAACATGTATATGACGAAAAACAAGTCCGAGAACTTCTAAGTGATCTATTACCAGTTCTGGAATTTATTCATTCTTGTAATGTTATTCATCGAGATATTAAACCAGATAATATTATTCGTCGGGAAAGTGATGGTAAGCCGGTATTAATTGATTTTGGTGGTGCTAAACAGGTAACACAAACTAGTATAGCGAGACAAGCGACGGTAATTTATACCGTCGGTTATGCACCGACAGAACAAATGGCTGGATTTGCTTGTCACGCGAGCGATTTATATGCTTTGGGTGTAACTTGTGTACGTCTTTTAACTCAATGTTTGCCCTTACAAGATGCCTATGGACAAATTAATGATTCTCTTTATGATGCGATGAATGCTAAATGGTTATGGCACGAACGATTACAAGAAAAAGGTATTACAATTAGTGACGATTTAAATAAAATTTTAGATAAATTACTGAAACATTTACCAAATGACAGATATCAAACAGCGGCAGCAGTTCTCGATGATTTGCAGTCTACAACATCTACGATCGCACCTGTTACTCTCAAAATTCCGACTGTTGCCCAACCGACATCACTACCTCCACCAGAAAAAATCATAATCCCACTACCGCCCTTAGAAAACTTTGAGTTTGATATAGTAACAGTAGACACAGCTGGTAGAGAAGTTAATCGCGATCGCCACAATGCGAAGTTTTTTGCTGAAGAATTGAGTAAAAATGTCGCCCTAGCAATGATATCGATTCCTGGTGGCACATACATCATGGGTTCACCAGAGTCTGAAGGTGATGCCGATGAACGTCCTCAGCATCAAATTACAGTTGAACCTTTTTTCATGAGTAAATACCCCATCACCCAAGCACAGTGGAGAGTTATAGCAGCACTACCCAAAGTTAAACAGAATTTAAATCCTAATCCTTCCAAATACAGAGGTCTAAATCGACCAGTAGAAAGTGTATCTTGGCATGAAGCGGTGGAATTTTGTCTGAGGCTGTCGCAAAAAACTGGACGCGACTATCGTTTACCCAGCGAAGCAGAATGGGAATATGCTTGTCGTGCTGGCACTACCACATCTTTCCATTTTGGTGAAACGATTACCTCTGAATTAGTGAACTGTAGCAGTGATGAAACTGTCGAATCCAAAGGGAGATATCGCAGAGAGACAACAGACGTGGGCAGTTTTCAAGTAGCGAACGCTTTTGGATTATATGATATGCACGGGCAAGTTTGGGAATGGTGTGCTGACCCATGGCATAACAACTATAATGGCGCACCAACTGACGGTAAAGTTTGGCAGTTGGGTGGCGACTTTAACCGTCGAGTGCTACGGGGTGGTTCTTGGAGTTTCAGCGCCGAACTTTGTCGCAGCGCCAGCCGTAGCTGGAATGAGTCAGATGGGGGGTTGAGAATATGTGGCTTTCGCGTGGCATTTAATGAGTGCTGATTGGGGACTGGGGATTGGGGATTGGGGACTGGGGAAGATTAAGCCCCATTCCCAATCCCCTGCTACTTACGAGTTACGTTAACTGGGTTGGTGACAACCACATTTGGATCAAGATCATCGCCTGTGTAATATACGTAATCAAAAGCACCTTTGTCGCCAAGAACACTAGCACGCAAAAAAAGACCACTCCAACGAGCAATAGTTTCTACTGCCACATCTTGATTCAGGGTAGAGTTAGTAGGGTCTGGTATTGCTCCTACAGGACTATTGGTATTGGTTATACCAAAATGATTTACACCAGAAATACTAATCAACGCTTTGGGGGGACTTTGAATATTTTTGTAGGTTCCTTCAGCCCTATAAGGAAGTGCCCTATTATCTAAAGTTCCTTGTAATAGGGCAATGGGAATTCCAGAATTGTTGATGGTGATAAACTTGTCTTTACTATCGCGGAGATTTGCTCCAAAAAATGCTCCAGCTACAAGTTCCTTGGGACGTTTGAAGTCACTTTCACATAGAGAAAGAGACTTGACGCAGAGGTTGCCAATTGCAGATAATCCTACAGCACCGCCGAAAGAGTGTCCAAGCAAAGCTAGTTTTCGTGTGTTGACTTTACCTGTCACAGGTGAACTAGATTTGAAATTTTCTTTCACCATTTGTTGTAAAACGGCATTAATTTCGGAAGTTTGAGGTAAAAGTGCTTTTTTACCCAAACGTGGAACGTAGCGATCGCTATTCGGTACAACCACTATAAATCCATAGCGAGCTACTATGCTGGCAAAATCTGAATAATTCGCTTTATCCACAAGTGCGCCTTGCAACAACAACACTACAGGAAACGAATATTTGCTAGTTTTCAAGTCTTTGGGGTTGGGATAGTAAATGTCTGCTGAATGCTTACTAGCGGAGATTGTAGTTTGATAGCTAGCCACATCTTTAAATATTGGAGACGGATTAAAAGTTGCAGCAATTAGCGTTTCACTGACACCTAACACAATCATTGCTGCACTAGCAGAAGCTACAGAAAATGCTTTGAAGTTAATCACATCCATTACTTTTTTCTTCCTATTAGAACAACCTCTCCACTCCCCACCTCAGCAAATAATTTCATGAATCAAGCCAGCTTTAACTATATGCACCCATCACTTTTATTTATCATTTAGACAAAAAAGAATATTTGATTCTATCTTTTAATGAGCGTAAATTAAAAGTCATGAGGTCAAAGACAAATTGAAGTAACGCCAGAGGTGCAATATGAATCCAGTAAACAGAGTATCACCAAGCGATGTCAATGCAAACATAGTTCAAAAATTAGATGCAGACAACACTACTGAAAAAATAACTCGTGGTCAGCGTCTTGCGGATAAACTAGCATCACAAGTAGGTTCTTGGGGATTTTTGATTGGTCAAAGTGCCGTATTAGCTGGGTGGGTTGGCTTAAATGTAATGCCTGGAGTTCCCCATTGGGACGAGTCACCATTCATGATGCTAAATTTGGTGTTTTCATTTGCTTCAGCCTACACAGCACCAGTTGTGTTGATGAGTCAAAACCGTCAGTCTGAAATTGACCGCAAAAAAGCTGAAAAGAACCATAAAGTCAACTTAGAATCTGGGCAACATATTGAACTGTTGCATGAAAAATTAGATGATTTGCACTCCAAGCAGCTAGAAGAACTAACCCTAATTATCAAACAACAGCAGCAGACTTTGAATGAGTTAAGAGTAAGTTTAGTACCTGCATCTAAAGCAATTAAACAAACAAAAGTTAGCCTGATGCCAGGACTCAATTTTCAAATAAACAGTGATCAATTCCCCAAGATGAACTCTGCAAACAAACCCTTCGACTTTACCCAACCGATTGGTGACAATCACAAAGTTACTGAGAAACTGGTGCGTAGTCGTGTAGAGTAGGTTAAGGCAGCGTTTTGATGATTGCGATCGCCTGAAATTTAAATTCTCTCATCAAAACTATCTTTTGAGTATTTTGAAAACAAAAAGCATTTGCTTTAACCAAATAATTGAATCATGCTGAAAATGTTATTTTCTTAATTAGAGCATTGGCAAAAATAAGAGCATTATGAAAGTTTTCAGAATAGTCGTGGTTGCTTTAGTCCTTTTGTTTAACTTAGTAATTATCCAGCCCTCTTTGGCAGATGATCAACCACTTTCTTCCATTAGTCATCCTAGCTACGCAGTAGGTCAAAAAGTCGTCTGGCTTTATAAAGCTCGTGCAGATTCTAACGATATTCAAAGAATTCCTGCCGAAGTGGTCAAAATAGGCTCCAAGAAACTGCAAATCAAAGTACGCAAAAACGATAACGAATTTGTTAATCGTTGGGTAAATTTAGACAAGCTGGAAAATTCGCACCAAATTAAAGAATAGAGAGCGCTAAAAATAGTAACGTAGGTTTGGTCAAATAAATTTAATCCTAATGGTAGATGGCAAAAAATATCATTTATTAATCACCTTTGATTAGTAGACTTCTTGCAAAAATACTTGAACCGTCAGAGACTCAAGTCTCTGCCTAATAGCAAAAGTCCGTTGAAACGGACTAAAAATACTGTTATTAGTCGGTTTCAACCGACTTGAGTTATCAGCCAGAAAATTTATTTTCTGGCGAGTATCCGACTTTTGCAAGAGGTCTATTGATTTGACAATAAATAATATTTGCTTTTTCTCAGCTAAAAATTATATAAAAGCAAATATATCTGGCTAAAATTTTTCTTATACTCCCACACTGAATACAGTGTGGGGCTTCTGTCGGTTCAAGCTAAATGAAAGCCTCATCAGAATTCTGATGAGGCTTTTGGTACGCACCATGACGCGTCTCTTTAATTTTCAGTCTTTAAACAAGTCTCAAATCGGGATACCCTGCCAACACATCATCAGATGTTAAAGTATCGCCTTCTGCTTGCGGAGTCCAAAGTACTTCAATTGCCAAAAGTTGATCGCTAGACATACTACCAAATTGCCGCAAAGCTTGACGCAAGTCATCAGTGCTGTTAATTTTTGGGATTTCAAATTTACCCAATGTCGCCGCCAGCAAAGTGACGATGATATATTCTCCAGGGCCTTCGCTAATGAGGCGAGTAGGATTATCGAGTTCACCAGCAGGTGGTAAAGCTTCGTTAGCAAGAGCTGCTTTTAGCTGGTTGTTGACATTAGAAAGAGTTTCTTCACTAAACTTGCTACGTTCTGCTAATGATAAGCGGTTGAACTGTGCTTCAGCAGAGTTAAGCTTTGCTTGCTGAGTTCCAACACCTGCATATACCCAATACTCAGGATGACGCAGTAAAGCTAAACTAGCTTCTTGTAGCACTTCTGCTCTCCCCTCTGGGGAGTTGGTATCAGCAGTTTCGGCAATGTGGTTGAGTTCACTTTGCAAATCACGAGCTTGCGCTAACAAACCAACTTGCAAACGATTTACAGAAACAGTGGGGTTATCGCTGTAACCGACTTCTGTTTCACCGCTGGAGGCACGGCGGAAGCTTTGCACCAAGAAGTTAGCGATCGCCAAAAAGATTAAGATAGTAAACAAACCGCCAAACCCTCCCCCAATACCCCAGAAGGGAATCAAGAAAGGAAAGCCAAATCCACCGCCAGGATAAGGAGCGTAGTATCCCCCACCGCCACCAGGCGCGTAGGTACGGGGTGTGTAAGTGCGGCTAGAAGGCGCTCTGAAGGAACCGCCACCAATTCTACCACCACTACGGGCGGCTAATGCTCCATCGGCGTGACCAAGTGCCAAAGTCAACACTAAGCTGAGGACAAAGAAAACTTTTAACAGCGGTTTGATGGTCTGTTGTAGTTGTTTACGCATAATACATACAATCGCTTGAAAAAGGGTATTGGTTAAGATTTCTCCTCATCTGGTAGGAGTTCTGAGGGAGTAATGCCGCGTCACAAGCAAGCGAGTTTTTAATTGGCTTTGTAAGCTACATATCCAATCTACCGCGTCTTATCTTAGGTAAGCAGCGATCGCAGGAGGGATTTCTCAAGTAGATAACCGTACCTCGAAACACCTTCCTAATCATGTAACTTTGGGATCAATTAATGATCGCCAGCCGACAATACTTTTCTGTGTCTAAGAAAAATTAATTACAAAGAAAGGGAACAGGGAACAGTTCGATTTTACACCCAGTACACAATCCCTTTTACGCTATACGCCTATGTAATCAATCACACAACAAGGGTATAGAACTGAACTTCCCCCACTCCCCACTCCCCACTCCCCTCTTCATAAGCAGTTAAGAATTTTCAGTTTCTGCTTCTGCTCGCTGGTGTGCCAAACTATCTATGGCATCACCCAAAGCCGTAGTAAGACTTTTACGGGTTTGAGCATGGTTTTCTTGCTCAGTTTTTAAAGCTTGCACCAAGCGATCGCGCTCTTTAACCACCGCTATCAGTTTAGCTTGTAACTCCTCTACAGATTTAAGTTCTGCTATTTCTTGTTGGATAGCTGTTACTGCTGTATCTTCAACATATATTCTTGCCTCAATACCTTGGGGCTTTTCAACTTCTGCTTTTAAAGATGCGATCGCTACTTGAGATAAATGGGTATCTCGACGGCGTTGTTCTGCCTCTGTATTGTAGAGTTGACGCCATTTTTCAGCACTTTCCCAAGCAGCATCGCGCTCTTGTTGCAATTGCGCCATCTGCTGTTTAATTGCCTGAATTTCCGCCAACCATTGTTGTGTTAAGTTTTGATTCATAGTCATTGGGACTGGGGACTGGGTACTGGGGATTGGGGATTGGGGACTGGGGAATTGTCATCGATTATTCTCCGCGTCCCCTCACTCCCTCATCTCCCCTTCACCCTCCAAAAGCAGTATTATTACGGAAAAATGTAGTAAAAAGATAGATGCGATCGCCAGTTAAATTTGGCACATTAATGAAGAATCTGACTAGTGTTTATGCAAAATTTCATGGCGAATCCTCGTTTTGTCCGCTTTTTTCGTCACCTCAATTGGCGTATACTCAAGAAAACTTTTGCCAGGACAACCGAAAGAAGACTTTTGGGACTTGCCTCAGAAATTGCCTTCAATGCAATGTTATCGCTATTTCCAGCTATTCTTGCTCTGATCACAGCGATCGGTTTATTTGAAGAATCCCTGCAAGATACATTTAAACAACTAGCAAATCAAATTAGTCAAGTTGCCCCAGAAGAAGCTCTAGTTCTAATTCGTGATTTTGCTACTACAGAAATTACCAACCCCAAAAACAGTGGTTTATTTTCTCTCAGCTTTGTCTTAGCAATCTGGACTGCTTCGGGAGCAATAAGTACTGCTATGACTGCCTTTGATCAAATTCACCAAATTCCATCAGAAAAAATCCGCCCTTTTTGGAAAGCCAAACTCGTGTCTTTGGGATTGACAATTGGTACTCTTTTGCTTTTTGTGTTGGCTTCTTTTTTAGTGTTTATCAGCGATTTACTATTAGAAATGGTAGTGCATAAAAATGGTTCTTTGATTTTTTTGCTGCATCTTTGGGAACTGTTACGCTGGCCTTTAGCTTTAGGTATCGTTGCCACCGCATTCGGCTTTATCTACCGCTATGGCCCTAGTGTGTGGAACTCAGGTACACCAATGATGCCAGGAGCAATTATCGCTGCTGTTTTCTGGGCGATTTTATCTGGACTGTTTCGGCTTTATGTCGCGAATTTTGGCAATTATAATAAAGTATATGGTGCTGTCGGAGCTGTGATTGTTCTCATGCTCTGGCTATGGATGAGTGCCTCGGTTTTATTAGTGGGGGATCAGTTAAATGTGACTGTAGGCGAAGATATGCGCTCCAAAGCGCAGTCACAAAATTCACAATCATAGAAATAGTTGAAAAATCTCAGTAGGGCAGTAAAATATCTAACAATCCAATACAAATAAGCGATCGCTCCAATGCCTGATTCCACATCTCGATTTTCGATGATTGAACCTGATGCGAAAGCACCCACCCTAAAACGCTTACGTCAAATTAGTCGCCTACTGGACAATTATATTACTATTCCTGGTACACAAGTAGGAATTGGTCTAGATCCAATTATCGGACTTATACCTATTGGCGGTGATTTTTTAGGAGTCATGCTTTCTTGCTACATTATCCTAGAAGCCGCACGACTAGGTGTACCCAGTGCCACTTTAGGCAGAATGATTGTGAATGTAATTGTCGATAGCTTAGTTGGTGCCATACCGATATTAGGTGACTTTTTTGATTTTGCTTGGACGGCTAACACTCACAATGTCAAGCTATTGGAAGATTACTTAAGGTTTCCCAGCCAAAAAAACAACGCTAATAAATGGTTTATCTTTGCGGTTTTTGCAGGATTATTATTGATTGCCATTGTCTTAGTAGCGTTGCCTGTGATAATAATTAGAATGCTGTGGCAAGTCTTAACTGGCAGTTAAATTAGTTATTGGCAAATTATTAACACAAGAATGAAAGATTGGTGGCAAACCACTTTTCCGCAAGGACGGCAAAATCTAATTATTAGTGATGCTAAAGGCTATCCTGTAAAAATTGCCTATGGTGAAAAAGGTAGAGGTAAACCATTAGTTTTATTACACGGTATGGGCAGTTGGAGTTACAATTGGCGCTACAGCATCACACCATTATCTAAGCATTTTCGAGTCATTTGTTTTGATGCTAAAGGTTATGGTTTTTCCGAAAAACCATTATCTCGTCCTGAACATAACGATCATCAAATTATTGAATTTGAGCGAGTTATTCAAGAGTTATGTGATGAACCAGCAGTGATTGTAGCAGAGTCTTTAGGAGGATTAATTGCCCTTGCCCTTGCTCAAAGAAACCCCAATTTGATCGGGCGATTAGTAGTAGTTAATGTACCTATCTTTACTGAAAGCTTACCCCATTGGGCTATGTGGTTGCTTGCCCACACACCTACAGAAATATTGCAAACAATTGACTCCCTACGCCTAGCATATCTGTTTGCGCCTCTCTTTAGAGAAGTAATGGCAATAGAAAGACGTAAGGTGCTATTTGACCCATCAACACTAACAGAGGAAGATATATACTGGATAACTTACCCGTTTATTGAACTACCTGGTACTATTGCCAAAGTTGCAGAAGAACTAAAAATAGCAGCACTGGAAATTGAGAATTGGCAAACCAATAAACCAAATATGCTGAGTAAGATTCAAGATAATTTAGGTGCTATTAAATGTCCCACATTAATTTTGTGGGGTGAACAAGATAGTTGGTTTCCGGCTAGACATGGTGAAAAATTACACCGTTGCATTGCCAATTCCAAGTTAAAAATTTTACCTAACTGCTGTCACGATGCTTCTACTGGTGCATTTAAAATGGTGAATGCAGCTATTCTAAAGTTTTTACAGGACACCAATTTTCTCTAAAAAATATTTGAAAAATTGCCAAAAACCATTATGCTATCCAATAACAGCTTATTTGCTGTTTGTTGATTTCTCACACGATTTGGAAAGCTACGTCAGATAAAATTCTGGCATTGCTTGTAGTTGAGTTTTATTAAAACGATAAAAGTCTCTATCAGCAATGCTTACAATTTTAATCTTGTGATAGAAATCCAAATCGTGTTTTTTTGGATTTCAAGATGAATATACCTAATGCAATATTAATAGTGACATATTCTTAACACCTAATTGCTCTAGACTAGAGGTATAAGAATATATCACATATCTTAACTAACACCCTATTGCTAGCCTAATAAGTGTCAGAGAAAGTTAGCTTACCTTTAGGAGTCCCTGTTGGGAAATCTTTATCCAAAGCTGAACCATCTTTGAGTCCTTGGGTTAAAACTTGAACATCACCAAAAACAGTAAGTTTAGGTTGAGTATAGGGCTTTAGGTGAGATTTCATACTTTCCTCATGTAATTTGTTTGTTGACTGGTTTGTACATGCATCTGAAAACTGTTATCACTAGACTTTTGAAAATTGCATCAGTCTATTAAACATATTCTTGCTATGCATATGATTAAAGGATATTACGGTTAAAATAACAAACTGCAAGTGATTTTAATCACCTTTGTAATGTGATCAACAACATAAAAGCTAGGTCTTCAGTTGAGAAACCGATGTACTAGATACTAGTTGTGCAACCATCCCGGCACGAGACGAAACTTTCAGCTTGCGAAACATGCGCTTTAAGGCTTGCTTAACAGAATTTTCTTGAATCCACAAGGTTGAGCCAATTTCGGCATTTGTGAGTCCTTGTGCCACCAGTTCGGCAATTTGAATCTCGCGGGGTGTTAAAGAATTTACATGTGAAAAATCACATTTCGGAGATTGCGACTGTATTGTTACTAGCCAGGTTGAAAGATGCAAGCAAAGGGCACTCAAATCAACCAAATCTTGAGTATTAAAAGCAGGTGTATCTCGATGACGGGTAAAACCAACTCCACCAACCAAACAACCATTGCTGACAATTGGCCCAGCCATCACATGTCCATGATCAGGACGCGGACAAATTACCCGCCAAAGTTCCGGCGATAATAACAATCCTTCATGAACTGGAGCATGTTGTTTAATGAGGTAGCGTAAAACTGGATTATGTTCTACGGATACAGCTAATTTCGCCATGCTTGGAAGATTGGCATTGACCAAGGGAAGTTGATCTAAGAAAAAAATTCCCCAACGTTGGGCGGCAAAATATTCGCCAACTTTAACCATGATCTGCTGTCTTAATTCTTCTTCATTACGAGCATGGGCGATCGCTTGAAATAGAGACTGCAAAGAATTTACCATGATTATTTAGCTTGGGCGTAGAAGTCAGCTTGAGATAGAGATATCCTGTCGCAAACTGTACACGATCGAGGACTAGATTAACCAGAGAATCAGAAATATCTTAGTTTTAGCTCATCTTGATTCATCTGCAAGATCACTCTAGCATGACCATAACTCCTATTTCTGACGACAGCGTACAAGCATCCTTAAGGCGAAGTCAGCTTTGGTTTTCTCGTGTGGCTTCACTCTTTAATATCTGTCTTTTGGCCCAAGTTTTAACCGTGGGCATAGCATATTTTCATAACCCTGAGTGGTGGAAAATCCACATTTGGTTGGTGCGTGGTTACAGTTGGCTGTCACTACTTTTGTTGGTATGGGTGTTCTTGAATCCATTTCCTCAAAGAGTCCGGAGTCTGACTGTAAGTATGCCAGTGCTGCTAGGAATGCAATTTTTGACAATTCACCTCAAATCATCTTTACCTTTAGCAGTGCTTCATCCACTCATCGGATTTATGCTTTTTTCTGTTTCCACAACCTTAGTTCATCGGGCGCGGCATCTAGTTTTTCCGACGCCAGACGATGAAATTTATGCTAATTGAGCAATGAGGCAAAGATTGATGTTTGATTACGCACACCCTGAAGTCATCGTTGATACTCAATGGCTTGCTGAGCATTTAGATAACTCCAATATTTGCTTGATAGAAGGAGATATAAATTCTCAGGCATACGATACCGGACACATCCCTGGTGCAGTATTCTGGAACTTGCTCACCGCGTTTTTACTTCCTAATTACCAGACAAATTTTGATCCGGTTTCCTTGGAAGAATTGCTGACTCGTTCCGGTATTACAAATGATACAACCATAATTACATATGGCGATATTCCTGCCATTGGAGCATGGATCTTTTGGTTCTTAAAAGTTTTTGGTCATCATGATGTACGCATTCTCAACGGTGGGCGCCGCAAATGGATAGCAGAAAGACGCCCATTAACAGCCCAGCAACCAGTTGTGAAACCGAGTCAGTATCGCTTACAAAACCTTGATATCAGCCTGCGCGCATCACACGAGTATGTCAGAGAATCCATTAGACGGACAGATCGTATTTTAGTAGATGTGTGATCGCCCCAAGAGTATAGTGGTGAATGGTTCCATACTGAACCTCCAAAAGCAACAGAACGTGCAGGTCACATCCCTGGCGCGGTTCATATCTTTTACGAACTCGCCTTAAACGCAGATGGAACTTTTAAATCCTTCGAGGAATTGCAGACACTTTACAGCAGCAGGAGTCTGACCGCAGATCACCAAATTATCACCTACTGTGCCGTAGGAGCGCGATCAGCACACACCTGGTTTATCTTGAAATATTTATTGGGCTATTTGCATGTACTTAACTACAATGGCTCATGGCACGAATGGAGCAAACTACCCGATGCACCTATAGAGAGGGAGTAGGGAGTGGGGAGTAGGGAGTGGGGGAGAAATAACCAATTCCCCAATACCCCCATTCCCAATTCCCATACTTCGACTTTGCCCTTCGGCTTTGCTCAGGACAAGCTCAGCACAAGTTCCCCAGTCCCCACAATATTAAATTTATATAAAGATTTGCAAAAGATTTATTTAATCGCAGATGTTTGCAATTTATATCTAAAATAATATTTAGATATGAATTGCAAACTTCATTGTTAATCGAAAAAATTCCAAAATAACCAGCTTTTACTGACTTTTTGACAAAAATTACGTATCTGGTGACTAAAAACAATAAAGTTTTACAGATAGTCCCCATCTATGCTATGGGTGCAATCTTGTAGAGAACTAGGTTTTAGGTTCGTAGCTGAAGACAATTTCTGAGAAGATTAGAGTTTTATGGTGGTAATTACCGTACAAAACCGAAATTTTCAGGAAATGACTAGAGTTTGTTATGGTATAGTTAGAAAGTTAAGACTCGCTTTGCCAAAATATAGCACTCTACGAGCCGGCGACAATTGCAAAAAGGAAAGCAGTTTTGATTAAGCATTTACCAAATAAAATCTGAATTAATTTGAGGTTATGACTCAGCAAGTAATTCACCCTATGGTGAAATTGCAGCGTAACGTGCAATCACTAGTAGAATCAAATATCATCAAGCAGACCGATAGCATTTGGAAAATCGCTCTGCTATACGGTAATGAATGGCAGCACTGGAAACAGGAGCTGCTCGATTTTGGATTTAGTATGCAAGACCCAATTAGTGAATTGCTAGCTGTGGAAGCTTGGGACGAAGGGTAAGGATTAGGTACTGGGTATAGGGGATTGGGTAATGGGAAAACCCCCTCTACCCAGTCCCTAGTCCCCAGTACCAAGTTTCTTTAGTAACATGCTGCTAGTGCAGCAACAAGTTCTTTGGCATCTTGATAGCGATCGCGCGGCAGTGGTTCTGTAACACGGTCAATGACATCTCTTAATTGAGAAGTGATCGTCGGAACTTTTGCCACATCAAACCTAAAGTTGCGCCCTCGTTGGCGATAAAACTTGAAGGGATTCTCCCCTGTGAGCAAAAAAATCAGCGTCGGCCCAATCGCATACAAATCGGATTGAGTCAAAGGTTGGCCTCGTTCTTGTTCTGGGGCACAGTAACCCTCTGCACCGATTCGAGTTCCAGGTGCTGTACCAATTTCCTTAACAGCACCAAAATCTAGCACTGCTACTTGATTATTGGCATTTCGTACCATCAGATTAGCGGGTTTAATATCGCGATGAATCAGTGGGGGGTCTTGGCTATGGAGATAGTCTAAGACATCGCACGTTTGGATCATCCAGGCGATCGCTTGGTTGGGCGTCACTGGCCCATTAGTATAGATACGCTTTTCTAAATCTTGTCCGTGAATTAATTCCATTGCTAAGTATTTTTTGCCACCTTCTACAAAGAAGTCGTAATACTTAGGAATTCCAGAATGATTGAGAGATTTGAGAGTATACGCCTCTCGCTCAAATAATTCTTGAGCCTTAGCAATTTTGGCCATATCAGCATTCATTTGCTTCAACACCAACAGCTGAGGTCTACCCCCTGTCAAACCTATTGCATCCCAGGCAAGGTAAGTAGTACCCATACCTCCTTGTCCCAAGGTTTTTAGCACTTGATAATGGCGAATTGTCTTTTCTACTGAGATGGGTTGACCACAATGGATACAAAACAAATTTTGTGGTGCATTACCTTCGTGCGTACAAGTGTAGGTTAATGGAGTTCTACTTCCTGAATACACTGTTGGATCAGTGTTTTCCTCCGTTTCTTGAGTTTCTTGCATCTGTAACCAAGGTCTTGATGCTGTCACCTCCTGAATTTGGAATTGCAATATTGGCCCACCCTGTGCCAGTTGCAAGAGGGAATTATCAGGTAGCAAGTTGTTAGTGACAAGAACGCCATTGAGAAAAGTACCATTCGTACCTTGGCTAATCACCTGCCAAGAAACACCATTACTACCAGCAGAACTGATTTGCCTAAGTTCTAAATGATGTCGAGAAACCAAACTATCATTTAAAACAACGTGATTATCTGCTGCTCGACCAATCCGAATCACAGAAGAGTTTTCAAAGCACCACTGCTTGAGCGATGTTTTTTGTTGCGGTTCTAACAGTGTCAAGATAATCACATTACGACCTAAGAGGTAAGGGATTGGGGGTTAGGGATGAGGGGCAAGGGGGCAGGGGGCAGGGGGAGAAATAAAAAATACTAGTTTCCCATTCCCCATTCCCCATTCCCCATTCCCCACTACCTTTGACTCTCCATATCTGGACGCACTTTTGCCCGGATAAGTATACCAGTAATGTTGTCATGACCATTGTATTGATTTGCTAAATCAATTAAGTCCATAATGCCTCTTTCTAGATTAGAGCTAGAACTAAGCAAAGGTTCTAAGTGAGTTTGCCAATGGGTTTCTAGTAAATCATTATCTGTTAAACCATCCGATGCTAAAAGTAGCAGAGTGTCTTCATTAATTTCAAAAAATTCAACATCGGGATTGATAGAGTGTTCGTCGCGGGGCCCTAAAGCTTGGGTGAGTTGGTAAGCATCTGGGCGGGCGTAAGCGATGCTCGCTTCTACTCCTCTGGTAATTTCCCGTTGCCCAACTTCATGGTCTACCGTGATTGTTTCGAGTCCTCGCTTGCGTGTTAAACGATAGAGGCGGCTATCCCCGACATGAGCAACTACTGCTTCAGTATCTTGAATTAAAAGCATTACTAAAGTTGTACCCATGCGCCCAACACCAGAACGGGCATCTTGTTGATTGAGTTCGTAAATCGCTTGATTTGCTAGATAAACTGCTTCACGAATGCTTTCTTCTGTTGGCAATTGGTTGTCAATCCAGTGTTCTTGAAAGTATTGGCGTAGGGTGTTGACTGCCAACTCGCTGGCTACTTCGCCACCAGCATGTCCGCCCATGCCATCGCAAAGAATATACAAACCGTGGGCTTGTAGAACTCTGTTTTTGGGCAATTCTAGTTTGTAAATTTTTGTTTCAATACCAAAGTAGTCTTCGTTATGTTGACGTTGACGTCCCACATCTGTGCGTCCTGCATCTTCTAAGCTGCTCAACTGCATTGAAAGCACAACTGTTGGCGAATCATCGTTTTTGGCAAAGATATCTTCTGATTCATCTGACTCATCTAGTTGTAGGTTGGTGGTTGCAGTGGGAAAATCTTCTGGTTGCGGAGGAACAGTTGGAGGTGCTTCTAGTTCTGAGAAAATTGCCTTTAGGCGTGATTGTAATTGAGCGATCGCTTCAATCTTTCCTAACTCTAAATCACCCAATAACTGCACTATAGAGCCAAATTGAGTCCTTTGTGATTGTCTAAATAAACTTTGCCAAACCCGTCCCAATACTTGGATAGTTAACAGTTCAGATTTTTGCGCTTGTGCATCTTCTGGTAACTCAGCAGCAGGTTGCAGATTCAATGGTTCCAAATATAATTGTCGCAGTCCCAGCGTTTGGTCTTCATCCAACCGCAAATTAGACAGATCTAAAAGACTTTGACGACCATTCACTGGTTCCAATACTGTCCATAGTTGGGTCATTTGATAGCACCACTGTAATATTTGTAACATACTAGTGCTTTCTTCTTGCCAGAGGTCTAGTAAAGGCTGCCAGTTTGAGCGGTCTTCAATCAGTACTACTTGTACATCATCCTGTTGCCATGCATCATGAACCAACGGAATTCCTGCTGGGTAAACTTGAGACTGTAAACTAATATAAAGTTTAGCCAAATTAGGTATTTCACTAGCTCCCACCGATGGTGTTACCAGCCCTTTTTGCTGATTGGCTAATATTGCCTCAATAGGTGATATTTGATATGGTTGACAATCTAAAACTCGCACACCGAATTCAGAGCTAGTAGCAATTTTTTCCTCATCTGGCAAAGGTTCTAACAATTGATAGTGCTGCTCTTGGTCTAAGTATGAGCCTAATGCGAGTTGAAAACCAACACAAGGAGATCCGGGAGATGAGGAAGATATTACTTCCTCATCTCCCGGTTGGTGAGCGGAGTCGTACTGCGAAGCAGAACCCGCAGGGTACCACATCTCCCTAACTCCCTTACTTTCTAATACCCCTTCAGAAATTCTTTTTCTAGCAATAATCGCCCACCAAACTGTGCCGCATTCGGTGCCACAGTTTTGACAATTTTGTGCATTCACAAGTACAGAGGTACTACATTCAGGACAAACCTTGTGGATCAGGGACGTGCCACAGCTTTGACAAAATTTGTTAGTATCCGAGTTTTCAAATTTACACTGAGGGCAAATCAGCATCATGGAAGTTCCTTAATTCCCATTCTCAGGTGCTTCTAGCCACTAAAATCCCAAGTGCCACAATTGGCCGCCCCTGCTGACAGTAGACCTACAAAAAATTGTGGTTTCACCAGTGAATATTGGTAGCAGTATTAATTGTGACGCATATTAGCTAATATTTCAGATCTTGGTTCATAAATGGGGAATTGGGAATTGGGAACTTGTACTGAGCGGAGTCGAAGTATTGGTGTTTTTTATTTCTCCCCCTGCTCACTGCCCCCTGCTTCCTCATCTCCTTAACTAAGCTAACTCAATGGTAATTGAACTTTAAAGCAGGTACGGTTTGACCCACTTTCCACCTCAATTGTTCCTCCTAGATGTCTGATAAGTTTTTGTACCAATGCTAGTCCTAATCCTGTGCCACCTTGCTTCCAAGGGTCATTGCTGGGAATGCGATAAAATTTATCGAAAATGCGTGATAATTCCGTGCTAGGTATTTCTATCCCAAAATTAACCACTTGAAATTGGATTTGTTGAGATTTTAATTGCGCTGTTACAATAATTTCTGCATCTGGAGGACTGAATTTACAAGCATTGGTTAGTAGTTCAATTAAGATCCGTTCTAGACTGAATGGATCACACATGAGTGAGGGAAGATGAGGCGCTATCTCGATTTGCAATTTTTGCTGATATAAATTGCGGTTTCGTGCTTTAAATAGTTCTACTACCCGGCATAGCCATTGCTGTACTTGAATTGTTTCTAAAACCCAAGGTTTAACATCTGTATCTAGTCGTTGTAAATCTAAAAAGTTATTAATTAAATTAATTTCTCGATCGCACTCGTTGTCTAAAATTTCAAAAT
Organism: Desmonostoc vinosum HA7617-LM4; assembly: GCA_019359515.1. GTDB lineage: Bacteria > Cyanobacteriota > Cyanobacteriia > Cyanobacteriales > Nostocaceae > Desmonostoc > Desmonostoc vinosum. The sequence goes on along the minus strand of JAHHHC010000022.1, from coordinate 17,917 downwards.
AGCGAGCAGCTTTAGAGCGTTCTGTTTGTGGCTTTGCCATTTCTAATAAAAAGTTTTGCTCTCGATGCAGTGCGATTCCCAGCATCTGAATAGCCATTTTCATATTAGTTAGTGGTGTGCGTAGTTCATGAGAAACTGCACTAAGGAATTCATCTTTGAGGCAGTTGAGGCTTGCCATTTCCTCTAATTGCGATCGCACCGCTTCTTGAATTTTTTTAAGGGCAATTTCTACTTCTTTAAAGGTATCTTCTGCTTGTTTGTAAGCAGTAATATCTTCACACATCATCAGAATTATCAAATTTTTCTCTAGACATGATGATGTAGTGGGAAGATTTGTTAATCCTGGTTTTAGTTGCTTTTTTTCTCTAGTAAATTGCCTATCTCCCGGCAATATCCGCGCTACAATTTTTAACCAGACTATCTCAGTTGCAGGACAGTGCAAGCGAAATTCCCAATTAGTAACTGTGCTATTGGGTGAAGTTTTCAACAGTTCTGTGAATGCATTAGATAGCCTTTGTTGATCTGATTGCTCAAACAAGTTTAAAAAAGACTGATTGATCAATTGTTCAGGTTTGTAACCAAGACGGGATGCTCCAAACTGGTTCACAGATAAGATTATCCCTGTTGTATCTAAACTGAAGCAAATAGAGGGAAGATTGTCGTACAACTCACGATTCCACTGGGGTTCTTCTTGGGTACGATACAGCGTTTGTGTTGTGCGTAGTTCTACACTAGGAGATTTTTCCGGCACAAGTTCCAGGCGCGTAGGGGTTGTGGACAAGATATCTTGTTTTTGGCGATCACGATGCCAGATTGATTGCTGATTACGACTCATAAGACTTTAACTTGTACCCAAGCGCTGATTTTAATAGGTAAGGATAAAAAGCAGGAATTTTACTACTTTTTAACTTGATTTGGGCTAAATTTCCCAAATAAAAACTTATGTAAAGATGATCATTGATTTTCTGACAGTATACTTGCTTTTACCTGCCTAGACGCGCTTGAGGGTAATTATGCAGCGATTTCAGTTCAGAGTCAGTGAGGTCACGCCACTCACCCGGTTGTAGACCATCTAACTGGAGGTTGGCTATGCTTACCCTAATCAAACGCAAGGTCGGAAAACCTACAGATGCTGTCATTCGCCGTACTTGGCGATTTTTCCCTTCTTTGAGAGTTACCTCTAACCAAGCTGTCGGCACATTTTTGCGAAATCTAATTGGTGGGATGCGATCGCTTACGGGTGGTTCTGCTGATAATAGCCTGACTTGTGCTGGTTGAGTGCGGTAATCTTGAATTTCTACACCCATTTGCAACTTGGTTATAGCATCTATATCGGGAATTCGCTCTACTTGTACCCAATAAGTACGTTGATGTCCAAAGCGAGGATGAGCCAAGCGATGTTGTAATTGTCCATCGTTAGTTAATAACAGTAATCCTTCACTGTCCCAATCCAAACGCCCCACAGGATACACATCAGGAATTTGGATATAGTCTTTTAGGGTACTATGCTGAGGAGTTTCTTGTGTAAATTGACTGAGAACTCCATAGGGTTTGTGAAAAATAATATACCGATTTGTCATTTGTCATTTGTCAAGAGTTTTATCTTTCCCCTGATTCCCCTATACTCAGCCTAAAATAAATATAAATAAGTCTTCAAGCTAAACACCCATGTAATAAAGCAGACAGCAAAGGCTTGAAAATCCCCACTCCCTATTTTCCAGACACCGCCAAAGTTCTATGACTCTTGCCAAACCTTCTGAACTAGGCATTACCCATCTTCCAGACCATACAGAGTTACCAGAATCAGACGGAACTTTTGTGAAGAACTTTCAAGAACATCCTCAAAGTATCCTTCTGACCGACTCGATTACAAGTGTATTGCAGCAACTACATCCTGATCGTCAATACTGTATTGGTCAAGATTGCGGTATTTACTGGCGTTTGACCGAACCACCAGAAAGAGGTGCAGAAGCACCTGATTGGTTTTATGTACCTAATGTACCACCAGCTTTAAAGGGTAAGTTTCGCCGTTCTTATGTGTTATGGCAAGAATATATCGCACCATTAATTGTCTTAGAATTTGTGTCTGGTGATGGTTCAGAGGAACGAGACAAAACACCTTTAACTGGGAAATTTTGGGTGTATGAGCAGGCAATTCGGGTGCCATTTTATGGCATTTATGAAGTAAATAAAGCCTTGGTGGAAGTATATCACCTAATAGACGGTCACTATGAACTAGTGCCAGCTAATGAACGAGGTCACTATTCTATTCATCGAATGGGCGTTGAATTAGGCATTTGGCAAGGGCAATATAACAATATTGCAGCCCCTTGGCTACGCTGGTGGGATTTACAAGGGAATCTTTTATTGAGTAGTGAAGAGCGATCGCAGCTATTAGCAATACAGTTAGAGAGTAGTGAAGAGCGATCGCAGCTATTAGCACTACAGTTAGAACAAGAACAGCAACGAGCAGAACGCTTGGCAGAACGTTTACGTCAAATGGGAATTGACCCTAATCAATTGTAGAGATAAGTTTTTGTTATTTTTTTGTTATATTGATTAGTATATTTAAAATTTTAAACTGTTTTAACATAAATAATCATATTAAGGATTACATTGATTTTCAATCATTTTAATCACTTTAAATGCTTTTTCATAATAGTCTTTTATTGTTGCATACGTGATGCCAACGTCTTGACCATGAGCAATATTATTTCTGTTAGCTACAATACTATTAATTGCATCTTTTAATTCGCCTTCAGTGGCGTTTCTCAGATTTGATTCCCATTCTAGACTAAATGCTGCTGTTAACTGAAGTATTTTTTCCATTTTGGGGTTTTGTAAATCATCTAATTTACGTTCCACAAAGTTAGCTATATTTGGAATAGCCTTATTTTTTGCGTATTGACTATATATTGCACGTACTGAATTTTCTATAAAGCCTGAAACTAATATACATAAATATCTTGCCCAATGAGCTTTAAGTTCAATATCATCTGGTAATTGATTAACTTTTTCAAATAAGTTATCAAGTTTTTGTTTGGCTCGCATCACCTCAAGATTTTTCATTCTATTTCAGCAAACATATCAGTAGCAATTTTTATTCTACTGCTAACATTTTCTTCTTCAGATGTACGAGCTGTATTTACTGTTACTGCGAGAAAATTTTGATTTTCAAAAAGGCTGGTATATTTTGATTTCAATTCTTCACAGTTGTCGATATTACCCTTTTCTAGTCGGCGAGCAACACCTACCATAACTGCATCGAAAACAGATGCGTTTAAAACTTTTTTAGGCTTAAAAGCCTTATCACTAATACATTGATAAATTTTGTTAATCGTGATTTCAAATACATCTCTAATTTGTTTACTAGAATAGTATGTTAAATGCCTATTTTTGCCCATAAAATTGTTAAGAAATTCCTTCATAGGTTTTTTGTATTCATTATCTTGAAAATAAAGTGCAATGAATCGAAGAATGAGTTCTTCATCTCTCAAGTTTTTGTCATTTTTACCATATATAGACCGCCACGCAGAATTGTTATTGAGTTCCTTTAATAAATCGTTAAACTCTCCATGATAAATGGAAGAACGAATCTCTTGAGGCTCTAATCTTGTACCACCTGTATTCAGTCTTTGAAAAATATGATAAATACTACTGTCATCTTCAGATGGTTCATCTTGATTGACGATTGTTGCGTGTATGATTGAATCATCTAACCTGCGGCGGTCTTCATCTGAAAGAGACTTGTATGTCCGTTCCTCAAATTGAGGTTGTACACCTTTAAGAGCAAACTCTTTATCTTTATTATTAACTTGAAAGATCCCAGTATAGAAATATTGAAGTGTCCGCAATCGTTGTTGTCCATCAATCACTAACAGTTTTTGTGTTTCTTTTTCTTTTGATAGAAAAATACCTGGAACTGGTAGTCCAAGTAAAAGTGATTCTATAAAACGTGAAGCTTGCTCCAATTTCCATACATAACGACGTTGAAGTGAAGGTATGTATATACTGCCGTTTTTTAAACGGTTTACAAGACTGTCAACAGGGTAATCTGCTCCATAGCTAGTGATTGAGTATTTAAATGGAATGATTTCATTTTCCTCATCCTCCCAATTCTCTGGACTTTGAGTTAAAGTTTCTTCATCCATAAAACTTTGTAAAGTCTGCGCGTCGTTATTTGGTTCAATTGTGTTCATCCTTCAGCGTCACCTCTTGATATTTCATTACAAAATCATTATAGCGATCGCTCTTTCCTACATCCTCAGGAATTGTTAACTCATTGCACCGCACCACAACCAAAGTGGTACAATCTACAACCATGCTAGGGGTGCCTGAGTAGCCAGGCTGAGATCACACCCTTAACACCTGAGTCTGGTTAATACCAGCGGAGGGAAGCTGTTTATCGAGGAATTCAATATGCGGACAGAATGGGTTGCTAAGCGGCGTGGCGAAAGCAATGTCTCTCAAATGCATTATGCACGAGCAGGTGTGATCACCGAAGAAATGCACTACGTCGCCCAACGAGAAAATCTTCCTGCGGATCTGATTCGTGAGGAAGTAGCGCGGGGGCGAATGATTATCCCTGCTAATATTAATCACACTAACTTAGAGCCGATGTGTATTGGTATCGCCTCTAAATGTAAAGTTAATGCTAATATCGGCGCTTCTCCCAACTCTTCAAATCTTCAAGAAGAAGTAGACAAACTTCACCTAGCAGTGAAGTATGGTGCTGATACCGTGATGGACTTGTCCACAGGTGGCGGTAACTTAGATGAAATTCGCACAGCCATTATCAAAGCTTCGCCCGTTCCTATTGGTACGGTGCCAGTTTACCAAGCTTTAGAAAGTGTCCACGGTACAATTGAAAAACTTACCGCCGATGACTTTCTCCACGTCATCGAAAAACACGCCCAGCAAGGCGTAGACTATCAAACCATCCACGCCGGCATTTTGCTCGAGCATTTGCCTTTAGTCAGAAGCCGTCTCACTGGTATCGTCTCGCGTGGTGGTGGGATTTTAGCACGCTGGATGCTGCATCATCACAAACAAAACCCACTTTATACCCACTTTAGAGACATCATTGAGATTTTCAAAAAGTACGATGTCTCCTTTAGCTTAGGGGATTCCCTGCGTCCTGGCTGCACCCATGATGCCTCAGATGCTGCACAACTAGCGGAACTCAAAACCCTCGGACAGCTAACTCGCAAAGCTTGGGAACATGACGTACAAGTGATGGTAGAAGGGCCAGGACATGTGCCAATGGATCAAATCGAGTTTAATGTCCGCAAGCAGATGGAAGAGTGTTCCGAAGCACCTTTCTATGTACTTGGGCCACTAGTGACAGATATAGCTCCTGGTTATGACCATATCACCTCAGCGATCGGGGCAGCAATGGCAGGATGGTACGGTACAGCAATGCTGTGTTACGTTACACCAAAAGAACATTTAGGATTGCCGAATGCCGAAGATGTGCGTAACGGCTTGATTGCTTACAAGATAGCAGCCCATGCCGCCGATATCGCCAGACATCGCCCAGGCGCAAGAGACAGAGATGATGAACTCTCCCGTGCCCGTTACAATTTCGATTGGAATCGTCAGTTTGAATTATCTCTTGACCCAGAAAGAGCTAAGGAATATCATGACGAAACTCTACCCGCAGACATCTATAAAACGGCTGAGTTTTGTTCGATGTGCGGGCCGAAATTCTGTCCAATGCAGACTAAAGTTGATGCTGATGCGTTGACGGAACTAGAGAAATTCCTGGCGAAAGAACCTGTAGCGCAAAGTTAATTAACTAAATAGCCCGTCTTAGTCTTGTGGGCTTTCTGCTCTCAACGCTGTAATGGATGACACAAAGAGAAGCAAAAAAGGTAAGGGTTGGTCAAGCCGATGTTCTTGATTGATCCAACATGACCAACATTCAAGTAAAAAAGTAATATAAAGGATGCGAACACTGTGCGATCGCATCCTTTATATTATTCTTTATCTCCCCAATTCTCGATACCTTTTCTGAATCTCTTCAATCGTAAATAACGCTGCAAATTTCAACCCAGCAGACTCATATAATTCTGCCCCACCTTGCTGACGGTCTACCAGTGCAATTACTTGCTCTACAGTATAGTTTGCTGCCTTCAATCGTTCCACAGCTTTCAGTGCAGATTGTCCAGTAGTAACAACATCTTCTAACACTACGACTTTTGCACCTTCTGGTAAACTGGGGCCTTCAATATAAGCCCTTGTTCCATAGCCCTTGGCTTCTTTACGAATAATTAGGGCTGGTATCGGGCGATTTTCGTAGACAGAAACTACACTCACCGCAGCCACGATGGGGTCAGCCCCCAGTGTTAAACCACCTACGGCTTGCGTATCTATTGGTAGCATTGGAAACAATAAACGAGCGATCGCCAACGCACCTTGGGGATGAAGTGTCACCTGAGTCTTGTTGACGTAATAAGAACTACGTAGCCCTGAAGAGAGGACAAAATCACCCTCCTGATAAGCGAGTTGACAAAATAAATCTAGTAACTTCTGGCGCAAGGTAGTCAAATCAGCAGTAGCCGCCCAAATATCCGAGTGGTTAAGAGTTTCAGTAGGATACGTCATTACAAAACAATAAAGGTTGTGCTACACCAAAGGTTGAACTGATCAGAGTTCTGAAATTAAGCATAAGTTAAGATTTGCCCAAAAGTTGAGGAGTAATAAAGATGGGTATAAAATTTAAAATCTTTAGTAGTGTATTAGTATTATTTGTTACTTGTGCTACTTTTCCCTCAGTTGCATCTGCCCAGACGGCAACACCCAATTATGAAACTACGAATGATGTATTTGAAAGAGCTTACTTTCGATACGATCGCAATTTCTACGAGAACGGTAGTTTCAAGCGTCAGCTAGACTCTTTTTTAGGGTCTGGCACAATTTTCCGCAATTCTTTTCCAGAGAATGAAATCGCCCGCGATGCTGAATTGGTTAACACAGTTTACCACGATGTTCTTACCCAACAAGTTGGCAATGATCCGTATATTCGCACCCCTGATTTACCCAATCCTTACGATACATCACTGATGATGTCTCCTGGATTGAATACTAACAAACTGAAAGTCGGAACTGAATTCCGTTTTGATACTGTACCGCCTCGTTAAAAGTTCTGAAGATCTAAAACTGGGGTGAGGCAGCTTCGTCAGTATAGCTCACAAGCTGTCCTCAAGCATCAAATTACAAATCAGGGAATAGGAAACAGGGAACTTTGAGTTTTTTATGATTACTGAAATCAAACTAGGTCTTTGTAATCCACCAGAACCAATTTACATCTATGTAAATCAAGGTGAGTTAAACGGTAATCCTTATGTGTGGTATCGCTACGATGTTAATGGACAAAAAACTATCCCGATACAAGAAAAAGGATTGACTGGATATTTATCTGAACTGCGATTAACAACTAAAGAATTCAAAGGTAAAGACAATATTAAATTAGATATCGTTGTTTCTGCGGACGAAGTTTATGTGATTAGAACTGGTTTAGAAACAAACTTTGCTAAAACTTTTCTATTAGCATTATCGCAAGTTCAAGATTTATCTAAACCTCTAATTATTTCAGCAACTCCTGGAGAAGGAAATGTTGTTTTTTGTTGGCTATACGACGCATTAACTAAAACTAGAATTCGTAGAGAATGGAATCCTAATGCAGATTGGATGACAATAATTGATAGTATTCAATCTAAATTGCAGAGTGAATCGCAACCAAATAATTACTAACTCGTCATTCAAGGGATATCAACTCTTATAGATTGCAACTACGTTAAGTCAATGCACATAATCAAATATAAAAGTAATTAAAGCGGGCTAGAAACCTGCTTTTTTTCTGCTGATTAAAAAAACTAGAATTTGAAATGCAACTGCCAAGTTCACAAATTACTTACATTTTTGCTAATTTAGTGCGCCCTGCTGGAATCGAACCAGCCTGAAGGCGAATTATGAGTTCGCTGCCTCCCCAATCGGCCAAAGGCGCTCGTTTTATGAGATTTTGAGTTGGTATTATGAAATTATACCAGACCTTTAACTTAACAATAGTGGCTAACTTTTAGATTTTTGACTGGCACAACCTAATTCCTCATTATATCATAAGCTTACAACCTGTTAAAGCTCAAAACTGTTTACTAGCCTTTTATGATACATAACTTGACAGTAAAATGGTGCAGACTAATATGAATTAGGTTCTCTTAAGGATTGGGGTTAACAGGTTCAATCCTCTTAAATACACCAGTATTTTTCTGCAATAGCTTGTCAGCAATGAAACTAAATTCTACTGTACTTCTTACATTGATTTTATTAACCCTAATGTTGGGAGCTGGTTCTGTGAGTGCGTTTTTAGGTTTTAATCTAGGGAGTTCGGCTCTCAAAGGCATAACCACACCAGATGGTCGCCCAACAACTAAATTTGCTAGTAATAAGCCAACAAACTCTCAACAAGCAGGAGTAGCGCTCTTAAAAGAAGAAGATATCCTCAAAATAGTCAAGGCAAGAATTGAGGGTAAGACAAAAGCTGCTAAGTCAGAAAAGCTAGAGGAGGATGATGAAGAAACCAATGACACTCAGCAGAAGCCAGAGGAAAAACCTCCAGAAGTAGCCGAGGAGAAACCCCTACCAGGTTTTCCGGTTGCTGCTGAGAGTGATGGTGTAACTCTGTCTGTGCAATCTGCTAGCTATTCTGGGGGTGATTTGTTACTGAAAGTCAAAATGCAAAACAAAGGCAAGGATTCTGTGCGCTTCTTATATAGCTTTTTAGATGTTACTGATGATAAAGGAAGAACTTTGAGTGCGAGTACAGAAGGTTTGCCAGCAGAGTTACCTGCAAACGGCCCAACATTTACAGGTACAATCAGTATTCCTACAGCTTTGCTTGATGAAGTTCAGAAGATATCACTCGCTCTGACCGATTATCCTGCCCAAAAATTGAAGCTAGAGGTATCTGACATTCCTGTAGAAAGGTAGGGGAACTGGGGACTGGAGACTGGGGACTGGGGACTGGGAAATAATTTTCTTGATACCCCAATACCCAATCCCCGATACCCAATCCCCAATACCTGTGGGAGGGCGTGAGTTTTACATGAGCTTTGGCGGTGAATGGTTTTCCTGGCTTAATTTGGACAGATTTAGGGCTGCGATTGTTGTCAGTGCTACTACTGATTACTATAAATGCCTTTTTTGTAACGGCGGAGTTTTCGATGGTGAGTGTGCGGCGATCGCGCATTCACCAACTAGTTGAGGCTGGTGATATCCCAGCGATCGCGGTTGAGATGTTGCAACGCAGTATTGATCGGTTGCTATCCACAACCCAATTAGGCATTACTCTCTCTAGTTTGGCACTAGGATGGATTGGCGAAAGTACGATTGTCGTCCTGATAAATGTATGGCTTAAATCCTGGCCTTTACCCAGCCAGATGACTACTTTGCTCGCTCATTCTCTGTCAATTCCGATCGCCTTTTTCCTCATTGCTTATCTACAAATAGTTTTAGGTGAATTATGCCCTAAATCACTAGCAATGCTGTATTCAGAACAGCTAGCGCGGTTTTTAGGGCCTTCTGTAAAGGCGATCGTGCGGTTTTTTAGCCCTTTTATCTGGGTTCTCAACCAATCAACCCGTTGCCTATTGCGAATATTTGGTATTCAATATACAGGTCAAAGCTGGCGATCGCCTGTTACTCCTGAAGAATTACAAATCATTATTTCGACAGAACGAGAATCTACTGGTTTACAACTAGCAGAGCGGGAACTGCTCAATAATATCTTTGAGTTTGGGGATGTGATGGCACAATCTGTGATGATTCCCCGCACTAGCATTGCCGCCTTGCCAAAAGACGCTACTTTCCAGACATTGCTCAAGGAAATGGCTGCTACTGGTTACTCTCGCTATCCCGTGATTGGTGAATCTTTAGATGACATTCGTGGCATTGTTTACTTTAAAGATTTGGCACAACCCTTGGCTGTAGGAAAACTGACTTTAGAAACACAGATTTACTCTTGGATGCGTCCAGCTCGATTTGTCCCAGAACACACGCCCTTAAGCGAACTTTTGCCCATGATGCAGCAAGAGAAACCAGCTATGGTCATAGTAGTTAATGAATTTGGCGGTACAGTGGGGTTGGTGACAATCAAAGATGTCATTGCCGAAATTATTGGCGATGCTAGCGAAGGTGAAAGCACTGATGATTTGCTAATCCAGCAGATGCAAGATAAACAAACATTCCTGGTGCAAGCACAAATCAACCTTGAAGACCTTAACGAAATTTTGCATCTCAATTTACCTTTAACAAGAGAGTACCAGACTCTGGGGGGCTTTTTGCTGTATCAGTTGCAAAAAATTCCTGCCAAGGGTGAAACTTTTTCCTATCAAAATCTCGAATTTACTGTGGTGTCAGTTGTGGGGCCTCGCCTGCATCAAATCCAAATGCGGCGATTAGAGGATTGATATTGTGTCCAGTTAAAGACTTATCATGAATTTGTGTCAGAATACCCAGAAAGTTCAGTGCCACTTAATTCTCGATTTTATATCCAGCGATCGCTGCATTAGAGTCATCTGGCTCGAATAATTTTCCACATGACATTCGGTTGATCGACGCACTCCCATAGGGTGATTCTACCGCCATTGTCGAGAATGCCTCCGTATTGGTGCAAGCATGAGCCGATCGCAGACTGAATCTTTACATACGATCCATCAACACGAACTTCACGCCACTTTTGAGAAGATGATCCTGTACAAGTCGATTGGATGATATCAGTACCGTTTGCTGACAGTCCATTTTTCACAGTCAGGCAGAGGTCGCTATGTTTAAAACGGAGAACAAAATAACCATTGTCTGCCCATCCCCGCGTTAATTGAACATTTGGTTGATTGATGCACTCCCATTGTGTGACAAGTCCTCCGATGTTTCTAATTCCTCCATGCTGGTGTACACACTTGCCGCTATGCTTCGCTTGTATGTAGTAGCGTTGCTCCGTAAGGCTTGCAGAGACCATTGGTGCTAGTGTTGCACTTAATGTGCCAATCACAAACAAACTTACTACTATGGCACGTTTCATAATGTGAATACCCCTGCTCATTACTAACTAAGATTATGTTCTTTCATTTAATGACTGTCTATACCTAAAAAATCAGTGATTAAATGGCTAATATTTAACTGTAAAAATCTGGTTGATCTAGTCTTATTGTCGGTTGGGTGGAGTGATCGCCCTGAATTTTATCAATTTATTTAAATTATTTTTACACTAATTTTATACATATTTTTTGAGGTTTATGATAATTATTTTTATTATCAAAATAAGCTTTATCAAAACTACATATAAACTTCTATTCAATAGCTAGCAAGAGTGGGAAGCATAATTATATAACCTGAACCGAGGATATTTACGTTAGCAGCCATCCCTTTAAATGGGGAATTAAAAATACCTTTGTTCAGAATATCTAATTAGCGACTTGCTACCTTTTAATCCTCATTCACAAATTATGAAACTCAATTATAGCCTCGCCCTGTACTCGTTCTTGGCTAATTTTCGATTGCTCAGCAAAAGTTATACTGCCAAAATCATGTTAGTGGCATTTTTAGGCACTCATGTACCACTGCTGACTTTACTTTTTAGTTTTGTGATCTCAAACTCATATTCATGGGAGATGGCAATACGAGTTTTGCTCATTGCTCTTTTTGCTACGTTAGGAGGTACAGCAGCTACCCTCTACGCACTGCGTCATCTCCTGAACCCAGTAATTTTGACATCCACTGCATTACGAAACTATTTAAACACCAAAACATTACCAGAACTGCCCACAGAATTTGTTGATGAAGCAGGCACATTAATGGCTGATACCTCACAAACTCTGCATAAGTTAGATGAGTTAATTCATTACATCACCAGTTATGATAACTTGACTGGATTACCTAATCGAGATTTATTTAGAGAACGCTTGCTTCAAACCCTATTTCAACTTCAGAATAACCAGCAACTTATAGCTGTCCTTTTACTAGGGATCGATGATTTTGCTGCTATGAGTCATGCATTGGAACATGAAACATCAAATTTGTTGTTAAGAGCAGTTACTCAACGTTTGATAACCTGCATTGGTCAAACAGATGTTTTAACTTATTTAAATGGAGGCGAATTTGCGATCGCTCGTACAACTATTCCTTCTTTTGAGAATGTCATTAAGCTATCTCAACTATTGTTAAGTACGCTAGCAAAACCCTTTTCTGTAGATGGCAATCTAATTCATATTACAGTCAGTATTGGCATCACAATTAATGAGTTAGGCGAGCAAAATAGTATAGATCAATTATTACAACAAGCTCACATTGCCCTGTATCAAGCAAAGCAGCGGGGACGTAGTAAATATCATTTCTATTCCCCAGAAATTAATACTCAATTGCAAGAGCGATTGTCCTTAGAAAACGAATTACATGGAGCGCTAGAGCGTAACGAAATGCTGGTTTATTACCAACCTTTAATTGATTTGCACACTAGACAAGTTACAGCACTAGAAGCATTAATTCGCTGGCAACATCCCATTCAAGGTTTGGTTTCTCCAGCCAAGTTTATTGCGATCGCAGAAGCCAACGGCTTAATTGTACCAATTGGTGAATGGGTCTTGAGAACTGCTTGCGCCCAGAACCGTGCCTGCCAGCTGGCTGGGTTCTCTCCAATTCGCATCTCAGTGAACCTATCAGCTAGACAGTTTGAACAACCAAATTTGGTAGAAATCGTCAGCCAAATCCTTGAAGAGACAGGAATGGCAGCACACTACTTAGAACTAGAAGTAACTGAAAGCTCTTTGGTGAGCGATATTCAGCGCTCCATTAAAACTTTAGAACAATTACGAGAACTGGGCATATCGCTGGCTTTAGATGACTTTGGTACTGGTTATTCATCGCTGAACTACCTCAAGCGCTTTCCTGTTAACATGCTCAAGATTGACCGCTCATTTGTTCAAGATGTCACATCCAATCCCGATAGTGCAGCCGTTACCGATGCCATTATTGCCTTAGCTAAGAGCCTGCGATTAAATATCACAGCAGAAGGCATAGAAACTCAAGCACAGCTTGACTATCTGCAACAGCGAGGGTGTCACGAAGGACAAGGTTTCTACTTCAGTCGTCCCATACCTGCTGATAAAATTGCTCAGATACTGACTATCAGTTCTCATACAGAGTTGCCATCAAAGATAGTACAAGTTTTGCGTGGATAAAGGAAGACGCGGGGACGCGGTGAGACAGCGAGTAAAGGAGGGTTTCCCTCCGCAGGCGACTGCGTTAGCGAGCTTGCGAGCGTCACCCTTCGGGTGACGCGGAGAATAATCAATGACAAAGGACAAGGACGAAGGACAATTCCCAATTCCCAATTCCCCATTCCTAAATACAATAGAGAACCACCATAGATTATGTGTAAAAATCAAGATTAACGAATCAGTAAGTGAGCAACTCTAGGTGAAAGGGTAAATTTAATGCCGAGTCAAACGGTGGGTGGACGCTACCAAATTCTCAATCAGCTAGGAGGGGGGGGATTTGGTGCAACTTTCTTAGCTCAAGACATCCAAAGACCGGGAAGTCCGCAGTGCGTTGTCAAGCATTTTAGACCACTCTCTACTGATGCATACACTTTACAGCAAGCCAAACGTTTGTTTGATCTGGAAGCGGCCACTCTGGAAATCTTGGGAAGACACGATCAAATTCCTCAACTACTAGCTCATTTTGAAGAGGATCAAGAATTTTACATAGTTCAAGAATTTATTCCAGGTCATGATATCAGTCAAGAAATACCTCCTTTAGGCAACCCGTTGACTGAGCCTGAAGTCATTAAACTTTTAAAAGATATTTTGGAAGTTTTGGTATTTGTTCATCAAAACAACGTCATTCACCGGGATCTCAAACCTGCTAATATTCGGCGCAGGCAGCCAGATGGCAAAATAGTACTAATTGATTTTGGCGCAGTCAAACAAATTAGTACCCAAATAGCTAATTCTCAAGGGCAAACCAGTTTTACTGTTGCTATTGGTACTCATGGTTATATGCCGAGTGAACAAGCCAGTCAAACCCCGCAATTGAGTAGCGATATCTATGCAGTGGGAATTATTGGCATTCAAGCCTTAGCTGCAATTAATCCTATGGCTTATGGCACTCAAGGACTACCAAGAAATGCTGATACAGGAGAAATTGATTGGCGCAACCAAGTAGAAGTCAGCCCACAGCTAGCAGAAATTTTAGATAAAATGGTGTGCTATGACTTTCGTCAGCGTTATTCAACAGCAACTGCGGCATTGCAAGCATTAGAAACGCTAGATAAATCACCAGCTGCTAAAACCCAACAATCTTTATCACTTACACTACCACGAAAGAAACTTTTCATTGGATTAGGAATAGCTTTAGCTGTTGGAATAGGTGGGTTATTTGCATTCCAATCAACAACTCAAATATCAAATTTTTTGACATATGAAGACTCTGCTTCCGGGATAAAAATAAAATATCCCGAAGCTTGGAAATTTGAAGAGAGATTCGACCCTATTACTAAAGAATTAGTAACATTCTTGTCACCTAAACAAGGTGAAACAGATAAATATCAAGACACTGTAACAATTAGCGCTGAAGAATTTTCCGGTACATTAGATGAGTCCAAAGATGCTTTCATCAAAGAAATTAAGGACACGACACCAAGCGCTACTATTGTCGATACAAGTGATACAACTTTATTTAATAAAAGAGCTAAGCAATTAATTTTTACTAGCAAAGATGGAAACACGAATATCAAAAGTTTGCAAGTTTGGACTTTAAAAGGTAATCAGGCATATGTGATTACATATACGGCAGCAGTAGATGATTACAGTCAATTTTCGCAGACAGCAGAAAAAATGATTGCCTCATTTGAAGTTAAATAAACTGTTATCGCCAGCAACGTCAAAATTTCGGCTGGCGATCGCGCCCTTTCTCAGCACATGAACTTAATCTTCTTCTTCTAATTCGATATCTTCGTCTTCTTCACTGGCTTTCGCCACAGAATTAGCAGAAACAACCGCTCCCATATCTAATTTTTGACGCACCTGTTGCTTAATTTGTTCAGCAAACTCTGGCTTTTCTTCTAGATACTTAATGGCATTATCTCGACCTTGAGAAATGTTGTCACCGTTGTAGCTGTACCAAGCCCCCTTACGCAGCAAAACTCCTGTTTCTTCTGCGATGTCAACAAGACAACCCAAGGTAGAAACTCCCTTGCCGAAAATAATATCAAATTCCGCTACTCTAAAAGGTGGCGCTACCTTGTTTTTAGCAACTTTAACTTTGACGCGATTACCAAATTCATCAGTACCTTTTTTCAAAGTTTGAATCCGGCGAATGTCCAAGCGTACCGAAGCGTAAAACTTCAATGCATTACCACCAGTTGTAGTTTCTGGACTACCGTAAGTAACGCCAATTTTTTGCCGCAACTGGTTGATAAAAATAACAGTGCATCCAGATTTACCAATGTTACCAGTAATTTTACGTAAGGCTTGGCTCATCAACCGTGCTTGCAAACCGACGTGAGCATCACCCATCTCACCTTCTATTTCGGCGCGGGGTACTAGTGCTGCCACTGAGTCGATGACTACAATATCTACCGCCGCAGAGCGCACTAGCTGATCGACAATTTCTAAAGCCGATTCACCAGTATCAGGTTGGGAAACCAGCAAATTGTCAATATCGACACCCAAAGCCCCTGCGTAAGTGGGATCAAGGGCATGTTCAGCATCAACATAGGCAGCAATACCCCCTTCTTTTTGCACTTCCGCAACTGCGTGTAGTGCTACTGTAGTCTTACCAGAACTTTCCGGCCCATAAATCTCAATCACTCGCCCTTTGGGTAAACCGCCACCCAATGCCAAATCTAAAGTGAGCGCTCCGGTAGAAATCGTCTCTACCCGCATCCGGGTAGCGTCGCCTAAGCGCATGATTGCTCCTTTACCGAAGCTGCGCTCAATCTGGTTGAGTACTATATTCAGGGCTTTTTGCTTGCCAGAAGTATCGGTATTGATAGCCATTCCTGCCTCTATGTATATGGATTTATGGAGTGTTTAGTTGAGAGTTTGAGTAGAACAGATATACTATTTTAGTCCAGAAAATCTGAGATATGACTTCTCAAATAAAAGAAGTGTGACAAGATCCTAACTGATCGCTACTTGATTAGGGTATTCTTGCACAATGATACCAACTTGCACCCAAAGATAGCTTCTCTGGGATTGGTAAGCAAGGGACTTGACAAGAAAAAATTATTAGCACAAGCCGAAGCGGCAACTTTGAGTAAGCGATCGCTCAGCAACGGTGTAAAATCGGGTATGTTAGGCTGATACCAAAGTTAACCAAAGGTAAGTCCTAGCCATGACAGCCACCACACCACAGGATTTATCAACTGAATTAGCTGAACGCGGTTGGCGTACTGAAACTGTTATTGAACCAGACGGCAGCGAAACTTACGTTCAAATTCCCTTAACATCCGAAGAATTTCTCCACCCACAACAAGGATATCGCTTGCCCAACAGTACCTTTCATGACGATGCCGCAGGCGATGCTAAGGATATGCTAACGCGCCGTTACGCTGATGATCCAACCACGGCAGTCTTCCGTGATTTGATTATTAAATGGGGGATTCCTCATCTGAAAAATCACTGTCCAGATACTTTTGTGGTGTTTGGATTGCAAAATAAAGAGCAAATTCGCACTGAGTTTGTTGTGTCTGAAGAAGGGGTACTTCCTTCATTAATCATTGAAGTCGTTTCTCCCCATTATCGCAAAGAAGACCGACAAACCAAGGTGAAGCATTATGCTCAGGCTGGAGTGCAAGAGTATTTAATTATTGACCGACGTACACAACGCCGACAAGTAATTGAGGAAGTTCTAGGATATCGTTTGGTTGATGGACAATACTTACCGCTGACTCCAGATGATGAGGGACGTATTTTTTGCGAAACAGTGGGACTGTTAATTGGACTTCAGGATGGCCGAGTTGTGATGGAAGATGCTCAAACAGGTGAAAGGCTGCTGAATTCCCTTGAGTTAGAACAACGCGCCACCCAAGCCGAACAACGCGCCACCCAAGCCGAACAACGTGCAGCCAGATTGGCGCAATTACTACAAGCACAAGGAATTGATCCTGAGCAAATTTGACCAAATCTTAGTGCTGAATATCCTTGAAAGTAGATTTATCTAATAAAATAAATATAGTCAAAATGTCTAAAATAGTCAAAACTCTTATGCAGACCTATACTCTCACAGATGCTCGTAACAAACATGGTGAGGTTTTTGACAAAGCTGCTACTGAGCCAGTTCTACTGACCAAACAATCACGGCCTAGCCATGTAATTATCTCAGCAGAGAGCTACCAAAAATTAATTTCTCGGCTGCAAGAATTAGAGGATATGGTTTTCGGTCAAGCCGCTGAAACTGCTCTGAGTCATTCAAAAATGGTTGGTACAGAGGCTTTTTCCTCGGCATTGCAACATATAGCCAATGGCGAAACTTGATGGTCTAGCAACCGTTCTTGATTTTCTGAATGGTTTACAACCTAAAATAGCAGCACAGATTGCAAAAAAGGTTTTGGCTTTGAATGTTGAGCCTTTACCATCCGATAGTGAACAACTATCGGGCTATCAGGGTTTTTATCGAGTTGATAGTGGCGAATATCGAATCGTTTACAGGTATTTTCCTGATCAAGATTTAGTAGAAGTCATTGTAGTGGGTAAGCGTAATGATGATGATGTTTATAAAAGATTAAAGCGCTTATAAGGATGGCTAGGCTGAAAACCCTTGAGGATGTGGCACGTCATAGTGCCACATCCGTACTTTAGGCAAGGGATGAAAGCTGCCGGAAGGCGTTTACGCCTGAATGACGTTTTGTCTTTTCGGT
>JAHHHC010000021.1 GCA_019359515.1 Desmonostoc vinosum HA7617-LM4 | reverse complement strand
AAACACATTCACAAAAAAGATGGTTATAACTACGCATTTTAAATTAATTCTGACGGCGATTAAAATCGCCTGCCCCTTACCCCCATACCTGAAGGAAGAGGTTTCCACGGGGCGAGGAATCTGATGAAAAACTTCAAAAAACTTTCCACAGTAGTAATCTTACTGTTTGCTTTTGCCTATCCAACCTCTATAGCGGAAGCAAAATCCAACTCTTTGAATAATGTTCAAAACGAATCGAGTCTAGAAACAGAAGCAGATTTAGTTGCAGGTGAAAACGGAGAGCTTTTGCTTGCTCAAAGATATTTTGGACGAGTGCCGTTTTACCGTAGACAAAATTATAGAAGGCAGTATATCCGACGCCAAAATCGTAGACGATTTTACCGCAGGCAACATCTCAGAAGGCAGTTTATTAGACGCCAATATCGACGGCAGTTTTACCCCAGACAAAATTATAGAAGGCAGTATATCCGACGACGATACTATCCAGGACGGTATTAAACAATTCGTAATTCGTAATGACGCGACGCTCGTACCTCGCTACCGCTAACGCTATCGAGGACTCGCTACCGCTGCGAAGCGCGTAATTCGTAATGACGCGACGCTCCTGTGTCGCTCTAAGCGAAGCTATGCCGCAGGCTTTACGCTGACGCTCGTACCGACGCTCGATGACTCGCTCTAAGCGAAGCTATGCCGCAGGCTTTACGCTACGCTATCGCTACCGCTGACGCTCGTACCTCGCTACCGCTTCGCTAACGCTAACGCTATCGATGACTCGCTCTAAGCGAAGCTATGCCGCAGGCTTTACGCTACGAAGTGCGTAATTAAGTTTTGTAATGGGGGTTAAATCCCCATTACAAAACTTGTCGGTTATGGAACCAGGGGACTTATACCCACGGAACTCGTTAATAAACGCTCAAATTAATATTAGTAGGGTGCGTTAACGAAGTAACGCACCCTGTTGGTTTCATTGGCGGTGTGTTTCGCTTCGCTATAGCGCACCCTACTAAGCTAATTATCGAAGTAGCTAGCCAAATTTTAATGGCTAGCCACTACTTCTCCTTCAAGACGAGTTAGTCTTTCTGCTAGCAGTTTCTCCAGGTCTTCTAATGCTTTGGTAAAACCTTTGATTCCTTCTGCTAGTTTGTCGGATGCCATACGATCAGCGGTGTGCATCTGATCAAAGGTAGCTTTGTCGATGGATATCTTTTCAATTTCCAGATTTGCTACCTTGGCGGGGTCGAGTTTGCGGGGTAGTTCGCCAATTGTGGCTTGCAATTCTCCTAACAGCGATGGAGAAATGGTTAGCAAGTCACAGCCGGCAAGTTCGGTAATCTCGCCAATGTTGCGGAAGCTAGCTCCCATAACTTCGGTTTTATGACCAAATTTCTTGTAATAGTTGTAGATTGTGGTGACTGATAATACACCTGGGTCTTCAGCGGAGGGGTAGCTATCCCGTCCAGTGTCTTTTTTGTACCAGTCAAGAATCCGTCCTACAAAGGGAGAAATGAGGGTGACACCAGCTTCGGCACAAGCGATCGCCTGATGCAGACCGAACAATAATGTTAAGTTACAATGAATACCTTCTTTCTCCAGAATTTCCGCAGCGCGAATTCCTTCCCAAGTGGTAGCAATTTTGATCAACACGCGATCGCGGTCAACTCCAGCAGCTTTGTATTGAGCAATCAACTCCCGTGCTTTAGTAACGGTAGCTTCTGTGTTGTAGGATAAACGAGCATCAACTTCTGTAGACACGCGACCGGGAATGATTTGCAAAATCTTTAATCCAAAAGCCACTGCTAAGCGGTCAAAAGCCAAAGAAACCACCTGTGCTTGGGTGGCTGTAGCTCCGGCATCCTTTTTGGCTTGGAGTAAAGTCTGGTCAACAATCTCTTGATATTCCGGCATCTGTGCCGCAGCAGTAATTAGTGAGGGATTGGTAGTGGCATCTTGAGGTTTGAACTTTTCAATTGCTTGGATATCTCCTGTGTCTGCAACCACAACGGTTACTGCTCGCAATTGTTCCAGTAAGTTTTTAGACATAAAATACTCCGTAGTGTTTGTTTAGGATTTACTTAATTCCCTTTTCTTTAAACTCATTCTTTTCCCCTACAATTCTGATTCTGGCAGTTTTTTTTAACCATTGCCTAGTGGGGGTGAGGAGGACGCGGGGATGGGGAGACGCGGTGAGACAGCGCTGCAGGAGGGTTTCCCTCCGCAGGCGACTGCGTTAGCGCAGCGTTAGCGAGCTTGCGAGCGTCACCCGAAGGGGGACGCGGGGAAAGATTTCAAAACGGCAAAATAGACTTTTTGGATTGAATGTGGAAAAACTACATTTATGAGGGATGTGGTTTGATTTCTCCTGTCGGAGATGCTAAGCGTAGGGGTACGCGGTAGTTGATTGTAGCCGAAACTCAGCAACCGGGAGATGAAAAGTTTTTGAGCCTGACAGTTGAGCCTTTGAACCTGAAAGTTGCACC
The DNA here is from genome assembly GCA_019359515.1 of Desmonostoc vinosum HA7617-LM4. GTDB lineage: Bacteria > Cyanobacteriota > Cyanobacteriia > Cyanobacteriales > Nostocaceae > Desmonostoc > Desmonostoc vinosum. Next base: position 104,076 of record JAHHHC010000021.1, on the reverse strand, counting down.
TTTGAAAAATAAAACTACAAGCCCAATTCCCCATTCCCCACTCCCCATTCTCATACCACTAAGCTAGAATTGGCTGTCCAACGGAATGCACTTTAATTAAGCTAGTTGTTCCTGATTTACCAATTGGGACGCCAGAGGTAATTACTACCTTATCGCCTTTACTTGCCAAACCCATCTCTACAACTGTGTCTACTACGTTCATAAACATGCTTTCCGCGTTGTGAACTGGGGGAATGAGTAAAGGTTCTACACCCCAAGAAAGCGCTAACTGGCGGTAAGCGGTTTCATCGGGTGTGAGGGCGATAATGGGCGTAGTTGGACGGTACTTAGATACTAATTGTGCCGTACTGCCAGAGGTGGTATTACAAAGAATTGCCCTAGCACCTGTTTCATAGGCGATGCGACATACCGCCTGGGCTACAGATTCAGTGACGCTGAGGCTACCTGCTTCATGACACCAAGAATGATTGCTACCTTCATGCAAAGACTGTTCTGTTCGCACGGCAATGTTGTGCATCATCTGAACCGCGGCAATGGGATATTGCCCCACGGCAGTTTCACCAGAGAGCATGACTGCATCCGTACCATCCAAAATGGAATTGGCAACATCGGTGGCTTCGGCGCGGGTGGGGTCGGGGGCGCTAATCATCGACTCCAGCATTTGTGTTGCTGTAATCACTGGTTTGCCTGCTTGATTACAACGACGAATAATCTCTTTTTGAATCAAAGGGACTTCGTGAATTGGCATTTCCACCCCTAAATCGCCACGGGCAATCATAATGCCGTTGGCAACTTTGAGGATAGAGTCAAACTGTTCTACAGCCTCAGCTCTTTCGATTTTGGCAATTAAGCGAATTGACGCGCCTGCTGCTTCAATCATCCGTTGAGCGGGTTCTAAATCTTGTGGCGATCGCACAAAGGAAACCGCTACCCAATCTACGCCTAACTGAATCCCAAAGCGCAAATCCATCAAGTCTTTTTCGGTGATGGAACTGACGGGCAAAGGTGTTTCAGGCAAGTTGACTCCTTTGTGAGTGGAAATCAACCCACCGATTTTGACCATTGCCCGGATGCGATCGGCGTCGCGGTGAGTAACGATCAACTTGACGCGACCATCATTAATCAAAATCGGTTCACCCGGTCTGACCATTGCGAATAAGGTCGGCAACGGTAAGGGTAGTTCATCAACACTACTACCCTTTTCTTGCAAGACAAAAGTAACTTCACTCCCAGCCTCGACCATTAGCCCCTCTGGCGGCAAAGTACCCAAGCGAATTTTGGGGCCACACAGATCTTGCATAATTGCGATCGGCCTATGTTGTTCAGCGCTAATCTGCCTGAGATATTGAGCAGTTTGGGCGTGGAATTCATAAGCACCGTGAGAAAAGTTCAACCGTGCCACATTCATTCCAGCTTCTACTAGTCCTTGCAACTTTTCAGGGGCAGACGTAGCCGGGCCGACAGTACAAATGATTTTGGTTCGACGCATAGGGGATTAGGGGTTAAGGAACAGCTTGGGTTTTAGCCTTATAACCTGCGATGTGAACACCTAATTAATTCGTAATTCGTAATTCGTAATTTAAGAAAGTCAGATTTTAGCCGGATTTCCAGGTTTTAATCTGATATGTAGGTGTCCAAATTCACATGGGTTTCATATCACTTGCGATGTGAACACCTAATTAATTCGTAATTCGTAATTCGTAATTTAAGAAAGTCAGATTTTAGCCGGATTTCCAGGTTTTAATCTGATATGTAGGTGTCCAAATTCACATGGGTTTCATATCACTTCGGTGCTATGGCAATCGTCTTTTAGTTGTGAAAATTCTCGTTATGGCCGTCCTTGATTATTTGTCATTAACAAAAGACAAATGACAGCCAAATGAAAAATATTTCACAAATCATTTCAGACTGCTACATGTAAAAGTCCTTTTGATTAAGTCCCATTAGGTATGTACCATTTAACCCAAATCCCAAAAGTCAACGGTCAACAGTTCGCAACCAATGACCGATGACCACTTGCTCTGAGCGAAGTCTTACTCTGCGGGATTAGCTTACGCGTAGCGTCTTTGCCAGGAGAAGGGATGACCAATTTCAGATCAAACCGTAACTCCTGCCGCAGCAAGTTGTTCTTTGTGTGCCATCGATAACATGAGGTCAACTACACGATTGGAGTAGCCCCACTCGTTGTCATACCAAGCAACTACTTTAAAGAAGTTGGAATTCAATTCAATACCTGCACCTGCATCAAAAATACTGGAGTGGGTATCACCTTGAAAATCAGTGGAAACTACTTCTTCATCTGTGTAGCCTAAAATACCTACTAGCGCCCCTTCAGCAGCTTGCTTCATGGCTGCACAAATTTCCTTGTAGCTGGTAGCTTTAGCAGTCTTGAAGGTTAAATCAACTACAGAAACATCTGGGGTGGGAACACGAAAAGCCATACCAGTTAATTTGCCTTTCAACTCTGGTAAAACCAATGCCACTGCTTTCGCTGCGCCTGTAGAGGAAGGAATGATATTTTGGGCTGCACCCCGACCACCCCGCCAGTCTTTTTTACTGGGGCCATCTACAGTAGGTTGAGTGGCAGTCATGGCGTGGACTGTGGTCATCAAGCCTTCAGTTAAACCAAAGTTGTCATTGATGACTTTAGCGATCGGAGCTAGACAGTTTGTGGTACAGCTAGCATTAGAAACAATCAGATCTTTACTAGGGTTAAATAAGTCATGATTGACACCCATAAGTAAAGTCGGAACCTTGTCGGGGTCTTTAGTGGGAGCAGAAATCACTACCCGCTTTGCACCTGCCTGGAGATGGTTTGCTGCTCCTTCATGAGTGGTGAAAAGTCCTGTAGACTCAACAACATAATCGGCACCTAATTTTCCCCAAGGTAATTCTGCGGGATTTCTCACAGAGACGCAAGGAATGAAGTGCCCATCAATGACAATGCCATCGTCCTTTGCTTCAATCTTGCTTTTCAATTTACCGTGGGTTGAGTCGTATTTCAATAAGTAAGCAAGGTTATCTGGTGGTACTAGATCATTAATTCCCACAAATTCGATATCTGGGTTGCTGATACCAGCACGAAGCACTAGCCGTCCGATACGACCAAATCCATTAATACCAACTTTTAACTTAGTCAAGCTCAAGCCTCCTGTTGTGGTAGGTGGAACAAAAGGAGAAAGTCACAAGAATTGTCTTTTAGTCTTTCCTTTATGATCCTGACAGTCTTAGTTGGCTAACGCATATTTACTTGGCATCTTTTAAGGTTTTGATCGACGTGGGGACGCGGGGAAAGATTTCAAAACATGGAGCGCTACAAACTAGCCCCGGCGATTAGAAATCGTGCGCCAGTTGCTACCCTGTGGGAAGCCGCCCTCCGGGCGTCTACAAGTCGGCAAAGCCGACAACACTTGCTTCAACGCAACGGCACTTCCTTCAAGTCGGCAAAGCCGCCCAACGGAGTGCCTTGGGAACCCGCGCAACGCAGTGTTTCCCCAACGCACTGGCTTGGCTACACAAACAAAACCCACGCAAGTGGGTTTGAAGACCTTGATTTTCTGTTAGTCCACGGAGGTGGACTTCGCTTGTGTAGTAGCGAATTATATTCGCCCAAAACTTTTCAAACTACAAAATTAAGATTTATTTGATAAATAGCTTTCGCCGACTTTGTTGGCAAGCATTACAGGCAGAAGTTCTCGGCTCAAAATCGATACAACCGATCGCTTGCTCAGAACAAGCTTTTTTGGGATGTACTGTACATTTGAGGCGGTAGTCGTTAGTAAAATATTCACAAGCATGACAGGGGATTTGATGCAATCTTTTGAGATGATTTGCCCCCTTTTTCAAAGTTAACCAAAAACTTCCAGCCAATAAAATCATCAACGTCCAACTACAGCAAGCGCAAAAAATCATCGCTAACATGACTTAATCCTCAGACAAATTTCAAAAAACTGCCCGCAGCCAACTACTTGTAACCGCAGGCATCAAGTACTATTTAGCTTGAGTTGAGGGAAACCGAATTAAGTGTTTGTTTGACGCGATCGCCACGAATGCCAAACGTAACCTCCAAATGCCAAAATCCCCAGAAAAAACTGAATATTTGCCAATCCTAAGCGCTCCAAGCCATAAAATTCTGGTGGGAAAACTGTTGTGTTATAACCCACAAAAACCGCAGAAATCCAAGCCATCAGAGCTAATCCCAACAAGCTGTAAGAAAGAATTTCCTCACCATTTTCTATTGGTAAAATTCGCCTTACCCAACCAAAAGGTTGTACAAGAATATGCCACACACCACCAATAATCAAAATTAAACCAATCCAAATATGACCACCAATCACATCTTCTAAATTGTCCACACTTGCCATACCTAAAATATTCCAGCTACCATCTTTGAGACCAAATAAATAGCCAAATATTGTTGTTGGGTTTAAATTAGGATTGCTAATTAGGCGAATATCTCCTAGATGAGTATCATAAATTCCGCCAAAAAACATAGCTTTTAGCACTAGGAAAAATGCCCCAAAACCCAGAATAATCAAGTGATGACCCAAGATTAAACTTAATTGTTTGGGGTCATTCCATTCATAGTGAAATTTCGCTGCTTGTCCACCACTGTTGTACAAAATAGGAGGAGTGCGAAAAACATGAAAAAGCCCACCTGCACCCAATACAGCAGAAGCAACTAAATGCAAAATCCCAATGACAAAATAGGGATAAGTATCTACCACTTCCCCCCCAGCGCCTACACCCCAGCCTAAAGTTGCTAAGTGGGGTAACAAAGTCAACCCTTGCTCATACATTGGTACACCAGGGACAAAGCGCGTCACTTCAGAGATTGTAATTGCCCCTGCCCAAAACATAATCAAGCCTGCGTGAGCTATGTGAGCGCCTAATAATTGACCAGACAAATCAATTAAACGAGCATTCCCAACTAACCACGATAAATCTGTGTTTGCTGCAAAGGTTTTTTCAGTAGAAATTGTCATAATTGCATATCCTTCAAAGTACTGAGTCCTGAGCAATGGTCAAATCCCCGACTTTTTGTAGACATTCAAAGAGTGGCTTCCCAAAGGGTAAAAGTCGGGGATCTTGCAGCCTCACTGATTAAGACTCGCTAGTCATGGCATTTAAGGACTTTTCAACTTGTCTGAAGTCAACGCCAATAGCTCGTAGCGCGTGCCACAGATGCCCTTGCAAGAAGAAGAAAGCCAGGAAGAAATGAGCATTTGCTAACCATGCTCTGGCACTATAACCACCATTGGCTAATTTCACGGTGTCAGCAAAATAGGGACTCACACCAAGTTTTACTTCTAGGGGCGCTCCATAAAATTCCACAGGGTAAGCTAGGGTATTCACTGCACAGAAGTAAGCTGCAACGAACCCGGCTAGGGCAATACCACCCAAAGAATAAGAAAGAATCGCTTCACCAGAGAAGATTAAGAGCTTTTTCGCCCAAGGTAAAGGCTCTTGGATAATGTGCCATATTCCACCAGCAATTAGCAAGATGCCCACATAGATGTGACCACCAACCAAATCTTCTAAGTTATTGACGCTGGCAAAGTGCGTTTGATAGCCATAAATCACGAAGGGGTTGAGGGTTGGACTAGTAACAAGCCGGACATCATGAATTGTGGAATCATACAGTCCACCCCAGAACATAGCTTTTCCCACTAACAGTAAAGCTGCTGCACCCAAAAACAATAAGTGGTGTCCTAAAATCAAACCGAGTTGTTTGGGGTTGTTCCATTCAAAGTGAAATTTCCGAGCGTTGCCGGTAGCATCTTTCAAGTTTTTTGGAGCTTTGAAGGTATGAAACAGCGCACCTGCACCCAGTACAGCCGAAGAGATTAAATGCAAAGCTCCAATCACGAAATAGGGATAAGTATCCACTACCTGACCACCTGCACCCACACCAAAGCCCAAGGTGGCTAAGTGGGGTAATAAAATCAACCCTTGTTCTCCCATGGGTATGTTGGGGTTGTAGCGAGAGAGTTCAAACCATGTAAACGCCCCTGCCCACAGAGTTGTTAGTGCCGCTTGTGCTACATGAGCGCCAATAAATAGACCAGAGAGGTTGGCGAAACGGGCGTTGCCATTCCACCAATCATATTCAACGTTGGGATTGTCGTATGTCTGCATTACTTCACGGTTAAAGTTGTTGCTAAAAATAGTTAAATAATTGGTACTTAATTTCAGCAGATAAATGTTGTAAGAGAAATCGCCAGCAGGCTTTTTGTATGTCTATCAACCTGAAAAGTCTGATATTAGAGAGCAATCGATCAAACTTTGGCAAATCTTTTACACTCTTAATCTGTTGATAATAATTACTAATTATTGAACTTACAAATTACTTTATTGAAAATATTTCTTAAATAGAGCCGTAATTTACAAAAAGTAATAATTAAATAAACTGCGATCGCAACTCAGCAAAAAATAGCCATCAACTGGTAACAGCGATCGCTTTATGGTGTCAAGTTTTAGTATCAAGCGATCGCGGTATTGTAGTCAGTATGAGACTTAATTGCGAGGGCGATCGCCATTAAAATTATGATAGTTATCAGATTTATTCTGAGGATTCTTGCTGAATTGCAAGTCTCACTTGTTCCAAGCTTAAACCCAGTAATTGAGCAATATCCTCCATTGTCATACCACGCTCTAGCATCCGAGGTATGAGTTCGAGTTTTAGTTGTTCGCGTCCTTGTTCGCGTCCTTGTTCGCGTCCTTCAGCTTTAGCTTGTTGATAAACTCTAGTTTCTTCTAACTTAACTCCTAACATCGCTTCTACCTCTTCACGGCTTAGGTTAGCAAATTTATAAACAGCGATTGTTGTTATTAAATCTATTATGTCATCCTTCTGTGAGACGCTGATATCTTGTTGTTGCACACGTGTAATTAATCGTTTCGCCTGTTCAACTATTTGAACTTCTGAGGCAACAGTTAGCTGCATCAAACTGATACTTACTTTTTGCTCATCAAAGCTACCTAACTCATCTAGATAAATCCGTTGTACTTGTGAACCGCCTAGTAGTGATCTATGAATAGTGATATTTTCTGGTTCCAAGCTGCGAGACGGAAAAATAATAATTCCGTACCAATCATCATAGAGTGATGGATTGCGATACAGATAAAGCAGCGATTCTGAAAAAAAGCGATAGTACAAAAGTTCGTCTTTTTGAAATTGCACCTCGGCAAAAAAGATAATCCTGGGTGAGGTTTCAGGTGGTGGTAAAAATACGCCATCAATGCGAAATGTTGGTTCTTTAACTTCCACCGATTCAAATCGATAACTTTCCGCAGTAGCTGGTGGTTGTTCTATTAAATCAAAGAGCAACTTGGGATAAAGCTGGAAAATCCGATAAAAAATGGCATCTCGTCCCACAGAAAAATCCTATGATAAAGTAAGGATGCTGAGCGGTACATTTACTACAGTTTTTAATTAGAAAGTGCTGACAATGCAGATGTTGCCAATGATTGGGGATGATGGCGTTGCCAAAAACTGATTATTTGTTCGCCAACCTGTTGGGGATAAAAATAATGGAAAAAGTGATGTCCTTGTGAGCATTCCCAGAGATAATCCTCTGGCTTTAACCAATTCATCCAGTCATGCAATGCAGTAGAACTAACTATTGGATCATCTACACAACCACACACCATCATAGGCATAGCAACTCCACCTTTAGGTAGCTCAAACAACTTGAATAGAGAGTGTTGTGAGGGAGATTGTTCTAAATCTCTATCCAAAACGGAGACTAACTTCTTAGTTGTATGAGAGGATTGATTGCCAAATAAACTGCGGACAGTGTTAGCTAAAACTTGCTCACGGCTGATGGTAAAAAGCTGTCGTTGAAAGTAATAGTGGGCATGCCAAGTGTTTGCAGGCTGAGATGCTACAGCTAGTAGAGTTAGCGATCGCACTTTTTTAGGAAATCGACGGGCAAAAGTTAAAGCGATCGTTCCACCTAAACCATGACCTGCCAAATGTATTGGATTGGGGTATGATTCTAAAAATTCATGCAACAGCGCGACAGATTGCTCTATAGAACTAGCTTCATCTTTGGTTTGGTGATATTCCCATTGGGCAATCTGCATATACCCAGCTAAATATTGAAGTAAAGGGCGATCAAAACGCTTCAAAATAGGACTAGCATTCAACCACAGAACATCGAACGAATCAGACATAAGGGACTTCCAAGTAAATAAATATCCCATCGCTTTTAAGGCAGAAGGGCAGGGAGCTTTCAAGGGTAGGTTTTTCATATTCAGTCTGAAAAAACCTATTTTTTTGTTCCGAAATCTTTCTCCGCGTCCCTGTGTCCCCGCGTAAGCGCGTCAACCAAAACGCGAAATCTAAAAAACCTACCCATAAGAGGGGGCAGGGAGCAGGGGGAGAAGTCATTATCAGGTATACTCTAGCCCCTAACCCCTAATCTTTGCTATTAAAAAATCTCTACAAACCAAATTCTTTTTTCAACTGAGCCACCCACGCCTTGACTCGCCCATCTGTTAAGTCAGATTGATTATCATCATCAATTGCTAGTCCACAGAACTTACCATTTCTAATAGCTTTAGACTCATTGAAATCATAACCTTCGGTTGACCAATACCCCACAGTTTTACCACCCAATTGTGAAATCTTTTCTTCCAAAATTCCAATTGCATCTTGGAAATTGTCAGCATAACCAGCCTGATCTCCAGCACCAAAATAGGCTAGAGCTTTACTACTAAAATTAATTTCGTCAAGGTCAGGGAAAAAGCCATCCCAATCGCTTTGAAGTTCACCAATATTCCAAGTAGGACAGCCAATAATGATATTTTGATACTCCTCAAAATCCGCAGCATCTGCTTGAGAAATATCGTGTAATGTCACAACATCACTACCAAATTCATCTCGAATCATTTCCGCAACAGATTCAGTTCTGCCAGTTTGAGTACCGTAAAACAAACCAATTTTTGTGGACATATTAACACCTGAGATTTAGTTTTGATGATTTTAAGAGATAAATACAGGCATCGCAGAGGACAGAGTTAAAAGTCTTTTTTTACATGACTTTTTTCTTAAAACTTGTACCTCATTTACCCGCAATCTCCTGTAAGTTCGCTGCAATTATGCAACGCCAGTTCTTGAATACTCCAGTTCTAGAGTGCTGTACAATTCAGAAAAATAAACTGCTATTGCTTACCAACAAAAAGGCAAACAAAGCTCCGCCACAACTACCGACTGTCCAACCAGCGTTAAACTCGCTCCAAGACTTAACTGTTTTCATGTTTTCCGGTAGTTCTCCTTGAGGAGTTTGACCTTGTTTAAAAGATGCATTGCCATATAGCCACAGACAAATCGATAAAATCAACAGCAAACCGATAGTAGCCAATAACCCTGCTTGATTCGCCATCTCTGTATTCCGCAACGGGCCCAATTTGACGAATGGCCCAAGCAGAAAGTAGCCATGTGCCATACCAATCTCCAACCCGCGTGAGAAAGGAGACAACCCCTGGCGATAAATAGGAAGATTACTTAAAAACCTCAGCGTAATATCAGAAGCATTGACTGGGGTATCAAAATTCCCGATTTCTGGCATCCCCGCAGCATTAACAACCCCCTGCTGAAAATTCAGTCCAGCAGCAATCACACGAACTCTCAAGGCGTGCCAGATGTGACCAGAGAGAAATACAACTGCCAAAGCAAAGTGAGTAGTTGCGAGCCAAGTACGACTGGTAATTACTCCCGCAGCGGTAGTACTCAACCCCAATGGCCCATAGAAAACTGTGGGATAAACAGTATCATTGACAGTCACAAAGTAGGCTGCTAAAAAACCCATATATGCTAAAGCACCCAAACTGTAGGATAGGTAAGCCTCACCAGACCAATACAGTACTTGCTTAGCCCAAGCAAAGGGTTTAGAGAAGATGTGCCAAAATCCCCCGGCAATACAAAGTAATCCCACCCAGATGTGACCACCAACAACATCCTCTAGGTTATTAACAGCTGCCATGCCTTGAGTGCCAAACGAACCGAAGAGATAGCCAAAGATGCGACCAGGATTGAGTGTTGGGTCAGTAATTACCCGTACATATTCTACTGCCGGGTCGTAAAGACCACCCCAAAACAGCGCCTTTGCTACCAGTAACCAAGCTCCCAAGCCCAACAACAGCAGATGAATGCCGATGATGGTGGTCATTTTGTCTTCATCTTGCCAGTCGTAGCCAAAAGAACCAGGAAATGTCATTTTTTCTTCTGGTAACACTTCCGGCCCCAAAAGAGCATGGTAAATACCACCAGCACCCAAGACTGCGGAACTCACCAAATGTAAAACGCCAATTACAAAATAGGGATAGGTATCAATAATTTGTCCACCTTCACCAACACCAAATCCAAGAGTTGCGAGATGGGGTAGTAGAATTAATCCCTGTGCATACATTGGTTGAGAGGGGTCATATTTGGTAATTTCAAATAGGGTCATTGCACCCGCCCAAAGGACAATTAACCCCGCATGGGCAACGTGAGCGCCCAGAAGTTTACCCGACAAATTAATAAATCGGGCATTACCTGCCCACCAACCAAATTCCTGTGGTGCTGTATTTACCGTAGTTGTCATGATTACATTGTCTCCCCACGAGTTGCACGCATAACTTTACCCAGTCGAAAGTCAAATCCAGCAGCGCGTAAGGCGTGCCAGAGATGTCCCTGAAGAAAGAAGAAGGCTAGCCAGAAGTGAGCATTTGCTAGCCAAACGCGTGAGGAAAGTAAATTTCTACTTTGGAAGTAAGGAAAGCGGTCAAACCCAATATTTAAGGCTAGCCCGTAAAATTCAACTGGGTAAGCTAATGTGTTGACACTGACAAAATAGGCAGCAATAAAACCCATGAGAGCTAAAGCACCCAAGCTGTAAGAAAGATAAGCTTCTCCAGACCAGATAAATAGCTGTTTCGTCCAAGCAAAAGGTTGAGTAGTAATGTGCCAGACACCGCCCGCAAGACAAAGAATACTCACCCAAATGTGACCGCCAACTAAGTCTTCTAAATTGTTGACTCCAGCTATCCAGTGCTGACCACCATTACCAACAAGATAACCAAAAGCGATCGCACTATTCCAAGTAGGATGAGAAATTACTCGTACTTCACCGATATTAGAATCATACAAACCCCCAAAAAACATGGCTTTGGCAACCAGCAAACCAGCCCCCAAACCTAGCAATATCAAGTGAATACCCAAAATAGTCGTCATTTTATCCGCATCTTGCCAGCGATAGCCAAAGAAAGAAAATCTCTCTTCTAAAATGGCAGGGCCGCGCAGGGCATGAAAAATACCACCAAAACCCAGAAACCCAGAGCTAATTAAATGTATGACTCCAATTGCAAAATAGGGATAGGTATCAATAATTTGTCCACCATTGCCCACACCCCAGCCAAGAGTTGCCAGGTGGGGCAAAAGAATTAAGCCTTGCTCATACATCGGTTTTGAGGTGTTGAAGTGAGCCAGCTCAAACAGAGTTGTTGCTCCTGCCCACAACACAATTAATCCTGCATGAGCAACATGAGCGCCTAAAAGTCGTCCTGAAAGGTTTGTTAACCGAGCGTTCCCTGCCCACCAGGGAATCGACTCTGGAGTTTGAACAGCCATGCTTGTCATGGTGTAGCCTCTTGAGAAAGTTTAAGATTAGCTGAGATATCCAATCAAATTAATGCATATCTATCTCAATAATCTTTGGAATATCCTACCAGACTTATTGCAAGTATTTATCGCTTACAAAAAGTAAACTTTTATAAAGTTTAAATATAATACTGAATAATTTGCTGAAAAAGCTAGATTTGAGCCATATCGACTCTTAATATTATTTATGGCGTAGATAAAAATCTCGATAAGATTGCCATCTATTATCAATAAGTTTATGATAGGCTTAAGTTACTTGCAAAGTAGTAACACACCTTCTGCTCCTATTGGGCTGACTCCTGTTTTAGTAATTTGCTTTGCAAATTAGGAGATTCAGCCTTTTTATTACAGAATACAAGTATAAAAAAGCACATAATACAAATTAAATAAGATTATATATAAAGATTCTCAATTCTTATGATTGATTGGGGATTGGGAATTACGTCTGATGTGAATTAGAATACCGTTGATGAATGCAACAATAGCCCTCATCTCCCAACCTCTTCTCCCAAGTGTGGGAGAAGAGGAGCAATTTCAAAGTCCCTCTCCCAAACTGGGAGAGGGATTTAGGGTGAGGGCAAAGATTTATGACATCAGCAAGACCAATTTTTCCCAACTTAATTCACATTAAACGGGAATTGGGAATTGGGAATTGTCATTTGTCATTGACGCCTGATGTGAAATATAAAAATCAATGCTACATCAGGGATTTTGCGCTTTGTAGAGACGCGCCATGGCGAGTCTCTACACCAAGAAACAGGGTTTCAGCTTCTAATTCACATTAAACGTCATTGATTATTCTCCGCGTCCCCGCGTCCCCGCGTCCCCCTAATACGGCCATTTCCAGTTACGAATTTCTGGCATATCTTCGCCGTACTCGGTGATGTAGTGTTTGTGTTCAATTAGCTTGTCTTGGAGTTGCTGTTTAACGTAGGCTGCTTTGCAACCTAGTTTGGGTACTCGATCAATTACGTCCATTACGAGATGGAAGCGATCGAGGTCATTGAGAACTACCATGTCAAAAGGAGTAGTGGTGGTTCCTTCTTCTTTGTAACCACGTACATGCAAGTTCTTGTGGTTGGTGTGGCGATAAGTTAGGCGATGTATCAACCAAGGATAACCATGAAAAGCGAAAATGATCGGTTTGTCGGTGGTAAAAATTGTGTCAAAGTCTTTGGTACTCAAACCGTGGGGATGTTCGCTTTTTGGCTGTAGTGTCATCAAATCGACTATGTTAACTACTCGCACTTTTAAGTCAGGGAAATGCTGACGCAGAATATCCACAGCAGCTAAGGTTTCTAGAGTAGGTACATCTCCAGCGCAAGCCATGACTACATCTGGTTCGCTACCTTGGTCGTTACTTGCCCATTCCCATATACCAATGCCTTTGGTGCAATGTTTAATAGCTGCATCGATATCGAGGTATTGTAGTGCTGGTTGCTTACCAGCAATAATGACGTTGACGTAGTTACGACTCTTGAGGCAATGGTCAGTTACCGATAGCAAGGTGTTGGCGTCAGGGGGAAGATATACGCGAATAATTTCGGCTTTTTTGTTGAGTACATGATCGATAAAACCAGGGTCTTGGTGGGAGAAACCATTATGGTCTTGTCGCCAAACGTGGGAGGTAAGTAAGTAATTGAGCGAGGCAATTGGTCTACGCCAAGAAATGTGGCGGGTAGTTTTCAACCACTTGGCGTGCTGGTTAAGCATAGAGTCAATGATGTGGATAAAGGCTTCATAACAGGAGAAGAACCCATGACGACCTGTAAGTAAGTAGCCTTCTAACCAACCTTGACAACTAGTTTCACTGAGAATTTCCATCACCCGACCGTTGGGGGATAGATGTTCGTCTTCTGGCAGGATTTGAGCAGTCCAAGTCCTATCTGTGACTTCAAATACTGCATCTAGACGATTGGATTGGGTTTCATCGGGGCCGAAGATACGGAAGTTACGGCTTTCTAGGTTGAGTTTCATCACATCCCGGAGGAATTTTGCTGTTATCTTGGTCGCTTCAGCTTCAATTTCTCCTGGTTCAGGAACATCTATGGTATAGTCTTTAAAATCAGGCATTTTTAAATCCCGCAGCAAGGTACCGCCATTAGCGTGAGGATTATCACCCATACGCCGATGTCCTTGAGGGGCTAGTTCTGCTAGTTGTGGGATTAGCCTGCCGTTGGCGTCAAAGAGTTCTTCGGGTTTGTAACTCTTCATCCATTCTTCTAAAAGTTTGAGATGTTCTGGATTTTTGGCAATTTCACCGAAGGGGACTTGATGCGATCGCCAATAATCTTCAGTCTTTTTCCCATCTACATCTTTTGGGCCTGTCCAACCTTTAGGAGTTCTGAGAATAATCATCGGCCATTGAGGACGCTGAGTAAAACCGTGTATTCGCACCTCTCTTTGGATACCTTGAATTTCAGTAATTACCGTATCGAGAGTTGCTGCCATTTGCTGGTGTACATCTGTAGGATCTGCACCTTCTACAAAGTATGGTTTATAACCATAACCAACAAATAAACTCTCCAATTCTGCATGACTTAAACGTGCTAATAAAGTTGGGTTAGCAATTTTATACCCATTTAAATGCAGAATGGGGAGGACTGCACCATCATGCACCGGATTAATAAACTTGTTGGAATGCCAACTCGTTGCTAAAGCACCTGTTTCTGCTTCACCATCACCAACAACAGCAGCAACAATTAAGTCAGGGTTATCAAAGGCTGCACCATAAGCATGAACGAGGGCATAACCAAGTTCGCCACCCTCGTGTATGGAACCAGGGGTTTCCGGTGCGGCGTGGCTGGGAATGCCACCGGGGAAAGAGAACTGTTTGAAGAGTTTCTGCATTCCCTCAACATCTTGGGAAATATTAGGGTAGTACTCGCTGTATGTTCCTTCTAAGTAAGTATTGGCTACCAATCCAGGGCCACCATGACCGGGCCCAGCAATGTAAATTGTATTTAAGTCGTACTTTTTGATAACTCGATTCAGGTGAACATAGATAAAGTTTAATCCAGGTGTTGTACCCCAATGACCTAATAATCGAGGTTTGACGTGTTCTATCTTCAGCGGTTCTCTCAGCAGAGGATTGTTGAGTAAATATATCTGTCCGACTGAAAGATAGTTAGCTGCACGCCAGTAGGCATTGATTTTCTGCAATTCTTCATCTGTTAAAGGCTTTGTTTGCGGAAGACTGGCCAAAGTCATGTCAAACTCCCTTACAAAAAGATTCTGATGAATTCATCAGTATGCAATCTTACTAGTCTGTGGTGCGAGAGTCATCTTGCTTATGACCGAAGAATTCACAATTGTGCGTTGCGATCGCGCAAAATAAGAAAATCAGAATTATTGGCGATCATGCGGCACATATTATACTTGTCATACTTAATATTGCAAAATCAGAATTATTGGCGATCGCCATCACGTCGAATAAAATAATCTAAAATATTGCCAGTATTCAAGAGAAAATCAGTCTAAATTGGGTGAATACGTTTCAAAAACAGAAACCAGAAATGCGATCGCTCCTCGCCTCTATAAAATTAGAATAAATTTTCAGTAAGATTTCGGAGAACAACAGAATAATTGTCTAATAAGAGCAATGTCTCTTAAATAATTCGTAATTCGTAATTAAGTTTTGTAATGGGGATTTAACCCCATCATAAATAATCACAGAGTAAAAGTTTGTTTTCTACTCTGTGATTGTGTATTATGTTGATCTTGAGGATAGTTGCACCTTAAAGTCACAACGCCCTTTGTTTACTTAATAAAAATATTAGCTTAAA
Source organism: Desmonostoc vinosum HA7617-LM4 (assembly GCA_019359515.1). GTDB lineage: Bacteria > Cyanobacteriota > Cyanobacteriia > Cyanobacteriales > Nostocaceae > Desmonostoc > Desmonostoc vinosum. The sequence goes on along the minus strand of JAHHHC010000021.1, from coordinate 88,644 downwards.
ACGCTATTTAAATCATCTATCTTTTAGTTGATTATGCAATATTAATATTCTGTCTTTTCATAGTGTTTTATTTAAAACTTAAAGTGCAAAAATATCAGATGTGTCATTAATATCGTTTGCATTTACAAGCTTGTAGATTTAATTACATTTATGCCAGTTTTAAATATAAACTACATTTCTCACTCAATACTGAAATTTTGTGATTTATTGAAAATAAACATTGCAAAGAATATCAGGTTTAGTAAATATTACTTACCTCTATAATTGCAATTCGCCTTTAAATATGTGACTTTAGCTGATTTTTAGTTAATTAATCTGAGGTGTTTATGACTTCTACAAATCTCAACTTCTTAGAAACTAGTGTATCCAAATTTCAGAGTTTGAATCCAGACGATCGCCTGACAGTGCTAGCGTTACTTTATACAGAAATTGCAGATGAAATACCTGCAATGGCTCTGAATTGTGTACCAAATGAATCTACTGCAAATTTGGTAGGACAAATTCAAAGAAGCAAAGTATAGGTTGTCAAATTTTGTCTAAGTCTTATGTAACGGAATTTTTACTAATTTGGCTAAAAGTTGGTTTAACAAACGCCAGAATTAACAATGCTCCACCTAACAGGGCAATACTACCTACAACCACAGTTGTGTGTAGACCCGATACAAATGCATTGCTAATTGCCTGATGCATAGCTTGGGTTGATATGTTGATTGGCAAGTCACTGGGAACTTTAATTCCACCGTGCAAAGCATCAGTGATGAGTCGATCTTGCAGATTTGAGGGTAGGCCCCAAGCAGAGAGCGATCGCTTCAAATCTGAAGCCAGTCTTTGGGTGAGAATTGTTCCTTGGAGGGCAATTCCTAAAACACCACCGAGACGACTACTGGTATTGAGTACTGCTGAGGCAATTCCCGATTGAGTCGAGGGTGCAGAACTCATAGCTGCTGCTCCTAAGGGAGGCACGACCAAACCAGCGCCGAAGCCAGAAAGAACAAGTTTCCACAAAAATGCTCCATATTCAGTATCAGCACTGATGTGGATAAATGATAACGTAGCCACACACGCTAGGATCAATCCTGCCGCAATTGTGAAGCGCCACCCTAGCTTATTAGCAAGCCATCCAGAAACGAGCAATGCGATTACAAAAGACCCATTCATCGGTAAAAAGCGCACACCAGCCGCTACCGCAGAGTATCCCTGCACTTGCTGCAAAAATAGGCTGAAAATAAAAAGCAAACTAACGAAAGTGAATAACACCAAAACATTAACGACATTGACTACAGCAAAAGTTGGGTTTTTAAACAACCTTAGTGGTAGCATCGGTTGGCTGCTGTGGGACTCAACAAGCAAAAATGCTAAAAAGCTAAGTCCGGCAATTGTCAGCGACCAGAAAATAAGTGGCGATCGCCACACCCCAGTATTAGACTCAATTAATGCGTAGGTAAGCGAAGCCAAAAAAATTATACTCAGCACTAAACCTGGCAGATCTATATTCTGCCTCTTCAGATTTTTGACTTCCTTAACAAAACGAGAAGTAATTGCAAAGGCAATCACCCCAAACGGTATATTCACAAAAAACGTACTCTGCCACCCGAAGACATCTACAAGTAGTCCACCAAGAACGGGGCCAGCAATGAGAGCAAGTCCTGATACCGCAGACCAAATGGCGATCGCGTTTGTTTTCTCCCTCGGTTCAGGGAAAGTATCAGTAATGATAGATAGAGAAGTCGGGATTAAGGCAGCAGCACCGATGCCCTGAAGAACTCTTCCAGTCAGCAAAATACTGAGATTGGGGGCAAGACCACAGACTATAGAAGCGATCATGAAGATAAGCAGTCCCGTCAAAAACACCCGCTTGCGCCCATAGATATCTCCTAATGTTCCACTCGTGAGTACTAAACTAGCCGCAGGCAGAGTGTAGGCATTGAGAATCCACTGCAACCCTGATACATTAGAACCCAAGCTTGTCTGAATTTGGGGAAGAGCTACATTTAATACAGTATCGTCAATAATAGCTATGAACAGGGCGAAACACATTGCCGTCAGTGTGATAGCTTTAATCCGACTTCGATCCATTACCTTCAGTACCTCTATGCAAGTTTTTCTGTAAATGTTTTTTGTTGCTAGTAGCGAGAATCTGCTGCAAGAAATCAGCAACCTTTAGTAAAGAATATTTTTGAGTTTTCAGAAAAGTTTTGAGTAGTTACTGCAACTTTTTAAGTAAATATTTTCTAGACTTAACTTCAACTGCATAGTACGCAAGGCTGGAAAAAATGATTGTGATAGTAGTAAACCAAAACAATCCCCAATAGAGCTGTATTTGTGTGAAACCTGAACAAAAAAGTTCCCCACAAAAAGCATAACTAAAAAGGACAATTAAAATTCTAATTACACCATGAACTAAATAAATTGAGTAGGAAATTTCGCCTATAAATATCAATACTCTTACATTTAATATTTTCGCTGCTTTTCCTTTATTCAATGCTCCTGAAATTAAAAGAAGAGCAAAACCGGGTATTGTCCAGACATCATGACCCCTAGCTAATATAACTGTTATTATCCAAATCCAAGCTAGTAAGAAGCTATAATCACTTATAAAAAAAAGACGCAACCAACCCTTTTGATAAATCTGGTAGACTCCTATACCTAATGTAAAGTCAAGTAAACAACGGAAAAGACCATAATCAAGCTGTAAAAGCAAAGTCCCAGGCATCTGTATAGACAGCCTTGATAATCCAAGTAATAAAACTATTGGAACTGAACAATTTAGCAAAATTCTCTGTGAAGAGTTCCGCAAAAACAGAGGCAGCAAAAAAGGAAAAATTATGTAAGTGTACCACTCTGCCCCTACTGCCCAAGAAACGGAATTCCAGCCGTATGGAAGGTTCCCGACAGCACCTAGTAAGGTAAGATTAGTCAATAGTCCAATCAAAGGAAAATGTTCCTCTGAAAAGGCATATTTTGGCTCTACAAGGTATATTGGCAACTGTAATGCCACCAAACAGAGCAGCGTGAACAAATGAAGTGGATAAATTTTTGCAAAACGCGCTACCAGGAATTGTTTATAGTTATGCTTGTTTAGCCCTTCGCTAAATCTTGTATGATAGACATGAAAAATCACAAAGCCACTCAATATGAAGAAAAAATCTACCCATAGATAGCCTTTCTCCATCAGTTGTGCCAAAAATTGTGGCTGAAGGTTATATTTTGGCTCAGCCAATGCGAATAAATTAAGATAATGGCAAGCAACGATGCACAGCGCTCCGATACCTCGCAAAGGTGTTAATGATTGGATGTGATTTACTGGTAATTTATTTTTGATTAATTCCATACATACTTCTTTGGATGTTGAATCAACTCAATTCATTGCCATGACAAAATCTGCTTAAGTAGCCCTCATTAACTGCCTAACCATAACGGATTTTTCAAGCCAGCTCTGTAACTGTTGTCTTATCGCTAGTAACAAGAATCTTCTGCAAAACCTCAGCGACTTCAAACACAGCGAGATTTTTCACAGCAGCGACATTGGCATGGTAAAGAGCAAAATTTTCCGGCTCTAGAAACTGTTCAACAGCTTTGTGGATATCTCGAAAACTGCGAAGAACCAAACCCACCTGCTTTTGTTCAATCCAATCAGTGTTGTAGCGTTCGTGGATAAGCGTGGCAGCATTGCGTTCCACAATTACTGGTAGCTGCATCGCTAAAGCTTCGCTGAGGCTACCGGGGCCTGGTTTGCCAATAAAAAAGTCGGCAAGATGCATGTAATAAGGAACGTTTTCGGTAAAGGTGGTGACAAACCTTTTCTGGATACCTTGGTTGTTGCGTAAAGTCTCGGCAAGTTCTTGATTGCGTCCGCACAGAAAAATGAATTGTAGTTTTTCTCCAAAACACTCTAAACGCTTGGCAATTTCTATCATGGCTTGGGAGCCATTACCACCAAACATGACAACTCCAGTTAAACAATCTGGATCTAAACCCAATTTTTGTCTTTCAGTAGCGCGATCGCACTTCATGGGTTCGTAAAAGCGCGGATGAATCACCATGCCGGATGTTTGAATAATCCGCTCCTCTTTCACACCCAAACTATGCGCTTGCTCCAGAGCTTTTTCAGTACCACAAACCGTATAATTATCTGTTTGGGGTTCTATCCAAAATCCGGGTGGATAATCGGCAAAATCTATCGGCAGAGTTACATATGGAGTGCCTGGTTTGACTCTCTGCAAGCTTTCCCATAACACCTTGTTACACATCGTTACTATGGAAACCACCATATCCGGCTGTTGCTGATCCCAATATTGTTCAAAAAACCTGACACCAGCATCGTAATTGAGTTTGACAAGAAGTTTATTAAGGCGCATCTGTAACGGCCAAAGCCATGTCCAACCGCTTTTCAGCATCAGGTTGTACAATTCATGTACAGAAAATCCAAATAGCTTGTAAACATTTACCACCTTTTTTTGTTCTGTCATGCTCGCCATGATGTCGTCCATATCGGTAACTTGGAAACGCCAAGGTAGTTGCTGTTGTTCGGCAACATCACGGATGGCATGATAGGTGGCGTAATGTCCACCACCACCTTTTCCGGTGACAACATTAATCACAAACTCTTTTTTAAACTTGGGTTCAATAACCATATTTTTATTCCAGCCACACTGGCTTTCTCGTAGATATAATTTGTTCTAAGCTGTTGCGCTTTTAATTTGCATAGTTCAAACCGCTCTTAAGACGCGGGGACGCGGTGAGTCCATTTGATTTGACTCAACTCATCGCTATCACAAACTCAATTCAATTGTTTCTTTAATTACGAATTACGTTAGCGCAGCGGTAGCGACGAAGGAGCGTCATTACGAATTATTTAACTATTGTCTTGTCGCTAAGCTAAAAAACATCTAAATTACATAATCAAATTAAATAAAACTCTTGTGGGGTGGGCATCTTGCCCGCCCTAATTATGCAAGTTATATGTGGAACAGCTTAGTAGCAAGAATTTTCTGCAAAATTTCAGCAACTTCAAACACGGCACGATTGTTTAAAGCAGCAACATTGGCGACGTAGTGAGCAAAAGTTTTCGGCTCTAAAAACTGCTCAACTGCTTTTTGAATATCCCGAAAATTGCGTAGCACTAAACCTACTTGCTTTTGTTCAACCCAATTAGTGTTGTAGCGTTCGTGGATAAGTGTGGAAAAATTCCGTTCTACGATCACTGGTAGCTGCATTGTCAACGCTTCGCTGAGGCTGCCAGGGCCTGGTTTACCAATAAAAAAGTCGGCAAGATGCATGTAATAAGGAACGTCTTCGGTAAAGGTGGTGACAAACCTTTTTTGGATACCTTGGTTGTTGCGTAGACTTTCTGCTAATTCTTGATTGCGTCCGCACAGAAAGATCAGTTGTAGTTTTTCTCCAAAACACTCCAAACGTTTGGCGATTTCCAGCATGGCTTTGGAACCATTACCACCAAACATGACAACTCCAGTCAGACAGTCTGGATTTAAACCCAATTTTTGTCTTTCAGTAGCGCGTAGGCGTAGCCCGCCGCAGGCATTGCCCTCTAAAGATTCATAAAAACGCGGATGAATCACCATACCAGATGTTTGGATGATCCGATCTTCTTTCACACCCAAAGCACGCCCTTGCTCGACAGCTTTCTCATTTCCGCAGACTGTGTAATTCTCTGTTTGGGGTTCAAGCCAAAATGCAGGCGGATAATCGGCAAAATCTATCAGAACAGTTACGTATGGAGTCCCTGGTTTTACCCTTTGTAAGCTTTCTGATAGTGCTTTGTTAAACAACGGCATGACAGAAACCACTAAGTCTGGCTGCTGCTTTTGCCAGTATTCCTCAAAAAATTTTACCCCAGCATCATAATTTAGTTTTACCAAGAATTTATTGAGGCGCATCTTCAATGGCCAAAGCCACGTCCAGCCACTTTTCTGCATTCGATTGTACAATTCATGTCCAGAAAAGCCCAGCATTTCATAAGCGTTCTTGACCTTATTTTGTTGCGCTAAATCTGTTGCAATGTTGTCCATGTCAGTGACTTGGAAATGCCAAGGCAGTTGTTGCTGTTCGGCAACAGCACGGATGGCATGATAGGTAGCGTAATGTCCACCACCGCCTTTGCCAACGATCACGTTAATCACAAATTTTTCTTTTGGATATGAGGATGATTGCATTGTTTTCATAAATAAATTTTCTAAAAAATACTCGGATTAAACGCTTTTGCGGAACATGATGCTCATGCCAGCATGGAGACTGAACCAATAGCCAAAAATTGCCCAGAAAAGGAATTGATAAGAGGTGAATGCTTTTCCTAATCTAAGTGGTTCAGCAAGAACGTCCATAGAACCGTCAAAGACACTCATGTAGGCGTTTACAGCTCGGTTGTTCAAACAGAACCAAGGTGTATCGTCATATTTGCGATCAAAGAAGTCTACAGGTTTCCATCCCTGCGCTTTCCCCAAGGATTCGATGATTTCTCGCGTGTATATATGAAGGTGGTAAGGGACATGTACAGAGTTATAGTGGTCTGCTATATCTGGTTGGTTGAGATCGATATTAGCGGCGTTAGGTGTACCGATCAGAATATAACCACCAGGAGCTACTAAGTTGTCTATATAACTTAAGAAAGCATTGGGATCTTCAACGTGTTCGATCACATCCTGGGTAGAAATATAATCAAATTTTCTACTTTCGATAAATGCGCGATCGCCTAATCCATCCACAGGTGCGTAGAGGTCGTATCCATAAGAATTAATAAAGCCCCGTTGTTGCAGATATTTTACAAACAGACCATGAATTCCACAGCCATAATCGAGAAATGAATGTTGTTTAGAAAATCCATGTTTAGTTAACTGACAAAGAAGATTGTCATAAAAAATTCGTAGCGGCCAAACTAATTTAGCTTCAGAAAAAGGATATTTGGAGTAGTAATAGTCAAGATCCACAACATCCAAACAATGAATCGTTTGGCAATCAGGACATCGCCAAACCTTAAACTTTTCGTCCATTAAGGATCTGATACTACAAGGAAAGGTATAAAATGCAGATTTATGATTTGGATTAACTCGATAATTACAAACAGAACATACAAGGCGTTGCTTGCTTGAGATAACCTGTGTTTCTTGCATGAGAGTTTTCCTTTAAAAGCTCGACTATCTTATTTGTCATTCCTACTTGGAATTTACTACTTCTTTCTCAAACAAACCCAGCGCCCGAACCACTGCGTGATCCATGTCATAATACTTGTAATCTGCAAGTCTCCCAGCAAACAACACTGTACCGTTGAGATTTTCTACTTCTTTGAGATAAAGGTTGAGGCGATCGCGGTTATCTTCATTCAAGATGGGATAATAAGGGTCATTTTTTCCCGGAACATAAGCTTGGGGATATTCCATCACCAAGGTAGTTTTAGGAGAAGCTTGTCCTGATAAATACTTCTGCTCGGTAATGCGTGTAATATCGTAGTCGTTGGGGTAATTTACTGTACCAACTTCTTGATATTGTTCTTGATTTAAAGTCTCAAATTGAAAGCGCAAACTCCGATAGGGCAATTCCCCATACATATAGTCGAAGAAAGTATCAATTGGGCCTGTGCAAATAATCCGGTTAAATTTAACGTCGTTAATAATCTCGCGGTAATCGGTATTCAGTAACACCTTGATATTAGGATGAGCCAACATTTTGCGGAACATTTCGGTGTAGCCAACCTTTGGCATCGCTTGATAAGGGTCTTGAAAATAACGGTTATCCCGACTGATGTAAACTGGTACACGCCCCGTTACGGCCCGATCTAGTTCCTCCGGTTTCACACCCCATTGCTTCATGGTGTAACGGAGAAAAACATTTTCATAGATATAATCAGCGAGAAAGCTTAAATCTCCACTGGTACTTTCACGCAGTTTTAGGATAGGTACTTTTACACCAAATCCAAAGTTTTCTAAAAGTAAATTCTCCAATTTTTCTGCATAATTTGGAGGAAAAAGAGCATAGAGTGAATTTAAATTAAAAGGAATAGGAACTTTTTTACCTTCTACTACTCCCAACACATGATGGTAGTAATGTCTCCATTCTGTAAATTGGGAGAGGTAATCCCAAACTTTTTTAGATTTGGTGTGAAAGATATGAGGCCCGTATTTATGAACTAATATCCCATGCTCGTTATAGTAATCGTAGGCGTTGCCGCCAATGTGGTCTCGCTGTTCAACAATTAGCACTCTTTGTCTTAGCTCGGTTGCAATCCGTTCAGCCATGACACAAGCTGAGTATCCTGCCCCTATGATCAACCAATCAAATATCATTGATCTGACTCCAATAATTGTTTGAACAGCGCGGACATCTTGATGGTTTTAAATATGGTGATCTGAAAGTTTCAGATTGGACAATTTCTCAAAGGCGATCGCCTATTGAATGCTGACAGGGTAGTTCATCGCAGTTGACTGATTGACAGCAGTCATCTCAAATCTTAAGAGCAAATGCTCTGCGACTCTGATAGCATTGGCAATAATCGTCAGCGTTGGATTCAAAGCAGCACTCGAAGGGAAAAAAGCACCATCGACAACGTAAAGATTATCAACATCATGGGTGCGACAATTGAGATCGAGTACAGAGGTTTTAGGGTCTTCCCCAAAACGACAAGTACCGCACTGATGCCCAACATCTTTTAAAGACATCCCTGTGGTAAAAAAGATTGAGAATGGCTCGATAGACTTTAATACTTCTTGCCAACGCTTAACTAGGCGATTCAATGCTTCATCGTTGTTGTTAGTATATTCGAGAAACATTTTCTCGCCTTCGACACGCACGCGATTGTCCGGATCTGGTAAGTCTTCCGCCATGAGAAACCAGGGAGTAGTTCTATCTGTGAACGCCTTAAATACTGCTCTGGGAATCAGTTTGCTAGGAATAAAAGATGGGTTATTAGCAGCAGCTCTATCCTCAGTAATATTGCCGAGGGTTTGCACATGTCCCATCGGGTAAGGAAAATCTGCCTCTCCCCAATAAAAATCATTCACGGCGAGTGTTTTAGGGTAAACCGTAGGATTGAGTTTTGTAGTCACAGCTACGATCGCGCTAATTTTATGCCGCATATAATTGCGTCCCACCAGATCGGAACTATTTGCTAATCCATTTGGATGTTGATCATTAGCCGATCGCAGTAACAAAGTGGCGGAGTTGATCGCACCACAAGCAACAACAACTATATCTCCAAAGAAAAAGTGGCGATCGCCTGCGATTTCTGCTTCCACAGCCGTAACCTCACGACCTGAAGCACTGGTATGCAAACGCAATACTTTCGCTTCGGTCATCAAAGTTACATTAGAATAGACCATTGCTGGACGTACACCGTTAACATCACCATCAGCTTTGGCATTGACCAAGCAGGGGAAACCATCGCAGGTATTGCAACGAACACAAGTACTTATAAAACGATTGACTTCATTTAGCTTGATACCAAGGGGCTGATAACAGGGATGAAAGCCTCTATCCTTAAGAGCATAGTTGATTTGTTCAATGTAGGGTTCGTGGCTGATTGGTGGAAAAGGATAGTCTTGATCTCTTGGGGGTTCGGTCGGGTCAAGACCTTGCTTTCCGTGTACGTCGTAGAGTTTTTCGGCTTGAGTGTAGTAAGGTGCAAAATCCTGATACTTTAATGGCCACTCTGGAGAAACACCACCTTTGTGAATGACTTCTTCAAAGTCCCGCTCCCGAAATCGATACAACGCGCTACCGTAAAACTTCGTGTTACCACCAACGTAATAGTGTGTAAACGGATTAAATGGGTTGCCGTCCTTGTCATACCACATTTCGGTAGTTCGATAGCGGTCTTTACCATAGACTTCTTGAGAATCCCAATTAGCCTTTTCTTTGGGTAGAAAATTTCCTCGCTCTAAAATCAAAATCTTCTTGCCGCTTGGTGCTAGCTTATTTGCTAGAGTTCCACCACCTGCACCCGTACCAATAATGATGACATCGTAATGGTCGTTATTCATTTTTTTCCTTTTTAAGCTAGTTTCAATATGGCTGGGTAAACCTTAATTGCAGACGATATTCTCAGCTTGCATCTGCTTTTGGGCACAATTAAAATTCGTCTCTATCACACCAGCTTTTTGAATCATTGAGTCTCCAAATTCTGGAGATAGTTGTGAAAGTGCATAAAAGACTTTGATTGCTAGACCATCGAGTATTACTTCTTTTTGGTTTTGCTTAATTGCTTGAATCACCACATCTGCTACTTGTGTTGGTTCAGCAATGCTTGCTCCCTTAGGTACTGATATATCTAGAGCGAGGAACATTCCGGCATTGGTACACCCAGGACAAATGACTGAAACACCGACATTAGTATTCGCTAATTCCTGCCGTATTGCCTCCGACCACATAATCAAACCTGCTTTACTGGCTGAATAAATGCTGTTAAAAGGTGCTGCCTTTTTGCCAGCGCCAGAGGAAATGTTAACAATATGACCACTCTTGCGCTCTATCATGCTTGGTAGTAGTAAACGGGTCAATTCCATTGGTGCATGGAGGTTGAGCGTCAATATCGATTGGATATCTTCTAAGGCGTAGTTTTGAAAAGGCCGAAATTTCTCAATTGCAGCATTGTTAATCAAAATATCAATGGGGCCGGCAAGTTGCTCAATCTTCTGCACTAGGGAGGGTAATTCTTCCAATTGTCTGATGTCAAAAGGAATACTTATCGCTTTACCACCCTCAGTCTCAATCTCAGTACATATTTGCTCTAGACCTTCTTGAGAACGAGAAATGGTAACTACAGTTACTTGCTCTTTTGCTAAAGCACGAGCAATAAATACTCCGATGCCACCTGAAGCACCTGTCAAAACTGCTGTTTTACCTGCTATTGTTTTCACATTCACCCTCCAAAATTTTTATATATAGTAATTTTTTATACATAGATTAAACGGTTGAGGATAACTGCTTATTCCTTGGAGAAGGCGCAACCGAAAAGGAGTTTTCAAGCATTTGTTCCAAAATATCAACTACTTCAAATACTGCTTGATTGTTGATCGCGGCGGCGTTGGCACGATAGCGAGCTAGAGTTTCTGGCTGGATTAGCTTTGCTACAGCTTGGTTAATATCCCGAAAATTGCGGACTACAATACCAATCTCATTTTCTGCAATCCACTCAGCCGAGGGTCGTTCTTGAAACATGCTTAAGGCATTACAATCTGTAATTACTGGCAAGTTCATTGCCACAGCCTCGCTAACACCCACAGAGCCGGATTTACCAATAAAGAAATCCGATAGATGCATATAGTAAGGAATTTCACTAGTAAAGGTTTCAATGTACCTTGGTAAACGACTCTGTTGACGGCGCAAAGTGTTTGCTATTTCTTCATTGCGTCCGCAGATAAAAATGAGTTGTAGATTCAGTGACGATTTCTCTAGACAATCGGCAATTTCTAGCATTGCTTTTGATCCCTGACTACCAAAAGTGATTAAACCTGTAGGTAAATCTGGATTTAAACCTAAGCGTTCTTTTTCAATTTGGCGATCGCTATTTATGGATTCAGAGAATCGAGGATGAATTACCACTCCTGATGTGCTGAAGATTCGCTCTTGCGTATAACCTAAGCTTTTAGCTTGTTCAACTGCTCTTTGAGTCGGACAAATTAAGAATTGTGCTTGTGGATCAATCCAGAAGTGGGGTGGGCAATCGGCATGATCGGTCATTACGGTTGCAAAAGGCACATGGGATGATACTGCCTGCAAGCTTTGATTAATCAGCCCATTGATATAGGGCAGTAATGAAACCACCATATCAGGTTGATGCTGCTGCCAATATTTTTTAAAACGTCCTAACCAAGCAAAATGAGAAAGGCGTATTTGTAATTTGAATGAAGGAACTAAGAAAGGGTCATTAATAATTTTTGCCCAGTTTTTTTTGAGTATCAGATGATTGTAAACGTAGTGTGGAGCAGTCGTACCAATGATTTCTTTGAAAGCATCGACTATATGAATTTCCCAAGGTAATTGCCGCTTCTCGATCACTTTTTGCAAAGCATTGGCTGTGCTGCGATGACCTGCGCCTAAATCATAAATCATCAAATATACTTTTTTCATGGCTTTGGCGATTCGGTTGGTATTTGGGTTAAGAAAAATCTTTTTTCCGTGTAGACCGTCATTGGTCATTAGTCATGACGCTCGCGGACTCGCTACCGCTACGCTAAAGTTATTTGTATTTACCAAGGACAGAGGACAAATGACAAAAGACAACCTCACCAGTTGATGTGCAATGTTTATTTGCGTAACAGCTTAGTATTTGGTTTTTGGGGTAGGGTGTTCCACAAAAAATGTTCTTCGTTTTCCCCCTACACCCCATACCCTAGTTTTTGGTCATTTATTTTTTTGCCCGATTTTCAGTTAGAAAAAGTTCATATCACTACAGAACCATTATTAACTGCCCCAGCCAAAGCTGAAGGAAAAGAACCTTGAGACTGAGGGTCGAATAAGCTGCCAAGACTAGAAACGATCTCTCCATAGTTGAATCCACTGCTAGTAGTACTTCTAATACTTCTGTTGCTAGTACTTATCCCTAGAGTAGGGTTAATCCCCTCAGTAGGGTTAATCCGGTTATCGCCTTTAGGTAACTTTTCCTTAGTCACAAGATCATTAGTGATATCAATGGTGGGAATTGAACCAGGATCGGTGATGCTGATGACATCATTTGAATTGCCGATAAATTTTTGCAGTTTTCCTTTGTTGACATCAAGCTGAGCCACCCAACTATCTACAGCAGAGGTATTAACGCCATTAGTGTTTCCTAACAAGCCATCAGTAAATCCAGTCACGTAAAGCTTACCAGTGCCGTCAGTAGTAATACCTGTAGGGTAGTCAAGATTATTTCTGCTGCCAAATTGTTGAATCCACTTGTTATTGCCATCAGTGTCGAACCTCGCCACCCAGGCATTATAAGATTTGTCTTTTTGACCTTTGCCTAACTTACCGTTAGAATGTCCGATCATAAAGACATTGTCTTGTTCATCGATCTCCATGTCGGAGAAGAGCATCCCATCATCATCTGGAGAACCAAACTGTTTAGCCCACACTTGAGATCCATCTGGGGCTAGTTTGGTAAGCCAAATATCGCGATCGCTGATTTGTACATCATCCCCCGTTCCAATATTCCCTGTAGTCCATCCTGTAACGTAAATATTGCCCTTGCTGTCAGTGTCAACACCCCAGGCAAAATCAAGACCCTGATTTGTACTTCCCAGCTGTTGAATCCACTCTATCTTTCCTGAGGTGTCCGTCTTCGTCACCCAAGCATCGTACTTCAAAAGTTGTCGTGATGGGTCTGACTCTTGGACTAAGCCCTGAGTCCAGCCTACTGCGTAGCTGTTACCAAGATTATCAACGGCAATGTCGTAACATTCGTCAAAAAAGGGAGTGATGTCAAACGGGAAAGTCGCTGAAGGATTCTTAATCGGAGTAATCCATTGTTGGTTGCCATTGCTGTCTAACTTAGTTACCCAAGAATCATCTTGAATACTAAAATTGAAAATGTCTGTTCTTTGATTTTCCTTAATTGCTAATCCTGATACATAGACATTGCCTGCTGCATCTAGGTCAAGCCCAAAGGCTGAATTAGAAAAACCACCAGCACTAAACTGCTTACCCCATACCTGATTGCCATTGGTGTCATACTTAGCTACCCAAACATCCCCTTCTGATTGCTTGGATGAAAACAAGCTACCCGACGTGTTACCCGCTATGTAGGAGTTACCACTACTATCTGTGGCGATCGCTAAGCTACCTTCATCACCAGAAGAACCAAACTGTTTACCCCAGACCTGGTTGCCATTTTTGTCATATTTGGCTATCCACACATCTGAAAAACCTTGATTGGTTCCAAACAATGGCCCGGTGGTAGTTCCTGTTAGATAGACATTACCAGCAGCATCTTTACCTGCACCAAAACTGAGGTCGTTACCAGTAGTCCCCAATTGCTGAATCTTCTGGTTTTGTACTGGTTTTTTTGGTGGTTTGTTACCGACAAACCGGAAATTCTTCGATTTCAAATCTAAATTGACTTCAGGCTTTGCAAGCACAAAAGTGACGAGGTCAGGCGCTCCCTGTTGCAGTGAAAATATAGCTGCTCCAGAAAAAGGTTGTGCAACTCCTTCAACCTGTAATCCATTAACTTTTACGATTCGATAGTCTTGCGGTTTTCCATTTAGTTGGATGACATCATTATCTATGCCGAAATCATAAATGACAGCAAACTCGTTCAAACCAAGGAAGTTTGTAGTTAGTAGGGTATCTGGTTTAGAGGTAGTGTAGTAGGGCTGAGTTGTATCACCAAGAACAAATCTGTCTGACCCTACAGATGGGATATTTCTGTCTAGGATGAGTAATGGATTACCACCTTGCTGATTATTCTGAATATTCAAAATAATCTCATACTCTTCAGCAGAGTTGTCAAATATATCGCCGAATAAATAATCTACATTTGTTGCTTGAGTGGCGCTTGCAATCGGATTATCAGGATAAATGGTATCGTTTCCTGAGCGAGCAAAAAGCAGTTCAGAAGCATTTGTACCCCCTCCTGTAACTAGATCACTGGTAGGTGTCAATAATGAGATTGCAAATTTTTCATTCATTGTGGTTCAAATCCTTTAAACATATCCGAAAACTGTACAAATATCTCTATGACTAGCTTATGGGGTGCGATCGCCAATCTCGTAGTCAGACTAGTTGGAAATATTTGTTGTAAATAACTAGACAAAAAAGTTGGTTATATGCATTCATTTTTTCAATGCCACCGGGCGCACCATTCAAAACAACTGTTTTAACTCCTATGGTTTTCATATTCACACTCCAAAACTTTTACATGCTAAGTTTCAACGCCACGCGCTTTTGATTCTTGATACGGAGTTTGTTGAGCTTACTTACCCCCATCCAGTGGTAAACTGTGTCTCCAAATTGTGGAGAAATTTGCCATAGCGCTATTAGCAGCTTTGATATATTTGCTGTGATCGGATCTTGATTGACAATCACTTCTGCTTGATTTTTCTCAATAGCCTGGATTACTGCTTTTGCTACATCATCTGGTTTAGATGTGCCTGCTAACTTGGGTATGGGTACGCCAGTATCGGCAATCATTCCCTGACCAGAAACATACCCTGGACAGATTGCAGAAATTTCCACGTTAGTATCAGCTAACTCTTGTCTGAGTGCATCAGTCCACATCAGCAAACCAGCTTTGCTGGCAGAATAAACACTGTTGTAAGGATTTCCTTTTTTACCCGCTAGGGAAGCAATATTCACAATATGACCTTTTCTTTGATTTAACATCGTTGGCAGTACCAAACGACTTAATTCCATCGCTGACAGTAAGTTAATTGTTAATATTGAATGCAACTCCGCAGTGGAATAATCTTGAAATTTCTTGTATATCTCTATACCTGCGTTGTTGATTAAAATGCCAATTGGGCCTGCAAGCTGATTAATTTTCTCAACGAGGTCTGGCAGTTCTTCTAGCTGGCTGAGGTCGTATTTAATGCCTAACCAATGACCTCCTAAAGCTTTAACTTCGGCAGATACTTGATCTAGTCCATCTTGCGATCGCGAAACACCTACTATAGTTGCTTTTTCTTTTGCCAAAGCACGAGCAATATAAACTCCTATGCCGCGTGAGGCTCCTGTCAAAAGTACTGTTTGATCTGCAATGATTGTCATGATTGCTTAACATCCTTCAGCAAGTAGCAATGCTTTGTTTGAGGGAAGGGAAATGCTTACCTCCCAGTTCAATTTGTTCGCGTTCAACTCCAGTTTTGATTCTGGCGAGTAAATATTCACTGTCGGAGGCGATGATATTTGTGCCATGATCTGGCTCGATCAGACTGGCTAGGGCAATATTGTCGCCATACTTATTTACTAGATTGTATATACCTAAGAAATTGAAAACTCCTGATTCATAGGTTCCACAAGGAACTGAGGGATTTTGAACTCCAGTGCAGTATTCATGGCGTTGTAACCAATCTTTTGAGGGATATCCGTGGAAATGAACCATTGGCATCCCATTTTCAATTAACTTTGGTGCGTATAAAGCAGTAGCCAGTGCGATCGCCACCATGACATAGATATCATAAGAGGGTTTGATATCTCCCGCTACAGAATCAAGACCTGTTGGTAATTGAAGTAACAACCTGTCTTGTAATCCAATCCTAAACACGTCTGTTTCTAAATTCAGGTTTGTTTTATTTGAGCCTGAACGGGAACTAGCAAGCCAGATATCTGGTATCTGTTTAAATATGTGTTTTTCTCCAATCTTGGTTTTGATATACCTTCTGCCAATTTCGTTTTGACGCAGTTCATCACGGCTAAATCCTGCGATTGTTGATAAGCTTTCCCACTCACTCTCGGATATTTCTACAGCACCTACATATTGTGGCGGTTCGGCATAGGCAACAAAACCATAAGAAACACCTGTTCTGCCATTTATCATCCAGTCCACAATATCTCGGTGGGACTTTCTTTTCATGACATCGTTAATTTTAAACCCAGAAGGTAGTAACTCTGTTGATGCTAATTCTTGACCTAATTCGACTAATTGAGTAGCATAGGCAGATGTTTTAGAGTCATATTCACCAATCTCAAATCGACTTAAAGGTAATGGTTGAATTGGTACAAAAATTTTAGGGATTAAAGACTTAGAAATGAACTCATCTAATGACTCTTTAGCAAATACCGAGTCTGAGAGGTTCATATTTAAGATAGAAATATTAGTTTTATCAACCCCAATCACAATTTCAGAAAAGTTCTTAATGAGAGTATTAACACCAATAGGAATTTTTTGTTGATAAGGTATTTTGGGATCGACCAGCTTTTGATTTAGTTTTGTTAAAACGATCGCTTGAGTATTTGTCGGGTCTTCAAGTGGTTGGACGCTCTCTTCAGCCCAACTGATAAATTGCATAATTTTAGCAGCAGATATCGGACTATTGTTGAAAACAAAATGAGAATATAATCGATATAGCAATTCTGCTATAAATATCTTGGCTTTTCCAAATAAAGACGGACGTTTTTCAACATCTACAACAGCATTAACACCCGATTTAATCACCCTGGTTGTGATATTTTTTTTCCAATTAATAAAAGGAATAGTAATTTCGTAGTTAAACTCTTTAGTTGCCTCTTCCCAAGATAAAATCTGAACTTCGTTTTCTTTTAGTTTATGTTCTAACTCTTCTCTAAACGTTAAAACTGTTTCTTCTTTGTAGCTATTAGGCAAAGGTCTAAAAGTAACCTTTAGCTTATTTGCCATCATTTTTGGATCGATGACAGGAGGGATAAAACCTGTAATTTTACGGCAGTATCCTCCAATCAGTCGTCCAATTGTCTGTAAACTCAGGTCTTGATTTTTAGCTGTAGAACTATCAATAACGGGATCGTTATTTTTTTGCAGAAACGCCAGAATTTCTGTTTTGCGTTCAGCTAGTTCTGTGCGGATTTCTGGTGTCAATAATCCTTTGGGAGAATTAATCTTGAGTTTATCATTATCAGCCCACAAATGAACGCCTTGATGATTTAGGTTTTCCACCAGATCTGATACATTCATAGATTCACCATCTTTGTTATTATGTAATTTTTTAAATTTCAAAGATTTCTGATTCAGAAGTTTCTAATTCTTTGGCTAAGTGCTGTGAAAGCAACTCAATAGTGGGATAGTGAACTAATAGAAGTGGAGACACATCAAGTCCGAGAAATTGTTTGCCAGCACTAGCAATGCCGATCGCCAGCACGGAATCTAAACCATAGCTGTCAAAAGGTAGCCGGATATCTATTTCATCGGGTTTGACTCCCAGTTCTTGAGCAATTTGATTAACTAGCCAAGCTTGGATATCTTCTGCTGTTAAAGACTTGAGATTTAGCTGCTGCAATGTTGTGTTAGTTTCCTCCTCAGTTTCTGTCTTGTGATATTGCTTCTCTAATAGCTCAAACAGTCTAGGTAATAAATTCAGCTCTGCTTGTGAGAGTTCTGTGGTCATTTCTAACTGCTTGAGTAGTTGTTTGAAATCAGCTTGATTGAGAGATTTATTTTTCGCTTGCCCATTATGAGCCTCAAACCAGTGGCGCTTGCGCTGCCAAGGGTAAGTTGGTAGTTGCAAGCGTTGACGCGAGTAGTCCCGGTCAAAAGCTAACCAGTTGACTTTTGCTCCATGTACATATAAAACCCCCAAAGTTTCTAGGATTTTTTGCCAATCTGCTTTTTCTGGATGTAGAGTCTTAGAGAAGCGATCGCTTCCTACTCCTATTTCCACAAATATTTCGTATCCCTGTTGAGCTAGAGTATTCACGCTGGCAGCATTCACAGATTGTCGTTGCTGACTCCAATATTGGGGGGTAGCTATTTCACCCGCCAGATGAGACACTACAGGGATTCGTGGTTGGGAGTAGCTGACTTCATTGACTGAGGATTTGGCAACCAACTTCAAGCCATCTTCTAAGCTGAAAACTCCAGCTACACAGGCAGCAACATATTCCCCGACATCGTAACCGATAACTGCGGTGGGTTCTATACCCCAGGATTTCCATAACTGGCAAAGAGCGTACTCTAGGGCGAAGAGGGCAGGGGGAGCGGGTGAGGCAGGAGAAAAAAGCGTTTCTAGCAGTGGTTGCTCTAAGTAAGGACGCAGGATTTCCTCGCAACGGTCGAAGACAGCACGGAATGTAGGTTGAGTTTCGTAGAGTTGACGACCCATTCCTAGATGCTCAAAGCTCAAGCCTTGGAAAATGAAGGCTATTTTAGGAGAACCTGCCACCTTGCCTTTAAATAACCCTGCTACATCTTGCCCAGCGCTGAAGGCAGCTAGCTTTTCATCAAGTTCGGTAGATGAAGACGCTACCACACTCAAACGATGCTGAAAGTGCGATCGCCCGCTATTGGCACTAAAGCAAATATCTCCTAAAGCTAAGTCTGGGTTAGCAGCTAAATGCTTCTCATACCGTTCGGCTAACTGCACAAGTGCTTCGTCTGTCTTAGCTGATAATGCTAGTAGATGCAGGGGGCGATCGATTGGCCTTTGTACTGGTTCTGAAATCGGAGCCTGTTCTAGGATCACATGGGCGTTAGTGCCGCTAAAGCCAAAGGTATTGACTCCCGCCAGTCGCCGCTTTGCTCCTACAGGCCAAGGTATCCGCTCAGTCGGAACTTTCAGACTGTATTCATCCCACTTGATGTGAGGATTAGGCTGCTGAAAGTGCAGGTGGGGTGGGATCTCTCCATGTTGCAGAGCCAGCACCACCTTAATGAGACTGGCGATACCAGAAGCTGGTTCTAAATGACCAATGTTAGTTTTTACCGAACCAATAACCAAAGGTTTGTCTTGAGGACGATTCTTACCAAATACTGCCCCCAAAGCTGCTACCTCAATGGGTTCTCCTACAGCTGTCCCCGTACCCTGAACCTCTACATAATCAATTTGGGCTGAGTCTACGCCACTATTTTCCAAGGCTTGGTGAATCGTAGCTTGCTGAGATAATCCATTAGGAGCAATCAAGCTACTACTGCGACCATTGTGGTTTACCGCCGAACCCCGAATCAAGGCTAAGATGTTGTCCCCATCAGCTAAAGCATCTTTGAGGCGCTTGAGGACGACGACACCACACCCTTCTCCTTTGACAAAGCCATTAGCAGCAGCATCGAAGGTTTGGCAGCGACCATTAGGATTTAGCATTCGCGATTTGGAAAGCGCAATGCTGGTGTCTGGCACGAGATTTAAACCAACTCCACCAGCTAGGGCGAGATTGCACTCTCCCAGGCGTAAACTTTGACAAGCCAAATGTACTGATACCAATGAAGAAGAACAGGAAGTATCGATCGCCATGCTGGGGCCTTTTAGCCCTAGAATATACGACAAGCGCCCAGCTGCTACGCTCAAGGAGTTGCCAATGGCGCTAAAAGCGTCAATTTGAGCTGGGTCTCCTACTGCCGACATGACCTTACTGTAGTCGTTGAGGTAAATACCAATAAACACTCCACAAGCAGTGTTATACAAATACTCTGGTGCTAGAGTGGCATTTTCGAGAGCCTCCCAGCCAACTTCTAACAACAGCCGTTGTTGGGGATCTATACTTGCTGCTTCCCGTGCAGAAATTCCAAAAAATTCTGGGTTAAAAGCATCTACCTGAGCTAAGAAACCCCCTTTGGGAGTGCATACCTTACCAGGAGCATCCGGATCTGGGTCATAGAATTTTGCGATATCCCAACGGTCGGCAGGGACATCGGTAATAGCATCAACTCCGTTGCGTAACAGTTGCCAGAATGCTTCTGGATGATCAGCACCTGGAAATCGGCAACCCATGCCAATGATGGCAATTGGTTCTCGTTTGGCGGACTCCAGTTCGGTAACCTTGGCTTGCAGGTTTTCAATAGCCCGAAGTGCCCGCTTGATGGGTGATACAGACTTTTCTTGTTCTGACATCTCTTCAGTACCTCATGCTGTCTAATTTACCAAGCAGCAGTGCTTCGGCTTCGCTGTCTGATAAATCGTCTAAATATGACTCAGTTTCAGCTTGCTCCTCATGGTTGGTTGTTGGTGATTCCATAGCAGATTCATCAGATTGAAGTAGATAATCAACAAGCGCCTCTATTGTGGGATAGTCAAAAACTAAAGTTGTGGGTAGAGAACAACTGAGAGTGCTTTCTAAACGATTCTTCAACTCGACGGTCATCAGAGAATCCATGCCGAGATCGAGAAAACCTTGTTGCTGTTCTATCTGTGAGAAGTCAATTCCCAAAAGTTGAGCAACTTCAGTTCGGATATGAGCAATTAAAAGAGTTTGTCGCTCCTTTACAGGGGCCGCGTCTAACTGTTGTAAAAATTTTGTTCGCTGTGATGATGGTTCTTGATCGGCAATGAAAGATTCCAGAAATGGTGAAGCCACACCTTGAGGAAATTGAGACCAGTTAACCGGCAATACTCCTACCTGGCTTGTATCTTGTCCTAGCAAATTTCCTAATATCTGCAATCCCTGCTCTAGTGGTATAGACTCCATACCTTGGGCAGTTAATCTCGCTTGGTCGCGGTTTCCCAGACTTGTAGCCATGCCAGCATCTTTCCAAAGTCCCCAGTTGATGCTCAATCCTGGCAGTCTTAGCCCCAACCCTCGGCGATAGTAGGCTAAGGCATCCATGAAAGCATTAGCTGCTGCATAATTTCCTTGACCTGGCGAACCTAGTAAGGCGGCGGCGGAGGAAAATGTGACAAAGAAATCTAATGGTAACTGCTCGCTCAAAGTGTGCAGAATCCAAGTCCCTTTGACCTTGGCTGCCATAACTTGCTCAAAAGATTTCCAGTCCTGTTGTAGGAGGATGCCATCTTCAAGCATCCCAGCAGCGTGCAAAATTCCTCCTAGAGGCGGCATTGAAGTTTTAATATCCTCGAATACTCTGACCATATCGCTCCATTGGGCGACATCAGCGGTGGCGATCGCTATCTTAGCTCCCAGATTTTCCATCTGAGCGATCGCTTGGAGTACTTCAGCAGATGCCTGCTTACGTCCAGTCAGTACCAAGTGCCGCGCTCCCTGCTCTACCATCCATTGGGCTAATTTTATACCTAACGCTCCCAACCCTCCAGTAACTAGATATGTGCTGTCTGATTGTAGGGATACTGAGCGAACCTCTGGTACTTCGCTGCGGATGAGGCGAGCTACATAACGCTGTCCTTCTCGGAAAGCGATTTGGTCTTCTCCTTGAGAATCCCAAATCTCTGCCAACAGATTTACTGCTTCATCTGTGGGAGCATCGGCAGCCAAATCTATTAGTCCTCCCCACAACTTAGGATGCTCCAAAGCAATGACTTTACCCAATCCCCATAAACAAGCTTGAGCTGGCGCTAGTAATGGGGAAACTGCTGGTACTGCTTTTCTGGTTACTAACCATAAACGAGGCGAGGCTTGGCTATTGGCAAGGGCTTGCACTAGATGCAGCGTACTGCCACAACCAAGAACCTGAATCTTTTCTAGCAAAGGGATGGTCAATTCTGAATTTAATCTTACTTCTAAACTCCACAGGTGAACAACTCCCTTTAACGGTAGCTTGCTAGTTCCTACTACCTCTTGCAACAACCGCTCGAAATCCGCTGGGTTCGATGGGTTAATACTCCAAGTTCCAGGCTCTTTAACTTGATAGCTGTTCCCAGCGTAGACTAGAGAACAACTCTGACCCCGCTGTTGTAAAAGATGGGCTAAGGCTTGTCCAACACCCCAGCTGTCAGCCAAAATCAGCCAGCTACCAGGTTCGTGAGCGGTGATTTGTGTCAACTGACGCGGCCGAGGCTGCCAACTGACTTCGTAGAGCCAATCTTTGTAGGATGCTATTGTTAATTGTTGTTGATGTTGCTTGACTAATATTTCTAGGAGTTTAGGCAGTACTTTGACTTCTTCTGGTGAGAGTTCTGTTGTAGTTTCTAAGTATTTGGCTAGTTGTTGAGTGTCCCCTTGATGCAAGAGATTGAAGATTTTAGTTTGGATACGCTCTTGGAATACAGGCTCTGCTTTTAAATGCCCATTATTAACTGGTTCAAACCAATAGCGCTGGCGTTGAAATGGATAGTTCGGTAATACTATTCGATGACGGGTATAATTTTGGTCAAAGTTAGTCCAGTCTATTGCTGCCCCACTGACGTACAAGGCTCCCAAACTGTCAAGGATTTGTTGCCAATCTTCACGCCCAGAACGCAGGCTAGACAGCCAAACTCCTTCTCCTTCCGGTAGGCAGTAACGACCCATTCCGATTAGTATCGGTTTGGGGCCGATTTCGATAAACACCTTGTAGCCCCTCTGATATAGCGCTTCCATACCGGCTGCGAATCGTACTGGCTGCCGCACATGATTGCACCAATATTTAGGGGTAGCGATTTCATCTGTAATTGGTTGACCGGTAAGATTAGAAATTAGGCTAATTTTAGGTGATGAATAGGTAATATTTTTAGCTAATTGCTCAAACTCCCCTAGCATTGGTTCCATTAACGGAGAGTGGAAGGCATGAGAAACTTGCAACTTTTTCGTTGTGATTCCCTCTGCGCGCAGGGTGTTGCATACTATCTCTATAGCTTGGCGATCGCCAGAAATCACCACACTTTTAGGGCCATTAATGGCAGCGATTGCCACCTGAGTATCAGGTTTAATAATTGAGCTGACTAAAGCTTCCGACGCCAACACCGCCACCATCTCACCATCTTGGGTCAATGCCTGCATTAACCGAGCGCGTGCGGCAATCAGTTTCAAACCATCTTCTAAACTAAATATCCCCGCCACACAAGCAGCTGCGTATTCGCCAACGCTGTGCCCCATGACTGCATCTGGCTTAATTCCCCAGGATTCCCATAAGCGAAACAGAGCATATTCCAGAGCAAACAAAGCTGGTTGAGTGTAGGCAGTTTCATCTAAAGGTGAAGATTTGCCCGCTTCGGGATAGAGAATTTCAAGTAAAGGCTGGTTGATATCGGGGTGCAGAATAGCCGCGCACTGGTCAATAGCTTGGCGAAAAATTGGTTGGGTTTCGTAGAGTTGGCGACCCATACCGACATATTGCGAACCCTGACCGGTGAATAAAAATGCTAGCTTCGGCGGCTTCTTTTTAGTTACTTGCTGACTCCTGAGACCGGAAGTGTCTTCACCAGCGGCAAAAGCCCTTAATTGCTCGCGCAACTGCACCACAGACTCACTAACAACAGCAAGACGATGCTCAAAATGCGATCGCCCCGTATTCGCACTGAAGCATATATCCGCTAACGATAATTCTTCGTGAGATGCTAAGAAATCTGCATACTGCTGTGTTAGTTCCACCAGAGCCGGAGCAGTTTTCGCTGATAGAGTCAGCAGATGTAAAGGACGCTCAGCAAATGATTTCCCCGCGTCTTTCCCTCCCCGCGTCCCCGCGTCCTCTTCAGGGGCTTCTGACAAAATTATGTGACAATTAGTGCCACCAAAGCTAAAAGCGCTGACCCCTGCCAAGCGAGTTCCAGGGTAAGACCAAGGCTGGCGCTCAATAGGAATGCTAAGGGGTGTCCCTTCCAGAGAAATATAAGGATTGAGCTGCACCAGATGCAGATGAGGCGCAATCTCCCGCTGTTGCATCTGTAAGACCACCTTGATCAGGCCAGCCATGCCGGCAGCGCCTTCTAAATGACCAATGTTGGTTTTGACTGACCCAATCCAACAAGGTTGGTCTGGGGAACGACCTGCCATCAGTACAGCTTTGAGGGATTTAACCTCAATGGGGTCTCCTAAAGAAGTGCCAGTGCCGTGAGCTTCTACATAGCTAATTTGCGCTGGAGCCACGCCAGCCTGTTCTAGAGCTTGGCGAATGACTGCTTGCTGAGAAGGCCCATTCGGGGCTGTCAGTCCATTGCTTGTACCATCTTGGTTGACTGCCGAACCTCTGATAATCGCCAAAATGTTGTCTCCATCGTGGAGGGCATCTTCTAGGCGCTTCAGTATAATTACGCCACAGCCTTCTCCTCTGGTGTAGCCATCAGCACTAGCATCAAAGGTCTTACAGCGACCGTCAGCCGCCATCATCTGAGCCTGGGAGCAAGAGATTGCAGGCTCTGGAGCCAACATCAGGTTAACTCCACCAGCTATGCAGAGATGAGACTCACCATTTTGCAAACTCTGGCAAGCTAAATGAACTGCCACTAATGACGAAGAACAAGCGGTATCTATGGCAATACTGGGGCCGCGCAGATTCAGCAAGTATGATAGACGATTGGCGGCAATGCAAGGGGTAGTACCTGTGGCACTGTATGCACCGATTTGGGAAGAGTCTTTGTAGATAATTTTGTGGTAATCAGCATTGGTAAGACCGATGAACACCCCAGTTTGGCTGCCTAGTAAAGTTTGGGGCACGATTCCAGTATTTTCTAAAGCCTCCCAAGCTACTTCCAACACCAATCTTTGCTGGGGATCCATATGTTCTGCCTCGCGGGCAGAAATTTCAAAAAAGCTGGGATCAAATAGATCTACCTGCTCTAAAAAACCACCCCAGCGGGAGTTCATTTTTCCTGGTGTACCTGGCTTGGACTCGTAAAAAGCATCTACATCCCATCGATCTTTTGGTACTTCCGCGATCGCATCTACTCCATTACGCAATAGATGCCAGAAGGACTCAGGATTTTTAGCTTTGGGAAAACGGCAACCAATGCCAATAATCGCTACGGGTTCCATCTTATTTACCAAATTGATTTGTGAGTAGAAAGGGGTGCAAGACAAGAGCGCCAGTAATGCCTGGCTAGTTTTGCTCGGTTGTTACTCCTTGAGATTGCAGATTGATTAGTCAATACGTACTTCTGTTAGCTGTCTTGAGCCAGAACCGATTTGGAGAACTCTTTAAAGATGGGAATATTGTTTTGAATTGCTTTGTTGATTGAGCCTCCAGCTGCCATAATCTTCATGTCGCGGTTAACTGACCATTGGTAGTCTAAGCGATTAAACAATCTCCGCATTAACTCCAATAGGCTGTGATGATATTTGACCCCTACTTGATAACCTTCGTGTTCCTGACAGAAGCACTTTTCCATCCAATCGAGTGCTTCTTTGGTTTCCATGTTAAATAGAGGAGACTTTAAGAGCTTGTAGTAAAAGAGCATTAACATGGGGTCATCGTAAACACAACGACCGGGTAATACTCCTGAAAGCCCGCTCAATAGGTTGCGTTGGATTTGATAGACTATCAAACCAGAGATAAATTTCTCATAAGCGGTTGGCTTTGGGAAATCCTTATACATATCTCTGGCAATGGTTTGAGAAATCGTTGTATGGAAAGCTTCGTCTAATAAGTGATAGTAAGAGACAGCTGTTGGAGCCGGAATATATTCGCCTTTTTGCTCTAACTCTCGGTAATACCTGACGTAAGGATATTCTTGGTTCTTGAGGATCGCATTAGCCGTGTAGCGCAACGAATAGTACTGACATGCCATAAATGGCGACATACCCCAATGAACAGTAAAAAATCGTAACCAGTAGCGGGATGCGATGCGCCCTGCTAATCCATCTGCTGGTGCGGGAAGCGGCTCACCTTTTTGCTCTAAGTTTCTCAAATACTGTGAATAGTATTGCTTTTTATCGCTCAACATTGTTTTGGCGATCGCGCTTAAGGTATTGTCTCGGTGTACCGAAAAGCGAGAAGTTCCTTGATTAGAGGTGAAATACTCCCGTACAGGCTGAGGGATTAAAAGACTCAGCCAGCTATTGTTGTCTTTTTCTGATTTGCCATAGAGGGAGTTACCCAATATGGTTTTACCGACAATAGCCATTTTCGTTTTGTAACCAATCTTTTGAAAGGTACGAATGTGGTAGCTTTCCTGATCGGTTTCAAACTCTAGTTCATCACAAAGGGTTTCATAACCGCCAACTGCACGAAAAACACCAGCCGTGACCATGTTGTAAATACTTGTACTGGCTTCGCTAACAGCAGTATGGTTATAGTTTCCAACCCAATAAAGATGATTTAAGGCTAGTTTTTGGGTATCAGAAGCAGCATTATAAAGAGGAGTCCCATACAACAGCGAAAGATCGGGATGGCTCCAATAATAATTGCTGTTTTTGGCATAATTAAATTCGTTACCTAAGTCTTTTAGTTTCTCTGTATAGTCTGAGTCTTGATTATTTTGGTAAGTTTTTTCAATGCGTTGGAAGTGCTTTGGCTCCTGAGCTTCTAACGGATCGAGAGTTTTATTTAGAGTCACCATAATTTTCTCCTAAAAGGTTGCGATCGGGCACTGATAATTTCCACTATTGTTAAGGCTAAATATGAAGAGAGTTGAGATTAATTTTCAGCTTTTAACTCTGAAACTAAATGCTTAACTAAAGTTTCAACAGTTGGGTAATCATACAGTAGAGTTGGATCGAGTTCACATCCTAGCCAATCTTCTAAGTCACCTGTTAAACCAACTGCTACTGAAGAGTCTAGACCATAGCGGTCAAAAGGTATTGTGATTTCGATTTCCTCTGAATCTACTTCCAGCAAGTCAGCTACATAAGAAACTATCCATGCTTGAATTTCTGCCGCTGTTGGGATCTGCTTGGGTGCAACTGTAGGTGTGGTATTCACTTCTTCAATATTTTGTACTGTCATGGTTAAAGTCCTTACCTAGTCTATGTTTCAACAATCAAATGTGTTGATTTTTAGTACTGTCCAATTTTTTAGCTGCAATCATGCCTGTCTTAGGAGTATTCGTATTCCTAAGCATAGATGCTCCCATTCTCTGGAGCTATTTGCTAACACTCCAACTCATACCGTTTCACTCGAGAGTTGGGTGTGGCATTGTTGAGGGATGGGCGTTTTGCCCGTCCTTGGTATTTTCTGGAGGGCTGTTCGGCCCACCCCACAAGATTCACCAATCAAATATGAGTCCTATATCTAGTTTGGATTGGTATGATTCTTTTTATAGATGATCACATTCCTGTTCATAGCTGCTTGGTAGGGGTTAACTGTTTAAGAACAGAATCAACCTCTGCTTCTAGATGCTTAAACTTAGCTTTGTTCTCAGGATTCTCACTCCAATCTTCGAGAACATCTAAGGTGCCAGCAAAAAATGCAGTTCGACAAGCTTGACGGCGAATTTTGCCACTGGAGGTTTTGGGAATACTTCCAGTCTTGATGAGTACGGTGGCGAATATATCCAGACCATGCTCTGCAATTACTGCTTGTCTAACATCTTTGACAATTTCTTGAACGTTTAACTTTCGTAAGTAACTCCGCTCTACCTCCTGAACAATAACTAGTCGCTCAGAACCTTTGAAATCGATAGTAAATGCTGCTCCGCAAGCAGGTCTGAGGGCCGGATGGCTTTTCTCAACAGTCAGTTCAATGTCTTGGGGATAGTGATTTTGCCCGCGAATGATAATTACATCTTTGAGTCGCCCAGTGATGAATAACTCGCCATCTTGCAAAAATCCCAAGTCTCCGGTGCGAAGAAATGGGCCTGACGCTCCTGACGTCGCTACCGTTGTGCTAAGTTCTGTATCTGCAATATATGCATGGAAAGTTTTTTCTGTCTCTTCATCTTGATTCCAATATCCTTGTGCAACATTCGGGCCTGCTACCCAGATTTCTCCGACTTGCTCTGAGGTACACAAAGTTAAGGTTTCGGGGTTAACAATAACGACTTTCTGTTCTAGAAGACTTTGCCCGCAACCGATAAATGTCCAAGCAGTTTGTTGTGTATCGTTAACTTTGACAATTCGATTTTGTTCTAGTGCTACTCCTTCGACATTACATGTGATTGGCAATGCAGTTTTCTCACCCCCAGACACGATGAGAGTAGTTTCTGCCATACCATAGCAAGGGTAAAATGCTTCTTTGCGGAAGCCACAAGGGGCAAAGGTAGAGGCAAACTGTTCTAATGTCTCGGCACGGACAGGTTCAGCACCTGTAAACGCAACCTCCCAATTGCTGAGATCTAGTTCAGCCAATTGTTCGGGAGTTGCCTTACGAATGCAAAGATCATAGGCAAAATTTGGGCCTCCACTTGTTGTTGCTTTGTAGTGAGAAACAGCCTGCAACCAGCGCAGAGGTTTTTGAAGAAAATCTACAGGAGACATCAGAAAGCATGGTACTCCCAAATATGGAGGCTGTAGGACGTTTCCGATCAGTCCCATATCATGAAACACAGGCAACCAACCGACTACAACAGTTTTTTCTGTATGGCCGAAAGCCGCTTTAATCATTTTCTCGTTGTACATCAAGTTGTCGTGGCTGACCATCACTCCTTTGGGCGTTCCCGTAGAACCAGAGGTGTACTGGATAAAAGCTAGGGAATCGCCTTTGATGATTTGTTTTTGCCAGTCTGATGACAAATTACTATCTACATTATCGGTAGCTAACCATTGCAGTTTGGAAACGTCTAAACTTTCTTGATTGAAGCTAGCTTGGAGGTTTTGTAATGATGTTGAAGTGAGTACTATTTTGGCTTGAGCGTCGGCTGCGATCGCTTGCAATCTGATTAGATTTTGATTTTTTCTAGGTGGATATGCAGGAACGGCAATAACCCCAGCATATAAACATCCAAAAAAGGCTGCAATAAAATCTAAACCTGGTTGATACAGTAGTAGGGCACGTTCACCGCAAGCATTTAGAGATTGTAAAGAGGTGGCGATCGCTTGTGCCCGTAAATGTAGCTCCTTGTATGTTAATTCTTCTGCTTGTGTGTCTCCATTTTTCAAGAAAGTAAATGCTTTCTGCTCAGGTTGGTTTTGCGCTCTATAACTTAGTAGTTCAACAAAATCTGAGCAATAGTAATTACTATCTGCTAAATGCCTAGACCGCTCACTCATGGTATGAATCCTTACTATACATTGTTTACAGCAATATACTCACTGCCTTTCACTAGGCCGTATGGCTTAACTCTAAGGCATAGTAATATAGCTCCTTCGCCTTAATGAACGAGGTTCGGACGTAAAGACACTGTAAATATTAGTAAATGGACATCAGATAATGGGTAAGGTTCTACCTGATTGCTTTAAGTAAAGCTTTCTTTAAAGGTTAAGAGATTCAATGCTTTTAAATAAACTTTTACTTCCTCTTAATTTCTCTTTAACGCGCTAAACTTTGCTAATGAAAGGTTACAAATTAATAACAGTTAAGTCTATCCATCTTTAGATAGAGGTGTAACCATACTTTAGATAGATGTATTTTATATATGCCTAAGTGTGGAGCAGTTTTTTTGGGCAATCAATTGGTATTTAAGTGCTAAAGATTTTTCTAAAATACAGTCGATAGATGTTTATCATATTGCTACTAAATGGCTTAGATAAATAAATTAAATATTAATAACAAATAACTATAAAAATAAAATATTTCAGCTTTTAAATATTCATATACTAGTATTTTGCAGAAACTTAGTAGTAAAAGTAATAATTAATCTGTGTGAATTTGGCAGTTTTACTTACTTGACAATCTTTAGACTCAAGATCAGCAAAGATATTGAGGGTGTACGGTTGAGATCCTTAAAACACAGACAGTCAGGTGATCCCATACTGGATAGTATTATACGGGGATCGGCCTAATCAATATCAATTCTCTAAATTAAGCTTTAAAATATTGGGTTGAGGCTGACACAAAGACGTGGGGATGGGGGGACGCGGAGAATTTTAACCCCATAAAGTTGCCTCGCCGTACTAGTAGGTTGGGTTGCGCTACTCTTAACCCAACCGAGTTTTTCAGTTTTAAAACATGGCCTAATCCTTTTTTGTTGGTGCATTTCAAACCCACCCAATTAAGGAATTTTTCTTTCACCCACACCCGACATCCTACCCCTAACACCGCTAATTCTTGTAAGACATGCGATCGCATTGATAATTATTCACCATAAAACTTTAAAGTAGAAACTGAGTTATCAAAAAGTCATTGAAGTAGAACCAACAGAGAACAAACTTATGGGAATTTTTGACCAAATTTTAGGTGCTGTAGCCAACCCCAATCAGCAAGGCAGTTTAGGTCAACTAGGAAGCATCGTCAACACTGTCAACCAATTGAGTAACAGTACTGGTACAGACCCTTCAACGATACAATCTGTTTTAGGCGTTGTGGGTAACTATGTACGTGCTTCTTTACGAGATAAACAAGCTACAAATGGTAATGAAGAAGCGCAAGCAGTAGTAAATCAATTTGCTGGCACTTCTCCTAATCCAGAAGCCGTTAATTCCTTGTTTTCTCCTGATATACAACAGCAAGTAGCCCAGACAGCAGCTCAACGCACTGGGTTAGATGCCGGGGTGATTCAGCAAATATTACCTCTAGCTGTGCCTATAGTGCTAAATTTCTTACAATCAGGCGCAAGTGCTGAAAATCTCCAAGCAGGGGGGAATCCGGTACTCAGTTCCTTCTTGGATGCTGACGGTGATGGCGATGTTGATATTGCTGATGCTATGCAGATGGCTAGTCGTTATGTAGGACAGTAGGAGGCGGGGAGCAGGGGGAGATGAGGGAGATGAGGGAGATGAGGGAGATGAAGGAGTAAGAAAGCAGGGGGAGCAGGGGAAGAATAAATAATTATGAATTCCTAGTCCCCAGTCCCCAGTCCCCAGTCCCCAGTCCCCAGTCCCCAGTCCCCAGTCCCCAGTCCCCAGTCCCCAGTCCCCATTCCCCTCTCACTAACTTGATTCCAAATTCACGTAAACTTTGGAAAAATCATGTTGCTTTAAGTCTTCGCGATGAATCAGTATTTGCAGATAGCCAGCATCACCAAACATCAGGTCAACAGATGTACTTGACTCA
This sequence comes from Desmonostoc vinosum HA7617-LM4, assembly GCA_019359515.1. GTDB lineage: Bacteria > Cyanobacteriota > Cyanobacteriia > Cyanobacteriales > Nostocaceae > Desmonostoc > Desmonostoc vinosum. The sequence continues at coordinate 57,398 of JAHHHC010000021.1, read as the reverse complement.
ACTTCCAGCAAGTTGTGCCAACTTTGAGCGCGAGTCATATCTAAAGTGCGGCGTTGTTCGTAATTATAAAGCCATTTAGGGTTTACTTCTTTGACTAGATAAGCATCCTCTCGTGGGTCGTGTCCAATACCCGAAACATGACCGAGCAATTTACCTATACTGTTTTGGGAGAGAGTTCTACCCAAATCATTTAACTTAAGTTCATTGTCTAACTTGAGGCGATCGCAGAGTTCATAAAAATCATTTGTTGCCCAACGCGGGATATCAGGTAAAAGGTCTAACTTTAAACGGTGAGTTACTAAATTTTCGTACCAATTTGTAATAAACTGAGCATCTTCAGGTAAATATGCAGGTTGTAAGGGTTCGCTGCCATCGTAAAACACTAATTGTTCAGCGTAATTTTCATTTTCATCAGCAAACAAATACAGCATTCCCTGCTGCGGAAAAGGATTTGCCGGGAAAGTGGGCAACTGAGCAAGGTTAATTTGCAAAATAAAACAGAGATATCTATTCATCAAAGGGTCTTTAGGCCAGAGAATAGACAAAGGTAAATCGGGAACTCCCCCGATACGACTTTGCCCATTCTGTCCTGGCTCAGCTTCCCCAAGACTCAAAGAAATAGCAGGACGTACACTTGCCAAAATTGCGTCTTGATGCTTTGATAAGCCATGTTGATCAATCAGCGTTGTTAGTTGCTCAAAATTCACAATTCACTCACTTATTCTTGCTCTAATCTATTATTTTGATTTCGCAATAGGATGGAGAAGGCAAGCAAGGAGCTTTTACCTTCTGTTGCGGGCATCTGACAGTTTGTTTCAAAGGTTATTAGACAAACACACTTAAAAGCTTCATTGTTAAGCGTTCAAAGTTCCCTTTCATTGATACTTTCTGGTAGTGTCTTCACCTGGCTTTCATTATCTCTCGGTGGGGCAATGTAGTAAAATTTGCGGTATGACTAGCTTTTTACTTACGCAGCGCAGTTACAATGAAGCCTGAAGTTTTTACCGCAATTATTGCAGCGATCGTTGCAGTTATGAGTGCCATCGTCAGTATTTATGGGCAGATGCGGATAACGCAATTGTCTGATCGTCTTGCTAAGAAACGCGAAGCTGAGTCACGTGAAGCACAAACATCTGCCTTAATGTCAAAATATCGAGATCCATTGCTACGCTCGGCGATAGATCTCCAAAGTCGCTTATTCAACATTCGCCAAAACCGCGTTCTGCAAAATTTTGATCAACGAAGTTTATCCGAACAAGATTATTTGATTAACAATACTTTGTATGTTTTTGCAGAATATTTTGGGTGGGTCGAGATTCTCCGACGAGAAATTCAATTTTTAGATTTGGGTGATCTAGAATTAAATCGTCACCTGAGTGAACTATTCGTGAACATTACCAAAGCTTTTGGTACAAACCGATTCAATGGCAAAGGTAATATTGACCCGACATTTCAACTGTTTAACGGAGAACAGCGAGCGATTGGAGAAATTATGATGAAGCCTCGCTCCTTGGATCAAATGCTGGGTTATGAGTGTATTGGTTATGCTGCATTTGTTCAGAAAATGAGCGATCCAGATTTTGCTCGTTGGTTTATAAAACTAAAAGAGGATCTTGATACAATCATCAAGGAGTCGAAAATTGGCGGGGAGCGCCTGGTTTTGATTCATAGTAGATTGATCGACCTGATTGATTTTCTCGATCCAAGATGTGTGCGTGTACCGTTAAAATACAGAACTAAAATTGAGTAGCTAGCGGTCTAACATTACGTTGGAGCCAACCATAGAAAGGTTATATTACGTCCGCTTAATTAGTTGTAATCCCCGCATCTGTGCAAAAACCAAGAAAATCTCTCTCCTCCTGCTTCCTGCTCTCTTGCTGTCTTAATTATCAGTTTTTAACCGAACACAATATTACTCGCTACTTTCAATACAATACAATAAAAATAAACCTTACATTACGTAATCCTGATTAAGCATATTTGCCCATGACAATTTCTCAACGCCGCTATCACATAACTACTTTCGGTTGCCAGATGAATAAAGCTGACTCAGAGCGCATGGCAGGCGTTTTAGAAGACATGGGCTTTGAGTGGTCAGAAGACCCAAATCATGCAGATGTGATTCTTTACAACACCTGTACAATTCGGGATAATGCCGAGCAAAAGGTCTATTCCTACCTTGGCAGACAAGCCAAACGCAAACACGAGCAGCCAGATTTGACATTGATTGTTGCTGGTTGTGTCGCTCAACAGGAAGGTGAAGCACTGTTGCGGCGAGTGCCAGAATTAGATTTGGTGATGGGGCCACAACACGCCAACCGTCTGAAAGATTTGCTAGAGTCAGTTTTTGCAGGTAGCCAAGTTGTAGCCACAGAGCCAGTCCACATTATCGAAGACATCACCCAACCGCGACGCGACAGCAAAGTCACAGCTTGGGTAAACGTGATTTATGGCTGCAATGAACGCTGTACTTATTGTGTCGTTCCCAATGTGCGTGGTGTAGAACAATCCCGCACACCAGCAGCTATCCGCGCCGAAATCGAAGAACTAGGACGGCAAGGTTATAAAGAAATTACACTTCTGGGTCAAAATATTGACGCTTACGGTAGAGATTTGCCCGGTGTCACCTCTGAAGGTAGACATCTGTATAATTTCACAGATCTACTTTATTATGTACATGACGTGCCAGGAATAGAACGGATTAGATTTGCTACTAGCCATCCCCGTTATTTTACTGAAAGGCTAATTCAGGCTTGCGCCGAATTACCCAAGGTGTGCGAACACTTCCATATTCCTTTCCAATCGGGAGATAACGAAGTATTAAAAGCTATGGCACGGGGTTACACTCATCAGAAGTATCGTCGGATTATCGATACAATTCGGCAGTATATGCCAGATGCATCAATTAGTGCTGATGCGATTGTTGGTTTTCCAACAGAGACAGAAGCACAATTTGAGAATACTTTGAAACTTGTAGAAGATATTGGCTTTGATCAGTTAAACACAGCCGCATACTCACCACGTCCAGGAACACCAGCAGCTTTGTGGCCAAATCAATTGAGTGAAGAAATTAAAAGCGATCGCCTCCAAAGATTAAATCATTTAGTGGGCATCAAAGCAGCCGAGCGATCGCAGCGTTATTTTGGACGCATCGAAGAGGTGCTAGTAGAAGACCAAAACTCTAAAGATAAAACTCAAGTCATGGGACGAACCGCTGGTAATCGTCTAACATTCTTTACAGGCGATATTAATCAGCTAAAAGGGCAATTGGTGAAAATAAAAATTACTGAAGTCCGTGCTTTTAGCTTGACTGGTGAACCAATTCAAGTGTCCCAAGCAATACCAGTGTAGAAAGTTTCTCAGTGTTGAGTTTGGCGAAACTAAAGGCGATCGCCAACAGGATGATCATACCGCAGGGAATAGGGTTAAATAATTCGTAATTCGTAATTCGTAATGACGCGACGCTCGTACCTCGCTAACGCTGACGCTCGAGGACTCGCTACCGCTTCGCTAACGCTAACGCTATCGAGGACTCGCTCTAAGCGAAGCTATGCCGCAGGCTTTACGCTACGCTAACGTAATTAAGTTTTGTAATGGGGATTTAGCGCAAAGTCACCAGGGGGTTTCCTCCGCTCTGACTTTGTAAGACCCCAACACGAAACTTGCCGATTATAGAACCGGGGGACTTAAACCCACGGAACTGGTTAAAAATCCCTTTTTATCGAAAGCGGCTTTCCTCCCCGCCGATGGAGGTAATGGGTAATAGGCCAATTACCAAATTCCTCGTCCACAAAGGGGCGAGGAATTTTAAATGACTTTTTTCTTAAAATCTATGCCTCATTTACCTGCGATATGCTGTTATGTATTACCCCGTTTTAGCTGATAAATCACTCCATGTTATATTTGGGTTGATTTTTCATAACTCCAACGAATAACTTTTATTTGCAATCACTTCGCTAATTATTCAGCAGCCGATGTCGCCCAATCCAGACCCCAATCAGCCAAAACAACCCGAAAAAATGTACTTACCGCGTACCAGCGAATCAGAAAATTTAAAAAAGATTCGCCACACCGCTTCCCATGTGATGGCAATGGCAGTACAAAAGCTGTTTCCCAAGGCGCAAGTGACAATCGGCCCCTGGATTGAAAATGGCTTTTACTATGACTTTGACAATCCAGAACCATTCAGCGAAAACGATTTAAAAGCCATCCACAAAGAGATGGTAAAGATTATCAATCGCAAACTGCCAGTGATGCGCGAAGAAGTTAGCCGTGAAGAAGCTGAACGCCGCATTCAGGCAATTAAGGAACCGTACAAACTAGAAATCCTGGCAGATATCAAAGAGGAGCCAATCACAATTTACCACCTGGGGAATGAATGGTGGGATTTGTGCGCCGGGCCCCATGTAGAAAATACTAGCGAATTAAATCCCAAAGCGATCGCCCTCGAAAGCGTCGCAGGTGCTTATTGGCGTGGAGACGAAACCAAAGCACAACTACAACGCATTTACGCCACCGCTTGGGAAAGTCCAGAACAACTCGCTGAATATAAGCGGCGTAAAGAAGAAGCCCTGCGGCGAGACCACCGTAAACTAGGTAAAGAACTTGGGTTATTTATATTTTCTGACCAAGTAGGGCCAGGTTTACCTTTGTGGACACCAAAAGGTACTCTGTTGCGGACTATCCTAGAAGATTTCCTCAAGCAAGAACAACTAAAACGTGGTTATTTGCCTGTTGTTACTCCTCACATTGCCAGAGTAGATTTATTTAAAACCTCTGGACACTGGCAGAAATATAAAGAAGATATGTTCCCCTTAATGGCGGAAGATGAACAAGCCGCCGCACAGGAACAGGGCTTTGTCCTCAAGCCGATGAATTGTCCTTTCCACATTCAAATATATAAGAGTGAGTTACGTTCCTACCGAGAATTACCGATCCGGTTCGCCGAATTCGGAACTGTTTACCGCTATGAACAATCAGGAGAGTTAGGTGGTTTAACGAGAGTGCGCGGTTTCACCGTGGATGATTCACATTTATTCGTCACTCCAGAACAACTAGACGGCGAATTCCTCAACGTTGTGGATTTGATTTTGTCAGTGTTTAATAAACTGCAATTAAAGAACTTTAAAGCTAGACTGAGTTTCCGTGATCCGGCTAGCGATAAGTACATTGGTTCTGATGAAGCTTGGGAAAAAGCTCAAGGTGCAATTCGTCGTGCAGTGGAACAGTTGGGGATGGAACACTTTGAAGGAATTGGCGAAGCGGCGTTTTACGGCCCCAAACTCGACTTTATTTTCAGCGATGCCTTAGAACGCGAGTGGCAACTGGGAACTGTTCAAGTAGATTACAACTTGCCAGAACGTTTTGAACTGGAATATGTTGCAGAAGATGGTTCTCGCAAACGTCCGGTAATGATTCACCGTGCGCCTTTTGGTTCACTGGAGCGGTTAATTGGGATATTAATTGAAGAATATGCTGGGGACTTTCCTTTATGGTTAGCGCCAGTGCAAGCTAGATTACTACCAGTGGGTGAGGCACAGTTAGATTTTACTCAAGCTGTGGCAGCGAAAATGAGAGCCTTGAGTATCAGAACAGAAGTGGATATTAGTGGCGATCGCTTGGGTAAATTGATTCGCAATGCTGAGAAAGATAAAATACCCGTAATGGCAGTAATAGGAGCCAAAGAAGTTGAAAATAACGCTTTGAGTATTCGGACTCGTGCCTCTGGAGAGTTAGGAATTATACCTGTGGATGAAGTGTTGGGGAAAATGCAACAAGCGATCGCTAAATTCGAGAACTTCTAGCAAAAAGTAGAATGGGCCTCACCCATTCTACAAAAGATACATACAAAAACACTAAGATAAAAAAGCTTATAGAGCTTGCTATCTCAGGTATACAGATGCATAAAATATTGACAACCAAGCGTATTGATCCACTTAAATTAAGTCCTTTTCAAAGAATTTTACTAACAACGGATGGAACATTAACAGAAATATTAGAAGCCTATCTGTTAGAAAAAATTCAGTTAGTTAAATTATCAGAAGAATTAATCAGAACCACAAAAAATCTTCCGGCTTTAGACTTGAATATTGACACTCAAGTGATTGAGAGGAAAATTTTATTGCAAGGCAAGATTAGCCTGAATAATTTTATTTATGCCGAATCCATAATTGTACCTGAAAGGCTAGAACCCAGATTAAAGCTTAGACTAATTGAATCGCAAGAACCAATGGGTAGGCTCTGGTTAGAACATAAACTTGAAACGTTTAAAGAAATCATCGATACAGCCATAGAAACAGCTGAAGATTTAGCTGATTTTTTTAATATAGCAAGAGAAGATAAAATTCTTTCTCGAACTTATCGAGTTTTTTCTAACAAACAACCAATCATCATGATTACTGAAAAATTTCCAGAAAGTTACTTTCTGAAGAAATTTTAATAATTGAGGTAATTTTTTTAGAAAGTATCCCCATAACGAAGGCAGGAGGCAGGAGGCCGTTTTTGTAACGGGGATTTATATCCCATTACAAAAACTTTTCGTCTTCAAAGGCGTTAGCGTAGCGGGACGAAGTCCGGTTTTAAACCCGATTGTTTCGATAACAAATTCCCACTTCCTCCGGGAGCGGGGGCCCCGAGTTCCCCAGTCCTTTATCGGTTGGTGTAAGGGATAATAAAGAATGAGCATTAGTTAAGCATGACGACTAAATATCGAAATGTATAAATTAATGTTCAAAATAGCTCTAAAATACTGAAATAGTTATTTTGAGCATTAAACAAGCATCTTAGAGAACAAAAAGCTAAGAGTACTATTATTTGGTCATTATGCGTGTAATTTTGATGACAGGCAAAGGCGGCGTAGGCAAGACCTCCGTTGCTGCTGCAACTGGACTTCGCTGTGCGGAACTAGGCTATCGTACACTAGTTTTGAGTACAGACCCTGCCCATTCTTTAGCGGACAGTTTTGACCTAGAACTAGGACATGCGCCTCGCGAGATTCGCCCAAATTTATGGGGTGCAGAACTAGATGCATTGCTAGAACTAGAGGCCAACTGGGGTTCTGTGAAACGTTATATCACTCAAGTTTTACAAGCAAGGGGTTTAGACGGAGTACAGGCAGAAGAATTGGCCATCTTACCAGGCATGGATGAGATTTTTGGTTTGGTAAGGATGAAACGCCACTATGATGAAGGTGAGTTTGATGTCTTAATTATTGACTCAGCTCCTACTGGGACAGCACTACGCTTGCTGAGTTTGCCAGAAGTCAGCGGTTGGTATATGCGCCGTTTTTACAAACCGTTTCAAAATATCTCGGTGGCTTTAAGACCTTTGGTTGAACCTATTTTTAAACCCATCGCTGGTTTTTCACTACCAGACAAAGAAGTGATGGATGCACCTTATGAGTTTTATGAGCAAATTGAAGCATTGGAAAAAGTATTAACCGACAATACTCAAACCTCGGTGCGCTTGATTACTAATCCAGAAAAGATGGTGATTAAAGAGTCGCTTCGCGCTCATGCTTATCTAAGTTTGTATAATGTGGCAACAGATTTAGTAGTAGCCAATCGCATCATTCCCCGCGAAGTAGAAGACCCGTTTTTCCAACGTTGGAAAGAAAATCAACAGCAATATCGCCAAGAGATTCACGATAATTTCCACCCTCTTCCAGTCAAAGAAGTTCCGCTTTTTTCTGAGGAGATGTGTGGTTTACCAGCATTAGAAAGGCTGAAAGAAACGCTCTATAAAGATGAAGATCCAACTCAAGTTTATTACAAAGAAACGACTATTAAAGTCGTACAAGAGCAAAATCAATACAGTTTAGAACTTTACTTACCTGGTATTCCTAAAGAGCAGGTTCATCTGAGTAAAACCGGAGATGAATTAAACATTACAATTGGCAATCACAGACGTAACTTAGTATTACCTCAAGCTTTAGCAGCACTACAACCGGCAGGAGCAAGAATGGAAGAAGATTATTTAAAAATTCGTTTTGCCGATAATGCAAAAGTGTCTTGAAAATAGGGACTAGGGACTAGGGTCTAGAGGCTAGGGAAGAGATATATGGGCTATTGTCTATAAGGATCTAGTACAGATGCAAAAAATATTGCATCTGTATTTTTTATTTAAGAGTTGCATAGGGTGATTAGATCCCCAACTTCTTAAAGAAGTCGGGAATCTAGACAGCAATTTTTGGTTAAAAGTGCCATTCTTGGGTAGGTGCGTTACTACGAAGATAATAAAAAATCTTGTATTCTCTATAAATAAAATATTTATTTTTATAAATAAAATTTACTATTTTAATTATGCTTTTTATGAATTATTAGTAAATAGAATCACTCGCAGTAATTTGCTAGTAGTTTTACTGACGACAAGTTGATTAATAAAATTAAGAATGTTTTTATATTTAATTGTGTCTAGTTACCAATATTAATATTTAGTCGAAAACAATGACATTAAACACTAAACAAGATTTACAAGTGGATATTCATGAAGAAAGTATACTGCACCGCATTACAAATCGGATTCGCCGCAGCTTAGAGTTAGAAGAAATTATCACAGTTACAACAGCAGAAGTACGTTTATTACTAAAAACAGACCGAGTGATGATTTACAAATTTCATGCCGATCGCAGTGGTCAGGTGATTGCTGAGTCGATCCATGAAAATCGCTTACCATCGTTATTAGGGCTAAATTTTCCGGCTGGTGACATCCCAGCTGATGCTCGTGAACTGCTCATCAAATCGCGGGTACGTTCGGTAGTGAATGTTGAAACTCAAGAGATTGGTCAAAGTTACTTACACGATTTAGAAAATGGCGACACTTTATCAGAAGAGATTCACTATCGCACTGTAGATCCTTGCCATGTTAAATACTTAACGGCAATGGGAGTGAAATCTTCTGTAGTAGCACCGATCATTTATCAAGATACACTTTGGGGGCTGTTGGTATCTCATCACTCAGAGTCACGCCAGATTTCAGAATATGAACTCAAAGCGATGCAGATGGTAGTTGATCAGTTATCAGTCGCGATCGCTCAAAGTACCCTCCTGACTCAAGCCCGTGCCAAAGCCCAACGGCAAACTATCATTAACCGTGTTGCCACTCTACTACATTCACTACCAACGATCGCAATACAGCCTGCTTTAGAAGCAGTTGTTGCTGACTTTGATGGTGTTGGTGGCAGGCTTTGCATGAGAAACGAAGCTTTGAGTTTTTCAAATGGCAGCATTAAAGGCTTGACAGAATGCCTGATATCTGGAGGTGAGTATGTCAAAGTTTATACTTGTGGACAACAGCCCGTGCTGCCAGAACAAAACATATACCCACTAATCGAGCAGTATAACATCTGGCAAAAATACTACAAGTCCAGTAACTATGATGTTTGGGCAATTACAGACATCTATCAAACTCCAGAATTGCGAAGCTTACAAGCTGCTATACAAACAACAAAAATTCGCAGCGTGTTAATGATCCCACTTGTGTATCGTCAACAATTGCTGGGTTATTTAAGTATTTTCCGAAACGAAATAGACACAGAAATCTTATGGGCGGGTAAATTTGACCTCGATCAAAGGCAAGTATACCCCCATCTCTCCTTTGAGACTTGGCGAGAATCTAAGCAGGCTCAAGCCCGACAATGGACAGAGGAAGACATTGAATTAGCTAGAGAACTTAGTCAAATTTTTGCGTCGGCAATTCAGCAGCATGAGCTATATCAACAAGTACAAACCTTCAACGAAAATTTAGAAAAACAAGTTCAAAAACGTACAGTTGAACTACAACAAGTAGCAGAACAACAACGGATATTATTTGAAGTAGTTGCCAAGATTCGGGAATCTTTAAATCTAGATGAGATTTTTCAAACGACTACGCAAGAAGTATGTCAATCACTACAAGCAGATCGAGTTGCAGTTTATCGGTTCAGCGCAGATTGGAGTGGGGAGTTTATTGCTGAATTTGTTGGTGAAGGCTGGGATAAATTAATCTGTTCCCAGAAGAAAACCGTTTGGGATGATACTTATTTACGCGAAACTCAAGGTGGGCGGTATCGCTACAATCAAACCTTTGCAGTTGATGACATTTACCAGGCTAATCATTCTGACTGTCATCTGGCAGCTTTAGAGCAAATTCAGACCAAGGCATATACAATAGCACCAATATTGATTGGACAACAACTTTGGGGCTTACTAGCAGCTTACCAAAACTCTGCTCCCCGCCACTGGGAAACCTCAGAAGTTAGGTTCATCGCCCAAATCGCCAATCAGCTTGGGGTTGCACTCCAACAAGCCCAATTCCTCAACCAAACCAAGGATCAAACAGAAAAGTTAACTCAAGCTCTGTATAATTTACAACAAACTCAAACCCAACTTATCCAAACCGAGAAAATGTCTTCACTAGGTCAGTTGGTAGCTGGTGTAGCTCACGAAATTAACAACCCGGTAAACTTTATCTACGGCAACATCAACCATGTTAGTGAATACGCACAAGATTTACTCGATATCTTAAAACTCTATCAGCAAGATTGCCCCAATCCCAGCTGCGAAATTCGTGAACTTGCACAAGAGATAGATTTAGAATTTGCGATTGAGGATTTGCCTAAAACTCTATCGTCCATGAAAATTGGAGTTGATCGCATCCGTCAGATTGTTTTGGGTTTACGGAATTTCTCTCGCCTTGACCAAGCCGAAATGAAACCAGTTAATATTCATGAAGGCATTGATAGCACTTTACTGATTTTGCAACATCGATTCAAAGCCAAACCTGAAAGTCCTGCTATTGAGTTAGTTAAAGAATACGGCGATCTCCCATTAATAGCGTGCTATGCTGGACAGCTAAATCAGGTATTTATGAATGTTTTGAGTAATGCGATCGATGCTGTAGAAGATTATAGAGAGTCTAAATTAGAACCGCGCAATGGTCAAATTATTATCTGTACTACTATTGGAAAGCTAAAAGACAACACCAAAAGCGTAGTGATTCGCATTGCAGACAATGGTTTAGGAATACCAGAAGACTTGAAGACACGAATTTGTGATCCATTTTTTACTACTAAGCCGGTTGGTAAAGGTACTGGTTTGGGTTTGTCAATAAGTTATCAAATTGTGGTTGATAAACATGGTGGTATTTTTAAATGTGATTCGCAGCCAGGGTTAGGTACAGAATTTTGGATTGAAATCCCTATTCACCAAATCATTCATCGTTCTGAGCTAATTTCTGATTAAAAATGTAGTGGAACGACACAACTAAAAACCTTTTTATTGCACTATTTTAGCTGTGTTAGTCCATTTTGAATTTTGAATTTTCACTGCGGTTCTCTTACACAAGATGGTTGCTTAGCAGAAGGGGGATCAGGATAAATTGCTAAAGTGTGATAATCGGGACTATCATTTGCATATAAAACTCGAAAAGTATATAACTTAGTTTGACCTTGCTTATCAGTTACAACTGTTAAAAGAGTATTATTAGTGGGGGGAAGCCCAGGAATTTTTAGTTTGGGAATACGTCTAAGTTGAATGACATTCGCGGCAGAGTTTTTACAATCTCCGGCGTTAGTATTCCGGTCTTGTCCAAACTGCATACATACAGGGCCATCAAAATCTATAGTTACCTGTGATGGGTCATTTAACCAAACTTTTTTGATAATCTCTCCAGCCTGAATAAAACTAAGGTTCGTCCCTTGCTGATACCAAACTTTGAGAGTAGGTACGACTCCTCCCAAACCTTGCGCGTTGCAAGAAAACATAGAACGGAGAACGGCATTATTAGCTACAGCACGACCAACAAAAAATAATACAGCAGCCGAAAAAATTACGGAAGCGATCGGTATAAAATAGGTTTTCTTTGGAGTATTTCCTAATAAGTTATGGTTATTTTTCATGGCTGCAAATAGGAGATGAAAGGGATAAAGAAGATGCACTTCGACTTCTTTTGTCGGAGACGCTCTTGCTAGCTTGCTTCCCCAGAGGGGTACGACTTCGCTCAGTGACCGGGAGATGAGGAATAATCAATAAACCTCTTGCATAAATCTTTTTTGCCGGGCTACGCCCCGCTTCTCTACGAGAAAGCAAGGCAGCGCGTTGGGGAGACATTGCGTCGCGGGGGTTTCCCCCGTTGTAGCAACTGCCGCGCAAAGAAATAAACTGTAATTAGGACTTTTGCAAGAAGTCTAATAATTACGAATTACGTTAGCGCAGCGGTAGCGAGTCCTCGAGCGTCATTACGAATTACGAATTCCCAATAACTCAAAACTGCATTGATTGATTGACATATATTTCTACATTTTTACCTGCTGCTAAAAACCAAATGTTAGTACGTTGCATCATTTGGGAAATAGCTTGTTGGTTTCGTTGGGCAATTTGAGGAACTACGGTGTTCATACCACCTTCTAATAGTCCGGCCAAAATGTTACGTCTGGTGTTGCCGCTGGTAATGGTTGTACTGTTACCAACTGTGGTCACTTGGGAATCATTACGATTTAATATCTCTCCTACTTTACCAACAGCACCCAAAGCAAATAGCCCCACATCCATGCCAGTAATAGATCCTCCTTTGTTAGAAAATTGGTTTGCTATTAGAGGTCTACCTTGAGGTGCGCGAATAGTGATCGCGTTTTGTGGTAAGCTCTTTTCTGTGATATTGCCTTTATCTTGTATAACTAATTTGACCACATCTAACTGTAATAATCCCTGCTCAGAAATCGAACGAATTTCAGTTAAAAATTCGGTATTTGCAGGTAAAGCAACTTCACCATTTGTAGATTTTAAAGGTTCTTTTAAACGCACCACAAATACGTTTTTGGTTTCATCTTGCTCGCTATTATTACTACTTCTTAGCCTTGTAGTTTCTCCAAAGACGGCGGTCGCTAAAACAGCTTTGACACTACTTCCTACTGGTACAGATTTCGGGTTTTGCTGTTGTACTTGGCTGACTACAGGAGGTTGGGGTTGGGGTGGTTGTACGGGATTTTGTGACTGTGGGGGTGGTTGGATGTTATTTGGTGGTGCAGGGTTAGTGGCGACGACATTAGGTTTTTCGGTGACATTGACTTGACCATAACTACCCAACTTGGCTAGCTTTGACCATTCATCAAGTGGGTCTGGTTTGGGTGGTGGAGTTACTGGGGTGGGGCTGGCAACTGGTGGAGGTGATGCAGGTATGGATGCAACAGGCCGTTGTGGGGCTGGTACTGTCACTATCCGAACTGTTTGTGTGGGTGCTGGCGTTCTTTGTATTTCTGTTCTGACTCTGCTTCTAGATGCAACTGGTGATTCTATTCGTGAGGCTACGGTGGGTGATTTTGCGGTTCTGAGTTTTTGTTGTGCGGCTTTGACTACTTCTGCTTGTTCGCTGAGGGCTAATTTTGTTTTGAGGGTTTCTACTTCGGTTTCTAGCTGTTGGGTGCGAGATTCTGTTGGTTGCGATCGCACTTGGGGAACAACTATACTGGTTTTTGGCTTCTGATTAGTGCCACTCATCAATTGAGATAAAAATACGCCAGCCACCAAAACTATAGCTAGGGTACCGGCCCCTACTAAACCTAGCTTCGCGAAGGGGTTAGCTGAGAGGGGTTGCTGAGTTTTAGCTTCTGGGGGTTGAGAGATTGTGTACTCTGGGATATCGGCATCTTCTGATGGTTGGTTATCAAAGGAGGTGAGTTCTTCTTCAAAGCCGACTAATCTGGCCATGCGTGATTCCCAATCAGAAGAGTCTAACTCCTTTTGGCGATCGTCGGTAAGAGTAAACAGACGTTGGGCAGAATCCCCTGTAATTGAATATTGTGTCATGATATTACCTGGCAATAATTTTAAGAACAGTTTTTATCTTTAATGTCACATATATTGTAAATTTCTAGTCTAGACTCGCCGAGGCGATAAGCTACTGATTGTAACGAAAGAGCTGTATTTGGTAATGATGTAGCTGGTTCATTTATAGCTTGGACTACAATTTGTTTATTAAATTTAGCGGATTTTCCCAATTTATCAGCAGTACTAAAGGTTAATTGATTGGCAAGTATCTCCACTCTCCATTGACCATCGTTGATTTTTACAGGCTGAGAAATTTTTTGGATGACTAATACACTCTCGTTTCCTCTGGTGACATTTTCAAATTGGCTATCTGGATTTAAATTAGTAATTTCTGACTGAAACTTTTGCTGCACTTTATCAGCTATTAATTCTGAACTAATTGCCCAGACAGTTTTTGGTGGTTGTTGTTCTGACCAAGTTAGCATTAGGCTCATAGCGCCACCAACAAAACGGCGAATTGTTTCTGGTTCTCGTTCTAAATTTTGTTTAGGGTCTACTGTAATAGCACGACCATCAGCAAGTTGGACTAGGCTTTGAGGCGTGAGTTGCTGACCTAACTGCTGGATTAAATAATTGTTGAATACTAGTAACAGTAATGTGAATAAATTTAAGCCGAATGTGGCTACAGCTAATAATGGGAGGGAGTTATTTTTCTTATTTTCTGTTTTTAGTATTTGCATTGTGTTATCTTAAAAAGTTATCTGAATTTTTTCTACTCCCGCATTGTTTAGAATTATCTGGATTGGCGTTATTATATTCGTCTATCAAGCACAAATTCCGAATTTCGTATATTTCTAGCTTATCGGTGCGAATGCTGTAAATTGCTTTTTGAATATCTGTATTACTCGTTTGTGGGTTCGCAAAATAATCGATTGCACGCACAAGTAAATCTTTATTAAAAGGGGTGATGACTGTTCTATTTTCGGCTCGTTTTTTTTGTATGAGGTCAGCTACCATACCCACTCGCCATTTACCCGGTGTAATTTCTTGAGGGGGATAAACCCGCTTAATATTTAACTGCAATGACATAGCTTGGCTGGGGTTGCTAGAAAAAACTTCTGGTGGTGTGATTTCGGCGATTTGACCTAAAAAACCTTTACGAAAATCTTCCGATAAAGCAAAACTCGCCAGCCAACTGCTAGTACTAACTCTTTGGCTACCACCTTGAGATGTTCTAATTAAAATGCCTAAATCTGGTTTGGGGTTGGAAACTTCTTCAATAGTTCTGGCTGGGAGAGTTCCCGACCAATTAAACATTGATGTCATCGTCTTACTAACGAATTGCCGAATGGCTTCGGGTTCTCTGGCCAAATCATTAGTGGCTGCTAGGGATTTGCCATCTAGCATTTGCACAAAGTTGGGAGGTTTTCTCAGGCTGAGTTGGCGAATTCTCACACCTTGGAAGATAAATATAAGTAAGACTAGTATATGTAAACTGAAAGTTGCGATCGCAAATAGTGTCAAAACACTTGCTGTTCGTTTCCTTTTTTCTAATAGACGTACCATTTACTCATCTCCTGTGCGAAAACTTATATCCTCTCCTTCACCAATTCACTCGTATTACTAATAGCATTAAAAACTGCAAATCCTCCAGCCGCAGCCACAAGTAAAGATAAAACTGGTGCTAAAACTCCTAAAAAAATCATAAACCACATCAAATCAGGATCAACATTCACATCTTGTCCTGGGCCATTGACAATCACAGCGGCTGTCAAGACTGCAATAATATTAAATGAAAATTTAGAAATGCCAATAGATAAAAACCCAGTCAACCAGGCGAAAATTGGCTTACCAGCAACAGGTAGTAAAGAACCACCCACAGCCAAGGGCCCTAAAGCTGCTATCAACAACATGGTGGCTTCTATCAAATTCTGGAAAGCATATTGCAAGGAAACTAGAAAGTTTTTAATCCCTGTTTGGATAGTAGAACCTAACAAGGCATTAAATGAGGCTTCTGACACAGGGCCTGTGCCGTATGCAATGTAATTTACTTTACTTTCTAACCTATCTATCCAGGCTTTATTGCCATATAAATTGCGGTATTCTTGCCAAAGAATGGTGAGTTTATCGTTAGCTTTGACAAAACATTGAGTTTGCTGTTCACCGGTAAGAGACTGACAAGGACGCAGCAGAGAACCAGCGACTTCTTCGGCAACACTCATATTTAGTGCTTGCTGATAAACTTGTTCTGCATTTGCCGTTGATACTACTTGCTGGTTGACAGTATTGATCAAGTTTCGTACTCCCAATGTCAAGTTAGATAATATACTACCACTCCCGGTATTATTTAACAGAATGACTACAATAAAAGGCCAAATTAAAGCTGATATTGGACGACCATAATCGTTATATATCAAATCTTTGAGCCATTGTAGCATAAAAAACAACAGGGTTCCGACGGCAAAAAATACACCCAAACTTGTGAGCGCTCCATATAAATTATTAGTAGTATTATTTTGTAATAAATCTAGCCATTGATTGTCCCAACTTTCGGCAATACTGCGAGCAGTTATTGCACCACTACCGAGTACTTCGTCTATGTCTGTTTGGGCGAGGATTGGTGTCAGGAGATGCATTTTGTTTATATTAAAATTAGGTGAAATTTCACGCAGAGACGCCCCAGACGCAGAAAGGAGTTTTGAGTTTTTATAACAAAGTTTCTCTTCTTTCTCTCTTCCTCCGCGCCTCCGCGCCTCTGCGTGAGGTAAAAAATCCTTAATTTTCGTTAGTTTTCCCAAATAATTCTACTTGAGAAGTAGCTCGTAATAGTCTTGCAGCTTCTGTGGATGCGTCTACTCTGCGGGCGCGATTTGATTCTTCTACTTGTTGGGAAATGTTGGCTAAGTTTAAGTTAGAGTATTGGATAGATTGATTATTTTGTATTGTTTGAGCAAGTGTTTCTCCCACAATTTTTGCTTGTTCTTGTTGAATTTTAAGAATTTGTGCTTGATTGGTGTTGAGTAATTGTGATAAAAGCGCAGTGCCGGGATCAGCAGCAAGCTTAGCGTAATCAATAATAGGCAGTTTATCAAGCAATTCTTGACTTTTTTCTTCAGCTTCTTCCGCAAATCCGGCAATATTTCTCAATGCTATTTCTGTGTTTCTTAACTTCGCTTTTGTCCGAATTTGTCCAGCGTCACCCAAAGCACCTACCACAGCCCCACGGGTGATTAAACGGTTGATTTCGTTATTAACTAAATTGGCTCGCACTACTGAATTATTCTCAAACCTATCTGATATGCTATTGATAAATATATCGCTACGAACTCTCTGTCCAGCCGCGATAGGATCAGGTATATTCAACTCTCCAGAAGCACCGCTGATTGCACTTTGAGTTTGCGGTTCGACATTTTTTAATGTATCCCTAGCATTATTTCTCAAGTAATTTTGAAAGTCTAGAGAATATGATTGAAAATCAACCCAAACTTCACCAACTTGCGACGTATCACTAAATTGCGCCACTACTGGCAAGGCTGCCAGAGATATTAAAGCTAGAGTCAAAACAGTTGTTTTTCGCATATATTTATATGATATTTTTGGTCTTCTTTGCGCCTATGCATGTTAGAGAAGCGGGGCGTAGCCCGACAAAAAAAGTCAACTACTACGCAGCGAAGCTACTAGCTGACGCGCAAACGCCGAAATTGCCTCATATTTATCAGTGTAATTTTGCATTGCTTGTTGACGTGCGCTTTGTTCATTGGGGTTGTTAGCAACTGCTGCTAGTTGTTCATAACCTGGATAGTAACGACAAAATGTATATATGCCGTTATCATCCAATAACCATTGACTATAAACACCTTCTTTACGAGGAAAGAAGCTTTCAGAAGCATTACGAGAAATAATTTTGCGGGGATATTTTAAGATGTCTGCAAAACTATCGACTGCAACCGGTTGAATACGTCCTATCAAACGTGTTGTCAAGTTTTGTAAAATCTTTGATGCGGCTTTGGATCTAGCGATGGTGTCGGGGTCTTGGGCTGATAATATGACTCTAATACCTGCTTTAGCACCGTTAGCGCAGATTCTGCCAACTAAATCGGAGATTTGCTCAAATTCAAATAAAATCGGTGCTTCATCAATAAAGAATATCGAGGCTGGACTACTCAAGGCACGTCTTAAGGCTGCTGAATAAGCGCTTAAGGATAGTACGGCTGCATCTTCGCTGTCGGAGAGGTTTCTTAAAGCGAAAACTAAAAGTTGGGCATCGGTGGGAAAGCTAGATGGTGCTGAAATGGCTTGTCCAACGCGGCTGGAAAGCCAAAACCGCAGACGTAGTTGAATTTGGCTAAGGGCGTCTTCGACTCTCCCACTCAAGGAATTTAACTGTAAGTGTTCTGGTGAACAGAAGTAAAGGAAGTCTTTTAAGGTGGGGGTTTTTTGCCAAGCTGGAGTCCCAAACCCTCCAGCCATTGCTAGGCGATACCGTTCTTTGATACCCTCGTCTGCAAAGAAGGCTTCTAATGCTAAATTAAGAAGCGATCGCACTGTTTGCGCTAATAACTGGCTTTCTGTAGATGAGCCGAGAACCATTGTCAACAGGGCTGATTCTAAAAAGGCGATATAATCTAGGGTGCGATCGCGTTGTTGTTCTGGGTTAAGCGAACTCAAATCTGGCTGCTCAAATAGGTTATTCGATTGTTTGGATATATCAAAATATGCCCCGTTCCGCTCCATAAACTCTGTATAGTCGGTAAATGTAGACGTACCATCGGGCTTGGGAAAGTCCAACGCGACTACGGGTATGTCATAAGCTAAGGCTTGAGTTAAAATTCCTGATACCAATACCGATTTACCTGCACGAGTTGTGGCGAACAATGCTAAGTTTTTGTGTTGGTTAAACAAATCTATATGTATTGGTGTTCCCCCTTCTTCAGCGATTAACTCAAAGCCTTGTTTATCACCTGCTTTAGTCATCACTAAAGGCATTAACCCTGGTACTTCACTGGTTAAATATAGTTGACGACGGTTGAAGGGTTTTGCTAATAAACCCTCCCAAACTATGGGGAGAGTTTGTAACCAAATCTTCCAGGCGTATTCTGTTTCTCTAATTACTCGTGCTGGACGTTGAAAACAGTTTTCAATATATCTTGTTGCCTCATCTAATTTCTCGACGTTGGGACGATGTACTAATATCGCTATCCCTGTGTAAATTGGTACTGCACCTTCATATAGTTGCTCTTGTGCCGCTACTGATTTTCTTAACTTTAATTGAGCGTTGACATCAATAGTTTTACTCTTTTCTTGAGCCATGATTGTTGTCATGTTTGACTGTTTCAGCACTCGTTGTAGTGTCGTTTTTACTAATGCTGGATTAGCCGCTGTCAATTCACAAAATATTTCTGTATCTACTACTGTTTCTCTTGCTAAGAGTTCCCATAAATACCGCAATTGAGATGATTTATTTGGCCAACCACCGGGTTTTTCTAAAAATGTCAATGCCCCAATATAGCGATTATTTACATTCACCCAACGACGGTCTGCACAAGGTATGCTAGACTCCATTAATAAGGTTGTACTGTGGATGTTTTCTACCAATAATTTAGTACTGGATAAGTCGGAATAAGCTTGTTCGTGGAGTCCGTATTCATCTAAAGTAATTAGCTGGGGAATTTCTATTGGTTGTGTATCGTTAAATCTATTCCAGATGTTTTCCCAGAGTTCTTCTGCGGTTAAGGGTTTGACATCCAAACCCATTTTGTTAGATAAAAGTTGTTCCCAACGCGAAAAGCCTTGTTGATATGCGTTGGTAATTATCGCTTCGACGCGCTGGTTTTCTACTTCTGAAAGATCGCCTTTGAATTTTAACCACCACAATTCAGCTTTAGCTAAAAGCTTTTCTACCCAATCATCGGCATTTGTTGTATTGATTTCAAAAGTGTAGGTTGCATAAATGCGGAGAAATTTAGGCTTGCGAATTCCAGATGCAGTCATTTCTTTGACTCGCGCCCGTTCTGCCATCAACAAATATTTGATGTCTCTTGATGGTGTTTTTTTTAATAACGATGTTAGTTCTTGTTGTCGATGTCTATCTGAACTAAATGATCCCAAGTGCAAGGTCATTCTTTCACCACTGGGGATATCTTTTAAGCCAGCTTCCAAATTATTGAAGATAGTATCGATTTGTTCTGGGCGTAAGGTGGTGTGAATACCTTTACATTCAAAACCAAAAACAAAGCAAAACCTATCTTTTTGGGTTCCTTTGGTTAAAAGGTACGCGCCAATATCACGTCCATTCAAACAGACGCGTAACATT
This sequence comes from Desmonostoc vinosum HA7617-LM4, assembly GCA_019359515.1. Lineage (GTDB taxonomy): Bacteria > Cyanobacteriota > Cyanobacteriia > Cyanobacteriales > Nostocaceae > Desmonostoc > Desmonostoc vinosum. Next base: position 37,343 of record JAHHHC010000021.1, on the reverse strand, counting down.
GTCGCCAAATGTAAAGCATCTTCAAATGGTGTTAATCTAGTTTCATTTCCGGCGACGTTGACGCTTTGTTTTCCGATTTTTTGCTTCATGGCTAATTTCGAGCAAACTACGATAACGAGCAAAGCCTCTTGTCCAGGCGGGAACACCAATAAATTTGCTTAAAAAACTCCAACTCCTACCACCTGTTAATATCCACCAAGTCCCCATTCCCCAACCAGCAATTAATATAGTCCACAACCACTTTTGAAATTCATCTTGGAAAAGACCACCAAAAATTCCATTGATGATAAAGTAAGAAGTTAGACAAATTACCGTCCAAGGAAGGACTTGATCAGCAGGGATTGGCCCTAATGAAGGTTGGCTTCCCAAAATTTGGTTAACTGGACGAAATTCTTGTTCGCGCTCTTGAGACATTTCTACTATCTTAATTACCTGGGCCGATGACAAAGCCTGTAAGGATGTCAGCAACTGTGACAGCTACAACAACTAATAAAGGAGTTCTGGCAACACTTTGCCAATCTTCATCTTTACGAACTGCGTTAATCACGCCAATCAAGGAAACGGCAATATAGAGTAAATAAAGTGCGCGTAAGACATTGAATACTAAACTAACTGCTGCTTGGCTATTGGAGTTTGTTGTTGCACCTTGGGTTAAGGTGTTTTTGAAAAAATCTTCGGCTTTCTTAAAAAATTGCGCTTGGGCGGGCGCTGCAAAATAGTCTAACCAAAATAAACTGAGAATGACGACTACTGCTAAAATTTGTAATAACAAAAGCGATCGCTTCGGTAAATTCACTTGCTGACCAATTCGCTGTATAGTGACTGCGATTAAACTGCCTAAAAGTAAACAAAAAACTAAGATAGGACTCCCCAAGCTAATCACGCTGACAAAAACAGCGCAGGCAAGTAAAAAAGGCACAGACTCAACTAGTCTGGTAAAGCAGGATTTTAGCACTAACCGCAGAGCATGAGATTTTTGTGCAGCACTATCATTTAAAGGTTTGAAAAAGGTTCTCTGGTGAGAACTTTGTCTAAGCATTGCTAATTTCCCTAGTGTGTATTATAATTATTGATTTTCATAATATTACAGCCATTACAATCTAACATGAATTAACATTGATTTTTGATTAAATTATGAAGTTGCAGTAAAATAGTTTATACATAACTATTAATATTAAGCTAAGTTAAAACAATATTAATGCTTGTTTAATGAACATAGTTTTAGTGGGGAATGGGGAACTCGGGGCCCCGCTCCCGGAGGAAGTGGTTGATGAGGACGCGGAGACGTTTGGACGCGGGGACGCGGAGAGTCCCCATAACTAAAGCTAGGGGATTCAAGCAAGGAAAACGTTTTTTGCCTCCACGACTCGCATTCGGGGGCTTTTGACCAGTGCTTCGACCTTGAGAAGGGTCGCGCTCCGCGTCTTTCCTTCCCCGCGTCTTTGCGTCTTCTTGGGAATTGGAAAATCTTACTGAGTTTTCCCTTAAGGGGAAGCAAGCTATGCGTAGCGTCTCCAACAGGAGAAGTTGAAGTATGGGAGTTTATTTTTTCCAGGGGAGTTTAGTACCCATTTCGGTGAAAGCTGAGAAGAATAGATAGAGGATCATCAACCCAGCAGCCGCGAAAAAAGTTAGTAAATCGTTGTCCATCAGCTTTGTTAATAAACTGCTCATTTTAAAGTCCGCGATGTTCGCCACATTATCAAACCGGAGTGTCCCTACGCAACAAACGGGCACTATTGACCTACTAAATGCGTCAACTATTCTACTGTGAGTGTCTGCTTCAGTTTTTTGGAGGCAGCGATTTTGATGTTCGGCATTGAGTGCAAGACTACCAATTCACTGATTCTCTAGTAAGCATAAATTTCTGTAGACTATATGACATTTAGTTTCCATCACAACAATATGGGATGGCGAGCGCGGGTAGCTCATGCATTATTCAAGCCTTTAGATTGGCAGCGATGGCTTAAGCATTCCCTCCCAGTCCTTTTTTTGATATCATTTTTAACGGTACTTTTAGTAAATAGTTTTACTCCTGCGATCGCACAACTACCCCGCCAAGAAATTCGGGGAGTGTGGATGACTAATAATGATTTTGACACCCTCAAAGATCGCGCCAAAGTCCAAGACGCCGTTAAAAAGTTGCGGCAGTTGAACTTCAATACCATCTATCCTGTGGTGTGGAATTCTGGGTATGTGATGTATCCCAGCGCGGTGGCAAAACGCGCAGGCATCCAACCCTTTGTCTTGCGAGGCTCAGATGGACATGATATTCTTGCAGACTTGATTAATAAAGCCCATCGTCAAAATTTACTAGCGATTCCCTGGTTTGAGTTCGGTTTTATGGCCCCCCCAACTTCAGAACTCGCACTCAATCATCCGAATTGGTTCACACAAAAGCGCGATGGTAGCCAAACATCAATCAGTGCGGCGGGTGAGGTGATGTGGCTTAATCCTTTCCATCCGCAAGTGCAGCAGTTTATTAGCAGTCTCGTGCTAGAAATCGTCAGTCAATATGATGTTGATGGGATTCAGTTCGATGACCACATGAGTTTACCCCATGAATTTGGCTACGATCAATATACGGTAGCCCTGTACACTCAAGAAATGAAGAAGAATCCTCCAACCAATCCTCAAGATCCAGAATGGGTAAGTTGGCGGGCAGATAAAATCACACAGTTCATGGTACAACTAAATGAAATTGTAAAAGCTAGAAAACCCCAAGCAATTTTCTCGGTTTCCCCTAACTACTACAACTTTGCTTACAAATTTCAACTGCAAGACTGGCTCTCTTGGTTACGCCAAGGTATTGTAGATGAGTTGATTGTGCAAGTTTATCGGCCAAATCTGCAAAGCTTTATCGACAAGATTACCCGTCCAGAAATGCAAGAAGCACAGCAAATCATCCCTACCGGCGTTGGGATTATGGCGGGGTTACGCAACAACCCAGCGCCAATGAAACAAATCAGATCACAAGTACGAGCTGCTCAAGAACGAGGTTTAGGGGTAGCCTTCTTTTACTACAGCAGCCTTTGGAACTATGCCCCAGAACCCGTAGCAGAAAGGCAAGCTACATTACAAACCTTCTTTCCATCTCCCTTATTCCGTGCCAGAGCAGAATTAGGGGCTGGGGACTAGGGGACTAGGGAAAAATATGAATTCTAATGTAGAGACATGCCATGGCACGTCTCTACAAATTTTTACGAATTATATCATGTTTGTTTGAAGACTTATCATTAGGGCTGACGCAAAGACGGCGCTGCGGGAGGGTTTCCCTCCGCAGGCGACTGCGTTAGCAAGGAACGAGGAACTGTGCTGTGTCTTCCTTGCGGCATTGGCTTTTATGTAATTTGACCATCAATATATTCGCTAGCAGGTTTCGTTTCTGGTAATTGCGGAAATTCTTCTAAAGTTAGAGTTTTAAACGGTAGTTTTACTATTTTAAGGATACTTCAAATACTGCTATAGCAGCTTTATTTTATATTTTACAGTGATTTCAATTCTCTTAAAATGTGTAAGAGGTTGGAGTTAGCAAGAACTTTCTCAGCAGATGCAAAAAAGTTACTGGGATTGACTAAACCTTGTTGACTATAAACACTGGCTTGTAAACTCATCTCCAAGCGGTCAATTTGACGTACAAAGCTAGCTTCTGGTGAAATTCCTATTTCATATTCTTCCCATAATGCTAAGTAAGTTGAACCACTAGATAGTTTTGATAAAACTTGATTTACAGATAGGCGTTCGAGATGCTGTTTTTCTAATGCCTCTACCTTATCTAAAGGTGTAATATCTCCTGCATGAATTTCTCCTAAGTCATGTAACAATGCCATGCAAATTACTTTATATTTATCTAATTCAGGAAAATAAGTATCTGCTAAAAATAGTGCCAATAAAGTAACACAAAATGAATGTTCAGCTACACTTTCGCAATATTGAGACGAAACACCATGCTGTAACCAACCCTGACGATAAAGTTGTTTGAGATGATTAAATTCAAAGTATGCTTCAACAATAGCTGATACTTCTTTATTTTTAAGAAGATTATGAGGAAAAGGTGCTTTGGTTTGCATATTTACCTACCTATATTTGACTGGCAATTTCAACTAAAATACCGTCTAAATCTCTGACATATCCAACCGACTGTCCCCAAGGCTTTTGTTTCGGTGCAGTTTCTAAGGTTGCACCTGATTCGATAGCATGATTAAAGGCTGTATCTACATCATCAGTTGTAAAAGCAATTTCTACTCCAGCAGGCAAATGAGATAAATTATTTTCTTGAAATCCGTTAGCAAGATTTGATTTAGCAAGTTCACTAGCAGCAAATGCTAACGTTGTCGAACCTGTCTCCATTTCGGCATATTGCTCACTCTCATGAATAAACCGCTGTTTCAAGCCAAAAGCTTTTTCGTAAAAAGCAACCGACTGTACAACATCTCTAACATAAAGAATGGTATGTGAGAACTTCATCATTTTTGTATCGTCAAAACAACTGAGGTCAGACTAGTACATTTGCCCTAATTGGTCAAGGCTAAATTTCATATTTCTCTTTCTGCTGTCGGAGATGCTAACGCGTAGCTTGCTTAAGCGCAGGGGTACAGCTACGCTCACTAACTATAACTTTTCCTTTGTTCTTACCCAGTCCCCAATCCGCTGTTATGGTAGTTCTACACCCACTTTCAGATTTTATTGACTGTGATTTTGCGGTTAGTGATTCGTATCCTAGCTATTACTATCAAGGGCATTGTCCTCAAAGTGGAGAACTGCTGAGACTACCGCGCACCTCTTTGGCGGAAGCGATCGCCGACAAATTCATGCAACAATTAGCCCAAGATGACCTTTACGCGCGTGAAGGCAAGATGTATGGGGTACTACTTGTCAAACTGTCCAACGGCGAACAACGGTTATTAAAAGCCTTCTCCGGTTTGTTGAATGGTTGCAGTGTGATTGAGGGTTGGGTGCCGCCAATTCCAGGGAGAGAACAAGTGGCATTAGAAGAAGCCCGTACTTTGGCTGAACTAGATATAATCAAACAGGAACTCATTACCCTCAAGCAACTTCCACAACGACAGCAGTATGAAAATTTGTGTCGTAAGTTTGAGCAGCAGTTGCAACAAATGAGCGATCGCCATCACAATTGCAAACATCAACGTCACGAACAACGCCAGCAAATCTGCAAAACTTTGACTGGTGCAGCACTCACTATTGCTCTGGAACAACTCGATGGAGCCAGTCGTCAGCAAGGAATTGAGCGGCGGCAATTCAAACGCCAACGTGATGAAGCATTACAGCCACTCAGACAGTTAATTACAGTAGCAGATGCACGGATTAGTGAACTCAAACAACGACGTAAAACACTGTCTCGTCAACTTCAGACTCAGATGCACGCCGTTTACTCACTCACGAATTTTTTAGGGCAATCTTTATCATTACAGCAATTGATGCCAGAAGGCTTACCCACTGGTACAGGAGATTGCTGTGCCCCAAAATTGCTTCACTATGCAGCAACCCACGGTTTAAAACCATTGGCAATGGCAGAATTTTGGTGGGGAACATCGAACCAAGATAAAATCCCAGGAGAATTTTACGGCGCGTGTGCAGAACGCTGTCAGCCATTGATGGGATTTTTGCTCTCGGGATTGCGTCGAAAACAGGACGCGGGAACGCGGGGATGCAGGGACATAGAAAATTCTTTCTTTGCGTCACCGCGTCTCCCCCTCTCCGTGTCCTCCCCACTACCTATTCTCTATGAAGACGAATGGCTAATTGCTGTAAACAAACCCGCAGGACTACTTTCGGTACCTGGACGTTATCGCGAAACTCAAGATAGTGTCTTAAGTCGCTTGCGTCATCTGTTAGCCGATGGTGTCGATTTGATGGCTGTGCATCGCTTAGATCAAGAAACTTCTGGTATTTTACTGCTAGCACGCGATCGCCAAACCTATCGACAACTGAGTCAACAGTTTCAGCAGCGACAAGTTCACAAGGTTTATGAAGCCATACTTTCGGGTTCAGTCAGCACAAACCAAGGTATGATTGAATTGCCATTGTGGGGAGATCCGCAAAATCGCCCCTATCAACAAGTTAACTGGCAGTATGGTAAACCCAGCTTGACTAGCTTCCAAGTGATAGCAACAGCAGGCGAATACACCCGCGTAGAATTTATAGCATTGACAGGACGCACCCATCAATTGCGGGTTCATGCTGCCGACTCGCAAGGACTAGGAGTAACTATTTTAGGCGATCGCCTTTATGGATGCGGTAAAATTGCAAAGCGGTTACATCTGCACGCTAGAGAGCTTGCTTTTCAACATCCACTGTTAGGAAAAAACGTGCATTTACATGCAATCACACCTTTTTAAAATTGTTGCGTTACTTCTAAATAAATATGTTCTAAACGCACAGGCTGACGGGCAATTGAATCTATATTTATGCCTTCAAACAGTGAAATAATTTCTTTGAGTTCCAGAGGTTCGGGTAGCCAGAAAGCCAATTCATTACCATAACGTCGAGGTGTAAAATTGTGTTGTTTGGCGCAGGCGATCGCTTCTTTTTCCTGTGTAGTTTGCACCACCACGATTTCTGATGCTGGAATCAAAGCGCGTAACTCATTTAAACTACCTTCAGCTAAAATTCGACCATTTTTTAAAATTCCAATTTTCTGACAAAGACGCTCAGCTTCATCTAATAAATGAGTGGTTAGTAAAATCGTAATTCCCTGATTTTTGAGTTGCCGAATCAACTCCCAAATTTCGTATCGCGCTTCAATATCTAACCCTGTAGTTGGTTCATCTAAAATGACTAACTTTGGCTGATGTACCAAAGCCACAGCAATATTCAACCGTCGCTGCATTCCGCCGCTGAGGGTTTCTACCGGGCTTTTTGCTCTGTCTAATAAGCCTACAGCCGTCAAAATTTCTGTTATCTGTTTCTGGCGTGTTTCTCGGTTTAAGCCGTAAATCTTGGCAAAAAAATTAAGATTCTCCTCACAAGTCAAAGTTTTGTAGAGTAAACTTTCTTGAGGTGCAATGCCAATTATTTTTTTTGTTGCTGCGGAAATAGGTTGATGATTAATTGTAATCTGACCATTATCAGCTTTAAGTAAATCACAAATAATATTAATTGTAGTTGTTTTCCCGGCTCCATTCGCACCGAGGAGACCGTAAATTTCTCCTGATTCAATACGCAAGTTCAAATTTTGGAGAACTTTTATTTGTCCATAGGATTTGGTTAAATTTTCAATTACTAACATATAGTTTTTTATTGAAAAAACAAGTTTTAAAAGTGATTAGAAATCGCGGCTACACAAACAAAACCCGCCTCCGTGGGTTTGAAAGACTTAGTTTTTAGTTAGTCTGCGTAGGCGGACTACCCTTCTTTTGTCGGAGACGCTGCGTGAACGGGAAGGCTTCGCCTACACCTGTGTGCTAGCGAATTATATTCGCCTAAATTTTTCTTGAGTTTTGGTTCTTCATCTATTCTGACTAAATTTATTGGTATCAACATTTTAGTTAAGTTACATTTATATTTTCACGCAGAGGCGCAGAGACGCAGAGAGTAACGAGAGATTTTCCACTCAGATCACAGTACAGTTTAGTTAACCGGAATAGGCCTCTTCCAGCATCATATATGATGTAGCCATAGGTGGAAAAACTGAGGTAATGACTATTTATGCTTTTAAAGCTACTGGGTGAGGAGTACCGATACGTCACTCATTATTTTTAGGTTTGCGTATAATTGCTAACAATTGTAGCAAATATGATGTTAGATCAGATAATATTACGACTGAATCGCTCATGCTAACTGGTAGTGTTCATTACCTCAAATGTAAAGAGGATGTTTCCAACTGTGAGATGGTACAAGCTTTGGCGGGGTTGAGTAGTGGTTAAGGATGTAGATAAGTGATCATTGTTACTTTCTATTCCTGTTCTGATATTGTTTGAAGTTTAAGTAAGCAAAAGTTGTTATGGTGACAAGTTCTCAAGTTGCATTACAGGTTGTTCAACAGGCGATCGCTTCCTTGGCTATTTGGGCCGATTTTACTCATCCTCCTCTAGATCAAGAGTATCCAGAAGTCACCAAAGCCAAAGAAATATTAGGCTGGAATAAAAATTCAAAAATAGGAGTATTGCGTTCACTGTTTGATAGCGTAAAACTTGATGAAACTAGCAAGCTAAAATCAGAGGCACATTATCATCAGCTTAAAACAATTAAAAACGATCAGGAAAAATATCCTCAAATTTATTATCTGCTAGATTTAGCTTCTGTTGAAAAACAACTATCAGATTTTAAAGCAGAAATTACCACAGACATATTACCTAATATCAATAATAACTGGGAAAACTTTTCTTTACTGATGCTGATTCTAGAAAAAGTTGGCTCATGTCTCAGCTTTGGTGAATCTGATGTAGCTTTGGTAGATATAGCAAAAACTACTGCTGCTATTGCTGCTAGTATTGCTGGCAATCAAAATCAAAGTGAGTTAAGTTTGATAGTAGGTGATTTGTCAGGAATTCAAAAGTTTATATATACGATATCTTCTGATGGGGCGCTCAAATCACTACGGGCACGGAGCTTTTATTTAGAGTTAGTGACAGAAGAAATAGTACAACAATTATTAACTAGATTAAATCTTCCTCGCACTAATATAATTTATGCTGGTGGTGGCAATTTATATATTTTAGCAGATGGAACAGAAACAACTAAAAAGATTGTAGAGCAAGTACGTCAGCAATTTAATAAATGGCTTTTGGATGAATTTCAAGGTAAAGTTTTTCTCGCTCTTGATTGTTTTAAATTTCCTCTAGCTGATATTGCAACTGCAAAAATTGCCGATCATTGGTCAAATGCAACTACTCAGCTATCTGTACACAAATCTCGTAAGTTTGCTAATCAGATTAACGACTTCATTCAACAGCGCGATAGTCATGAACCATGTCGTGTTTGTTATCGTGATGATGTAGAAAATTCAAAACTAAAACCCCTGAATTCTAAAGAGCCAGATTCGGTTTTAGCTTGTGCCAGTTGTCGTAATATGTTTAATTTAGGAGGGCGGTTATTTGGAGTAGAAGCAATTGTGCGATCGCCTAGAGAAAACATTACAGGTGCATCACATACACTTTCATTTAAACTCCCGCCTGTTGGCGAATTTTCTGCTGTAAATATTCATTACCATTTATTCAAAAACTGGAAACAAATAGGTAAGGATTCTGATACAGTTTTGTTAGTAAATGATTGGACGTTAGACCACTATCAATTTAAGCATTTTCGTAATGCTCTACCTTTATTGTTGGGTAATTATGGTCGTCAGAGTCAAGAGCAATCTGAGGACACAGAAGAACCTGTAGGCTTTATGCGTGCTGAGGAAATGGCGCGGAAGGCTAAAGGTATTGAGAGAGTTGGTTATTTAAGAATGGATGTAGATCGGTTAGGACAAATATTTGCTAAAGGTTTGGGTGCTAACCAAACTTTACCCAGACTCGCTGGACTTTCCCGGCAGATGAGCTATTTTTTCAAAGTTCATCTCAATAGTTTAGCAGAAGTAAGAAACGCAAATATTCCTAACACTATTAAACAACTAACACCAAATGATCAACGTCTAGATCTATTATTTATCTACGCTGGAGGTGATGATTTATTTGTTAGTGGAGCTTGGAATCAAATCGTAGAATTTGCCTTTGACGTTTATCAATGTTTCCGCGCTTATACAGGCAATAACCCAGATATTACACTATCAGGCGGAATCAGTATTGATGATGCTAAATTTCCCTTATATCAAGCTGCAAAAGCATCAGGAGACGCTGAAGAAGCAGCTAAAGCAAATGGTAGAGATAGTTTAGGGCTATTCGCTCAAGTTTTCAAATGGGATGAATGGCTGGGAATACAAAATCTCAGCATAATTGATTCTGAAGTCAAACAATATTTGCATTCAGAAGCACAACCAAAACTATTAGGTATCCTACCATTTGTAGAGAGATTAGAACAGCAAGATATTGGAGTTAATTATTCTCGAAATTTTGTGCATAACCTGTTGATAACTGCACAAATACAAGAGCAGGCACTAGAAAAATTTAAAGATAGTAAATCAGAGGAGGCTTTAGGAACTCGCTATTACTTGCATCTACCAAAGATTGCTTATACTTTAGCGAGATTACCCAACAAAATACTAGATGATGTTGCTTTTCGTAAGTCTTTGAAAAGTCCGTATAATGCACCGTATTTTCGGGCGATCGCTACTTGGATTGAATTATTAAACCGCATATCATAAAATGACACAAACATCTAAACAATTTAACCACAGTGAAGATATTGCCATAATAATGGTTAATAAAATTAAAAACTTTAATTCAGGTTTCCAAGAATATAATATTCGTGAATTAGTAAATGATACCGAAAAACTTGGTAAAGAACTTGCTAACAATCGGCTCAAAACCAATCAAATACGTAAATTTTTAGATGCTGTAAAACGTCTAAAATCTAATTTAGATAAAAATGACAAAAGAGAATTTGATGTTATTAAAGATGACTTAATTCTCTTACAACCTAAACTTGCTTATGCTGCGGCTCGACAACGAAAAAATAATAGAGATCTGGGGCCAGTTGCTCCTTTTAAGCAAGTATTGGACGCAGCAATACTACAGGTAAAAACAACAAAAGATTTTGACAGACTTGTTCAATTAGTTGAAGCAATTATTGCTTACCATAAAGCAGCAGGAGGAGAAGATCAATGACATTATCAACAAATAACTTTGAACAAAAAGAATTACTGGGAAAAGTAATAATTAACAGTAATTTGAAGTTAGAAACAGGTATTCATATCGGAGGTGGTGGTGAAAGATTAGATATTGGTGGACTAGATAAACCTGTTATCCGTAATCCTATTAATCGCCATCCTTATCTACCGGGTTCATCTATTAAAGGTAAGTTACGCTCCATTTTGGAGCGTTTATGTAAATTACCTCTAAACCGTCCAGGAGGTAGCGGTACTTATCGTTATGAAAGTGATGATTTAGTGGATGGTTATACAGAAATAAAAACAGATAATTCATCAATACTTGTTAGATTTGATGGTGCTAAAAACTGTAAGGTTTCTAGAATTTTTGGTTCGACTGGCGTTAATTTTTGGGGAAAGAGTGATGTTGTTAATCAGGAGAGATTAGAGCGAGTACCTAATGTTGAAGCGCGAATGATCATAAGACATAGTAGTGAGGAACATAGATTTGCACGATTTGAAACTCAAGCTACTCAAATCGGACACGGAGAAATACGAGAGCAGTACTTAAAAGTTAAAGGACGGAATGCACCAGCTCGTTTAATTGTCAGAGATTGCCATTTATCAGATGAGTCAATTAAATTACTGGAACGAGTTGATACTGGTTTATACATGACTGAGTGGAAATTTGAAAACGGTATTGATAGAGTGACAGCAGCCGCAAACCCCAGACAATTAGAACGCGTACCAGCAGGAGCAAAATTTAAGTTTGAATTAGTTTATACCGTAGAGAATGCAGAGCAAGCTATAGAAGATGTGCAAAATATTGCGATCGCTTTAGCCATTTTAGAAGATGATGCCCTCGGTGGACATGGTTCTAGGGGTTATGGCAAAGTCAGATTTCAAAACTTTGAGTTTTCCTATCGCAGCTTGGAACAATACCGTCAGATTACCAATACACCTGCTGGTACGTCGGGGTTACAGTCGTTGCAATCTGCCAACACACAAGCACTGTTAGATAACTTTGGAAGCTTGCGCGATTACATTGAACAGCGTTTACTGCCAGGGAATTGATCATGAGTGTTTGGAAATTAGTTAAACTCAATTTTGGGCGTAGTCCTGCTCACTTTGGGGAAGTAGGAATCGGTATTGAAGAAACAAGCGATCGCATTCGTTCAGATAGCTTATTTAGTGCCTGGATTAGTGCTTATGCGAGGTTATTTAGTAAACATGCAGTGGAGGAATTATTACAAAAGTTCCCCACACCAGAACAATCAAACTTAATCCCTCCATTCAGAATAAGTTCAACATTTATATATCGACAAGCAAGCGATCGCACAATTTATTATCTTCCCCGTCCACTAAAATTTCCTCATAATTACCCTGATGATGATCTAAAGTTTTTCAAAACTTATAAAAAACTCAATTATTTGCCTTTAGAAGTATGGCAAAGATGGTATCAAGGTCAAGGATTTGAAAAAGATGCTGATACTGATGAATTAATTGCTTATACAACCAATGGTAAATCCCAAGGAGAGCTAAATAAATTAGGAACATTTGAATACAAAAAATCCTTTAAAATTGACAAAGTTCCCAAAATTGCTGTAGATCGCGTTACCAGAGCTACAAACCTATATCATACTGGCTTTGTGCAATTCGAGTGGGATAAAAATCCATCTGGCTTATACTTTCTCTTACAGCTATCACAAGAAGGCGAGAAATTAGTAGATAAATTAGAAGCTGCCTTGCATTTTTTAGGAGAAGAAGGAATCGGAGGAGAACGTTCTAGTGGTGCAGGAAGATTTCAACTTGAGTGGTTAGAATTACCTGAAACTTGGCAACAGGTAGTAAATTCAGATGGAACTCACCACACCCTCATGAGTTTATTTTGGGAGTCATCCATACCAGATGAATTTTTAAATAACGCCTGTTACGAAATTCAAGAACGGGGTGGATGGATAGCAGAAAGTCAACTGCGTCGTCAAATGGTGCGAATGTTTAGCGAAGGTTCTGTTTTTCTCACATCACCACAAGGAAAGCTAATAAATGTTACACCTCATAACTTTAATAAACATAATATTTATCGTAGTGGTATTAGCCTAAGTCTGCCAATTCAAGCACAGGATAAATAACATGGTGGCTTCTCCTGAATTTGCTCTCAAAAAACCTGACTTATATCAATCAAAAAAGATACAGTTAACTAGTCCTATTTTACATATTGGTTCGTCTGTCTCCAGATTGAATCCTTTTGAATATGTGCAGACAGATAAAAAAGTCTATCTCGCCAATCAAGAGGCGCTAGCAAAAGCTTTAATCCACAAGGGAGGACGATTTTTAGATGACTATATTCAGGCAATTGAAGAACGTCAGGACATTAGCAGACTTTTAAAACAAGCATTTGGTTCTGATTGGTGGAATACTATCAACGCAAATGGAGAAGCAGTTTTTCCTAAAGACGCAATTAGCCAAAAATTGACAAGCGAAAGAATTACAGATTTACGTCCCATGATTCGTACTGGTATGGGACAATTATTCATTCCTGGCTCTTCAATTAAAGGTGCAATTAGAACTGCGATCGCATATCATTTACTTAAACATGCAGAAAAATATCAAGTCCCCTCATCAAAGCGGGTTAGCGAAATTGAGAAAACCTTGAGACAAAGGTTAGGACAACTTAACCAGTATCAGCAAAAATTTCTCGATGATGACCTGTTTATGGAGAATTTGTTTTCAGAATTTCGTCTCATATATCAAGATAGAAGCTTTTCCGGCAAAGGGCCAAATACAGACTTTTTAAGAGCGCTCAAAGTAACAGACTGTGAACCTCTTTTAGAGGATAAAATTAAAACTAAGAAAGGTCAAGAAATACCTATTAATATACCTGTTATCGCTGAGGTAATAATTTCTAGCAGATTTCCTGATTATTTGGCTAAGTATAAAGCACCTATTTATGCTGAAATGGTGCGGAATGTTCACACACAGTTTACTCTCACCTTAGATACAGAAATGCTTTCCTGGTTTAAGCACAAACAGGGAATGAAATTACCTTTTAATAACCTTGATGAACTCTTGCAAATATGTCAAGAGTTTACCCAAGAACAATGGGACTATGAACATGACTACTGGCAAGCGATTGAAAATAACCCTAGAGCATCTAATAGAAACTTAGATTTTAATTATATCCGTGAGTTTTACGAGCCAGAAAAATCTCCTTATAGCCTCAGATTAGGTTGGGGTAGTGGCATGACAGGAACCACAGTTGGTTTATGTTTTGACGACACTCTCAGAGCAGAAATCCGCGATACTTGTGGTATAAAAGCGCCAGGTTTTGAAGCCCCAAAATCTAGACGAACTGTAATGAATCCGAATGGCGAAATCAAATTTGTACCAGGATGGGTTAAATTCAAGACTTTATAATCATGCTGATTCATTCTACTTGGACATTAGGCGTATCCGAATCAACAGTTTTACCTCGTTCTTATGGGTTGGAACTAGTAAAACAACTTCATCAACAGCTATATATAGAAATGGGAAGCGAGGCAATACCCTCTATTTCTTGCTCAGGAATCATGGGTTTAAAATCCACATCTAAAGACTTTGTAACTTTTCATCCAGAGGAGTTTTATAAATTATCTATATGTGGATTACAACAAGTTTCAGCAAAAGCTATTTCTCATCTTAATCTTTCAGATTCACTGGAATTTTTAGGTGCCAAGTTTAATATTGTTAACCGTGAAGATGAAACCACAAGCTATGAAGAACTATACACCGAACTAGTAGCAAATGAACCAGAAGCAATCAGGCGATTTGACTTGCAGTTTCTCACTCCTACCTCTTTTGCTCAAGGTGGCGTGAGTTTACCCCTACCCGTACCAAACTTAATGTTTCGCAGTTGGTTAGAACGCTGGAATCATTTTGCACCTGTTTATTTAGGAGGTGATGAATTAATTGCTTACCTTAGCAATGCTACTATTCTCAAAAATCACAAAATTCAAACGCGAAGTTTGTCATTAAACAAAGGTTATGTAAATGGCTTTATTGGCGATGTAACATTACAGATTTTCAACCGGGTTGACCCTTTATTGGCAAATGTTGCTAATTTATTAGTTCAATATGCACGATTTGCGGGTACAGGAATGAAAACCCGTTTGGGTATGGGACAGACAGCAATATTAGAAGTAAATCAAAAAAACTAACTATGAAAAAAGTAATTACTTTTCTTGGTATAAATGCACGTGAAACTATGTATAGTTTTGAGAATAAAACTTATAAAGGCGAAGTTTTTGCTGAAGCAATACGCCAGTTTTGCGACTACGATACTATGTTAGTCTGTGTCACAACTGAGGCAAAAGAAAAAACTTTTCCTGTACTGGATAAATTGGGAGATCCACGTATAAAGCCGATTGATATACCAACTGGCGAAACAACTGAAGAAATGTGGCAAACTTTCAAAATTATTGCAGAACAAGTTAATGACAATGATTCAGTAATTTTTGATATTACTCATGGACTACGTTCTTTACCATTTCTCGTATTTTTATTTGCAGCTTACCTGAAAGCAGCTAAGGAAGTTAAAATTGAGGCTATTTATTATGGAGCATGGGAATTAGGTAATGCAAGAGATAGTATACCAGCACCAGTAATTAATTTATCAGAATTTGTAGGAATGCTTGATTGGTTAACAGCAACCGAACGCTTTGTTGAAATAGGGGATGGACAGGCATTAGCAAATTTAATCAAAAATGCTATTCCATCCGGTAATGAACTACGCGATAACCCCAGCAGCAGACCATTAAGAAATCACCTTAAAAAAGCTGCTGAAACTATTGAGAGTATTTCATTAGCTTTAAATATTACTAGACCAATTGAGACTATGCAATCAGCTACTCAGTTAGAGGAAACCTTAAAGCAAGCTGCACAAAGTTTTTCTCTACGAGCAAAACCGTTTGCACTTCTGGCAGATAAAATGATTGGAGAATATGGACAATTTGCTTTAAAAGATTCCACTGATAAATCTAATTTAGTTGAAAATCTTTGGTTACAGTTACAAATGATTGAATGGTATATTCAGCGAGATAAAGTTGTACAAGCAGTAACTTTAGCTCGGGAATGGTTAGTTTCTATATTAGTATTAAATTTTGGTTTTAGTGAATTTATGTTTGACCACGAAAAAGGACGGAAGTCTGTAGAAAATTCTTTAAATAATGCAGTTGAGAAACGTAAACCAGAACCACGTCCTATTACTCCTAGTGATTGTGATGAACAGTTTGAAGCTCTATCAAAGGCAGATGTTCTAGCAAAGATATGGGGACACATGACTGAGTTACGTAATGATATTGCTCATGTGGGTATGAAGCGTCAACCTCAAACAGCAGCCAAACTTAGACAAAAAGCCCAATCTATATATCCTCAATTACAAGAAATTGGGCAGGCACTATTACCACATATTGAAAATATTGATTGAATTTATATTAAAAAAAACAAAAAACGCAATCACATATTTTTGAAACTATGACTACTATACTTTCATATAATTTATAGTGTTTTCATCGCTATTGCTTAAAATAAAAATTTAGCTTATGCCTAAAATTCTCTTAGCCACAGTTGGTGGTTCCTTCCAACCTATTGTTACATCAATTCGCAGCCTCAAACCCGATCGCGTGATTTTTATTGCCTCAGATGGTGAAAAAGGCAGCAAGTCACAAGTAATTGGCGAGGGAACCCCTTGTGAAGTGCGACGCGGTACAGAAGTTATCGAAAAATTACCGAATATTCCTACACAAGTCGAATTAGGTGAAAATTTTCAAAGCGATCGCGATTTAATTCTCATCCAAAATCCTGACGATTTAGCTGAATGTTATCACCTTCCATACAAGTATATTTGTCAGCTACAAGAAAATTCTGACAATGAAATTTTTGCTGACTATACAGGTGGTACAAAAACTTTGTCTGCGGCGTTGGTTTTGGCGGCGGTTGATTGCGGAATTCCCCTATATCTCACCATCGCAGCTACTAGAGAAAATCTGGTGCGAGTAGAACGAGGAGAAATAACACAAAGAGTTGATACCAGTTTCAGATGTATTCATGGAAAATAGTCAGGTATTTTCTGACGTGCATACATGCGATCGCACCCCTTACCTTTTCCAAACTCCCGCAGTATCCTTAAACTATAACCATTTGCAGTTTTTCAAAACAGACCATGACCTTAGCTGCAAAACAACCTCAGCAACAACTCACCTTTAAAGAATTTCTGGAGTACGACTTTCCCGAAGAGGGTCGTTATGAACTAGTTAATGGCGATATTGTGCGGATACTACCAACACGCCAGCATGACAATACAGCAGATTTGATTACTAGAAAATTTGATAGAGAGGTTGAGCGTCTTCATCTTAACTACAGGGTGTCAGGTAGAATTATGATTAGAACTTTCACCCCAGAAGGTAAAGAACAAGGTCGCTTTCCAGATGTCAGTGTTGTAGATAAAGCACGATGGGACTCAAACCCTTTTGCTTACACAGCCTTTTTAGAACCACTGCAATTAGCTGTAGAGGTAGTATCTACAAATTGGGAAGATGATTATATCGATAAACTCGATGAATACCAACGCTTGGGTATATCCGAATATTGGATTGTAGATTATCTAGCTATCGGAAGCCGCAATTATTTGGGAAATCCAAAAGTACCAACAGTTTTTGTTTATCTTCTGGATGAGCATGGAGTTTATCAATTTACTTCCTACCGAAGTACAGATAGAATCGTATCGCGAACTTTCCCAGAACTGACGCTTACGGTTGAACAGATATTAGCAGCATAATTAAGAACTAATGGAAATTTCTCGACAGGTGTAGGCGATCGCTTTATAATCTACCAATCACCAATTTTTGGCAGGTCGAAGCGGGGACAAAAACCCCAGGGGCCCCGCCAAACTCCAGAACCTAGACAAATCAATAGTTTCAGTTTCAAGTTGTTTCAATTGGCAGTGTTTCAAGCTCGATTTTTGCTCTAAAAATTGAGTCCTGCCAAAATCATGTCTGAAGTCTGCTGCTGGATTGATTTTTAGAGGGCGGACTTTCAGCAACCTTACTCCCCGCAAGGGGATTGAAACATCGCACTGTAACTTCAGGTTCGACTACTTCAACTTTCAGCAACCTTACTCCCCGCAAGGGGATTGAAACAATCAAAATACAGGCACATTAGACATACACGAAGACCTTTCAGCAACCTTACTCCCCGCAAGGGGATTGAAACATGAATTTGCCTGCCGGGAGAAAATCTTGACTCTGACTTTCAGCAACCTTACTCCCCGCAAGGGGATTGAAACATAAGTACAGATATTTGAGTGAATTGGGATCTGGGGCTTTCAGCAACCTTACTCCCCGCAAGGGGATTGAAACATCGCACTGTAACTTCAGGTTCGACTACTTCAACTTTCAGCAACCTTACTCCCCGCAAGGGGATTGAAACCTGCATCACTTCGTGCAGTTGTTTGGGCGAAAGCTCTTTCAGCAACCTTACTCCCCGCAAGGGGATTGAAACTTGCCAGAGATATCGTACTCCAATAGTACTGCTGCGACTTTCAGCAACCTTACTCCCCGCAAGGGGATGGAAATACAATATAATACTTTATGATTTGCATAACATCCAGTAATGGCAAGAGCAAAAGCAAAGCTCAAATCAGAATCTTTTCTATCTATCCCTACGTGGACTGATGACACAGAACTGGTAGGATTGGTATTTGACCTTCAGCCAATAACCTCCACTTCCCTATACTCTCAGTACACTATTGGGCTTCATGCTTGGTTTCTTGACCAAGTACGGCAATTCAACCCTGAACTTTCCACCTACCTTCATGATGGAGAGTCAGAAAAGCCATTCAATATTTCAGCATTAGAAGGTCAACTCCTTCCCACTGGCAGACAGTTGCAATTAGAAGCAAATCAAATTTACCGCTGGCATATCAATGCTCTTTCTCAAAGAGTAGTAGAGTTTCTCGGTCAATGGTTAGCCCAATTACCAGCAATTTTAGATTTAAGAGATGCCCCTATGAGCATAAAACAGGTAAGTATTGCTCATCCACCGACTACCTACGGGCAATTATTACAGTCATCAACAGAAAAATATTCTAACGTTAATCTGAGTTTTGTCTCGCCTACTAGTTTTCGTCGTAAAGGTCATCATTTTCCCCTGCCTGTTCCTGTTAATCTTTTTCACAGTTACCTGCGTCGCTGGAATGACTTTTCGGGTATGACAATTGCACAAGAAGCTTTTCTCGACTGGATAGATGAGGGAGTTATCATTCACCAACACCGTTTGGAGTCGGTGAAAGTAGCGGCGGGTAAGCGGGGTTCGGTGACTGGGTTCACAGGGGCAATTGCTTGTGGTTTGAGTAAGGCAGCTTTGGCGAATTCTGAGTTTACGCGATTGTTTTATGCTTTGGTAAAACTTGCACCCTACTGTGGTACAGGGCATAAAACTACTTTTGGACTAGGACAAACTCGCTTGGAATGGGTGGAACAAGAAACAACCGTACCCACTCAATTGCTGACAAATATGTTAGGAGAACGCATAGATGAGTTAACAGTGCTATTTACTGCACAACGAAAACGTACAGGAGGCGATCGCGCTGATAAAATTGCCTCTACCTGGGCTACAATTTTGGCACGGCGAGAAATGGGCGAATCTTTACAGATGATAGCCCAAGATTTAGAGATGCCTTATACTACGGTGAAAACTTATGCAAAGTTAGCACGGCGGGCGCTTAGGGGAGAAGGGTGAGACAGATGAGGAATAAGTGACTAATTACAGTCTTTTTTCAACTCTTAACATGCGTTGATAAGATAACCATCCACCGAATACCATTACTAAAGCAAATACTAATAGAAACCAATAGTTTGATGCGATTTTATCAATATTTTCTGCTCTCGCTGAGACTGCTACTAGAGCTATATTCATGTGATAAATTGGGTTAAATTTGGCGATGTTAAGTAGTGTTTGAGGAAATAAGGAAGCGGGCAAAAATGCGCCACCGAGAATTAATAAAGGAACTCCAAAAGCGGCTACTAGTGCGTTCACATCTTCGATACGACGCGCCAACTGTGTACCCAAAATAAAGCCTAAACCAACGTAGGCGAGGATACTCATGAAAATAATTGCTAGTCCCAAGAAAATCGAACCCTTGAATGTAGCACCCCAAAATGCAGCGATAGTATAAATCAAAAGTGTTTGTCCTATGCCAATGCAGGTATGAGCCAGAAAAATTCCCAAAAAATAAGATATACCACTCAAAGGTGAGATAAATAAACGCTTCAGAGTTTGCTGTTCTCTTTCTGCAACGACGGTGGCGACACTACCACCTAAACAACTAAAAAATAGTGCCGCGCCTACTAATGTTGAAGGTGCAGCATATTCAAAAGCATTAGATATTGGAAGTTTTGCCCGTTCTGCCAAAATAAATCCACTGAGAACTAACACTGATATGGGAAAAATCGTCCAAAAAATCAGACTGCGCCTACGACGTAAAAGTTCAATCAAAATGCGCTGAGTTACAGCTATAGTTTCGCACCAATATTTCATTATTCAGGAACGGGGAATAGGGGAGATGAGGGAGAATAAATAATTACGAATTACGAACTTGTACTGAGCGAAGTCGAAGTATTACGAATTACGAATTACGTTAGCGTAGCGTTAGCGAGTCATCGATAGCGTTAGCGTAAAGCCTGCGGCATAGCTTCGCTTAGAGCGACGCAGGAGCGTCGCGTCATTACGAATTACGTTAGCGCAGCGGTAGCGAGTCCTCGATAGCGTTAGCGCAGCGGTAGCGAGGTACGAGCGTCAGCGTAAAGCCTGCGGCATAGCTTCGCTTAGAGCGACACAGGAGCGTCGCGTCATTACGAATTACGAATTAGAATCTCTGACCTGTGGTAAACTCTAATCTAATTTCTCCTTGGTCGCTGATTCCTAAGTCACCTCTAATTAGCCCAAAAGGTGAGTTTGCTCGCACTCCTAACCCATATCCGAAGCCACTTCCTGGTTTATCTCGCTGTACACCCGGTTCCCCTAACACTGTTTTGCTAGAACCGAAATCTGAGGCGAAGTCTGCAAAAACAACTCCTCCCAATGATTGGAAAATAGGGAAGCGATACTCTACAGAAGCTAAACCATAAGTACGACTATTGCCAACTTTACCATAACCGTAACCCCGTACTGAATCGAGTCCACCGAGAGCAAATGCATTAGCTGGTGGGAAATCTCCTATGAATGTGCCAAGTTGCAAGTTTATAGCTACCATTTCTGGATTTTCTGTTGATTGACCATTCCCTATTAAAGTGACTGGCACATACTGAATATAATTACCATGTAAGCGGTTGCTGGAAATACTGCCTAGTCCTATGGGTATTGCTTGTTCGGTACTGAAGGTGAGGATTGACCCTTGAGTCGGATTTTTACGCCGATCGCGATCATCTTTGGATACTATTAAGGATATTGTAAATAGGTCATCAATACCAGTACCACTCAGGGAAAGCGGATTTTCTAATTCATCTACCTGTACAACATTGTAATCGCGATCGCGTAGACTAATCCTAGTGTAGTTGAGACCTACTGCTGCATCCCAATCATCATAAGACCGTAAAACTGCTACAGAACCACCAAATCTGCCTTCTCTTACTCTATCACCATTAGCTAGTTTGATATCTTCGTCAAAAGTATCAGATAAATCTCGTTCTCGAAGGGCGCCTATGCTGTAACCTAAACGGTTTGGTTCTCCAGGACGATAACGGCTAACAAATTGGCTACTAAACTGGACATCTTTACCGCTGATTTGAATAGTTGTATTTAGCTTATCGTTCAGACCGCTGATGTTTGCATCTTCATAACCAACCTGACCATAAAGCCCAATATCATCGCTATTACCACCCCCAAAATTCAGAGAAGGAAAACGACGCTCTTTGATTTCATAAATGATATTAACACCAGATGCATCTTCTTCAAAGAAACCCTTGACTTCATCAAATGATTCTAACCTTCTAAGTCGCGCTAAGTCAGTTCTAAGTGTATCCTCACGAAATATTTGACCAGGTTTGAGCTTTAAAAGACTGAGGATAAAATCTTTTTGAGTACGTCCTGCGATCGCTTTACCTTGATCATCTACTAGCTTACCTTGATCGTCAACAAAACGAATTTGGATATCTTTGATAATTCTCTGGGAAAACTCAACAGCCTGCACACTTTCGAGCGTGGGTACTCCCACTACGGTTGAATCTACATAATTACCGTATTTAGCATACCCACCGTCTATAACAATCTCACTAACATCATCTTGAGTGGAAACCTGAAAGTCTGCAAGCGCCTGCCGATTTTCCCCACTCACTAACATCGCTACGATTAAAACTATATATCTTGGAATAGCCATAGGGAATGGGGAATTGAGAATTGTCATTTGTTATTCTCCGCGTCTCCGCGTCCCCCCGTCTCCGCGTCCCCTCACTCTCTCCCTCATCTCCCTCATCCCCCCATCCTCCAAATTACACTTTCAGTCCATCCAACAAAACAGAAATCATTTCATTCGCCATGACTTCCCCAGAGACAGCACTCGGTTTGGTGGTGACGAAGGGAATGGTTTCCATGACTGATAAAAAGAACCCTGCTAGCAGTTCGGGACGAGTATAGCGAATTTCACCTCGTTCTTGTGCTTTGATGAAGGTTTGTTTTATCGGTTCAAAAACAGATTGTTCTACACAAACTGCAAGCTTTTGCATATTATCTTCCCCCAAACAGGGCATATCAGTGTGGAACATACTTAAAAAATGAATGGGAGGTTGTGAAAGAAACCACCCCGAAACTGCATGAAGTTGCGATCGCAAATCACTGCCATTATGGTAAATTGCCTGCTGTAACCCTGCACGATGTCTCTCAAACATCCGCTCGGTGACAGCCACAAAAAGCTGCTCTTTACTAGGAAAGTGGTAGTATAACGATGCCTGACGAATTCCCACCTCAAAAGCTATATCCCTCATGCTGACAGCATTATAGCCTCGTGCGCGAAATAATCTTTCAGCCTCATCAACCAGCCGTTCTCGCCCACTAGAAGATTCTTCTTTCGTACAGCGGCGGTTATCTGCCATCCTTAATCTACCTAACGTTCAGTAGTCAATTATTAAATAATATATTAAACTGTCAAATAATCTTGTAATTTATTACCTCAAGTTTTGTAAATCTATGTTTGATCAAATAGAAATGTAGGCTTTGAAAGTTGGGGAATTGGGAATTGAGTATCAAGAAAGTTATTTCCTAAGCTAATCGTCATTGAAATTACATCTTTGCGTCTCCGTATCCCCATGTCTTTTTAGTGGTTTGAACTATGCAAATTAAAAGCACAACAGCTTAGTGCCTAGTCTCTAATCCCCAGTCCCTCATTTGTGAAGAGTTAACTTTGTTACCAATGAGTCAATTATCTACTTTGCCGGAATCATCTACTATCTCTCGTCGTACACTGCTAAAATTATTTGGGATTGGTGCGATCGCAGGATTAACAGGATACTCTCGCTTTACTAAGCCTAAACCAGCAGTTTTTCAAAAAGATACTCTCAATCTTCCACGGATGTTGAATCAAGAAAAAACTGTTGTAGTTGTTGGGGCTGGTTTAGCAGGTTTAGCTTGCGCCTATGAATTAAGCCAGCGGGGATTTGTAGTGACACTATTAGAAAAATCCCCGCAACTCGGCGGCAAAATTGCTAGTTGGCAAATAGAAGCTGCTGGCGAAACCTTCATGATGGAACATGGCTTCCATGGCTTTTTTCCGCAATACTATAACCTGAATAGTTTAGTATCAGAATTAGAAATAATTGATCATTGGCGATCGCTAAATTTTTACTCTGTAGTTTACCGCAATTCCAAATACAAACCAGAGATATTTCGCCCTAGTAGTTCAGCCTTTCCTTGGAATATTATAGATTTAGCGATCGCCTCTCCTAACCGCTTTCAATGGGGAATTAATCTGACAAAAATCAAACATTTACAAGTATTCCAAGCAATCACTGGTTTTCAGCGAGAAAAGAATTATCGACGCTTTGATAATATATCAGTTGCTGATTGGGTAAAAACAGAATTTCCCCAAGGTTTGTATGACTTGTACTTTCTCCCATTTGCCAAATCTAGTTTGAATGCACCAGACATGATGAGTGTAGGAGAACTCATGCAGTTTTTCCATTTTTATTTTTTTGGCAATCCAGAAGGATTAGCTTTTAATGGCACGAAAGACGATATGGGAACAAGCTTAGTGCAACCAATTGCTAAAGCAATTCAAAGTAATGGCGGTAAAATTATTACAGATACAACTGTAAGCGAAATTCCGACCATACAAGGTAAAATTGATGCTCTAAAATATCATGTTGGTAACAGTCAAAATCATGTTCCTTTTTGGGTAAAGCGGAATCCTTATGTAGAGACATTGCAGTCAACATCTCTAGAGTATTTTGGTACAGCAGATGAAGTATTTGCAGTTCCATCTGGGGGTAAAGAAGCCATTTCTCTAACTTGTACCCATCAAGGTTGTAGTGTACAAATAGCCGCCGATGGTAAATTTCATTGCCCTTGTCATGGAGCAGTGTTTACCGCTGATGGTAAAGTTGTAAAAGGGCCTGCACAGCGAGACTTAGCTAAGTTTCAAATAGTAGAACGGCAAGATGATAATTTGCAATTAGTTGCAATTAATCATACATCTCCATCATCAGAAATAATTCAAGCAGATTATTATGTTTTGGCTACCGATGTACCGGGAGTACAGCAACTATTAAAGCGAGTTAGTGGTGATGTAGATCAAAAAGTGCGATCGCAAGTTGAGAATTTGAGTATAGCTGATCCCTTTGCCGTTTGTCGTTTCTGGTTTGATCGTGATTTTGAGTGGGAACAAAGTGATTTTACTTCCTTATCAGGCTATCAATTAACCGATAGCATTACTCTTTATCACCGCATTCAAGAACAATTCATCGACTGGGCAAAACGTACTGGTGGTAGCGTCGTGGAGTTACATGCTTATTGCTATAAAGAAAAACAATTTCCTCATCAGAAAGCATTATTAACTACCTTTGAACAAGAACTGTATGAAATTGTCCCTGAGTTAAAACAAGCGAAAATATTGCACCGAGAATTGGTGAATCAGCATAACTTTTCGGGGTATCCACCTAATAGTTATGCAGAACGTCCAGAAACTAGCACTAATGTTTCTAACTTATTGTTCGCTGGAGATTGGGTAAAGATGCCCTTTCCTTGTGGGTTAATGGAACGGGCGGTTAGTAGTGGCTTGTTAGCAGCTAATGAAATTTTACATCGTGAGGGTTTGCAAAGGCGATCGCTTTTATCAGTAAATCCAGAGGGACTACTGCAAATTTAGAGTCACGTGTAAGGACGCTGCAAACGGCGCGTCTTTACACAAACAATAGACTTCTTGCAAAAATACTTGAACCGTCAGAGACTCAAGTCTCTGCCTAACAGCAAAAGTCCGTTGAAACGGACTAAAAATACTGTTATTAGTCGGTTTCAACCGACTTGAGTTATCAGCCAGAAAATTTATTTTCTGGCGAGTATCCGACTTTTGCAAGAGGTCTAATGTATAAAAAAACTGCCAATTTGACCACAGTACTTTAGTTGTCTTTGCTAAAGTATTGAAGGTCAATTACTTGTGGGCTATATCTACTAAGGTTTACTACACTTTTAGAGCATTTAGCTAAGTTGTCTGATTTTGCTTTGCTAACGGAATATTGCAACAATAATCAGATTATTGATGTGAATTAATTTACCTCGCTATTTCCATATAGACGAGGTATTTTTTATGGTTATACCGTACCACTCAGGGGATACCCTAGCCTCTAGCCTGTGAAGATCACCGACTTGCATTCAAGCCAATGACACCTACAATTATCAAAGAGATTGATATAAGTTTGATGAGTGTAGCAGCTTCACGGAACCAGATAATACCAATAATTGCAATGAGAGTGGTTCCCAATCCCGCCCAAACAGCATAAGCAATACTTACCTCCATCCTTTTGAGACAAAGCGTTAAAAAACCAAGACAAAGCCCATAAAAGACGAATATTAACACTGAAGGAACTAGCTTAGTAAATCCTTGTGATAATTTCATACAAGTTGTGCCTGCAACCTCAAAGAGGATTGCTGCTAAGAGGTAAATCCAGCCATTTGACATATCTGTTGCGACAGGAGAAGTACTTTATTATGCCTATCAACTTAAGAAAAATCAAGTCGAAAAATTACCGTGACTTAGGCAATTTTAAGCATTTTTTATCATCAGTAATTAGTTTGATTTTACTAGCGATCGCCTCTCGTTGAATCTGTTTTTATACACTATTTTTTACCAAGAATTACCTTATACCCCCTGTTCCCTATTTGACTAGTAGAGTTTACCGTACCTGCTAACAAATTGATTTATGGTTCGGCAATCATCATTAAACAGGTGATAAAAACCGAATTTACACCACTTTTATTTCTCAATATTATGTAAACAAAGCAAGGAATTAAATCCTGAAGTGATTGAAAACAAGTACTCATTATAACGAGGTAAACATATGACTATGGCACGTTGGAATCCTTGGCAAGAATTGAACACACTACAACGCCAAATCAATCGCTTGTTTGATGAAGAAATGCTACCTTCAGCATTTGCTGAAAGGAATCTTACTCAAGTTCCAGCCGCTGAGTTACAAGAAACAGCAGAAGCAATCCATCTCAAACTAGAACTTCCAGGAATTGCAGCGAAAGACTTAGATTTACAAGTGACAGATAGCGCTGTTTATATCAGCGGTGAACGCAAATCTGAATTGAGAATAGAAGACAAAGGTGTAGTCAAAACTGAATTCCAATACGGTAAATTTCAGCGCGTGATTCCTTTACCAGCCCGGATACAAAACACCAACGTCAAGGCAGAATATAAGGATGGTATATTACATCTGACACTGCCTAAAGCAGAAGAAGAAAAGAATAGAGTCGTCAAAGTTAATCTAGTATAAGCTGATGATTGCAGATTGCGATCGCCATAACAAATTGAGCAAATTGTTAATCACGTAAGTAATTGGGTCTAGTCAGTCACTAAAGGCTTGTTCATGTAAACTATGAGCAAGCTTTTTCTTTTGACATCAAAAGTAAAAATTCCCCAATAGCCTCTACAAAACCCTCAAACGAACTAAAATCTTTTGACACAACAGAAACATTCACGCCTAACTTTTGAGCATTGGCAGTTGTATAAGGCCCAAAACAAGCAATAATAGAATGCTCATAATCACTTGGGAAGTTTACCATCTTCAAAAAGCTTTCCACTTCCGCTGTACTACTAAAGGCAATAACATCTATCATCCCTTGACGGATTAGATTTAGTTCAACTTCATAGATACTTTTATCTAAAATCTTTGTCAGATAAGCAGGTACTCGAATAGCTTGCGGGCCTAATTTCTGCAACTCTGAAATCAAGTTAGGTATCACATTCGGCTCAACGATTCCTACAACTTCTGGAGCAGGTATTAATAATTTTTGCTGATTTATTTTGGGAATTTTGGCTAATTCTGCCACAATTCCAACTGGGCTAGATTCTGGTGGAACTAAATCAACTCTCCCACAAAAAGACAGCAAGCTTTCTGAGTCTTTTCCCAAAGCACACAATCGACAATTTTGCAGCATAGATGTGGGAATATCCAAATCATTCATACGTTGAAAAAATCCAGAGATGCCATTTCTACTGGTGAAGACAATCCAGTCAAATGTATCTATTTGACTCAGAGCAATATCTAATTCAGCGTAATTTGATAAATAGCATGTCTCAATGGTGGGCATAAGAATCGGTAAACCACCTTTTTGAATAATCTGCTCAGAAAATCTAGCAGCATAATTCCTCGGTGCCGTCACTAAGATTCTTCTACCATATAAAGGCAATTGAGCAGATGGAGTCAGCATAGTGAACTACCCAGACTGACCTGACGGTACAGTGTGGGCTTCCAACTTCACAGAAGATTGCCGCATCTTGGATTTGCGCCCGCGAATTGGTCTTACATCCTCTCCATTGGCGTTAGCCTCCCCCGTCCCAGAGGAGGACACTACGTTGCGGGGGTTCCCCCCGTTGTAGTAAGTGTCCGTTGAGAATAGCCCTTCGACTACGCTCAGGGCAAGCATTCTGATACCTTCGGCTCTAATATTCATCGCTGCATTACCATCTCTGTCGTGATGAGTGCCGCAACTCGGACAAGTCCAAGTTCTTACATCTAACGGCAACTCAGATATTTGATAATGACAATTAGAGCAAAGTTTGGAACTAGGGAACCATCGATTTATCTCTATCAACTTTCCACCACTACGTTCTAATTTGTATCCAAGAAAGTTTACAAAAGTTCCCCATCCTGTATCAGATATTGCTTTGGAAAGTTTGTGGTTACGAACCATGCCCTTGACGTTTAGGTTTTCGACTACAACAACTTGATTATTATCAACTATCTTTCTAGATAGCTTGTGTAAGTAGTCTTGGCGGACATTGCTAAAGAGTTCGTATACCCTAGCGACAATCTTGTTAGCTTTTCTACGACGATTACTACCTTTGTTTTTTCGTGCAGCAATACGTTGTTTGACAGCTAATTTCTTTTCATATTTAGATAGATGTCTCGGATTGGAATATTTAGATACTTTATTGCCGTCGTAAGTAATTGCAAAATCCTTGATTCCTAAATCAATTCCAATAGTCTTGCCATCTTTTTTTGCTTCAGGGTAATCACCCTCATATTCCATCAAAACAGAAGCGTAGTATTTACCTGTTGGACATTTACTTACTGTGACTGTTTTAATTGCCCCATCCAGAGGTCGGTGGATTTTGGCTTTTACACTTCCCAACTTACCGGGAAACTTCAAGCAACTATCAACCTGTTTGACTTTTTGAGGGTATTGAATTGATTGTCGATGGTGTTTTGATTTGAATCTTGGATATTTTGCTCTACCTTCAAAAAAGTTTTGATACGCACGGCTAAGGTTGAGGCTTACAGACTGCAAAACCTGTGAATAACATTCCCCTAGCCATTCTGTTTCTTTTACTTTTTTGAGTCCTGGCAATAAAGAATTGAGTCCAGATTGAGACAAGCCTTTGCCAGTTGCCTTGTAGGTTTCAATACATTGATTCAACCCATAGTTCCACCACCAACGCGCACAACCAAAATGTTGAGCTAACACTTGAATTTGTTCATCAGTGGGGTACAACCTGACTTTTACTGCTTGTCGCCTCATCTCAACTTCTCCAAATATCGACCTGTTACTATTATATACATATTTCAGTAACATTGCTCCGAAAATATTTGGCTACTCCTCATACATTTTTTCCCTGTCTTCCCTACGGGAAGAATTGCTCAAAGATGCAATCGTCGCAGCCCGCCTTATATCCCACCACTGATTCGGAGTACCGAATTCAGTGGGGGACTTACGGCAAATTAGTTAAAAAGAGGAGAGGGGGCAGGGCTGACAGATGTAGGTTTTTAATATTTTGCGTTTTGCGCGACGGGGAGACGCGGTGACGCAAAGAAAGATTTTGGAACGAAAGAATGGGCTTTTTCGGATTGAATGTGAAAAACCTACACTTGTGAAAGGGGCAGGGGAGGCAGGGGTAGAAATAACAAACACTCACTCCTCACGGGCTACGCCCTGCTACTGCTAACAGCACTCCCAATTCCCCATTCTCTATTCCCTGTTCCCTTTTATCATCGATTCAGGTAAATTTATAGCCGGATTGCGATTAAAAAATCCTCTAGGAACAAGCTTAAAACCAACTCGGTGAACTGGCATCACTGGCCAATCTTCTGGTCGCGGTACGTGGGTGACGCCCATCGTGTACCACAGCACGATATCTTGACCTCCTAAAGACTCGTTATTTGAAATATATTTAGGTAAACCAGTCTCTGACTGAGCTTGGTTAGGATAATCACCGCTAGCATAGAGTTCTTCTGGCTCATATTTCGTTACCCAAACATGATGATTGGTAAAGCCTGCTCTTTGCCGGATTTTTGCACCCTCCACAGGAAAAAATACTGAGTTGCTTCCTGGCATTAACATATATCCAGTAGCTCCTCCTAGATTATTTTTCTCAGTTGCATTAACAATCATCCATTCTCGACTGTGTTTCATATCAACATCGCGCACAGCAGCTGTTTCTGTTGTTAGCGGGGTTTCCTCTACAGAGAAGGCGTTTCCTAAAGGGTTTTTTTCATTTATTGGTAAGGCTTTAATATTCATTTCCATCACAGAATTCGCCTGACCATCTACATCCATATCCAAACGATAGTTAAAAAAGTGTTGGTGATTTACCCCTGTGATATTTTTAGCTATCAACCGACCATAGGAATTATCCTTAGATTGCTGTTGGTCAGGGGTTCCTTGTGCCAAGACGATACCTGTTAGTTCATTCTGTACCTCTAAAGTACCATCTTGGTGAAAAATCCAATTGAGGCTGTAGTCATAATTGTCAATTGCCGCAGTCATAGTTATGACTAACTCCCGACTGCGACGGACATCATTACGCTGCGTACCATATTCATAATGCTTCCAAAGCATACCGTTGTCTCGCTCGTAGATACCGATAACCCCTGGTACTACGTAAGGTTCTCCCTGTTCATTAGCAAGCACAGCATCTAGTAAAACACCATTTTCAGGAATTTCTTTACCTAATTCCATTGTGGTTGCCAGGGAACCAAAGTTATATTCGCCAACATCAAAAGCATTTCTAAACGCCCAGGTCGGATCAGGATCACCATATGGTACTACCATCTCTGACAGACTAGCGCGGTATAACACTGGTCGAACTTTTGCCCCATCGTTGTAACTTACAAGGTACAGCACTAACCCGCTACGGGGATGCATTAAATAGTGAAACTTCCAACCTTGCCAGTTAATTTCATTACCTTTAATTTGGAAACTTGTGCCATTGGGTTGCAGAATTTTCAAGGCTTTAGGCGCTGAAAGCAATTTACCTAATGACTGTACATCATAATTCCAGTTTTCTTGAGAAAAGGGAACTATGCCGTTATCAGTAAAACTGGCTATTTTACCTGTGTTTAAATTAACTGTGACTAATACCCCTTCGATGGGACTGCTATAAAAGTTCCAACGAGCGCCTTGGTAGTAAGATAAGGCGCGACACAGACGATTACCTGCGGTTTGTTCCTGTTGATTGAGAATTCCTGGTGCCCAGCAACTGATTTTAACTTGATCAAAGTTTGTAATTCCCCGTTTTTGCATTGCTTTTTGCCATCGGGGATCGTTTTTTACCACCTGCGTTGCTATTTCATACTCTGAATTCATGATTGCAGGTTGGACGTTAGGTATTTCTTTCCAGTAGCTCAAGGTTTGTGTGTTTAAATTAACAACTCCTTCATAGGTTTTATTTTGCAAGCGATCGTAGATTACCAGAAAAGCTTTTCTTGTAATAGGTTGAATATTAGTAAAATTTAATACTTCTTTCTTATCTGGTTCTTGTAAAGCAATCATCCCAAAAGCTGCGGTTTCGCTTAACGTTTTTGTTTTTTTGATGACTACAACAGCAGTTTTGATTTCTCCTTCTGTTAACGCCGTTAAGGGATGGAAAATAGAGGGACGCTGGGCAGATAAGATTCCTATAAACCCTAGTGAAATGACAATTATAACAATACAGGTAATTGCTATCACGAAAAAACGTAGCTTCTTAATCATCCTTGAAATTCCCATAACAAATGTATAGTTACTTATTTCCATGCATAAGCATAAAAACCGATAAATTTAGAAACCGATATCAAAATTAAAATTGCAAATTCATCAGTCTAATTAATTGTTAGCTTCACATGTAATCTTGGGAACACTATATAGCAGGTATTGGTGGAATATTGGAATATAAAGTTATGCAGCAAGTTAATTCAGGTATCGCATACCTTTTTTGGTGTTTGTGTTTTTTTGGTGTTTGTGGCGGGCAAAGATTTTACACAGGACAAGTTGGTGGTGGTTTGATATACCTCTTCACATTTGGTTTATTTGGTATTGGTCAATTAATTGATTTAGCTCTTGTTCCGGATATGGTTGAAAAACGTAATATTTATCTACGAGGACTACATGGTAGTGCAAACCCTAGCGTTAATCAATCAATTACTCTGAACATTGGCGATATCCCACAACTTAAACAATTGCAAGAAGCAATACAGCCAGCAGCCTCATCTCCAATTAGTCCCATGCAGAAGTTGCTTAAGGCTGCTAAGGAACACAATGGAACACTTTCGATTGCTCAAGCAGCTATGTACACTGAGTTAGAACCAGAACAATTGAAAGAGTTACTTCAAGAAGCAACCAGGATGGGGTACGCTGAGATTAACAATGATTTAAATACTGGAGCTATCCGTTATCACTTCGACATATAGGAACTATTGTTAGCGACGAGGGTATTAAAACTCTCTGTGTTTTAAGACACAGAGAGTTTTAATTTTACTAAGTTAGGACAAGCCTACATAGATTTTTTTCAATTTGATACCAGGACGAATACGCGTAAAGGAATTATTGCTATAGATTTACAAAGGTGGAAACCATGATGATCAAAAACGAGCAACAATATCAAAATTCCTTAGTAGCCGGGTTTCGACTCCGCTCAACCCTCGTCTTCTCAGGGAGCGAGCATTGAGCGAAGTCGAAATGCGTCTGAAAAATGATTGCTACTTCCTACTTAATGCACTATTTTAGCTGTGCAACGCTACTAAGGTAATTTTATTTTTACTTTATAAATAACCTCTAAGCATAGCTAAAATTTTAATTAAAAATATGAAAATCACTGAAATAATCAGATGTTTTTAGTAGACAAGATTATCAATAAATAATTTTAGTGTAAGTTAGCAAACTAAACAGGTTAGTTTGCTATATAGTTCAGATGTACTATGTCTACAGGCAGTTAAGTGTATGGAGTAAGCTTCCCCGCTCTAAAGAGACGGGGCTTTCAGTAGCCCTAGCCTTTGCTCATTCTGCAAAGAACAAGCAAAAACTGAGCCTCCAGGCAGGCTTACAAACACTGCCCCAAGTTTAGAAATATTGATTGCCCCATTCACATCCGCATCACCATGCCAACCGCAGTTCCCACACTTAAACCGCTTCTCACTCCGCAATCCGATATGGTTGCAGACGTGGCAAGTTTGGCTGGTGTAGGCAGGGTTCACCGCTACAACCTCTACGCCTTCCTTGATGCCTTTGTATTCCAGGAATGCACGAAGCTGACAGAACGCCCACGAATTAGAACGTCTGCGCTCGGTTTTGTTACGCGGTTGCTGGTTTGTTCTATCTCGAATTCCCGTCAAATTCTCGATTGCGACAATGGCGCTCTGAGATTTAGCGGTTTCGATGACACGCTTGCTGATAGTGTGGTTCAACCAAGTTTGATAGCGTTGCTCTCTTCCTGACAGCCGTTTCAAGATATTCCGCACCCTACGGCGCGTGGTTCTTGTGCCTTTCGAGACTTTTGCTTGGAGCGACGCTCTGACCTTGGAAAATTTGTCTCTGACGTTCTGAATGGGTTTACCGTCCCATCGCTCCCCGTCAGAAGTCACGGCAATATCTCTACGCCCAAAGTCAACCCCTAGCGCGTTCTTTGCCAACAGTTGCTCAGGCGCTTCGTCTTTGAGTTGGATATGAATGTAGTATTGCCCGTCACGATGTTTACACAGTTGAGCAGAGGTCGGTTTGTGTCCCTTCAACTTGCCTCTCTGGTAGTTGCCAGCATCAATCTTGATGTGTTCGCGGCAATTAATCAAAGTCAGGCTTACCGTCCAATCTTTCTCACGAAACGAGAAGATTCGGGCATCGTAATCCGCCGATGTAGGCTTGAACACCTTGACGGGCTTGCTCTTCTGCTTGGCAGTCTTTCGATTCGCTCCTACACGAGCGCAGACTCGTACAGCCTGATTTGCACTCAGTTGGAACTTCTCGCGCAAATCTTGATAGACCTGTGCCTGAATCGTAGTTTTGCTGGTCACACCCGCTTTTACGGTCTGATTCGCATAGTCACAGCCATCCGAGAACGCTTGCAACAGAGCATCGATTTGCGATGCCTGTTTGGCGCTCGGTTGAAGCTTGCAAACTATGGTCAGTACTTGTTCCACGAAACAAAACCTCACATGTGATTACATTCAATTATACACCAGAAATCGCGGAGATCCTGGAAGAGTTAGGCGGATAAATCCGCTCGTGTGTTGTTTCCTCCGCGCTCTGAAGAGACGCGGCTTCCACAACTACCGCTTATTTCTGGTGAGGTCAAGCAAAGACTATTGAATAAAGTTCAATAATTATGCTGAAACTAAGCGTCTTAAAGACTCTGCACGGCGTTTGGCTGTAGTATTATTGGGTGCAAATTTTAATGCTTCTTCGTAAGTTTGTAATGCCTGAGTATTTAATTTTTTCCGTTCGTAGGCATGACCAAGATTATTCAATGCTGTCACATAATCTGGTTTAGATTTTACGGCTTCTTTGTACTGACGAATTGCTAAGTCATATTGCTCTTGAGCAAAGTAAGCATAACCTAACCCGTTGTAGATAGGAGCAATACTTTCTTCTTCCTCTTCTTCAGCAGCTTTGAGTGCTTTTTGAAACAATGCGATCGCTTGAGAAAACAATTTTTTCTCTGAATAAATACTAGCCAACTCATAATATTCTTGAGCCGTTCCTTTTTCTTTTTCTAATTTCTTTCGCAATTTAGAAAAGGAACTTTCTATCTTGCGAGTTTTGAAAATTTGCCGAAAAACACTCACAACAGCAATTATGAGTATACCTACCAAAATCGAGAGATAAACAACTGCTAGATTGCCATCCATTGTTTTCCAAGTACAAATATTAAAGTTACTTCTATATCTATTATCAACTAACTCAGCACTCTTCCTAATCTTACGGCAAGCCCCAATATTGAGTGCGTTCTTTTAGCCAACCTTTTGCTATGTAACGAGCGATCGCTTCATTTACGCGTTGTCTCAATTCATTGTACTGCAATCCTTTGGGCATAACTACAGACAATGGTTCGGTTGATAGCTTAGTTGCTAGTAGTCGATATTGGGGATATTCTTGCACCAAACCACTCAAGACGGTGGCATCAGCAGCAAATGCATCTACACTATTGTTTTCTATCAAATCTCGCGCTTCTGCATAGGAATTTACCCCAACTAATTCGGCGTTGGGCACATAGTACCGCACTTGAGCAATGGTATTGGAATTATTGAGTACGGCAATTTTCCGTTTTGCTAAATCGCTAATTTTTTGAATTAATGTATTTTTTGTAACTAATGTTGTGCCGTCAAAATAGTAGGGAACACTTAAACTAACTAAACGAGCGCGTGACTCGGTGGCTGTGACTCTGGCGATCGCAAAATCAACTTTTTTGTCTAAGACTACAGATAGGCGATCGCGATTTAATACGGGTTTAAATTTAACAGCCTCTGCCTTACCTAGTAAGTCAGCTGCTAAACGCTTTGCTAAATCAATTTCTAAGCCTTGTAAATTGCCGCTGGCATCTCGAAATCCCAGAGGACGCAAGTTATCTTTGACCGCAACTTTGATGTGGCCCCGCAGTTGAATTTCTGACATTTCTGCGGCAGATGCGCTGTTTGGAATTGCTACATAGAGAAAGCACAAAATAAAAATTAAGGTAGCGGATAATACCAGATGTAACGGAT
Source organism: Desmonostoc vinosum HA7617-LM4 (assembly GCA_019359515.1). Taxonomy (GTDB): domain Bacteria; phylum Cyanobacteriota; class Cyanobacteriia; order Cyanobacteriales; family Nostocaceae; genus Desmonostoc; species Desmonostoc vinosum. The sequence continues at coordinate 1,940 of JAHHHC010000021.1, read as the reverse complement.
TAATTGTTTGCCATCTGTTACATCGGTTATTCATCCGTTACCACCTTTATCCTTTAGCTTGGTTGGCTAATTCCGCGACTTTGCTGAAGCTAGCTGGGTCGAGGACTGCCAATTGCGCCAACATTTTGCGGTTTAATTGGACATCAGCTTTTTTGAGGTTGCCAATTAATTGGCTGTAACTTAAACCGTGCTGCCTAGCAGCGGCGTTGATGCGGGTGATCCAGAGGCGACGAAAATCGCGTTTGCGCTTTTTGCGATCGCGGTAGGCATTCCGTAGCGCCTTCATTACTTGTTGGTTGGCGGTTCTAAATAGAGTTGAGTGGGAACCGCGAAAACCTTTAGCTAGTTTGAGAATTTTATTGCGGCGTTTACGAGCTACGTTACCGCGTTTTACCCGAGTCATATTTTTTTAATTCCTGAAATAGTTACAAATAAGGGAGCATTAAGCGCACATTTTCTTCATCGCGTTCGTTGACAAGTACCATTTTGGACAATTTACGCTTTTTGTTTGAAGTTTTGTGTTCTAAAAGGTGGTTTTTGAAAGCTTTGCGACGGACAATTTTACCGGTACCAGTGGCGCGGAATCGTTTCGCAGCTGCTTTACGAGTCTTGAGTTTAGGCATGGGCTTGCTTTAATTCGACACAATCCATCATTATATATTAAATAATGGGGAATAGGGAACGCTTAATATGCAACTTTTTTCTACCAAATTTCAATCAAACAGCGTTCGATTGTCGCTGCAACTGATTGAGCGAGTGTTGATAAATCGTAGCCGCCTTCTAAACCAAACAGAATTTTCCGAGTTAGTCCCAAACAATAATCAGTGAACAAGGCATAGTCTTCTGGCTGCAAATTGATACTTGCCAAAGGATCGGCCGCATTAGCATCATAGCCAGCACTGACGATGAGTAAATCTGGTTGAAAGTCGCTTAAAAACGGCATTACCTTTTTCTCAAATAGCGGCTGATATATTGAAATATCACTCCCAGGAGGTATGGGTAGGTTTAACACATTATCATGAGAGCCACGCTCTGTAGCTCTGCCGGTGCCGGGATAGCAAGGGTATTGGTGTAGAGAACAATAAGCAATTTGCGGATGAGTTTCCACAATTGCTTGAGTGCCATTGCCGTGATGCACATCCCAATCCAAGATGGCGACGCGATTGATTTCTGGTTGTTCTAGGGCAAATAAAGCCGCGATCGCCGCATTAGAAAATAGGCAAAAGCCCATTCCTGTATCACTTTCGGCATGATGTCCTGGGGGACGCGCCAGTACAAAAGCTGGATTTGCCGTTGCCAGTACAGCATCAACTCCATCTAACCACGCACTCACTGCCAACAATGCCACATCATAACTGCGTGGGGAAACTGGCGTATCTCCATCTAAATAACTGCCGCCATTAGAAGCAATTTCTCCAAGTTTCTTGACATATGCAGGTGTATGTGCATTAAGCAACAGAGACATCAAAGATGATTTTTCTGGTGCTGGTGTAGGCGATCGCCAAGCAATTTTTTCTGCAAAGGCAGCTTCTTTGAGTGCAGTGGCGATCGCTATTAAACGTTCTGGTCTCTCTGGATGATATTTTCCCGTTTCGTGATCAAGAAACTCGTCAGAATAGATGACTGGCAACATAGGGCGAACAACTTTGGCAGCAGGATATTGAAGTCATTGTATCTTTAGCAGTGCCAGCAGGGAGGGGAATAAGCGAGCAGCACTTCTTCTGCTTTCAAAGACGCTACGCGTAGCTTGCTTCACCAAAGGGGTACGACTACGCTCATTAAACAGGGAGGCAGGTAGAGAAATAACAAACATGCGAATAGTACGAGAGCTTGGTAGCCCCTCGGCTTTAGCCAGGGGTGGAAAAGCGACTCGTGCAGATTTATCTGCATTCAATATTAATGCCTTTCATGATGTGGGTCATTTATATACGCCATTACTT
>JAHHHC010000020.1 GCA_019359515.1 Desmonostoc vinosum HA7617-LM4 | reverse complement strand
TTAGGCAGTGGATTGAGTATTTTGCTGGTAAATTTGGTAAGTTAGCAGTTGCTGTAGCACCACATTACACCTCACAAAAATGTTCAAATTGTGGTGTGATTGTGAAAAAATCTCTATCAACCCGCACGCATGTTTGTAGCTGTGGCTGTAGTTTGCATAGAGACGAAAACGCAGCAATTAACATTTTAAATCTTGCTAGACTTGCTAGGGGTGGGCAACCCCAAAGTAACGCTGTAGGACTCGTGACCTCTACTTTGCTTGGTGAAAACCTGGTAGAGCAAGTGACGAGGCAGATTACAGAATCCCCGTACCTTTAGGTCGGGGAGTGTCAATATTCCTTATCTTGACAGATCAAAAATTTATTTAAAGCTTTTGTGTTCATGGTAAACTAAACTCTATCGCGGTTTATCACATACTTGCTGGGATCAATCTGACACTAGCCAGAGTAAGTTGTTTAAATATATAAAAACAACTTCATAAGTAGAATAAATCAAGCCATAAATCCACATTTTAATAAGTTGCAAGTCAACTTGTTAGAGGAATTATGGTTAAACTTTATGATAGCTAAAAAACTAGCAAGTATAGCAGATAAAAGAAAAATAAAAGCTCAAAACAAATAATAAAACTAGCTTTTCTTAATAGCTAAACAAAGAATGCGTATAGCTTGGATTGGAAAAAAATCACCATTTTGCGGTAACGTCACCTACAGTAGAGAAATTACAAATGCGTTGCTGGATAGGGGACATCAAGTTAGCTTTCTTCACTTTGCCCAAGAAGAATCAGAACCCGAAAATTGGCCAAATTTTCAAGAAGTCTCTTTACCTTTCATTTATAAATCTCAGGTCTACACAATTCCCACTTTTAAAGCAACTAAAGTTTTAACTCAGTCGCTACGGGAAATTAAACCAGATGTAGTCCATGCATCTTTAACCTTATCTCCTCTAGATTTTGTATTACCAGAAATCTGTGAGGAATTAAATTTACCCCTGATTGCTACTTTTCATACACCATTTGCTGGTAAGGGAGCAAAACTAATCTCAGGGACACAGCTTTTGGCTTATCAACTCTACGCACCTTTTTTGGTTAACTATGATCGCGTGATTGTATTTTCGCAAATTCAGCGAGAATTGATGGCGCGAATGGGTGTGCGAGAAGAAAATATTGCTGTCATTCCCAACGGTGTCGATATTGCAAAATATTCTCCTGGCCCTTCTAATATTAAAAGTGAACTTCAAGCTGATCGCTTGTTTGTCTACCAAGGACGAATTGCGCCAGAAAAGAACGTTGAATTACTCCTCCGTGCTTGGAAACAGGCGGAAATGGGAATAGGTAGTAAGTTATTGATTGTTGGCGACGGCCCTTTAAAGTCGTCTTTAGAACCATTCTATGGCCCAGAATACGGCATCATCTGGTCAGGATTTGTTGCTGATGAAAGCCAGCGGATCGACATTTTACGGGGTGCAGATGTATTTATTTTACCTTCATTAGTAGAAGGTTTATCTCTATCTCTGCTAGAAGCAATGGCATGTGGAATAGCTTGTTTAGCAACAGACGTGGGTGCAGATGGCGAAGTATTAGAAAAAGGAGCTGGTATAATTCTTAATACTAAGACAGTGCGATCGCAATTAAGAACGCTTTTGCCAGTGTGCCAAGACCATCCTGAATTAACAATTTTACTGGGGCAAAAAGCCAGAAAGCGTGTATTAGAACGCTATACTCTTAGCAAGAATGTTACTCAACTCGAAGAACTCTATCAAGAAGTTTTAACGCAGCAACCGATACCGCTGAGCCGTCGAGCGTAGGTAAATCTTACATGTTGAGCCTTGATCAAGTGCGATCGTTGCACTTGATATTATTATTTCTAGGCTAATTTATTCAATGAACGGTAGAAATGCAACGATACTACATCTCTACAAAGGTTTCTGTCTACTCTAAATTGTAATCTACTCTGTAAAAATATGAAAAACTTTCAATAAAGTATTTTAATTTTGATGAAAGACTCTGAACTAAAAATACAAACTAAAAAAGCAATCACTTATATTCCAAAGATATCTTTTAATTCTCCTTGGATTATTATAATTATTTTTTCGGTTCTCGGTTTAATAGGGATTCTCAATCATTCAATGTGGCGAGATGAGCTAAATCCCTGGCTAATTGTCAGAGATAGTGAATCTTTTGGAGATTTAATTGCCAATATTCGTTATGAAGGACATCCTGTTCTATGGTATTTTTCTCTAGCAATTCTGAGAAAAATTGCTGACACACCTCTTGTTATGCAGATTTTTCATTTAATTATTGCAATTATTTCAGTAGCTATTTTTTGCTTATGTAGTCCATTTAAATATCAACAAAAAATTCTTTTTACCTTTGGTTTTTATCCTTTTTATGAATACTGTTTAATTTCTCGAAATTATGCATTTAGTATACTATTTATTTTTACTTTTTGTACAATTTTTTCATCTAGAAAAACAACTTACATTTACTTAGCAGTTATATTGGGTTTGCTAGCTAACAGTAATGCTTACGCTTTATTTGTATCATTTTCTTTATTATTAACTTTACTAGTCGAGTTTTGTTTTGATAGTCAACACCGGAAACAGTATTTTAATCAAAGCCGTATTTTCGACTTATTTTTAAGTATTGCAATTGTTGTATTTTCCTATATTTTATCTATTTATATTATTATTCCTCCGGCAGATAGCTATCTTCATAGTGGGTTAAATAATAATAGATGGTTAATTGAATTAGATATTCATAATTTATTGAAAAGTATTAGCAGATTATTTGCTAGTTATTTTTTGATCATTCCACATAAAAGATGGTTAGATTTAATTATTTGTAACTTGATGGGAATTTTTGTTGTTGCTTTAACATCATTGAAGTTATGCAAAAAGCCTTACCCTCTGTTTTTATACATTATAGGTAATTTTGTAATACTTGCATTTACATATCTAAGATTCGCAGGTACTACCCGACATTTAGGGCATTTTTATTTAGTTTTTATAGCAGCTTTATGGCTAGAAAGCTATTATCAAGAATCCACATTTCTGACTAATAAATTTTCTATTGGAACAAATACAATTAAACTTGTTAAAAAATGGCATCACATTGTTTTTATGTTAATCCTTTATATCCAGTTATTTGTAGGAATTTATAGCTTCTCAAGAGATATAATCATACCATTTTCTGCCAGTCGAGAAACGGCTCGTTATATTCAAGAATCTCAGCTAGATCAGGAGTTTATTGTTGCCAGTCGAGATGCAAATATGGCTCCATTATCAGGTTATTTAAATCGAAAGTTTTATTATCCCGAACTTCAAGGAATGGGAAGCTTTACTCTATTTAATAAAGAACGCCAAAATGTAGAACAATCTGAGATATTAGAACAAATCAGTTCTTTGTTAAAGAATCAAGAGGATAAAAACAGAGTTTTACTTATTTTAAATAAAAAACTAAATCCCAATCGAAATGATTTACAAATTATTCCTATTAAGGATTTTAAGAGAGCTTGGGTAGATAGTGAAAGATATTATCTTTATTTGATATCACACTAATACATTTACAATATTTATTGAGATGCGATCGCCTCAGAGGTCATTATTAGAGTAGAGGGTATCAGAATGCTTGCCCTGAGCGAAGTCGAAGGGCTAAAGGCGGAAGGTTCAGCCGTCTCTGCTGTAGGAGGGGAGATAAGACCAAAAATGGGACGAAAGTCTTATTTGAGGCACTCGCCTGTGAGTACAGAAGCCCCACCCTCTAGCTTTGCTAGGGTGAGGTAGTTCACGAAGACCATCCCAAACTAGTTGGTTGCTCATAAACCCGCTTCAAAGTATTTACATCCCTAACAGAAATCGGTGGTGAGTTGCGAACTTGAGAAAAATAGAGCGCATCAGTTTGTAACGAACTATGTCCCCAAATTCCCAAAGCATGGCCAAGTTCATGACGGGCAGCTGCTTGAATATATTCTCCTGTTTGACTAGGACTCAGCAAGATGGTGAAGCGATGAGATAAAACTTGATTGCTGGTGTACAACTCATAAAAGGTTTGGGCAGAACGCGCACGAGGAATGTTGCTACCTGGTGAAGTTTGTAAAGTTGGGGCTTTTCGCATAATGGTAATATCTGCCCCATCTGGCTGCTCAACTATTGTTAAAAGTAAATAAACACTCCACTCTTGGACGGCTTGTAAAACTTTAGTAACCCATGCTTGAGCCTGTTGTTCGCTAATTGCTTTTGGTGGTTCTACATAGACTTTAACGGGAAACTTTGACCAAACTAAATAACCTACTTGAGTAGGTGAGACTTGGGAAAAATAATCACCACTGTTAGTACTGTCTTGCCATTGGGCTAGTGTGGTGGGTAGGGGGTGAGGTTTTGGTGGAGATGAGAGTGATAAAAAATAGTTTGCTGATAGAGCTTTATTAAAATGGAGATTGGTAAAAATAACTAGCAGCCCTGTGCTAATAGTTAAGACAAGAGCTGCTAGTAAAGGTTGTGTGATGAAATTTTTCAGGGTATCAGGTTTTGGGTGCTGAATTTTTTTCCCCATCTGCCTATTTCTCTATCGCTATTTGGGTAGCCAATTGGCACTTAAAACTACTGTTAAACTAAGAAAAATGACTGTCAAAGCCCAAGTGACTCGGTTTAGGGTATTTTCTGCGCTCTTAGTGCTGCTAAAAAGCTGGGCTTGTCCGCCAATGGCTCCAATACCGTCACCTTTGGGACTATGTAGCAACACCAAAACAATCACACCAATAGCGGAAAATGCCCAAATGCCTTGCACGATACTAGTAACTGTCATGGTAGTAATCTCATCTATAACAAGTTTTAAAACAGGGGAGTCAAGAAACAGTTAACTGTTATTAGTTAACTGTTTCCCAATTTACAGCCCTACTTGCGCGGGGGTGCGGGGGCGTTGTACGTCAAATTCTGCTGGTTTGAGTAGTGATCGCCCGGTCATTTCTGGTGGCTGAGGCAGCTGTAAAATCTCTAGAATTGTGGGAGCAATATCGGCTAACTTGCCATCGCTGCGTAGCTCGACATTTGTACCATGTCCAGGGATTTTGACTTTCTCGCCTTCTACCAAAATTAACGGTACTGGGTTGGTAGTATGAGCTGTCCAAGGATTACCCTCTTCATCTAGCATATACTCAGCGTTGCCGTGGTCAGCAGTAATAATTGCTGTACCTCCCACTTTGCATATACTCTCTACTAAACGACCCAAAACGCGGTCAACGGTTTCAATAGCTGTGACTGTAGCTTCAATTTGACCTGTATGCCCCACCATATCTGGGTTGGCATAATTGATCACCACCAGAGAGTATATCCCTTTTTTGATGGCGGCGATCGCAACTTCTGTAACTGCGTCTGCTGACATTGCCGGGGCTTTGTCGTAAGTTGCCACCATTGGACTGCTTACCAGTTCTCGGTCTTCTCCAGCAAACGGTTCCTCTAGACCACCATTAAAGAAGTAAGTAACATGAGCGTATTTTTCTGTTTCGGCGGTGCGAAACTGCTTGAGATCATGATTAGCTATGACTTCTCCCAGAATATTACTTAAATTCTGCGGTTCAAAAGCTATAGATACTGGTAGGTCTGGATCATACTGAGTAAAAGTTACAAAAGACAGTGGTTTGATTTGCTGTCTTTCAAAACCGTTAAATTTGGGGCTGACAAAAGCTTGAGTAAGTTGTCTGGCGCGATCGGGGCGGAAGTTAAAGAATATCACCCCATCCCCTGGTTCTAATGCGCCGGGAGCAATGCGGACTGGGACGACAAACTCGTCGGTCACTCCTTCGGCGTAAGATGCTTGCAAGACTTGTAAAGCCTTGAGACCGCTACCTGCACTATCTTGTGTAATCACATCATAGGCGCGTTTAACTCGATCCCACCGGCGATCGCGATCCATTGCATAGTAGCGACCACTCACAGTAACTATCCGCCCAATCCCGATGCGGTCTATGTAGTCCTCTAAAAGAGTGATTGCTTTTACACCCTCGGTTGGCGTAGTGTCACGACCATCAGTAATGGCGTGGATACAAACCTCGGAAAGTCGCTGATCCTTGGCTAAGTCAAGTAGTCCAAATAGATGAGTGATATGCGAATGCACCCCTCCCTCAGAACAAAGCCCTATTAGATGCAGCTTGCCATTGCGAGAGCGAACTTCTTGACAAACTTTAACCAGCGCTGGGTTGGAAATAATGGAACCGTCTTCAACCGCATCAGAGATACGGACTAATTCTTGTGGTACCACTCGCCCAGCACCAATGTTCAAATGACCAACTTCCGAGTTACCCATTTGACCATCTGGCAACCCGACGGCTTTTCCTGATGTGCGGATGAGAGTATGCGGGTAAGCTGTCCATAAACTTTCCATAATTGGAGTTTTAGAGGCAGCAATAGCGTTTCCTCGCGTTTTTTCGCAGTAGCCCCATCCGTCTAAAATGACTAGCACCACAGGAGCAACAGGTGCTTTGGTCATAGTAAAATTGCCCTTTACTTTTTGTAATACCCGAATGATACCATTGCTAATCCCTGCCGCAAGTGAATTTCTGCTTATCACCTTCTTTTATGAAGAACTTGCAGTTTTTTTAGACATTTTTTAATGTTTAGTAATTTTTGTATGGTATTTTTTAGGGTAATAAGTAGTTGGGCAAAATTAAATTCATTCGTGGAGAGAGGGAGTAGGGAGTAGCAGAACAATGTACGTAATTAATTCTGTCTAAACATTTATCAGGTTCCGTTGGAGATTTACTCATTAGAATTGACGCACAGATGCGGGGACACGGAAGCTTTAAAACCCCACTTCTTGTGGGTAGATGAGTTTCTTCTATTCCCTTTATTTACGTTTTCCACCAGCTTTAGCAGCTTTAGCAGCTTTCTTCGCTGCTTTTTCAGCTTCTATTGCAGCTAATTTTGCTAGCTCTTTTTCCTCAGCAATTTTCTGAAGATAATAATGGTAATCTCCTAAATAAACGCGGAATTCACCATCACGAATTTCGACTATTTTATTAGCTACTTGCGAGATAAAATAGCGGTCATGGGAAACCACGATCGCTGTGCCATCATAGTTTTGCAGTGCTTCTTCCATCATTTCTTTAGCTGGAATATCTAGATGGTTTGTCGGCTCATCTAAAATAATCAAATTCGCGGGGCGTAAGAGCATTTTTGCCAAAGCTAGGCGAGCTTTTTCTCCTCCACTCAAGGCTCCAACTGGCTTAAATACTGTGTCACCAGTGAACAAAAACCTTCCCAAAAGTGTGCGAACTTCTTCATTTTTCCAATCGGGAACTTCATCATGGATCGTTTCCATGACGGTTTTTTTCAAGTCTAAAGCCTCTGCTTGATTTTGCTCAAAGTAACCAGGAATAACATTATGATCGCCCAATTTGACAATGCCTTCTGTGGGTTGTTCCATCCCCATAATCACGCGCAGTAGCGTAGATTTTCCTGCACCATTAGGGCCAAGAAAAGCAATACGATCGCCTCTTTCAATCAGCAGATTCGCTCCCAAAAACAGAATCTTATCATCATAAATATGAGTTAAATCCTTAATTTCTACCACCTCTCGTCCGCTGCGGGGTGCATCAGGAAAGCGGAAGTGTAACGTTCTCACACTCGCTGTCGGTGCTTCAATGCGTTCGACTTTTTCGAGTTGCTTTTCCCGGCTTTTTGCCTGAGTACTGCGCGTCGCACTGGCGCGAAATCTATCTACAAAGGCTTGTTGTTTGTCTAATTCTTTCTGTTGACGTTCAAAGGCGCTGAGTTGTGCTGATTGATTTTCGGCTTTTTGTTGCAGGTATGTGGAGTAATTGCCAAGATAGGTAGCGGAAACACCGCGTTCAGTTTCGACAATTTGAGTGCAAAGACGGTCAAGAAACTCCCGGTCATGAGAAACTATGACCATTGGAGTCGTCAGCCCTTTGAGGTAATTTTCCAACCACTCAATGGTTTCTAAATCCAGATGGTTAGTTGGCTCGTCTAGCAGCAATAAGTCGGGTGCTTGCAAGAGGATTTTACCTAAACTCATCCGCATCTGCCAACCACCACTGAAGGCGCTCACAAGGCGATCGCCATCTTCTACCTGAAACCCCATCTCTGGTAAAATTTTACCGATGCGTGCATCTAAACCATAGCCATCCAAGCCTTCAAATTGCCGCTGCAAGCGATCTAACTTATTAATTAGTTTATCCAGTTCTTCTGGGCTAGCTACCTCCATATCTCGCTGTACTTGTCCGAGAGATAACTGTACTTGGTTAGCTTCCTTAAAGACTGTCCAAAATTCTTCTCTAACAGTGCGACTGGGGTCTACTTCAAATTCCTGGTTGAGGTAGGCTATGTGTAAGCTAGATGGACGAATAATTTCGCCAGCAGTGGGTTCAATTTCCCCAGTGATAATTTTCAGTTGGGTAGATTTTCCCGCACCGTTGACACCGACTAAGCCGATGCGATCGCCTGGTTTGACTTCCCAGTTGATATCTTTGAGAACTTCGCCTGTAGGATAAATTTTACTGATATGTTCTAGTCGCATCATCGAGTTTCTCTCAGGTAGGAGTGGGTGGTTGAGGACGAAGTAATAACACCGCTTCCAATATTAACAAAAATTAACTTGCACTTCTACGAAGTAAATTGGGGTATCGTCTGTTTATGTGCAGGAATTATCCTTCCCAGTCTTGACGAGTATCGCACAGAAAATTGTCTGCGATCGCATCATCAAATAGATAGGGGCAATGTTCTGGAAAAGTTCGTAATGGTAAGTTAGTTTCTCGTAGTGCCAAATCGACTCCCGCTTCAAACCCATCTAACAAAACTTCTTCTATTCGAGACTTTAAGCTAGGGTTATGTCGCAGATGCCTGCGGATGGCGCGACGCTGTTCTCGAATTGTTAAAAACCAACTGCGAGAGCGTTGTTCGGGTTGATACTCCCATTTCAAGAGATGACCGAGTAATACACTTAGACGGCTTACGAGTTCCCGATATTCCTGTCTGCCCAAAGCTTGAATTTCCTCTTGCAGGTGTTGCCAGTCTAGTTCCGTAACCAGCCTCTGCTCTAACGCTTTAGCCTGCTGCTGTGTCCAGCCATAGAAGTCTTGTTCATACAAAAAAGGTTTGTCCATAGCTTCTTAGATGATCCCAGTGAAATGGAAAATGCACTCCACGCGATATGAGAAAACCACCTGTGTGTTAAAAGTAACAATACAACAAGTGGTTTGACAGGATTTTTAACGGCAAAAATTAGTTAGTGGCAGAAGTTGCTAACTCCGCCAGCCGTTCTTGCTGATCTAAAGAGATACAAGATTGGATTACTGTCTCTAAATCCCCTTCCAAAACGGGGTTAAGAGAATAGTTTTGACCTAAACGGTGGTCGGTAACGCGGTTATCTTTGTAATTATAGGTGCGAATTTTTTCCGATCGTGATCCTGTACCTACTTGCGATCGCCGCATAGAAGTTACAGCCTCTTGTTGTTCACGTAACTTCATCTCATACAACTTTGCCCGTAGAATCTGCATCGCCCGTTCTTTGTTTTGCAACTGGCTACGTTCTTCAGTACAGAAAATTCTAATTCCTGTAGGTTTGTGCATCAAGTCAACTGCTGTTTCCACCTTGTTGACATTTTGCCCGCCAGCACCACCAGAACGAGCTGTAGTCATTTCAATATCTTTGGGATCAATATGAATCTCTACATCATCTACTTCTGGCATAATTGCTACTGTGGCAGTTGAGGTATGAACTCGTCCCCCAGCTTCAGTTGCTGGTACACGCTGCACGCGATGTACTCCTGCCTCAAACTTCAGCTTGCTATAAACGCTCTCACCCTGAATTTCCAGGATTACCTCTTTGAAACCGCCCATTTCTCCGAGTGATTCACTCACCAGTTTTACTTTCCAGTTCTGGACATCGGCATAGCGGGAGTACATTCGCAGTAAATCACCAGCCCAGATACTCGCCTCATCACCACCAGTGCCAGCACGAATTTCCAACATGATGTTTTTATCATCGTTGGGATCGCGGGGTAAAAGCAAGATTTTCAAGCGAGTTTCTAAATATTCCAGCTTTTGTTCTAACTCATCTACTTCCAGGGCAGCCATTTCTTGGAGTTCTAGATCACTACTTGCCTCTTTGAGTACTTGACGTGCCCCTGTCAAGTCTTCCTGGGCAGTTTTCCAAGTTTCGTAAGTATCGACTACCTCTTCCAAAGAAGAACGAGACCTAGCAATTTTTTGATATTCATCGGGATTTTTGGCCGTATCAGGGTCTGCCAAGCGACGAGTCAGTTCATTAAAAGTTTGTTCAACGGATTTTAATTTCTCCAGCAGGTATGTTTCAGCCATGAAAATACAACACTCCTTAAAATAACAAGTTGGCTCAGCAAAAAATGACAATCGACCCAGCAACTGATGCAGGGCCGTCGTTAACAGCAGAGCCAACCCGCTACTTTTTCTTTTTGCCGCCGGAGGTTTGTTCGCTTGACATACCGTATTTGCGAAGGAAGCGCTCAACACGACCTTCGGTGTCAATAATCTTCTGAGTACCAGTGTAAAAGGGGTGGTTTCCAGACCAAACATCTACGTGTAATTCTGGTTTGGTAGAGCCAACAGTCATCACAACTTGACCGTTGCAGTAAACTTTTGCGTCTGGGTACCACTTGGGATGAATATCAGATTTAGCCATTGTTCATTTGTGGTGATTCTATAAAAATTATAACTTTTTTGGGACTGGGGGTTGGGGAAGACGCAAAGATGGGGGGACGCGGAGAATAATCAATGACAAATGACAATACCCGATCCCCAATCGCTTATCGCTTGGAGTACTGAGGTGCTTTCCGGGCTTTGTGTAAACCATACTTTTTGCGTTCTTTTGCCCGAGGATCGCGAGTTAAGTAGCCTTCTATTTTCAGAGGTGAGCGGTTGTCTGGGTCTAGCTGGCATAGGGCACGGGCAACTCCTAAGCGAATAGAATCAGCCTGACCTGTTAAGCCACCACCCTCAGCTTTTACCAAAATGTCGTATTCGTTTTCTAGTCCCAAAGTTTCCAGAGGAGCTTTGATCAGACCAAGGTAGTTAGCGTTGAATTGGAAATACAAATTTCCATCTTTGCCATTGACAATAAATTTCCCCTCACCGGGAATTAGACGTACTCGTGCTACTGCGGATTTGCGTCGGCCAGTACCCCAGTACACAGCACGCCCACTAGTGGTTTCTGCTACTACCATTAACTTTCTGCTCCAGGAATTGTATTAATCTTGAGTTCTTTAGGTTTTTGGGCTTCGTGAGGATGAGTCGGCCCTGCGTAGACTTTGAGTTTGGTGAACAGCTGCCTACCCAGACTATTTTTAGGTAGCATACCTTTGACAGCGTGTTCTACAATCCGTTCTGGAATGCGCTGTTGCAGTTTGGCGAAGGTTTCTGTCTTCATCCCGCCAGGACGACCTGAGTGGTTACGGTAAACTTTTTGGCTACGCTTTTTACCTGTGACGGCTACTTTTTCAGCATTGACCACGATTACGAAGTCGCCTGTATCCAGGTGGGGAGTGTATTCTGCTTTCTTTTTGCCTCTGAGTACCATAGCGATTTCGCTGGCGAGGCGGCCTAAGCGCTTGTCTGTAGCATCGACTACGTACCACTCACGCTCAAGAGATTCTTGAGGGGGAAGGTAGGTTTTGTTGGTTGTCATTTGTCGTTTGTCCTTTGTTATTTGTCATCCCTTTGACTTCTGCTTTCAGAGACGCTGCGCGAACGCTCAGGGCAAGTTGTGATTTGTTTCCTTTGTCATTCACTAATGACCAATGACGAATTCTGGCAGAGTGTCATACCAGATCTCTGGGGAAAAGGGAAAATTGGGATAGCCGACTCGTAATAAGCATAAGCCTTGGGCAGGTGCGGCGTGTTTGACTTCTTCTCGACGTTGTTCTTTCCACAGTTCAGTGAAGCTAGTCAGCGATCGCTGTTTGCCACCGACTTGTACTAACATTCCTACTAATAGCCGCACCATGCCGTATAAAAATCCATCTGCTTGAATTTCAATATGGAGAAATGGCCCCTTGCGACGACACTCTGCTGCTTGCACTTCTACCCAAGAATGCGCTCTTTTGGAGCCAGCGCGGTGAAAAGCCGCTAAATGGTGTTTTCCCATCAGTGGTTTCAAGGCAGCTTGAATTAAGCATTCATCCAGGGGTGCATGATAATAATGCCAACTGAAGGGTTCGACGAATAAGTTCGGTCTGCCTTCAGTGTATATTGTGTAGCGATACCGACGATACGCTGCACTAAAACGAGCGTGCCAACGGTTGTCTACACTAGCTGAAGCCCTGATCAAGATATCTTGGGGCAGGTAGCTATTGAGAACTGTTGCCCACTTGTGTGGTGGAATCATGCTTGCTGCTTCAAAATGGGCGACTTGAGCAGCTGCGTGAACTCCGGCATCGGTTCGCCCGGCACCGTGTAGTGTCACATGATACCCCACAATTTTAGCGATCGCTGTTTCTATCTCTTCTTGGACAGTGCGATGCTGCTTTTGCCTTTGCCAGCCATGAAAATGAGTGCCCAGGTATTGAATTACCAGGGCTACTCGTTCGGTAGGTTTAGGCTGGTGGCTTTCTAGCATAAAGAATTTGGTTATTTGTCATCTGTCCTTTGTCGTTACTAATGACCCTACGGGTTCGCTAGTTGCTCATGGGGAAAACCCCCAAGACCGCACTAGCTCACCAATGACAAATGACTTATACCAGTTCAATTATTGCCATTTGGGCATTGTCACCACGACGCGGCACGGTATGCAGGATGCGGGTATAGCCTCCTTGGCGATTCCCATAGCGAGTGGGTGCTTGCTCAAATAGAGCGTGAACTAATTTTTTGTCGTAGATGTAGCCTAAAGCTTCGCGGCGTGCTGTCAAGGAGCCGTTTTTGGCTAGAGTAATCATTTTTTCCGCTTCCGAGCGTAAAACTTTCGCTCTAATTAAAGTGGTGGTGATGCGACCATGACGGATCAGCTCGGTAGTGAGCGATCGCAATAAAGCGCGGCGCTGGTCGGCTGGTTTGCTGAGTTGTTTGACGCGACAACGGTGGCGCATAATCGTGTACTATATATAACTAAGGAAGGGTTTTTCGCTTATGGATGTTTAGAGCCTCGCTCTTGTGGCAGTGTGATGCCCAAGCGGCGCTGCAAGGCTTCAACTACTTCTTCTGCTGATTTCTGACCAAAGTTCTTGATTTCTAACAAGTCTTCTTGGGTGTAATCTAACAAGTCAGCCACAGAGTTAACTTGTGCCCGCTTGAGACAATTGTATGCCCGGACAGAAAGTTGCAATTCCTCGATGGGAATTTGAGCAGTTGGATCGTCTGGAATATCTGAACCTGTATCTGTTGGTTCTAAGGAGATATCCTTGAGTGGGTTGAATAAATCTACCAAGATCCCAGCGGCTGAAGATAGTGCTTCTTGAGGGGAGACACTGCCATTTGTCCAGACTTCTAATAACAGTCTGTCTTTTGTAATCGAGCCATCTCCACGAGCTTCCTCGACACTATAATTTACCTTTCGCACTGGCATAAATATGGAGTCGATTTGCAAGAAATCTAAAGATGTAGCTTCTTCACGTCCTCGCTCTACTGTGCGATATCCTTTGCCTCTCTCAATCCGAAATTCCATTTCTAGTTTTCCACCCTCTGCTAGGGTGGCAACATACTGGGTCGGATCGATGACTTCTACTTCACTGGGCAAATCAAAATGTGCCGCAGTAACTGTTGCTGGCCCGTTAACGAGCAATCGGCCAATCTGAGCTTGAGAGGAATAGCTTTTTAAGATCACCTCTTTCATTCGCATGAGGATTTCTAGCACGTCTTCCCGCACGCCGGTGACTGTGGCAAACTCGTGGGAAACACCTGCAATTCTCACTGCTGTGACTGCTGTTCCCTCCAGATTGGACAATAAAACCCGCCGTAGCGCGTTGCCGACTGTTGTTCCTTGACCGCGCTCTAGGGGTTCTAGAATAAATTTGCTGTAATGGCTCCGACTTTCCTCTGTACTAGACTCTACACATTCAATTTGAAACTGCGCCACGGATTAGCCTCCCTTTTTTCAGGTGCTGCTAGCAGGCAAATCAATTAGTTGCCTGAATGGACACTTGGTTGCTACGGCTAACAGAAGTTTGAGCATCGACTGACGGCGATCATAACTTCGGAAAACTGTCTTTACCAGTGTCCTCCAAAATTTACTTGATGCCCTATGGATTTGGGTATCAAACTGCCAACATGATGATGACGACAGGGTTTGAAGTTCCCGTTAAACTTATAAGTGCGGGTCGTGTCTTGGATTCTCTCTAGATTAGTTGTTCTTCCTCTAAGGAGTTCAACACACTTTTATTTACTTAAGCTTTTTTGTGTTCACAAGCTTTAGCTAGCTGGAACTTTTCGACCCCACTACCCAATTGAGATTTAAACTCGGCGGCGTTTGGGCGGACGACAACCGTTATGAGGTATCGGGGTAATGTCCCGAATCAGGGTAATTTCCAGTCCTGCTCCTTGGAGTGCCCGGATAGCGGTTTCTCTGCCTGCTCCTGGGCCACTGACCATTACCTCAATTTGGCGCATTCCTTGATCGATGGCTCGACGCGCTGCGCTTTCAGCTGCGGTTTGGGCTGCAAAAGGAGTTCCCTTTTTTGCTCCCTTAAAACCGCTAGAACCAGCACTAGCCCAGGAGATAACATCTCCGTTTTGATCGGTAATGGTGACAATGCTATTGTTGAAAGTAGACTGGATGTAAGCCATCCCGTTGGGGACGTTGCGTTTTTGCTTTTTGCCACCGGTTTTTTTAGTCGGTTGTCTCGCCATATTTGTTTAGTTAATTGAAGGTAAAGCTTGCTAAAAACAGCAAGCGTTGCAGAATTATTTACCTGGTGCTTTCTTCTTACCAGCCACTGTCTGCCTTCTCCCCCGACGGGTTCTGGCATTAGTGCGAGTTCTTTGCCCTCTGACTGGTAAGCCCATTCGGTGACGACGCCCCCTGTAGGTACCAATGTCAATTAAGCGCTTGATGTTCATTGCCTCCAAGCGCCGCAAGTCACCTTCAACTTGGTAGTTACTTTCTACTTCTGCTCGTAGGGCTGCAACATCGGCGTCACTCAAGTCTTTAACACGGGTATCTGGATTCACACCTGTTGCCGCGAGGATTTCTTGCGACCGTGATAATCCGATTCCATATATATAAGTCAGACCAATTTCGACGCGCTTATCGCGTGGAAGGTCTACTCCGGCAATACGTGCCACAATGAATCTCTCCCTCTTGTTCTCGCAATTGCTGTTAGAAAAACGTGATTAGTCGCGTCTTTAAGTGTTAATGAGGTTATGTCTTACGTACCTCGCTGTGGTGATGTGAAGGCGTTATCCTTGACGTTGCTTATGCTTGGGGTTAACACAAATCACCATGACACGACCACGACGTCGGATCACGTTACATTTTTCACAAATTTTCTTGACTGAGGCTCTGACTTTCATGCCCTTTGTAGTAGACTCCAAATATTAAATTATAGCATTTCTTGGAAAAATATTTGAGTTTAGTGATTGAGTAAGACCAAAAAAGATGGTTTTGTGGTAAAATTCTCTACATAGATTTACTTTTTCCTTAGTCGGTAGGTAATTCTGCCTTTTGTCAGGTCGTAGGGAGTTAACTCTACTTTGACGCGATCGCCGGGTAAAATTTTGATGTAATTGCGGCGAATCTTGCCAGAAATGTGTGCTAGTACGTTAAAGCCATTGTCCAAGTCAACGCGAAACATGGCATTGGGCAAGGACTCGGTAACGGTGCCTTCCATTTCAATCAGGTCTTGTTTAGACAACTTGTTTTTTCCTCAACTCAACAATCTCCTATTCTGTTGCAGTACATTCATCTGCAAGAGAACATACTTTGATAATTTTTTCAAGCGTTTATTAATATATCTTAGCTAAAGTTGACTTGCTTTCTGTGAGGGGAGTGGGGAGATCAGGAAGGGAGCAGGGGGAAGGTTATATGTAGATCTTCTTTTAGCAGCCTGCTCTTTACCCCATTCCCTCTATCAGTTTAAGAAGCTATGACATTTTGCAGTTTGGTGGTGACTTCTTCTAGGGACTGATTGCCATTGACCATGAGCAGTTTTTGGCGATCGCGGTAATAATCAATCAGGGGTGCAGTTTCGGCGCGGTATACTTCTAGGCGACGACGAATTACCTCTTCGGTATCATCTTTTCGTCCTCTAGTGAGTAAGCGTTCTACTACAACCTCATCTGGAACATCGAGGTTGACTACTTGTTCCCCACCTTGGTGCGTTTTTTCTAGCAACTCTTCTAGGAAAGCTGCTTGTGTCACCTTGCGGGGAAAACCATCAAGAATCCAACCTGAATGAGCATCGGGTTGTTCTAGCCGCTCCTGTACCAAGTCCTGAACTAGCTGGTCAGGGACTAATTCGCCGCTATCTACATAGCTTTGAGCTTTTATCCCTAAAGGAGTTTGCTCTTTCATCGCCTGTCTTAAGATTTCCCCGGTAGAAATGTGGGGAATATGTAAGTGTTGGGCTAAGGTCTGAGCTTGAGTTCCTTTACCTGCTCCAGGTGGCCCCAAGAAGATTAATCGCGTCACTATTGTTTCACCATTCCTTCATATCGCTGAGAAATTACGTAAGTTTGAATTTGCTTAGCTGTGTCAATTGCCACACCAACTATGATTAACAAAGAGGTAGCACCTATGCCTTGAAAAGTCTTCACAGGCAAATTGCTTTCAACAGCTGTGGGGATAATGGCGACTAAACCCAGAAATAATGCACCCAAAAAGGTGAGCCGATTAATGACGCGCTCGATATACTCGCTGGTAGCTTTACCAGGACGAATTCCAGGAATACTAGAACCCATTTTTTTCAAGTTCTGCGCCACATCAACTGGGTTGACAATTAAAGAAGAATAGAAGTAGCTGAAGAAAATAATTGCAATAAAGTAGACCAAGCTATACAGCCAAGAGTTGGGGCCGTTGGGACTGAGATAGTTGTTAACAATCTTCGTCACCTCTGGGTTTTTGGTCACATTGGCAATTAGTGATGGCAAACTGAGGATGGCAGCAGCGAAAATAATCGGCATGACGCCGCCTTGGTTGAGTCGCAGGGGCAAATAACTGCGTTGCTCTGCTAAAACTCGTCTACCTACCTGACGACGAGCGGAAATAATCGGGATCCGACGAATGCCTTCTTGGACGAACACAATCCCGACAATTGTCGCGAGGAATAGTAATACTAATACAATGACGCTACCAACAATTTCTCGACCACCAGCTTGTACCAATTCGATGGTGTCACCCAGAGATTTCGGTAATGAAGCGACAATGTTGATAAAAATCAACAGAGATGCGCCATTACCGATACCGCGTTCGGTAATTAATTCTGATGCCCACATCACGAACATTGAACCTGCTGTGAGTGCGATCGCTGTCTCCGCCACGAAGACTGGGCCTGGTTTTAAGGCGAATTGCTGCAAGAACAGTGCCGAGAAAGCTACACTTTGAATAATTGCCCAACCTAGAGACACATAGCGGGTAATTTGTGATATTTTACGTCTACCTGCTTCGCCTTCGTTTTTCTGTAAATTTTCTAAAGAAGGAATTGCGGCAGTCAGCAATTGGATAATAATAGACGCATTGATGAAGGGCAAAATTCCCAAAGCAAAGACACCCAAAGTGGAAAGTCCCCGCCCGGAAAAGATATCCAACAAACCGAATATGGCATTATTGCTGGAAATGGCTTCGGCAAATTTAGTTCTATCAATGCCAGGCACTGGTAAGAAAATGCCTAAGCGAACCAAAATTAAAATACCGACGGTAACAAGCAGCCTACCTCTTAGCCCAGCTGCTTGAGCCATCTGCATAAAAGTTTCTTGAGCCGTTGGGGCTTTATCTCGACTGATCATAGAGTGCTACCTTTATAGTGAACCAGGCGCTGGCAGCGAGTTGGCTAACATCTAAGTGCGCTGTGCTGGCTCACTATAAGACTTCACAACTCCCACCAGCTGCCTCAATTTTGCTACGAGCTTGGCCTGTGAAAGCTGCTGCTTGCACCTTGAGCGGGACGCTCAATTCCCCATTACCTAAAATTTTCAACGGCCCTTTGACAGCAGTGATAATACCTGCGGCTTTTAGGGAGGTGAGAGTTACTTCTGTATTAGCAGGGAGGGAGGCTAGCTTCTCTACATTAATCGTAGTGTAATTCTTGCGATTAACGACTGGAAAGCCCTTCAACTTGGGTATGCGGCGGTACAATGGCTGCTGACCACCTTCAAAACCTGGTCTGGTACTGCTACCAGAACGAGATTTTTGACCCCGCATCCCTAAACCAGCGCTGGCACCTTGACCAGCAGAAATGCCTCTACCTACACGCTTACGGCGTTTTTTTGAGCCTTTTTGAGGCTTAACGTCATTGAGTCTCATAAGCCAAACATCAGTTATCAGTTACTTGTACTGAGCTAAGTCGAAGTATTCAGTTGTCAATTGTCATTTGTCTCGGCAAAAACTAAAAATTGAGAACAAATGACTACTTAAATGTAGAGATTTTCAATAGCGATACCCCGGTCTTCGGCGACTTCGGCAAAGGTACGCAGTGTAGATAAGGCGTTGACTGCGGCTCTGGCGTTATTGAGTGGGTTATTAGAGCCGAGTTGCTTGGCTAGGACATTACGAACTCCTGCTAATTCCAACACAGTTCGCACTGCGCCACCAGCAATTACCCCAGTACCGGGTGCGGCTGGTCGCATGATGACTTTAGCACCGCCACCGACACCATCAATGGGGTGGGGAATCGAGTTGGATTTGGTGATGGGGATGTCAATGAGATGTTTTTTACCGTCGGCTACGCCTTTTTTGACGGCACCAATTACATCTGAGGCTTTGCCTACACCAACACCAACTTGACCGCGTTCGTTGCCGACGACGACAATTGCTCGGAAGCTGAGTTTTTTACCACCTTTAACTACTTTACTGACACGCCGGATCTGGATAACCCGCTCTTGCCAGGTTGTTTCTTCTTTCTTGGCGCGATTTGCTTTACGACGACCACCTGTTGCCATAATTAATGCTCTCTTAATGTCATGAGTCATTGGTGAGCTAGTGCGGTCTTGGGGGTTTTCCCATGAGCAACTAGCGAACCCGTAGGGTCATTAGTCATTAGTCATTTGTTTGCTATACAAAGGACAATTGACTATGGACAATTTAGAAATCTAAACCGGCCTCGCGTGCGGCTTCGGCTAGCGCTTTGATGCGACCGTGGTATAAGTTGCCACCGCGATCAAAGACTACTTTGGTGATGCCTTTTTCTAGCGATCGCGCTGCGATCAATTTACCAACTTGCACCGAGGCTTCACAGTTCGAGCCTGATGTGATGGTCGATTTCAACTCTGGCTCTACGGTCGAGGCTGCTACTAATGTATGATGTTTTGTATCATCAATCACTTGAGCATAAATATGCTCGTGGGAGCGAAATACGGCTAACCGGGGACGTTCTGGGGAGCCGACGACTTTACCACGAACGCGTCGATGGCGACGTTGTTTTGATTCTCTGCGAGTAAGTTTCATTTTTACTTCTTACCACTCTTACCTGTCTTACCAGCTTTACGTCTCACCACTTCGCCGGCATAGCGGATACCTTTACCTTTGTAAGGTTCGGGTGGACGAACAGCACGAATTTTAGCGGCGGTGTTGCCGACTAATTCTTTGTCAAAGCCACTAACAATGACGTTGGTGTTATTTTCTACGGCAAATTGCACACCTTCGGGCGGAGCAATTTGTACCTGATGGCTGTAACCCATGTTCAAAACTAGGTTACGCCCTTGAACTTGTGCCCGATAACCAACGCCTTGAATTTCTAAGCGGCGTTGAAATCCTTGGGAGACTCCCTCTACCATGTTGGCGACTAAAGTCCGGCTCAAACCGTGCAGTTGTCTTGAGGTACGGGTATCATCCCGACGGTTCACTAGTAATGTTTCCCCTTCTTGGGAGACTATAACGGCCGTGGAGAGGTCGCGCGAAAGTTCCCCTTTCGGGCCTTTCACCACTACCTTAGTGCCATCAATCGCCACTTGTACTTTAGCGGGAATAGTAATTGGACGTTTACCAATACGAGACATGATCTTTTTTGTCCTTTGTTTGTTATTTGTCGTTTGTTATTTGTCTTGCACTAATGACAAATGACTAATGACTACCAAACGTAGCAAAGTACTTCTCCACCCAAGTTTTGACGCCGCGCTTCGCGGTCTGTCATGATGCCACTGGATGTGGAAATAATGGCGATACCGATACCACCTAGTACTCTGGGTAATTCTTTTCTATTGGAGTAAACGCGCAAACCAGGCTTACTGACTCGCTTTAAGGCGGTAATCAGAGGCTGGCGATTCTTACCCTTGTATTTCAAGGAAATCACCAAGTTACGCTTTATACCTTCTCCTGCTTCTTCAAATTCAGTGATAAACCCTTCTTCTCGTAGCACTTTAGCAATACTACGAGTCATTTTTGTTGCTGGCACTTGTGTAGTTTGATGCCGTGCCATGTTGGCATTGCGGATGCGCGTCAGCATATCTGCAATTGTGTCGTTAGCCGCCATCGTTCCCTCTATTAGATGAACTTATTGATCGCGAAAGGGCATTCCCATTTCCTTAAGTAAGGCGCGGCCCTCTTCGTCGTTTTTTGCTGTGGTGATGATAGAAATATCTAGACCACGGATTTGATCGATGCTATCGTACTCGACTTCTGGAAAAATTAGCTGTTCTCTTACACCCAGAGTATAGTTGCCGCGACCGTCAAAACTTTTGGGGCTGATGCCGCGAAAATCTCGAATTCTCGGTAGTGTCAAACTAATAAGTCGGTCGAGAAAGGCGTACATCTTCTCGCCTCTGAGCGTTACCATAATGCCGACAGGCATTCCTTGACGAATTTTAAAGCCTGCGATCGCTTTTTTTGCCCGTGTCACTACTGGTTTTTGACCTGTGATCAGCGCAATTTCGTTGATGGAAGCTTCTAGTGCCTTGGCATTTTGGGCAGCTTCCCCCAAACCTCGGTTAATAGTTACTTTGAGCAACTTCGGTACTTGATGAATGTTGGTGTATTGAAACTGATTAGTGAGCTTGGGGACGATTGTCTCTTGATATAGGCTTTTAAGTCTTGTTGTCGCCATAGTTTTTTGTCCTGTTTATCCCTGGTCTTGGTCAGGGAACCTTTATTTGTCTTACCCTTCGGGAAGCCACCCTCTGGGTGTCTATGTTATTTGTCCTTTGTCCTTTGTCAATAATGACAAATGACCAATGACCAATGACTAATAACTACTTATTTATCCAGAATTTCGCCAGTTTTCTTGAGCATCCTCACTTTCTTGCCTTCTGGGGTGAAGGTGTAGCAAACACGACTAGCGACGTTTTGCTTCGTGGAATAGAGCATGACGTTAGAGCTGTGGATGGGAGCTTCCTGAGTAACGATTTTACCTGATTCCCCTTCTTGCTGGGGTTTGACGTGCTTAGTTTTAATGTTGACGCCTTTGACGACAACTTTACTGAGTTGGGGAAGTGCTTTGATGACTTCACCAACTTTGCCTTTGTCTTTACCGGCAATCACTTGTACGGTGTCACCAGTTTTGACATGCATTTTATGGAATACTTTGGGTGTATTCTTTGTGGTTGCCATTACAGCACCTCCGGCGCCAGAGAAACGATTTTGGTAAAGTTTTTGTCGCGCAATTCGCGGGCAACAGGGCCAAAGACGCGTGTACCTCTGGGATTACCGTCTTTGTTGATGATGACTGCGGCGTTATCGTCAAAACGAATAGTCATACCGCTGTCTCGGTGGATATTGTGGCGGGTGCGGACAATCACAGCTTCCACAACATCGGATTTTTTTACAGCCATGTTGGGTTGAGCATCTTTAACAACGGCGATAATTTTGTCACCGATGAAACCGTAACGTCTGTTACCTGCGCCTAAAACGCGGATGCACATGAGTTTCCGGGCACCGCTGTTATCTGCGACATTGAGATAGGTCTGGGGTTGAATCACGATTTGTCTCCCTTATGGTGGTTGTTAGCAAACTAACAACTATGAGTTTTAAACAGGTTTGACGGTAAGGATTTCTGTAACTTGCCAGCGCTTGGTTTTACTCAGAGGTCTGGTTTCCTGAATCCGCACGCGATCGCCCACTTTGCATTGATTATCTTCATCGTGAACTTTATAGCGCCGGGTTTGAACTACAATTTTGCCGTACTTGGGGTGAGGAGCGCGGTTTTCCACGGCGACTACTACCGTTTTTTGCATTTTATCGCTCACTACCAAGCCAACGCGTTCTTTGACTGCCATAATCTCCTACTTTTCTTCTGTGGGCGTTTGACTTACAGCCCGTTGACGTTCTGCCTCTACTGTCAATAGCTGGGCAAGGCGATGGCGGGCGTGGCGAAATAGGTGAGGTTTTTCTAATTGTCTGGTTGCTTTTTGCAAGCGCAACTGAAACAGTTGCTTTTTAGTGGCGACAATTTCCTCAGCCAGTTTTTCGTCACTTAATTCTCTAGCTTCTGAAATCTTGGGAAGAGGCATAACCTACTCCTGCTCCTGCGGTTGAGTCCGTGCAATGAATTTGGTTTTAATTGGTAGCTTAAATGCAGCCAAGCGCATTGCTTCACGAGCAGTTTCTTCCGAAACGCCAGCGATTTCAAACAAAATTCGCCCTGGCTTAACTACAGCTACCCAAAACTCTGGTGAACCTTTACCAGAACCCATCCGAGTTTCTGCGGGACGCATGGTAACAGGTTTATCTGGGAAAATCCGAATCCAGATTTTGCCACCCCGGCGGATATAACGGGTCATAGCTCGACGTGATGCTTCTATTTGTCGAGAGGTAATCCAAGCGGGTTCTTGAGCTTGGAGGGCAAAATCACCAAAGCTTAGGGTACTTCCACGGTGGGCTAGACCCTCCATCCGTCCGCGCTGTTGTTTGCGGAATTTAGTTCTTCTAGGACTTAGCATGACTAGGTACTGGGGATTAGGGATTAGGGATTAGGGATTGGGGATTAGGGATTGGGGATTGGTTGAAATTCTTACCCACTCCCCAGTTCTCAGTCCCCAGTCCCCGTTTACCCTTCATTTGATCGATCTTCAAATTGCTGGCGACGGCGTTGTTGTTGACGGCGGCGGGGTTCGCGTTCGCGTTCGCGGGTGGCGGTGGGTGGCGGTGGAGTTTCTTCCTGTCCTGGGATGATTTCTCCTTTGAATACCCAGACTTTAATGCCCAGAATGCCGTAAACAGTCTTGGCTGTGCAGTAAGAGTAGTCAATGTCAGCCCGTAGGGTATGTAGAGGTACTCTCCCTTCACGAGTCCACTCTGTCCGGGCAATTTCTGCGCCGTTGAGCCGACCGCTAACTTGAATTTTGATGCCTTGAATCCCGGCGCGTTGGGCGCGTTGAATTGCTTGGCGTACTACTCTTCTGAAGGAAACGCGGCGTTCCAATTGTTGAGCAATATATTCGGCAATCAGATAAGCATCGGCGTCAACTCGTTGGACTTCAACGACGTTAATGCGAATTTGGCGATTGCCACCTAAGAGTTCTTGGAGTCCGGTACGTAATGCTTCTATACCTTGTCCACCACGACCTACGACTACGCCTGGTCTAGCTGTGCGAACTTCTAAGTCGATTTGGTCGGCTTTGCGCTCAATTCGCACTTCGGAAATCCCGGCGTTATTTTGAGCGAGTCTACCGAGCTTTTGTTCTATATATTTACGGAGTTTGTGGTCTTCTTGGAGTAGTTCTGGATAGCGGTCAGGAACAGCAAACCAACGGGATTGATGTTCGTGTGTAATACCCAAGCGAAAACCAACTGGATGAATCTTCTGTCCCACAAATGCTTCCTCTAAAAATTTCTGACTTTAGGCATTTTTTGTGTAATTTTACTTATTCAGCAGCAGCATCAGCGGCTACAGCGAGAGTAATGTGACACGTCGGTTTGCGAATTTGGTAAGCGCGACCTTGCGCTCTGGGTTGGAATCTTTTCAGGACTGGCCCTTGGTCGGCGTATGCTTGGGTAATCACGAGTTGAGTCCGGTCTAACCCAGCGTTGTGTTCGGCATTGGCAGCGGCGCTTCTGAGCAACTTTAATACTGGTTCAGTGGCGCGATAGGGCATAAACTCTAGTATGATCAGTGCTTCGCGATAGGATCGCCCCCGAATCTGATCGAGTACACGACGCACTTTATAGGGTGACATGCGGATATAACGAGCGATCGCTTTGACTTCATTAGTATCAGTAGCCATAATTTTCTCCTTGTCATTTGTCATTCGTCATTTGTCATTCGTCATTTGTCAGCTACAAAGGACAACGGACAAAAGACAAAGGACTAATTACCTACCTGCTTTTTTGTCACTTTTGCCATGACCCCTATAGGTACGTGTGGGAGCAAATTCTCCTAATTTATGTCCTACCATTTGATCGTTGACAAACACTGGAACGTGTTGACGCCCGTTGTGAACAGCAATGGTATGACCAACCATTTGGGGTAATATTGTCGAGGCTCTCGACCAAGTTTTAATTACTTGTTTTTCGTTTCTCTCGTTTAGCTTTTCAATTTTGCTGAGCAAATGGTCGGCAACGAAAGGCCCTTTTTTAAGTGAACGACCCATAGTTAGAAAGTTTTAAGTTTACAAGTTGTCAGTTTTGAGTCTTGAGTTGGGTTATTGGACTCAGCACTCATCACTGAATTAAGACTCACGACCACCACGACCGCGTTTAGACGATTTGCGGCGACGACGCACAATCAATTTACTGCTGGCTTTCTTGGGTTTGCGTGTTTTAGCACCCAAGGCTGGTTTACCCCAAGGTGTAACTGGGCCTGATCTGCCGATGGGGGCCCTACCTTCACCACCGCCGTGTGGGTGGTCAACTGGGTTCATGACGCTACCTCTGACCTTGGGACGGCGACCTTTCCAGCGGTTGCGACCGGCTTTCCCGGCGCTCAAGTTTCTGGCGTCGGTGTTGCCTACTTGCCCAATGGTGGCGTAGCATTCGCGCCGAATCATGCGGACTTCACCAGAGGGTAGCTTGAGGGTTACATAATTGCCTTCTTTTGCCACGACTTGTGCAGTCGCACCAGCAGCACGCACAATTTGACCGCCTTTACCAGCAATCAATTCTACGTTATGTACGCTAGTACCCAAGGGGATGTTTGCTAGAGGTAAGGCGTTGCCATCTTCAATGGGCGACTCAGGGCCAGCAATAATTTTTGTCCCCACTTTCATGCCGTTGGGCTGGAGGATATACCGCTTCTCGCCGTCCTCATAAACTAACAGGGCAATGCGAGCGTTGCGGTTGGGATCGTATTCAATTGCTGTGACTGTGGCTGGGATATTACGCTTATCTCTTTTAAAGTCGATAATCCGGTAAAGTCTTTTATGTCCGCCACCGCGGCGACGGCTAGTAATTCGCCCTTGGTTGTTCCGACCTTTGGCACGGTGTAGCCCGACCGTTAACGATTTTTCCGGCTCGGTTTTGGTGATTTCTGCAAAGTCGGAGATTGTGACTTGGCGTGTGCTGGGGGTATAAGGGCGATAAGAACGAGTACCCATATTTTTAAGTTTTGAGTGCTAAGTTTTGAGTACTAGTTACTGAGTGCTAAGTTTGACAACCCATGACTCGTAACTTTAAAATTAGAGTTCTGGGAATAGAACCTGTCTAATTTTTTCTTCGTCCCCAGGCGCGAGTGTGACAATAGCTCGCTTGTATTGGGGTTTATAACCGACAAATTTACCCACGCGCCGCTTCCGACGCGGGGGAATTGCTGTATTAATTTTTACAACCTTTACTTGAAATAAGTCTTCGATCGCAGCTTTGATTTCTGGCTTTCTGGCTTTGAGAGTCACTTCAAAGGTGTACTTATTTTGCTCCATCAAAATAGTCGCTTTCTCAGTAACGATGGGGCGACGGATTAAATCAGGAAGGTTGCGGGGGTCGAAGTTAGTCACTGTAGACCTCCTTAATTTTCTCTATGGCTGATGTTGTAATGACAACTTTGTCAGCGTGCAACAAATCGTAGACGTTTAATTGATTAGCAGCAATTAGCTTTAAATTCTCGATGTTACGGGCTGACAAATATACGTTTTCGGGAAATTCAGACAAAATTAACAGTGTCTTGTTTTCTGGTGCTGCGCCCCAACGAGCTAGTGCTTGTACTAATTCCTTAGTTTTGGGACGGGATAGTTCGTTACTAAATTCTTCTACCACAATCAAATCGTCAGCACGACCGACAAATGCTGTCCGTAGTGCTAGGCGTCGTTCTTTGCGGTTCATTTTCAGTTCGTAGTCTCTGGGTTTGGGGCCAAAGATCACACCACCACCGCGCCATAACGGTGAACGGATAGAACCAGCACGAGCGCGACCAGTACCTTTTTGTCGCCAAGGTTTGCGGCCGCCGCCTCGGACTTCGGAACGAGTTTTTGTACTGGCTGTTCCTTGGCGAGCATTGGTCGTTTGGCGTACCAAGGCTCGATGCACGATATGTGCTGCTGTTTCTTCTTTAGCAGTTCGCAACTCGAAGGAAGTTTCTCCGACTTGCTCGCCTTGCCAATTTTTAATTACACTTTCAACCATGTTCGTTTTTTGTACTTTGTGAGCTAGCGTGGTCTTGGGGGTTTCCCTGATGAGCAACTAGCGATCTTCGCAGCGTCAAGCCTACGGCATAGCTTCGCTTAGAGCGACATAGGAGCGTCACTTGTCGGGTCAGTTGTCTTTGTCATTTGTCAGCCAATGACTAATACTTCGGCTCCTTTCGACTCCGCTCAAGGCAAGCCGCTCAGTACAAGTGACTAAGTGACCAATGACTATTTACCAACTTTGTTTGCTGGCATAATATTCAGCAATGCACCTGGCTTACCGGGCACGGCTCCCTTGATTAACAATAGGTTGCGATCGGCGTCTACTCGCACTACTGTTAATTTCCGAATGGTGACGCTAGTACCACCCAAACGCCCCGCCATCCGTTTACCTGGATAAACACGTCCTGGCGTTGTCCCAGCACCGATGGAACCTGGCGCTCTGTGGTTCTTGGAACCGTGTGACATGGGCCCTCGGCCAAAGTTGTTGCGCTTTTGGTTGCCTGCAAAACCGCGACCGATGCTTGTACCGCTGACGTCTACAATTTGACCTGCACTAAAAATATCTGCTTTAATCTCTTGACCCAGAGCATAATCACCAGAGGTATCGGTACGATACTCGTTGAGGTGACGTAATGGTGGGGCAGAGGATTTTTTTAAGTGACCGAGTAATGGTTGGTTAAGCGCCTTTGGTTTGACTTCGCCATAGCCAACCTGAATGGCGGAGTAACCGTCGGTCTGTTTCGTTTTAACTTGTGTAACGGTGCATGGACCTGCTTGAATCACGGTGACAGGAATCGCTACTCCTGCCTCGTCAAATACTTGGGTCATGCCCAGCTTGGTGCCGAGAATACCTACTGACACAGTAACTGGTTCTCCTTATCTACTTGCTGACCTTGGAATCGGACTCTAGAGAATACGCTTGAAAGCGCTATCTATAAATTTGGGGTAGACCCCGAATTAGGAGCGGTCTTATACCGTTCCATACTTATTTGGACACAAATAATCAATTGTGTCCGCGCTGCTGGGTGACTTTGTTCACTTTCAATCACTAAGTCACCAGAACAGCTAAAATTTCCTTTACCTTGAAAAGGAGTAACCTCTCGAATCAATGCAAGGCGCTACAGCTTGACGCTGCGTGCAGCAATGCTCATATCCAAGCAATTGCTCTGGCACTTCTTGTTTGTAGTGGGACTTAAGCAGTTTTTACCACTCAGTATCCTTTAACTGAGACTGATGCAATGCTATGAAATCAACATTATCGCTCAGTTTCTACTTCACTGATCACCCTAAACTATCGTCTAAGGTTTTACCTACTTTTTCAGGGGTTTCAGGAGGAAGTTGACTTTTTGCTTTGTGGCCAGTCTTAATTTTAGACCACAAGTTTAGTAGTTGACCTCAAGGATTCTCTAGTTTACCAGCCTCCTACCAGTTTCAGCTAGTTTTTTTCCATTTGGAACTAAGTCATCAAATTTTGATGCTTAGGCTAGCTAAAGAAATGGCAATGAAGACGCAACTTAATTTCCATGTTTGGTCACAATCTAATAATATATATCATCTATTTGCTATTGTCTACAAATTTTTTAGGATTTAACGAACTGCCGAGGACGCCGAGGAAGGAGTAGGGAGGTGATTTTTTGCGCTTTCGTTGGCGATTTGGGGGGGAGTGCGAAATCATAAATCTAATTCATAAGTTAATTGTTGAACTTAAGATGACGATTCACGGTAAATAATAGAGATATCTGAGTGGGATACGACAAATAATTTATGGCACTAATTACCACTGGCAATGCTTTCATTCGCGACTTGGAGAAATTTGGCGCTCTTGGTGTGTATGTACCTCTAGAAGGTGGTTTTGAGGGTCGGTATCAACGTCGACTACGTGCCGCTGGTTATACCACTCTCCACATGACTGCTAGAGGATTGGGTGATGTGGCCGCTTATTTGACAGGAGTTCATGGGGTGAGACCTCCTCATCTTGGTAAAAAAAGTACTGGTAGTGGTGCGGCGGTAGGGTATGTATACTATCTACCACCAATCGTTAGTTCGCATGTAGAACAGCTACCACCAAAGTCTCAGGGACTGGTCTTGTGGATTATTGAAGGGCATATTCTTTCCAATCAGGAACTTGAGTATTTGGCGAGTTTGCCGAGTTTGGAACCACGAGTCAAGGTAGTGATTGAGAGAGGTGGCGATCGCGCTTTCCGTTGGACATCTCTGGAAAAAACTCTGTTGGCTAGTTAGTCATTTGTCCTTTGTCATTTGAAATAATTTATAGAAGGCGCGATTAATCGCGTCTTTACTTTTGTTAGACGCAATTAACCGCGTCTAAAAAGCGACGGGGTAGATTAAATCAAATTCCCGGTAGATAATTACACGACAGGAGTCGGCAGGATTTTCTAGTAATTCGTAATCTAAACCGCCTGTAATTTGTGTTACTGGTCGCTTCAGAGGTTTCTCAAATTGATGCCACTCGCGGTTACTCCACTCGAAAACTGCGGCGTCTACTGTGTTTTGTAATTCTGAGCCTAAGAGGAAAAGCTCAAGTTTATCTTTGGTGCTACCAGTCATGAAAAATCTCAGGGAAACTGACTGGGTAATCTGTGGTCTGGGTTCGTTTGCTGCTAGGGTGGTGCAGTTTCCTAGCTGAACATCATATGACTGAAACTGTGGATTTTCCTGCTGCTGCATGTATTGTTCCACCTCGCTAAGGCGATCGTCTAGATGCGGCAATAGTCCTAGCTTGGCATCGGTTAACAACTGGCGAATATTAGAAGGTTGAGTCATTACTGGGTTTGTATCCACTTACCCAGTCAGATTATCGTTTTGTTGACCCCTTGCAAGATAAACTTTGGAAAACTTTGTTTGTTGCTAGTTAACTAGTTCCGTGGGTTTAAGTCTCCCGGTTCCATAATCGACAAGTTTTGTGTTGGGGTCTGTCTGAACCTTACGGCAGTCAGTGTCACTGCTGACTGCTTTTCTCTAGCCTTTTAGTCCAAAGTCCAGAAACTGAATTACGAATTACGAATTACGAATTACGAATTATTTAATCTTGCTGATGAGCAAATTTATAACCGCCCCAAAGAGAAAGGGCGATCGCTGTTACTAGCAAAATCGGTATGCTGTACCAAGGAAACTGAGACAATGGCAAGTGAGCAGCAGCACGCAATCCAACGCTTGCGTAGGTTAATGGTATGAGGTAAACTACAACTTTGAGGGCAGCTGGTAATGTACTAGGGTCAAAAAAAGTAGCTCCTAAAAAGGACATAGGAATGATAATAAAATTGTTGTAGAGTCCTACTGATTCGAGCGATCGCACACTCAACCCCACAATTACCCCTAAACCAGCAAATACAGCACAATTCAGCACTAGCAAAACTAGAAATAACGGGCTGAGAAAGTTCCAGTTACCTGTTAACACTACTGCTATCAAAATCACGCAACCAGCAGTCATCAACCCCCGCACTACTCCCCCAATCATTTTGCCGAGATGTAATGCCAAAGGATGTATGGGAGTTAACAAGATTTCTTCAAATGTTTTTTTAAACAGTCTGTCTCCACAAATCGAAAATGTCGTACCACCAAAGCTAATCGTCATTGAAGACAGCGCGATCATTCCTGGTAATATAAATTCCAAGTAGTTGTCATAATCATTACTAATTCCTGAGCCGGGTTGAATTGAATTACCTAAACCTAAGCCAAAAGCTAAAATATATATCAGTGGAGATACTAAGCCTGACGCAGCAATTGGTAACAATCTTATACGTAACTCTAGCCAATCTCTCCAAAAAATAGTCAAACTATCAGCAAGGAGGGTTTGAAATTGCGAAGTTTTTAACCTTTTGCCCAAGTGTAGCGCTCTACGATTTATCACTTACTTTTAGCTACTCATCAAATTTTTATTAAAAATTAATTTACATTGTTTGAGACCTTAATTACTAGGGGCGATCGCAGCAAAACATTTAGCTAATCTGCTATTTTTGTCATTTAGTAGTAATATTGCCAAGAAAGTGGCAGACAATTTCACTCAAGAATCGGCATACTGAAAGAGGGAGATAACCTTAAACCACTCCCTGCCATTGGCGTGAAGGTGATTCAACAAAAATGAGACGTAAATCTACTGGTAGATCAGCTACTACTTCTAAACCCTCTACTTTTCAATCCCCTATGTTTAACACCATCACCATCGCAATTTTGGCGGGGGTGTTTATTTTGGGTATTGGAATTGGTATTGCTTTTAGTTCTACAACCACGTTAAGTCCATCTAATGTGGCTTCCCGTGAATTCATTGATACCAAAGCACCGAACCCTGAGATTTGTGTGCAGTATGGAGCTAGCGCGATGGTGATGGACGCTAGACTGTTCGTAACTCTCAACCCATTTAATGTTTATGTTGCTCAGCCAAGTATGCGTCCTGGCTGCGTTATCCGTCAAAATAACTGGGCACTCTTGGAACAACGCAAATTAGTAACATCAGATCAAGTAAGAGATTGTAAGAATCGTCTGAATACCTTCGGCTTTACAGGTAATTTAGACAGTGAAAATCCTGATATTAGGTGTATATATCAAAACGAAGCTGCTCAAAACTTCTTTACATCTCAACCAGGAGCAGTTACAGCGCCTCAAGAAACGGATAGGTTTTAGGGTTGGGGAATTGGGAAGGGGACAAGAGGACGCAAAGAAAATTTCCCCTCATCCCCCCACTCCCCACTCCCCACTCCCTACTCCCCATTCTTAGGCAGTGGTTGACCAAATTCAATTACTTGAGGATTAGGAATATTAGATGGGTTGTCGGGGGTTGTTGGGACTGGTAATTGCGGTTGAATAGGAGGAATATTATTTGAGTTACTGGAATTACTGGGTTGAGTGGGGAAAGTAGGTGGTGGAAGAACAGAGGCGGGTTGTTGAGCAGGTTGACTAGGGGTTAGGGGGGGTACAGTTACAAAAGGCTGCTGTTGTGGATTGGTTGTTGTTGGAGGTAGATTGTTTGATGAAGGTGGAACTGTGAGTAAGGGCTGTTGCTGGTTATTTGGGTTATTGAGTGGCTGTGAGTTATTGTAGGTTGGCTGAGGTTGCTTTTGAGATGTAGGTGGAGAGGATTGAGGTTTTACAGGATTAGTGGATTTTTTAGCGATAATAGGACGTAATATCCAGCGAGTGTGATTTTTTTTGGAAACAGGTTGGAGTTGCACCTGTTTTGGATCTAAAACAGTTCCTGGTGCTAAATCTAGAACCATGCGAGTAACATCGGTTTTTAATTGAGAAACACGAATTCTCTGAATTGCTCCCGAATAATTTTTTTGGGTAGGAACATAACCCAATTTGGTATTTGGTATATCTACAACCAAACGAGGGGGTTGGGCAAGGTAAAAGTAGGTGGGGGTTGTGCCTGCTGAGAGATTAACTTCTAGTAGTAGTGCTTTGGGATTGAAGTGCCACTCATTGAGTTTGGCAACTGGTACGCCGGCACTAGTGCTAGCAGTGGCGATCGCAGTGAACAAGCTAAACAGACTTACACCCCACAGCGGGTTGTATAATTGGCAGAATTGCCTAGTCCTTGTCCTTTGTCCCTTGTCCATTGTTTTGAACCTTTATTGTGTTGAGCCATAAGACATGTTTCGGCAATGGTAAGAGCGTATGGGGCTAATTACCAATCACTAATTTACTATTCTTAATTTTCGTTAATGCTTGTTTGTATTCTGAGATTTTTCTTGAGAATTTTGGGGTGTGGCGGTAAATCCTAAAGTGCGTGGGATAGCATTGATGATTATTTTACCTGTTATATCTCCTTTATCTGCTAGTTGCATTTGCATTGTGGCTGATTTTAAAGGAGTATCCTGAGATTTAGTTGCAAAACAAAAAATGGAACTGTCAATTTTTCCAGATAAACTTAATTGTTGATTTTTAAATATGCCTGTAAGAGTCAGATTTTTTTCGTTCTCTGCGTTGGTGTTTAACGGTAATAGTGAAGCATTTAAATAAATACCCGATTGCTGAATATTTAACATTAATTTGTCTGATTTTTCACAGTTTGGTAACTTTTCAATTAGCGTGAGACGATAGCGATCGCTAATCATGGGAGAAGCTTGAAGATGATTTTCTCCATAGGCAGTTACAGCTTTAAATAACAGCAGAACTGACCCTATTGCTACTCCATAGAAAGTCAATGATTTGAAGTTGAAATGATTCATTAAAGTACTGGATTTCCTTGTTGATTAACTTCAGGAAGTACGGCGGCTAAATGAGATGTGATTTGGCTGTAGCGGCGGGTGATTAGCAGTGAAGAACGGCATTGAATGGCTAATGCATCTGTGTAGCGTCCTAATGTTTGACGTTCGATACCCCAAGCGCGGCTAGTACCTGCAATGGTGAGATCAACGTTTTCTGAGGCTGCAACTACGGCTTGGATTGGCTCTGGAGCTTCGATGACTTTGATTTCAATGCGATCGCGTACACTAGTTGGCAATTGTCCAATCATCGTGTGCTGCTCGTAACTCAGTTCATCTTTCAAAATATTTTCGGTGATTACCTGTAAGACTTGTAGTGTACAAGTTTCGCAGTTGATGAGCAATCTGAGGGCTAGTATCAGTGCTAAATCATCATGGATATTTGCAGAATAGGGTACTAATAAATTTTCTAAACGCTCATTGCCCCGATCTACAAACACTGCTACATCTACTGGTGCAGTACCAAGAATTTGTCCGACTCGTCCACCTAAGCGATTGTTGCTAAAAGCTGGACGATGCCATCCCACAAGAATTAAATCTATGTCTTCTAGTGCGGCAATCTGTGCTGTTTCCCGCGCTACATTACTGGATGTACGAACGATAGGATGTACATAAGGGTGTATTGTCGGCGGTTGTAAAGTATTAATCAAATTTTCTAGCTGCTGGCGACGTTGGTCAATCAAGCGGTTCGCTTCAACTGGAGTACTCTCAAAAGCGTAGTCTTCTTCAAATTCAATTAAGCTAAGGGGATAAACGATCGCAGGTTGTTGAGTATTAAGAGCGAGCTTGACCGCTAACTGTACCAAACCTTGTTGGCTATTGGGATTCGCTACTGGCACTAAAACGCGGTAAGGACGGACATGAGATTCACCATCAGCTGTGATACCGATGGCTTGTTGCTTTGGTTCTGGTTCAACCATATCTAGCTTGATGAGCTTTTTGGGATATGTCCATTCCAGTAGTGGCGAGGTCATAAATGTTGTCACCAAAGCCATAATTACCAGCATGGTAAATACTAGTGGTGAGATTACCTTTAATTCTAGACCGATGTTTAAGACTATCAGCTCAGTCAAACCACGGGTATTCATCAACCAACCCAGTGCTGAGGCTTCCCGTTGACTGATGCCACTGACACGAGCTGCTACATAAGTACCAATATACTTACCTGCGATCGCCACTGCCAAAACTAATCCACACAATAGCCATAATTCGGGACGATTAAGTAAGCCAATCTGCGTCCGCAGACCACTGTAAGCGAAAAACACTGGCAGCAGAAATATCAGCACAAAATCTTCCGTCTTTACTGCCAATTCTCTAACTAAATCTGCGTTCTTGGGCATTGCGGCCCCTAATAAAAATGCTCCAAAAATTAAATGAATACCAATGAATTCGGTGATGAGTGCAGATGCTACCACTGCCATATAAATCACAGCTAAAACCAGTTGGCTGAGGCGTCCGGTTCGTTGGTAGTGGGTGGCAAGACGTTGGAGAAACCAGCGTCCTACAGTCAGCATCAAGCCAATATAGACTATACTTTCGATGATTGTGGGTATTGCACCAGCAAAGTCACCAGTTCGAGCTACGGCGATCGCTACTGCCAATACACACCATGCTGTCACATCATCGACCGCTGCACAAGTTAACGCCAACGTCCCCAAGCGTGTTCCTTGTAAGTTATTTTCGGTAATAATTCGCGCCAACACTGGAAAGGCAGTAATCGACATCGCTGCTCCCAAAAATAAGGCAAAGGCGGTAAATGATACACTTGCATTGGAAACTAAAGGATACAGTAGTACTGCTAGTAAAGTTCCTAAAGAAAAAGGCACCAAAATGCTGACATGAGACGTTAGAATCGCTACTTCTAATTGATTGCTCAGGTATTTTGGATTGAGTTCTAACCCAATCAGAAACATGAAAAATATCAGTCCTACTTGGGACAAAACATTCAGAAAAGGAATAGTTTCTGGTGGAAACAAGATAGCTGCTGCATGGGGAGCAATCAACCCAAATAAAGATGGGCCAAGCATAATCCCAGCGACAATTTCACCAATTACTAGTGGTTGTTTAATTGACCGGAATGCCAGCCCTACCAGCCGTGACAGTCCAATAATAAACAACACCTCAACCAGAACAAGAACAACTGTGTGCATGGTTTCCTCTACATTGACTATCTGGTTTCCGTTATCTAAAACCTGCTCAAAGTTATTCAACAATACTCTTTTCTATGCTAGATAACTAAAAATACGGTTGGTTGATTGCTTTCTTCCTTGCGTCTTTGCGTCTTTGCGTGTTAACGAAGCGGGGCGTAGCCCGGTAAAAAAGATTTATGCAAGAGGTCTATTAAATTAAATTGTTTGTGCTAGTAATAAGGTGCGTTAGGCAAATCCGTAACGCACCCCATAAAATCCTATTTTTTAGAACCACTCTCCACCGCGAAAACGCCACCGGATAAATATAATCCGCATGAGACTTTGAGAAATCAGGAAAACTGCTAGCCACACAACACTATAGTGTAAGAGAAAATCTGTAACTGATAGTTCTTCCTTGGGTAGAGGTATTGGTAAGAAACCAAACAGTTTAATTCCACAGAAGACAAAAATTAGTTCCCAAATACCAGCTGAAAGTTGATAAGCTGCGGGCCAATCTCTGTCCCAACGGAATTGTTGTATGTAGATATAAACTACATCCCAAATTAAGCCAAAAACAGCAATATAGCCGAGTATCCAAAAATAGACTGAGTTAGCGCCGGAACCAATCAAACCCATGGCAAAGGGTAAAGAAACTAGTACACCTACAGTTGCTAGTAATAATAATCGAGTTTGCCAGCGACCAAATAAAGTTGGTGTCATAAAAAAATTAACTGAGTACTGAATAAAAGAGTATGAGAAAAACAGAATTTTTTCTAGAGCAGTTGCCAACTGACTTAATACCAATTCGTAATTCGTAATTCTTCAGAGGGAGTGGCGATGTGGGAGTAGGGAGTAGGGAACCCACGCCTTAAGGCGTGGGATTGAAGTAAGGACGCATTGTGCCTCGTTGCAAGCAATCTCAGCACAAATCTTTTCCTAACAGTGGGCAATGCCCACAAAAGACAGTTTTTAATGTTTTTGTATCCCTACTCCCTACTCCCTGTTTTTGTAATTCGTAATTCGTAATTAAGAAACTCTTATTTAGTATGGGTTTCGGAGTTTGAATGTGTAGCCGAATTTTAGAGAATTGGTATAACTTCTGTTCATATTGAAAAATTCAGCAAATGAAAGGCACTTTCCGCAATGCGTGAATTTTAAATTTTTGATCAAAAAATAAAGATTTTATACCAATTGTTCAAAATTAGGCAACAGATGTAAATCAAGAAAGTCTTGCTGTATCTAAATTCCGGCTCTATCTTACTTGTTATGCTAAATAAATACTCTGTTCCCTTTCATGATGATTTCATTTGGTAATTCAATTCAGGATGGTAGTCTGCAAGCGCTTCCCAATGGATTACATCTTCTAGCAAAGATTGATAACCTAAAGTGTTGGGGTGAAGTCCATCTGCACTTAAGCGTTTTTGTCTCCAAGCTTGGCTGCGTTTCATCCATTGCTCAAAAATATCCAAGTAGGGAATTCTTCTTTTACTACAAGCAATTCGGGTTACTTCTTTGTAGCGATATTGATCGGCATAATTATAATAAAAACAATTTAAAAATGGCATTTTGGTTTCATCTACTGGCACCATGCCCACGAATAAGACGGGACACAGTTGTTGTGCCAAATCCAATAAAGAAGTAATATCCTTTTCAAACTCGCTAAAATCTGTATAATTTCGTCCGTTGGCACGAGTTAATCGCGCTGAATCATTCACGCCTACGGATAAAATAATCAAGTCTGGGACACGATTTTTGAGTTCTCCTCGGTGGCGAAATTCTATTTCTAGCCTTTGGGTTACTTGCTGTGTGCGATCGCCCCGCACTCCCAAATTATACAGAACATGACCGACGTTGTCCGGCATCATCCACCACCGCCGCAGTTGCTCAACCCAGCCGCCTCTTTCAGGATCGCCGAATCCATAAATTAAACTATCCCCTAGTGCGACAATCTTCAAAGGCTGATCGTGTTTTGGCGGTACAGACAGCTGAATTGAGGAAGAAGCTAGAGATGTATGCATTTAAAAAGATTTATCCCAAGTTAGTAAAATGTTATTCCCTATACCAGTTAACAAATTTTTGATTAACTGGGTAAGTTTATATTTTTACAAGATTATACACATTTCTACACCATAGATGCATATATGCTTTGCTGCGGGCTTCATTCTTCACCTACTTCTTGATCAATGTTCAGGAAATAGGGAACAACTGCATTCTTGCGGGGCCAATTCTGGTAAAGGAAGCGAACTAGCAAAGGCAGTGAAACTAGCATTAGCAGAATACCAACCCGCCAGCCAGAACGCAACTCTTCTAAAACATTGGTGCTTGCAGTTGCATTTGAGCCGTCGGACAAAAATCCCAATGCTACTGCTAGTAGATTATTTAATGCATGGCAAGCGATCGGGACAATCAGGGTACGGGTTTTGATGTACAGTACTCCCATGATTACCCCAAACAGGGATAATCCCACGACGTTTGCGTGCCCAATTCCGAACATCAGTGATGAAGCTAACAACGCGGTGCGAATACCCCACTTAGTTGCCCAACGCTGTAGGATAATCCCACGGAACAGAAATTCTTCAGCTATGGGCGCAACTACTACATATACGATCGCAACTAGCAAGTTGTATAACAATGGTGCAGAGGTTCGAGGCGATGCATCAGCAGCAACCTGACGCATGAGTTCTTCGATAAAGGAGGGTGCAGCCAATGACAGTAGGTAAAATGAGACTAAGTAAGCACTCAGCGAAAATAAGAGCATCAAAATTACCAAGCCTGCCGTCGGCAACCACTTGTGATTGTTTGGCACATTGCCCACTACATGTTTGAGTTTGATCCCCAAGCGATTGAAGTCTACAAGTTCCCACGCAGAAAGTAAACCGAATATTAAAATGTAGAGCAGCAGCATTAAAAGCTGACCGTCAAGTTGTACACGAATGCTACCTTGGATAAACCCTAGTGCAAAGCCGAGACCTAACGAGATCAACAAACCCCGCAATAGTAAATGGCGAACTTTGAGGTAGTGGAAAGGATTGTATAAATGATATGGTGTCATAAATGATACTAGTTTCCTAGAAGGACTTGACACACAGAGACGCGCTATGGCGCGTCTCTACAAGCAATAAAATTAAATATTATTTTTTAGGACACAAAAAATCTAAGTGAAATTAGCAGACCAATAGTTATTCAAATTACATCTTTGCGTCCCTGCGTTTACGCATCTCCCCGTCTTTCTAGCGATTTGAACTATGTAACTTGAATGTCCAAGAGCTTAGACGCTAGGGTGACTGATTGAATACCCACTTCAACCACTGACCAAAGGAAGTTACAGGATTAAAGCGAGTGACACCGGGCGCACGGGCGGCGGCTAGTCCATCGACGGCGGCTAGGGCAGCATACTGCAAGCCCAAGAAAGTGTCAACGCCTGCATGGGGGCCCCCAAGGGTAATTGCTCCAGCAGCATACATCTGACCTTTACCATTACGCATTTCTAATAATTCAAAATCGTTCGCCACAACTAACCGCCCTAAGAAATTTATGGGTAAATTGTGATGTTGGACTAAATCTTGCAATAGGGGACTGGCATCGACTTTGGCATCTAATCCAGTTGCATCAATAATAAAATCAGCAGCTAGCGTCATTTCCCCAAAGCCTCTTTCTTGGATACGAGTAATAGTTCGGTTTTGGGCATCTCTTTCTACGCCTAGTACCTCTCCAAAGGTAATTTGATACCAACCTTCGCTCAATCCTTGGGCTGCGATCCGCTGCCAGTCACGACGGTCGGCTGTTGTAGTCCCACCCCAGTCTGTGATTAGACGCTGACGTTCATCGGGGGAGGCTTTTTCTAACATGGCGCGGAGTTCACCACCCCAACAGCCTTTGGGCCAGTTAAAGGGCTGAAATTCATAATGATTTTTGACTGCACGCTGAGCTTTTTGAAATTTGTTGCCTTGGGGTTTAGCCGATCGCATCAAATGCAATACTGTAATATTGCGATTTTTCTTTCTAGCTTCATAAATTCGCTGGAGAATACGCGAAGCGACAATCCCGCGTCCACGCATTAACACAGTCCCACCCTGTCTTTCTAGTTGTTCATAAACGTGGGTGTGTGTTTCATAAGCATTGACAACGGATTTAAAATCTTGATATTTTTCTCTGTAAGCTTGTAAATCTTGGAGAAATTGAATAGCTGGATACCCTGTGGCTAAGTGTAAATAACGACTAATTACAAAAGCATGATTTCCTTGGCCACGAGAATAGGCGACGCAATATCTACCATCATCGGTTTTGCGAATTCCTCTCACACGTCCATAACGATAAATTCGATCCCAGCCAATGCGCTTCGCTTCCCGGTCTATGGAGTCGAAAACATTACCAGAACGGGGTGTATATGTTTCGGCAAAAGTCGGTTCAGCAAACACCTGCCATAGATACCGCGATGCTGATTTTAGCTTGCCGTTGGTGAAGTCACGCCAAGCCTCTCGCCAAGCATAGCTAGGCCAGCCCCAAATATTATCAGGACAAGAGTCAGAATTAGAACGTAGTCTTTCATGTAAAGGAATTTGGGAATTCTGACACAGGCGTCTGTAACGAGCATAAGGCTCGGCTTCTAATCCTAAAGCCATAATCTTTTCGGCACGGACACCACTGATTCGTAGATAATCAGCCCAAATATAGCTACCCAATCCACCCCCCATTGCCAGATAATCACATTCATCCACAGGCAAGCCCGTAGCATAAAGCGCTTGAGGAGGAACCTTTTCTGCCTGAAAGATTGGTGGTGGGAAATTGCTTCCTTGAGGTATCGCAGGCAAAGGTGGCGGTAATCTGGGGTCGGGGATATTAGTATTAGGATTAAAATGAATCGCCGAAGGGGGAGTAGTATCTGGTTCTGGTGTATATGTATTAGCAGCTGCGATCGCTACTGTCATTATGTATGGGCCAACTTGCAATGTATCGCCATTAGTCAATACGCTGCTTGTTTGTTTTTGACCGTTAACAAATATACCGTTAACACTGCCTTGGTCAGTTACCACTAGCTGATTTTGTTGCCACTCAATTAAGGCGTGGTAACGAGAAACTTCGTTACTATTGAGCAGCATCCGAGAAACCCTCGCTCCTGCAAGTTCAACAGGTAAACGGGCGAATTCTCTACCAAAAGCGACGGGTAAATTCAACTTTGGTTCTCGCCGTTCCCCCGTTGCTGGATCTTCCCAACTTAATTGGATTTGTGTGTTAGTCATTGGTCATTTGTCATTTGTTATTGGGAATTGGGAATGAAGAGGACACGGGGACATGGGGACGTGGGGACGCGGGGAATATAAATGAAAGTTTCTCCGTGTCCCCCTTACGGGTTCGCCAGTTGTCTGCGGAGGGAAACCCTCCCGCAACACTGGACTCACCGCGTCTCCCTCTGTTTGCGTCTTCCCCCTCATTCCCCTCACTTGGGTGCTACCAAAACACTTATCGCCGCAGCTAGAGATGTGCCGCACCAGGGACAGCCAATTTGGAGGTTTTCTGTTGAGGAAATTCTGTGGCATTTGGGACACTCTAGACCATAAACCCCTGGTGGAGGC
This sequence comes from Desmonostoc vinosum HA7617-LM4, assembly GCA_019359515.1. Taxonomy (GTDB): domain Bacteria; phylum Cyanobacteriota; class Cyanobacteriia; order Cyanobacteriales; family Nostocaceae; genus Desmonostoc; species Desmonostoc vinosum. The sequence continues at coordinate 66,399 of JAHHHC010000020.1, read as the reverse complement.
GCAGGGGGCGTTTGTGGATGATAGTGATGTTGATGATGTTGGTGATGTTGATGTTGTGCTGGTGGTTGTGAGAATACTGGGGGGGTAGGGTTTGCTACAGGCTTTGATTGGGGTGTGACTATGAGTGTTGCAGGTACGCCATTGTCGATTGCAACACGAGTTACTTGAAATTTCATTTGTCCTAAAAAAATCACAGCACCTTCGTTTAGAGGTATTTCACCTTGAGCTAGTTGCTGTCCATTTATGATCGGGGGATTTTGCGATCGCAGGTTTCTAATATAAAAGCATTGCTGTTGATTATAAAAAAATATCTCAACATGTAGTCCGGATACGGTAGGATTACTCACAACAATGTCGCATCGCAGTGGATCGCGACCAATACGGACTGTGCCGGGATTTTTACTTTGCTGTTGTTCATAAATATCTTGAGTTTTATCTTGGCCTGCATCGTACCACCGTAGAGTTAGTGCGTTCATTGTTTTAACTTTGTAACTCGTATTTAGCTACTTCAACTTCTTCCTGTGCGATTCCTAACATGAGTCACTAGAAGCAAGCAAGTATTTAGGAAAAATTTAAACAAAATAACATTAGAAATAGAAAGTGGGAAGTGGGAAGTGGTGAGTGGGGGAAGAGGTATTTTCGTGCCTTCGTTACATGATTTATCACGTGGGATTCTATAAAGCTCTTATTTGATTTGGTGAAAAAACTCGCCCTCAACTCGAAAATGCTAATTCTCTACTCCCTACCTACGCAAATAAGCTCAAAAATCAAAGCGGATTGTGCTATCTCGAAGATGCTAATTTATCAGCAATGCGTGTAGTTTCTGGCAATCGATATTTTGGTGTGCAGCGCAATACATAGTTAATTGCTGTAGGCAGACTGATTTTATGACCACTGGAGACATATACGGGTTTTACTGCTGTGCGTGTTCTTAATACTGCTCCTATTGTTTCACCTTTATGAATGAGTGGTTGCCAACTGCCTTTGATTTCTGACAACTCTGCATGTTTGCCAATTAATAATGATTTTGCTACACCAATCGTCGGTATATCTGCAATTATGCCTAGATGACAAGCTATACCTAATCTTCTGGGATGAGCAATTCCTTGGCCATCGCACAGAATGATATCTGGTGTTGTTTTTACCTTCTCTAAAGCATCAAGAACTGCTGGAATTTCTCGAAACGAGAGAAAACCAGGTATATAAGGAAACAAGGTGGGACGATGTGCCAAACTTGTCTCAACCATTTGTAAATCAGGAAAATTCAACACAGCTACCGCTGCACGACTAATTGTGCCATCAGCTTCAAAGCCCATATCTACGCCAGCAACATATTTGATAGGTTCTGGAAATTGATCTTCTATAATTACTTCTTCTCGTAACTTTTCTTGAATAGCTATAGCTTCCTCTAGCGTCTGGGGCCAAGCATGACGTTGATAGATTTTCATATTTAAAGTTGTAATTAAAAAATGTTTTTCTCAGGATTTTTAAATAAACTGTACAAATGCGAATAACACAAAAAAGATTTATTTAAGCGATCGCCAGCATTAACTATTATTTCCAAGTAAGTTATTTTACATATCTATCCTTATGTAAAGAATTCACTTCCGTACATTTAGCCCAAGTATAGAATAGAGTTACCTATCATTAGCTGTATGACACATGGAAACTTTCGCTGGTCTTATTGTGGCCCTGGTAATATTCGTCACAGGATTTAAGCTAGATCGGGAATATCAGCGTGGTGTAATCTTTCGCTTAGGGAGAATAAATGGTGTTCGCGGCCCTGGTTTATATTGGATTATTCCCCTAGTAGATCAAAAAGCTCAGGTCGATATTCGGACTAAAACGGTGAATATTGAACCGCAAGAAACTGTAACTGCCGATAGTGTCACTATCAAAGTGAATGCTGTTTTATACTATCGCATTCTCGACGCATCCAAAGCAATTAACAAAGTAGAAAACTATCAGTTAGCTGTTTATCAAACTGCTCTGACTACTTTACGCAATGTTGTGGGCCAAAATATTTTGGATGATGTTTTGCAAAACCGCGATAAAATCAATATTAAGGTACAAGAAATCGTAGATGAAATTACTGAACCTTGGGGAATCGTCATCGAAAGAGTAGAAATGAAAGATGTCGAAATTCCCTTAGCTATGCAACGAGCAATGGCAAAGGAAGCAGAAGCAATTCGAGAAAAACGCGCTCGCATAATTAAAGCTTCAGCAGAACAAGAAGCTTCGATAAAATTAGCAGAAGCTTCGCAATTGATTGTAGAAAATCCAGCGGCTTTAGAATTACGAAGACTACAAATGCTCACAGAAATAGGAGCAGAAAATAATACCACGACTTTAATCATGATCCCTTCAGATTTTATGAATTTAGCTAGACGTTTGTCAGATTCTCTTCCCAATCCAGAACAGAAATAATTATTGTTAACATGCATACAACTATTCAAAAGTCAATAAAAAAATCTTGGGCAGGTGCGATCGCTCAACCAGCGAGTGAGTTTCCACCCACGCCACTGCCTATTATCTCCGGCAAAATTCCCGATGGCTTACGTGGCACGCTTTACCGCAATGGCCCGGCTCGATTAGAACGTGGTGGTAAGCGTCTAGGACATTGGTTTGATGGGGATGGGGCCATTTTGGCTGTCCATTTTAATGATGCAGGTGCCACCGGAGTTTATCGCTACGTCCAAACAGCAGAATATCAAGCTGAAAGCCAAGCAGGCAGGTTTCTCTACGGTGTTTATGGAACGAACACACCAGGGCCAATTTGGCAGCGTTGGCATCAGCAGATTAAGAATGCAGCCAATACCTCGGTGTTGGCATTACCTGATAAACTTTTGGCTTTATGGGAAGCAACCAATCCTTATGCCCTCGACCTAGAAACCTTAGAAACAAAAGGTTTGGATGATTTAGGTGCTTTGGACAGATTACCCTATTCTGCTCATTACAAGCGTGATCCACATACAGGTGAAATTTTTAACTTTGGAGTCAGTATTGCAGGTTCCGTACAACTGAATCTTTATAAAAGCGATCGCACTGGTAAAATTAACCAAAAAACGGCTTTCAAATTAGACCGCTATTCTGTCATCCATGATTTTGTCTTAACGCAAAAATATTTGGTGTTTTTTGTCCCTCCAATGGGAATGAAAACTTTCTCCATGCTAGCTGGGTTGACTACTTTTAGTGAATCACTATTGTGGAAACCCCAACTAGGAACCCAAGTGTTAATTTTTGATCGTGAAAATTTATCTTTAGTAAGTCGCGGTGAAACAGAACCTTGGTTTAATTGGCATTTTGGCAACGGCTATGAAGATGATCAAGGGACAGTAGTTCTAGATTTGGTGAGGTATTCTGACTTTCACCAAACTAATGAGTTTCTTAGAGAAATTGTGACTGGCGAGACGCACACGCTTTCTCGCGGAACATTGTATCAAATCCGCCTTAATCCCCAAACAGCTAAAGTGACAGCCATTGAGGAAGTTTTCCATCGCAAGTGTGAGTTTCCCGTGGTCGAGCGATCGCAAGTCGGGCAACCTTGGCGATACACTTATGTATCATCACTCTCACCCACAGCAGATATCCAAAAAGACTTGTTTGGAGTTATTACCCGGTTTGATTATCAAACTGAAACCTTCACTGAGGCGGACTTAGGAGCAAATCGCTATGTCAGTGAACCCATACACGCTCAAGATAGCCAAAACCCACAACAGGGTTGGGTAATTGTGGTTGTTTATGATGGTAATGCCCATAGTAGCGAAGTTTGGGTATTTGATTGCGATCGCCTAGAGGCAGAACCAGTTTGTCAACTGGGATTACCCAGCGTCATACCTCACAGTTTCCACGGCACTTGGAAACCAGCATGAAAAGGATTGGGAATGGGGAATTGGGGAATTGATGCTAATATCAAGATCCCAGCGTTAACACCCCACACGGCATATCCACAATCAAGCGTCGATTTTTTAACCACTGGCGACCCAGTAAAACTTCTGACACTCCTTCACCTACATGAATAGGAATATCAAAAGTTTGCCCGTCGATTCTTACAAGACCTGCATAGATGTTAAAATCTACCTCTCCCCGTGCAGTTCGCAACGCTCGTGTCTGCACGTAAATCCAATCAAGTCCCTGTAAGTCTTGTTCGTCAATAGCCAACCAGCCAGAAAATCCTGTATCTAAAATCACATCAATTGGTAGTTCTAATCCATCTGCACCAATCAGCTCAATCTCAAAAACCAGCTCGTCATCATTGCCGAACAACCCATGTATCATATAGTTCCAGAAACCCCTGTTTCATTCATTCGGAAGAGAAACAATGGTACAGTACCGGGGTGCTTCTGGCGTGCCAAAAGCATAGCTACTTCTTCGTCAAGGTCAATAAAATAGTTTCCACTTTCAGGTTCAACAACCACATACCAGTTGTAGTGAGTTTGGATATACTCTGGCTTAATGCGCTCAAAAATTACCTGGCTACGTTGATGAAAATTCTCGCGTTCTGCTCGACGTTTGGCTTTCTGTTCTTCTGTCCACTGGATTGAGGGGAATATTCTTCCCCGACGCACTGTGCGAGTAGACTTTGCTTCAGTCATAGTTGGTTCTGCTTTACTGCAATATCTATAATTTTCCAGCATCTTCACACTACTTAGGGTTTAATTCATAATTCACATTAAACGTAAGTTTTAATTCCCAGTTCCGTGTCACCGCGTCAATCGTTCTAGCTGGTTGAGCGTTTTCCGGTAAAGCTGTTCATTTCCCTGGGTGCGAAACAGGTTTGCGGCTTGCTGTAAATCCGCCACTGCCCCTTGTGTATCCCCCAAGGCAAAACGAGCAACTCCCCGGTTATTGTAGGCATAAGCATCATTGGGATTAATCTTTAGCCCTTGGTTGTAATCTTCAATTGCCCCTTGTTTATCTCCCAAGGCAGAACGGGCATTTCCCCGATTATTATAGGCTTGGGCATCGTTGGGATTAAGCTTGATAGCTTGGGTATAATCTGCAATTGCCGCTTGTTTGTCTCCCAAAGCAGAGCGGGCAACTCCCCGATTATAGTAGGCTTGGGCAAAGTTGGGATTAATTTTTAAAGCTTGATTGAAATCGGCAATTGCTTGCTGTGGATCTTGCAACTCATTACGGACAACTCCCCGGTTGTTGTAGGCATTGGCAAAGTTGGGATCAATCTTAATAGCTGTGGTGAAATCGGCTATTGCTCCTTGTTTGTCTCCCAAGGCAGAGCGGGTAATTCCTCGGTTGTAATGAGCATAAACAAAGTTAGGATTAAGCTTGAGGGCTTGGGTATAGTCGGCGATCGCTTGCTGCTTTTCTCCTAAATCATCACGAACATTTCCCCGGCCGATGTAGGCATAAGTATAATTGGGATTAATTTTTAAGGCTTGATTGAAATCGGTGATTGCTCCTTGTTTATCCCCTAAAGCGGAACGAGCAACTCCTCGGTTATTATAAGCTTGGAAATATTTAGGATTAATCTTGATAGCATTAGTGAAATCGGCTACTGCACCATTCAAATCGCCTCGATCATACTTAGATCCACCTTGAATGTAGAAGTCGTCAGCTTTCGGTGCTGTCACCACAGGTATCTTAGGAGGACTGACACCTGTATTTACCCCAACTTTAGCTGACAGTCTTAAAAAGGTATTAATTGGAATCCCCAAATTAAAGCCTGATTTGATATATGCAACGCTAGAATTGATTTTCGAGGTTTCGATATCTGCTTCATCTCCTCTACCATGAATTCCAATCAATTCACCTTTTTCGTTTAACACCGGGCCGCCACTCATCCCCGGTAAAGTCACATTACTATACACCAAAGCGTAACCGTCACGCAGCGGTTTTGAGGCATTAGCAGTAATTCGCCCATCAGTGAAATTGTAAATCGTATTGGAAATTGCTGCCGTCGCTTGTGGAAAACCAGCTACATAAGTGGTTGTTCCTTCGGGAGATTCATCGGAATTACCCATCTTGGCAACAGCGTAACTTTGACTACTGGTAAACTGAACAACAGCTAAATCTATATTTGGTAGTTTTTTTACAGTGCTGTATTTGAGTGCATAACGCTGACCATCTGGGGTCACAATGTCATATTTAGCTGGGGTTTGTACTACGTGCTGAGCAGTTAAAACAGTATAAATATTGCCCTCTTTTTGAATAATTACTCCTGAACCGGGAGCATCTTTATAGTCTATCTGCACCGTAATTGCTTTTGCTAGTTTAGCCACTTCCGCTGAGGATAGGGCTATAGCAATTTGTGGTTGAATAGAAGCGATCGCTATTCCTGTTAGAGCTGGCACTAATGCATAATCAAATTTCATAATCGTTGATGCAGCAACGCTCAAAATTTAAAACCCGCAGAAACCTCCTTCAAGAAAGCTTCTAAACGGGTAAACACAGTATTTTAATCCAAATCAATTTAACGCAGAAAACTACTAACCAACCATAACAGTATAAACGTCAGCACTGTAGAAAATTGATTGGGTGTCAAGTTAACAAATTGTATTTGCATTAAAAGCCAGCTAGCAAATAACCCTCCAGCAATTAAGCCAATAATTAAACCTATTAAAGTGAATAAAACGGCGCGGCCAAATTTCCCTTCCTTGCGATTGAGAAAGTAAATGCTAATTCCTACCCCAACCACCAGTGCTAACTGTAAAACCTGATTGCCCCCATTGGGGTAAAACATACTAATAGAACTCAAACCAAGATACCAAGCTCCGGGCAAGAGGATATCTGCTGGCGTTGGTTTATCTAGCATTCGTTGCAGCCATGCGGGGGACTGCTCACGAGGGGTAAGATTTTCTTTAGGAGGCGATTGCACTCGCAGCTCTGGAAAACGAATTCGCTCAGGAACTTTGATTTTGCCCTCCTGGCGCATCCGCAAGCGATCCATTAAAATCGCATCGTAAGCTGCCTCAATCATTTCTTGACGCTTAGCATCACCACTGTGTTGCTCCAATTGGTTGTTGCGAGCATCTTGAATTTCGTCGAAACTAGCCTCTTCTGATACCCCAAGTTTTTCGTAGGGATTTTGATCACTCATGGGAGTTGGTTACTTTAGCCTAAATCAGCGGCAGCTTTTTGTTTACGGAAAATAGCATTAAGTTTGATTTTAATCATAACCAACGCTTCGACCGATTTTCATGCCCTACCAGGATAGTAGCACGGGCTAGTTTGATCGACTCGGAAATTTTAACTATAGTAACTTTAACATATTGTTATAACTCAGTGTATCCCCCCATGCCGTTACCTAGTTCTGGCTCTAATCTAGAATTTGAACTGGGATACTTAGAGCGCAATTTTATGAAAAAATTAAATTTTGTGTTGCTTATTTGGCAACTTGCTGTCTTCTGACAGGATTTTCTTTAATAATTAGCCTGATGATTTAAAGATTCTCCACTACTACCACAAAATTGGTAACAAAGCATCCCAGTTTACTAAATTAGTGTAACTCAATCAGGATTTTCTTTTGCTGAGCATAAAATTGACAATAACAAGGTTTGCACTTTCCTGCAACTCTTTTTGATAGAAGTTTTGCTCTCTCATTTTTCAGAAACCTGATTAAAGTATCATTTGAATAATCAGGAAACTCATGCCTTAGCCTTGTAGATTCTTAATTATTCCTGTGGAAACTGCGTTTTTACGCAATCCTCTGTCAATCCTATGAATTTTTGTGCAAAGTGATGGTCATGGCTCCTGCCAAGGTTCTTGTAGTTGATGATGATCCTGCGGTTCGGAATTTAATCCAACGCTTTTTGATTAAGCAGAACTATCAGGTGGAGGCTGCTGAAGATGGAAAGACAGCCTTGAGTTTATTTGAGCAGTTTAACCCAGATTTGGTGATTTTAGACGTAAATTTACCAGACGCGATCGGGTTTAACCTCTGTCAAGAGATGCAAAGTCGGAACGGTGTTTTTGTTCTGATGCTGACTAGCCGCGCAGACGAAGCTGACAAGATTCGCGGCTTTTCTAAAGGTGCTGATGATTATCTCACAAAGCCCTTTGGGCTGGGTGAGCTAGAAGTCAGGGTAGCAGCTATTTTACGGCGTCAGCGGGTTGTAACTACAGCAGAACAGAAACGCCTGCTATTTGAAAAGCTGATGATTGATCCTGTGCGGCGAGAGGTGACACTTAATAGCGAACCTGTACCCTTAACCGCTCTGGAGTTTGATTTGTTGCATTTTCTAGCCAGCCATCCAGGTCGAGTTTGGCGGCGAGCAGAGCTAATCCAAGAGGTATGGGACTATGAGTATGTCGGCGACCAACGGGTCGTAGATGTACACATTGGTCAAATTCGCAAGAAGATTGAAATCGATGCTAGTCAGCCGGCACTAATTCAAACTGTACGTGGCGTAGGGTATAAGTTTGAATCTCCTGCTCATCCTCAGCAATTGGAGGCTAAAACTTAAGTTTGTAGCCTATGGTCTAGAGTTTTTTAGCTGTTGGCCGATTTAATCAAACAACATTGGGCATGAGGTATGTGGTATCAGTCAATTTCCACGCCTCATGCCCAGTGTTTTATACCCAGTTCAAGCTCTTGATTGTTGATCACCCATGATCATACCAATTTAAAATTCAAAATTAAGAAAGTCAGATTCAATCTGGGTTTGAATCGGTTGTCAAGTTTTAGAGAATTGGTATTAAGTATCTTCTTGGAATTTGGTAGATGATTTGTCGTTGGTAAATGATTGCGGAATTTTTAAGCTTGACAATGATGGAATAAAGTTTCTAAGTAGACTCGAGCTGCACGGCGATCGCTATCTCCATTTTGGAGCAAAAATAGCGATAGTGCTGCCGTCAGAACTCTATTTTGATCCCAATCAGGATGTTTGTCTAAGTAGATTTTGAGTGATTCATGCAGTGTTTCGGGGATTTCAGTATAAATACTAACTGTCGCGTGCATAAGATTTTCCTCCTATGAGGTCAATCAAGAGGATAATTTGCTTGCAGTCATAGCCATAAGGACGGCAATACATGAGGTAAAAAGCAGTCAGAGAGCTTCTGCGGCTTTAGTACCATCATTCCTTTACCTGCCCGACAATCTGCGCCAAAAGACGACGTAAATCTACACAGCCGATGTTAACAGTTGAACGGGCTACAAAGGCAAGCCGAATCATTGTCGTCTAAGAGGGGGTGGGTTTGTCAATGCTGCGAAATGTTAAAAACAATTGTATAAAAAGTAAATGTTAACGAGATAATAAGGCTTTAAGCTGTTTTTTGTTACGTTACTTAATAAAAACTCAGTCCTTGAAGTTACTAACCGTCTTGATTCAACAATCCCCAGTAAGGGGGCAAGAGCCTATTACCTCGTAAAATATCTGTGGAAAACTGCTAAAAACCCTGTGGAAATCCTGTGGAATGAGTGAGGAAAATTTTAGCTATTGATAAGAATTACAAAAAGTTCTGGGATTGGGGATTGGGGATTGGGGACTGGGGATTGGGGATTGGGGACGCGGGGAAAGATTTCGGAACACAAAATAGGCTTTTTCAGACTGAATGTAAAATACCTATACCTGTTATAGGGGCAGGGGAAGAAATAACAAACATCAATTCCCCATTCCCAATTCCCAATACTTCGACTTCGCTCAGCACAAGTTCCCAATTCCCTTTACCCGTACTTTCTTCCTCGCCATTCGCGAGGGGTGCGGAATGCAGATAAGAATATGCGTAGCACTGCTAAAGGGTCAGCTAGAGGTGAAAGCCAGAATAACCAACTGCCTTTGTTGGCAGCTTTGCAATCATAGGAAGGTGCGATCGCAAATAGCATTGCAAAACGAATTACTAGTAGAAATAAATTCAGTCCTAGTAAGAAGAGTCGGGGAGTGGGGGAGTCGGGGAGTGGGGGAGAGAAAAATAGGTAACTGAGAATAATGAGAACAGGGAGACCCTGCACCGCAGAGAGTAGCCATAAATCTCCCCAAATTTGAGCAGAGGGAGATGCATCTTTCAGGTCAAGACTACGCCCCCATTCTTTCCATGTCTCTATTGCTCCTTCGTACATCCGTACTTTCAACACTTTTGCACCATCCAAAAAACCTACCTTAAACCCTCTAGCAGCAATATTTCGAGCTAAGGTAACATCATCACAAAAAGAACCACTTGCACTGGAGTAGCCATCTACGGCAGCTAAAACCCTACGGCGGCACAAAAAGCATTGTCCATTTGCCATGACACGCTCTGGCTGCTCTGTATTGATACCTGCTGGATCAAATCGATAAAGCAGAGTCATCAATAAAGCGGGTTGTAGCCAGCACTCCCCAGGATATTTGAGGATAAATTGAGGAGAAAGAGAAACCAAGTCATACCCTTGCGCTACGGCTGTTTTGATCAAACCAGCTACCAAGCCCGGATGTGGTTGAATATCAGCATCGAGACCGAGAAACCACTGACTAGCCTCTGAAGTCTGCAAAAAGCCGTTATGCAATGCCCAAGGACGCCCCACCCAACCAGAGGGTAAAGGATCATCCGTCATCAAGCGAAAACGCGGATCTTTTTGTTGAGAAGCTTTAACCAAGTCAGGCGTGCCATCTTGGGACTTACTATCTACAACAATAATCTCCCGGACTTCATAACTTTGCCGACTCAAGCCAGCTAACAGAGGGCTAATGCGGAGAACCTCATTCAGCGTCGGTACAACAATACTGACACAACCCAATAGATCTGGTGTTGGTTGTTGAGGTTCTATCGGAGGATGGCGTCTTGGCCCCTTCAGCAGGCGCGACAACAAAATCGCTGTAGCTGGTACTTGAATCAGTAGCAAGAAAAGCGATATCGCGCTTTCTATTATCAAAGCGTTCTCCACGGTCAAGGGAATGGGGAATGGGGAATGGGATTTAAGATGACGCGGGGACACAGTGACGCGGGGAATGTAAATTCAAAGTTTCTCCGCGTCACCGCGTCTCACTCTCTCCGCGTCTTCCCTTTCATCTCTTCACTTGACGGCAACTTTGACGCTGGCTACTGAGATTTCGTTAGTTGCTGACTCAACAGTAACGGGAGCAAGTGAGGCTGAACCTTGTAACCACAGTACTACAGCGGGAGTTACACCTAGTAACAAGCCGAGTAATACAGGAATGGAAAATCCAGCTGCCAAGCTCATGACTGTGGCGAAACCAAAGTTACTTAAATAAACTACTAAGGGGATGTTGAGTTGCGATCGCTCAAATTTAATCGGGTTGTTTTTCCACAATAGAGCGGCAACGGTCATAAATACCGATCCGGTACCCATCCAGCCCACGAAGTTTTGGTAAGGCATCCCAAAGAAAGCGCCTGGTTTTTGCCAATACCAAAAGGGAAGCGAGGTTTGACTCATGGCAGGATCAAGCACGAAATCCCAAGATGTGAGTAGCAAAGCACCCAAGGCGATCGCACCCATGTGACGCAATAAGCTTGGTTTATTGTCTACTTTTAAACCTGCACGCGCCAGCAAATACGCAACACATCCTACATAAAACCACGATAAAGGAATTGTAAATGGGACTAGACCCGCAATTTTATAGCCTAAACCACTCAGGTAGCTATAATGACCAAAGGGAAATCCGGTACTGGTTCCCAATAGTTCACTACTTAGGGAAATAAACACCGACGGCAGCATAAATGCTAAGGTGCGTCCTAAACCCAAGGTTCGCAAAGCATATAAGAAAACAGCTGTTGCACCTAAAATCATATAAGCAACACCGCCTCCGGCCATACTCCACTGCATGGCAGTCTGTCCAACCTCGGATAAATTCAAAATTATTTGGGCATTAGGTACAACCAATAGTATTCCTACCAACCCAAACACCATTGAAACGATATGACCAATCAGGCATACGCGCTCAGCAATAACAAGTTGTCTCATGATAATTCCTTAACAAGATGTGACACGCGGCTACTCGGCTGCTAACAGTTTACAAATGTTTAAGAACATATTTAATACTTTGTGCTGCATTCTCTGCAAACAAATTTGGCTTTTTTGGGGAGAGCATAACAGCCTATTGATTGGAACTAGAAAAAATATGATGATAGATTTACTAGTCTAAGCTAAGAAAGTCCAAATTTATATAACCTCTTCTTTGAAAAGATTTCCTTGGGTTTCCCTAACGATAGTACTCCTGAGCTACAGTACATTGGGCTGGGTGATATATGAAACACGACCACCGTTGTTTGTGTGGCTTGTGGTTGTGGTTGCTATTTTGCTGTGGTTATTAACCTTGACTACACCTTGGTCAAGGATGGCATATTACTATGGTGTTATATTTGAATCAAATCTCAGGACTTTTGGGGTTGCTGTTTTAGCAGCTTTCTTGTTCTTTATTATGCTTGCCTGGTTTCGAGTATTTCTTGATACATTACTGATTATTTCTGCGAGCATCTTAGTTAAGGTAGACTTTCAAAGTGCTGGTTATAAAGAATGGCTTGCTTTTTGTATGGCATCTATTTTCTCACTTGCCGGTTTAACTTTAGGGGCGCTGGGCTATCAGTTAATTAGATGTCAGGCATTTAGTTTATATACTTGTTCATGAAAGGTAACAGGGATCTAAAAGCGCCTAAAGTCACAGCAAAACACTTTTCAAACAACCTCTTAGCATAGTAGGACGAGGTAAACTTTTACCTACTTTGGTCAAATTTTTTATGATGTCTTTAATTTGGAATTTTGAATACATTCTTTTTTAAAATTCATATTATTTAAATTCCGGCTTCCATCAATGCTTGAGTTAGGTAATCAATAATTAAAAGATGTTCAGCCCATTCATGAAGATCAGCATAGTCTAGGCGATCGCGTTGTACTTTACAGGTGTCTGATGCTTGCGGTTGATAACAAGGTTTAATAGAGTGAGTCATTTATGCTCCATTGGTATCAACTTAAGCTAGAAATAGCTTCAGTGTTGGCTTCCTCACCCGCCAAGAAATAAATTTCTTGGCTAATAGCTCAAGTCTACTTCAGTAGACTCAAAATCTTGGGGGATATTCAGTCATCTAAGGATCACTTTTGCTATTAGCAAGGAACTTCAATTCCTTGCGGAACATTGGTTCTACGTTAAGTTGACACCAATGTTTATGCTCTCCCGCAATTTTTAGAAATTACTTTTCTATAAATTCTTGCACAACTGTTTTAGCGTTGGGGGGAATCTGTGTAATTATCCGAAATGGAAATGCCGCAGTCGAAGCGTATTGAGCATAATCTGGTGTGAGAAAAATCGCATAGTTCTTTGCTTGTGAAGTTAACTGTGCAGCAAATGCTAAAGTTATGGCTTTAACGAACTTGCGTACATCAACTGCTTGTTGATCAACAAGTTCTCCTCCAGTAAAAGGTGTGTTTGGTTGTCCAGCTTGATCTAAAGTGGTGCTGGGGTCTTTCACACTCAAATGAGTGCCTCCAAGTATACCAACTAGCCATTTAGGTGATGGGAGTTGGTCAAATGGTAGGATTTGTTCTGTTAAGGCTGGAGTGCTTTTATCTAAGGAACTTGCCAACATCAGGGTGGGTACTTTGACCTTAGTTAGACCAGTTTCGCCAAATAATAAAGAAGTTGTTGGACTGAGAGCGATCGCCGCTTTAATTCTTTCATCTGTTAGTTGATAAGTGTTTTGTGGCAGTTCTTGAGCAATACACTGAATACCTTCTCCCAAACTTAGAATAGCCAACTTCTTCTGACAACGTATTTTTAGCTTTTCTAGTTGTAATTCGCCTCCAGCAACAGATAAGGCTGTGCTGCCACCAAAAGAATAGCCAATAACCATCACATTATTAGTTGCCAGTTTTCCTTGTAGTGGATTGTCGGCTATTTGGTTCAGCTTTTCTAGTTCATCAAGAACAAAGCTCACATCTTGAGGACGATCTAAAAACTCTTGAGGCTTCATTAGCCTGTTTTTGCCCGTGATTGCTGAGTCAATATTGGCTCCATTACTACCAACATGTTCTAAAGCTACAAATATATAACCGTGGGAAGCTAGATGTTCTGCTAGATAGTGCAAGTCTGTACGAACTGACCCTAAACCGTGAGAATAGACAATGATTGGTTTGTCGGCAGTGGCAGCATTTGACCAATAAATATCTACAGGAACGTTGCGCGTGCGCTTTTGGTCATTCCAATTCAATTTCAGTATCTGTACTTGAGCGGTTCCTGGTTGGCTGGGGTCGAAGGGTAGAGAAATTTGGGGTTTTTTGGTGGGGTCAAGTTGAGGAGCGATCGCTAACATAAACTGTTGAGTACGCCAGAAAGCTGTATTTAAATTCCCTACAATTCTGAAAGCTTGTGGTACATCAATTTCCAGGCGTTGACTAGGATATGCGGCGATAAAACTCAACACAGAAAGACCTTGTGGGGCTGTAGAACCTAATACTAGTGCTGCTCTGAGTGCTTGTAATCCGGCTTTGTCCTTGCGGGCCACTGCTGTTGCAATATCGTTAAGTATGGAAGTGCCAATTTGAGTATTAGCTAATCTACTGATAGTCACAATATTGAGTGGTATCCTCATTCTTAGTGCCCCCAATAGAGAGCGGCGTTGCTCTTGGGATAGACTATTAGTATAAGGTTGTAAACTGGCGGGAAATTCTCCACTTTCGGCAGCTTTTTGTAACTCAGCTAAAGAGACGGATTCTGTAAACAAACCAAAACGCGCTACAACCGTGTCAGCTGCTTGTGCAGAGGAGTTTGCCCCAAGAAACTGTGTTAGGGCGATCGCGCAAAAGAAACCCGCAGCTATCTTGAGACTTTTCCAGGTTTTTCCCATAAATTTCTTTCAAACGGTGCTGAGGGGAATATAGCGGATATTTGTGTATTTGACTACTCTTTAATTGCAAAATTACCCACGAGGGCTTTTATGAGTTGGCAACTTAGTCCCACATCTTTTACAAAAACCAGCATCAACATCGTGGAAAATCAAACCGCACCCGGAACAGACTATTTCTACTTGGTTAGCAGTTTTTACCAATCGCTTAATTAAATCCCCTACTTGCCAAGGAATCAGTGCAACACCTGTCAAAATCATCAATACTGTTAGTAATCGACCTAATTCCGAAATCGGAGTAACATCGCCAAAACCTACAGTTGTCATTGTGACAACTGAGAAATAAAATGCATCCAAAAATGTATCGAAAACTTGAGGATTGACTGGATGC
Source organism: Desmonostoc vinosum HA7617-LM4 (assembly GCA_019359515.1). Taxonomy (GTDB): domain Bacteria; phylum Cyanobacteriota; class Cyanobacteriia; order Cyanobacteriales; family Nostocaceae; genus Desmonostoc; species Desmonostoc vinosum. The sequence continues at coordinate 51,281 of JAHHHC010000020.1, read as the reverse complement.
TCAACTTGATAAATTAAGCCAGAATAAACAAAAACAATTGCAAATAATGTAAACAATATTCTGGCGAAAATTACCCCATCTTCAGTACTGACACTGGCAAATAAAAATTTTCTATCTATAAATCTAATTAAACGCAAAATCCGAAACCATCGCAGCAAGCGGATAAATCTAATATCTACTGCACCCAAAAAGAAGGGTAAGATTGCTATTAAATCAATAATTGCGTAAAAACTAAAAATATACGCGATTTTGTTTTCTGTACTCCATAAGCGCAAAGCATATTCTATTGCAAAAATGACGACAATAATCGTATCAACTAAATTTAACTGTAACCGTAAATAATCAGGAATCTCATAAGTTTCGGCGACAAAAATTCCTGACGATACGATAACCAAAGCTCCAAGAGTTAAATTAATTACTTTTCCTATCGGTGTTTCTAGGTCTTTGAGATAAAATTCTGTTTTTTCTTTGCTTAATAACATACTTTACAGCAATCCTATCTGAATTGTAAAAACTTAGTTCTTTTAACGAATTGCCAAGGATGCCAACAGAGGAATTTCATGAATGATTTAGCAATACTATATTTCTCAACTATTTTAGCTAGTTTATTGAAGTTGTTTTACTAATAGGGTATTGTAAACTATTATCATTTTTCGGTCATAGTAAATATGAATCAAGAATATTTTATGCGCTTAGCACTAGCAGAAGCAAAAAAAGGCGATGCTCCTTATGGAGCGGTTATTGTTAAAGATAACGAAGTTGTTGCTGTCGCTCATAACACTGTCAAAAGAGACAACGATCCATCTGCTCATGCAGAAATTAACGTTATTCGCGGTTTAGCTGCTAAACTTAAAAACCCTTCTTTAGAAGGTTATAACATATATACTACTGGCGAACCTTGTCCGATGTGTGCAACTGCTTGTGTTTGGACTGGAATATCAGAAATTATATATGGTGCTTCAATTCAAGATTTAATTTTGGTAAATCAGTCACAAATTAATATCTCTTGTGAAGAAATTATTGCTAAATCATTTAAAAGCATCAAGGTAACAAAGGGTGTATTAAAAAATGAGTGTTTAGAATTATTTAAACTTGGATAAATAGGACGACTCAGCCAGAACTATTTTTAGCGATCGCTTTTATTGCTGTTGTATGTGACTTAATTAACTAAGCTCCCCGACTTCTAAAATAAGTCGGGGAGCTTAGTTCTCAAATACCTTTTAAGTTTTTACTTTTATATGAGTCAACAAAACATATTTAATTAATAGAACATTAAGTTATGATGAACAAAAGTTTAAGATTCTCGTAGGATGAATTGAAAATAATAAAAAAGCCATTTAGAAACAAATCTTAACTTACAAGTGATTTCGTTAAAAATATTTGACAAATAGCTGAATGTATGAATCAATAAACTTATTTAGATATATAAATAAATTAAATATTTAGTTTTGGATTTTAGCTGATATTTTGTTAACGAATGATTTAAAATTCGTATCTAGGAGAAAATAATTTTATAAATATTATAATCAGGTGAGAACTAGCCGTGAGTCGAGTATTCGTATACGCTGAGTATCAAGTATCTGTTCCTTTCAGCCAAATTGATTGGGTTACAATCAATTTAGAAATGAAAAAATTTCCCGAGACATTACTAAGGCAGCACAGAAGTACGGGTTGGTTCTGAAAGAAAAAGTCGATATGCCATCTGATAATTTCACTCTCATGTACAGTTTGAGATGAAATTTTTAACCATACTCCCAATAATGAGAATTCTGCTCAATAATTATCTTTATTAATTCTTCCTTCGATCACTGGTTCAAGCTTTCTCAAGCTAACTCTTGAGGCAGGTTTTGGTTTATATTTGTGATACTCCTCCTCAAGTGTCTTCTTTGTCAATACTCTGGTATCTGAATCCTTACCTTAATTAATTGCTTGGGTATGACTTAGGAAAGTTTCTCATGAGGATTAATTACCTATAAAAACAAGCCATTTTTATGTTGTAAAAACTTGAATGTGCATAGAATAAGGTAGATAGATCAACTAAATTATTGTAGATTTAGTGATGTCAGGATTGCGATAAGAATCGAGTTTTACACAGATATTTTTAGTTATGTCTGCCTACTTATCAATCCCCACAATAAATAGCAATTGGCTTGAAGCAAATCAAGCTTATCTAATGAGAGCAATTAGCCACATAGGAGAAGCTTTACAACATTATATTTATCAAGTGGAAGAGACTGCGAATCATGGGAAAATGGAGCGCTCAAAAGAAAGCAGAGGATTAAAAGCTGATTCAGAAAACTTTGGAGAAGAGAGGGAAAAATTTTACTATCTGACAACTAAGTCCAGTGAATCATCATTTGCATTAGACCAGTTGTGCGATATCTTCGATTTGTCTGTGTTTGAGCGCAATGTATTGCTATTGTGTGCAGGTAAAGAATTGGATTATAGTTGGTCGTCACTGTTTGTCAAGGCTCAAGACGCTCATCAACAAGATGATCCTACTTTTAATCTAGCTTTAGAAGTGTTACCCGAACCGCATTGGAGTGCGTTAATGCCTAATGCTCCTTTGCGTAGATGGCGACTAATTGAAGTTGGTGCAGGAAATACTCTTACCACCAGTCCATTGCGAATTGATGAACGAATATTGCACCATCTGATGGGAGTGCAACATTTGGATGAGCGCTTGACAGAAATTGAGTTACCAATGCCAGAGACGACTTATTTGGTATCGTCTCATCAACATGTAGCACAGCAGCTAGTAGATACTTGGTTGCAGGCATTAAATGAGACAGAATTATTACCAGTTTTACAGTTATGTGGAACAGAAGTGGCGAGTAAACTAGCGATCGCCTCTGCTGCTTGTGCCCCCTTAGAGTTAAGCTTATACGCTATTTCCGCAGAAGCAATTCCTACCAACACCAATCAAATGAACCTGATTAAGTGTTTGTGTGAGCGGGAATGGATGTTAAGCGATCGCGTGCTGCTGCTAGATTGTGATGAGTTAGAAAGCATTGAAGCCAGCCGAGAGAGTGCGATTACTCGTTTCATCGAAAGTATTAATTGTCCTTTAATTATTACTAGTCGCGATCGCCGCCGTCAAAGGCAGCGTCCCTTAATTACTTTTGACATACATCAACCCACATTTGAAGAACAGCAGTTAATTTGGCAAAATGCTTTAGGGAACATAGCACCCAGCTTTCAAGGATATGTAGAAACTTTGGTATCCCATTTCAGTTTCAGCCCCACAGATATTGAAACTGCTTCTTTAAGAGTCAAAAGCCTAGTCAAAAAAATCGAGGGGCAAACAGACAGAGAAACACAACAAGATACACCTACCACTTCCCGCCATTTGCACCTTTGGAACATTTGCCGCCACCAAGCACGTCCGCGTCTAGATGAATTAGCTCAACGAATTGAATCATCTACCAGTTGGGATGACTTAGTACTACCAAACAAAGAACGGCAAATCCTGCATGAAATTGTCACTCATGTAGCACAACGGACAAAGGTGTATAGGAGTTGGGGATTTGGAAACAAAAGTGGGCGAGGGCTAGGCATCAGTGCCTTATTCTCAGGTGCTAGTGGTACAGGTAAGACAACAGCAGCTGAATTAATCGCTAAAGAGTTGCAGTTAGATCTTTATCGCATCGATCTCAGTTCAATTGTGAATAAATATATTGGCGAAACCGAGAAAAATCTGCGACGAGTATTCGACGCAGCAGAAACAGGTGGCGTTGTTTTATTATTTGATGAAGCAGATGCCCTATTTGGCAAACGATCAGAAGTGAAAGATAGCCACGATCGCTATGCAAACATGGAGGTAAGTTACTTGTTACAGCGGATAGAGTCTTACCGTGGTCTGGCAATTTTAACTACTAACTTGAAAAGTTCAATTGATCAAGCTTTCTTGCGCCGTCTGCGCTTTGTTGTGCAATTTCCATTTCCAGATGCCAACCAAAGAGCAGAGATTTGGCAGCGTGTTTTCCCAACTCAAACACCAACTCAAGGGCTAGACTTCGCTAAGCTAGCTCAACTAAGTGTCACAGGAGGTCATATTCGTAATATTGCTTTGAATGCAGCTTTTATCGCCGCAGATGCAGATGAGCCATTAGGGATGCAACATATTTTACAGGCTACCAAAAATGAATACACCAAACTGGAGCGATCGCTTACTGACACAGAAATCAGTAATTGGTTCAAAATCTAGACTTGAATTGGTTTTTGACAATTTTAATTACGAATTACGTTAGCGTAGCGTTAGCGAGTCCTCGATAGCGTTAGCGAAGCGGTAGCGAGGTACGAGCGTCAGCGTTAGCGACACAGGAGCGTCGCGTCATTACGAATTATTTAACCGTTGGTAAGCAGCATTTAAGGAGAACTGGAAATGAAAGCATTACATAAGAAGAGATTTCTGAGCAATCAATCTATTTCAGATACTGCCATACCAACCCAGCCTCAGAATAAATCGCGTCCCTTTGTCACTAACTCTGATTTCAAAGGTCAGGAGTTGAGTCACACACCAGAAAAAGCAAAACACAAAGCATTCAACTTTGCTGAAATCCCCATATTTCCTGGGATGAATCCAGCAATCCCACAGGTGATTCAGTCCAAGCCAGCTGCCGATATATTAGGTGCTAAAGCAGCGCCGGGGGAATCAGCACAAGTAACTGGGGCTGCAAATTCAAGAGTGCAGTGTATGCCTGCTCAGGATAACGTTGTGCAGCGTACACGTAACGGAAAACAGCGAGCAGATCAACCATCTGGGAAGAAAGAGGATGATTCGGCTTATCTTGCAGATAGAGCTGCAATAGATGCAGTTCTAGATGAGTATTATACTGATATGTTGGCAGAAGTATCTGAAGAAGCCAGTCCAGAAGAATTAGTCGAAATAGCCGACGAAGACAGTTTACTCACTCCCATCGCTGAACAAATACTGATGTTATATCAGGAACAAGAAGAGACCGAGTTTGCCACTAACACTCAAGCATCATCTCAGAATTCAAGTAAGCAGCAAGAGATTCCAGAAGATTTACTTAATGAAGATCCGCAAGAGGGTTCTTCTAAGCAAACTAACTCCCCAGACGTGCAGCAAGAAGAAGATAATACACCTCTTGCGGAAATATTTGCAAATATTGAACAATCGGTAGCTGAGGTTGAAAGCGAACTGCCCCCAGAATCAGAACTTGAGAATCTGGCAGCTGTGTCTGAGTCAGAGCAACCGCAGCGCCCGCCTAGTAGAAGAGGAGTTCGGCGACAACCGCAGCCACCAATACCTTCAATGCCACTGACACCGCAACAAGAGGCCCAACGGTTGCTACCGATGGACTATACAGCAAGACAGCAGGCAATTACAGACTTGCAGCAGCAGAAACGGCCGGCTTTCGTAGATTTAGTCATTCAGGAGTTAAATGAACTTGACCGACGGCAAGCTGCAATTACAGGATTGGAAGGGAGAATTCCGCCACAAGGGACGCAGCAACCACAGCAACCAGCAACACGGTGGGAAAAAGTCAAAGAAAGAATCGATAGACCTTTTGAGAATACCAAACAGCCAAGGAAGGAAGTTGCAGACGGGATAAAGCAGCACGAGACTTATTCAGATCAAACCAAAATTCTGGGACAGGATTCGAGCCACACAAATGTCGATCAAGTTTTGGGGCAGAATCTTCCCGCTAATGATAAAGACCCAAACAGTTACTTAAACCTTCCCCCTGGCGAGACTGAAAAGTTTGGCAATGATGCAGCTGTAGTTGGTATGACTAGGGATGATGTCAAAGCTGTTGGTGGTTTGCTCTTATTTTCAGATTCTTTCAAGAAATTCAAGAGTGCATTGAGGGATAAGAAGAAGCCAAAAAGGGAAAGAATTGCCAATGCATCTGACGGTTTAGGTAACATGACTTCCGCTATTACATACACTGGATTAGTCGGAACCCAAGCCCGAAAAGGTGGCGAACACCATCAGAATGTACCGAACTCTACCCATGGTTCGGGAGCTTTGGCAGCTGTCAAACAAGGGGGTACGATCGCAGGTACATCGATACCCTTTGATAGTGGTAAGGCAGTAGCTAGCATTTTAACAACTGTGCCCAAGCTGATTACTTATACTGACGCTGGTTTGAAAGCGTCTCAAAGAGAGCATTTTGGCGGTCACAAATCTATGGGTAGGGGTGTTAAAAACGTTGCAGACTTGACAAAATCAGCAGCAGGTGCTACCAAAGATGTTTCTAGTTTAGTACAGGCTGGTGGTGAGGTAGGGGCAGAAGCAGTAAAAATAATTGCCGGAGGGGCAGTTGCTCCTGCTGCTGCTTCGGTATTTGGTACCGCAGAGGCTATCCAAGGGGGTTACAAATTTAAGAAGGGTTATAAGAACTATAAAGGTCTAGGTGGAATAACGGGGGATACAGAAACACTAGATCAACTTAAAGAAATACAGAAAAAGAAAATGAAGCGTGCAGCCATAAATACTGTTCTTGGTAAGACAACGCTAGCCGCTGGGATTGTAGGGTTCACTGCTGGCCCACCTGGACTAATTGCTGCTACTGCTATGGGTGCAGGTGTTGGAGCCTTCCAAATTGGACAATGGGGAACAAGAAAACTGAAGCAGAAATTGCGGGACAAGGGAGTTAAAGGATTTGATCCTAATAAGACCACAGAAAAGAAAAATCAGGCGAGGCAGGAACTTGCCGGAAATACTCTGACTCTGGTAGAAGGGGCAAGCAATGAGGAACAAGAAACTATATTCTCTAGTATGGGCTTGAATGGAAATAAGAAAGATAATGCAGTTCAACAAGTCTACAATGATGTACTGAAAAAATATTTGGACAAAAAATTAGAAGAATACACAGCCAAAGAATTACAAGCTAGTGCATCAGGCGGAATCTCAGATATTCCACAAGCTCAAGAAGAAATCCGTACAAAGTTTATGAATCAGGATACTATCCGAATATTAAATCTCAAAGGGAACAAAAATAATTTGCAACAGGAAGTGAGTTGGGAGCAGTTGAGTAAGAATAAGGATTTTCCAGCAGACTTTGTAAAGCTAGTGAAAGAAGCTGCAATCAACCAAGCTTTAAAGAACCGTTGAAGAAACCAGCGTTTTCTTGCATAAATATTTTTTTGTTGGGCTACGCCCCGCTTCTCTAAGAGACGCTTCGCGAACGCTAACACGCAGAGGCAAGGCAGCGCGTTGCTTTGGTTCCCCCCGTTGTAGCGACTGCCGCGCCCCAGACGCAGAGAAGAGAACGCAAAGAAAGACTTTTGCAAGAGGTCTAGGGATCTTAATTATCATTGATACAGAAAAATAATTTTAGAATCGGTTAAGCTGACAACAGCAGTTTAATCCTCAAAACAATGATGGCAAGTAGCCCCACAATTTTAGCTTTAGACTTTGATGGAGTGATTTGTGATGGACTAATTGAGTATTTTGAGGTAGCATGGCGCACCTATTGTGAGATTTGGTCGCCTGCTAACGATACACCACCAGATGATTTGGCTTTAAGATTCTATCGCTTAAGACCTGTAATTGAAACTGGTTGGGAAATGCCTGTTTTAATTAAGGCTTTAATCGATAGATTTTCTGATGAAAAAATTTTGCAAAGTTGGGGAGATATCACCTCAAAAATTTTGCTCAGCAATCAGCTACAAGCTAAAGAAATTGGCACGAAACTCGATAACCTACGCGATGAATGGATCACTACAGATTTAGATGGTTGGCTAAGTTTGCATAGATTTTATCCGGGGGTATTGGAAAAAATTAAACTGACTGTTGCTCATGAAATTAAGCTGTTTATTGTTACTACCAAAGAAGGACGCTTTGTACAGCAGTTGTTGCAACAAGAAGGAGTGAATCTACCTGAAGGGGCGATTTTTGGCAAAGAGGTTCAGCGTCCTAAATACGAAATTTTGCGAGAATTAAAGCAGACAGGGGATAAAGTTAATTTATGGTTTGTAGAAGACAGACTCAAGACATTACAATTGGTCAAACAACAAACAGACCTTGAGGATGTCGAGCTTTTTCTGGCAGATTGGGGTTATAATAATCAGCCGGAAAGAAAAACTGCCGAAAATGACCAACGAATTCATTTATTGTCGCTGTCTCAGTTTGCTAAAGATTTCTCTGCTTGGTATTAATTAAAGAATAATCTCACGCAAAGGCGCAAAGGCTCAAAGTAACTTATGCGATTTGACGTGAGATTTAGATGCCAAGATTGAAAATTTTGCAGAATTCCATACTTCGGCTGCGCTCTGTTACCATAATTTTTCCACTCTTAATATATGCTTGATTTAACAAAATTAGCGCGACAAATGCAGGGTTTAAGTCAGCATCTGACATTGGAAGCTGCTGCTAGCCGCCAGCGTTTAGAATTGGCACAACAACATTTGAAAAATGCTTATAAGTGTCAAAAAGATTTAGTGGAACGACAAGAAAAATGGCGCGATCGCATTCTCTTCGCTAATGCTACCCCAGTTGAGCCGCTAGAAACCTGTTTTGATATCCCAGTTCCCCCAAAAGTTCATACTGTCATCGCTACTGACGGTTCGCAAATTGCCCCCAATCATCATGAAATCGCTTATTGCTATCTTTTAAATATAGGTAGAGTTGTCTTACACTACGGGCAAAATCGCCACCCTTTACTAGATAGTTTGCCGGAGGTATTTTATCGGCAAGAAGATTTATACATGTCTCGACAATGGGGAATTCGTACTGAAGAATGGATGAGTTTCCGTCGTACTGCCTCGGAAACAACTGTGCTGGCAGAATTGGCGTGTGAGGCTAAGAAAGACGCGGGGACGCGGGGATGCGAGGACACGGGGAGTGATTTACCTTTGTTTGCGTCTGCGTCTGCCAAAAAATCAGTACCAACGTTGGCAATGGTGGATGGTTCGTTAATTTACTGGTTTTTAGAACAGTTACCCGTGGACGCACGCGATCGCATTTTACCCCCCATCCTAGAAGCGTGGCAGCAGATGCGAGAGGCTCAAATTCCTTTGATGGGTTATCTCAGTGCTTCCCGCAATGTTGAAGGTATAAATTTCCTGCGCTTGTTGGCTTGTACTCATCCAGTTCCCGACTGTCTTAGTTTTTGCCCTAATCAGCTAGAAAAAGTACCTTGCAAAGTTTTTGAACCTTTGCGAGACACTGCTTTATGGACAACCCAACTCAAACCGGGACAACGTAGTGCTTTGTGGCGCAGCAATGCTCGCATCCTCGAACTTTACCAAGACCAAACTATTTACTTTTGTTATGTCCATGTTGGTACTGAAATTGCGCGGATAGAAGTGCCAGCCTGGGTAGCAGAAAATACAGCAATGTTTGACCAAGCATTAGGATTAATGCTGGCACAAGTGCAAAAAGGATATGGCTATCCAGTAGCGATCGCAGAAGCACATAATCAAGCAGTAGTAAAAGGTGGCGATAAAGCGCGTTTCTTTGCCTTACTGGAACAGCAAATGATTAAAGCTGGTTTAAAAAATGTCGGAACTTCCTATAAGGAAGCCAGAAAACGGGGAAGTATTGCTTAAACTCATTATTATTAATAATGCGATCAATGCTCTCGATAGCTATCATCTTCAACGCGATCAAGATGAAGTTTGTTCTCGTCTTTCCCAGACAAAAGCAACAGGCGATCGCCTAAACTAAATATATGCAATCTCTACTAGAATTTTTCAGGAAGTGTTGATATGAGCATCCCACTTATAGACCAGCCTACAGAAGAAAAACTAGTAACTCTCAAAGATGTCTCATGGGAACAGTTCAAAGCAATTGAGGCACAGCTAGAGGAAAACCGTAATGTGCGACTGTCTTATTTGTCAGGAGTATTAGAAATTATATCTCCTATCGGTGAAAAACACGAGAAAGTGAAAAGTACTCTTGGCTTGTTGTTAGAAGCTTACATGAGAGAGTTAGGTATCCGGTTTTACAAACGTGGTGGGTACACTTTAGAAGAACCAGGATATGCTTCTGGCACACCAGATGAGTCTTACAGCATTGATACAGAAAAAGAAGTTCCAGACATTGTAATTGAGGTCATTGTCACCAGTGGAACAATTAATAGAAAAGAATTATATAAGCCCAAGAGAATACCCGAAATTTGGTTTTGGAAGTCTGATGAAATTAAAATATTTCGTCTTCATAAACAGGGAGAATATGAAGAAGTAAATCGCAGTGGCTTTTTTCCAGATTTAGATAAATCTTTATTGCTGCGTTATCTGGCAATGTCTGATCAATATGATGCCGTTACTGAATTTGTCCAAGCTATTAGAAGAAAATAAATAATTTAATCAATAGCTCCTCCGAAAAAGCCATGCAACACTCTCATATGCTCTTAGTTGTTATATGCTGCAATCGCCATAAATAATTAACCTAAAATAAAGCAATAGACCTCTTGCAAAAGTCGGATAGTCGCCAGAAAATAAATTTTCTGGCTGATAACTCAAGTCGGTTTCAACCGATTGATAACAGTATTTTTAGTCCGTTTCAACGGACTTTTGCTATTAGGCAGAGACTTGAGTCTCTGACGGTTCAAGTATTTTTGCAAGAAGTCTAATATAGAGACGCAAAAATTTGCATCTCTACATATTTTTTAACAACGCTGTAATTGCGTTAACAAAACAACAATTTCATCCATTGCTTGCCTAATAACTGTTGCAGGTTGTTCCGATTGATTGACAATAATACTGAAAACCAGCGGTTCATACTGAGGCGCATTTACATATCCAGAGAGGGAAACCACCCCTGTTAATGTACCTGTTTTTGCCTGCACAATACCCTCAGCAGGCGTATTCTGAAAGCGATTTTTCAAAGTACCACTTTTCCCAGCGACGGGTAGAGATGCACGATATACAGACGCTGTTGGTGTTCGCGCAATTCCCCGCAAAGTTTGCACTAAAGCTTCTGGCGTTACTAAATTGCGACGTGATAACCCAGAACCATCGACCAAAACATAGTTTGCTGGATCTACTCCTAACTGGGTTAAACTTGCTTTGACAGCTTCTAAGCCATTGTTGGCAGTATTTTTATTGAATACTTTGGTTTGCTTAAAACCTAAAGCTCTCAACAGTGCCTCAGCATAAAGATTATTACTATTTAAATTTGTTTCTGTTAACAGATCAGATAAAGGTGGTGATTCTACAGCTGCCATTTCTTGTTGATTTTCACCACCATTTGCTACTAATGTTTGTCCCAAAGTAATTTTTTCTGTAGTCAAAGCAGCACGAAAACGACGTAAGAAATAATAATTAGGATCAACTACAGGTAAATTTAGTAAATACGGTTCAGAATTTTCTGCTAATTGCCCTTCAATTCGTAATATCGTTCCCGATAAATTCCGAGTAACGTTGATGAAACTTGGTTGACCTTTAGCAACTGTAATCGACTGATTAACTACTCGCCATTGTCGCGCCTCATTGGCATCGTTCCACACTACTTGTGAAAGTTTACCTACAGTTTGGGGTACGATTTTAAAACTAAAAACATTTTGATTCAAAATAAAGCTATTGACAGGTGCGCCGTAGTCTGATTGCACGTCTTCCCATTGCCAAGTGGGATTAACAATATCCCCTTGAATGTAACTATCATCGGCAATCAATTGCTTAATTTGGGTAATACCTTTCTGTTTCAGCTGCGTTGCCAATGCTTGTAATTGAGTATCGTTCAAGCTGGGATCTCCTCTACCTACGATACGCAAAACACCATCCCGATTTTGATAAATAGAAGTGCGAATGCGAAAACTTGCGCCTAACTGCTGTAATGCAGCGGCTGTTGTCAATAGCTTGGCATTCGAGGCTGGAGTAAAGTATTTTTGTGCATCCCGACTGTAGAGAGTTTGCCCAGATGACAGAGGTTGTACTAAGATTCCCCAACGTACCCGACTAAATAGGGGACGATTGACTACAGCATCAACAACCGTTCCCAGTTGGGCAGGGCAAATGGATTTTGGTGTAGTTACAGGTACAGCTTGGGTTTGGGCTTGAGCAACTTCACGACTAAATGAGAACTGAGTAGTTAAAAATAGCAGCACAAAAGTCAGTGGTTGATTGAATGCGTTAAGTTTCATCAGAACTCTTCATCCCAAAGAAAGGTTTTCTTTACCTTGAGTCCAAATTCCTTCTTCAGACAGAAGAAGTTTATCAGTATAGTTACTTAATTAGTATAAGAAAGATGTTTACATATTTATTACGCAAGCGATCGCGTAAATATTATTAATGGCATTAAAAAATCGAGGCAACGGTGTGAATACATTTCTGTCTGGTATGGCTGTATTACTCTCTACTTTGGCTTTAGCGTGCGGTGGCTATGCTGCATACGAAGTTTTTACGCTGCGACAAATGCTAAATACTACTAATACGGTAAGTAATACTCCTACTCAAGCATCAAGTCCAGTAGCAGTCACAGCGTCGCCATCACCAGCCACAACACCAGTAACCACCAATACTTCAGAAATTCAGCCAGGTAAATTTGTGCAGCCGGCTTTTAGCAATAAGGCAGAAGTCGAGTTACTTTCAGTCAAGCGGATAAAAGATCCAGAAACTAACAACCGCGATGTCATCAACGTGCAAATGCGTGTCCGTCGCCTAACCACAGATTCAGTTGGTGGTGGTAGTGCAATATCAATTGCTAGTACCACCGCTCGTAACCCTGAGACTAGTGAAACTTACAAGGGAGTTGCATTTGAGCGTTCCACCGGGAGTGTTGCTTTATATCAGCTACGTCCTAATTCCTCTGCTGATGCCTATGTTTGGGTAAGAGTTCCTGAAGGTGTCAGTAATTTGGATATCTTTGTGCCAGATACAGCTGCATTCAAAAACGTACCAATTTCTAATTGATTACATCTCCCTAATCCCCACTCCCTATTTTGAAACTTATACGCGCAATATAACGTCTGGCTTTGAGTTAGATTAGATTCGTTCCTCGGAGCGTGTGCCAAATGTCAGATTTTCCAGTCCGGCTCGTGCAAAGGTGTATCTCCTTATCCCATCAATGGATTATTAGTCTCAGGTTTCCACACATAACTTTACAATGGTTTAAGATTATCAAAATTAGCGAAAATGCTTTACAAGCCTTAATTTTCAGCACTTAAAACTGGACAGCAAAACACCAATGCAGGATTTTCTGCATAAATCTAGTGAATCAAGACGTAATAAAAGTGGAATCACTGAGATGACTTCATGGAAATTCATGAAATCTGGGGCAGCTGCCAGTTAAATAACTAAGTGGGAGAAATGGGGGTTGTGATGCAAACTTTAAAATTGAGTTTCGAGGAGCGCAATCTCGCTATGGCAACGGAGGCGGAAAAACTGGCGCTATATTGGCAAAAGCGGTTAACAGAGGAATGTCCAGAACAAAGCGAGGCTGTAAAGCAAAATATTATTCTCTGGCTAATCGGAGTTGACGCAAAACGGTTTGATTTGCTCAACCCTAAAGAACTGGAAATTGCCAAGCAAGCGATGGAATATCGTTGGAGAATTTTACGCCAACGCTACTTGGGAATGGGGCGAGAACGAGCTTATCGTAACTTGATCACTCGCTTGGGGAGTTTAGTAACATTACGTAATAAGATCCAAACTTGGGTATCTCTAAGTCGCGATCGCCAGCGTAGTGTCATGGATGTGTTACAAGAAGTACTGCAAGAATTGCTGCAAAGCGATACCTACATGCAGCAACAAATGGCTGATATCGCCGAAATTACCAGCGATAGACGATTACGAGATACTCTCTTATTCGCCAGTATGGAAGAGTATTGTTTACGACCAGTACGTAACCAGCCCCTCTTAGCTTATCGCTTCGTCAACTACCTACGTCGCACTCAGCGTGGTGGATTAACCCAAGTACCAACCCGTGACTTAATTAGGCTAGTGTCAGAAGAAATTCTGACAGATGACAGCGACAATCGCATTAACCTAGTAGATACCCAAGCGATCGCAGAATATCAAGAAGCACAACAACAAGAGGAACAACAAGCCCTACGTCAATCAGTGCAAAACGATTTTGCGGATTATCTACAAGAAAACTTAGGCACAGAAGCAGTTGAGTGGCTGACAATGTATTTGCAAGGCAAATCTCAGGATGAAATTGCCAAAAGACTGAGTAAGCCAATTAAAGAAATATACCGACTCAGAGAAAAAATTAGTTATCATGCTGTGCGCGTCTTTGCCCTCAAAGGCAAACCAGAACTTGTAGATAGCTGGTTGGCAATCTCCTTACAAGAACACAACTTAGGGCTAACACAAAACCAATGGCAGCAACTGTATAAAAAACTGACTCCTTTAGGACAGCAGGTATTAGACTTGCGAAAATCAGGTAACTCAATAGAAACAACAGCTCAACTGTTAAAACTCAAAACTCATCAAGTAATGGGCGAATGGACTAAAGTCTACCTCGCAGCCCAAGCTTTAAGAACCCAGGAGTAAGCTGTGAGGCATTTACACCTGTTGTTTGGGGGAGATGAGAAAAGCAGGGGAAGCAGGGGAAGCAGGGGAGAATAATTACGAATTACAAATTACGCGCTTCGCAGCGTTAGCGAGGTACGAGCGTCCGTAGGAGCGTCATTACGAATTACGAATCACCCAGTCCCCTGTGTAATAACCCCTATTAGGGATGAAATTAGTTTAACTTTTAACAAAGCATCAAGGTATCTTTACTAACTGCCAATTAAATTAGAGGCAATATAGTATTAAGACCAAACACCAATTAATCAAACCTATGTTGTCTTCAGAGGGCAAACCAACTAATATCAGTGCAAGTTTAGAGCAAGTGCCAGACGCTACTCCAAGTAAGTGGGAGCAAGAAGGGGAATGCGAGCCAATATTCGAGCTAATAGATCGACTTTTATCTTTTGAAGCTTGCCTTTACCACCAGATTTTGCCCTTTGAATTAAAAGACAACAACCTCTTTCTAGGCATGGTTCATCCACAAGATGGCGAAGCGCTAGATTATGTTGGTCGAATTTTATCTTATATTAATTGCACTCTGGTGACAGAAGCGATCGCTGCCGAAACTCACCGCAAACTACTGTCAGCATACCTCAACCACAAAAACACATCCGAACAAAATGGTAAACCAATACTCCCAATAAATAGCTTCCCCACCATCACCGATAAACCCCTTCCTCCCGCAGCAGCTGACTCTGAACCAAATCAGCCATTAACATTAACAGTACCCGACGAAACACAGAGCAATCATCATTCTTGGCAGGGGGGAGATTTGCCCCCAATGCCACAATATCCAGATAACCCATCTAAAATTACTGCCTGCATAACTCCTAGTAATAAAAGTCAAGCTCAGGATACTTCCAAAGCAGCACTTACAGACACCTTACCTCTTTTACCAGCGTCAAATTCTCATCTATTTAGTCCTGTTGAAGAACTGCCAACACTACCACCCAAAAAATTACTAGAAGAACTACTAGGAAGAATTCTGGCTGGAGGAATCGGTCGGTTGTATTTAGAAAGACAACCCTACGCAGGTAGAATACTGTGGAGTGACAATGGAGTCTTGCAGTCTGTATTAGATAAACTGCCACTCTCGACTTTCCAAGGAGTACTTAACGAATTAAAACGGTTTGCTTCTCTACCTGTGGCAACAGTTGCAGAACCAAAACAGATAGAGAAAGAATGCGTATATCAAAAAACCCGTCTGTTATTGCGTTTACGAGTCATGCCAGGAATTTATGGTGAAGAAGCTACATTACAAGTACTGCGAGGGGCAGCATTAAAATTCTACCAACAACAACAATTAGTACGCCTGAGCCGTGACACCGTAGGAATTGCTCAACAGCTTAGCTTCAAGTTGCACGAACTAAAAGAACGACTGCTTTTAAATTCTAGTCTTGACTCTCAGCAATTAGAGGCCTTGGTTACTCTCAATCAACTAGTAGAAAATGTAGATCAACAGATTAAAATACTTTCATTAAGTAGTGATTCATCAAGAAATAGTAATTCATAAGTAATTTCAAATTCCTCTTTTAACTCTTTCTGTGTCTTGAAAAGTTCAGTTCGTCAGAGACGTTGGCGAAGCTATGCCGGAGGCTTTACGCTGCGCTATTGCCGGAAGCCGGCGCTCCGACTTTTCGCTGCGGCTCTGCGTGAGGTAAAAAAATATTTAAACCAAACGTAGAACAGCTTACCTCAGTCAGTAAAACCGCTGATCTCGATTCCACACATAATTGTTATGTTGTAGTGGAATACTAGACTAATAACTTTCAAACCTTTGTGATACCAATTCAAAAAAATTTGCAACACATGTAGGTTGGGGAGCCACTCACGTGGGCGGGTTTCCCACGCCAGTTCGCACAACGGGGGAACCCCCGCAAGCGGCTGGCTCGACTTGAGTGAAGTGGCGTTTGAGGAACGAAACCCAACGCCAAAAACCCTGGTAATGTTGGGTTTCACTTCGTTCAACCCAACCTACGTATCTGGATCATTTTTTTAGTGAAATGCTATGACATCCAGCTTTTTGCATTGCGAATTGGTATTAGTAGCAAAATTAGCTTTCCATTTTTAATCTATATTATTGCAAATATTTCATGCAGACTGAGGTTTTTGGTGAATTTTTCCCCTTAATGAGTACAGCCAATCCCCAAACTTTGGAATGGCTACTCAACGTTGCAATTGAACATGAGTATCCGGCTGGACGAGCTGTTGTGATGGAAGATGCTTGGGGTAATGCAGTTTACTTTGTAGTTTCTGGATGGGTTAAAGTCCGGCGTACCTCTGGGGATGATTCAGTGGCTTTGGCCATTTTTGGCCGGGGTGACTTTTTTGGAGAAATGGCAATTTTGGACGAATCTCCGCGCTCAACTGATGTTATTTCTCTTTCACCCGTGAAGTTACTCAGCATCTCCAGAGAGCGATTTATTCAAATATTATTTAAAGATCCGCAATTACATCATCGGATGCTCCAATTGATGGTGCGACGCCTGCGACAAATTAACCTGCGCTTACAAATGCGATCGGCACCACCAGCTGTTAAACTTGCTCATACCCTAGTAACTTTAAGTGAAAGCTACGGTCAAGAATCAGACAGAGGGAAAGAAATTTTTAATATTCCCTTTAAAGATTTAGCAGAAGTCACAGAAATTGGAGTTGAGGAAACCACTAAAATCATGGAAAAATTGCATGAGAAAGGATGGCTCAAAATTGATAATATTAACAATACTATTTATCTTGTTAACTTCAAACAACTGGTGAATTTAGCCGGGAGAATTTAACAATGGGGAATGGTATAAAGAGATATTTATATTTTCTCGTTATAGCCAGCTAATCGTCATTTAAATTACATCTTTGCGTCTCCTCGTCCCCGCCTATTTCTAGAAGTTTGAGCTATGCAACTTAAAAACGTATCAGCTTAATACGGTTCGGTTAAGTTTTATCAAAAGTAGTTTTGGATGTGTAGAGACGCGCAATAGTGCGTCTCTCTTTATGGGCTAATTACCACCGGAATCTTGAATCTGTCCACAATGTTTACAGTATGGTAAATGTTTATAAGTAAGATTGTGGCAGTTTTGACATTCTATATACTGGTAATAACCGCAGTGTGGACAGTGAGGATCATGAGGTTGAATTTTCTTAGCACAACTGATACACCGTGAATTTTGAACTCTATTAGCTGCCTGGATTTTAGTATTAAAAACAATTTTTTGAAAAAACTTGATAATTCCAAAACCAACTAGTGGAATCAACAATATATAGATATAACTAATTAGAAAAAGTAAACTACCAAAAAGGGTATTAATGATATCAAAGATAAATTTAAATATTGCACCAATTTGCAGAAATTCAAATATCTTGAGCAATAGCGGTATCAAAAATATAACTAGCAAGTGCCAGCTAATTAGTGAGATGAGTCCATATCCTCGGCGTTGGGTAAAGCTATGAACTGCTAAGGCGATAATAATTAGCGGTATAAGAAAAATTGATTGTAAACCAAGTTGGATGCTTGGATACCAAAATGATGCTTGCTTATACTTTGTTTCCAGATTACTAAATTGATTTCCGTCTTTAATAAAAGCAATAAAACTAGTACTTTCTTTTTTCGCAACCAATTCAGTTTTAAGATTAGAAATTTCCTGTTTCAGCGTAGTAACTTGACGATTGTTTTGCTCTAATTCCTGTTTTGCTTTTTCTGCACTTACTTGATTTATTGATTTATCAGGAGCTTGACCTGCAACTTTTTCTAATAGTGTTGAATCATATTGATTACGAATGTTACGATTAGCTTGTTCCAATGTGCTAATTTTCGTTTCTTTTTGAGCAATATTTTTGACGATCTGTTGGTTTTGAGAATTTTTAGTTTGGTCTTTGTATTTAGCATAATTCAAGCATATTTCTGAAACCTTACCGAGATGCCCTACTTGTGCTTGTTGATATATCTGCTGAAGACTGGATTGATTACTTAGATTATCTAGTAATCCAAAACTGAGGATTTCATAATCTTTATTTGGAGTTGTTTGTGTTTTGTAGTTTCTCCATTCAGAATAACAAGGATAAGCTTGCTCTGGACTAATGTGCCATCTACTAATATCATCAAGTCCTGTAAAAACATTTATTAAGATAAAAATATCAACCAAAATCAGAACAATTAAACTTACTTTATTTAGTGGTTCGTCATTAATTTTTCTAGATTTATTAAATAATTGATTTAAAAATCGACGTATTCTTCTAATCATGCTGTCTAGGGATTGTGATGATTTTGATAAAAAATGATTTTAATATAAAAGTCATGAAAATCTCAAAAAATAAATTTATTTAAACAAAGAAACGAAGTGAAACCCAGCAAATCTGTGTAAGTTGGGTTGAGGAGCGAAACCCAACTTACACAGATTAAGGTTTTTGGCACTAACTAAACCGTATTAGATTTTAAGTTTAATATTAACTATTAACTAATACTTTAGTACTCAAGATGACTGAAGCAACAGCACCTCGTCTTAGCGAAGATATCCAAGATACCGAACCGAAGATTGATTACTTGGTGACAATATCTCAACCAGAAACCCATCTGTTTGAGGTGACTTTAAACCTTGTAGATTATCCCTTGCCGATTCTGGACTTAAAACTACCAGTGTGGACTCCTGGTTCTTACTTGGTGCGGGAATATGCTAAAAACTTACAGGATCTTGTGGCTTTTACTGGTAATAAGCCTTTGTCTTGGCGAAAAGTTAGTAAAAATCACTGGCAGATAGAAAAAGAAGGTGTTTCAGAGTTATCTGTGCGTTACCGTATTTTTGCGAATGAGCTAACGGTACGAACCAATCACTTAGATGCTACTCACGCTTATTTCAATGGTGCGGCATTATTTTTTAGGATACCAGGTTGGGAGAAGCAACCAATTCGCGTAGCGATCGCACCACCGCATCCAGAATGGCAAATTACGACTCCCTTACCAGCAGTTACCCAGAAAGCAAATACTTTCTTAGCTAGCGATTTTGATACTCTTGTCGATAGCCCCTTTGAAATTGGTCATCACCAATTGTATCAATTTGAGGCACTGGCAAAACCCCATGAGTTGGCAATCTGGGGACAAGGTAATTTGCAAGTTCAACGGTTGATAGCCGATATCCAGAAAATTATTCAAGTAGAAGCACAAATATTTAACGGTTTGCCTTATGAAAGATACGTTTTTTTGCTACATTTAACTAGCCAAGCTTTTGGTGGTTTGGAGCATAAAAACTCTTGTTCTCTAATTTATCAACGATTTGGCTTTCGCGTTCAAGATAAATATGAGCGCTTTATCCAATTAGTGGCACATGAATTCTTTCATTTGTGGAATGTCAAACGAATTCGCCCCAAAGCTTTAGAAGCTTTTGATTACGATCAAGAAAATTACACACCATCTTTATGGTTTTGTGAAGGTAGTACCAGCTACTACGATTTACTAATTCCTTTACGCGCTGGAATTTATGATCCTAAGTCGTATTTAAATCATTTGAGTAAGGAAATTACTAGATATGAACTGACACCAGGACGTAAAGTACAACCTGTTTCTGAGTCAAGCTTTGATGCTTGGATTAAGCTTTATCGTCCAGATGCTAATAGTGGTAATTCCCAAATCTCCTACTATTTGAAGGGAGAAATGGTATCGTTATTGCTGGATTTACTGATTCGTTCCCATCATGATAACCAGCGTTCTTTTGATAATGTAATGCAAAGAATGTGGTTGCAATTTGGACAAGCCGAAATTGGTTATACTCCCGAACAGTTACAGGAAGTTATAGAATCTGTGGCGGAAATTGATTTGAGCGATTTCTTTCAACGCTACATTGATGGTATTGATGATTTGCCTTTTAACCAGTATTTAGAACCCTTTGGTTTGCAGTTAATCGCAGATCAGGAAGAAGAACCTTATTTAGGTATGAAAGTAAATTCTGAAAATGGACGAGAAATAATTAAATTTGTCGAGATAGGTTCACCAGCACAAGTAGGGGGAATTGATGCAGGCGATGAGTTGCTAGCTATCAATGGAATTAAAGTTGTGGCTAATAGTTTAAGCGATCGCCTCAAAGATTACCAACCAGACGATACTATCCAAATCACAGTTTTCCACCAAGACGAATTGCGTACTTATTCCGTCATCCTAGCCTCACCACGTCCTACACGATATCAACTAAAACCTGTTGATCATGCTTCCACAACGCAGCAACAAAACTTTACTGAATGGTTGGGGGGGATGTTGTCAACTCTTCGTTAATTCGTAATTCGTAATTACGTCTAATGTGAATTAGATATTAAAACGAATGATGATTTTGTCAATGCCCTCACTCTAAATCTAGGTTAAGTACCATTCAGTAGTAGTGGTGTGTCAAGACTAAAATATTGCATTAAAAAGAACTCTTGTGGGATGGGCGTCTTGCCCGTCCATGGAGGGCTAGACGCCCATTGTTGTCAAGTTAACGTAGAACCGATGTCCCGCAAGAAACTGAAGTTCCTTGCTAATAGCAAAAGTCATCTCAAGATGACTGAATATCCCCCAAGATTTTGAGTCTACTTCAGTAGACTTGAGCTATTAGCCAAGAAATTTATTTCTTGGCGGGTGAGGAAGCCAATACCGAAGATATTTCTAGCTTAAGTTGACACCAATGGCTTTACGACCCACCCCACAAGAAAACTTATTACATCAGGAAACCCCCTGGTGACTTTGTGCTAAATCCCCATTACAAAACTTAATTACGTTAGCGTTAGCGTAAAGCCTGCGGCATAGCTTCGCTTAGAGCGAGTCATCTCCCAAGGGGAGACGCCAAAGGCGAACGAGCGTCGGTACGAGCGTCATTACGAATTACGAATTACGAATTACGTTAGCGTTAGCGAAGCGGTAGCGAGTCCTCAAGCGTCAGCGGTAGCGAGGTACGAGCGTCATTACGAATTACGAATTACGAATTACGAATTATTTAATAGTCTCTCAGTTTGGAGAACATTTATCACAGAAATTAGGGCTGAATTTACAGCCTTGACTACCTGTCAATGCGTAAGCTGTACAGTAGGGAAAACTTGTAATTCCTATCCTGATTGTTTGCGGTTTTGAAGTTTTAGCAGCTAACAGAATAGATAAAAACTTAGGCAATATTAGACACGCAACCGTACTAATCAACATTAACAATGCAATATCTATTAGAACCATATATAATCACCTCCTGTAAAGAATAGGTGTTAACAGTTCATGGCTACAGCATAGTATGTACAATTGGTAGCCAGAATTTTTTGACTTGCGCTTTCCTTGAACAAATCTTAACATAAATTTTTGTAAAGATGAGCGTTAAATTTTGAGAATCGTCTTGTATTAAAGGCAATGTGGATATTGATGCAAGTTTTTACAGAGTAATTTGGGTAAGGTATTATGTCAAAAATTTCACCAGATTCTGCTTTTTTATCTAATATTACTGAGCGAGAACGTCAGGCACTAAAACGTTTAGTAGACTATACAAATGTAGAATCCTTACCAGAAATTTGGCCTTTAGCAGCAAAGCAGTTTGGTAATATTGTTGCGCTTCATAATCCTCATGCCAAACCAGAGGTAGTAGTTACTTATAGTCAACTAGCACAGCAAATTCAACTGTTTGCTTCCGGGTTACAGGCTTTGGGTGTGAAAGTAGGCGATCGCATTTCTTTAATTGCTGACAATAGTCCTCGGTGGTTTATCGCCGATCAGGGTATAATGGCGGCTGGTACGGCTGATGCAGTGCGGAGTTCACAAGCCGAGCGCGAAGAGTTACTATTCATTATCGCTGATAGTGGTAGCACAGCTTTAGTAGTTGAAGATTTAAAAACGCTGAACAAACTCCGCAGTGGCGAAGCATCTTGTTTCAACGAGCTACCCATCCAATTAGTGATTTTACTTTCAGATGAAGCACCACCAACAGAGGAAACTCTCAAGATATTTAACTTTTCCCAGTTGATAGATATTGGTAGCAACCATACTTTTACACCAGTCAAGCAAAGCCTCAACGATTTGGCAACACTAATTTACACCTCTGGAACTACGGGGAAACCCAAAGGTGTGATGCTTTCTTATGGCAATTTGATGCACCAAGTCAGGGCGCTGGGTTCAGTTCTGCAACCAAAAGCCGGAGACATCGTTCTCAGCATCCTGCCTAGCTGGCATAGTTACGAACGCAGTTGTGAGTATTTCTTAATTTCTCAAGGTTGTACACAATTTTATACTAACTTGCGTTCTGTCAAACAGGATTTGCGAAAATATCAACCACATTACATGGTGGGTGTACCACGGCTGTGGGAATCGATTTATGAAGGAGTGCAAAAACAGTTCCGCGAACAACCAGCTAGCAAGCAACGCCTGATCAAATTTTTACTGGGGATGAGCGAGAAATATATTAAAGCGCGGCGAATTGCCCAAGGATTGAGTTTAGATCATCTTAATTCTTCAGTTATCGAGCGATTAGCAGCGCAAATCCAAGCCTATGCTTTGCTTCCTTTCCATATCTTGGGAGAAAAACTAGTATATGCCAAGGTCAAGGAAGCTACAGGAGGACGAATACAGCAAGTAATTAGCGGTGGTGGTGCGTTACCAAAACACATAGACAACTTTTTTGAAATTACTGGTGTAGAGATTTTGCAGGGTTACGGCTTGACAGAAACTTCTCCCGTCACTCATGCACGTCGTCCTTGGCGTAACTTGCGCGGTTCTGCGGGACAACCAATACCCGGCACACAGATTAAAATCGTAGACTCTGAGACAAAAGCCTCTTTGCCTGTAGGAAATCGCGGCTTAGTTTTGTTGAAGGGGCCACAGATTATGCAAGGATATTACCAAAACCCAGAAGCAACAGCCAAAGCAATTGATAGTGAAGGTTGGTTTGATAGTGGTGATTTGGGTTGGGTATCAGCGCAAAACGACTTAGTGCTAACTGGCAGAGCCAAAGATACAATTGTCTTAACTAACGGAGAAAACATCGAACCACAGCCAATTGAAGACGCCTGTTTGCGATCGCCCTTCATAGATCAAATTACACTCCTTGGACAAGATCAGCGCTCTCTTGGTGCTTTAATCGTCCCCAACCTCGAAGTTTTGCAAACATGGCTTGCAGATCAAAATATACAACTGCGTCTTCCAGAAGCCGTTTCATCAGAAACTAAAATTCCTCGCTCAGAATCCACCACCGTCATTGATCTAGAGAGTAGAATAGTCCAGGATTTATTTCGGCAAGAATTAATTCGGGAAGTGCAAAACCGTCCAGGTTATCGACCAGACGATCGCATTGGCCCCTTCAAACTAATTCTAGAACCGTTTTCCATTGAAAACGGCATGATGACCCAAACGCTGAAAATCCGCCGACATGTTGTGATGGAACGCTATCGCGATATTATTAACAGCATGTTTGCTTGATAATTCCACTTGCTAACTCATAGAGTGAACGTGAAACTTTTATGGATGTCTCCAAAGCTCAATTGCTTTTAAAGCGTGTAGTTAATGTCAAAGTCATAGTCACTCCCCTCTGGAAGGAGGAAGTGCAACAGCAACTGCAAGCGCAAATTAATCAACTTGATCAGCAACTGCAACAGCTCGAGGTAGAAGGACAAAGAGCGATTACTGCAATTCAAAAGCAGAGTCTGCAACCACCTGGCCCTCAGACTCTTCAACAAATCGACAATATTCAACTACAAGTTAATCAAAAAAAGAGTGAACTGCTAGAGCAGAAAAATCAATTGCTGCAAAACCTCCAGCAAGTGCAGCTACTCCAGTTAGACCAAGAAGTTAACCAGTTTCAAATGGAAGGCTTTTTCCGCGTAGAAACAGGTGATAACTTGATTAGCAAAATGCAAGTAGAAATCGTTCTGCGTGATGGCGTTGTAGAAGAAATTCGCGGCGATATTTGATATTAGTCATTAGTCATTAGTCATTAGTCATTGGTAACTAACAAAGGACAACTGACTAATGACAATTCTGGTTAAACTTTGCGTGGGTGCGGTTCCCAGCCCAGCATTGCTTTTGGGAGCCGGCCCAAACAATCTGCCAAACTGGAGGTGAACTAACTAAAAGCGATCGCCCGAATGTGGTCATCTGTACTCGGTATCTAATAGTACCAAGTAATTTAGAACTCTGCTTGATTTGCGTAATCGTCACTAAAGCTTGATTACGTTGTGGATAGACTACCTCTACCTTTCGCGTACCACTCCCTGATACCAACTCATCAAAAGCATTGAGAGCTAGGGTAGCAGGATCGCTACCTTGAAGCGAAGAACTCAAACTTTCTAAAGGTATGCTTTGATAATTGGAACGCTCTGGAAATGCCAAAATATCTGACTGAGATTGATGCACTACATCCATCTGCTGAGTTTGTCCGTTACTAGTCTCAACAGATGGTGCAAATTGCTGGTACTGAGTAAGATAAACTCCCGCAGCAGCAGTGGCAAAGATACTCAGTATTAAAATCAAAAGAAATTTTAACTTTGCCGACATAAAATTTCAAAAAGGTTGTAGTAGTTAATGCTTGGATATTAAGTTTTTACTTTACATCCTTTGCTGGCGAGCAGCTATTATGTGTTGAGCATTGGTTGTGACAAATATCAAGTATATATGGTAATCCTATTGGAGTAACAAATATAGCGTTTCTCCTTTTAAGATTGCTCTGTGTATAGACTGATGAGTAACGTTGAGGTTCCTGTCAACTAGGGAACGCTTAACAGAGAGCAGCGCGGTCTTGGGGTTTCCCCAAGTGAAGCGACTGCGGAGGAACAGGGTTAAAAGTCTTTTGTTATACCTCATTTACCCACAATCTGCTGTATCTCTTCCCCAGTCCCCAGTCCCCAGTCCCCAGTCCCCAGTCCCCAGTCCCCAGTCCCCAGTCCCCAGTCCCCAGTCCCCAGTCCCCAGTCCCTATTTATTGAATCAAAATTATTGCCTCTTGAACTTTGGCAGCAAGTGCTTTTTGTAATCCTTGTCCTACTTTCTCAATTAGTTTGTCAAAAGCTTCTTGATTTGCTATCAATTGTTCTTGCAGCACCTTTTCTAACTCAGGCTTGATTTGCTTGCACATATCATCAATTTTCTGATCGCTCAAAAAACTAGAACGCATCCAACTGGGAATATCTACATTTGTCTTAATTGCTTCTTGCACACTCTTGCGATTTAGTTCCATTCCTGCTGCCATCACTGAAGCCCCATAAACTAATGCGATCGGCCAAGTTAAGTGTCCAGTTAATATGAGAGTGATGATACTAGCAACTGTGCCTCCGCCAATTAAGACATTGATAATAAACGCTACGGTATCAGCAAGGATAGCATCTCCAATTCTTAACTCTGGGTTCACAAAATCAGGGTCGATACTATCTTCAAACCTTAAACTACTTCTAGGTATCTGAAACTTGCGGCAGATTGGATCTGTTTGCGTGGCTAAGTCTGGTTGGATTTTATTGTTAAACCAAATGATGCATTGATTGTTAATTATCTGCTGAGCAATATCGCCTTGCAGCCACTGTTCTGCTCGATTCTTCATCGATACTTCTAAATCGGCTAAAGTCCTAATTCGGTTTTTTTGCCAGTCTTTTATCCCTGGTCTGACTGCGTTTTCAATTAAACTATCTGCTAGTGGTTTAGTTAACGATTCAATTAACTCTGGAATATGTCTTTCAATTAACTCTTTGAGCAAGTTTTGATCAAATAGTTTGTTGACTTCTTGTTTAAAAGCAGCGGCACGCAAATCCCATCGTCCTACTCGCGCTAAACCCAAGGCAATGCATCGTTCCGGTTCGGGGTCGGGACGCAGCAGCGTTTCTGGTTCGCTAAAGATTTCTTGACAAATTTGGTGCGTAAACTTCATCCGAGATGCACCGCCAGTCATTAGCACCAGTTTCGGTACAATGCCAAGTTTATCTAAATGTTCTTTTGCCTCGCTGAGTGCCAAGCGAAACGATCGCATCCAACTATTTTGCCCCAATTGCGGCAGAGGTTGGTTTAAAATTTCACTCATCAACAATTTGTTGACTTGGGGAATAAAATAGATCTGTTCGTTAATCGACTCGAACCCACGCGCAAAGGTTTGAGGATCGTTGTATAGCTGTTCATTAGAAAAGTAATCTTCTTTGGTTTTGCGACAAGCAAGTTCACAACGAGCTTGGTGATGCGGATATTCAGCAAATACTTTTTCTAGCAAAGATGCTTGTGCGTGCTTGGCGAGAGTCTGCTCAAAAAGAGCTTGATCAATCAAAGATGCTCCCAAAGTATTATTACCAAAATCGATGGGAACCTCTTCTAAGCTTTTCACCAAAGTAAAATCTGTGGTCGAAGAACCAATATCGACAATTAGCACTGATGAAATCAGCTTTTTATACTCCAACTTCCCGGCTTCCTTGGCTTGCATAAAAGCAGCACGGGATTCGGGTACAACATTTAATTGAGGAATCCCAGCTTCTTGAAGTAATTTTTGATACTCATTTCGTTCGCTAACTGACCATCCCGAAGGGCAACCAACATAAAAGTAGCTAGTTTCTCCGCCTTCTATTTGTTTACTTTCTTTTAAAAGACGGTAGTAGGTGGTAATAAAAGTGGTAATTGTCTCTCGATACTTGGGATCATTATTTGGTTTTTGTTTAAAAGAGATTGTCAGCTGGGTAACATCGGCTTGAATTAATGCTTGCTCTCCGACAAGATAACCCAGTTGAGGATGCCAACCAAGAGCTGTGATTTGATTCTTCTTATGATTAATTTCCAGCATTTGGGGAGGTTCAATGCTTTCTACTATCGCTTTGGCTACAGCTGTTTCACCGTGTCCCAAATCAAAACCGATTGTTTCTAGAATTTCCATACTCTTATTATTATGACTCTCTAACCTCGGAATATTTTGGTTCAATGACTCGACCGCGCCTCAGCAAGCGATCGCCTTTGAGCAAAGCCGGAGTGATGGTTATATAATCTTTGGTGGATGAATCGATACTTGGCTCAAAGTCAAAATATGCGCGATCGCTAAGAGCATCTTGTGGTTGATAGTTTTGAGCGCGAATTCCCTGAGACATTAAAATTTGTGGCAGCAGTTTCGCTAGTTCGCTCACCATTTGCGGTTTATCCAAAAATGATGCACCTATTAGCCTTTGTAGGAAATTTAATAACTCTGGCAGTTCTTCCATCCCCCGGTCATCTTCCTGTTTATTGCCTTCTGTAAATCTCGCAACTGCTAAGTCGATGGTGTTGAGAGCATCGGCAAGGTTGTCTAAAAGGATTCTGCTATCAACCCGCAAGACAGATTGAGCTAACTCTAGTTGCTCAACAGACATTGAATTGCTTTTATCGAGTTGCAGCAAAGCTTCCAACCCCAATAGCACAGAAGCTAACAAGACACCCATCCAAGCACCAGGGGTAGTTTCAGTTAAATAGAACAACCAACTTAAAATTCCTATATATATAAGTGCCTTGAGCAGTTTTAGGATGAGCCGATTGGGAGAATTTGTTACTAGGCTAGTAATTTGTTTTTGCTCTGTGGGAGCGACTTTTTGCAAGTTAGCCGCAGTGAGAGTGGCGATTGATTGTCGCAATGTATCCAAGAAAAAAGCAGCCAAACGTACTTGAGTGACATTTAGCTCACTAATGTAAATTCTTTCAAAATTATCGAGTCGATTTTGAACCAGCTTAACTATTTGCTCAACGCTGGTTGTATGATCAATCTCTATCTGGAGTTGGTTACGTTCCTCGCTAAAAAGTGTACTAATTGATTTCATTTACTTCCAAAATACAAGGGTACGTTAACGCAGTGTAACGCACCCTTGTAAGTCTCAAATAAAAATTCAATTGTAAAATTAGAAATTCTAAAACCAACCTTGTTTATTAGCAAAGTAGGTATCAACAAATTCTTCATGAGACTTATTGAGGTAGATCATGCCTTCAATTAAACCTACTAATTGCATAATTATCAGGCTAAATCCATAAGTAAAAGTACCTCCAATGACAGAAATCGCTAGCATGATAAAGCCTTCTGGAGCGTACCCCAAAATAAACTTATGAACTCCAAAACCTCCAAAGATAATGCCACAGTAGCCAGCCAAAAGTTGTTTAGTGGAATGACTAGGATTGAGGTTTGCCATATAAGTGCTGCTCCTTAATTAGGAAGGTATAAAATTAAAGTATGTATTGTTATGAAAACAAGCAGATATATCGTCAGAATGAATATATATTTACTTGATTCTCAGTAGAAGCATGTCCCAAAATCATTCACCAAAGTTTCACAACAAGGTTGGCAGCATGAGACGGAAAAGGTCGCCTAACATTGCTTGTAACCCTCATGTTGCTGGATGAATGTTGGTATTTTTAATTACAAATACTGCTAGAGCTATTTTGCAGATTTTTAAGTAAATATTTCTTTTGGGAAGCATCAACTTAACAATCAGCAATAATTGCTACGCCGTACTAATTTATCCAAATTCATCAGTATTATTTCCGGACTGTTTTGGGTTAGTAGCAATAATCAGGACAGACTACATAAGTCATGTAGACGTGCAATAGAAATATTCCATATATCTAGTAACCTCTTCTTGTATCAAGTTCGGCTAATCACTTATTATTAAAAATTCTCCGCGTCACTGCGTCACCGCGTCCCCGTGTCATTCCTAATGATAAGTCTTTAAGCGAACCTAATATTAGTTGCGATCGCCACTTGCATGAGCGCAAACAGAATTTGCAATGCCAATAAATACAGCCGTCATCACTTCAGGCGTGATTCACATCTCAATGATTCACCTCAAATCACAATCAGTGCTTAGTTAAATAATTTGCAATTTATCTAACAACATTACTGATACCAATTAGAGAATAGAAGGCGACAGACACACAATCAAACCCTTGTGACATCCAGCTTTCTTAATTGCGAATTGGTATGAGATTGCTTTTGCCTCAAGCATATTTGGCTTTAAGCTAGCATTCATGCTTATGACTAACTATAACTAGTAAATATTTATTACCTATGCAGATAAAATCAGATATTTCTATTTTAGTCAACCGTAGCTAAAAGTGTCAATTGCTACTGCTACCTAAGATGAATAGACTGAGGAGCGTGCCACTATTCCAGAGGCTATGAAGCAGCATCGGAGCAAGAAGGTTACGCGATCGCGTGTAAACTATACCCAAGATTATGCCTAGCGCAGTCAGGGGTAGAATTTCCGATAAGCTGAGGTGAGCGATCGCAAATAACAAGCTACTGATCATAATTGATCCCCAGACGGGGAAGTAACGAGTTAAAGAAGGTAACAGAAAACCGCGAAACAAAATTTCTTCAAAAATCGGTGCGGCGATGGCGGCGGTAAAGAAAAATATGCCAAGTGCTATGCCATCTTGACTTTCTAGCGCCAGTTGCAGTAGGCGATTACTACCGCCTTGTCCTTGCCATAGTTGTTGATTAATCAGTGACACTACTACAACTATCGGTAAAGCCGCGCAATAACCACCCAACCCCCACAAAAACCAGTTATCCCGAAAACGGAAGCGAAACCAGAATTCCGGGAGTGGGAGGTAGCGCTTGATAGAGTAATACATTACCAGCAATGCAGCGGATGCGATCGCCACATAAGGCACAAAAACACCATAGAAAGCCTGGAGACGGACATTGACAATGGGACGCGCGATCGGCAGCGACGAGAAAATCAAAGATAAAATCGGGGGGAGAAAAAGTTGCCCCATTAATACAAACCCCAGGACGAAAACTTGCAAAATTGTTTCCACATCCCAAGGCGTTGACCAAGGTACATCAGCATTTTGAGCCAATAAGGCAGCTTTTCCCTTCATCAAGCGTTGACCAATCAAATAAATTATCAGTCCCAAACCGATAAAAGCCGATAAGGTTGGGATAATACCAATAATTGCTAATTTGATCACAGCTTGATCTGCCGCTGCAACCGCTGCGGCTTCAACTGTTAATAAAGCTTCTTGACGTTGTTGGAGTTGGTATAACTGTTCCAAAGCAGTAGAGCGAAACCAACCATCGAGATTATTTTGAATTAACTGTTGGGCATTTGGCAAAAGACGCGGGGGATCACTCCACAGTCCGCTCAGCGCTGCGGCTGTTTCCCCAAATTCGGGATTGATATCTGAGCGTTGTTGCAAGTTTTGCCAAGTTTTAAGGGCTGTATCTGTTTGCCCTTGTTCTGCTTGGAGAATGCCTAAGCGCAAGTTCAATTCGCCCAGGAATTTTTGCAGTTGGTTAAGAGACTGCTGCAACTGTTGCTGTTGTGTGGAGCGAGAAGTATCAGTAATAGGAGGAGTTTCTGGTACAGGTTTAGGGGATGTGGGAGTGGTAACTGGTTGAGAACTCAGTTGTAATAGTTGATTTTTAGACTTGTCTAAATTAGTTTGAACCGATTCCCGTACTTTTTCATATTGGTTAGTAGCATTTTCCAGAGGCTTTTCACCAAGTACTGCTGCTCGAATTCCTTGTGAATCCTCATCCTTGCTGTTTTCTGATTGCCAATAGGTAGCTTGCAGACCAAGATTGGTTTGGTATAATTCTAGACGACTTTGGAACTGTGGCTCCTGCAAACTGCTGAATAGAGACAGACCAGTAGACGCGATCGCTACCACCGTCATTACAATCAAAAGTAACCGCTTCAATGTCATCTATCCCCCTTTGACTCACCAGTCGAGAGCGCGTCCCCCTTGGGAATTATCGCAAGAAATAGCAAGAAGTGGACAGATATTATTTGCAAGGGAACTCTTAACAGGGAAGAATAATATCGTGTTCGTCTAAAGATTTGCCCGGATCAACCGTGTTAAAGAATTAGCAACCTCGTATAATGCTAAGTCTGGGGCGTGCATCTCAATTGCTTGAGTAATCCAGGTGTGAAACTGCTGTCGGACAATTTCATGGCGAGGATCGCGGTTAACCAGCACAACAAGTAAGCTGGCATCTACAATCACCGTCATTGACAAAACTCACTTCGTTGTTCTAACTCTTCACGACTGCTACGCGCAAGCTCTACTGCATCAACTAGCGGTAAACGACTGACGAGTTCATCTAATTGAACTAGTGCGTCGAGGGCTGCTTGATGTTTGAAGTCCGGAATTTGAGCAATGCTGTTTTTAAGCAGTTGAGATGCAAAAACATCAGGTGAAAGGTTGCGTTTTTGTGCCTCGGCTAATAAGATAGAACCCTCTTTCGGGGAAAGTTGAATTGTTATGGGCAGAAAGTCTTTCATAATAGGGGCTAGAGATTAGGGACTATGGGCTAAAGAAAAGGGATTTTTATGCCTGATTTATTACATGGAAGTTTAGCTAGCAGTTAGTAGTTTAGTTGAAATGTGACTGTTATGGAGAAGCGATCGCTATTACAAATTCTCAAAGCCTAACTAAACTCTTTTTGTCACTATCAATTATCAATTTTATCCTTTGCAGTTTCCAAGATTGTTGGAGCTGCATGGTAGTGTAAATCATAAAACAGTGTGAGCAAATGATCCATGACGGCTGCTGTCTTGCTAGAAAACGTCCACAAGTTTTACAACAACATACCTGTAGTTAATGACCTTTCATTCACAATTGAAACAGGAGAGATATTTGCTCTACTTGGCCCCAATGGTGCAGGTAAATCAACCACAATTCGGATGCTAACTACACTCACAAAACCATCCCAAGGGCGGATACAAGTTAACGGTTATGATGTGGTGAGCCAAGCAACACTAGCAAAGCAGAGTATCGGCGTAGTCTTACAGCAAATCAGTGTAGATCAAGATTTAACTGTCTGGGAGAATATGGAGCTGCATGGCAGACTACACCACATTACCAACCCACAGCGACAGCAACTAATTAATCAATGGCTAGAGTATGTCGAGCTAGCAGATAGACGCGATGATTTGGTAAGAATCCTGTCTGGGGGTATGAAGCGACGGTTACAAATAGCGAGAGCTTTATTACATCAACCGCAAATTTTGTTTTTCGATGAACCGACGGTAGGATTAGACCCCCAGACTAGGCGACGCCTTTGGGAAATTATTCGGGATTTAAATAAGCAAGGGATGACAATGCTACTAACGACCCATTATATGGATGAGGTCGAATTTTTGTGTGATGCTTTTGGCTCTACTCAGCCCGGACGCATCGGTATTATGGATAGCGGTAAGCTAATTTCTTTGGGGACACTCAAACAGTTACATTCTGCTCACGGTGAAGGCTTGGTGATGAAGCAATTAAGTGTGTCTGAAGCAAGAGGTGATAGCGCACATCGCTGGGAATATATGTTTTTCCCTTCTCTGGAAGAAGCGAACATCTACTTAAATCAACAGCCCGATAAAACCGGAATGATGGTACGTCCCTCTAACCTAGAAGATATTTTCGTGGAATTGACGGGACGCCAGTTAGATTAATTTCATTTACCTTAAGCCTCTGAGCATGGTTTCTACCCTATCCACGCCATCTGAGTCATTACGTCGTCTGTATAAGTCACGGGCTTTTTGCAGTACGCTACTTGCTTGCTTAATTTGTCGTCTTTGTTTATACATAGAACCCATCAACTCGTAAGTTTGAGGATTATTCTTATCTAAGCTGAGTGCTTGCTCATATGCCCAGCCAGCTGCCACATAATCTCCCATGCGCGATTGGGTTACGGCTAATCCTAAATAGGCGTTGACATTATTGCGGTTGAGCTGGATGGCACGCCGATAAGCTTCTTTCGCTCCACGAGTGTCTCCCAAATTTGCTTTGATGTAACCAACAGCATAGTAAAAATCACCATTTTGGGGTGCGATCGCAATCGCACGACGATAAGCTGTTAATGCTGCTTGGTAATTTCCTTGCTGAGCTTGTAAGTAGCCAATCCCAGAATGAATTTTCGCATTTTTTGGATTGATATTTGCTGCTTGTTGATAAACAGCGATCGCTCCATTATAATCACCAGCATCTACTAATCTCCGTCCTTCCTCTAGTAGTTGCTTTAATTCTGAGTTTTTGGCTTGCACCGTCAATACCTCAGCCTGAGCGATCGTAGGTATTGTTACTGCAAAACACCCTAATAAAATAACACTAAATGCAAATAATCTCGGTTTGTACACAGTAAAATTCCTGAAATTTTAGCAATCTTTTTTCTTGTATATTAAAACAAAATTATATAACTTTGAAAACTGTATTTATTCGCATTTATAAATGTTAATAATATATTTGCTTCCTGCCTGTAGCTAACACTATATTTTCAGAGTTTTTACTGAACCATAAAATGTGTAGTATTGATAATTAACTATATCTTACAAACATACTCAAGTTTTTACTAAGGTGTTCTCAAAAAGACTGCTGAGTTAGTCAGAAGTTATACTGATGACTGGCAAAGTCAGACAAGCAAATCATTTAATCCTCAATTCTTTAGACATAACACGATACGATCAATCTATATGCTGTTTATGAGGCTAACTGATGATTTTAACTACCACCGATGTGATTCAAGGAGCTGTGATTGAATCCTATTTAGGCATTGTGACAGCAGAAGTCGTTTACGGCAGCAACTTCTTACGGGATTTTTTAGCTGGTATTCGAGATATTGTGGGAGGTCGTACCGGCAGCTATGAACGTCTATTTGAGCAAGGTCAACGCAAAGCGCTAGAAGAATTGGAACAACGAGCGCAACGTTTAGGAGCAAATGCCGTGATCGGAATTGAAATTGATACAGGTACAATCAATATCGATCAGTCAGGAGTTTTATTATTGATTACTGCAACAGGAACTGCTGTAAAGATGCGCTAGCTTTTTTGCTCAGGAGCCAATACTTTATTTACAATATTTTAATTGTGGTGACAGAGTTTGTATTGTTTCTAATTTAGCTACGCATTTTAAATAATAGTTGAAATATTTAATATAGCAATCCTAAATCATTCGTGAGAAATTTAGAAATCAGTGGGCGATTTCTAATCGCCTGGGATGAATAAAATTTGACTATGTGTTTTCTCACAATTCAATTCTATAGTTATGTTGAATTTTAGAGAATGTTTGTAAAGTCTAAATTAATACTAGCCCCGGCGATGAGAAATCGCGACTATACAGACAAAACCCACCTCCGTGGGTTTCAAGAACTCGATTTTCCGTGTTTTCCAAAGGAGGTTGACTTCGCTTGTGTAGTAGCGAATTATATTCGCCCAAAACTTTTAAAATATCCTCTTAATAATTTATCTAGAGCAAATACAAGAAATCTGAGGTTATTTAGTACATATACTCAAAAGATGAAAATTTAAACTTATTAAATTTTATTAATTTGTTCAGACTAAAGAGATAGCTGATAAGTCTTTCTGCTGATAGATATTAAAATCCACAATTAGGAATTTAATTCTATATATAAGCATGATTATACCTGAGTAAAAGCTTTGCTTAAAAAAGTAGTAGAGAGGATAAACTATGTCATACGTAAATAGAGTGGGTGATGATGTTGTTTCCACAGAGCCTGCGGTAGTAGGTCGAGTAGCTGATTATCACGATCGCGTTCGCTGGGGCCCTATAATTTCCGGTTTATTAATTGCTTTAGCTACTCAATTAATCTTAAGCGCATTGTTTGCGGCGATTGGAGCTGATACTATTGCTCGTTCGGGCGCACCAAGAACAAATGCGTCTGATGTTGCCGGCAATGTCGGAATTTGGTCAACTATTGGTTTATTAATATCGTTATTTACTGGTGGGTGGTTTACAGCTCGTGCTTGTGGCCCAATGAACCGCAACACAGCTTTACTCAACGGTGCAATTCTGTGGGCAACCACTTTAGCAGTTAGCTCTTGGCTATTAGCAACTGGTGTCACAGGTGCATTTGGCATAGCTGCTTCTAATGCTGGGGAAGTAATTAACCAAGTGCAACAACAAGGCACAGTGAATGTTCCGCAAGCAAACGTCAGCGCTCAGCAGGCTCGTGAAGTTGCAAATACAACTGCTAGAGGATTATGGTGGTTCGTATTTGGTTCTCTGCTAGGTTTAATTGCATCACTCATTGGAGCCGTTGCTGGAACTCGTACTCCCAGAACTACTAATACTTACAATCCATAGAATTTGTTTGAGAAAGTCACTCAATATCATTATTTTTAAAAGCACCTATTTTCAGGTGCTTTTATATTAGACCTCTTGCAAAAGTCGGATACTCGCCAGAAAATTTATTTTCTGGCTGATAACTCAAGTCGGTTTCAACCGACTAATAACAGTATTTTTAGTCCGTTTCAACGGACTTTTGCTATTAGGCAGAGACTTGAGTCTCTGACGGTTCAAGTATTTTTGCAAGAAGTCTATTATTTATAACTTATGCATTGACAGCAGATGTGACGATGTATTTTCCTAAAAATCACGTCTGTTATATTGAATTAACATTGACGTTTATAGTTGCCAATTAATTCTGCTTTTGCCAAAACATGACCATTAATCTCTGATAAGATTTGTTTTTTACTAGCACCTGCTGTTAAACCCAACTTTTGATCTATAGCGTAAAGAGTGAAAAAGTAGCGATGGTTGCCATTAGGTGGACAGGGGCCGCCATAACCAAAATTGCCAAAATCATTTTTTCCTTGTAATCCACCATTAGGTAGAGTTTTTGTAGGTATAATTCGGTTCTTGGCAACTTTTGGTGATCTAGGTTGGGGAAAGGCAGAGGGCAGAAGGCAGAAGTCAGAAGTCAGAAAGATATAATCGAGATACTTCAAACTTCACTCCTTCAAACATTTGAGGTATAAGCCTCAACAAGTTCTATGTCGGTGCTAACTCACCTATTACCAGATTCAAGCAATCTGAGACTTGAGAATTGCCAACTTGACAAGATAAAAACTCAGATAAATTTGATTGTTTCCGCAATCAGTAGAGTAGTTAACTGTCCAGTTTGTAACCAACTAACTCAAAAAATTCATAGTCGCTATGAACGCTTATTAGCAGACTTACCCTGGGCTGATTACAGCATTACCTTACAGTTACGGGTAAGGAAGTTTTTTTGCATCAATAGTTTGTGTAAACGACGCATTTTTACAGAAAGGCTGACCAATGTAACCGCACCTTGGGCTAGAAAAACTCTACGTTTAGCTCAACGACTGAGTGTGATTGGTTTAGCTAATGGTGGTGCAGCAGGGGAAAGACTCTTACAGCAATGGGGGATAAAAGTTTCTCGCAACACACTGTTAAATTTAGTCCGCTCAATCCCACTGCCACCAATCGTAACGCCACATACTCTTGGGGTAGACGACTTTTGCTTTCGTAAATGTAAAACTTACGGCACAGCACTAATTGCTCTAGAACGTAGTAGACCAATTGCTCTACTAAAAGATGCTAAGGCTGAAACCTTGACAGAATGGTTAAAAGCCCACCCTGGTGTCAAAGTCGTCTCACGAGATCGGTCAAAAACTTATGAAAGTGGTATTCGTCAAGGCGCACCAGAAGCCATTCAAGTTGCAGACCGTTTTCACTTATTGCAGAACTTATCTCAAACGCTCTATCAAGTCTTGAGCAAGTTTGGAGACTGCGGTCTATTGGCTTATCAGGGCTAGCAATCGCTCAAGAGCTGGGAGTTTCTAAAACTACCGTATTCAATTACTTGCGTAGCTCAACTTTTACCGAACGTCGTGAAGCTAAAAACAGCTCTGTTTCTTTGTTGCGCTCCTTTGCTGTTAGTTTAGAGTCTGACTACGATGCTGTGAAAACAGGTGTAACTATGTCAGTCAGCAATGGCCCCGTTGAAGGACATATTAATCGACTGAAAATGTTAAAGCGGCAGATGTATGGTCGCGCCAAAATAGATTTACTGGAGCGACGGTTTTTGTTGGCTATTTAAGGAGAAAATCTTGACAATTTACACTTGATTATATGAGTTATCAAGAAAGGCAGAGGGCAGAAGGCAGGAGGCAGAAGGAATACTGTTTTCTGCACTCTGCCACGACCGGAGGGAGTAAGGGTTTAAGACCCCCACTGAAACGAAGTTCAGTGGCCCCAATTAAGGAGGGGTCTGAATCCCCTTCTTAATTGTCCCTTCTGCCCTCTGCCTCCTGCCTTCTGCCTTCTTCAAAGAAATCAGTTTATCTGGCAAAGAGCGGTTCAACTTGCTATCAATTGTTATAAATTTACCCGCCTATTTCCTCAGTCAGAATTGTATGGTTTAACCAGCCAAATCCGACGTTCTTCTGTATCTGTAGCATCTAATATAGCAGAAGGCTATGGTAGGCGGTCAAAGCCAGAATACATACAGTTTTTACATATTGCATTAGGCTCCTTGAGAGAACTAGATACGCAATTAATCATTGCGAAAGAAGTAGACTTAGCCGAGAAAAATCTTTTCACACCCCTATTAAATGAAGTTGAGGAAATGCAAAGTATATTAGTTGCAAGTTTAAACAAACTTAAAGCTTGAACTTACTACTTATTCCTTTCTTTCTTCTGCCTTCTGCCCTCTGCCTTCTGCCTTTCCCCACCCAAGATCACCAAAAGTTGCCAAGAACCTATAATTCGTTCTGTTAATTGGCGAACTGTAGCAGGGATATCGTAAACAACCCAATGAACAAATGTTCTACCGGGTGCATCAGGATCATCAACTATTAATACTAGACTTTCTGTTCCTATTGGAGCTTGATCCCACAAAAGAGGCGGAGAGATATCTTCACCATCACAAGTGTACCGAGCAGGAATTATGTCATTAGCTTCAAAGGCACTACTTTCTAATTTCATAGTTTCCCCATTTATATATCTTCATAATTAAGGGTTTTTTTTAAAGTTTTTTACTTGATATCTATACTTTAGTTTTAAATAAAACTACGGAAGAATATACAGCAAGTTCATAATTTTTATTTTTTGGAAGTATATACTCAGAGAACAAAATAAAAATACCAAAAAATACTTAAACTAGATGTTAGAACCTCAAGTTACCGTTGTAGTAGTTCCACGGGAGCGCTTTAGTTATACATATAAATCACTTGAAGGTATTTACGCGCATACTGATATATCATTTAAATTGATTTATATAGATGGAAATTCGCCTCAAAAAATTAAATATTATCTAGAAGCACAAGCCCAAAAAAAAGGATTTCGTTTAATTCGTACAGAAAATTATTTATCTCCTAATCAAGCACGTAATTTAGCATTACCTTATATTGATACAAAATACGTTGTTTTTATTGATAATGATGTCCAAGTTACGCCAGGCTGGTTGAATAAGCTTGTTGAGTGCGCTGAAGAAACAGATGCATGGGTTGTAGGGCCACTAT
Organism: Desmonostoc vinosum HA7617-LM4; assembly: GCA_019359515.1. GTDB lineage: Bacteria > Cyanobacteriota > Cyanobacteriia > Cyanobacteriales > Nostocaceae > Desmonostoc > Desmonostoc vinosum. Next base: position 12,671 of record JAHHHC010000020.1, on the reverse strand, counting down.
ATTTGGATGGCAAATTAGAAAACCAAAATATTCATATGGCAGGTGGCTACTGTAAATTTAAAAATCAACATGGCAAACTAGATTTATATGAGCAGCGGCGATATGCTAAAAAGTTCTTACCAACAGTGAAATCTCAATTGTTACGAGAGCCAACTAAATTAATAGAATTTCATTGCGTTTTAGTACGTACTGCTATCTTTAAAAAGATAGGCTATTTTGATGAAAAATTAATGAGCATGGCTGAAGAATCCGATTTTTGCCTATCAGTAAATGCAGCAGATGGAACTATTTACTTTGAGCCAGATAGTATAGTTGTTTACGTACTACCAGTGCCGTTAGCATGGTACGATTTGCCCTATTTTTTATTACGTTGGAGTGATGCTTGGAATCAAGCTTCTTTGAGCTACTTTCAACAAAAATGGGGTTTAGCAAAAGACGCTAAATTTATGACTATTGGCTACAACTGGGCAAATCGCCATCGCCTAGTTCCTTTGCAACCCATACAAAATTTCATGTTGAGTTTGTTACCTTGGCGAGTTCAATCCCAAACTTATCTCAATTTTCGAGGATTTTTCGAGAGGATAGTGACTCGATTATTTGTCAAGGATCAACATCAGAAAATTTAAATGGGAATTGGGGAATGGACGCGGGGATGCGGAGAAAATTTCCCCCTCATCCCCTTAGTCCCTTTGACGGCTTCACCACTTCAGATATGAAGCTTCAATTCCTTGTTCGCGTCTAAGCTTGCTATCTTTTTCAAACCAGGCGATTACCTGTTGTGTTGTTAAATCTTCAATGGCAACGCTGTACTCTTGAGCGATATGCTGCAAAAGCTTGAGGGATGAAATTGTTAATCTTGTTAAAAACTTTTCTGGGGAAGATAACAAAGCAGCGTCTACTTTTGCTGACTCTTCTAAGGTTAAAAATTGTGTTGAAGATTGCTGTGGTGGGATGTCCATGAATGGGGAGTAGGGAATGGGGAGTGGGGAGTGGGGAAGAAGTAGGTATTTTTATACCACTCAAAAAATAAACTTAATTTATTAAACTATTGTTTGCGAGCTTGTACGAGGTAGCCACAACGATGTTCGCCGTTAATAATCCAATGGGTACGCTCTACGGTACAATCTGGTAGAACAGCGGCAAACATTTCTAATTCATGACCACAGATGCTGGGGAAGGATTCGGCAACGTTGGAAATCGCGCAGTTATGCTCGGTTAAAATGAAGCGATCGCTTAACTTATCCCCAAAGTTCTCCCTGTCTACAGAGTGACACTCTGCCATAAAACCCTCGGCTTGTCTGAATCTGACTAAGTTGGCTACACGTTCTGCTAGTGAACCATTACCCAAGCGATCGCGGTATTCTTGAGCTTTGCGTTCCCACTGTTTTTGTAAAATCGATTTTACTTGCTCGTGTCCTACTGTTTCCGCTAAAGTATCCAGCAGCGAAACGGCAAATTCACCGTAGCCATCGCCAAAGCGATCGCTCGCTGTTTTTTGTAGGCGATCGCGTCCCTGACGACTCAGCTGGTAAACATGCTGCGGACGCCCCATCCCAGCTTGCTCTGATATTGAATACAAGACTAACCCTTCCGCCTCCAAATCCTTGAGATGGCGGCGAATCGCTTGGGGACTGACATCTAAAACGGCTGCTAGCTCAAAAGCCTTTGCTTGTGAGTGTTTCAAGAGATATTCTAAAATATCTTGTTTGGTTGAGGACTGGTGGGTAGTCGTCATCTTCTGGTGCAGACGCTGCGCGAACGTCACAAAAATTTTTTTTGAAAATCTGACTTTGACAACATTGTTGTTGTTAATTTAGCGTAAAATGAAGATACATTAAACAACATAGTTGTTGTTTTATTCTCTATCCTTATTCTAACAGCCGTGTTACCAAACGGTTTCACAAAATGGGAATCGGCTAAATTCCAGCCCGTCTCCCATCCCTAAAGAGATTAAATTGCCGAACACAAGAGACTATTGCCGATGAGTGCCACTGTTAAAACCCTAGTCAACCAACCCTACAAGTACGGCTTTATCACCGAGATTGAAGCCGATACTATTCCGCGTGGGCTAAACGAGGACGTTATTCGCTTGATTTCCGCGAAGAAGAACGAGCCGGAGTTCATGCTAGATTTTCGTCTCAAAGCCTATCGCCAGTGGCAAAAGATGACAGAACCAACGTGGCCTAGCGTCAAGTATCCTCCAATTAATTATCAGGATATCATTTATTACTCAGCGCCAAAACTCAAGAAAGAAAAACTCAATAGTTTAGAGGAAGTTGATCCTACCCTCTTAGAAACCTTTGAAAAGCTGGGTATTCCCCTGTCTGAGCAGAAAAGACTAGCCAACGTTGCTGTAGATGCGATTTTCGATAGTGTTTCTGTCGCCACTACTTTTAAAGAAAAATTAGCAAAAGATGGTGTAATCTTTTGCTCAATTTCCGAAGCCCTCCGAGAACATCCAGAATTAGTCCAAAAATACTTGGGTAGCGTCGTTCCTGTAGCAGACAACTACTTTGCTGCCCTCAATGCTGCTGTCTTCAGTGATGGCTCTTTCGTTTACATTCCCAAAGGCGTTAAATGCCCGATGGAACTGTCTACTTATTTCCGAATCAACTCTGGTGATACCGGACAATTTGAGCGGACTTTGATTGTTGCTGAAGAAGGCAGCTATGTTTCCTACTTGGAAGGTTGCACCGCACCGATGTATGACAGCAACCAACTCCACGCCGCAGTTGTAGAACTTGTTGCCCTCGATAACGCCGAAATTAAATATTCAACTGTCCAAAACTGGTACGCTGGTGATGCCAACGGCAAAGGCGGTATCTATAACTTCGTTACCAAGCGCGGTTTGTGTCAAGGCGTAAACTCTAAGATTTCCTGGACTCAAGTCGAAACTGGTTCAGCGATTACTTGGAAGTATCCTAGCTGTGTGTTGGTTGGTGATAACTCAGTGGGTGAGTTTTATTCGGTGGCACTGACAAATAACATGCAGCAAGCCGATACTGGCACCAAGATGATTCATGTCGGGAAAAACACCCGCAGTACAATTATTTCCAAGGGAATCTCGGCAGGTAACTCTAGTAATAGTTACCGGGGTTTAGTGAAAATGAACCCGAAAGCCCAAGGAGCGCGTAACTATTCTCAGTGTGACTCCATGCTGATTGGGGATAATGCCCATGCAAATACTTTCCCCTACATCCAAGTGCAAAATAACACTGCGAAGGTAGAGCATGAAGCTTCTACTTCCAAGATTGGGGAAGATCAGCTGTTTTTCTTCGCTCAACGAGGCATTTCGGCAGAAGATGCGATTTCAATGATGATTAGCGGCTTTTGCAAAGATGTGTTCAATCAATTGCCGATGGAATTTGCTGTAGAAGCTGATAAGCTCTTAAGCCTGAAGTTAGAAGGTAGTGTTGGGTAGTTGCTTGTAGTCAGCACTTTAGTGCAGTCATCAAGGCGCTAAAGCGCCAACTACAAACTAGAACAGAGAGAGAACATGATTATTGAAAATAGCGAAATTGTGCTGTCGGTGAAAAATCTGACGGCTGAAGTTGATGGTACGCCGATTCTCAAGGGTGTAAATTTAGAAGTCCGCTCCGGTGAAATTCACGCGATTATGGGGCCGAATGGTTCTGGTAAGAGTACTTTTTCTAAGGTACTGGCAGGACACCCCGCGTATGAGGTGACTGGCGGTGAGGTAATTTTCCAAGGACAAAATTTATTGGAATTGGAAGCAGAGGAACGTGCAAGATCTGGGGTGTTTTTAGCGTTCCAATATCCTTTAGAAATTCCTGGTGTCAGCAATTTAGATTTCTTGCGTGTGGCGTATAATTCTCGTCGCAAGGCGCAAGGCTTAGAGGAAGTCGATGCTTTTGATTTTGACGATTTAATTGAGGAAAAGCTGGAAGTGGTGAAGATGAATCCCGCTTTCCTCAATCGCAGCTTGAATGAAGGGTTTTCTGGTGGTGAGAAGAAGCGCAATGAAATTCTGCAAATGGCGCTACTAGAACCCAAGTTAGCAATTTTGGATGAAACTGATTCCGGCTTAGATATAGATGCTTTAAAGATTGTGGCTAATGGGGTAAACCAGTTGACAAGCCCGGAAAACGCCACGATTATGATTACTCACTATCAACGGTTACTTAATTATATTGTGCCGGATTTTGTACATGTCATGGCAAATGGGCGAATTCTCACCAGTGGTGGTAAAGAACTGGCGCTAGAGTTGGAATCTCGCGGTTATGACTGGGTGCTGGCAGATTTTGCGGCTGAGGTGGGTGTGTAATGACAAGTCAAGTTTCTCCTAGCCCTATTCCTAACTCTGATTTGTTGGAGCGAGATGCTTATTTAACTGGGTTGTTAAATCAGGTAACTGCGTCTAAGACACAGGGGTGGTTGCAAGAATTACGCGATCGCGCTACTAATTGGGTACGTCATGCGACTATTCCCACCACCCGCGAGGAGGAATGGCGATTCACTGATTTGTCATCTCTGCGACAAATAGAATTTTCCCATCATGTAGAGACGTGCCATGGCGCGTCTGTGCAACCTGATATTTTGCCAGAGGCGAACAATAGCCGTTTGGTGTTTGTCAATGGGATTTATGCTCCTGAGTTATCAGCAGTTGCTGATTTACCATCTGGGGTAGCCGTCAGTAATTTAACGGATTTATCTATAGCGCAGCAAGAGGGTGTAAGCCAGTATTTAGCTCAAACTGAGGGGGCGCAAGAGGTTTTTACTGCTCTCAATACCGCTGGTATAGGTGATGTAGCGGTGGTATGGGTGGCAAAGAATGTGGTGGTGGAAGTACCAATTCATGTAATATTTATTACGGTTATTGGTGAGAAGCCGATAATTTCGCAACCGCGTTGTTTGGTGGTGGCCGAAAGTGGTTCGCAGGTGAGTTTGATTGAAGAGTATACGAACCGCCAAGACGCCAAGCAAGAGGAAGTTTATCTCACCAATGCGGTTACAGAGGTTTGGATTGCTGATAATGCCCAGGTGAGTCACACTAGGGTGGAGCGAGAGAGTTTAGCGGCTTTTCATGTTGGGAAGACGGCGATCGCTCAAGGTCGTGATAGTCGCTATATTTGTAATGCGATAACTTTGGGTGCGAAACTGTCACGGCATAATTTGGAGATTTGCCAAACTGGTGAGCAAACAGATACTGTTCTCAATGGTTTGACGCTGATTTCTGGTAATCAGGTGGCGGATACTCACAGTGCCTTGGCTCTGAATTATCCCCATGGGACGAGTAAGCAGTTACATAAGTGTATTGTCGGCGATCGCGCTCATGCTGTGTTCAATGGTAAGATTTTTGTGCCGAAGCTCGCACAGCTAACAGATGCAGCCCAGTTGAACCGCAATTTGCTGCTGTCACCCAAAGCCAGGGTTGATACTAAGCCCCAGTTGGAAATCACAGCGGATAATGTCAAGTGCGCTCACGGGGCTACTGTTAGCCAGTTGGAAGATGATGAAATATTCTACCTGCAAAGCCGAGGCATTGATGAAAACGATGCTCGCAAATTGTTAATTAATGCTTTCGCTAGCGAAATTATTGCCCAAATCCCTGTTGATTCTCTAAGAGACACTCTCTTAAACACAGTCACCAGTCTTAAGTCATTCTCTAATGACTAATAACTAATTACCAATGATTTTTACCCACACAAAAACTCTTGCTGACACAGTTCGCGCTGATTTCCCGATATTGCATCAGGAAATCAATGGTAGACCCCTGGTTTATCTTGATAATGCTGCGACATCACAAAAACCTCTGCTCGTATTAAATACTTTGCGGGATTATTACGAGCATTACAATGCTAATGTGCATCGGGGTGCCCACAGTCTCAGCGCTAAAGCTACCGATGCTTATGAAGCAGCAAGAGATAAAGTTGCTCAATTTATCAATGCTAAATCCCGTCAGGAAATCGTCTACACCCGCAATGCTAGCGAGGCGATTAACTTAGTAGCCTATAGCTGGGGAATGAATAATTTACAGCAGGGTGATGAGATTATTCTGTCGGTGATGGAACACCACAGTAATATTGTTCCCTGGCAATTTGTAGCCCAAAAAACGGGTGCTGTCTTAAAGTTTGTTGAACTAACACCAGAAGAAAGCTTTGATTTGGAACAGTTTAAAAAGCTGATTTCTGACAAAACTAAATTGGTGTCAGTCGTGCATATTTCTAATGCATTGGGTTGTATGAATCCAGTGCAAGAAATAGCTGCAATTGCTCACAGATGCGGTGCGAAATTCTTAGTCGATGCTTGTCAAAGTGTGCCTCATTTTCCGATCGATGTACAACAAATAGATTGTGATTGGTTGGTAGCTTCCGGTCACAAAATGTGCGCTCCTACTGGCATTGGATTTTTATATGGGAAGCTAGAAATCCTCGAATCAATGCCACCATTTTTAGGTGGTGGTGAGATGATTTCCGAAGTATTTTTAGACCATTCTACCTATGCCGAATTACCGCATAAATTTGAAGCCGGCACACCTGCAATTGCCGAGGCGATCGCTTTAGGTGCAGCGGTAGATTATCTTACTAACATAGGCATGGACAAAATTCATGCTTATGAAGCAGAATTGACAGCTTATTTGTTCCAACAACTAAAGCAAATTCCCCAAATTAGAATTTACGGGCCTCAACCTAATTCTCAAGGGGAAGGTAGAGCCGCACTGGCTACATTTACCGTCGCCGAAGTCCACGCTAACGACTTATCAACATTATTAGATCAAGAAGGCGTTGCGATTCGTTCTGGACATCATTGCACTCACCCATTACACCGCTATTTAGGTCTTCCCGCAACCGCACGGGCAAGTCTCTCTTTCTATAACACCCGCGAGGAAATTGATGTTTTCATCAAAGCATTGCGGGAAACTCTTGACTTTTTTGCTAGTTTCTCCTAATGGGGAGTAGCGAGTAGGGAGTGGGGAGTAGGGAAGAAATATTTTCATTCCCTTGTTGTGAACTATACTCTTGGAATCTCTTGTAAAAACCTGAATTTTTTTGTTTCGCGCATAGAGCCACAGGGTAGGTGCGAAACAAAAAAATATTTACCAAGAGGTCTAATATATTTTTCATATCCATTCCCCACTCCCTACTCCCCACTCCCCATCAATTAAGACTTTGGTGCAACCAGGGTAAACACTGTAATCTCTGGACGCGCACCAAATCGCACATGAAACGCTGTCATCCCTAAACCTCGGTTAGTGTATAGGGTCATATTTCCTACTTGATAGCGTCCTGAATAATATTTTCTCCCCTGACGCGGGAGAAACAGCGGTTTTAACAAGGGTAAGCGCACTTGTCCAGCGTGGGAATGTCCAGATAGTTGCAAATCAAATCGGTCTGTAGCCGCACTGGTATCTGCAAAGTCTGGTTCGTGTGCTAGTAAAATTGCTGCGCCTTCATTGGGTAATTGATTGAGTACTAAATCCAAACGGGGATGACCGTATAAAATATCATCTACACCAGCAATATGCAGCATCGCACTGCCCCGGTGGAGTGTGTGAACACTATTGTTACCAAGGTAAACTATACCGCTTTGGGCGATCGCATCGATAATTTTCTCGATCGGGTTCTGGTAGTCATGATTACCCACTATTGCCACCGTCTGATCTTTGGGAGTGAACTTATCTAACGAAGGTTTCAGCGACGGGATAGAACCTGGTGAATAACGAGTGACAAAATCTCCTGTAATTGCTATTAAATCTGGTTTTTGTTGATTGACTAAGTTAATAATTCGTTTGAAACGCCCTTGAGTCATCCAGTTATCTAGATGAATATCGCTGATTTGCACAATTCGATACCCGTCAAATTCCTGAGACAGACGCGGTAAAGTTAGTTGTAAAGAATTGATCTCTATCCAATTCGGTTCAATTAGTTTGGCGTATAGTAATACACTAAATCCTAATAAAAAACAAAATCCTAAACTTAGAAAAGATCTGCTAGCTTTTCTGAGCCAATTACGACTTCTCAAGGCACAATCTCCATCAGCGTCACTACTAGATTGTCTGTCCCCATGTTGTTTGGATTTGGTTAATAAAACTGAGACTTAAAGTGGCTAGAATGTAGAGATGTGATATACTACCTCTTCTATTTACCCTGATTTTATGGGATTGCCAATTGTTGCTATTATCGGACGCCCAAATGTGGGCAAATCTACCCTGGTTAATCGTCTCGCCGGGGAACAAACGGCGATTGTCCATGATGAACCGGGTGTAACTCGCGATCGCACTTACATGCCTGCTTACTGGGGCGATCGCGAATTTTTAGTGGTAGACACTGGTGGTTTAGTCTTTAACGATGATACCGAATTTTTACCGCTGATTCGTCAACAGGCAATGATGGCGTTGACAGAAGCAAGTGCCGCGATTTTCGTCGTTAATGGTCAAACTGGCCCCACACCAGCTGATCAAGAAATCGCCGCTTGGTTACGCCAACAACCTGTACCTGTACTACTGGCTGTTAACAAATGCGAATCCCCAGAATTAGGTTTAATTCAAGCTGCCGAATTTTGGGAGTTGGGTTTAGGAGAACCATACCCGCTCTCAGCAATTCATGGCAACGGTACAGGAGAGCTACTAGACGAATTAATTAATCACATCCCTACTGTAGAACAGCCCCCAGAAAATAATGAGATTAAAGTAGCAATTGTGGGGCGTCCTAATGTCGGTAAATCGAGTTTATTAAATGCCTTTGTGGGATCAGAACGGGCAATTGTCAGCCCGATTTCTGGTACAACTCGTGATGCTATTGATACTGTCATCGAACGAGATGGACAAACCTATCGCTTGATTGATACGGCAGGCATTCGCAAAAAGAAAAATGTCGAATATGGCACAGAATTCTTTAGCATTAACCGCGCTTTCAAAGCAATTCGCCGCGCCGATGTAGTTCTGATGGTGCTAGACGCCATAGATGGAGCCACCGAACAAGACCAAAAATTAGCTGGACGAATTATTGAAGAAGGTCGTGCTTGCATCATCGTTGTCAATAAGTGGGATGCGGTGGAAAAAGACTCTTACACCATCTATGACTACGAAAAAACTCTGCAAGGGCGGCTACATTTTACCGAATGGGCAGATACTATTTTTGTCAGTGCTTTGACAGGACAGCGGGTGGAAAAGATTTTAGAGTTGGCGAGTTCAGCAGCTCAAGAACACAAGCGCCGTGTTAGCACAGCAGTGATTAACGAAGTCTTAGAAGACGCTGTTAGTTGGCATACGCCACCGGCGACACGTGGCGGGCGTCAAGGCAAAATTTATTATGGTACACAAGTCAGTACTCAACCGCCAACGATCGCTTTATTCGTCAACGAAGCCAAACGCTTTAATGACAACTACCGTCGCTACATAGAACGGCAATTTAGACAACAACTAGGATTTAAAGGCACTCCCATTCGTTTATTATGGCGGAGCAAAAAAGTCCGTGATGTCGAAAGCAGTAGCGCCAATCGTGCTACCCGCGTATAACTAAATAATTACTAATTCGTAATTCGTAATTCGTAGTTAGTAATGACGCGACGCTCCTGCGTCGCTAACGCTTCGCTATCGAGGACTCGCTCTAAGCGAAGCTATGCCGCAGGCTTTACGCTACGAAGCGCGTAATTCGTAGTTAATGGTACAAGCCCCTTAGCTAATTGATGGAAATAAAAAATAGTCTGCTTTTTTTAAGTCCTCGGATGAATGCGGGGGGTAATAGTTATGAATTATTTTGACTAATGACAAAACATGGATTTATTGCGATCGCTTCCACTTGGACTTTATTTAGAACAACCCCAAACTTGGCTACATAAAATTGACCCACGAGTCAAGTTTGCTTGGTTGATGAGCTTTTTGACAAGCTATAGTTTCGCCAACAATTATTGGCGTGTGCTGTTGGTAATACTGTTAATTGTTGCTACCTTAATTGCTCGGATTCCCCTACGGGTATGGCGTCAGCAGATGGGTTGGTTATTATTACTCTCGTTTTTTGTCTTAGCGATCGCAGCCATCACACCCGATGCATTAGGTGTAGATTATCAGCCACGCCTACCAGCTAACGAACAAATCATCACCCAGCCGGCAACTACCAAAACTAACAATGTTGTTCCCAAGCTAGCAGGTGACAACAAAAAATACAGCTATGTGCTATTTCATCAAGGCCCAGTTAGAGTTACTCGCCGCTCTTTAGATTTGGCAATTAGCATCAGTACAATAATATTTACCTTGATTTACAGTACCAACTTATATCTGCTGACAACCGCGCCAGAAGAAATCACATCAGGTATAGAAAGCTTAATGCAACCCTTGCGACGCTTGAAGTTACCTGTCACAGAAATTGCTTTAACTTTAACTTTATCTTTGCGATTTATTCCTTTAGTCTTAGAAGAAGTTCAGAATTTAGTTCGTTCTGTGATGACAAGGGCGATTAATTGGAAAAAGTTAGGATTTAAAGGAGCAATCAAAGTTTGGATGATCGTTGCAGAAAGACTTTTAGAAAATTTGCTTTTACGTGCAGATCAAATGGCTAATGCCATGATGGTGAGGGGTTTTACCAGTCCCAATCAACATCGAGTGCAATGGCATGACTTACGCTTAAAAGCCCGTGATTGGCTAGCGATCGCGCTTTTAATCTTATTTTGGGGAGTACGGCTAGCTGTAGGTACTGAAGCTTAACACGATTTGAGATTTTGGATAGTGCGATCAAAATCTCCTGCATTAATTACGAATTACGAATTACGAATTACTTTATGACCAATGCTTGGTATTGGCGATCGCTCCCTTTAGAAAATCGTACAGGTTCTGAAGTCTTCAATACTCTGTTTCGCTCTACTGCTGTACCAGGAATTGCTACCCTACTAGAAAGTCCCTATCCCACGCCAACCGACCATCCCCAACTCAGCCGTTATTCTATTTGTGCAGGTGCGCCCCGCACAATTGACGGTATTGTGCAAATGTGGACACCACCACTAGGACAAGTCCTCCCCTTCCTAGAAAATCTACTACAAAACAGCCAACAAATAATTTCTCCCTCATCCCCCTCATCCCCCTCATCCCCCCCTCCCCCCCTCCCCTTCATCGGTGGTTGGCTAGGATGGTTAGGCTATGACATAGCTTATGAAATTGAACAGCTACCTCGTGAAAAAATTGATCCCCTACCATTTCCTGTAGCTTTTTGGTATGAACCAGATTGTTTTGCAATTTTGGATCATGGGCAGCAACTTCTTTGGCTAGCCGCCAGTGATGTAGGGGGGTTGGATGAGTTGCAGAAGAAATTGGTGGAAGGACACGGGGAGGGGGGGACACAGGGACGCGGTGAGTTGAATACTGTAAGAGGATTTTCCGGTTCAGATAACTGGCGTTTCCATAATGGGGACACAAAGAACAACTTCCCCGCGTTCCCCTACGGGTTCGCAGTCGCCTGCAAAGGGAAACCCGGACACAGCGCTGTCTCACCGCGTCCTCGCGTCCCCGTGTCTTCCCCGTCGCCTCATTTGTGTATATCTCAGGCAGATTATGAATCAGCTGTCAATCAGGCAAAAAAATATATTCAAGCCGGAGATATCTTTCAGGCAAATCTCTCATTGCGATTTCAGGCATCTACAGCAGCTTCTGGGTGGGAGATTTACCAAACTTTGCAAAAAATCAATCCTTCTCCTTTTGCTTGTTATTGGCAGACGCCTTGGGGAGAAGTAATTAGCTGTTCACCCGAACGATTGGTGATGTTAGAAAATCGCCAAGCCCAAACTAGACCAATTGCCGGCACGCGATCGCGTGGTGCCACCCCGGAACAAGATCAGCAACTGGCACAAGATTTGCTCAGCAATACTAAAGAACGTGCTGAACACATCATGCTAGTAGATTTAGAACGCAATGATTTAGGGCGAGTTTGTGAATGGGGAAGCGTCAGAGTTGATGAATTGCTGTCAATTGAACGCTACAGTCATGTAATGCACCTAGTCAGCAACATCCAAGGCACTTTAAGAAGCGATCGCACACCCATCGATTTGATTCGTGCCACATTTCCTGGTGGCACAATTACAGGGTGTCCCAAAGTTCGTTGCATGGAAATCATCGAACAACTAGAACCACTACGGCGCAGCTTATTTTACGGTTCCTGCGGCTATTTAGATTGGCGAGGCAACCTAGACCTCAATATTCTAATTCGTACCCTACTCTTAACCCCCTCATCTCAAATCGAAGACAACACGGGGACACAGGGACAGGGAGACACAGAGGACTTCTGCGCGTCTTCCCCATCTTTCCCCTTCCACACCGTATGGGGACAAGTAGGAGCCGGAATCGTTGCCGATAGCGATCCAGAGAGAGAATGGTATGAATCTCTGCACAAAGCTCAAGCACAACTGGTGGCATTGAAAATGTTAGATAATCAGTAGTCTGGGCTTCGACTTCGCTCAGCCCACGGGAATGGGGAATAGGGAATAGGGAATAGGGAATGGGGAATAGGGAATAGGGAATGGGGAATAGGGAATAGGGAATAGGGAATAGTCATTTGTCGTCATTGATTATTCTCCGCGTCCCCGCGTCTTCCCACTCCCCACTCCCCACTCCCCACTCCCCACTCCCCACTCCCCACTCCCCACTCCCCACTCCCCACTCCCCACTCCCCACTCCCCACTCCCCACTCCCCACTCCCCACTCCCCACTCCCCACTCCCCACTCC